>CALSLN010000008.1 GCA_943787205.1 uncultured Rhodospirillaceae bacterium
AGTGATCTTGTACAATTGGATGATCGCGTTGACGCTCTGACACGCACGTTCTGGCCCGGCCCTTTGACGCTTGTTTTGCCAAGACGGCCAGACAGCGCGATTTCAACTCAGGTCAGCGCAAACTTAAATACAATCGCCGTCCGCCAGCCCGACCACCCCGTCGCGGCAGCCTTGTTGAATGCCGTAGCACGCCCCTTGGCTGCCCCGAGCGCCAACCTATCTGGCCACGTCAGCCCAACAACGGCGGAGCATGTCGACTCTGATTTCGGCTCAAACCTCGATATCATCCTAGATGGCGGCCCCTGCAGGGCAGGATTAGAATCCACAGTTCTCGATTTGACTACCGACACAGCCCGTATATTGCGCCCAGGCGTTATATCAGCCGGTGCATTGAAGACACTGATTGGTGACGTTGAAGATCACGGCGAACAAAACGGTGCTGTGCTGTCCCCTGGGCAACTGGATAAACATTATGCACCCAGTTTGCCGGTTCGGTTGAATGCTGACGTGGCACGAGAGGGCGAAGCATTATTAACGTTTGGAAACGCCGAGGGCGCAACATTTGACCTCAGCCCGGCGGGTGACCTCACTGAAGCGGCGACCAACCTTTTCCGGGCCCTGAGACAATTGGACGATCCTGCTCGATACACGGGGCTTGCTGTTGCGCCGATTCCCAACGAGGGTATTGGGCGCGCGATTAATGATCGCTTGCGGCGAGCCGCTAGAGGTCGCTAAGAATAACGCACAACAACCATCTCAGGTTTTTCACTCACAAGAAGAAGCGTTGCGCCGTGCCCCTGGACCAAACATTTCTCGACACCATCATTGAAATCGTCGGTAACGGCGCCTGCCTAACCGAGGCCTCAGACATTGCGCCGTACCTGGAAGAGGAGCGCGGTCTCTACCACGGCGCAACCAGTTTGGTGGTTCGGCCCGGATCCACGGCAGAAGTCGCAGCTATTGTTAAGCTTTGCGCGGCTGCCGGTATTGGAATTGTTCCTCAAGGTGGAAACACAGGACTTTGCGGTGGCGGCGTGCCTGCGGAAAACGGGTCTGAGATTATTCTCGCCCTTGGACGCATGAACACAGTGAGAGATGTCGACGCAACAAACTTCACGATGACCGTTGAAGCCGGCTGCATCCTCGCAGAAATCCAAAACAAGGCCGATGACGTCGATTGCCTTTTTCCACTCAGCCTCGGTGCCGAAGGCAGCTGCCAAATCGGTGGGAACCTGGCGACCAACGCTGGCGGCATTAACGTCCTGCGCTATGGCAATACACGAGACCTTGTTCTTGGTTTGGAGGTCGTGCTTCCTGATGGCCGCATATGGAGCGGTCTCCGCGCCCTCGGCAAAGACAACACGGGATACGCCCTTAAACAATTGTTCGTAGGATCAGAAGGGACGCTGGGCATTATCACAGCGGCGGTCTTGAAACTTTTCCCGAAACCGAGAGAAACGGAAACCGCCTTCTGCGCACTGAGTTCGTTGGACGACGTCACCCGCTTACTGAATCGCGCACGCGCATTATCTGGTGATGCAGTCACGGCATTTGAATTGGTGCCACGATTTGGTTTGGAAATTTGCGCACGTCATATGGATGGGATTTCCGACCCGCTCAGTGAACCCCACGATTGGTATACCCTTATCGAATTTTCGACCTCTCGCCCCAACTCAGACCTTCGCGCAGGGTTCGAAGGGTTGCTTGAGGCCGCGTTTGAAGATGGCATCATTGTCGACGCAGTGATTGCAGAAAGCCAAGCCCAAGCGGAAAACCTCTGGCGCATCAGAGAATCTCTTCCAGAAGCGCAGAAGTTTGAAGGCGGCAGCATTAAGCACGATGTCTCCGTGCCGGTCTCGCTTGTCCCAGAATTTATCACCCGTGGCATAGCGTTGGTGCAAGACGTCTACCCAGGCGTTCGTCCTTGCCCATTCGGTCACGTGGGAGATGGCAACGTCCACTTCAACGTCAGCCAACCCGAAGAGATGGACAAAGAAACTTATCTGGCTGAATGGGAAACGATGAATCGCATCGTCCATGACTTGGTTATGGAAATGAACGGCTCAATCTCAGCAGAACACGGGATCGGCCTACTCAAAGTCGAAGAGATGGAGCACTACAAAGACCCCGTAGAGTTGGATCTCATGAAAACCCTAAAAGCGGCTCTAGACCCGAAGCGCACCATGAACCCTGGCAAGGTTGTTGGCTAAACACTAATCGAATGTAGTATCTGGCCGTTCAACCACATGAATGCGGACGCCGTCAGGGTCATGCACAACCAATTCGGTTTGGGTGCCATCCGGTGACTTCATGGGATGCAGCAAAAATTTTGCATCAAGTTCCTTTAGCCGTGCATACACCGTTTCAATGTCAGATGTTCGCACCGCCATCATGGCTTCGCCAGAGGCTAAATCCGCATCGTTAGGCCGGTTCATAATGGGTGGCGCAGGATTACCAATTTGAATAAGCCCAAGGCCTGCCCCGTCTCGTTTTTTACCTAAAATCTCGTGACTGCTCTTTAAAATGACAAAACGAAGGGTTTGGTCCATCGCAACACCCATCTGAATTTTGACGATCTCACGATCGATGACTCGATCCGCCAGCACGTCGTAACCTAACGCATAGGTATAAAAGCGTTTGGCCTTGTCCGCGCCTTTAACCACCAATGTCATGCGCGACATGACACTTGTAGGATCAGGGTCGGCACCGGCACCCCCCTGAGCAGCCACGTTTTGCGTGATTAATGCCACTATTCCGTAAAAAAATAAGGCGAGATGGAACCTTTTGCTGTGCATTTCGTTTCCTTAGCGGTGAAAGGGCGTATGACAGTTCAAGCTGATTAGAGTACACCCTGCATCATATATTTGTACGCCACGACTCGGGCCTGTAGACTGTCATCAGCCGAATGATCGCACCGTCTTTAATGGCGCAACGTCATCATAGATTGAGTTTGACGATGGCGGCGTGGTGATCGGCACCTTTGGTTACGATTTCGAAGGCATGATGCCTACCGAGCTTGAACTTGGTTACCGCCGCGCTGGGATTAGCGACCTCGCCGGTCCAAACGCCATCGGCAGCCAGAATCAACTGACCGCACTCGGCAATATTCTCTGGGACATCGAGACCGGGACTACAATCACGCCCTACTTCGGCTTTGGGGCCGGGCTTGGTAAAACCAAATGGGAAAGAGTCACTGGCGTCGGGACGGCCACCTATGCCGGTTCAAACACAAAGCTCACTTTGCAAGCAATCGCAGGCTTTGCAACGCCGCTGACAGAGAAATTAGATCTCACCTTTGATTATCGTTATGTCCAGTCTGGCAAAATGCGCTTTGACACACTGCCGACTGGCGGCACATCCGCTGACCGCTACACTCCACAGTCACATAATATTATGGTTGGGCTTCGCTTTAACCTTTGGGAGCCAACGCCAGAACCAGCTCCAGTGATGGCAAAACCGACACCTCCACCGCCTGCACCAGCTCCGGTCGCGGCACCAAGAGGGCCTGAAAAATTCATCGTCTTTTTCAATTGGGACAAGTCCAACCTAACGGCGACGGCACAAAGCATCGTAAGTGATGCGCAAGCCTACGCTGATCGTGAAGGCGCTGTGCGCATCACTGCCACGGGTCACGCCGACCGCTCGGGCTCCGTTGGTTACAACCTGGGTCTTTCAGAACGTCGCGCCCAGGCTGTTAAAGCTGAACTCTTGAAGTTGGGAATTCCTGCTGACGAAATCGCGATCATGTGGAAAGGCGAGGAAGACAACCTGGTCAATACCAATGATGGCGTTCGCGAGCCGCAAAACCGGCGCGTCGAAATCATTATCGAATAGTAAAATCTACGAGCCTTTTTAGAGGCTCAACTCAATTGGTTTGGTTAGAGGCGTCGACATCAGTCGGCGCCTTTGCCATACAGGCTGTCGGCTTCTCGACGGACCTTAAGGGAACACCCCGCGCCACATTCACGATTGCCGTCTTGGACTCGCCGAGCAAATCACGGAATAATTCCGCAGTCCGCGCGCAGTAAACATCTCTGTTTTCACTCAAACGCATCGACGCCGCGTTAGCGGATCTAGTCACGTGTGTATCGAGGGCACGCTGACCTCCCGAATGCTTACGAAAATACTCTTTTAGTCTTCCGCCGGCTCGGCCGAGCTCAGTTTCATGAAGGGCGACAAAGCTGTTGTAAGCTGCGCGCTGACCACAGGCCAAACCAGCGACCATGAGCCGACTCTGCAAATCTCGGATAATAAACGCGTCAACATCTGTCACGCGCGCGCACCCACTGTCTTCCGCGTGACTAGGATACGTGACGGTGACAGCCATTATTGCTGCCAATCCTACTATTTTGCCCGTGATGCGCTTCGGCATCTGTAATCCCAGTAAAAACATGAGGCGAACTCTAGGGATATTGCCCTAAAAACGCCACCCTCGAGGGCGACAACACCTGATAAGCCCTTGGACTATCACATATAAACCTGACCTCGAGTGTTTGCCCACACCGCCATGCCCCGTATACTTAACGCACTATGACCGGCCTAAACCGCTACATCTTACGGCATCTGATTGTCGGCACCCTGATCGTATCTGGCGTGCTCGCCTATATCCTGTGGCTCACCCAGTCACTCGGATATATCGAGATGATCATTAACAAAGGCCTTTCGATTGGAACATGGCTGGAGCTAACGCTCCTCCTGCTGCCCAACGTCATGGTCATCATTCTGCCGATTTCGCTCTTTCTTGTGGTCCTGTTCATCTACAACAAAATGACCGTCGACCGTGAATTAGTGGTCGCGCAAGCGGCAGGGATTAGTCAGTGGGGCTTGGCTTTTCCAGCCGTCGTCGTAGCCGTCCTGGCAACAGCCACGGCCTACGCCCTTACCTTGTATTACGGGCCAATGTCTGTCCGCGCGTTCAAGGAGCTACAATGGTCCGTGCGCAGTGATGTGTCACAGGTCATGCTGCGTGAAGGGACGTTTAACCAGGTCGGCAAAGGGTTAACGATCTACGTCCGTGAACGAGGCCCTGAAGGGGATTTGCGGGGGCTGTTGGTGCATGACAAGCGCGACGAAATCAAAAGCATCACCATGATGGCAGAGAACGGTTCCGTTGTGTCAGGGCCAGATGGACCCCGCGTTATTCTATCAAAAGGGAGCCGCCAAGAATTAACCCGCGGCGAGGGAGACCTCACACTCCTCTACTTCGACAGCTATACCGTCGACCTGGGCCTGATCGAGGCAACTGGCGACGCCCGCTTTACCGACAACAGGGAGCGTTCAACCGTTGAATTATTCACACTGAGCGAAGAGGACGGTATAAAGCCGCGCAACATCCGGCGTATGCGCGTTGAAGGACATCAGCGATTGACCAACCCCTTATGGAATTTATCACTGTCTGCTGTGGCTCTCGCCTTTATCCTAACAGGCACTTTCAATCGACATGGTCAGGCCAAACGGATCAGTATTGCTATCTTATGTGTTGTCATAATTGAGGCTGCTGGCTTAGGTGCAGCTAGCTTAGCCTCAAAGAATCTGCTCTTTGTACCTCTCGTTTACCTCGTAGCCTTTGTGCCATTAGGCCTTGGCTTATTCGTTCTGACTGGGAAAGCCTATCAAGCCTTATTACCCTTTTCATTGCGTCCACACCCCGGTTCCGTCTAAGCGTACCCATGATGTTTAAAACCGGTTCGACACTCCCCCGCGCCCAGCGCACATTTCCCATGCTGGCCGCTCTAGCCGGAACGCTGCTCGCTGCTCTTCTATATGCGCCACTCGCCCTGGCCCAAGAGAATGAAGAGCAAACCCTAATCCTGGCCGACGAGATGCGGTTTGATGAAAACTCAAACACGGTCACAGCCATCGGAAATGTTGAGATTGAGCGCGACGGTAGAATCCTGATAGCAGACCAGGTCGTGTACAACCAAGACACAGATGTCGTGGCGGCCTCTGGCAACGTGACGCTCGTGGATAGCAACGGCAGCGTTCTCTTTTTCGATACGGCGGAGATCGATGGTGAATTAAAAGCCGGCTTCGCACGCGAAGTGCAAGTTTTACTCGCTGACAAATCTCGCATGGCGGCTCGCCTCATTCGCCGACGCGACGGCAATATCAACGAGCTTCGTCGCGCCGTGTACACCGCTTGTGATCTCAACTGTGACGGTGACCCCGTATGGCAAATCAAAGCCCGTAAGGTTATCCACGATCAAGACAATAAGTTGATGACCTATAACGATGCCTGGGTTGAGGTGTTGGGCTTACCAGTATTTTACACACCTTACCTTGCGCACCCTGATCCAACGGCCGACCGCCAGTCAGGCTTGCTAGCCCCCGCGATTGGTGGCGGCAGCAACCTCGGCTTCTCCTATGCGCAACCCTATTACTGGAACATAGCGCCCGACAAGGACGCTACCCTCACCCCTCTCTACACGTCGTCTGCAGGCCGCGGCGCCATCGGGGAGTATCGGCAACTCTTTCGAGAAGGTGAGTTAAGCTTATTCGGCAGCCTCGTTGTAGATGATGACGACAACCCCAAAGATTTTCGTGGCCATGTTAGAGCCCGGGCGCGATGGGATATCGATGAGAGATGGCGGACCGGTGCCGACGTTTACCTCGCGTCAGATGACACGTACCTCCGCCGTTATGATTTTGACGCACCGACATGGCTAACGACCAATGCCTTTGTCGAGCGCTTCGGGACGCAATCCTACTTCTCGGCCAACGCCTATCACTTCCAACGGCAACGCCGGACAGTGGCCACAGGGTCGACACCGCTTGTTGCTCCATTGATCGATTATAGCTTCGTCGGAAAGCCAGTGCGCGGCGGCGGCTACTTCACCGCCGATGCCAGTGCGCTAGCCCTGTACCGCGAAGACGGTAGCGACCAGACTCGCCTATCGACAACCATCGGCTGGCATGTCCCCCACATCAGCCAAGGGGGCAGCATGTACACGCTACGCGCTACGTTGCGCGGCGACGGATACTATGTTCGGGACGTGATTGATCCGACAAACAATACGAGCTTCACAGGTTTCGAGGGACGCGCCATTCCGCAGGTGTCGATGGAGTGGCGTTATCCTGTGGTCAGAACCGGATCCGTACTCACCCAGCAATTGGAGCCGATTGTCCAAGGCATCATCAGCCCGAATGGCAGTAACCCTTCGAACATCCCCAACGAAGACAGTCGTGACTTCGAATTCGACGACACCAACCTCTTCGCTGAGCAACGGTTCTCTGGATACGACCGTGTTGAAGGCGGCGCACGCGTCAATTACGGCCTGCGTTGGTCCGCCTATGGAAACTCCGGCAAATCAGTCGACGTTATGGTCGGTCAAAGCTACCGCTTCAAAAAAGATACAACGTTTGCGTTGAACTCTGGACTCGATGGGCATTTCTCTGACTACGTCGGACACGTAACAGTTCGGCCAACGTCGTACCTAGACCTATCGTACCGATTCCGCCTCGATCAATCTGACTTCAGCACAGAACGTAGCGAGTTCAGCGCCTCGATCGGGAACCCCATGTTCCGCCTCGGGGCCAACTACATTTTCATTAAGCCAAGCGATCCCGCGACGCCGGAGTTTGGCGACAGAGAAGAACTATACGCCTTCTTTGATACACGCATTTCCAAGCATTGGTCCCTCACCGGTTCTCATCGCGAAGACCTTGGCGTTGGCGGTGGCTCTATTCGATCCTCTATCGGGATCGAGTATGAAGATGAGTGCTTTGTCTTTGGCTTAGATATTGCCGATGACAATACGGAAGACCGTGACTTCCAGAGCGGGTTCTCCGTCATCCTTCGCTTCACCCTTAAAACCATCGGTGAAGTCAGACTCTCATCCAGCGTCGGTGTCGATCAGTAAAAAATGACCTAAGCGCTACTCTGATTGAGCTGAGCCAGCTCGGCCCTCGCCTGCTTTACGATGCCAATGGATGACTGAAAAAACAAAGCTCCCATAGCGGCCGCCACCACTAAGTCAGGCCAAGGCGAGCTTGCCCACACCACCAGAACTGCGGCACAAATCACAGCAACATTGCCAATCGCGTCGTTTCTCGTGCAAAGCCATACAGAACGGACATTGGCGTCGCCATTGCGGAACCGCAACAAGATCAACGCACTGACCACATTGGCAAGCAAAGCGATACCGCCGATAAGCCCCATAGTCTCGCCGTCGGGTTGCCCCTGAATAATCACTCGATAGACCGTCATACCGATGACAGCGATCCCCATCACGCCCAAACTCACCCCCTTGAACAAAGCCGCCCTTGCACGGATGGCCGGGGACTTGGAGACAGCCCAAAGACTTAAAGTGTACGTCACGGAATCGCCGAGAAAATCCAGAGCATCTGCTTTCAAGGCCTGCGACATGGCAGAAAATCCGGCGACAGCCTCAACGGCAAACATACCAGCATTGATCACGATAACGGCGATCAACGCATTGCGATACGCTACGGACGTACCATCAAAAGCGACGTCGTCGTCATTGCAACAGCCATTCATTGACGCCCCATCACGACCAAAACCCTATCCATCACACAACACGCTACAGCAGGCGTTTAGTTTTATTCAGCACTCATCATAAGGAGCTGCACCATACCATTGAGTTGCGGCACCAACCGTTGAGCGGCTGCAACATCATTGCTTTCATGCGCCGCATGGAAGCGATCACTGAGACTGCGCACCTGGTTGATGCTGGAGGTGAACCGCAATTGATTCACCTGAGGAACATCATCGTCATGACTTGCGAGGCCATCTGCGACCGAATGAAGCTTTCCGGACAGATCATGTAACGCGGCCATATTGCCGGTTTCTACAGCAGTGTGAATTTCTGCCGATACGGTCTCCAAAGCTAACCAACCATCTTCAAGCGAGCCAAAATCAACCGAGTGGCCATGGCTGTGATTTGATTGCGCGGCTACCGAAACAGTGAGTCCAAGGGTGGCGCATAGTATGAGAATTAACTTTGTCATTCTTTTAGTCCTTTTACTCGGCAGGTTGCATACGAAGAGCGTTAAATACTTTGTCCGCAGCAGCGCTGCGGCCAAAGGTCCAGAAGACAAGAGGTCTCAATGTGAGATCCAACAGTGTTGATGAAATTAAGCCGGAGAAAATAACGACGGCAACTGGATAAAGAATCTCTCGACCAGGTTCATCTGGCGTCAATAGAATCGGAACCAAAGCCAGAATGGCCGTCAGCGCCGTCATCAGAACCGGGATAATTCTCTCTTGGGTCCCACGCGTGATCATCGCAGTACTGAAGGCCTCGCCCTCTTCTCGCATCAGATAGAGATAGTGATTGATCATAAGAATGCCATTGCGAGCAGCAATACCCGTTAGCGTTATAAAACCAATCACGGTGGCAATAGACAGCACGCCACCCGTCGCCCACACGCCGATCACCGCACCCAAAAAGGCTAGCGGTACCGACAACATCACTTGAGTCGCAAAGTTAATGCTCCCCAGGTGCGCATAGAGAACCAGAAACATGCCCAAGAACGCCAGGCCAGCGAGAAGAACAATCGCATTCAGAGCCGCCGTCTGACTTTCGTACTCTCCGCCATAGACAACAAAATATCCTGGGGGAAACTCTATGTCCGCATCGATGCGACGTTGAATATCTTGAACCACACTCACCAGGTCGCGCTCGGACACATTGGCTTGGACAATAATCCGTCGTTGGCTGTTTTCGCGGTTAATCACATTAGCGCCCAAAGCTTCGTCAATGGATGCAAGCAACTCGAGCGGGACATACCCTCCTTCAGCAATCTCAATCGGCAACTTACTAATCGACGTTGGGGACTCTCGCGTTTCATCATCAAACCTTGCGATGAGATCATAAGTTCGGATCCCGTCGATGATCTGCCCCATCACGCGACCATTAAGAGCGAGCTCCGTATACTCGGCGACATCCGCGACCGTGAGTCCGCGGTTGAGAATTTGCTCCCGGTCAACACGGATGTGCAGCTGACTGGTGAGCACTTGTTGTTCAACACTGAGATCAACGATGCCCTCTATCCCTTCGACCTCACCCTCGACCAACCGCGCCAGGCGGCGAAGTTCAGCCATATCATCACCGAAAATCTTGATGGCAATTTGCGCGCGCACACCAGAGAGAGCGTGATCAATGCGGTGAGACAAGGGCTGACCGATATTGGTCAAGACGCCAGGGATTTGCTCAACACGATCTCGGATATCATCGATGACGTCGGCGCGCGGCCGCTCCGAAGGCTGTAGAAAAAACTCTAGCTCGGAGACATTGATACTTTCCGCATGCTCGTCATTTTCGGCTCGTCCAGATCGGCGTCCAACTTTGATAACTTCTGGTACTTCCAGGACAAGCCGCTCAGCCGTCGTCGCGATCCGGTTCGACTCTGCCAATGCTGTGCCTGGCGCCATCACAGTAGATACATTCAAAGCACCTTCATTGAATTCAGGAAGAAATGCCTGGCCAAATTCGGCTGTCAGCCACACACCCATACAAAACAGACCGGCAAAAACTCCGAACACGACAAAGCGTATGGGAAATAGAATCGAAAGAATGACCGCTTGAACCCATTTGACGCCCCGCACCACGGGCCCTTCTTTCTCATTTTCCATCTGTTTCATGCGCGGAAGTAAATAAGCACAGAGTGCGGGGGTGGCGGTTAGGAAGACGATCAGCGACGCCGCAATTGATGTGACGTACGCAATACCGAGAGGCGTAAAAATCCGCCCCTCAACCCCAGACAGGGCGAACAAGGGCAAGAACACCAGTATGGCAATGAACGTCGCAAAGATGATTGGATCCCGCACCTCACGCGTCGCATCACGCACCACATCAATAGGGTCTTTCGGCTCACCCTTGAGTCGGTTCTGACGCAATCTCCGATACGCGTTTTCCACACCAACGATCGCATCATCGACCAACTGTCCAATGGCAATAGCAATTCCGCCAAGAGTCATAGTGTTAATCGACAACCCTAGGGCTTGGAATACAACCAGGGTGAGCACCAACGACAAGGGAATAGCCGTCAACGTGATAAACGTGGTGCGGAGGTTGAGCAGGAATAAGAAAAGCACCACTGCAACCAAAATAGCGCCGTCGCGCAGGGCCTCCTCAACGTTAGAGACCGCGGTCTCTATGAACTCGCTCTGGCTAAAAATATCGTCATGCAAATCAACACCGTCCGGCATGGTCAGTTGTATTGCTGCGAGTTCCGTCTTAATTGCCCTGACGACCGACACCGTGTCTGCGTCCGGTTGCTTCTGGACAGAAAGAATGACACCCGGCTCCGCGTTAATAGAGGCATCGCCACGAGGCGCCATCGGCCCACCCAATTTAACGGTGGCAATCTGATCAATGGTCACACGACGGTCCGGATGGTCGGGCAGCGAGATAGCGGTAGAGGCGATGTCATCAGCCGTTTGTGCCCGCCCCAAAATTCTGATCAGACCCTCGGTGTAATCAGTAAGAAGAAACCCTCCGGTAGCGTTCAAATTGGTTTCATCGAGCGCTTCTAGTACGGCGGACAAAGGCACGCGGTGAAACACCAGGCGCTGTGGATCAATCAAGACCTGAAACTGCCGCAACGCCCCACCAACGACTGTGATTTGTGCAATTCCAGGAATCGCGAGAAGCCGCTGCCGGATATCCCATTCCGCCAAAGTGCGCAGTGTCATGGGATCGACCGAGTCTCCACCGGTGACACCGATCGCCATAATGTTCCCCATGATCGACGTAATCGGTCCGAGCACCGGATTGACACGACCATAGATAGCCTCACGCGCTTGGCTAAGCTTTTCAGACACGATTTGGCGTGCAACGTAGATATCCATATCCCAATCAAACTCAACCCATACGATCGACAAGCCGATAGACGACGCGGAGCGGACGCGCGTCACACCGCTAGCGCCATAAACGGATGCTTCTATGGGGCGCGTCACCAAGGTTTCCACTTCCTCTGGGGACAAACCCTCAGACTCAGTAAAAATTGTCACCGTCGGTCGATTAAGGTCTGGGAGCACGTCAATGGGGAGGCTCTGCATAGCCAAACCGCCATAGACGAAACTCAGGGCGATCACGGCCACCACCAAAAGACGATGACGTATGGAAAGCGATATTAATGAATCTAACATCTAACCCGCCTCAATGATTGTGGCCGGCGTGGGCGTCTGTCGGCAACCCTGCTGACCCTTCGCCCAAATATTGAAGCTGGTAATGCCCCTGAACCACGACATCTTCGCCTGGGAATACGCCTTCTAGAACTTCCGTATCCGCGCCGAGAACCAAGCCTTCGATAACGGACCGACGTTCAAATTCGTCACCAATACGAACGAATACAAAACGATTACCGAGCCCACCAAGAACGGCCCGGCGCGGCACAACAATGCCTGGGACCGCACCGCCGACAGCCACTGACATCGTACCCATCATGCCTGGGTATAAACGCCCTTCTAGATTGTCAGCTTCTGCATGCACGGTAAACAGACCGGTGCCCGCTTCCCGCTCCATATAGACGCGCGCGACTTCCGCAACGAGCTCTAGCCCTGGCAGCGCATCAAGACGCACCGTCGCCGTTTGGCCAGCTCTAATTTTTGTAATGTCGGGACTTTCCATCATAGTGCCGTGAAGCAGCATGCGAGAATGGTCCGAGATCTCGAACAATACTGATGTTGCTGCAACCGTCTGACCAATCTTCGCAGATTGCGTAGAAATCACCCCCGATATGGGCGCGGACAACGTCAACGTACTAGCTCCCGCGATAATCGGCTCAACCACCACCAGTCGATCTCCGGCCTTAACCCGATCACCCAAGGTGGCGCGGACATCGCGAATCTGACCATCAAACCGCGGACTGACATGGGCTTGGCGTTCCGGAAGCGCTTCAACAGCCGTGATGAGCTCGACCGTATCTTGCAAGGGCCTGATCTCTGCTATCACAGTTGCAATACCGAGATTGGCCATCTGTGCATCACTCAGCACCAGAGGCCCACCGCCGTCTTCTTCATGGTCGTGGTCATCGTGGTCATCGTGATCTTCATGCTCATCGTGTTCATCGTGTTCATGGTCATGGTCATGATCGTCGTGTTCTTGCGCCAACACGGCGGACGTTAGTGGTAGCGCCGCAAAAGACAGGGAGAAAAACGCCGCGACGAAGAATAGCTTGAAGGATATCTGGCTCATTTAATTCACCTGCTCAATCTTGCCGCCAATTGCCCGCTCAAGGGACACGCGGGCGGTCAGCGCATCGATCACGGTTGAAATTGCATCTTCCTCTGCGTCCAAAAGGGACGCCTGCACCTGCCAGAGATCAAGAAGGTCTGTCTGACCCTGGTCATACATGGCGCGAATATCTTGGTAGGTCTGTCGATACGCTGGGACAATTTTCCTGTTGTAAGACTCGGCCCTCGCATCAAGAAGAGCTACCTGACGATACAACCCGGCCACCATGGCCTCTCGTGCACCGCCGTTAAGTTGGGCAAGATGTTGCCGCGCTTCTCGCAGGGCACCTTGAGCCCGAGACACCTCCGCACCGTTGCGATCCCAAAGCGGGATTTCGACAGCGATGCCAACACCCCAAACGCGGTCAGCGCCACCAGGGTCAATTTCGTAGCTGGCCCGCGGTGAAATCAGGGGCATCCGGTCTTTCTCAGCAACCTTTAACCGCGCCTCATTCACCGTGATGCGGGCCCGCGCCAAACGCGCGCCAAAATCCTTTTGTGCCGCAAACGCCAAAATACGCTCTAGCGGCGGCAAGGGCGATGGTGCACTCGCTATCGACGTGAACGCACGTCCATCACCTGCTGTTTCAAAAGCGATGCGCGCTTCTAACCCGGCCCGTTCGGCTGCATGCAAGGTTGCCTCTTCGCGCCGCCGCAAGGCTTCAGGAACGAAAACATTGAATTGAACGGTCGGTAGGGTTTGTTCTCGGCGAATCTTTTCTATGCGTTCCGTAATCGCGGTCGCATCGTCTGCTGCCTTGCGAGCCATCGCCTCTCGGCTCTGCGCGGCCCAGTGTCCGATATACAGTTCCGTGACACGATTCACGAGATCGAACAAACCAGCTTCTTGCTCGACTGTAGCTGTTTGCCGAATCGCGGCCGCATAGAGAGGCCTTAACGTAAAATCTGAAAACCGCAGGGGTTGGCTAACCTCAAATTCCACGCCCGCGCCTTCTCCTTTGTCAGAATACCGAGCCATCACCTCAACTTCTGGATTCGAGCGCGTCTCAATTTCAATCGCATCAGCAAGGCGTAGGCTCAGATCCCGATCAAGCCGGGATGCATCAGAACTATTGCGAAGAGCATCCGTCAAAACATCGGACAGCGCCCGCACGGATTGGGCCTCCGTCGACGCAGAAGCTGATAAACAGGCAAGAAGTGTTGCCATCGCGTACAACGCCCGGAATCCGGCGTTGGTAAAAATAACCGTCGTCATGGGGAAACCCCTATTCCATCAAATATCAGCCCGGGCTGAGCTTCAGCCGGGACAAGCATTCCTAGAACCAGCGACTGCTGGAAACCTAGGCGATGGGGGGTTTAAAAGCGGGTGGCGTGCGCACAGACGAAAGGACCCGAACGACATCGGGATCAGGCAGAGGCACCCGTGCACGGCCGGCGACCGCCATATCGTAGCTGACAGCCGCTAAGACCAGGTGGCATTGATCGCACTGAAATGGGTCGGTTTGAGCAGCGCCGTGGTTTTCAGAACCGGGCACATCAACCTCATGGGCAACGGCGCCGTGGCCGTGGGAGTCGCAATGATGGTGGGCCAGATCAATCCCCAAACCATCCGCCAAAACGCTGGTCAGAGGCGGAAAAATCAAAAATGCAGCCATCAAAAAAAGGATGATGCCGCGACTGTGCCGTCGAGTTGCCATGATCATCAGTATACCATGGACGCCCATTTAGAACAGTCTGGACGGCAAAGGCATTTTCAAAACACCCTTGAGACGCGATTCTGCCGCTGCATTGCGGGCTGGAATGGAACTGCACACATGAGTATGGTACGCCTCACGCGCGCTCAGCGGGGCCGCACCAAAAACGACCGTCCGAAGAAAAAGACCAGGAGCTTGGACACGAGCATGAGCCGCTTCTTTTTTAATGCGACCCAATATTTCCTGATCCTTTGTGGTCTGGTGGTGATGAGCGCCCCGAATCCAGCTGTCGCACAACAAGACGCGGTGCGGATCGCAGCTGTCGTGAACGAAGATGTCATCACCTTGTTTGACGTCCAATCCCGGATAGAACTGTTCCTCATCACCTCTGGCATCGAAGACACTGTGGAGGTACGCCAACGGCTGCTGCCACAAGTCATGAACGCGCTCATTGAAGAAAAACTGAAGCTTCAGGAAGCCCGTCGCGAAGAGATCGAGACGGAAGAAACCGAAGTCCTTGGCGCCGTGCAAATCATTGAACAGAACAATGGCATGCCATCAGGTTCCTTTCTGTCGATGCTAAGCGAACAAGGCATCGATTCCGGGACGTTCTATTCTCAGGTCGAGGCCGACGTGGTTTGGTTACGCGTGGTCAGAGAAGTGCTGGCGCGCGATGTCTCCGTCTCTGAAGAAGAAGTTCAGGTCGTTATTGATCGCCTGACAGCCAACCAAGGAAAGCCTGAATACCTTGTGGCTGAAATATTTTTACCGATTGGTCTCGGGTCCCGCGACGCTGACGTGCGCGAATTCGCCGGCCAGCTCGCAGAACGCGCAAGAAGTGGCACGCCCTTTCAAGCCTTAGCCCAGCAGTTTTCGCAAAGCCCCACAGCTGCGGTCGGCGGAGACCTTGGTTGGATTCACGCCGGTGAACTGGAAGCAGAACTGGAACGGGCGATGGTGCGCCTGAAAGCGGGAGAAGTTTCTGAGCCCGTTCGCACCGTATCCGGATACACAATCCTCGTCGTACGGGATCAACGAGCGACGGCGGAGGCATCTCCCCTAATGGCAGGCGTCACACTCAGCCAGATTTATTTGTCGACCGTTGGCCGCACAGCGTTATCTCCGGATCGGCTGGCGCAACTGACCAATGCCATCCAGACCCAAATTTTCAGCTGTGACCAAATGAATGAATGGGCAACTGAGATCGGTGGCCCGGGATCAGGCCCTGTGGATCTTATTCGTGTCGGCGGCTTACCTGAAGCCGTTCGCGATTCAGTGATGGCGCTTCCGGTTGGGCAAGTGAGTGCGCCCGTCGACATTGCAGGTGCTCGCCTGTTTGCGATGGTTTGCTCACGACAAGAAGACAGCGGCTTGCCCTCTCCCAACCAAGTCTATTCCCGTCTTGAAAGCGAAAAGCTCGATACAGTTTCACGCCAACGTCTTCGTGACTTACGCCGACAAGCTCTGATCGATATCCGTCTCTGATGTCTAAGCCGGTCGCCCCGGTCGCGGTCACCATGGGGGACCCTGCCGGGATTGGTGGGGATATTATTCTCAAAGCCTGGACAGAACACCGGCGCGACCTGCCACCTTTTTTTGTCATAGACGATCCCGGGCGGCTCGGCGCCCTCGCGCTACATCTCAAGTTAGATTGCTCCATCCAGACCATCGCCAGTCCAGAGCAAGCGTTGGGGCATTTTCCGAAAGCACTACCCGTCTTACCGGTCGACCCACCCTTAGCGGCACCAACCTGTACCGGGCAGCCCGACACAAAAAATGTGGCGGCCGTGATTGGGGCAATCGATACAGCGGTTCGGCTTGCCATGAGCGGCGAAGCGAGTGCCATGGTCACCAACCCCATCCACAAATCAGTCATGCAAGATGGTGGCTTCGAATTTCCTGGCCACACTGAATATCTCGGATACCTCGCCGGACCGAACGCGCAGTCAGTGATGATGTTGGCCAGCGCAAAAGTTCGGAACGGGCTTCGTGTTGTCCCGGTCACCATTCATCTTGCCCATGCAGAAGCGGCGTCATCCCTAACAACTGAAGCTATCATCCGCTACGGCGAGATCACCGCGCAGGCTTTAACGCAGGACTTTGGCATTAGCTCGCCGCGCCTAGCGGTCGCGGCCCTCAACCCCCACGCGGGCGAAGATGGAAAGTTTGGTGACGAGGAAAGCCGGATCATCGCACCCGCCATCGCCGCGCTAAAATCCTCAGGCATTGAAGCCTTTGGCCCCTTGCCAGCTGATACGTTATTTCACACCGATGCCCGCGCAAACGCAGATGCGATTTTGTGCATGTATCACGACCAAGCCCTCATCCCGCTTAAGGCCTTGGATTTTTATGGCGGGGTGAACGTAACGTTGGGCTTACCATTTATTCGCACGTCTCCCGACCACGGCACAGCGTTAGACCTGGCTGGAACCGGCACTGCGCGATGCGACAGTCTCGTTGCCGCGATAAAAATGGCCGCCGACATCGCCGCCAAACGCATACAGGCATAACGCAAACATGACAGCCGGACCTCCAAAAGACCTACCGCCCCTCCGTGATGTTATCCGCACGCACGATTTGCAGCCCCGTAAAGGATTGGGGCAGCACTTTCTGTTGGATCTCGGCCTGACTGCCCGCATAGCACGGGTCGCTGGCGACATCACAGACGGAACCACGATAGAAATCGGACCCGGCCCCGGCGGGCTCACCCGGTCCTTACTGAATGCGGGCGCAACAGTGATCGCCATTGAAAAAGATGAGCGCTGTCTTGCACCATTAGCAGAGATCGTAGACGCATGGCCTGGGAAACTCGAGGTTATGCAGGGCGACGCCCTGAGGATTGATGCGTCCGCGCTTGGGTCTGCCCCAAGGCGGGTGATCGCTAACCTTCCCTATAACATCGGCACTGAACTTCTGGTTCGATGGCTCTCTAAGCCTGAAGCCTTCACCTCAATAACCGCGATGATTCAAAAGGAAGTCGCAGACCGCATCGTTGCCGGGCCAGGCAGCAAAACCTTCGGCCGTTTGTCCGTCTTCGCAGGTTGGCGTTGGGAAACTAAGCGCGCCCTTGACGTGCCGCCCGAGGCCTTCACCCCGCCACCGAAAGTGGAATCGACGGTCATCCATATGGTGCCTTTAGAGCGCCCGGTTGCAGAGGCAGATGCCAGCACCCTCTCCCGTGTGACAGCAGCAACTTTTGGTCAACGTCGCAAAATGCTGCGCTCAAGCCTCAAAACACTTGGGGATGCCCAAAGCCTCTGTGCGACCGCGGGCATCGACCCGACCCTCCGGCCAGAACAAATATCCGTCGCAGACTTCTGTGCGTTAGCGCGCGCCGTCGCCGACGTCGAACAAAGTGAAACCTAAATTCACCACCCGAATTCAGAATATTGTCGATCTTGCTGACACGCTTCAATAGCGGCAGCGATATAAGGGACCGTATTTGGTGGCAGCTCATTTTCAGGGAACCACAACATATCGTCGCATTTATTCGGCTCCATGTTTTGCGGCTCTCCCATCCAGTTGCTTGCCCCAAAGAACAGAGACAACCGCTCATCATCTGCTTTTCGATGCATCGTGAGAAGCAGACTGAGGTCACTCCCTCTTAGCTCGATACCAGCTTCCTCTTGAGCTTCGCGAATCATGGCCTCTTTAAACGTTTCACCCCCATCAACATGCCCAGCAACCAAACTATACTTGCCATCTTCGTAACCCGTTTGAAAACGGCGGAGCATCAGGATTGTGTCTTCTCTGCAAAGCAGAAGGTGAACTTCCGGAATGAGCTTGAATCTAGGCATGACCTCACACGCAGTACTTAAACGCTATTAAATTTCAAAAACTTTACCGTCTTCAGCAACATCGCAGCCGACCTCATCGACGCGGCCGAGCATATCCTCACTCATATGCGTGATAACGAGTCGCTTTGGCTTTATGCGATCAATGTTCGCCATGAGCGATAAGTAATCGAGATGCCATTTAATTTTTTTCTCGAAATAGTAGGCTTCCGCAATCATGAGGTCAGCATCGGCACACACCTCAATAAGCGTATCAGTCCACTGAGTATCTCCAGTGTAGGCAACTATTTTGCCTTCATGTTCCATCCGAACCGCAAGCGGTGGCGCGCCGCAAAAGTGATCAACTTCATAGGGCGTAATCGTGAGATCCGTCCACCGGTAAGGTTCCTCGACAGCAAACTCATCAATTACTAAATCGAATTTTGGAGGCGTTTCTGATGAGCCGGAGAAGAGTACCTCACGCGCCTCATGGAGCCGTTGCTTGAATGTTGCAGGCCCAACCAAAACCAATGGGGTGTTTCGCTTAGAGAACTGCGCATCGAGCAAGAAAAATGGAAGGCCGCCAAAGTGATCGCCATGCAGATGGGTGATGAAAATTGCATCGATAGAATTGGAATCAATACCGAGATTTTTCATGGCAACTAGAGACGTCGCGCCGTAGTCGATCAAAAATCTTCGGTGGTTATCTGTCTCGACCATAATGCATGTATTGAATCTTCCCCCTGACCCAAAAGCATCTCCAGTGCCGATAAAGGTGACCTTCACGCTCCTCAGTCCTCAAAAAACTCTTCGATCAACGGGATGATCAACTCAGGCGACTCAAGCGCCGGAAAATGCCCAACCCCTGGCAATTCTTTTATCGTCAAAGGCGTTTGCGTCATCCGACTGGTCAACTCGCCTAATTGGCCCGGCGGCAAGACGGGATCAGACATGGCCCAAATCACCAATGTCGGCGTGACAACGCCACCAAGGTTTGTATCCCCTTGTTCCGGCGAGAAATTTGCGGGAATCAGCTGGCGCGCCATGGGCGCAGCAACCCTACGGTTTTGGTCATACATTAAGGTGATCAGATCTTCGCTCAGTAGTTCCGGTGTACCCCACAAATAGGAATAGTACGTATCCCAGAATCCACGAGTCCGGAACTTCAAGTAGTCATCATTCAGAATCATCGCGCGGCGCACATTATCCGGGCGCGCACTACGTGGCACACTTACCGGAGATGACGGCATATTCATGACCACGAGCTTCGTAACTCGGTCAGGATAGTTCTTCGCAACACGTGTGGCGATCGTTCCGCCGCTGGACTGACCGATAAGGTGAAAAGGACCTTCGACGCCGAGTTGATCCAGCAGGTCCATGACCATGCCATGCAAGGTCACCTCATCACTGATTTGATCTGGGGCACCGACATCCGAGAGGCCTCGCCCGGGTAGCTCTAATCGAATCATACGGTGGCGATCTTTCATCGCACTGACGACAGGGTCCCACGTCTTCAAGGTTCCCTCGGACCCGTGAATGAGAACGATAGGAAACCCCTCGCCTTCATCTTGATAGTGGGTGGAGACACCAGACAGGTCCGTAAAGCGAGATTGGTTTGATGCGTAGAGCCCTCTCAATTCAGCAAGGGATAGCCGAAACGTATCTGACCGAAAGGTCGAGAGACCCGCCAATAGCACCACCGCAAGTGCGCCAACTATTGCGATCACTGACATTGCTCTCGTACCCATAAAACCGGCCCTAGCTTGTTAGAATGTGATTTTCCAAGACATAGCATACGACCCAGAAGCCTGGAGAGCCATTGACTTTGTACAACTTGGAATTTATCACCCTCGACTTCGTGACAACCTCTAGAGGGGCGTTTGATGTTTAAACTTGATCAGATTTCGACCGCCTTGGCTGCGGTCCACGGCGACACGCCGCGCTCGGTTATGTGCGGCCTCACGCCATCCCGCGCGCTTCAACGCTCCCAGACGGGCAAACCTTCGATTAGCGCCGACCCCCAAGCAAACGCATAGCGGTCTCCCCTCGAGCCGCTAATACGCCGCTCTCTAGGAAAGACCGTTACAGTGACCCAAGACATACATACCCATAGCCCGCAGACGATTCGCCAAGAACTCGGCGCGACATCTCGCCTCGCGTTGCCGCTCGCCGGTGCTGCTTTGGCCCAAATGGGCATGGGGCTAACCGACACCATTATGCTCGGCTCCGTCGGTCGCGAGGCCTTGGCAGCAGGTGGCCTTGGTGGCTCTGTTTTCTTCATGTTTTCCGGCATGTTTCAAAATGTAGTGGCGAGCGTCGCCATCCTGATCGCGCACGCACGCGGATCGGGTGAGACCGACCAAATAGACTCGATTTTTCGCGCGGGCCTTATCCTTTCTCTGATGGGAACGCTGCCATTGTTTTTCATGCTGTGGAATGTGGAGCCCTTCCTCCTTTGGGTCGGCGAGCCCCCGGCTTTGGCATCTGACGTCACCGCATACATGCGCGTGATCATCATTGGCACACCCGCAATCATGGTTGCCGCCGCCATGCGGTTCTATTTATCGGCCATGAACCATCCACGGATCATTCTCATCGTCTCGATCATTGGGCTATTTGCCAACGGCCTGCTTGATTACGGGTTGATCTATGGAGCATGGGGGTTGCCTGAACTGGGCTTCCTCGGGGCCGCTTATGCGACGGCCATCGTGATGTGGATTTCTGCAATCGCCACATCGATTGCGATCCGCCTAACACCAGCCCTTAAACCTAAGCGCTTATTCGCACCTATCGATTGGTCGATCTTTCTAGAGCTCAATAAGTTGGGATGGCCCATTGCGGTGATCTTCAGTGTGGAAACAATGCTATTCATGGTCGGTGCATTGCTCATGGGAACGCTTGGAACAGTCTCTCTCGCAGCACATCAGGTCACAATCATGATCGCGGCCACATCCTTCATGATGCCCATGGCTGTGGGACAGGCTGCGAATGTCAGGGTTGGCTATCACATGGGGGCTGGCATGCCTGCATCCGCCCGACGTAGTGGATTCGTCGCGCTCGGTCTCGGCTTTGCCATCACCACCGTTACGGCGATCATCATCGTGCTCTTTCCGATGGAATTAACGCTTCTGTTTCAGCTGGATCCAGACAGCCCTGATGACGCCGTCGTTATTGCTTTGGTTATTCGGCTTCTTGCGATTTGCGCTTTGTTCCAATTCGTTGACGGAGCGCAAGCCGTCGGCGCTGGCATTTTACGGGGCTATAAGGACACACGAGTCCCAATGATCCTTGCCACGATTGGGTACTGGGGCGTTGGCTTTACCGTTGCCTGGACCTTGGCTTTTCCAATGGGATTCGGGCCAGAAGGTTTGTGGTGGGGATTAGCGACTGGCCTTGCCGCTGCGGCGATCTTGTTGTGCGGACGTTTTCTCTACATCAGCAAACGCGCATTGGCTCAGACCGTCGCTAGTTCATAAGCCGCTTGTCGAAGAAATCCCAGATCACTTTGTATGCTGTCGCCGCTTCTTCTGTTCCTGGGAACAAGAAGAAGTGGCCATGGCCCAGCCCCTCTTGCACAAACAACTCTGCGTCGACGTCTGCTTTCAGCAACTCCGTATGTGTCATCAGGGCGTTGCTCATGGCAATATCGCGCGTCCCAGTTACGACAAGCGTCGGCGGAAACTGAGCCAACGTGTCAGGAAACAAGCCCGGCGTTATTGTCGGCGTGTTAACGTCTAGGTCTGCAAAATAATTTCTGGATTGCGCCGCAGAATCCGCAGGGCTAATAGGCATCGTCGCGTTCAACAAGGAACTGGTGGTTGCGGAATCACCCCCGAACCAAAACGTGCCCATTGCTCCAGAACAGAAAATACCGATCGCGCCTGGCAACGGCAGATCCTTTTCTAGGAACCATGGAATAATCTGAGCGGTCAGCGTCCCACCCGCTGAACAGCCGTAAATGCCGATATTCTCTGGTTTTGTCGTTTCAAGCACGTGCCGATAGACGGCTTCCATATCTTCACTGGCCGCTGGAAAACTGTGTTCAGGTGCAAGCCGGTAATCTACAGCGATCACTTTGATGCCTGCGTGCCCTGCCAAAGGCACGGCTTCTACCTGACCACCATAGGCGCTACCAAACATGAAGCCGCCCATGTGCGCGTTAATCATCACGCGGTTTTCGTTACCCAGCGCGATCCCCGCCTCAGGTGTCACGACATGCGTCCGCACGCCATTAATCATCGTCTCATCAATGTTTGACGGATAAATTTCGAGCCACGCATCGAGCTGTTCTTTCGACATATCGTCGGACCGTTTGCGCACCGCTTCCAAACCATCTTTCAAGGACGGCGGTGTCGCCGCTCGCAGCCGACGGGTAAACTCGGCTTTGATCTCATCGCTGAGAAAACTCGACATTGGGGCTTCATTCAGGGCGCCCCGAATGGTGCCGTCTTCATCGACTGTCGGTCGCGCATTCTCTTGCGCAAAGGTTGGGAACGCCAGAGTCCCTGCCAACACTGTTGCAACTAAGGTTTTATAAATGCGCATGTCAGCCCCCGTTTAAATGTTAACGGAGCTTATCGACCACGGTGGTCAAACACCAGTAAATGCAAGTGCGTTGCCGTGTTTGTGATTAAGTGCGTTCCACGCAGGTTTTTCTTAAGTGCGTTCCACGCACATTGCGATACCCATACCGCCACCAATACACAGGGTCGTTAGGCCCTTCTGTGCGTCTCGCTTTTGCATTTCATGCAACAGTGTCACCAAGACGCGGCAGCCTGATGCGCCGATTGGATGACCAAGAGCAATGGCGCCTCCATTGACGTTGACCTTGTCGGGGTCAAAACCAAGATCACCACACACCGCCAAAGACTGAGCAGCAAAAGCTTCATTGGCTTCTATCAAATCAAGGTCGTCAGAAGACCAACCCGCTTTCTCGAGCGCTTTGCGCGAGGCCGGAATGGGACCCATCCCCATGATCGCTGGATCGACACCTACTTGCGCCCAAGACGCAACTCGAGCAATCGGCGTTAGACCGCGGGCCTCCGCTTCATCTGCAGTCATTAGAACAACCGCTGCCGCACCATCATTAATGCCTGACGCATTGCCCGCCGTGACCGTACCGTCTTTCGAAAATGCGGGACGCAATTTACCGAGTGACTCGACCGTTGCACCGGCTCGCGGGTATTCGTCTATGTCAAAGACTTTGTCTTCCCGCTTAACCTTGATAGTCACGGGCACGATCTCGTTGGTGAACCGGCCGACACCGAGAGCCTTCTCAGCCTTCTGTTGGGAGGTTGCCGCAAACTCGTCTTGGACTTCGCGGGTAAATTGCCATTTCTCAGCAATGTTTTCGGCGGTCTTTCCCATGTGGTAGCCATTAAAGGCATCCCACAATCCGTCTTTAATCATGGTATCGACAAGTTGGGTGTCACCCATTTTTGTGGCGCTGCGCAAATAGGTGCAGTGAGGTGAGTTAGACATGCTCTCCTGTCCACCAGCGACGACGATGGTATTGTCCCCTGCGAGAATGCCACTCACGCCAAGCGCCACTGCTTTCAAGCCAGACCCACAAACCTGATTGATGGTCATTGCTGGTACCTCCTTCGGCACACCAGCGCCGATAGAGGCCTGCCTGGCGGGGTTCTGACCATTACCGGCTGCCAACACCTGCCCCATCACAACTTCAGATACGTCGGCTGCGTCCACTTTTGCGCGCGCTAGCGCTTCTTGAATAACGATCTGCCCAAGTTCTGCGGCCTGTAAACCGGAGAGGCTGCCTGAGAATGAACCGATGGGGGTGCGTACTGCTGAAGTGATAACGATGTCAGTCATAGTAAGTCCTGTTCGAAAGCCCTGCAGCGCATTACTATTCTGGATGCCGCAGCGCGATAAGTATTATTGCGATGCAGCATTAGTAATCCAGTCGGCGACCGGTTCATAGACCTCATTAGCCGCTCGGCGGCCCGCCATCATTCCGATGTGACCGAGGGCCACAGACTGAACAGTTGAACCGGGTATCAGATGGGCCAGCGATTCCGCCGAACTTGGGGGCACGATTCGGTCCCTGGATGGAATCACGGCAAGCGCTGGACACGCAATCTCTTGCGGTTGAATCACGGTCGACCCAATTCGCCAAGCTTCGTTAACGGTCGCGTTATTGAGATACCATTCAAACAAACAAGTGCGCGCCACCGGCCCCGCGAGTGGAACGCCGTCGTTTAACCAATCCTCTAGAACGACAAATCGCTTCGCGCTATCGCTGTTCAGGTCCATTGCCGCAAAAGACCGGAACTTGCGTCCGACCAGTGTTGGATCAAGACCAACAAACAAGGCTTGAACCAAATCAACGGGCGCCCGCCCAAGAGTATCGAATGTTGCTTCCAAGGCCGTGCGTGAAACGCCCAACAATTGGCGAAGCCCTTCACTGTCTGTATGGAAATCCCATGGCGCAGCCAGCAACACCAAAGCCTCAACGAGATCAGGGCGCAGAACAGCAGGTGCAGTAGTGAGCGTGCCACCCATGCAATAGCCCACCAAAACAGCAGGCTTTCTATGAAAGTGCTTGATCTTATCTAGTGCCGGTATCAATACCTGCTCAATATAGCTGTCGAGATCTGCGGCCGCATCAAAGTGCGATGGGTCTGTCCAATCGAGCAGGTACGGGGTCAAACCGTGCGCAGCAAGAGCACGCATGAAACTCCGGTCCTTAAATAAGTCGAGCACGTACGCTTTATTGATAAGAGACGGCACAACTAGGACAGGTTGACCGTCGGTGGGTCCGCCATAATCCAGAATGGGCAATGTTTCGGCTTCAGCCCATCGGTGAGGTGACGTCAAATCGCGACGATGGGGATGTTCTTGATATGCCGCGATACCAGACGCAAATGTTGCAAGCTTATCCTGCCCGGCGCGGGTCAGAGCACTTAGAAAAAAAGTTGGGTCATATTTTTCGGTCCACGACTCACCGTTCAGTGGTCTACCGGTCGTCTCTTCAACCGCCTGCTCTATCGGCTTCGAGATCGGCGATCCGACGCTCCAAGGCATCAAGCCGGCGAAGCACATCTGCAAGGTCAGACCCTCCATCGCTAGATGCAGGGGCAGTGGGCGCGGACCCGGCCGCGGCGCCTGGTTGGCTGGTGCCTGTTCCTGCGAAGGCGGCGGTGTATGCGGCGAATACGTCAGAGGTTAGTCCTACGTTCTTGGCGGCGGTCTCAAACACACCGACTGCCAGGCCTCGGTGATCGCCGGATCGGCCGAAATCTGGGCCATTTGCTCCTGCCAGAGGTCAATGTAACGCTGGGCAAGCGCGTCCATATCTAGCCGAATCCGTCCATGCTGTTCGACTATATCGGCCCCGGCTACACGGGGCTAGAACTGCATCGTCATAACTAAAAATTGTGCAAAGCACACTTTGACTCGTTACGTTGTGCAAAGCACAATGGAACCAGGGTTAGGGGACCACGTTATGCATGGACTGCGACAGGAGGGCTTAACCTATGGCCGCGAAGTCCGCCGATTCAGACGTTATTACGATTAAAAAGTATGCCAACAGGCGACTTTATAATACCAAGACATCCAGCTATGTGACGCTTGATCACCTCGCCGAGATGATCAAGCGAGAAGAAGACTTCGTTGTGGTCGACGCCAAAACTGGTGAAGACATTACCAGATCAGTTCTCACTCAGATTATCGTTGAGCAAGAAGGTAAGGGGCAAAACCTCCTACCGATCAAGTTTCTTCGCCAGATCATCGGCTTCTACGGTGATTCGCTTGGAGGGGTCCTGCCACGCTACCTGGAAGAAAGCATGGAGGCCTTTGCGCAGAACGAAGGCCGGATGCGCGAAGCTATGCAAAGCGCGTTCAAGGGCTTCTTTCCTGTCGAACAGTTCGAAGATATGACCAAGCAAAATATGGCTATGTTCGAAAACGCTATGAAGATGATGACTCCGTTTACGTCACAGCCTCAGGCCAATCCTCGAACCAAACACCAAACGAGCCAGAGCCTTCTCCAAAACAACCCGCTGCCTCTGCAGGATCATCAACAACGGGCGGCGTTGATGATTTAAAGGCTCAACTTGACGCTATGCAAAGTCAACTTGAAGGCCTGATAAAAGATCGGAACTCCTAGTCTAGGAGGGATTTCAGGGCACAATCCCTACCCGGTTTACATTCTCAGCGTGAAAACCCACACAAAGACATTAAAACCCCCGGTTTAACAAGGTCGCCTCGCTTTACATTTATTTACAATTCGATTGCGGTTTTCGTCCGGACAAAGCCTTACGTTGGTTCAAATACCTGAGGATAAATACGGCTCAAGGTTGAGCGCCCCCAGGTTGAACGTGGTCCTAGTGAAACCGAGATTTAGGGGTAAATACATGTCGCAACCGAACACTGCAGTCGTTGTACCATTGCGTGAACGCACCGAACCCGCCAACCGCGCCAGCGATATCGATAAACATGTTGGTACGCGTATTAGAGAGCGTCGCATCATGATGGGGCTGAGCCAGCAACAAATGGCCGACATGATTGGTGTCACCTATCAACAAGCTCATAAGTACGAGCGTGGCATTAATCGGATTTCTGCCGGCCGGCTATACGAAATTACACAGGTTCTCAGTGTACCCGTGAGCTACTTCTTTGATGGACTAGAAGACAACAATGAACAGGTTGTTCCGCCACGACAACGCATGTGTTTAGAACTTGCACGCAATTTTTCCAGCATTGACAACGAGCGCCATCAAGAAGCCTTGAGTCAAATGGCCCGAGCATTAGCAGCAGCAACATAACGCTCGAGATCGCTCCGTCGCTTTACGGGGCGGTGGTCTCAGCAGCAAAGTCACGCACCACACGAAACCCGATCGTGTAACTCCACAAATTCGGAGCATTGGGTTTTCGCGCCGCTGAGGTTGAGAGAATGGGGACGTAATACCAATCCCCACCCCTAGTGACACGGGCCGGACATACATCCGGCCCGTTCGCGTTTTTATCGCCGACGTCATGGCGATCGGCCCAACAATCGGCCACCCATTCAGAAACATTGCCGTTCATGTCATGCAAGCCGAAGGCATTGGACGGGAACTGGGCCACGGGCGCGGCTCCCAGACCACTCCATTCCGTTCCGCAGCGGCGGCAATTGGCATTGCCAACACCCGCCATTTCTCCCCACGGATAACGCGTCACCGTTCCCGAACGTGCGGCATATTCCCATTCAATTTCTGTCGGCAATCGATATGTAAAACCCGTGCGCCGGCTGAGCCATTCTGCGTAGTCAACGGCGTCTTGCCAGGAAACATTGATCACGGGTTGCTTACCGCGACCCCACCCGTGATCACTTGTGCCACCCGCACACTCCCCCTCATCAACGCAAACGTCATACTGCGCGAAGGTAGTTTCCGTACGGGCGATCGCGATTCGCTTGGGCATGACCTGATCGTGTGCGGGCCCATATGTCTCTCGTTGATCATCTGCGCCCATAATGAAGCGACCAGTAGGAAGAGTGACCATCGTCGGACAATCAGCACAATCCTGGAATACAGGCCCATCACTATCAGGCTGTGTATCCTGCCCCCACGCGACAAAAGATAAAAAACAGACCGACGCCAATGTGATCAAACTGCGTCCCATTCGCCCCTCACATCTAAATCTGTTTCTTCCTGCATCAAAGAGTCTCTCGCTTGCTTGGCTTTATCCTTGTCCAACCGGTTCAGAGCCCAGACCGACATCGCGCGAACAAGCGGGGATTCATCACTGCATAAAGGCTCGACCACGGAACACATCTCCACTAACCCGCTGTTGCCTATGGCAATGAGGACGTTCCGAACAAATCGATCCCGACCAATTCGTTTGATGGGCGATCCAGAGAAGACCTTCCGGAACGAGGCGTCATCCAAATGCACAAGGTCAGTCAACATTGGCGCTTCAAGCTCAACCCTCGGATTTAAAACGGATGGGGATGCGACTTCGGCAAACTTGTTCCAAGGACAAACGGCCAGGCAATCGTCACACCCATAAATCCGGTTTCCCATAAGCGGGCGCAGATCAGCCGCGATGTGACCTTTATGCTCGATCGTTAGGTATGAGATGCACCGCCTTGCATCGAGACGGCGCGCGTCAATGAATGCGTCAGTCGGACACACATCCAAGCATTGCCGACATGATCCGCAATGGTCTTCCATTGCCACGTCTGGCGGAAGCTCAAGAGTCGTAAAAACCTCTCCCAAGAAAAGCCACGATCCATATTGCCGCGAGACCAGATTGGTGTGCTTACCTTGCCAACCAAGCCCTGCGGACTGTGCCAGAGGTTTTTCCAGGACAGGGGCGGTGTCGACGAAAACTTTTACATCCGCATCCTTTGATTGATCCACCAACCAGCGGGCTAACGCTT
Organism: uncultured Rhodospirillaceae bacterium; assembly: GCA_943787205.1. GTDB lineage: Bacteria > Pseudomonadota > Alphaproteobacteria > Rhodospirillales > Rhodospirillaceae > WLXB01. Next base: position 29,011 of record CALSLN010000008.1, read on the forward strand.
TCAAGCGTTTCTTCAGAACGTCATGATAGTCGCGGCCACGGGCGTAAACGCTGATAGAACCGCGCTCGGGCTTGTTGAGAAGAGCCAGAGGGTCCGTGGATGACCCGTAGTTCACCGCGACCGTGATAACAGAGCGCACGTCGGGCCAAAGCGCTTGCGGCGTGCGACGACGGTCTGCCTTTGCTTCCATCCAAGCCATATCGCCGTGAAGGCCGTCAGCGATAAACGAGTCAAAATTCTTCGATGCATCCGCAGGCAATGACGCCGCAGTAATGCGGACATCATCAAATCCGAGACGTCGCGCCTCTCTCAGAAGATCTTGCTTCAGATCCTCCTTAGAGTGGCTCGATGTCACCTCTGGACCAGTCGGCCTGGAAGGCCGCTGCGAAGCTATCGAGGGAGCCGGCTCGGATCGCGTCACGAAGCCCCGCCATAAGCTGTTGATAGAAGGCGACATTATGCCACGTCAGCAGCATCATGCCGAGAATCTCATCAGATTTTATCAAGTGATTGAGATAGGCCCGGCTATAATCACGACTAGCGGCGCAGGGGACACTTTCGTCAAGTGGCCTGTGATCATCCGCGTGGCGTGCATTCCGCAGATTGACGGTGCCGTATCGCGTAAAAGCTTGCGCCGTTCTCCCAGATCGAGTCGGAAGCACGCAATCGAACATATCGATGCCCCGTTGAACGGCTCCGATGATATCGAGCGGCTTTCCAACACCCATTAAATACCTGGGCTTATCAGCAGGCAGGTGGGGGGTTGTCACACCTGCAATCTCAAACATCAGGTCTTGGCCCTCACCAACAGCAAGCCCGCCCACAGCATATCCATCAAACCCGATGTCAATTAACGATCGTGCTGACTCTGCCCTCAAGTCCGCATGAACGCCGCCCTGAACGATCCCAAAAAGTGCATGACCGGTCCGTTCCTTGAATGCCTCTTTGCAGCGTCCCGCCCATCGCATGGAAAGATGCATACTGTCTGCTGCTTCTTTTTCTGTCGCAGGAAACGGTGTGCACTCATCAAGAACCATGGTCACGGTGGACCCCAGTTGATGCTGGATGTCTATGGCCCGTTCCGGAGTCAGCATGTGTTTGCTGCCGTCGAGATGAGATTGAAAAGTCACACCCTCTTCGGTCACCTTCCGGAGCTTCGACAAAGACATAACTTGGTAACCGCCAGAGTCCGTCAGAACGGGTCCAGCCCAGCGCATGAAATTTCTCAAACCACCGAGAGATTCGATGCGCTGCGCTCCCGGCCTTAGCATTAAGTGGTAGGTATTCCCGAGAATCATCTGTGCCCCGGTGGACGCAACAGAATCAACCGTCATCGCCTTCACCGTCGCGGCAGTCCCAACGGGCATAAAAGCTGGCGTATCAACAACGCCATGAGCCGTTATGAGTTGACCGACCCTTGCCTGGCCATCAACCGCCTCTACTTTTAGAGAAAAACTAGGAACAGTCATGGTAGCTGATCACAATCGAGCAAACAGGCATCGCCGTAAGAATAGAACCGATAGCCAGACTTAATCGCATGATCATAGGCCGCTTTCATACGAGCCGTTCCAGCAAAGGCTGAAACAAGCATAAACAACGTCGACTTAGGTAAATGAAAATTGGTCATTAATGCGTCAACAGCCTTAAAGCGATATCCAGGCACAATAAACAAGTCAGTCTCTTCAGCGAAGGGGCGAATCTCTCCATCTGTCTCAGCAGCTGATTCTAATGTGCGTAAACTTGTTGTGCCGACAGCGACAATACGCCGCCCGTCTGCTTTTGCTTTCGTGAGCTGCTCGGACACGCTCTGACTGACCTGCGCCCACTCTCGGTGCATAACGTGATCATCTGTGTCATCAACTTTCATCGGCTGGAACGTTCCCAATCCCACATGCAACGTTAGAAAAGATGTCTCAATGCCCTTTGCAGAAAGAGCGTCCATAAGATCATCTGTGAAATGCAACCCCGCCGTCGGCGCAGCGACCGCACCATCATGGGAAGCATAGATGGTCTGATAGTCTTCGCGATCTTGCGCGTCATCTTCGCGCCCCATGTAGGGAGGCAGCGGCATGTGCCCATGCTCTTCCAACGCGGCTGAAAGGGCCTCCGGATCTAGATCGAACCGAATCCTAACGGACCCATCATCATTACGGCCCAGAATTTCTGCCGAAAACGTGTCTGAAAAAGTGACGGCATCTCCAGGCTTTAGCCGCTTTGCGGGCCGAGCAAGAGCGTGCCAAACATGAGCCGACTCAGGGCGGTGCAACAAAAACTCGATGTCGGACTGACCCCGTTTGCCATAGAGGCGGGCGGGAATCACACGCGTATCATTAAAAACCAGAACATCCCCATCCCTCAGCAAGCCCGGGAGGTCACGTACGCTAAGGTCCGAAAGGCCGGCCTCATGGACATGAAGCAACCGGGCAGAATCTCTGGGATTCACTGGCCGGTCAGGGATGCGATCTGCCGGAAGAAGAAAATCAAACTGATCAACGCGCATGAGAGTCTGTTCAGGCTCCTGAGGACATAGGGTTGCCATAGTTATGCAATAGATGGCGGTTTATAGACTGCTGAGCGATAGATTGGAATGAACGGCACACTATCACTATGATGCACGAGTAGTTTGAAAGGGTCTTCTTTGGACTGGTTGTTACAGAAACTCGATATGTTGCTCGGCGCCGGTTTCGCTGCCGCCGTCGGCATGGCCGCATCGCAAACTCAGGCTTTCATGAATCAATACCTCCAGAGGCTCGGCGGCCACCTGGACGAAGCGCAACTGAATCTGGACCGCATTACGACGGGCGTCCGGTATCAAACGATGAGCGATACGGTGCGGCGGGAGCTTGAAGCAGATGCCACGTTACGCGTCGGCGAACTGCAAACCTCGTATGACGCCATTGCCAACGCAGGATTGTTCTCACGTCCCTATGCTCTATTGAGAACGGCGGACGACGCAATCGTCGCCGGTACGTGGGCTGACTTCGTGCCGTCAGTCCCCCTAGATACAAATGCCCTCATCTATATTGGTGTCGGGATCGTACTGGCGCTGGTCGCCTATGAAATCGTCAAATTCCCGATCACATATGTGCTAGGTCAACCGAGGCGGCGCAAATTTAGAAAGCGTGGCGTCGCACAATAAGCTAGAACGGCAAGACCAGCGCGACGGAGCCTTACTCGGCGCCCACCGACGCGGCAACTCACTCGTAGACCAGGACCTAGCCCAACCATGATCGAACTTCTCACCGCACGCACGCCAAATGGATACAAGGTTTCCATCGCCCTTGAGGAAATGGAATTGCCGTACACGGTTACGACAATCAGCCTTAAAGAGAAGGAACAGAAAGAGCCGGGATTCCTCGCACTCAATCCAAACGGTCGCATACCCGTTATTATTGATCACGACGCAGACGACTTTGCCGTGTTCGAATCTGGCGCCATTCTGGTTTACTTAGCTGAAAAAACTGGCCTGCTCATGCCTAGCGATGTGAAGGGCCGCTCCCTAGTTATGCAGTGGCTCATGTTTCAGATGGGTGGCGTTGGCCCCATGATGGGACAGGCAAACGTTTTCTTCCGTTACTTCCCAGAGAAAATTCCTCAAGCAATTGCGCGCTATCAAAATGAAAGCCGCCGACTCATTGAAGTTCTTGATTCCCACCTTGCGAACAACGAATGGCTCGCGGGAGACTTCTCGATAGCCGACATCGCCAATTGGGCTTGGGTTCGCACCCACGAATGGTCAGGGGTATCAATGGATGGCTTAGATCATGTGAAGCGGTGGCACGAAACCATAGCCTTGCGGCCAGCGTGTCAGCGCGGCGTAGAAGTGCCAGAAAAACGCGAAGAGGTCGCACCAGAAGATCTGATCAAAGCGGGACAGGGAATGGTAACAACTTAGGGACAGATCAACGCTCAGATAAAGAGCGCCCTTAACTGTTGTTTCCTAGTGCACATTTCGCAGACATATCAGTCAACACAGCCGACCTGGCATTGCGGATCGTATGCTGCAAATAACCATTAAAATCGCTGGCCAGCTCTACGTTCAGGTGAACCGGCAGGTCATCGAGCACAACCAGAGACCCTTCGGCAAGTTCGATGCCATCAATGATCTCAGCCATCGAGGCCTCGTAGGCCGCGCCGGCCTCAATGGATGGACTCACCCACTGCCCGACGGACTCGCCCGTCGTCGCGTTAAAGACTTCAAGCGCAGCACTGCTGGTGGCGGCCCCATCGTTATAGACCCGCACCGATGACGGATACTGCAAGATGGATGGGTTGTGAACATTGAGAAGTGAACGTTCACCGCCCGTAACGCCATCAGAACAACTCGTCATGTTCGACAGCACACCTGCCGTTTGCTGCCACAGAACGTGTTGCATTGACCCATCAAAACCAGATTCAACAACCAAGTTATAATAAGTTCGATCGTCCCGTGCGATGACCGTATCAGCAACAGCTTCAGTTTCCAGGCGACCAACGTTGAATTGGAACGACGCGTGCGCTGGAATGTTAGGGCTAGTCCAGCGGCCCAGTTGAGCCCCCGTCTCTGCATCACGTAACGTGACACGGGCGCGCCCGGCCTCAGATGAAGAATTATGCAGACGGATAAACGCCTCGCCGACGCCAGTTGTGCGAGAGCCAATCACGTTGTTAAACACTTTAATGTTGATGCCTTGAAGCTCAAGAATAGCCTTATGAACCTGAAGTCTCGGCAGAGTGAAGTTCTGTCCCGTTCTCGATACATCCAAGCCCGTCGCAGCAATTGCATTATCAATCTCGTCTACCGTCGCCTGCTCAAGCGCTGAGCGAATCACGGCGTACGCTCCTGCAACATGCGGGGCCGCCATTGATGTGCCGCTACGAGAGATCAATCCGCCGTCAGGATCTGCTGCCCGGACATTAACGCCTGGCGCCATCACGTTCATAAACGAGGCAAAATTTGAGAAAGACGCAATGCTCGTGCCGTCGTTTGTGGCACCAACCGCAACGGCCGAAGAAATACAAGCCGGTGCGTTAATCGCACCATTCGAACCCTGATTGCCAGCCGCCACCGTTGTGACAACACCCTTGTCACGCAACATATCGATGACAAGCTTGCGAGGATCTGAATCACAGGGCCCAGCATTCGATCCACCACCAAGACTCAGGTTAACAGCAACCACATGGAACGCTTCGGCGTTTTCGTTGACATAATTCAGAGCCTCAAGGACTGCCAAAGAGTCAGTCAACTCACAGGGGGCAGGATCAGGGTCGCAAACACTCTCACTGCTGACTTCAGAGAAAACATCGATCGGCATCAATTGTGCTGCCCGCGCCACGCCAAAATTTGTGCCGTCATTGCCGACGGCAATTGAGGCGACGTGGGTCCCATGGTCACATCTATCGGAACCGAACGGGCAGTTCGATGCTGCACCAGGACCAATTTCAGGCGTCTGTCCCGACGGGCATTGGGTAACCGTATCCCCGCCAAACGTCGCGGAAAAACAAGCCGCCCCAACGGCTTTGCCTGAAAGCATGGCGTGGTTTGTCGCAATACCGCCATCAATCACGGCGACCGTCAGGTCTTCACCCAGAAATCCCCGCGCCCACGCATCCTCGACATCCATCGAAAGGACAGACGACGCCAATGACGCCCCCTCTGTTGCTAAAGACGTTTCAGTCTTCGCTTTGCGCTCTACGATGACCGGATAGACACCAGCGACGCCATCTAGAGTGAGGAGGTCACCTAATTTTTCACGATCAACTTGAAGGCCCACAAAGGGCAAGCTGGAAAAAGATTGCTCAACGACGAGGTCACGCTGCACCATCGCCGCTTCAATACGCTCGCGCATTTGACGGACAGCAACTTGCTGTCCAGATACGGAGGACGCCAGCGCCCATGATTGACCCTGTGAGGCTTCTTTCATGCGCACGATCACACGAGCATGACCGGCGGTTTCTATCTGGCTTAAAATACTCTCGAGCTGGGCCTGGGCAGGGCTAACCGCCATCGCCATAGGCATCAAGACGACGCCCCACTTGATGGAACGGGCGATCGAGCCCTTCAAGAATGTTGTCCAATGCTTCATATCAGTCGCTTACCACTCACTCATACGCAGCTAAACAACGCAGAAATGCGCGTTACGGTCTTTCCGTCGCGCGCCAACACCAGGTCTAACGTGTCCCAATCCTTCGGACCGGGGTCTCATGTGATCGCCCACAATATGGACCAAGACAGGGCCTCATGTCTACAAACGCCAAGATTGAAGTCAAATATCTCTTTTTATAGCAATGACTTAACAGTTTATCCTTAAGGAAAAACTAGGACAATAAAGACGTAAAACTCTAAAATATGACCCAAAATCGGAGACTCGGGCCGATCAAACCGGTCCCGTAGCGCCATCTCGCCACCATACGGAAACCAGACTAGGGGCGGCTAACGAGCTGATCGTAGGGAAACCCTGACAAGTCGATCGGCCCCATAATCACCCAAAAACAGCTGTACATAACCACGGGCAGAACAATCCAAACCCACACGGACTGGATTGATGGCATCACAAACCGTATCCACAGGACCATAGGCAGCGATGCGAGCAGGCCCAAAATAAGAACCGCATTGAATGAAACGCGCAAATCTAAACTCGAAGACGCTGACTGAAGAACCAACCATACAAGGGCGATTAGAAACGCGACCCCAATACGTATACTCCGACGAACGATCGACGGGCCCATCTTTAGACGAAGCGTCTCTGACCGCCAAAGCGCGAAAGCGCTAAAACAAAGCGCCACCCACAACATGGAAAAGGGACGCAAGAGACCGGCCTGCACTATTGAACTCTGAGCAACACTCCAGTCCAACGGGAACAAGTCTTGCGGGGAAACTGAATAATAGACGCTTTGGATAATAAGCAATGCGACTGCGATGCTAGCTGAACGAATCCAGAAACGTTTCCCTAAGCCTTCTCCCGAAAGTAGAACCGCACCAGCAAGGACAAGGCCAAAGCCAGCCGTATCGAGAAAAGGTAGTAGGCCGAAAACAACCCCGACAATGACCGCCGAGATATTCGTCTGAGACTGGCCACGGTTTGTCCCGTACATCACACCCAACATAAAGACCGCCGATAGCAGAGCATGAGGTGTAGACAACCCAAACGTAAACGCGGTTTGAGGAAACAAAATCAATCCAAGTGGCATCACAGCCCCAGAAATATAATCCCCCGACCAGGCAACACAGACCCGCGCGAGCGCAAGCGCAGCGATGGCTGCGCTCACAATAGACAATGACCGGCCCGTGAATTCTGAGGGGCCGAAAGAAGCCTGCCAGAGGTTAAGAATTATCGCATACGTCGGCGCAACGTTAGGGTCGCTAAGATACAGCGCCTCAAATGCGTGTCCGCCGACACCAGTAGCAAAAAACAGAATATGCCCAACGAACGTAAACGTAATGGCGCCAAACAGAATAAGGGCAACGGTGATATTTCCGTCGACACCGGATCTATCATCTGCGTCAGCTTGATCGTGAGTCATGAGCGGATGGTAGCTCCAATTGAGATCGTGACGCCTCGGTGGCATTATGAAGGTGATTGGAGAGTGACATGGGCACCGCCTCCCTAGCAAGAAAGCGGCACACCCGACCCTATCAATGCTCCGCGTCCGTTGACGCCTCGATGTCGATCAGGCACACCGATAGGAAGAGCCCGTTCTACGATCGAACATGATTGAAGTGCTTCTGTAATATGACCGAATTAGACTCAGTTTTGGCACCCTGGCCATTCCACGCAGAGGACGAGATAGAGGCTACCGCTTCTGTCTTACGGTCCGGCAAGGTAAACTACCGCACGGGAGAGGAAGGCAAGAGTTTTGAAGCAGAGTATGCGGCTGCGACAGGATCTAAACACGCCTTAGCCGTTGCGAACGGTACCGCGGCCCTAGAACTCGCCCTGGCCGCCCTTGAAATAGGCCCAGGCGACGAAGTCGTTGTACCCGCCAGGACTTTTATCGCAACAGCATCTGCCGTGGTGCGATGCGGCGCCACCCCAGTGATTGCAGATATCGATCCTATTTCTCAGAACCTGAACGCTGAAGCATTATCCGCTGTCCTTAGTGACCGAAGCCGGGCCGTCATTCCGGTTCACCTCGCTGGATGGCCGGCAGATATGGATGAAATTCTTGCCGTCGCAAATGCGTCTGGCCTGGCTGTCATCGAAGATTGTGCGCAAGCACACGGAGCGCTCTACAAGGGACAAGCTGTTGGCACCCTTGGCGACATCGGTTGCTTTTCTTTCTGTCAGGACAAAATCATCTCAACTGGAGGGGAAGGCGGGCTCACCCTGACCAGCAATCCAGCTTTATATAAGCGCATGTGGTCCTTGCGAGACCACGGATGGGATTTCGATCGCGCGCATCAGACAGAGACAAGCCCTGGATTTAAATGGCTGGTTGATAGCTTTTCGACCAATTGGCGATTGACGGAAACACAGTCTGCAATTGGCCGCCTGCAACTTCGAAAACTGGATGGCTGGATTGAGACGCGCCGACAAAACGCTGCGGCTCTCGCGGCAGCAGTCACAGACCTTCCCTGCCTAATAGAGTCGACTCCACCGGAAACCGTCAGACACAGTTTCTATAAATTCTATGTCCAAGTTAACCCCGAAGCCTTAGCGAATAATTGGACTAGAGATCGGATTGTGGACGAGTTGGCCGTACTCGGCGTACCAGCTAGAGCGGGAGCTTGTCCCGACATATCAAATGAGAGTGCGTTCGCGACGGCATCCATTAACACATCTAACCCCAGACCGAATGCCGCGAAAATTTCTAATAGGACAATCATGCTCCCAGTTCACCCGACTCTCACACCGGGCAATATGTCCTTCATGGCCGACGCATTGCGGTCGGTCATTAAAACCGCTTGCCGCTAGGGGCCACCGAACTTGTAAGCAAAGACTTTGGGATTGTGCGTTAAGGCTCTGGACTACTGAACACTGGGACAGCAGCATAATCTGAAGCGCCCTTCAGCATACGCTTGCGTACGAAGGCTTTCTCAATGGACGCAATCAGCGCGCCTTGAGAGACGGGCTTAATGATATAACCGTCTACGTCTAACGCTAGCGCCGACTTAACAACCTCTTCTTCACCAAAACCCGTCAGCATAAGAAAACGGAGGTTGCGGCTAACCCCTAAATTCGTCCCGACCCGGATTTTTTGCAGCAACTCAAGCCCGGTCACAGGCTCCATCTGGTGATCTGAGATAATGCAATCAACCTTTACATTAGGGTCTGTCAAAACATTCTGCGCTTCTTGAGCGGATTTACATTTGTGCACTTTTTTTGCACCCGCGCTCGTTACCAACGCAGCGATGAGATTAAGAATCGCCGATTCATCATCAACAATTACAAATGTATGCGCAGAAAAATCTAACTTTGGCACCGCAACCATGCTGACCAATCCCCCATCTCAGTCGAATTTCAATTAAGCCCCCGCATCAAGCGCTGCGATTGTCTCCTCAATTGATTGGCGCAGTAAAGGCAAAAGACTCACCACCTCGTCCACGTCGGTCATTGATTCTTCAATCGCCTTGGCCATCACACTCACTCGAGACGCCCCAAACTGCGCAGACAACCCTTTGAGCGCATGAGCCGTGCGCTTACATCTCTCAAGGTCATCCCGGGTAACAAGGCCATCAAGCTCGTCGATATACTTCGTCATGTTTTGCTTAAAGGTGACAAGCATTGGGGCCAGAGTTTTCTCATCTAGCACTTCAAGAAGTGCATCTAGCATTGCTGAGTCGACCAACTCGGTCTGCCCGAAATCATTGTTCGTCACACTTTCCATTCCCACATTTACCTCTGTCGGTGGAGGGTCGCCGGGCCCAGCGCCACCTTGACCGGTTAGCCGGCCCATCTCTCCGAACAGGACAGGCCATTTTATCGGCTTTGTCACGATCACATTCGCACCAGCATCAATGTAGCCTTGTCTGTGCGTGCGAATCGCGTCCGCTGTTAATGCGATGATAGGTGTTTGAGCCGCATTTCCAGCGCGCAATCTAATTTCCCGCATTGCATCTGGACCATCCATCACCGGCATTTGCATGTCCATTAAGATAATATCAAACTCGGCGGACTCCAGCGCTTCGACAGCTTCTCGACCGTTATCAGCTGTCACCACCGCATGCCCGTCCCGCTCAAGCATGGAGCGGACCAGCATCTGCGTCGTTGGGTTATCTTCTGCGATAAGAATTCGCATGGGCGAAAGACTGACAGTCTGGGAAACCCTCGAGTCCGAATGAATCGTGCCCGCCTTATCTGGATTTCCAACGGACGATGGGCAGGTAAAGGTGAACGTTGACCCGACACCGACTTCGCTCTCAATCCAAATGACACCACCCATCGCTTCAACAATTTGTTTGCAGATCGCAAGCCCCAATCCTGTACCGCCGAATTTACGCGTTGTATGGGACTCTGCCTGCACAAAAGCCTGAAATAATCTGTGCTGATCCTCGGGTGGAATGCCTATGCCCGTGTCGACGACCTCGAAACGCAGCGTTAGGTCTTCAGATAAACTTCTGTCCTGCTTAACGTTAATTGTGACGCCACCCGCTTCTGTGAATTTGTTCGCGTTACCAATTAAATTCAACAGAACCTGACGCAATCTGGTTGGGTCACCACGAACGACGTCTTCTATATTTCCCTTGAAGTCGACAGTAAGGGTCAAACCCTTCGCAGACAGGACTGGCGAGAACAGATCTCGCACGTCGTCCATAAGGTCGGAAAGACGAAAATCGATGATTTCGAGGTCGAACTCACCTGCCTCAATTTTTGAGAAATCGAGAATGTCGTTTAACAACTCGAGCAGCGCAGAGGCTGATCGGTGGAGCGTGTTCAACATATCTTGCTGAGACGTTGTAACGTCAGTTTTATTGAGCAGATCAACCATACCCAGCACACCGGTCATAGGTGTCCTGAGCTCATGACTCATCATCGCTAGGAACTGCGACTTTGCTAGGTTCGCTTCCTCGGCGCGCTCTCGTTCCTGTTCGAGACGAATCGCTAGCTCTGACAGCTCTTCTGCTTGTCGTTCGAGCCTGTCACGCGCTGCCTCAATCTCACGTTCTCGTTCAACGCGGTCTGTGACGTCACGCGATGTTGAAAGAACACGGTGGACCGTTTCGTGTTCCCGTAAAGGCAATGTCGAAGTCAGCGTCTCAAGCCAAATAACGCGACCGTCCTTGCGGCGCATACGCCACAATAGGGATGCAAAATTTTGATCTGGGTTTTCAGCACGCTCTTTCTTGCGCTGATCAAGCTGGGCAAGGTCGTCTTCAAACGTCATCGACCCAGCCGGGCTGTCGATAAGCTCTTCCGGCAAGTACCCAGTCATCGCAAGCGCAGACGGAGACACATAGGACAAATTGCCGTCGCCACCCCGTATCGTAATCATGTCATTGGCATTTTCTGCCACAACTCTGAAGCGCTCCTCGCTGTCCTTCAGGGCTTTCTCTGAATTGTGCTGATCCGTCACGTCTACGACAGTGATTTGAAATGCAGGCTCACCATCCCAATCGACGACCCGACCGACGGCATCCGTCCAGACCTCGCCACCATACCTATTTAGAACCTTGCCTCTAACGACATGACCATCCAATTCACCGGTCATCGTCATAGTCCAAAACTCGTCTGCGCCCTCACTAAACTCAGAGGGTAAGATGTCAAACATTGTTGAAACCTGCCCCATCATCTCTTCACCGTTCTCATAGCCGATCATCCTGGCGTACGCGTTATTGATGAATAAGGGCTTGTACCGGCGGTGCACAACGAGGCCTTGAATCGAACCTTCGATCAGGTCACGAAACTTCTTTTCGCTGCGGGCAACCGCCCGCTCCGCTTCTTTTTGGCCCGTAATATCGCGCGCAACACCGCGACACCCTATGACCACTCCGGCTTCGTCTACGATCGCCTTTCCACTTAACTGCTGCCACACCGTTGAGCCGTCAACGTGATATCCTGGGGTTTCTAAGCCTTTAAAGTCCTCTTTTTGCTTAATGAGCTTCGCAAACATGAGCCGGCCCGCTCGCGCCTGATCAGGACTCATGAATTCAGTTGGGCCACGCCCAATAACATCAGCAGCTTTGCGGCCAAGCATAGCTTCTATGCCATCGGATACGGATGTGAACGTGCCTGTCTGGTCAAACTCCCAGATATATTCACCGGCAGCCGTCGCGACATCCTCAAACATTTTCTTACGTGATTCTAACTCGAGTTCGAGCCGTTTGCGGTCTGAGATGTCGATGATAAACCCAACGGATCGTAACGGATGACCTACGTCATCGCGCTGTACCATGCCGCGCATTTGCACCCATACATAATGCCCGTCCGTGTGACGCACACGACATTCAAACTCGAGGGCCCGCATAGAATCACGGAAATCATCCACCTTTTTCTTTAGGGCGCTGCGGTCAGCAGGATGGACAAAATCATTAAATGTACTGACGACCGGAGAGAACTCTGAGTCGGTGATACCCAGGATCTCCCGCAACCGTGGCGACCAATAAATCTCGTCTTGCTCCCACCGGCGGTCAAAGTACCCGGCTTGAGAGGCCTCAATGGCAAGCTCAAGGGTTTCCTCATTACGCCTTAGGTTTTCCTGTTCTTGCCGCCGCTCAGTAATATCCGTGACGGTTCCGATCAACCGTGTGGCCTCTCCATCTGCGTTCTGCGCGACCTGCCCTCGGCTATGAATCCACGCATACGTCTTATCCGAACGCATGAGCCGGTATTCAATATCGTAAGGGCCATCACCTTTGAGATGACCAGCTAAAGCGTCTCGGACACGCGGCAAGTCATCTGGGTGACAGAGCCGGTTGTGGTAGGCCATAGTTGGACGCCAGTCACTGGGGTCAACTTTTAAAATCTCTGCAAAACGAGGCGATGTGAATAGCTTGTCCTCAGCCATATCCCAATCCCAGATCGCAGCATGGGCGGCCTCAATGGCGCGATCCAATTGCTCCTGGTTCTGTCGCAAGAGCAATTCAGAATTTTTGCGATCTGTAATGTCGTGCATGAGGCCGAATAGCCCCAGATACTCGCCAGCAGAATTAATTTCTCTGCCGCCCGTCACCCAGACGTGCCGGCGCTGTCCGTCTGGTCTGAGAATAACGGTTTCGATATTGAGACTAGCGTCTGTCCTAACCACAGAATCAAGATGGTCCTGATACCGCTTACGTTCCTCTCGTGCGAGGCAAGACAACGTTGTCACATTTGTTGGAACAAACTCATCCAGGTCTTGCCCATGAATCGAATACATTTCTGGAGACCAGCTAATCTTGCCCGTTACCGCATTGGACGACCAGTATCCGAAGCTTGCTGGAGAACCTTTAGCGCTCAGTTCGGAGGCGGCCTTGAATGTTTTCCGCTGCGCTTCTGACACGTTGTAAAAAAGTCGTCGGACCAGCCAATTCAATCCAGCACCAAAAATGGATGCTGCGACCATAAATAGGCCAAAAGCGGTTAAGACATCAGTGGACCCGAAAAAAATCTCGACATGGGTCTCGAGGTCCGCTCCATAGAGGCTCAAAATTCCCGCCGCAACGCCGAATGCAATGGCAACTATCACACATAGAAAGGCAATAGCGCGCAGACCGATATTTAGCGGTTTGAGAGTCATTTTCAGCAAGAAGCCTTAGGCAAGTACATTCTGCATTCTAACAGAGAATATATGCTCATGACGATGGCAGGCAGCAGTTAGAAGCCGTTATATACGAATGCACATCAACTGGAAAAACCCGCGCCAAGCGCTGAACAAAGGTGGCCTGGGCTAGGCATTTTCAAAATAGCGAGTCATAGGGTTTTGGGCTATTTTGCCCACAAGAAAACCCAACTTGCTTGTCAGAATCTAGCATGAAGAATATAGGGTCTTCGCAAGGCTGTAGATAGAACAGCACATATCTGGTTTATTAGAAAAAACTACAGCTAGGGGCTCTAAAATGGCGGAATTTGATGCGAATTGGCACATCCAGGAAGTACTCAACGAAGTTGCCAAAGGGGTAATCAAAAGCTACCTACGCGGGATAAAAGGCGACGTTGCAGAATTTGGCACCATGACCGGTCGATCAGCGACGACCTTAGCGGCATCCATCTCTGGCTCAGAAAACGTCTATGCAAGAAAACTGCCCAGCCTCGGCATAACGCCCCGAAATCTGCACTTGTTTGATAGTTTCGAAGGATTGCCGGAAACCACGGAAGAGGCTGACTTAAAATCACCAATGGTTGCCAGCGGTGCATGGGCACCAGGCACATGCCTTGGAATCAATCCTGAACAATTGAGAAACAGTTGCGCCCAGCATCTATCAACGGACCGTATTCACATTTACGAAGGATGGTTCAAAGATACTATTCCCGTTCTGGCCGACAGCACTAAACTCGGCTTTGTTCATATTGACTGCGACCTATATTCGTCGACGAGGGACGTGCTCGACGGCCTCCTAAGCAGAAGACTCATATCTGAAGGAGCATTGCTCTACTTCGACGACTGGGATTGCAATGCATCACGCCGAGATCTGGGGGAACGTCAGGCTTGGGATGAAGCCGTAGAAACATATGGAATTGAGTATTCAAACTCCAATTCTTACGGAGCGGTTGGGCACGCAATTATCGTGCACGACTACAAGGGAATGGCCCGGAACGCTTAACGGCTATATCAAGGCTCGGCGCAAAAGATCGCACCCGACTATAAAGAGCAGGCCAAGAACGAGCTTACGGTATCGTTCCTCATCAAGGCGATCTCTGATTTTTTGACCGATGAGGATCATGATGCCGATAATGGCAGCGCCAAAAACGCTAATGATAGCAACCTCAAGTGTCAGAACGCCGCCAAAAGCGAGGCTTCCGTATAGGGGGAAGGACCCCAAGAAATACATCAGAGCCAAGGCAGAAACGAACTCGTCTTTAGGAATGCGAAGAGCAAGCAAATAGACGATGAGGGCCGGCCCATACAGACCGGAGAGCCCACACAAAACACCAGCAGCCACACCCACGACCGGGTTAAGCAGGCGCTCGCGACCAGCATCAATAACGGGTTTTATCGGCAAAACCTGTGTGGCAACAAAACCCAAACAAATAAGACCAAGAATTAAAAGCCCTGTCTCTTGCTCTATGTTTAACAATATCTGTGCCGTCAGAACGATGACGACCAGCATAGGGATAATGAGCCAAAGATAGCGTTTTAGGTTTTGTCTCCACAGGCCCTTGCGCAGGGCTTGCTGAAAGTTTGCCGTAAAGTTTGGGACGAGAAACACTGCCACAGCGACTTGATAAGGCAGCACGGTCACCAGAACGGGCAGCGCCAGAAACGGCATCCCAAGACCAAATGTCCCCTTGGCCAAACCACCGACCGCGAATCCAAAAGCAATAATCAGCAGCGTTGAAATATCAAGTTCTGGCATCACGGGGCTACACCGCCAGCCGACTTAGAGCGTTTCTCCGAAAAACTTAAGCACCCGCGAAAGCGCAAGGTCAGTCGCAGCTTCGTTAAATTGCGGGCGGTCTCCACAGCTAAAGCCGTGATCTGCACCCTCATAGACAAAGTGCTCACCCTCTGGCTGCTCCGATATCACTTTCTCTACGGCATCCATCGGGAAAGATTGGTCGATTTCCCCATAATGATACTGCATCGGCACTTTCGGCTTCATGTCGGGGCTATATTGAATGATGCGAGAACCATAGTAAGACACCGCACAATCAATGTTTGCATCGCAGGCCCCAAGAAAAGACATAGAGCCACCCCAGCAGTACCCGATGACTCCAACCTTTCCAGCAGAACGAACATGATCTGCGGCAGCATTTATGTCGGCCACTACGGCGTCATTAGACATCTGACCAGCGATCTCTCGGCCACGACCAAACTCCGTGTAAGACAAAACAGCCCCCGGCTCGACGCGATCAAAGAAGGATGGACAGATAGCCGCGTACCCCTGAGCCGCGAAGTTGTCAGTCACATGCTTCATGTGATCATTGACGCCAAAAATTTCTTGTATGACGACGATGCCTGCTTTCGGTGTGCCATTCGGCTCAGCCACATAAGCTTCGATTGATTGGCCGTCACTTGCCGTCAGTGTAAGTGTGGATCCCATGTCGTCTCCGTATGCGCTGTTGTATTTTGATTAGAGCCCGATTGACCCAAGGGCAATGCCCGCACCTGATATCAAAGCAACCCAGCGGCTCCGAGAGCCTCATCCATGGCCTCAACGTCATCAACCTCGGGTGGCGGCAAGGGTAAGCGACACTCGCCTGAGGTAATCAGGCCCATCTTCCATGCCATATACTTCACCCCAATTGGGCTCGTGTCGCGAAAGGCGGCGTCATTGAGATCTTGCAGTTCATCACGCAAGGCCATCGCTTCAGCCAATTCACCTTCTTCAGCGTGCGCGCAAATTTTTGCGATTTTCCCAGGGACAATATTTCCAAGCGCGACAATCAACCCACTCGCAACTTTTGGAATACGTTCAAAAGCAATTTTTGGCAGCCCCATAAATAGACGGAACTCGCCACCCATACGAGACATGACGTCACTATCAAACGCATCGTCTTCGGACGACTGTTTTAGGCCAACAATTGATGGGACAGCTTCGCAAAGGTCTTCAAGGGTATCGACTTCAATGGTCGATGCCGTTCTGCTCGGTATTTGATACAGAAGGATCGGCTTCGTTGTTGCTCGGGATACTAAAGCAAGAAATGATTTCAAGCCACGCTGAGGTGGTTTAACGAATGGCGGCATCATGAGCATGATGGCATCCGCACCAACTTGCTCTGCGTGCTCGGTCAACGACCAGGTATCAGCCAATGACACGCCACAGGTTTGCGCAACCACCGGCACACGACGGCGTGCAGAACTAATAGCGATACGTAGAAGATTCTGGCGTTCCGTTAGCGATAAGGAAAAAGGCTCACCCGAGGTTCCACCAACAACGAGACCTTGTGCACCATTACGTATTTGCCAGTCCACGAACCGGGCATACGCGTCATAGTCGACCGCCCAGCCGTTAAACGGTGTGATCAGAGGCGTGTACGCTCCACGCAGGAAATTTTGACCTAACTTAATCATGATTGTCTTTTATACAGGCACACAGCCCGCTGAGTCAGTCCTGTTTCAGCCATGGATTAAGGGGTCCCCGGGAACATAACATCTTGGGTTCTAGCACACTTTTGGAAAAAAAAAGGCCCCTAAGCGCCAGGAATGACGAGCAGAGAGCCCACGTAAACCGACTGTTTCAGCCACTTCCAAAGGGATTTGAGGCTACAGAGCCCTACAATCCAGCAGTGGTAACCTGTCCGAAAACGACGACAGCGGTCAGCAATGCGACCAGTGTGGCGGCTCTATATGTTGTTTGCATCATATGCTCCCTAAATTCCAACCTCGATCGAGGCCCAATGGCCCGTCCAAAGCCAAGCCTATTTTGCGGAAGAAGGCTAAATGCTTGGTTAACAGGAAACAAAAAAGGCGCCCCACACGCAGAATGTGGGGCGCCTCAGAAACTGCCAGAGGAAGGGTTTTAGGTCAGGTCGCGAACATCTGCCAAGTGACCTGTAACCGCTGCCGCCGCCGCCATTGCAGGACTGACCAAATGTGTTCTGCCACCTCGGCCCTGCCGGCCCTCGAAATTGCGATTTGACGTCGAAGCACACCGCTCGCCAGCTTCGATGCGATCAGGATTAATCCCGACACACATGGAGCACCCTGGCTCGCGCCATTCAAACCCAGCATCCAGAAATATCTGGTCGAGCCCTTCGTCTTCGGCTTGCTTCTTCACGAGCCCCGACCCTGGCACAACCATGGCCCCGACACCCTCGACAACCTTACGCCCTTTTGCGACCGCAGCAGCCGCCCGCATATCTTCAATTCGGCCGTTCGTGCACGACCCGATGAACACACGGTCGACTTTGAGATCTTGCAGAGCAACGCCAGGAGTCAGCCCCATGTACTCTAATGACCTTTCTACAGCTTTGCGTTTATCTGGGTCTTCATAATCAGCGGGGCTAGGAACAGCTTCCGTGATCGGCGCAGAATCTTCGGGGCTTGTCCCCCAAGTCACGCGCGGCGCGATTTCTGGCCCATTCAAGATAATTTCTTGGTCAAATACAGCGCCATCATCGGTGGCCAAAGACCGCCAATAGGCAACAGCACGATCCCAGCTTTCTCCTGAGGGGGCATAGGGACGCCCCTTAAGGTAGGCAAACGTCGTATCGTCAGGCGCCACCAAGCCACTACGCGCACCGGCTTCAATCGTGAGATTGCAAAGCGTCATACGGCCTTCCATCGACAACGACCGAATTGCTTCTCCCGCATACTCAATCGCATAGCCGGTGCCGCCAGCCGTACCGAGCTTTGCGATAACCGCTAGGGCCAAGTCCTTGGCCGTGACGCCGAGCGATAAACTGCCATCAATCGTGACACGCATAGTTTTTGATTTACGCATGATGTGGCATTGGGTCGCCAAGACATGTTCGATCTCGGACGTCCCGATACCGAAAGCCAACGCGCCCATAGCCCCGTGCGTCGATGTGTGAGAATCCCCGCAAACCAATGTCGAACCAGGAAGCGTGAATCCTTGTTCCGGCCCAACAATATGAACAATGCCCTGTCGGCGATCCGCCAGTTCGATGTAAGGCACATCAAATTCAGACGTGTATTCAATCAGCGCCGCCAATTGCGCGCGCGCTTCTGGATCGTCAATTTTTTCTAGGCGATCTGGAGTCGTTGGCATGGCGTGATCGGGCATAGCGAGTGATGCGGTTGGGCGGTGCACTCTACGTCCAGCGTCACGCAACCCCTGGAAGGCTTGAGGACTAGAAACCTCTTGGACCAAGTGCCTGTCTATATAGAGCAAGCATTGGCCGGTTTCTGATTCATGAACAACATGTGAATCCCAAATCTTGTCGTAGAGTGTCTTGGACATTTCTTACCTTTATGTGCAGCACTGAGTTTTCCAGTGCCCTTTATTATTGTGCTGACTTTTGAATGCCTTCCTTTTGAGTCGGCAAAGGAAAAATTTCATCTAGCCCCTTAGAGCGCCCCGTCTCGGTAACGACTCTCGCATGTTGCCGTCTCAATTGCCGAGGTTCTGGCACACCACAGGAATGTGCGATCACACCGACTTCATACCGAACGGTTTCCGCATACCGCCTGACTCGCTCCGCTTTATCCTTCGGATTCAGACCTTTCTGAAGCCGCTTGTCGTGAGTCGTAATACCAGTCGGACAGGTATTCTTATTGCACTGAAAGGCTTGGATGCAGCCGAGGGCAAACATAAATCCGCGGGCCGAAGTGATGAAATCAGCGCCGGCGCACAACGCCCACGCAATTTCCGCCGGGTTAATCAATTTCCACTGGCGATCAGCTTAATCCGCTCTTTCAAACCGTACTCACGCAACTTATTCGCAACTGCGGGTAAGCTTTCAGACAAAGGCAAGCCCATGTAGTCCATCAACGCGGGTGGCGCCGCACCCGTGCCGCCATCAGAGCTATCGATGGTGATGAAATCAGGCGCACGGTCGATACCGCGTTCAACGATGGTTCGGCACAACTTGTCCATCCATTCGTATCCGCCAACCACCATCTTAAAGCCTGCAGGTTTGCCAGTAACGGAGCGAATATGCTCGATCATATCAAGCAAGGCTGGAATGCTATCAATCTCGGGATGTCGATTGGGGCTAATAGAAGATTCCCCAGCAGGAATGCCCCGAATCTCAGCAATCTCTTTAGAAACTTTGGCCGCCGGAAGAATGCCACCCTTACCAGGCTTAGCGCCTTGGCTGATCTTGAGCTCAAACATTTTGACTTGGTCGTGCGCGGCTACGGCGCGCAGTTTCTCATCACTCAGAGCACCGTGTTCGTCGCGCACACCGTATTTTGCAGTTCCAATTTGAAACACAATATCCGCGCCACCTTCCAAGTGAAACGGCGACAGGCCGCCCTCACCCGTATTCATCCAGCACCCTGCCATACGCGCGCCATTCGAAAGCGCGCGAACGGCTGGTTTAGAAATAGCGCCGTAGCTCATCCCAGAAATATTAAATAACGACTTCGCTTCGTAGGGCGTCTTTGCCAAGGGCCCAATCGTCACGACGGCTGACTCAACCGCGTCTGTTTCTAATGTCGGGTACGGTGTGCTGACAAAGAAGACATTGCCAACACCACGGATGTCGCGCGTAGACCCAAACGCTGTGGTGGTATCAACACCTTTGGCCGCGCGATACACCCAGGACCGTTGCGACCGATTGAAGGGCATCTCTTCACGATCCATAGCAAAGAAGTACTGGCGAAAGTACTCACCAAGCTCTTCAAAGAGATATCGGAAGCGACCAATGACAGGATAGTTGCGCCTAATCGCATGTTTGGTCTGGGTTTTGTCTACAACGTACATAAACAAAACGGTAATGAGGCCAACGCCGATCAAAAGAATCAATGCGAAGACGAACAACTCAACAAATGCATAAACTGTTGAAGTTGCGATATCTTGAATTAAAGAGTTCATATTAAATCCCCAGCCACTGCCCCTGGATCGTTAAAGATCCTTATAAAGCGGTACACCTAAGAGTACGACCGACGGAGAGGAATTACCATGACAACGAACGCTGTGACCGTAGAGCGCGACGGCCCCCTGGCTCGAGTTCGATTTAATCGAAAAGGCAGTTTGAACGCTTTTGACCAGGATACGATCCTCGCGCTCACGGATATCGCCCTTGGATTTCAAAGGGATCTGGATATTCACGCTGTAGTTCTAACGGGCGCTCCTGACGTCTTTTCTGCGGGAATCGACCTCAAAGATGGACGGATGTGGCAGCAAGAAAGCATGTCAGACCTGGAAAAACGCGAGATTTTCTATCGCGGGGTTCGTCTGTGCCAGGCCTGGGAGGACATGCCGCAGGTCACCATTGCCGCCATGGAAGGATTTGCTATTGGTGCGGGTTGTGCCCTTGCCCTGGCCTGCGACTTTCGAATCCTAGCCAACAACGCATTTCTTCTCGTGCCCGAAGTCAAAATCGGCCTCAATTTACAGTGGGGCGCTTTGCCGCGGTTAATCACGCTTGTCGGCCCGGCCAAAGCCAAACGCATCTGCCTCATGTGTGAGCGCCTGCCGGCAGACGGAGCGCTAGATTGGGGTTTGGTGGACGAAATTGCCCCTCAAGGCCAAACAGTCGTGCGTGCAGAAGAATGGGCACAAAAAACGCTCGCCATGCCAGCCGCGACCGTGCGTATGGTTAAAGAAGGAATCAACGCAACGGCGAATGCCTTGCACAAAGCCTCATCCTTTGCCGATGCGGACCAAAGCCAGTTATCAGGTGCTTTTGAGGAAGCTGTTGCGGCGCGCGATGCCTTCACGAGCAAAGGCTAGAACGCAGACATTATCCGCGCATAGACAACCCGACCGCGTGGATCGTGCACCTTTGAGTCGAACCCCACGTTCGTGTTGACCGGCGGAGGGTCCTTATCAAATAGGTTCGTGACACCAAGAACAAAAATTGGGCCATTAGTTTCAGCCCGCCCCGATCGGTTCAACGAATACCGCACCTGGGAATCAATCGTCGCGTGGCTTTTGATTGGCACACTGCTTTGATCATCCAAGTAACCAGAAACTGTTTTAAGGTACGACGCAAAACCGACCGCGCCCTTCGACCAATTAACACCCAGTGTTGTTTTCCATTTTGGCAGAGAGCGTGCAAACGTGCGGAAGTTACGGCTGCCGGATACATCACGCGCGACAGCGCCCAAGGCTTCTTGAATCACGTACTTGTTGATGTAGGTCATATCCGCAGACAGCGCCCAATCATCCCCATAGGCACCATCGAATTCATAAGCAGCGCTAATGTCTAGGCCATCGGTTTCTACAGTGGGAGCGTTCACGTAGTTGGTGTCGACGCGCAGTATCTGGCCCGCCTCCCGAATAACGCGGGAATCAAAGGGATTGGCGTCAATGATCGCCTGCGCGTTCTCTTTAACAATGATATCGGTGTAATCGAATCGCCAATAATCGATGTCGAAGGAAAACCCAGTAACAGGGCGGAGTGTCGCTCCAAGATTGAACACATTAGCCTGCTCTGGCTTTAGCTCGTCCGTTCCGACGGTTCGAACACCGCGAAACACGAGGGACCCCGTCACAGGGTCCGATATATTTTGCAGCACCGTTTGTGATGAAAACTGCTGAAACACGCTGGGCGCTCGAAAGGACGTGCCGAAAGAGGCCCGCACGGACATCCAATCTTGCGGACGCCACGACATAGCAACCTTAGGGTCCGTCGAGTCAGGCCCGTTTTCGTATGATTCATGGCGCAACGCCAACTGCACGTTGAGTGAGTCCAAAACAGGGATATTCAGCTCACCAAACCCTGCAACAACAGTGCGTGCACCAGAAAAATCTGGGCCACCAATAAAAAATAGGTAGTTCTCCGCGTTAAACTGATCATCGAGATCACCATCAATTTTCTCCCGACGCACTTGGCCACCCACCGCGATCGAGACAGCGCCATTGGGTAGGTCGATCAGCGCCCCAGAGATATGACCATCAACGGTGAAAAGTGATGTTCGGTAGTCGTATGTGGCAAGGGATAGAAAGTCGTCAATAACGGCAGGGTCGTTGTACGTCGCATCGCCAGGCTGAGACAGAGCAGCCGATCCAAACGGATTAAAGAACAAATCATTATTCGGTCCACCGATTCCGTTCAGAGCCGCATCGAAGCGATCAACCAACGCATTGCCGATTTTCACAACATGTCGGTTGGCGCTATACGTCGCGGCGAGATCCCAATCCCAATGATCACGAATCGAGCCGCGCGCTCCACCAACCGCACGCCACGTCTCAGACCTATGAGTCACTAAGTTGACCGGCGCATCAGCACCGATTGGACGCCCCAAAAACAATGCCGAGGCCTGAAAGACGTTGCCGGGATTATTTGCCGGAACTGTCGCGAGATTTAGAATTGGGAAAGAGGGCGACGTGCCGCGAAGAACATTCGTATGGGCGTAACCGGCCTCTGCAAAAACCTCTATATCTTCTAGGTCAACTGAAGCGTTCGCAAAGGCAAGCCAACGTCGTTCGCGCGGAACCAAGTGATAATAAGGCGCGAAATCAAACGTGCAGGTTCCCAAGCCAGACCCAGGGTTAGTTTCATTGGGTGACCCACCTGCGGCAACACAATCCGGATCAATGATACTTTGCGGGTTATCCAATCCAGAGGGCAGGTCCGGAGAAACAGGCGACGGTTCCAATAATATAAACGCGCCTGGCTGTCCGAACCCAGAGAAGCCTTTGCCTTGCGTGTACGCTCGCTCTGGAGATGGCAACCAGGATCGTCGCAAATGACTAGTAGCGACCATCGCTCGCACGCGATCCGTCTGCAGGCCATAAATAGCCCGTAACGTTAAATCCTGTTGCGAGGATCGTGTCGTCGTCCCGAATTCACCTTCGACCTCCACCCCATCTGTTTCGGTTCGAGTGATCACGTTCACGACGCCCGCGACCGCGTCCGTGCCATACAGTGCTGCGGCTCCGTCCTTTAAAATCTCAACCCGCTCAACAGCGTTCAGGGGCGCGAGGGCGTTGAGATCAACAAACGCGGAACCATCATCAGCGACACCACCAGACACAGTCTGCCGCCGACCATTGAGCAAGACCAACGTCGAGTTCAGACCCAGCCCACGGAGGTTGAAGTTAGACGTTCCCGTCGACAGATTTTGGGTAAATACATCGGCATTAAACTCCGAGCCGCTATTGAATGGTAAGTAGCCAATAACGCCGGAGAGACCCGTTAGCCCAAACGCGGCCATATCATCAGCCGTCACGATGGTCGCCGGGGACCCACTAATGAGCAAATCGCGGTTGATGTATGAGCCGGTGACAATAACTTCTTCAATCGAGTCGGCTGCTCGCACAGACAGGCCGCCCCCGCTAAAAATGAAGGCCAGTGTAGCGGCGAAAAAACACCTAGAGAGCATCAAAGAGTCCCAACGAAATATACCCATCAAAGGGTATAAAAAAAGTCCCAGGCTGCCTAAACTATGGCGAACATGAAGACCAGTAACGAATCTCCATTCTGAGCACAAACCTATCAGCCCACTTCCGCCAAGCGCACCGGAGGGCTAGGGTTTAACAATGACGATGCATAAACGAACAAAATACGGCCTTTTCGGGGCAAGCCTACTAGGCGCTCTAGGGCTGTTTACCTCATTGAACACGCCATCCGCAGAGACGATTCGAATTGGTCTACAAGTTCTCCCAACTGGTCTCGGAAATCCATTCGGATCATTCAATATACCGACTGCCGTTCCCTTGGACGCAATATTCGACGGCCTCACGATTATTGATGAAAATGGGGCGACGCAACCCGCTCTCGCCGTCCGATGGGAACGCGAAACACCAAACACATGGGTGTTCTATTTGAGAGACAGCGTTACGTTCTCAAACGGTGAAGTTTTCAATGCAACGTCCGTCACCTCTACCATTGAGACACTCTCGTCTGGACCCGCAGCAAGCACATCTCTCGGCACCACCATAAAACGGATGGGGATCATAAAGGCCGAAGCCCGTGGCCGCCTGACCGTTGCAATCACGACTCAAAAACCAGACGTTTTGCTCGCGCAATACATGTCAGCCCTTCGCATTCCCGCCCCGCAGGCTCTTGCTGATCTCGGCTTAGAAAAATTTGCGCGAGCGCCAATCGGCACCGGCCCTTATGCAGTAACCGACTGGGGGGAAGGCCGCGTTAAACTGACTGCCTTTACAGATTCCTGGCGCACACCAAAAGAAACAGGCCTCGAGGTTATTCAACTATCCGATGGAGCCGCGCGTCGACAAGCCGTCATATCTGGGTCCGTTGATATTGCCTTCAGTCTCGCACCAGAAGATGTAGATCCAATTGGGTTAGCGGGAGGCCGGCTCTGGGTCCGACAGGAACCGGGTGTGAACTTCCTCGCCTTTGTCACCGTCAAAGAGAGCCCCCTTCAAGATGTTCGTGTACGACGCGCTTTGAACCATGCCGTCAACAAGCAACGCATGATCGACGTCTTTATGGACGGTGCCGTTAAGCCCGCCAGCCAAATCGCCCACACCATGTCGTTTGGGTATAACGAGACTTTAGAACCCTACGCCTACGACGTAGACCTCGCGCGCAAACTAATGAGCGAAGCGGGATACGCTGAAGGTTTTGACCTCCCCATACTTCTGGTGCCCGGTGGCTCCGCGAACTCGCAGGATTGGTACCAACAGATCGCCAATGATTTGACTCAGATCGGTGTCAAAATGGAAATAAGGGCAACCCGACTACCGAACTATTTTGATTATATGTACAACGGCGGATGGCCCAGCCTTGGCTTCGCAATGTCGACCTACACGTTCGATCCAATTGCCGCCTATCGTATCCGATCTTGCTCCTGGCAGAATCCATATCACTGCGATCCAACGATCATGCCATTGATCAACGATGCGCGTGCTGCAACCACATCTGAAAATCGACGGACACGAACCGGCGATGTCTTAGAGCATGAGTTTCACAACCCACCAGGAATTTTCTTGTGGCAAAATGTTTCGTTTGAAGGACTCGGCCCACGGGTACAAACCTATTGGTCAGGGGCCGACACCCTTCGGGTCGAAGACATAACCCTGACCCCATAAGGCGTGTTAGACAATATGGTTTGGCGCAGTGTCTGGAACGCCAAACCCAACATCAATCCAATTCGCTTTTTGCTTGTTCTTGTACTTGGCTACACCGTCTTGATGACCGTCCAGAGGGTCTATCAACTGACTGAACGAACAGAAGCGGGGTGGGCGGTCGAGATCAACGGTCAAGGGTAGCAAAACAGCTTCCATTTGAAACGACAGGCCAGATCGAGCGACAAACTCCGAGACCTCAACCATCCCACAGGGCTGTTCGACGACATGCCTTGAATTCGCTCGAAGACTAATCGTGGCTTGCTCAGACAAATCACCGCCAAACACTTTGTTGGTATAGTCTCCGCCCCACAACTCGACCAACGCCGTTCCCATAAAGCGAATAACCGGCCCTTCTTCCGTGAGCTCAAGAATGAAAGCGTTCGGCATCAGCCTCGGAGCGTGCTGATCAAGAAACGCTCGTGTATGAGGAATTTCACCGTTTTCTCTCAGATCATTCCAGCTTTGATAGAACGCCCGACACGACTCAGTCGCGATCACGTTAACAGTTTCCAACCGGCGCCCCCCGCATTGTGGTTGGTTATCTCGAAACACTATTCTGTGTTGTATAGAAAGATGTTTCAATTGAGCATGCAAAGATAGACACATGATGACAGCAGGTACACGCCGTGAACATTGATAGAGAGTTCGTAAGGTTAGACGAAGGTCTTGTGCACATCCGCACGTGTGGCGACCCGAATTCTGCACATCTTCCCGTTTACATTGTCCATCCGTCACCAGCATCAGCGCGTGGCATGGAACCCATAATGCGATTGTTCGGTGAGACTCGTCGCGTCATCGCGCCAGACACGCTCGGGAACGGCGATTCAGCCGCGCCATCAGAGGATGCACCTGAGATCACATACTTTGCAGACAGCGTGGTCCGCCTACTTGATAAACTTGGCATAGAGAAAGTGGATTTTTATGGCAGCCATACGGGTGGGCGCACAGGGTGTGAAATGGCCGGCCGTCATTCAGACCGAGTAAGACGCGTCGTGATCGATGGGCTTGTCGAATACGACGCCGACTTAAAAGCACAGATTCTAGAAAATTACGCGCCAGCCATCACGCCAGACGACCATGGCGGCCATCTCCCCTGGGCTTTTCAGTTTGTCCGCGATCAAGCCTTCTTCTTTCCCTATTTTATGCGTGACTCTGAACATATCCTTGGCAATCCAGGTCGCACGCCAGAACACCTCCATGCGCATACCGTCGATGTCCTCAAAGGGCTGACCACCTACCAAAAGCCCTACCTCGCAGCCTTTCGGTACCCGGCGCGTGAACGCATGCCAAAAATCAAGGTGCCAACCCTCGTCATGGCAGGCGAAAGTGATCCACCACCGCTTATTACCGGGACAGCAGAAATGGCAGCGCTCTCAGATCTTGCAGACATGATTGTCGTTGGTCGTGATCCGGCCGAAAAAGTGAACGCCGCCACGGCATTTTTTGACAAACCATAGTTACACGAACAAAGGAAAATTTATGAGCACGTCCGCCAATGACCGCCCCAGCGGCCCCGGCCTTATTTTTGGACCTGGCCCAGAAGGGTGGTGGGATTCTGAACGTGTTTCGTGCCCCAAAGTCATGCGTGGCGAAGATGGCGTGTGGCGTATGTGGTATTACGGGCGCGACAAAACCTTTGACCGTAAAATAGGCCTTCCCACAGGACGCGTTGGTCTCGCGACTTCAACAGACGGCATCAACTGGGAACGGGTTCGAGGTCCGGGTGTCATGGGATCCGTTCTAGACCCACACCCAGACCCGTAACGCTTCGACTCATCCCATGTCGGCGTCAACGACGTTCACTACGAAAACGGCCTTTACTGGATGTGGTATTTCGGTGGCAATCAAGCCATCAACAACGTCCGTGGCTTTGAAGTCAAAGGCTTCCCTATGCGGTCTGGTGCTGCGGTATCCCGAGATGGGATTCACTGGACGCGCCTTGAAGGGCCATACAACGGAGCTCTTCTGGATTCCGGCAAGCCCGGTGACTTCGACGTGTTCATGGCCGCGTGGCCGCAAGTGATCCGCTGGGACGATGGCAGTTGGAGGCTCTACTACCACTCACTGGATTCCAACAAAGGGTACGTCATGGCCTGGGCCGAGTCCGAAGACGGCCTGCGCTGGGAAAAACGCGGCCCGATTTTTGGGGCTGGTCCAAAAGGCCGATTCGACGACTACGGTATCTCGACACGACAGATCATCAAGATCAACGGCCAATGGGCGCTGTTCTACGAGGGCTGCCAGGACGTTGGCACCAACCCGGAAGTGGACCGCCAGATTGGTCTCGCTGTATCCGACGATGGCATCACATGGGAGCGCGTTGATGGCCCCCACCCCAACAACTCGATCATTCCGCAATCCCCCAAAGGGTCAGGCCTTTGGGACCATCGCCTCGGCTGCCCATGGGTCGTACCCATGGATGATGGCTCATTGCGCCTCTACTACATCGGGTCCAATGAACGAGATTCAGACGGGGGCAGCGAATTAAGCAGCACGCACCAAATCGGCATGGCCGTCAGCGATGGCGACATTACCAAGTGGGAGCGCTGGACTGCCTAATCCAAAAATCGCTAAAGCCGGTCAAGAGCAAGATCAGAAACATCACCCGCCCAAGCGTTATCCAATAAATCTTTGGTGTATCGTGCTGCCGTATCGTCACCCATAGCCGCATAAGTTTCGGCAAGGCCGAACAACGCGAGGCCATTGTTAGGCGCATCGATAAGGCTGGCCTTCAACGCCCGTTCCGCATCTTCGTCTCGACCAACAGCCAAGTACGCGGCACCCAGGGATTGGCGAACCGGATAATACCAATAGGGCGGTTCCATATAATTAACCGTGTCTTGCAATGAAACACCCGCTTCAAAGTAACCTACGGCAGACTCGTGGTCACCACTTGCCTGGGCAATTCGTCCGAGCGCGACGTTTTGTGCGATCGACAACAATGTCGGCGCAGGAATACCGCTACCAACCAACCCTCTGAAGTTTGCTTTATCGCTTACGGCCGCGATGGCATCGACTTCGATTAAAGCCGCATCGGCGTCGCCATAGCGAGCGAAGGACACCGCGCGAGCATAGTGCCATATCGCCTTAACGTATGGCGCATCCATGCCCGGGTCGGGCAAGGCCATGATTTGATCGTGCGTGCCGAACTCCGCATAGGTGAACAACGGCGACACCTTTACGGGCTGGACACCCGGAACAGCCGTAGCGAGAGACATCGGGATTAGCGCGTCGAGCTTAGCCGCATATTCCAAACTCCGTGCCCGATCGCCCGCCATGTGCGCCGAGACCAAAACGAAGTGGACGTTATGTGGGTAATAACCGAATTGATACATGCCGCCTTGCATAGACTCGGGACGCTGGAAATACGCTTCATCAACCTCCACCGCCTCTACATTGGTTTCTAGCGAATCCAGGTACCTGCCGATGCGGTAATAAATATGCGACGGCATGTGAACGATGTGCCCAGCGCCTGGCATCAACCCATGCAAATTCTCCGCATAGGGCACGACCTTCTCTGGCATCTGAGACGCTTCCAACAAATGAATGTAGAGATGGATGGCGCCAACATGAGACGCGTTGTTTGCCAAAACACCCTCAACTAAAGCGACAGCTTGGCCATTGCGCCCGGCCGGCGTACGCCCATTGGGTTCCCAATACACCCAGGGCGACTCGTTCATGATCGCATCTGCTGTGAGGACGGCAATTTCATGATTGTTCGGATACTGGGCCTGCACGTCGATCATCGCCGTCGCGAATGCTTTGTTATAAGGAGCAGATCGCTTGGCAGACTCTTCGCCATAGCGGTTGGCCAGCGCATCGATAAGCGCCCGCTCTTGCGGTGAGGCCTTATCGCGGTTATCGACGGCCCGGTCGAGAGCAGCCAAAGCCTGTTCCACCACATCTGGGGACATGGGTTGGTTAATATTGGGTCCTAAAGCATAGGCTTCGCCCCATGCACACAGAGCGCACTCCGGATCCAAGCTTTGTGCGGTTTGAAAAGAGCGCACCGACTCTGCGTGATTGAACGCATAGGCAAAGCGCAAGCCCTGATCAAAATAGGCCTGAGCCAACGGCGACGTGGACGTCATGGCGAACGTGAGAGTTCCCAGATCCGAATACAATGGCGCCCGTTCAGGGTCCGCCGAAGGGTCGCCCGCGGCTTGCGCCTGACTCATAGAGGCAGCGGCCAGAATTTGCCGAAGCCGACTCGGGCCCACCTGACCAGCAGGACCACACATAGCGCCACTGACGGCAGCCGGGCTAAACAATTCAGCCATCTTATCAGGTTGCGAGGCGCCTATCGGTTCTGGGCCTTCGCCCATAAGCCCAAAGCTCACTGCAAATGCAGCTGTCGAAAACATAAAGATGGCGCGCGTTGGTATCTGCATGGTCTGAAACTCCCCCTCGGTCGGGCAATTCTGATCGCAGGCGGACCGGCGATCAACTGAGATCTGAATGTGGCGGCAAAAACATACGGCGCGCTCTTTTGACCGCAAGGCCCGAAAATGCATGGCAGCCATACGCTTATTCTGGCAACGGTCGCACAAACTGGCGCGTTAGTGCACTTCCCGAAGGTGTGACCCGCGCATGCTCTCCAAAGTTTTGCCTTAATTGGCAGACACTATAAGCTTTGAGACATCGAAATCTTTGAGTTCCCCCTCACGCAAGCACACGGAGCTGGAAATGAAACTTTACCCACAAAGCATCGCGTTCGCCGCAGCAATAGCGTTCAGCTTAGCAGTGTCGCCCGCATCAGCCGAAACAGAAGATACGGACGAAGTAACGCAGCAGTGCATTAACTTGCGGTCTATTAAGCAGACGCCCGTCATCGACAACAAAACCATACTGGTCGAGATGAAAGGCAAGACCTACAAGCGGATCGATTTGCGCAACCGTTGTAGCGGCTTAAAAATTGAAGGCGGGTTTAGTCACGCAACATCAATCAACAAGCTCTGCATTCAAGACACATTGCGTGTCCTGAACTCCGGTGGAATTTGCATGATCGATAAGATCGTCGACATCACAGAAGAAGAAGCCAAAGCTCTTCGAAAGAGCTAAAGCGGCTATTTAGAACTTGGTTAAGTGTCTTCTGGCCCTACCGTGAAATACAGCAGCGCTGCATCCGTACATGTGAGAGATCGGCGCTGCGCACCGGGCGGGTTAAAGTTATAACACCCGTCCGTGTAAGCGTTTTCATCGGTACAACTCAAAGCACCCTCTAGCACAAACACTTCTTCAAAGCGCGTCAATGCCTCGCCATCTGCGCCAGACGTCCAGCCTGGCTTTGTCCGAAGAAGCACAGACCCTTCGCCCGTGTCTGGGTCGAGGCTGAGCACGAATCGCTGCGCATTCTCAATTTCTTCCCAAACCCCTACCGCTGGTTCAGCGTGATACACAACCCCACGTGCTGGCGGCTCAGAACAAACGTAATACGGAGAGAGCTGAACTGGCTCTTCGACAAAGTTAAAATCCAGCTCTTGGCCGACCCGCGATAGAAACCAAGACTCTTCTGGGACGGCACTCTTGAAACCGTGAACCGTTTCCGGCGGATGGAAACAATAAGACTGTGGCGTCAGCCACACCTGGCTATCGAAGGACATCCGACCCTTAACGATCAGCAGTTCTTCTGTCGTGTGGTGGTAGTGGGCGGCCCCTGGCGGATTCATACCCTCTTCTGGCTGCAACCGATTCAACGCTGTGCGTTCGCCCGTCTCCGGATCACGGCTAAGCAACTTGGAATAGATACCTGGTGGCCCGGGCTTAGCCCACGGCATTGCATTGGTATCAAGGAATGGGACGGGATCACGCATATCTACACCGATACTTCTTGTTTGCCATCAGAAGATGCCAGGCTATTGAGCTGGCCAAACAGCATCTCATGTTTTTCATGATACGAAGTTTACGGCCCAACGACCATCGTGCCACTCAAGAATTGTAGCGCCACCTTTAGAATGCTCATGATAGCCGTGCACACCATAGGCTGGGTTATGAAGATACGTTCCAGGCACGATAAGACGCGAATCGTCTGGCCCGATATCACCCTCTAGGCAAAATATTTCCTCATGGACAGGATGCCAGTTGGGACCCTTCCCCTCAAAGCCTGCCGGCACCGTCAACAACCTGGTATCAGCGCCCGTGTCCGGGTCTTCCCACAACACACGACGCGCAAAGCCATCAAGCCGAACACCATCAATAACAGGAACGATAGGCTCAACATCATAGGCCGATGTTAAGAGCACAGCCTCAGCAGAACTCGCCGGACCAATCGCCGCGTCATCAAAAATGACAATCAGCTCAGCCCCAACCTCAGACACCAGCCCGGGCAAATCCGCACCAGATGGAATGACAAAGAAACCACCCGCCACCAATACAGTGCCGCCAAGGGTTATTGTCCCAGAGAGCACAAACCCTTGTACCGTAGAGGATGCCGCATCGATAGCGACACCGGCATGACCCGGCTGCAAGCGAATAAGCACACTGCGCATAGAGCCATCATCTAAAGCTCTCAGTGTTTTACCGTCACAACCACTCAGCCACCCATCACCGACGTCATACCAAGGGATATCTGTGACTGGAAAGCATCGAGACAGATTATGAGAAAGAACCGGCAACATGGCTAAACCTTAGGTTCGGTCGAGAATTTCAAATGCGGCGCGTTCACCGGATTCCATAGCAGCCTCCATGCCGTAGTCGAGCCGCCGCGTATGCTCGCCTGCAAAATGCAGTCGACCGTGAGGGATGATCATGTCTCGGGCAAACTTGGTCACCTGGCCCGGCCCGAACATGGGGCTACAGCCCTGCTGCAAACGGTTGACGGCCCCAAGAATGGAATCGCAATATTTCGACTTGGCCTTTCGACGCGGGGCGCAGCCGTGCCAACTCATCCACTAGAAACTGCGACGCAGCTTCAGGGGAAAGCGCAGCAACATGTTGGCCCGACCAGCCGGTCAACACAAACATGCCGCGATGCTCGCCCTCGCCTTTGTGATTATCGATTGCCCAAAACATGCGCACGGCACCATCTGAAAACAGCCCTGGCTCAAATCCATCCGCTTGCCAAAACGGCTCTTTAATCCGACAGAAGGCCCGGGTCGTCTCTGCGTACTTCAGCCGGTGAATGGCTTCGTATTGCGGCGCTGGCGGCTTTGGCCAAATCGAGACCATCCGTAAAACTGAAAAGGGTACTGCAGAAACAACAAAGCGCGCGCGATAGCGACCACCATCAATGGTGCGCACATCGACACCATCCTCTTCGACATCAATGGCCATGACCTGCTGACCCGTCAGTACCGCACCGGGCAGTTGGGATGCCATCGCCTGAGGCAGCACCGCTGTGCCGCCTTTGATGTTCTTGGGCCATTGTTCGCCCCCCTCAACAGAAGGAAACTGCAACTCCAGGGTGCCCCGCGTGCGCTCTTGAAATAGACGCAGAGCCGACACGCCATGCAGATTAGCGCCCAGTCCTGAAACCTCGGCAAGACGAATGCCCGCTTCTGATACGCCGTTGCGTTTGAGTAAGTCGTGAATTGACACGTCGTAATCAGCGAACTTCGGGTCCAGCCAATCATCCAACTCAACCAGTGGATTTAACTTCGCCAACATCGAAGACCCAAACTGCATCGCTGGAATGTTGCGTTCTTCTCCGACCAACATATTGACCGGGGAGTCTGCCCATTCATCCGCCTTGATATGGAGGCCATTAAGGTGCGCGGAGAACGGAAGCAGCTTTCGGTCTTCATCCAGCAGCTCAAGCCCCAAGCGATCGACGGCGTCGAGAACACGAGCGTAAGATCCGCTAATCTGCGAGGCACCCAATTCGATTGGCACCTCACCGGCATTCGTCTCCCAGGATTCTTCAGCAGACCAAACTCGCCCACCGATTCGCGAGCTGCCTTCCAGCACCATCACATCCAACCCTGAGTCGGCGAGAATTCCGGCCGTGTTCAAACCTGACAATCCGGCACCGATCACAACCACATCCACCTGCTCGTTCGCCCGGGCTTGGCGGGTGTGAACAAAGGGGCCGGCTGATGCTGCAAGGGTCGATGCGACGGCTGTCTTACCGAGAGCGCGGCGACTTAAGGCCTGAGGCATAATTATTCTCCGACGAAACACGGGGCCATACTCACCCCCTTCAACGGAACCAATCATAGGACCACTGGCGCTTGACAGGGAAATGGAACCGAGCGCGTTCGCCAGTTGGTGAGCTCAGCCCAGACATTAGAGACTCAAAAATAAACCCGGAGACAGAGCTCCGGGTTTATTAAAATCGCGTAGATCAAATTAGGAACGGACTAGCTTATTCCTCTTTGCGAAAGAGAATTCGACCTCTTTGTGCCAGAATGAGTTGCTCACCGGTTACAGGGTCAAAATAACCTTCAACACGCTGACCATCTGGTGTCGTGCCGTAAACCTCCCAACAGCCGCCATCCCGGCTTCATGCGACGAACCTCTTGCCAACCGCTCGCCACTAATTGCTGAGTGAGCTGCTCTTCCGTCAACCATTTCGACTGATCGACCTCTTCACATTCGTAGAGTCCCGATGCATGAGCCGCACCCGACACCATGAACACCATCGCAATCATAAACAGACGCACCATTTCTTCTTTCCTCCGTAATTAAACTCAAATGTTTGCAGGTTTTTTGGGATTCAAGGTCATCCAAATACGATACCCCTCCAAAAGCGCCAACGGAATGAACCGCGCCAGCGCCGGCCCCAGATTGTTATGAACAAATATCCAATTGCACGAGCGTTGCAAGTGCAGCGGCGTAAACATATCGGTGGAGTGATTTCCACGACGCTCCAAGCTTGCGGACAGCATAATCATTGGACGTCAGCGCAAGCGGAATGAATATAAAAAATGCAGCCCAACCTGTCCAAATGCCTAACGCTGTGAATTCATCAAGCATCGCGCAGACACTGCCCATATCAACGACATAGAGCACAGTGTGAAATACGGCATAGATAAACGCGGCAACGCCGATATGACGACGCCGCTTCATCATCCACATCCAAAATCTATTGGTCGGAAACAGCATTCTCAACGGTGTGATCATCATGGCCAGAACCATGATCTGCGCAGCCGATTCCCCCGACGGGTGCAGAAGCAATTCTTCAGTGGTCTGCCCTTCGGGGCCAGTTGCCCCGGACAAAAGAGTGCTCGTCATGCGAAACCCCGGGAAGCGCAAGAATCACCCACATGAAGAGTGGTGCATTGACTAATGTTCGAATCATCTGGTTTTCCCGTCAAAATCAATCTTCAAAGGCATTAACGAAACACAGTCGATAAAGAGCTCGTAAAAACCACCGTGTTTAAATCTGATCCCCTTTATTGAGCCAATCCTTCAACAGTGATTTCTAATTCCGTTGTTTCAAACTCAAGCCCCACACCAGGACCAAAGTTCAGGGTCATCTTGAGAATGCCACAGTCCGGGTCTGTCACCCAAATCTCGGTACCACTGAGCATACGAAAATGATTTGCCGTGACAGTCTGACCATCTGCGAGCGTCAGGTCTTCTTGTCCCAGAAACGTATACTCCGAGGTCACAAAGCCACCGACCATCGTCCCCTGCCGTGACCCACCAGCCCAGTAGACCGAATGCGGCTGTTCGCCTGGCGCCTCAAAGTCATAGTCGAGGAAATTCAGGCCATCACCAGAGTTAGGCCCCGTACCGATTGAATCAGCCGCATCAAAAGCGTCCACAAACTCCGTTTTTGGCTCGCCGGTTGCGCCATCGAAGCCAATGTCAGTTGCGGTGACCTGGGCGCCCAGCCCCTGCAGCACAACATAAGTTGACCCCAGAACACCAGCCCCCGCCACATTGCTCATAAACGCCTCTTTGACATGATTATCAGCACCGACCCTGACCATAGCGTGTCGGCTTTCATTGAACGTGTTGCTGGCGGCAATCACATGCAGATAACGGACGCCATTGTTATGGACATACATGGTCCACCGTTCGACGCCACAACTGGCACCCTCTTTATTGGTGTCACGGCAAACCGTCTTGCCGCGAATGATCTTAGCGAGCCCAGCGCCTGCACCACCCACCTCAGTCTCTGCTATAGCTGCGGTCCCTGGCATTGTGGCAAAGCTCACGACCACACCAAATATCAACCCAATCATTAGAAAACGCGTGGCCATACGACCTCCTCAACCCTCGACAACTTGGAGGGTACCCCACGGCCACCCGGGCCGACCAATAAAAAGCCCGACACCTCTAAGGAGGGCCGGGCTTTTCAGCATTTTATAAACTAGAGATCTACGGCCAGTGGCTTCCGTCCGGCTGAATAACTTGAGCGGTGTCAGCT
Organism: uncultured Rhodospirillaceae bacterium; assembly: GCA_943787205.1. Taxonomy (GTDB): domain Bacteria; phylum Pseudomonadota; class Alphaproteobacteria; order Rhodospirillales; family Rhodospirillaceae; genus WLXB01. Next base: position 64,998 of record CALSLN010000008.1, read on the forward strand.
TCCATCGGATCAACGTGATCATGCGGATTTTCGAAGTCATGAGGAACGTGGTTATGATCTTGCGTCAGAATCCACTTGTACATGGCCGGCTTCTGGCGCGCGAGACGAGCAGCAGCCCGCTCCGCATTTTCCTGCGGTGAGGAGTACGGGTCATGGTGGAAATGGTTATGCAAATCACCATCGGTCCGGCCAATAGCAAGAATGCCGCGTTCTGACGCAAAGCACCCGTGGTTGATGTAGGCTGGGCGCCAGAAGTAGCCACCGGTTGGCAAAGTGCCAAACTGCATCATCCAGGAGTCGCCCCAGATGTGATAGGCTTCTTCAGCACAATCATGATAGCTGATGTTATCCTGCCAAAACCCTGGAACCATGCAGTACAAGAAGGTCATGCCATGGGTTTTCTCATCGTAGTGCAGCATCTTGAGCAAGCACCCGGGTGCCGTTGCCGGGAACAACGCGTTGCCCGTCCAATCCAAGCCGTCGTATGAGTTCACGCTTGCGAAATTCTTCTCATCACACGCGTCATGGTTCGCATCAGATTCTTCAAAGCTGGGCGCACCATTGTTATAGAAGACCAAGCACAAAGCCCCTTCGTCCGACGACATCGCTGGCATCGCTTTACCAGCGGGGAGGAACAGGTAGTGGCCTTTAACGCAGACTTGGTCGCCATACTTCAGCGAGCCTTCCTGCACAAAAATTTCCATTTCGTTGTAGCAAAAACCGGGGGGCTGCTTGAAACCGGCGTCATACTGCACGGTCATTGTTACAGCACCATTATCGGTGTCCATGCTCAATGTTTTGTACTGCATGCCGTTTGGCATGCCTGCCATTGTCATTTTCTTAAAACCGACATCGCGATCAACAAACGGTTCAATATGTGGGCGGGCCATGGTGTATCTCCTACTATGCTGCGCTAGATCGTAAAGTCAGACTTCGTCAGCGCGCATCAAACAAAAATCAAACGGCGAAAATGCCGCTCCTAGTAAATGACCTGAAGCGGTCTGCCATCGCGGGGGCGAATCTCTTCCTTTGGAATCACGCGGCGCTGTTCCGCATGCCAATGGAAACCCCGGGTCTGAACGCGGTGCAGGAAGTCTGCGACCCATTGCTCCCGTTCCGCTGTCATGTCTTCCATTGCTTTAACAATGGTTTCATAACGCGCGATTTGGTCTTTGAGTTCTTCTTCAACCCACGCCTTTTCGTCAGCCGTCATTTCCGGCCGTAAATTCTGTTTGCCTGTTAGGCTACCGAGTGTCACAACGCCCCTCCTTCTTCTTTACCGAACGCTATTTATAGCAAGAAATCTTGCCCTGAATACGGAGAATAGGATGAGATTTCCTACAATCCGAGAAAAACAATAAAACTACCCGAGATCGCGACCGCACCGCCCGCCAGGGCGTGGCTGAATCGCGCCATAGGCGCAAAAGAAACACGTTTCAGCCCGAATAACGCAACCGCAACCACCGCAGTCATCGTTATGAGCGTCGTAATGCCAAAGATGGCTGCAACCGCCAAAACCCCGCCCCAGCTCGCCTGAGAAGCCGGGTACATGAGAATCGGGATCAAAGGCTCACAGGGCCCAAGCACAAACACGATAAACAGCGCCAAAGGCGTAATGCCAATTTTGGATTGAGCCCCATGCATATGCGCATGGTCATTATGGTGGGTGTGATCATGTTGATGCACTGTTCCGTCGCCATGATCGTGTACGTGCACATGCGGCTTATTCTTAAATGCAGTCTTAAGACCCCAAGCGAAGTATGTCAGGCCAAACGCGATCAAGGCCCAAGCAGCCCAATCACCGCGAAGCGACTCAATGGCTTCTAAGTTGCCAACCGCGACGCCAAAGCCAATGCCTATGGCACCGAGAAGCACAGAACTCGCCACATGGCCTAAGCCACACAGGCTGGTAATCGCCAACGCCTTCTTCCGCGACCATCCACGCGCCTTCGCCATCACGATGAAGGGCAGATAGTGGTCTGGCCCAAGCAACGTGTGGATAAATCCTATTGAAGCGGCGGTCCCCGCTAACACCAAGAGCTCAGGTGTCACAAATCATCCCTAAAGAGCGTGTTGTTATTTTTGTCTACATCCTCGGTAGCGGGATTCTGAGGACGACGCAAGCAGAACAGGACGAGTCAAACCTAAGTCATGCGAGATTGTTTAAGACGGTCCAGCCGCAGCCGGTGACGGGTGTCTGTTAGGTAAGCGAGTCCGCCAAAAACTGTCATTAGCACACCAAGACCCGTCGCACCGACAATAAGAAACATTATCAATATCTGGTAACGCACCGCCTCGGTTGGCGGCACCCCGGCCATAATTTGCCCCGTCATCATACCGGGAAGAGACACCAATCCAGCAGCAGCCATCGCATTGATCATCGGCATCATGCCCGTGCGAATCGCGGCCCGCAGCATCGGACCACAGGCCGTCCACCGCGACGCCCCCAGGCAGAGCTGAGCCTCAATGGCGATTCGATCCCGCGCTAAATTCGACGTCAGCGTGTTGAGCCCCAAAGCGATGCCCGTCATAGAATTTCCAAGAACCATGCCAAGGAGAGGAATCGCATACTGCGGATCATACCAAGGCGACGGCCCGATCTGTGTTGTTAGCGCGAGGACCGTGACCAGCGTCGATGAAAACATCATGGCTGTCGCACCGAGTCCGTACGACCACACCCCAACGAGACGCCGCTCCTGCCGCGCCGACACTTCATACCCAGCGAACACAATCATCACAGCAGCAATGGTGCCCGTCCAAAACGGTGATGATAATTCAAACACCGCGGTCAGGACGTAGCCGACCAAGGTCAACTGCACGATCATGCGGAACGTTGAAATCAACAACGTGCGTTCAAGTTTAAGACCGAGCCCGAGTGACAAAATGCCGTTGGCAACAATCAAAAGAGCTCCGACTGCCAAATCACCCACAGACAAACTGATGTAGGTCACGCCGCCACCTCTTCGTCTTGGAACTCTAAACGGCCGTGTTCAATGTGAGCATGATGGCCAGAGAAACGGAGGCGTTGCTCTACATCGTGGGTTACAAGCACAACTGTCGCACCACGTGCCTGACGGTCTTTGATCAGCTGCTCAACTTGAGCCGTTGACTCTGCATCCAACGCCGACGTTGGTTCATCCAGCAACAACACATCGGGGTTTGATATCAAGGCTCGCACCAAAGCGAGGCGCTGACGCTCACCCGTTGATAATCGCGATACCGTCCAGCCCAAACAAGACAAGTCTAGACCGACAGACTCCAGAAGCGGTCTTGGGTCACCCTCCGGCATATGGGGGCCAACAACGTCAGCCCACCAACCAGACTCGGCTGGAATGTAAGCGACAGATGAGCGCCACGTTGAAGCGTCAACGCCAGACCGAACAAGACTAGCTGTTGCGGCCTCGCCGCCATTGAGATCAAGGTCGGCAATCGCCCGAAGAAAAATAGTTTTACCCGAGCCCGACGGACCCCCGACCGTAAGACACGCACCGTCATCCAAGGTTAGATCGATAGGCTCAAGACCCAACGGTGCGAGTTGGCGCAGACGAAGCATTTAAGAAAGATCGCCACCGACGCGAATGACAGCACGGCCCTGCACGCGTCGATTTTCCAACCGTCGATGAAGCTCAGACACATCAGCCAAGGCGACCTCTTCCGTTATGGGCACACGCCACACTCCGGTCGCCACATTGTCTATGATGGTCTGGTCTGTTTCGCTGCCAGACGCATCTTCGATCGGTGCCAGATTCATACCCACAACGCTGACGTTCTTAAAAATCAATGTGGGCACATCGATGGGATTAGGCATATCTCCTGCCGTCGCTCCGATGTAGACCAAGCGCCCAAGTGGCGCGAGCAGTTCAATGTTGTGGGCCGCATTGGGGCCACCGTTGCCGTCGACAATCACATCAACGCCGCGACCATCTGTTGCTTCTTTGACCTGGCCCACCCAGCCCTCTTGGGTGTAGTCGAAAACGTGATCGAAACCGAAGCTCTGCGCAAAGCTGACTTTATCCGCACCACCCGCCAAACCGATTACGGTGCAGCCATTGGTCTTGGCAATCTGCGCGGCCATAATTCCAATCGGCCCTGCCGCTGAGTGAAGCAAACAAGTCTCGCCGGGTTGCAATCGTCCGGCCTTATAAAGGGCGTGCCAAGCCGTGAAGGAACAGCCGCGATACACACAACCTGTTTTAAGATCAATGCGGCCATCAAGCAGCAGGAGCATGTCGGCCTTTGCAATGGAGTAGTCCGCATAAGCGCCGAAATTTGAGCGAGAAATCACACGCTGCCCGATTAAGCTTGAATCAACCCCTTCGCCAACAGCATCAACAACACCCGTATGTTCAAGCCCCGGCGTGAAGGGGAAATTGATCGGCATGAAACCAATCTTGCCGGCCCGTGCCATGGCATCGAAAGGGTTCATGCCCACATAGGCAACCCTCAATCGAGCCTCTCCCGGACCCGGGTTGGGAATAGCAACCTCTGCAAGGGCCATCACCTCCGGTCCACCAAAGGCGTCCATTTGAATAGCCTGCATCGTTTCACTCATCAGTACGTGCCTTCTATCAATTCCATTAAAGCGCCCGACCCCGGATTGCGCACAATGGCCGCCATCTGCGCTCCGACTCCGGGCACGATAATCTCTACTGGGTCCGAAAACCGTTCGACCGCAATGCCATCACATACCTTGAGGGCTTCGCCAAGATTGCTCACCAGAAACCCCTGGGCCAAATACCCAACATTTGGTGCGACCTGACGACTACCCTTTGTCGGCACTTTGTAGTTCAACGGGTAGGACAAGGCGATCTTCCCAAATGGATGATTGGCCGAGACAAACGTCGCGCGCGTTTCGGCCCCCGTTGGGCGGCCCAGGAAATGGTTTGTCTCTGGTTTATTGAGAACGTCATCGATAATAACGTGTAACCCGAGTACATATTGGTAGAACGTCAACGCACGTTCATGATCGATGATGGAATGAGACGTCGTGGACACAGGCGTGTATCCAGTTGGCGTCTTACCTTCAGCGGCGACCTCCCGACGTAACTTGCCAATCGCCGTTTCTTCTCCACCCGTCAGCTCGACCAGATTGATGGCTAAACCATCAGGACCATCGAACAACACCTCCACAGGCTGACCGGCCGCCGCACTGACCTCATAGCCCACAGGCTCTGACCAAAAGGTGTAGCCGTCCGCCTTCAGAGTTTTCGTCGTGGTGCGAATATCGTCCACATAGAAATTGAGGTTCCACAAACCACGATAGGTGCGATCCCCGGGCTGTGGGATCGTTTGTCGGTGGTCAGCGTGAAATTCTATCGCCAACACGCGGCCCACGTTTGACGACCCAGCAGAGAACATAACCCCATCAGCCGTCACTCCAGGCTCAAGCCCCCAATGCGCCTCGAAGCCAGGACCAGCCATGGGTGTTGGTTCACTGGCATCAAGTCCAACAACATCACCATAAAATTTACGGGCCGTTTCCAAGGATGAAACACCCAGCACCGCTAGTGAAAGCGGGCTTCCGGTCATTCAGCCGTCTCGTCAATGTCTAGTCCCGAGGCTTTATTCTCCATAGCCAAGGCAGCAAGCCCGGCAATAAAGAGGGGCGGTACCGTCGCCAGCGCAAACGCCCACTCCCAGCCCAACGGCTCAACGGCAAAGGCGACACCCAACGGAAACAGGACATGCCCAAGGTTCATGGCAAATGTTCCCGCAATAGCAGACCCCGTCGCCCGCATGTGGGTTGGGAACTGTTCCGTTAAGAATGTCCCCATCACCGCATTAGCCCCGTAAAAAAACGCGGCCATCAAACTGAACCACAACACATCTCCTGCGAACGTCGTAGGAATCCATATCAAGCCGCACATAGCTAAGGCACCAAGCCACAACCAGATAACGATGGTGTTGCGCCGCGTGGTGACAAACTCTCCAACCAAAGACGAACCGAGATACCCCAGAATGCCAAAGCCGTAGGAGATTCCAACGACGAGCGTAGCCGTTTCTGCATCGTAGCCGCGCACTTCAGCAAAAAAGGACGGGAAGTAAAAAGCCGTGCCGGCATAGGCGCCACCCACCATAAAATAGATGGTCGAACACAAGAGGGTTCGGCGCCGAATCTCCGGAGCAAACACGGCCCTAATACGTGCAGTCCAGGGCTGAGCATTTTGCTCGGCCTCAACCTTCGCATTTTTAGCATCTTCAAAGCGGCGACTCTCAGGCAGAAAGCGTGACAAGATAATCGCTATCGGAACCACGATCAGCGCCGGCAGAAAAATCGCACGCCAGCCATAATTCGACATAATCGGCGCCGCAATCATCGCCGCTAAAAACCAGCCGATGGGATATCCGCACTGCAAGAAGCCGGTCATTAGCCCACGATATCGAGCAGGGGCCGCCTCAGACGTGTACGTCACAACGATAGGGGCCAAACCAATCGAAACCGCGAACCCAAGAACACGCAGAATCTCCAAGGTCAAAAAGTTTGGGACCCAATAGTGCAAGCCGACAAGAAGGGCCGACGTTCCCAATGTGCCGACAAAGACGTTCTTGCGCCCGTACTTGTCTGCAAGGATCCCCATAAACACGGCAAACACAGCAGCAAGAAGAAAGGACAGCGACAAGATGCGCCCGATCGCCGTGAGGTCCTTATCAAATTCGGCGCGAATACCTGGAATGGCATAACCAAACAAGGACTGGTCAACATTGGTCAACGTCCAGCCAAGCAGGCAGACGGTAAAAATCATCAGCGGGTAGCCGCGGACCTGATTGAAAAAATCGCCGACACCGCCAGAAGGCGCGCCAGTTGCGGCACGATCGCTTTGTATATTCATGAAGACCCCTTTGTACGACTTGGGCGAGTGTGGCCATGGCGGTAGACAAGCGCAAGGCCAGCCCGTTGCGCCTACACCCTAAGGGCAGATACCATCCAGCAGGTGAGTAAAAGGGGACACCATTGATTTCCGTACGCGGCCTAACCGCCAAATACCGTCTCGGGCGCGACACCGTTACAGCGCTGGACGGAATCGACCTTCATATCGAGCCAGGACAGGTGTTTGTCCTGCTTGGCCCCTCGGGATGTGGCAAGACCACCCTGCTCCGCTGCCTTGCGGGCCTAGAACGGCCAACGTCGGGCCAGATCGAAATTGAAGGCGCACCGCTTTCAGATGCAGAGACCGGGCTATTTATCCCACCAGAAGACCGGCCCTTGGCGATGGTGTTTCAATCTTACGCCATGTGGCCCCACATGACCGTGTTCGACAACGTGGCCTTCCCGCTCAAAGCCGGGCGTCGTCGCGTACCACCCCATGAAGTCTCAGATCGCGTCACAGAGGTTCTCACGCTGCTGGGAATCGACCACCTTGCTGATCGATCCGTCACAACGTTGAGTGGCGGTCAACAGCAACGCGTCGGCCTCGCCCGCGCCCTTGCGCTTCGGCCTCGGGTACTGCTCATGGATGAACCGTTGAGCAATCTCGATTTTCGCCTTCAGGTCGAACTGCGCGGCCAGCTTAGAACACTCATGCACGATCTGGATCTAACCACCGTGCATGTCACCCATAACCAAGCCGAAGCCCTCGAGATGGGGGATCGCATTGCGGTTATGGACGCGGGCCACGTTGTTCAAATTGGTGATCCAGAATCCATTTACCATCGCCCTGTCGACGAGCACGTCGCCCGTTTCGTTGGTGACATGAACCTGATCCCCGGATCTGTCGCGCGCTGGTCAGACGGAACGGCGCAAGTCCTCACCGCGTCCGGAACTTTTCTGGCAATGACGGCAGACGACACAGCTCTTTCAGAAGGATCACGTTGCTTCCTCGGCATTCGCCCCGCAGACCTAGTTGTTCCAGCACCGGAGTCTGCATCCCCAGAAACATGCATGACGGTCGAGATTGTTAATCGTCGATTCCAAGGCGACCGCATGGTGTTTGGGCTCAAAGCTGGAGACACCACTCTGGAAGTGTCCACTCATCACTCTGTGCGCTTAGGTATCGGATCAACCATCCAAATTCAAATTCCACCGGACAGCGCCATCGCCGTCATCCCAACACCGGAGAATAGGGCGCACGGTGTTACGACGGTTTAACCCCTTATCCCTGATCTACGGCGGGGCGATCATCGGACTCATCTTCGTGGTAGTGTCCCTCGCCGGTAACGTGGTCGGCAGTTTTACCAGCGAAGCACGGTTTGATCGCTTTACCATCGACGCTTATGTCCGCCTGCTATCAGACCCGGGTCTCCCAGCAACGATGGCGAGAACCTTAGCTCTCGGCTTCGGATCGATCACCGTCACACTCTTCTTTGCCCTGCCCTTCGCCTGGTTGCTCGCGCGCACAGACTTTAAATGGAAGACGGGCCTCTTCACGCTACTCGCGGCAAAACTAGCGATCCCCGGATTCATTACCGCCATGGCTTATGTCTGGCTATTCAATCCCTCGGCCGGATTGGTCAACGAAGTTCTCGGCCAGACCAACTACACGGGCGAAGCCGCCTTCGATGTTTATCAAATCAAATGGCTGTGCTTGCTCCAAGGTCTCGTGCTCGTTCCCGGTGCTGCGTTCATGCTCATCCCAGCTCTGCGGAACCTCGATGGCAGTCTGGAAGAAGCCGCTCGTGTTGCCGGTGTCCCCGCCTGGAAGACGTTCCAGCATATCGTGCTGCCCCTTCTGGCGCCGGGCGTTCTGGCTGTCGCCGTGTTCTACTTTGTCGTCGCCGTGGAGATGTTTGATTTCGTCGCCATCATCGCACCGCCCGGCGATGTCCTCGTCCTCACAATCTATGAAGCGTTGAATACGGTCGACGGATTGCCCGACTACGGCCTTGCGGGAGCAGCCGGCGTTCTGCTCTTTGCGCTCAGCGCCGGGGCTATATTGTTTTACGTACGGTTTCTGCGCCAAGCCCGAAAGTATGCGGTGCTCGGTGGCAAGCGACGCGACCCGGGACTGGTGAGATTGGGTAAATGGCAGCGCCCCGCCTCGGCGTTGGTGTTTGTGTGGATGACCCTCAGCGTCGGCCTCCCGGTCATCACGTTGATCTGGGTCGCCCTGGTCCCATTTATTCAGCCGCCATCAGTCGCCGCTCTGGACAACGTCTCTCTCTTTGGATTCCTAGACGGGCTGGCTTACTTAAGCGAACCACTAAAAAACACAGCCATCGTCATGGCCGGAACCATCATCATGGCCATGACCTTTGCCATTTGCCTAACCTGGGTCGTGACACGCAGCCGCTCAACTATGGCGCCGTGGGCCGATGCTTTGGTGTTCCTCGCTCCCGCTGTTCCGGCGATTGTCACAGCAACGGCCTTTCAAGTGATGGGCATCGCTGTTTATCAATGGCTTCCGTTATACGGCACGCTTTTTCTCATCATGGCAGCCATGGGTACGCGCATGCTGGCCTACTGCACCCGAACCATGAATGCCGCCGCCTTGCAAATTCATCCGGAGCTTGAAGAGGCAGCCTGGGTCGCAGGACTCAGTAAGTGGCAGACATTCAAGGGCGTCTTCCTGCCCTTGATGGCACCCGCCATATTCTATGCCGCTCTTATGGTTGGTATGCTCGCGGCCCGAGACTTAACCTTGCCTTTAATTATGAACAGTGCAGGCACACCGCTGGTCTCCGTTCTGATCTTCGATCTACAAACCAATGGTGAGACGGCAAGCGCCGCCGCGGTCGCCCTCTATATGATCGTCGTTCTTGTGCTCCTCGCGCTTACCGCCCGCAAAATCACCGGCATGGCCGAGCCTGGCTTAGAACCGACCCGCTAGCCGAACAGCGTTTCATTTCATACAGTCAGGCTATGAAAAAACTTCTCGCACTCGCCTTTATTCTGATTGCCACACCGGTCTTGGCACAAAGCGATGACCTCCCGGATACCGTACGCGCCCTCATCCCGCTGGCTGAGGAGGAAGGCGAACTGCATATCTATGGCGCCACACTTAATCCCCGACAGGTTCGCGCCTTCGCCAAATCCTTCAACGCCCATTACGGCACCGACATCGACCTCAGCATGTCGGGCGGACTTCATTCTGCTAAAGCCTCCGAAGTGGCCATGGCCCATCGTGCAGGCGTCCCGACGGGCATCGATGTTTTTTGGACGGGCCTCATCAGCGCTATGGTCGACACCGGCGCACTGATGGATGTGGATTGGGCTGGGGACTATGGCGCAGACCCATCCCTCACCATGGGACAATGGGGCCTGCGAACTCACGACGGCCATCAAAGCATGGTGACCGTGAATACAGGACGTGTCAGCGCGGCAGATGCGCCTAAGACCTATTACGACTTACTTGATCCGAAATGGAACGGGCGCATTGTGTTGCCACGCTCACCGTTCCCTTGGATTGCCATGACCTATGCTCTTGGTGAACAAGAAACCGCCGACCTGCTTACGGGTATCCTAACGCAACAGAATCCCAAAATGTTGGCGCGCTACGCCGACATTCGCGCCCGCGTGCTCAGTGGTGAATTTCCCATCGCCGTCGGCACGGATATCTTTTCACTCAAGAAACGCGGCGCACCCGTCGACCATCCGGATATTGATCTTTTGGTCTTATCTTCATCGGGTGCGTTCGTGCTCGCTGATGCAGAGCATCCGGCAGCAGCAAAGTTATGGGGATTGTGGGCCGTCTCACCGGAAGGCCAAGCCACTCTGGAAGAAGCACGGGGTTACTCTCTCGCTGCAACACCTGGAACCGCGCTCAATAAATACGCTGAAGGCAGAAGGGTCGTGCACGTCCCGTTCGATTGGCGATTGGAAAATCACGATCGCCTAGCTGAAAGATTTCTGGGAATTCTTGAGAAGGCCGGCGGTTAACGGGATTTGTTAGACTCGCGCGACAAACGGCGTTTCCAAACATCATTACCTGCGCAATCCGCAAACGTGAATTCTGAAGGCCTAAAAGCTGACGGCAACTTAGCCGGCGGCACGCCCTCTAAAACACAAGCCAACTTAAACTGGGACACCGTGGCGCCACGAGCAGAGGAAAAATCTGCGCCAGAAATATTGGCCATGCGCAGCGATGTTCCGTTTAGCATTGCGCCGGTCAGCGTCGCATCCGACAGGTTGGCATAACTGAAATCAGACGCCGTTAAATCGGTTGCATCCAACGAGGATGTCGAAAAATCAGCACCGTTGGCAGAAACACTGACCAGACTAGACCCAATCAGATTGGCGCCACCGGCCTTCAACTCGTCAAGAATAGCATCGTCAAACTGCGCACCTGACAACACAGCACCCTCAAGACGGCTTTCAAGCATCACCGCCTACCGCATATCCGCGCCCGTCAGATCAGAGTTTGAAAGATCCGCATAGGATAACGACACACCTCTTATCTTGGCATTGGCAAGATACGCGCTGCGCGCCTGTGTACGGTCAAGCACTTCGCCAGCTGCAACCAGATACTCCATCGCTTCTGCTTTACCAATATTGCCTGGCGCAGACGATGAAAGTGTTTGCCACGCGCGGAACTCGGTCGCCGCTTGCCGATCGTCAAGATCGAGAAAAAACCCAAGCGCAATGAGGATAATTCCCGCTCGACTAAAGGCTCTCAGGTACATGAAGAGAGCGGACTCTTCCAAACGAACGGCCCCGCTCTTAAAGCTACGCGAGGCGCGGGCAAGCACGCCCACTTTAGGGTTCGAGTTTGGGGTTTCGTCGCTCATGGGAGCAGTCTAAGCGATAGGCCGGGGCAGAAGCTAACTCATTCCAGCAACATCAGCCTTAATGGATGCGAGTTGAGAGCCTGCGTCGTCACCCATGGACTTCAATGTCATCGACAATTGTCTCCACGCCCGCACATTCTTGGGTCTTAACGCGGTGCGCTCCGACAAAAGACTCCGGGCCAGGGTCCACTGTTCCGACCGGATCGCTGCATCGATCAAGATTTGGGCAAACAAATCCCGCTGCGCATTCGATCCGCCGATCAGCTCCACATGATCCCGCACAGGCTCCAGCGCATCGACACATCCGGCAAAGTCCTTGGCACGATACGCTACCAGCGCGTCACACAAATCATAGCCAACCACCTGAGCCACGTGCGCATAAGTATCATCTTCTGAATCACGGTACGTATCGATAGACGATACGTAATCTCGTGCGGCGTCACCGTCTGTTGCGCCAAGTGCCAACGCAAAATGCGCATCAACGAAGCCCAATAATTTATCATCGACACGGCCCTTGGCTTTTTCACCGAGCACATCCCACCGGTCGCCGACATCAACACCCTCTAAATCAAGGCGCGCCAAAATAGAAATGTCATTGGTGAGGTCGAGGTACTCATTTGAGTCAGGGTCGAAAATTCCATCGTCATAAAACGCCAGCAATTCATCATGCCGCCCCGCTTCGAACAGCATCAAACCTTTGTGCCAGGCCAAGTGATAGCGGAAGTTATTCCAGTTGCCATAACCACCTTTGGCATCAAGCCAAGCGATACCATCGGTTTGTCGGTCTTCCATTTCACAGACATGCGCGACGGTGTGAACCGCCCAGGCATCAGACTCATTGAGGCTGTTCGCAGCACGCCCGAGAGATTCAGCCCGGGCGTAATCCCCGGTTTCTTCTAATCCGAAGGCCCGCATAGACAGCATGTAGCCATAGGTTGGGAGGTCCTCGCGCCCTTCCCAGGCATGCCAAACCCGACCGACCGAATTGCGCAAGTTTACAGAATCACCCACATAAAAGTGTGAGTAATGCAGCATCTTCACCGCCAACACATCCATCGGATAGTCGCGGATACAGGCTTCCCAAGCCTCAGACGCTGCGAAGAGATCAAGGGTGCACCACGCCTCGAGCGCCTTCACATGCAATTGCTCTCTTGGCGTTGCTGTGGCTGCGCCGCGCTGCGCCGCCTCAAGCGCTTGTTGTGCTTTTGGAACAAGACCCCGCGCGCCCATCATGTGCATGAAGTACCCGCGCAAAACATTCGCGAGCACCATTTCACTATCGAGCGAATAGGTGGTCTTCAGCAAATCACCAATGTCGTTGCCAAAGCGCAGATACGCAACAAGGGTGCGATCAAATGCATCAACGGCCTCTTGGCTGGCGGCCGTAACCGCCAAGCCAACGTGATCTGTCAGGGCCGACACGTGCTCTAGTCGTCCTGCATCGCTTGACCCCAATTGGGGTTCAAAGGCTGATAATTTTCAGGTCCGATACCAAGGGCCGAAATATCCATAATGTGTGTCCGCATGCCGCGCATAAACCCGGCTGTCGAGCGGGCCCAAGCCAGCTTGGTGCCATCGGGAGACAATGACGGTAGACCATCAAAGCCTTCGTAGGTGGTGACGCGGAGTGGCTCGCCACCAGCGAGATCACCGATGTAAACATCCCAGTTGTTGGGCGGCAAAATACGAACGAAGACATAGTGACGTCCATCAGCAGCAGGATACGGCGCCCAGTTCATGTCTTGATCGAAGGTATACCGACGCCAGTTGGAGCCATCGTGCTTGATGGTAAACACGGTCATCGGCGTTGGGCTGAGCTCGCCGTACTCAGACTTACGCCAGGCCCGGAACATGATCGTTTCATTGTCCGGCAGATAGAATGGCGCGCCTTCCTGCCAATCTTCCGTAAACGTCACCTGTTGTTCGTCAGAGCCGTCAGGCCGCATCTTCCAAAGATCCATCTCGCCTTCAACCATGCGGCCAAAGACGACCCACTCACCATTGGGAGAAACGGACACTTCGGCTTCGTAGTATTCGTTGTCGGTCAACCGAACACGATCATTGCCATCCAGGTCCGAGATATAAAGCTCCGCACCCGCCGGATATTCATCTTGGTCCGACCAGTTGCCGGGCGGTAAATCCATCCGGTCACGCGTGGAGGTAAACACCACCCGCTCCTGATCCGGGAAGAAATACGAGCACGCATCCTGTCCCTTATCATTGGCGCGGCGAAGATCGGTGCCATCAATAGAATAGGTGTAGGTCAGATTACCCGTCGTCCCGAACGGTGACTTCACCGCGTTCGGATCATTGGTCTGCGCAATCATGTGATAGCTGTCGGGCGCAAAATACGCTTCCGCTGAAACCGGAATATTGGGGATGTCGTAATAGGGAAACATCTCATCGGTCATCAGCTCAGCGCCAGCAGGCGCTTTGAACGCCATGCTTTTATCTGCCGCTCCAGAATTCATTCCGTCCGATGCGCAACCCGCCAACAACGCTGTCGCCGCAATCAGTGATCCAATTGACTTCGTTCTCATAGGAAAATGTCCCCTTCATTTTCTCAAAAAATATTACCGTCTCCGCCATGACACCCGAGTGGACTTCTTCTGGCAAGACCTTTGGGCGTAACATCGTGTAACGTGGCCACAGACTACAGCCAATTGATTGGGGATACCCACGATATGACGCGACTCCAAATTCTGCTCGGCACCCTTGGGCTCAGTGCCAGCCTCGCCTGCGTTAACACAGCAACAGCAGACTCGTTCCAAGACTGCACCGATTGTCCTGAGATGATTCAGGTGCCATCTGGCACCGCGATTTTAGGATCAGAGCCCTGGGTCGCAAATCGCAAGGGCGGAGACGGCCCGATTCGCGACGTCACCATTGCCTACACCCTAGCCGTCGCAAAGACTGAAACAACCCGTGCCCAATACCGCACCTTTGTTGAAACCACAGGCTATCAAACGCCCAACGAAGCAGGACGGGAAGGCTGCAACACCTGGACCTTTGATCGAGTCCTCGGTTTTGTCCGCGATCACAACTGGGATGCGCCCGGTTACAACCAGCGCGAAGACCACCCGGTTGTCTGTGTCAGCGGCGTAGATGCCGAGGCTTATGCCGCATGGTTGGCCGAAACCACCGGCAAGCCATACCGATTGTTGTCATCGACAGAATATGAGTACGCCACGCGCGCCGGAACCCGTGGCCCATGGTACTGGGGCACCAGCAATAGCGACGCCTGCGCCAACGCCAATGTGGCCGACGACACCTTCCGCCGCCTTTATGATTACGCCCCCGTGTTCGCCTGTGATGACGGCCAAGAACGCACAGCACCTGTCGGTAGTTACAACGCTAACGCTTGGGGTCTACACGACATGCTCGGCAATGCGTGGGAATGGACCGCTGATTGCACTCATGCCGACATGAACAAAGCCCCCACCGATGGGCGTGCGTGGCGCGGTGAAGATGACGGCGACTGCACCAAACGTGTCCCCCGTGGTGGCTCATGGGCCTCAGGCACAGACTGGGTCCGCGCAGCCGCACAAGCGGGCGATGGTGCGTTGTATCACAGCCAGTTGCTCGGCTTCCGCGTTGCCCTAACGGTTGAAGATTAAAGCGCTTAGCTAAAACTTAAGCAGCCATGCGGCGCTTTGACTCAGATCATGGCGGCGCGGGGTTCGCCCGTTTCAATGTCATGGCATGCGTTGGTCGTGCCCACAGACATGATTAACAAAACATACACGTGAATAAATGGGGCGGCGGCAAACGCCGTCCTTCCTCCCAAAAACTTGAGGCGCCGGTGCATAGGCGCCTTTTTTTTTAAGATTTGGGGTTTCGCAGCTTAGCCGCGTTTGGGCGGCTTCATGACTTCGCCAGCGGAGACCATCGTTCCAGCGCAGAACAGGCAGGCCAAAACAATGACCGGCACAGGATCATCCAAGCTCGCCAGCAGCACACCACCACACATGAAAAAGCCGACAACGCAGCACACGCAGACAATCGACATGGTGAGGCTTTCTAGCCATGTGCACAGCGTGTGACTTGTGCCCTGAGGCTCTTTGTTTTTCGCGTTTCTCATCGTCGTCCTCCAACCCGTTATCGGGTTTGGTTTTTTTGACTTTCGGTTCTCTGATGGTCGGCCAAAACAAACGCGGCTTAGCACTCGACCATCAACGCATCTCAATGCCCGCAGGTTGCAAACTGGCATGCGACCAAAGCGCGTGATTGGACTCTGACGAAAAAAGGTTAATAGGCCGTTTCGCACCAAAACCTCAGTTTTCGGCGCTATTTAGGGCCCCATCCCTCGCGATTTTGTGAACATGCGCCCGCTATGCCTTGAACTGAGCGCGTGGCACGGTCTTCGTTCGGCAACCACAAACGGTAGAGATGGTTTAGTATGATCACGACGCTGGCGATTCTATTTGGTGTTTTCCTGGCCTACGCCAACGGCGCGAACGACAACTTTAAAGGCGTCGCTACCCTGTTCGGCAGCGGCACAGCCGGATACCGAGGCGCCTTACTATGGGCCACAGCAACCACCTTTGCTGGATCTCTCGCCGCCGGAATCCTGGGACAAACCAAATCTGTCGAGCATCGAATGGTATGCCCGGACGGAAGAGCCCGCGCCGATGAAGGCGGGGGTCCTAGGAACAGCCACGGCCTAGCGGCGGTGGCCTATGGTCACGCCGCAAAGCCTGGCTCATTATTGCCGGAGTGAATGGTAACTGTGTGCGCAGTCACCAACAAAATTGCATGCAAAAATTTGTGATACTAAACTGATCGACAAAGGCCTGCCGCATCAAGCTTGGCAGAGCAGAAATTAGGGAAATGCCCCACGACTCAGGGGTTTAGGGAGGCACACCTATGAATACGCAAGCTGTGGCAGCGGACGAAGCACTCGTCGCGCAATTGAAGCAAATTGTTGGTAACGATCACGTTTTAACGGAAGAAAAAGACCGTGATTTTTTCTCGACCGATCTTAGCGGCCGTGATCGTGAGATTGCGGCTGTTGTGATTCAACCGGGAACGACGGAAGAGCTTGCTGCCGCTGTTGAGGCGGCCGTAAAGGCCGGCTTATCGATCGTCGCACGCGGCGGTGGCATGTCGTACACCTCCGGTTATACGCCCGAGCGCCCCGATACAATGCTGATCGATATGCTGCGTATCAATCGGATTCTCGAGATCAATGTCGATGATATGTACGTCGCTGTCGAATGCGGCTGTACATGGAAAACGTTGTACGAAGCTCTCGCTGAAAAGGGTGTTCGGACACCTTACTGGGGTCCGCTATCGGGCAAATACGCGACCGTCGGCGGTGCGTTGTCCCAGAACAGTTTGTTCCACGGCTCAGGTATTCACGGCACCGTGGCGGACAGTGTTATTGGATTGGAAGTGGTCCTGCCATCGGGAGAAATTCTGCAGACAGGGTCCGGTGCCCACAAAACGTCAAACGGATTCTGGCGTCATTTCGGCCCCGACATGACGGGGATATTTACCGCAGACACCGGAGCGTTCGGTGTTAAGTCCGTGGCGACATTTCGCCTCCTCGATATCCAACCGTCGACCGCGTATATGGCTTTCAAATTCGATACGCTGGCTGACGTGCTCAAGGCACAGACGCGCATCGCTAGACTAAAAATCGCATCCGAATGTTACATGTTTGACCCGTACTACAACGCAGGATTTGAGAAGCAGGGCATAACGTTCTCTGAGGGTATTTCGATCGTCGGCAAGGTCGCGCGTAAAGGCGGGCTCAAAGGGTTGGCCTCTGCTGCAAAGATGGCAGCGACAGGGCAGAAGCTGCTCAAAGATGTGCAGTACTCCATGCATATGACGTTTGACGCGCTGACAGATGTCATCGCCAACGAGCATCAAGAAATTGCAGCTGAAATTTGTCTCGAAGAAAATGGCACTGAAATGGATAACACCATTCCGAAAGTGTTTAGGGCCGAGCCCTTTGGCGGCGTTCGCACCCTTCTTCTTGGCCCAGACGGCGAACTCTGGGTGCCTGTGCACGGGTTCTTCCCACTATCTCGCGCTGTAGAAGCAGGTGCGGCGACCGAAAAATGGATGGAAGAAAAACGCCCGATTTTTGAGAAGTATGACATCAAAACATCCTACCTAACGTGTTTTGCTGGCGCGGAATTTGTCATTGAGCCAAGCTTCTATTGGAAAGATAAGCTCGGCGACTTCCGTCTTAGTTTGATAGAGGAAGAGTTTGCTGAGAAATGGAAAGACATCCCCGAAGATGTGGAGAAGCGCGAGGTTGTTCTGCAGTTGCGCGAGGAGTTGCGCGACTTGTTCGATAGCCTCGGTGCGGGGCATCTGCAAATTGGCAAGTTTTACAACTTCTCGAGCCTCATGAAGAATGACTCGCTGTGGAAGTTATTGAACGGCGTTAAAGGCATCGTTGATCCAGACCGCAAGGTCAATCCTGGTTCACTTGGTCTAAGGTAGAGGCCAGCACGGCTCAAGGGGGAATGCATATGTCGAGTATCAGTAAAGGGTACGCGGATACGTCTGGCGGCCAAGTGCATTATCACCACGTTGCCGGTGACGGCGTGCCTGTCGTGTTTTTGCACCAGACCGCAAGCTCCGGAAAGATGTACTACGACGTCATGGATCGATTGTCTGATCGGGCTCTGTACGCGATTGACACGCCTGGGTTTGGCGGGTCGTTTGATCCCGAAGACATGCCGTCCATGCCGCAGTATGGTGCATGGGTTTTAGAGGCATTGGATTCAATCGGGATTCAGGGTTTTCATCTCTTTGGCCATCATACTGGCGCATGCATTGCGGCGGAAATAACTACGGCTCAGCCCAAGCGCGTTAAGACGTGCATGATGATTGGTCCAGTGCCACTCACCAAAGAAGAGCGTGAAGCCTTCCGTGAGCATTACTCGACGCCAATGTCTCCGGACGCCAAAGGCGAGTATCTCAAAACCACATGGGATTACTTGCAAGGTCTGGGCGCTCATTCAAATCTTGAGTTGCATCACCGCGAATTCATCGACACCTGCAGCGCGTACATGGGTCGGTTCAAGGCCTATTCGGCAGTTTGGGATCAAGATTTCACGACCCTGTTCAAGGATATCGCATGCCCTCTGCTTCTTATGTGCGCGCCTGACGACGTTCTGATTGATTATCTCGATCGCGCCAAGGAAATGAAGCCGGGACGCGGAGAGTCTTTTGCTGAGTGGCGCGAATTTTGAACCTGATCAAGATCCGGATGGCACAGCCAATGCAATTCGTGATTTTCTTACAAAGCACGACGGGTAGCTCTTCTGTGATGTTCGAGAAATTTGCGGATGCCTACCTGGCCCCTCATGAGCCTCTCCATGCCCCACTACGCAGCCGTCATTAAGGCATTATCGGGACGGCACAATCTGACCTAAATCAGATGTCCGCTTGTAGCTAATTGCAGACATAATGAGGTATCTTTGACTCAACATCTTTGTGAACCAACGCGTTAATCCCTAAAGAAGTGACACCTATGCGCACCATAAATTTCATCCGATCCACGTTGATCGCATGCACCGCGGGCTCCGTCCTTCTGCTCGCCGGGGCCGCGAGTGCTCAACTAGACAACCCGACCCCGTTCCAGCAACGGGTCATCGAGGCCATGAACGGCGACATCCGGACAGACAAAGATCGCGCCCGTGATGCCAATCGTATGCCAGCCGAGGTGCTCGAATTCTTCCGCATGCGTGAGGACATGAAAGTCCTTGAGGTCTTACCTGGGGGCGGTTGGTACACGAAAATTCTTGGCCCCGTACTGAAAGACAACGGCAAACTTTACGTCACGCATCCGCCGGGGCTTTATCAAGATATATTCCAGCCGACGGGTGCGCTTGCCGGACTCGAGAACGTCGAAGAAATCGACTGGAACGGATACCCTAGTCCGACGGGTGGATTCTTTGATCCGTCAGGTGAATGGGATATTGAGCCCGTCGATCTTGTCCTGACCTTTCGCAACTACCACAATTTCTCATCTGAAGACCGTATGGCTGTGAATGAATCCTCATACGATGCGCTAAAGCCTGGCGTCTACTACGGCATCGTAGACCACACGCGCCGGCATATGGAGCCGGGCAATGAGGAAAATGGCAGACGGGTCGACCCGGTCCTGAATATTAAGGAAGTCTTGGACGCGGGATTCATCTTCGTCGATTTCACAGACGTGCTTGCGCGACCGCAAGACGCGCTCGCTCTTGAAGTCGCAAATCCAGCCGTAACAGGGCAGTCGGACCGCTACACGCTGCTCTTTCAAAAGCCGGAATAAAACACCTGACTTGATGGAAACGCAGGCTGCCAGGGCACAGTGGTTTTACGCCGCAATGCCCTGGCAAAGCCTTCTTTCCGATCATTAGAATTACGACACGCCTTCATACTCAACCGCCAGGGCGGACCTGAATGACGCGGCCATCCTGGCTGTCGGTGAGCAGATACAAGTATCCGTCGGGCCCTGTGCGCACTTCGCGGAACCGCTCTTCAACTTCGGCAAACAGGGTTTCCTGGTCGCGCACGGCTCCGTTGTCCATGTCGAGGCGCCGCACGGTCATGTTTGCCAAGGCAGCGACAAAGATATCACCCTGCCACGCGGGAAAAGCATCACCGGTGTAGAGCGTCATTCCGCTGGGCGCGATGGACGGCACCCAATACTCGATGGGAATTTCCATACCCGGGCGCTCCTCAAACGGAGAGATGCGCGCACCGGAATAATCCAGCCCGTAGGTCGCAACCGGCCAGCCGTAATTCTTGCCCGGTTCAATGATGTTCAACTCGTCGCCGCCCATGGGACCGTGCTCATGCAGGTACACGCGCCCTGACTCCGCATCAACGAGGAGCCCTTGCGGGTTGCGGTGACCGTAGGACCAGACCTCCGGGCGCGCATCCTCTATCCCAATGAACGGGTTGTCGTCAGGAATGGAGCCATCGTCATTGAGCCGGATGGTTTTGCCGAAGTTGTTGTCCAGCAACTGCGCCCGCTCGCGATGAATGAAGTCATCTCCGGTGGTGATCAGCAGTTTGCCGTCCGCCATAAAGGCGAGGCGCGCGCCAAAGTGGACGGGCGTTTCTTTCATCGGCGCGGAGCCGAAGATGACCTCGAGATTAGACAGCGCGCCGTCTGCATACTCGGCCCGGGCCACGCGCAGTTGGTTGGCTAAGCTATCCCCCTCTTGATGGGCATAGGACAGATACACAAGGCGGTTGTCAGCAAAGTCTGGGTGAAGGCGGATGTCCATGAGCCCCCCCTGTCCCACAGCATAGGTCTCCGGCACGCCGGTCACGGGGTCTGGCAAGAGCGCGCCGTCGCGAATAACGCGCAACCGCCCCTCCCGCTCAGTCACCAAAACGTCGCCGTCAGGGAGGAAGGCCAAGCTCCAGGGAAAAGCCAAACCCTCAGCCAGGGTGTGCAGCGTATAATCAGCCGCACGGCTGGCGCTGTGAGACCCACTGACCATAAGCGCGCAGATGACAGCAAATAGGGTCGCTTTGAAAGTTGCTTTAAAAGTGGTGCGACTCATCATGTTGTTTCCTGTCTGGAGTATTTAGCAAAGACCCAGCCGCCAACGGCACCGGCAGCCCCTTGAGTGATCAACCCCATGGGGGTTTGCGCAAAGGCGAACATCGACGCACCAAAGACAAAATAGGACGAGCCTAAGAACGCGAGGATCGCCATGCCCCCGGCCACCGCATAAATGACCGTGCGAAACCGGGGCAGAAAATACGACAGGGCCGCAGCGACGAGGAAGGCGATAAATAGGCCAACCCCAATAACCATGGCGTAGGAAAATCCGAAGGCCGGGCTGGGGATAAAGCCGAAGTTTATGAGGTCATGCCAGGTGGTGGCGAGCCGGTCGACCAAGGGAATGTCGACCCCGATCCCAGCTAAGGCGGCGAGGACGAATTGCGTGCCAATGATGCACGCGACAGCTGTCGCAATAACCACGGCGGCGAAGAATGCAATGAAGGCGCGAATGATGCGTGAGAGGATCATAATAGAATACCTTAAGGCGTTATTTCAGCGTTTCAATGTTTGGCCGCTGTCTCTAGGCCTATCAATCGTTAACGGGAAGGTCCAAGGCGCTTAGGTCAATTCTTTGACCTCCTTTGATGACGGTTTCAACCGTCGCAAAATTTGCAACGTCATCTAGCGGATTCTCGCGCAACAGAATGAGGTCAGCAAGTTTTCCCCGCGTTACGGTTCCAAGGTCGTCGCCCTTGCCAATGTAAATAGCGGCGTTTCGTGTCGCGATGGTGATGATATCAAGCAAAGGAAGTCCAGCCGCGACATACAATTCTAATTCTTGCAAAGTCATGGGCCCATACGTCCGGTCACTGCCTAATGCGAGCAAGGCACCGGCCTCATGGAGTCGACGAAGGTTCTCCAGAATGTTGGGGATCAAAGGCTTAAACTGTTCGGGCATCCCGGATTTGCGATACCGTTCCCGCTCATCAACAGTTTGAAATTTAAAGGTGGCATCGTCCAGCGTGGCTTTAAACAGCGGCGTGTTAAACCAGCTTGCGTCGTCAGCAATACGTGAAATGTTTGAGAACACAACAGCGGTCGTGGAAATCGGCACACGCCTGACGGTGACACTCTTCAGTGCTTCCTCATCCAGCAAATTGCGAAGCGGCGCATGCGCCAGATTATTAGTCCCGGCATCAATAACGGTTTGAAACTCTTCACGCCCATGAATGTGTGTGGTCACGCCATATCCTCGTTGATTGGCGTAGTGCATAACCTCTGTCAGAAGTTGGGGGAAAATCGGGATTAGCGCCTCGCTCCTCAAACTGTCTGGATCGATAACCAGTTTTATAAGGTCTGGACCGTAGGCGAGTGCGGCATCGAGTTTGGGTGCAACTTCAGCGCTGGACCCAATAATTTTAGGACCTTCATTGCTACCCCGGTTCCGCGGAAAATGGAGCGCCCAACCAACTCCGAGAATCCGTGGACTTATAATTCGCCCCGCCTGTTCATCCGCCCGCAACGGAAAAATGAAATCTGGATCGTTGCCATGATCCATGACCGTCGTCACGCCGCTATATAGGAACGTATGGAGGGCTTTTATGGCGGCATCCCGATTATTCATGACACGGCCCAAAATCGTGCCACCTGCCAAATGAATGTGCGTGTCGATTAAGCCCGGCAGTAGGTATTTTCCTTCACCGTCGATAACCGTCGCATCCGTGGGTCTGCTGATTTCTCCGGGCGACACCAACGCGATACGGTCATTCTCGATCAGGACAGAAGCACCAGGGAGAGGGCCTGCGCCCGTGCCATCGATGAGCGTAACGTTTTCAATGAGCAGGGAATCCGCCGCGACAGGGCTAAGCAACAGACCTGCCACCAAAAACTGGCTGAACACGATCTGGACGAGCTGCCTCATAGACCTCGATTGATGACTCATGGCCTACCCCAACGCATCCAGCACTTCGAACGCGGCGCGCTCGCCGGATTCCATGGCGCCTTCAAGGCCACGGGTGGATTGCGAGGTATGTTCTCCGGCAAAATGAATGGGGCCGGAGGGTTGCGCCATCGTCTCTTTGTATTTGGCAATCATGCCAGGCCGCCAATAGGCGTACATGCCACCGGCATAGGGGTCTTTCGCCCACGACCACGAGCGCGCGACGCGCACTTTACCTTTGGCCGCCGGTCTTGCGGCAACGAGGTCGGCGATGATGCGTGCCTCGGCTTGTTCCTTGGTCATGCGGTTGAGGAACTCTGCCAACCGCCCGGTTGAGAACACGTACATACCAACGGCTTCACCGTTCTCTGTCTGCGGACCCATCCGGCCTGGCGACGTATCCATCCACATGCCGGCGGGCAAGCCATCGTTTTCCCAATAGGGCGCGTCCGTTTCGATAAAGGCATGGAAGCACGAGCCATACGGCATGGTTTGAATCGCTTCGGCTTGCAGGCCGGTGATGCGCGGATCAAAGGTCACGAATTTCAAAGCCGAGAATGGCAGCGTGACGATCACTTTTTTGCCCGTAAACACGCGACCATCTTCCGCAACCACTTCAACACCTGCGCCACCGGTGCGGATGCCAGCAATGGGCGTGTTGCGATGAATAGCCCCAGTCATCGCGCTGGCCATGGCGTTGACCAAGCTTGAGTTACCACCCTCAACTTTCCAGAAGTTGGGGGGCTCGGGCTCGGATTGAGATTTTGCAAAATTCCACACGTGCATCATGTGCACCGACGACAACTCATCAATGGTGTGGCCGTAGCCCGGGTTGGTATCCATGCCCAGGCGGATTTCTGCTTCGCTATGCCCCTTCGCCAACATCATGTCGCGCAAGGAAACATCGTGCTGGGTGATGCTGGGTTCCCACCAGGATTCCAGATCATCGAACAGGCTGTACTTATCAATCATGCGGAAGCGATAGGCGGCAGGCGTTAGCGTTTTGGCGTCGCCCTGGAACGGATTGAGCGGATGATCTGCCCAGTCTTTGTTCAGGATGTTTGTGCCTTTAATGTGAATGTGGCTGCCGAAGCCGCTACCCTTCGCCGGAGAGCGCTTGACGCCAAGGCGGTCACAGAAATCGATAAAGCGCGCGTACATGGCACCGACGGATGACCCACCCGCCTCCGGCTTACCCGGCAAGTCGGTCATGGTGTAGCAGCGGCCGCCAATGCGGTCCTTCGCCTCAACAATCGTTGTCGTGTAGCCCTCGCTCTCGAGCCAACTGGCGGCGGTCAGCCCAGAAAGACCCGCGCCGACAATCACCACATCCGCGCTATCAGCAGCTAGGGCGCGCTTAGACGTGAGCACATTGGTCGACAGCCCCGTCGCCAAAGCCGTGCCCGCCATCAAGCCAAGGCTGTTGCGTCGAGAAAGGTTAAAGGTGTTTGTCATCGCGTTTCGCTCCGTCGCACCAGGTTAAATCGCATCGACTTAGAGAGTGTGCAGCGCGCGCACTCATTTGAACGGGTCGAGTGGGGGTGTCGCCACATCCCACTGCCAAAATCTCAGTTAGGCCTCGACCTTACACCACTCTCTTCACCCATACTCGTTTGTAAAAGTTTTAGACCGCTGATTCAAAAGACGAAAATCTCAAAAATCGAGTGGTGCATGGGCCCGTTCCACGCAAAATTCAGATTTTGTTTTCCGTTAACCACCCGAGTCGACCTGCTGCACATTAATCCGGGTCCCGTCCGGCGTGTACACCGTACCTTCATAGCCAACGACACTGGTCATCTGCCCAGAGAGACGCGACGGCTTAGAAGCGATCTGCACACCCATGGCCTCTAAAGTCTCAAACGTTGCGAAGATGTCTGGCACCTTAACAACCAAGAGTGACTCACCCGCACGCGGACGCTGTGCGCCCTCACGTTCAATCGGCTGAAACTCGTCGCCGTTTGATCCAAGCAAACCAATCATCGGACCTTCGCCGCTGGCCGGAGTCATCATCACAAAGTGAGCCCGGTTGCCTTCGTCAAGGTTCAACGACCCGGCTGTTTCATCGCCACCAAACGCGGCGTCCTCAAAGGTCACGCGATAGCCCATGGCATCAGCCCAAAAGGACTTAGACAGCTCAACATCAGACGTGAACAAGGTCATGCGACGAATGCTGCCGCCATCCCCCACCTCACCACCGGTGCCAAGATCACGCGCGACGCGGAATCCAAACTGGGTGTTGCGCTTCTCGATCGGGTCACGTCCTGGCCAAGCAATGCGGTTGCGCTCTGGTGCTGATAACCAGCCACCACCGCGCGTCGTGTGCATGTCACATCCCACATCCCATTTCCAAGCCGAGCCATCGCGCGGACGACCAACATGCGTGGCGGCCCAACAGTCTTCGGTCCACTCCCAGACGTTGCCAATCATGTCGTACAAACCAAAGGCGTTGGGCTTGAACTGCCCGACAGGTGCGAGATCTGCATAGCCATCGCGGCAGGTCGCAGGGAACCAAGGAAACGGATAGTCTTCAGCAGCATCGAGATCGAACGTGTTCGCCCAGGCACAGGCTTGGCCTGAACTGTTGCCCCAAAACCGCGACGTTGTTGTTCCCGCCCGCGCTGCGTATTCCCACTCTGCCTCGCTCAAGAGGCGGTATCGCTTGCCCGAAATCTGCGCCAGCCAATCGACATACGCCTTCGCATCATTCCAGGAGACACAGCCAACCGGGTGTTCATCTTTGACGCGCTTCGGCTGCCGGCGGTCTTGCCAGCTGGCGGTTGGGTCATCGTTAAACCCAATATCGTCGTTCCACACACGGCACTCGTCTTTCACCACATGCCCTGTGGCTTCGACGAACGCCTTGAATTGACCATGGGTGACTTCGAACTTGCCAGCCGCAAACATGTAATCAATCGTGACTTTCACTTGCGGCCCCTCGCCACGCACAAGATCAACCTCACGGTCGCTGATTTGCGTACCCATCATGAACGTCCCACTCGGGATCACGACCAACTCGGGGCAGTCCTCACAATCTTGTATGACGTCTCCGGCGCTTAATGCCTCGTCGGACTGGGCCAACACAGCTGGCGATACCGCCATAGCTGCCAGCAGGATCATTGATCGAATCATCACACTCTCTCCCTCAATTGAGTTCCCGGACAACACGGAACCCTAAGTCATTACCGCGACCGTCGACGCTGCCACTGGCCCGTCGTGCTGGTCGCACATTCGTCGGTCGGCTGTACCATCCACCGCCACGCACGACGCGGCGTTCGCAGCCACCAATCCATTCCCACGCGTTTTCGTCTCGGGGCCGGCCCCAGTAGCTTGCGGTGTAACAATCCTGCACCCGCTCCCACAGATTGCCCATCGTATCGTAAAGGCCATAGTCACTTTTCGCGAAGCTGGCGACGGGTGCGACGTCTGCATACCCGTCATTGCAGCGGGCATAGGGCCACGCGAACGTATACTCTTTTTGAGATTCGCCGTCGTAAGCATTGGCATGTTCGCAGGTTAGAGAAATCGACACCCCTTCAAAGGAATTGTTCGCCCCCCACGGCCTCGGCGCGGTACTGCCCGCGCGTGCGGCGTACTCCCACTCTGCTTCAGAGGGCAGTCGATAGCGATGCCCCGTCAGCTCAGATAACCAATCCGCATAAGCCACGCTGGCGGCAAAATCGATGCAAGATACCGGGTGATTGTCTTTCGCTCGCTTCGGCTGAACTGGGTTGCGCCACGTCGCCTTCGGGTCTTCAAAGCCACCGTCTTTAATAACGTCGCAGCCCGCGCCAGCATTATAGCCGGTTGCCTTCACGAAGGCCTTGAACTGACCAATGGTGACTTCGGTTTCCCCGATCGCATAAGCGTTAGAAATAGTAATGCGAATAGGCGGGCCCTCGCCAGACTCCTCGTTCACTTCATAGGCCCCAACGAGGGTTCCCATCGTGAAGGTGCCGGTCGGGATCACGACAACACGCGGACAGTCTTCACAGTCCTGAATCACGTCACCAGGGGTTTGCGCAACAGCATTCACCGCACCCAAAACCAAGATCAAACCAAGCAGCGTTTTCATGGCGCGCTCCGGTCAGCAGACATTAAATCGCGCGCAACACGGAAGCCGCCAAAATCAAACCGGTGTGTGGCATTGGCATCACCATGATAGCCGGGCCGAATACGCGCGACCGAGGTCATCCATCCACCACCGCGTTGAATGATCCGTTCACAACCGCCTTCCCAAACCCAGGCGCTGCCATCTTTGGGGCGGCCGATATGCGACTTGGTGGCGCAGTCTTCAGCGAACTCCCAAACGTTGCCGAGCATATCGTGCAGCCCAAAAGCATTCGGCTTAAGTGACCCAACCGGCGCCACACCTTCAAACCCGTCACGACAGGCCATATGCGTCCAGGCCAGAGGGTATTTTTCAATGCTATCTAAGTCGTAGGCGTTAACCCAGGCACAGCCTTGATGCGGATTATTTCCCCAAGGATAAAGCGTGTCCGATCCAGCACGCGCGGCGTATTCCCACTCCGCTTCTGTCGGCAGTCGATAGGGCAGGCCTGTGCTGTCTGCCAGCCAGGCTACATAAAGCTTTGCATCCTGCCAGGATACACAACTCACAGGGTGCTGAGGTTTTGGCTTGGCTGGTACGCCGGGACGTTTCCATGTCCGATTATCATCGTCATCGTAGCGTTGCAGTTCGTCGTTCCAGACCCGGCATCGAACTGTCGGTTCGAAACCTGTATCTTTGGCAAACGCTTCGAATTCTCGGTTAGTAACTTCAAAACGACCCATGGCGAAGGCGTTTGGAATTGTCATCTGTACGGGCGGTTGCTCGCCGGTCTCATTATGGACAGGAACACCAAGCGGCGTGCCCATGCGAAATTCACCCGCCTCCACAACAACAAGGTCCGGACAAGTTTCACAATCTGAGAGGATGTCTTCTGGCGCGGCCTGAGCAGGTGCAAACCAGGCCATCGCTAACAACGTGACTGTCAATAAAGGATAGGTCTTCACGCGACGTCCCCCCGCACCCATGCGCTCTATGCACATCGTTTAAGTACGGAGCTTAGAGAAGACCTCAACAGGTCGCCAGGAGAGTCTTGGCGTTAAGCGATCCCGTAGCCCGAAATCGGTAGAGGAAGCTTACGAATCCGCTGCCCCGTCGCGGCAAAGATCGCGTTGGCGACAGCCGGTGCCGCGGCTGGGACGGCAGCTTCACCTACGCCGCCAACAATCTCTTCAGATTCAATGAGCGCAACCTCAACCTCTGGCATATTCGCCAGACGTAAAGCATCGTAGTCATGGAAATTAGATTGTTCGACGACACCATCTTTAACGGTGATCTCTCCAAACAACGCAGCCGTTAGGGCATAGGTAATGCCGCTTTCCATCTGGTGCACAACATTCGACGGGTCCAAGGCAAAGCCGCAATCGTATGCGCACCAGACCTTAATCACTTCAAGATCACCGCTTGAAACATCAACCTCAATCACTTGCGCATTAACGGAGCCAAACCCAGGGCAAAAAGCAATCCCAAGACCACGACCCGAAGGCAATTCACGCCCCCAACCAGACATCTCTGCAACTTTATCCAGCACGGCAAGTTCGCGTGGCTTGTCGACAACAAGGTCACGGCGGAATTGATAGGGATCTTTTCCTGCCAAGTACGCCAACTCATCCATCGCGCTTTCAGAAAAGAAACCATTCTGAGACGAAGAAACGCCGCGCCAAAACCCAACCGGAACCACCGGCTTGTATTCGACATAATCGATCAGCGTATTGGGAATAGCATAGGAACCGCCGACGGCACCGCCGACGGATGTTGGATCAGGAAAATTACGGGGCCGGTTTTGAAACTGAAGAATTGATTCCCCAGCCAACCGGCTATGCATGGCGATTAAATTACCATCGTCATCCAATGCTGCCTTAATCCTGGCCACATACGCTGCCCGATAAAAATCATGTTGAATGTCTTGTTCACGGGTCCAGATCAAACTGACCGGACGACCAGGCACTGCCATTGCCGCCTGTACAGATTGCCGCGCAAAATCTGGCTCCCATTTTCTGCCAAAGCCACCACCAGCAAATGTGTTCTGCAATTGCACGTCTTCGAGCGGCAAACCGGTAATTTCAGCCGCGTCTTCACGCGCCCTGTCTTGCTGTTGATGAGGAGACCACATTTGACATGTTGTATCCGTCACCATCGCAGTGGATGCCATGGGCTCCATACAGGCGTGTGCGAGAAACGGGACTTCATAGTCCGCCTCAAACACTTTTGTGGCGCTCTCGATTGTCGCTGGCGCATCCCCTTTTGCACCGAAGAAGGGGCGTGCTTCGTCTGTTAAAGAGGCGCGCATCTCTTCCCACATATCATGAGAATTGAGGTCGTCGCCGCCCTTAAAGTCCCACTCAACATCGAGCGACTCAGCCGCCTTCTTCGCCTGCCAAAACGTGTCAGCAATAACAGCAATGCCACCATCGACATTTGTGATCGCGACAACACCAGGGCTAGACAAGAGGGCCTCACGATTATCGCCAACAATCTCACCGCCATAGACTGGCGACGTGCGGAGCGCAGCAAACAACTTTCCCTCGAGCGCAACGTCTGCCCCATAGTCCGCAGACCCATCAACCTTTGCCGGCGTGTCTTTACGCGGCACGACTTTGCCCAACAGTTTAAATTCGGAGCGATCCTTAAGAACTGGCTCTTCCAGCGGCACAAGTTTCGCTGCAGCGTCCGCAACCTCACCGAAGGTCAAAATTCGGTCAGATGCCTTGTGCGAAATAATCCCGCGGTCGACGGACAGCTCGGTTGTATCCACATTTAGCTTTGCAGCTGCCGCCCGGACGAGCATCTCTTTTGCTGCTGCACCTGATTTGCGAAGAACATCATAATACCCGCGCGTGGCATCAGACCCACCGGTGGATTGGCGCCCTTCTTTCGCGGGGTTACCATACGCTGGGTTAGCGGTCGCCAAACGAACCTCGACCAAATCCCAATCCGCATCCATCTCTTCCGCGACGATTTTTGGCAGCGTCGTGTAAACGCCCTGGCCAATTTCAACACCTGGCACAACGATGGACACCCGATTATCAGGCATAACTTGAACAAAAGCATTGAGCTCTGACTGCCCATCCGTTGCTATCGCTGCTTCCGATCGCGGCAATCGAACCCCAAGAACGAACCCACCAGCAGCCGCTGACGTTACAAAAAACGTGCGTCGACTTAGCTTGGCACTCTTTGGCATCGGGCGAGACGGATGAAAAGTCATAGTCAGCTTCCTAAGTATGGGCTTGGTCTACATTTGAACTCACTCTAGCTTTATCATAGCGACGCGGAGAGACCAAAGAAGACCGATGGAAAGCTCGCTATTTGGAGCCTAGGCTTCATACTTAGAGGCGATTGGTCATTGTGCGGCTCTTTCCAGGGGTTTCCTGGCACCCACACCCGCCGGTTGATAGTTTCTGTTCATACTTAAAAGTCTACATGAGGTCTCCTCCCATGATGAACTACACCCTTCGCCAGCACGGACGCGCCACGCTGGACTTCTTGTCGTCGTTTGGCTCCTCCATCGGTCCATTGATGAAGGGTCAACAGGAAGCTCTCGATACAGCCGGCCTCAATGATGAAACACTAGCCGACGACCTTGACGATCGCGCCAAGCAAATCGAAGGCGTTCTTGAGAAAGTACCGGCCTTCCGAACCACGAATTTAGTTGGGGAATGGCATGGCGAACATCACGCGCGCACGGCGGCAGCAGCCTTTGAAGAGATAAAGGATGACTTGGCCTCTGACTTTGAAAACCTAGCGTCTGGCGGGACAACGCTCTCCTACAACCCTGACCTCGATATTCCGAAGTACTGGCCTTACCCCATTCACCGCACCACAGGTGGCTGGGACGGTCATCGTCACATGGGCTTCATTCACGGCGAACTCGTACACCGTTACATCGTTGGTAAAGCAGCCAAGCCGCCAGCTGCAGGCGGAAAGGCAACTGACATTTATGCAGACCGCAAAAATTTTGCCGAACAAGCACCACGCAGAGACTACGACCATGTCGTAGAGATTGGGTGCTCTTCGGGTCCCTACACTGCGAAACTTGCGGAGGTCTTTCCTGACGCAAAAATCTCCGCCTGCGACATTTCTATTGCCCAATTAGAGCAGGCACAACGCAACGGAAACTTAGCTGGTCAAAGCTGGAACCTGTTCCACGCTGACGGCTGCGCCACTGGCCTAGACGATGAAAGCTGCGATCTCTTCACGTCTTACATCATTCTTCATGAACTGCCCGTGAAAGTGATTGAAGATATTCTGCGCGAAGGGTTTCGCACATTGAAATCAGGGGGGGACCTATTGTTTGGTGATGTTGCCCCGTACAGCGCCCTTAGCAAGACCGGTGCCTGGCGAACAGATTACATGGCGACGTATGGTGGTGAGCCGTTCTGGCGCGGGTCCTCTACCATGGACATGGTCGGCATAATGGAAGACATCGGCTTTGTAGACGTGAAATATGAGGGCATGGCACCCAATAATTACCCCTGGGTTACCTATGGTCGGAAGCCGTAATTCATTATGTCAGATAGAAAAACTTACCCCGCCACAAAGAAACCGCGGAAACGCGAAGCCCTTCGCCCTGAGGATGTAGACAAACTCGGACAAGCCATCCTTTCTCTCACCCAAGAACTTTGGGCCGTGAAAGATCGCCAAGCTGTAACCGAGGTCATTCTTAAGGAGCAGGGCATCGACATCAGGGAAGCGATTGATACGCACAAGCCTGACGCAGATTTAGAGGCTCGGCTTGCCCAAGACCGTCAGGCCCTCGTGCAAAAAATCGTGCAAGACATCACCGGCGAATACGGCCCGCTCGAATAATCCTAAAAGACAGCGTAGCGACCTCAGTCACCGACACGCAAGATGTCTAGCTCCGGGTGACCGACTAGAAGCTTCATGCTGACATAGTGATTCGTACCGCGATGAATGTGCTTCGCTGACGCTGCAGCAAGGACATGCGTCGTCCCCAACATCGCGTCTATCTCGCGACGGTCTCTTTCCGAATGATATTCCAAATAGATTTGATCAATTTTCTCTAGTCGCTCTGACAACGAATTGAGAACCGGCAACTCAGCCCCTTCAGTATCGACCTTCAAAATAGAGATTTGACCCAACTCGAGTTCATCAAACATGCGCCCAGCATGACGAAGCTCCACTGCATTTCCAGAGGCCGATGTTTCCGCGCTACTGAACAAAGAATTCTGCAAACTTTGTGACGCACCTTCGTACAAGAGCATGCTCGTGTCCTCAGAATACAAACCAAATGGAAACACCTGTGCACTAGGAAACTGTTCAACATTCTCTCTCAAAAACACCACCGCACCAGCTGATGGCTCAAAGCAGAAGTATTTCGCCGTATTAAAATGAGCCGCCATGTACGTCGTAAACGCGCCCACGTTTGCACCAACATCGACAACGGTTTCAACCTCATATCCGCGGATAGGCAGTATTGGGTAATCCTTGCCTTCAAGAATGCTGCGAACGTGCTCTCGCGTGTTCGCCACGTCTGGATAGCGAAACGGATAAGACCCACTTTTCGCGTCAACTTGAATGGTTGAGATATTGCCGTAGTGGGACTCTTGATGAGCTTTGGTGTCAGTCATGAGGCCGGTATAGAGGCGACCCAGGTAGTCACGCAATAGTGACTAGAGCCATCACAACTCTAAGATTAGCTTATGGCAGCGTTTTATCCTAAGTAGGCATCGAAAACCTGAACGCAGCCTCTCTCGAACAGCCCTCGACACGCTTATTAGTTGTAATTTAGCCGCACTCCGTCATAAATAAGGCGAGATTAGCGGCATGAAGACCACTGACGCCGCAGGATACAAGGAACGCACTTAATTCCATTGGAATCTGATTTTAATCACGATCACATCCGGATTCTGGTCGTTGGGTGCGAAGGCGCTCAAGTCGACACATTGGTAAAAAGGCTAACCGAAGCCAGTTTTCGCAAACAAAACATCTTAGTTGCCACGACATTCGACAATGCAGTTAGCACGATCGAGAAAGAAAAAATCCACGTCGCGCTAATCGATTACGACCTTATGCCGCACACAGGGTTCGAATTGATGGAAGAGGTCATGCGCATGGGGAACACCGTCCCAGTGATCATGACGGCAGAGGTTAAAGACCAAAAAATTGATTCAGGCGCGATGAGTCGTGGCGCTTATGACTACCTTGTACACGCTGACATTGAACCGGAACTCTTAGAGCGTACGATTCGCTACACGATTATACGACGTAAGCTTGAAGACAGACTCGTACACGCCGCACTCTATGATGAACTCTCCGGCCTTCCCAATAGACGCGCCTTCTTCGATAGATTGAAACAGGGAATATTCAGAGCCGATCGCCATAAACAAGAGGTCTCACTCGTCTACATCGACCTCAACGGGTTTAAAGCCGTCAACGACACGCATGGACACCAGGCTGGCGACGAAGTGATTCGTGAAATCGGGCGACGTCTGGAAATTTGTCT
Source organism: uncultured Rhodospirillaceae bacterium (assembly GCA_943787205.1). GTDB lineage: Bacteria > Pseudomonadota > Alphaproteobacteria > Rhodospirillales > Rhodospirillaceae > WLXB01. The sequence continues at coordinate 98,602 of CALSLN010000008.1, forward strand.
AAGGCGGACCGATACGCCCGCTCGTTTAGGAGGCGATGAATTCGCCTGCATCTTAGAAGACTTTCGAGACCGAGAAGCCGCGTTAGCCGTCATTGATAAGATCATGGATATCTTCACCGAAACCATTACATACGAAGGCGTTGAGCATCAGATCGGTGGCAGCCTCGGCGTTTCCTTCTATCCAGAGAGTGCGACGGACGCCGACCTCCTTATCCAACTTGCTGACGAAGCAATGTATCAAGCCAAAGTCAAATCCCGCCGCACCGGAAAGCCAGAGTTCATAATCACCGCCCCTGAAGACAAAAAAGCCTAGCCAGGCTTTTGATTACACGGCATCGGGCCATCGGCCTTAACAACGCAAATACGTTGTCGCACGGCTGGACGAGGCTCGTGCTCAGCACAGTGCTCATACGCCACCACATGAAGATGTCTGCCAAAGGCATCCAGCAATTCCCCAGGCTTCAATAGAAATTCTGGATTTCTGGGCCGACCCAACTTTTCATTCCCCTCACCAAACGTCTCGATCAAGAGCACGCCCCCAGGCGCCAAAGCCTCAATGAGATGAGGAAAATGAGGGCGATGAAGATAGTTGGTCATGACGATGCCGTCGAAGCTAGATGCCGAGAATGGCCATGCTTCTGCTTCCAAGTCGACTTCCACACGATTCAGGTTTGGCTGGTCGGTAAATGCGGACATATCAACATCAGCAGCCGTGACAGTGTAGCCATGCTCGAGCAGTGCATGCGTATGCCGGCCGTGCCCAGCGGCAACATCTAGAACACCACCTCCCGGCCTCATCAAATGCATAAAACGCATAATCCATGGCGAAGGGGGAATATTTTCATTCGTCGGGCGGTCAAAGCTAGCCATATTTTCTAAATTTTCCGCCCCGCCTGTGTAACGCGCATCTGTTCATCGACTCTTACCGTCGGACAAAGGTAGCATGACGCAAATTCAGGAGAATTACTCAATGCTACGTTCGCTATTTCTAACCTTAGGCCTTGTAGCCGCTCTCATGGCAATGTCATCCGCCTCAAGTGCGCAAGACGCGAGAGCACTGCATGACCGCATCATCACTTTTGATGCCGAAATGGATATTCCTTTCGAGTTCATGGACGACGGCAACGATGTTGGCCAAGACACAGTAATGCAAGTTGACCTACCGAAGATGGATCGCGGTGGATTGGACGGCGCTCTTTTCGTGAACTGGGTTCTACAACAGGAACGGACTCCATCAGCATACGCGAAAGCACGCTCAGACGCGGAACGGAAGTTCTCCGCCATCGAGAAAATGGTCCAGACCTATCCAGACAGAATTGGATTGGCTCGCACCGCTGACGAAGCAGAAATGCTTGTCGCGGAAGGAAAGCACTTTGCCGTTATGGGGTTGGTCAACGCCTGGCCTATCGGACCAGACCTGACATGGTTACCGGAATTATTTGGTCGCGGGCTGCGCAACATCACCCTCACTCATGCTGGGCACAATCAGTTCGCAGACTCATCCAGGCCGCAAGCACGGCTCAAAGATGACAAGCAAGAACATGTCGGACTCTCTGAGTTGGGCCGTAGTCTCGTTAGAGAAATGAATGCTCTTGGCATTATTGTTGATGTCTCTCAGGTCACGCCACAGGTTGTGTTCCAAAGCGCTGAACTTTCCAGCGCACCGATTATTGCGTCACATTCCGGCATCAAAGCTGTCATCAACACGTCGCGCAACCTGAGTGATTCCGAGATGGGCGCCATTAAAAACACTGGAGGCGCAGTCGGCATCGTTGCCTTTTCTAGCTATCTAAAAGAATCCCCCCCAGGCAAGAGAGAAGCCTTTGGCAAAATAATGGGTGAATACGGAACCACGAACGTCGCAGAAATCACGGCTGCGTTCTCGCCCGAGAAAGTCGCACAATTTAAGATCGACTTCGCAGCCTATGAAGACACTTTCCCCCCGGCGACTGTTGCCGATTATGTCGACTCGATTGCCTATGCTGTGAATTTGCTCGGCATAGAACATGTCATGATCAGTTCAGACATGGAGCATGGCGGCGGCATCACGGGCTGGATGCATGCAGGTGAAGCCTCTGGCGTCACCGAAGAGCTTGTTTCCCGCGGCTATACTGAAGATCAGATCGCCAAACTATGGTGGGGCAATTTTGCTCGCGTGTGGCGTGCTGTGGAGGCCGCAGCAAACGAATCGTGAGATTTGACGCAGTGCAGCAAAAAGCCTAAGAATTTAAGGATACTAGGCGTTTAGCGCCCGTTTTCCCAGATTCTCTTAGGTGGAGCAAAGCGGTGACCAAGCCGACGGCACTCGATACAGACCCTTTGGATTTAGCCGCTGATTTTCCGGCGGCAGACCCCCAAGCGTGGATGGCCCTCGTTGAAAAATCTTTGGGTGGCCGCCCCTATGAAAAACTGACGTCAAAAAGCTACGACGGCATAGAGATCAAACCTCTCTATACGCAACAGGACTCTGTCGCAGGCAAAGCCATGCCGGGTGTATCGCCGTATACCCGCGGCGCTTCTTTGCTGGGAGCTGCAACGACGGGCTGGGACATCAGATGTTTATCGTCTCACCCCGACCCCGCTGCCGCAAACCGGCAAATTCTAGAAGATTTACAAAAAGGTGCGACGTCGATCTGGCTCAAACTTGATCCGACGGGCAAGGCCGGCACTGTCATTAAATCTCGCGCCGATCTAGAAACCCTTCTCGACGGGGTTTTTCTCGACCTCGCCCCCATTGTGCTCGACCCAGGCGGGCCATCCCTACCCCCAGCCGCGTACTTGATGGATCTGCTCTCTCGCAAAGGAATTTCTGCCGACTCCTTCTCAGGAAACTTCGGTGCCGACCCGCTGAGCACTTTGGCTGCCGTTGGCAAAGTCATCGTGCCCATGGACACCTTACTAGGGCGCATGGCTGACCTAACGGCCTACGTCGCCAAGACCTATCCGAATGCCAAGAGCTTGAACATATCGACGGCCGCGTACCACAACGCCGGTTGCTCTGAGGCACAAGAATTGGCAATTGCCATGGCAACGGCGGTCGAATATTTGCGTCACCTGTCAAAAGCCGGACTAGAAATCGATGACGCCTGCCGTCAGATCGCTTTTACACTGACCTGTGACACTGACATTTTCTTGACCATGGCAAAGCTTCGGGCCGCTCGGCAGCTTTGGGCTCGCGTCGCGGATGTGTGTGGGGCTTCAGATTCAAGTCAGACAGCACCGTTTTATGCCTTAACAGCACCGCGCATGATGAGCGAACGCGACCCATGGGTTAACATGCTGAGAACCACTGCCGCTTGCTTTGGTGCGGGAGCAGGTGGGGCCGAGGCCGTAACAGTCTTGCCGTTTGAACATGCCGTAGGGTTACCGACAGCATTGGGGCGGCGCATTGCCCGCAACACGCAAATCATTCTTCAGGAAGAATCGGCCATCAATAAAGTCGTCGACCCTGTCGGTGGATCCTGGATGGTTGAGTCTTTAACTGATGAACTCGCCTTGTCAGCCTGGTCAATGTTCCAAAAAATCGAAAAAGACGGCGGGATGGCAAAAGCTTTAGCCAATGGCACGATCGCAGCACAAATTGCAGAAACAGAACTGCTGCGCGCGAAGAACATTTCCACCCGTAAAGATGCGCTTACCGGCGTAAGCGAATTTCCCAATCTCTCAGAAGACCCTGTTGAAATTGAGACCCCTGACATTTCTAAGGTCATCGCTGCTGCAGACAGCCGCGCCACTGGCGCAGTTAGCAAAGCCGAAAACTTGCCGGAGCATAGTGATGGCGCGCTTATGGCAGCGCTCGTTCAAGCTGCAGCAAACGATACATCTGCAGCAAGTATCGGCGCAGCCCTTAAAGGAACACCAACCACTATTGCGCCCTTAGCACAGCACCGCCTTGCCGAAGATTACGAGGCCTTACGAGATGCAAGTGATCGCCACTTAGACTCGACTGGAGCGCGACCAAAAGTATTCCTCGCAAACATTGGAAATGTTGCCGAGTTTACGGCGCGCGCCTCCTTCTCACAAAACCTATTCGAAGCCGGAGGGGTTGAAGCTGTTTCAGGAGCCGGTGGCGACACATCTACTGCAATCACTGCTGATTTTAAATCAAGCGGTGCAGGCCTTGCCGTTATTTGCTCCACGGATGCCCTTTACGCGGATCACGCCGAATCTCTCGCCACCGATTTAAAAGCGGCGGGTGCGACTAGGGTATATCTTGCTGGGCGCAACAGAGAACTGGAAGGCGCATTGCGCGCCGCTGGCGTTGACGAGTTTGTTTACATGGGCTGTGACGTACTGGCCGTCCTAAGAGAAGCACACCAAAGCTTGGGAGTAGTAGCATGAACGATATCCCAAACTTCTCAGAGATTCCCTTTGCTGCGGACAACCAAGAATCGAGCAGCCGGTCTGATTGGGCTAAAGCCGCCGGGCAGCAGGCAGGTCAGTCCTTATCGGATATGGCATGGCCCACACCAGAGGGCATCAACGTCAAGCCTGTCTTTGGTGCGGACGATCTGCAAGGTCTCGATTTTTTAGAAACCAGACCTGGCATGGTTCCGTTTCTACGTGGCCCATACCCAACAATGTATGCCAGCCGACCTTGGACCATCCGACAATACGCTGGATTTTCAACCGCCGAAGATTCAAACGCATTCTATAGAAGGAATCTCGCGGCTGGTCAGAAGGGGCTATCCATCGCATTCGACCTTGCGACACACCGTGGGTACGACTCAGATCACCCGCGTGTCACAGGTGATGTGGGCATGGCCGGCGTTGCAATTGATTCCATATACGACATGCGAACTTTGTTTGAGGGCATTCCGCTAGACAAGATGTCTGTCTCAATGACGATGAACGGTGCTGTGTTGCCGGTGCTGGCTTTGTACATTGTGGCCGCAGAAGAACAGGGTGTCACACCTGATAAATTAACGGGCACGATTCAGAACGATATTCTGAAAGAGTTCATGGTGCGCAACACCTACATCTTCCCGCCAGAGCCAAGCATGCGCATCATCTCTGATATCTTTTCGTACACGTCAAAGAATATGCCCAAATACAACTCCATTTCCATTTCCGGCTATCACATGCAAGAAGCCGGTGCGACAGCAGATCTGGAGCTCGCCTACACGTTGGCTGACGGTGTCGAATACGCCCGGGCCGGACAAGCCGCCGGACTAGACATTGATGCCTTTGCGCCACGCCTATCGTTCTTCTGGGCCATCGGCATGAACTTCTTCATGGAAGTCGCGAAAATGCGTGCCGCACGGTTGCTCTGGGCTAAGCTCATCAAACCCTTCGACCCAAAGAGCGACAAATCATTGTGTCTTCGCACTCACTGCCAGACATCCGGTTGGTCGCTGACGGCACAAGACGTCTACAACAATGTCACGCGAACCTGTGTTGAGGCCCTTGCTGCTACACATGGTCACACCCAGTCTCTACACACCAATGCGCTAGATGAAGCCCTCGCTCTGCCGACAGATTTCTCGGCGCGCATCGCTCGCAATACGCAGCTCTTTATTCAGCAAGAAACGGGGACCTGCCGTACTGTCGACCCCTGGGGTGGCAGTTACTATGTAGAACGCCTGACCCATGATTTGGCTAAACGCGCTTGGGAACATATTCAAGAGATTGAAGAACTCGGGGGTATGGCAAAAGCCATCCAAGCCGGTGTGCCAAAGCTCAGAATTGAAGAAGCAGCCGCGCGAACTCAGGCGCGCATTGATTCAGGCCGACAAACCGTAGTCGGTGTTAACAAATACCGTCTCGACGAGACCGAAAACATTGACGTTCTCAAGGTCGACAACGCGGCGGTTCGGGCATCACAATTAGAGAAACTTAAGCGCCTCAAAGAAGAACGCAACGAGAGTGATTGCCAATCAGCTTTGGCGGCCTTGACCGAGGCAGCCAAAACCGGCGACGGTAACGTTCTTGCCTTGGCTGTCGATGCGGCACGGGCGAAAGCAACCGTCGGCGAAATCACGATGGCCATGGAAGTCGTTTACGGACGTCACGTTGCCGAGATTAAATCAATTTCAGGGGTTTATCGAAAAGAAGTGGGCGAATCTGACGAAACAGTATCCAAAGTCGCTGGCATGGTGTCTGACTTTGAAGAAAGCGAAGGGCGCCGGCCTCGCATCCTCATCGCCAAGATGGGGCAAGATGGTCATGACCGCGGACAGAAGGTCATCGCCACAGCTTTTGCAGACCTCGGATTTGATGTCGATATTGGCCCACTGTTCCAAACGCCCGAAGAAGCTGCCCGGCAGGCTGTCGAAAATGATGTGCACATTATCGGCGCAAGCTCTCTTGCTGCAGGCCACCTGACGCTGGTTCCGGCCCTGAAAGACGAACTCAAGAAACTTGGCCGGGCTGATATTATGGTTGTGGCGGGAGGCGTGATACCGCCTCAAGACTACGAGGAACTAGAACGTGCCGGTGCAGCCGCAATTTTCCCACCTGGCACCATCATCAGCGAAGCCGCGGTAGGGTTGCTCGAGAAACTGCGTCAAAACCTCGGCCACGACTCCGCTGTTGCGGAATAGGACGAAAACGATGTCGGCCGACACCGCAAACACCTCAGCCGCTCGACCTCGCCTGTCCATCGATGAGTATGTTTCAGGCGTTACATCTGGCGACAGAGCAAAACTCGCTCAAGCAATCACATTGATCGAAAGCCGAAAGCCCGAGCATCAAGACCAAGCACAGGCGCTACTCCTTGAACTGGCACCACTGGCAGGAAAATCGATCAGGGTCGGTATCTCTGGCGTGCCAGGGGCCGGCAAGAGCACCTTTATTGACACACTGGGCACCAATCTGACCGGAGACAGGCACAAAGTTGCTGTACTTGCCGTGGACCCAACATCGGCACGGACCGGCGGCTCAATCCTCGGCGACAAGACCCGCATGGCTAACCTCGCAACAAATCCTAACGCCTTTATCCGCCCGTCACCGACATCAGGCACACTCGGCGGAGTCACACGCACAACCAGAGAAACGATACTGGTTTGCGAAGCCGCAGGCTTTGACATCGTCCTCGTCGAAACCGTGGGTGTTGGTCAATCAGAAGTCGCGGTCTCTGAAATGGTCGATTTCTTTATGGTGTTGCTCATTGCAGGCGCGGGTGACGAACTTCAAGGTATCAAAAAAGGTGTCCTTGAGATTGCCGATATGATCGCGCTGAACAAAGCGGACGGCGACAACGAAACCAAAGCCAAAGTATCCGCCGCAGAGTACCAGCACGCGCTCAGAATCATCACGCCGAAAGATAAAGATTGGACTCCACCCGTCATTACCATTAGCGCGTTAGAAAACCGTGGCCTAGACGACCTGTGGTCCAGAATCACACAACGTCATGGGCAACTTACCGACGGTGGTGGCTTGGCCACCATGCGCCAACAACAACAGGTACGATGGATGTGGGCTATGGTCGAAGACCGGCTAACCGAAAAGCTCAAGTCGCACCCGGACATCAAAGCAATGGTACCAGGCTTAGAATCAGCCGTGACGGACGGCAGCATGACACCCGCCCTGGCCGTGGATAAGATGCTCAAAGCGTTTGGGGTTTAAAGCATGCCTGCACCCTCTCAATGTGATGACTGCTACGTCTTAACCATTCAGTGCCCCGACACCATTGGCATCGTCGCAGCTGTTTCCACTTTTCTTGCCGAACAGAATGCATTCATTACTGAGAGTGCCCATTACGGAGACCCTGACACTGGCTGCTTCTTTATGCGGACGGTCTTCAAAGCCGGCGGCACAGAAGCACTTTCACGCGACGTGATCTGCAACGGGTTTTCAGCTTTAGCCGGTCAATTTGACATGACCTGGGATCTTTTTGGGTCGCAGGAAAAAGTAAAAACAGTTATTGCGGTATCCAAGTTTGGGCACTGCCTCAACGACCTCCTCCATCGCGTGAAAATTGCTGCGATCCCTTTGGAGGTTACCGCCGTCGTTTCCAATCACGAGACGTTTCGCGACCTGGTCGAATGGCACGAAATCCCATTTCACCACCTTTCCGTCACAGCCAATACAAAGGAAGGCCAGGAAGAGAAACTTCTAGAGATCATCTCTTCAACAGAGACGGAGCTACTGGTGTTAGCCCGCTACATGCAGATTCTCTCGACTGAAACCTGCGCTAAATTGCCCGGACGAATAATCAATATTCACCATTCTTTTTTGCCAGGCTTCAAGGGCGCACGGCCGTATCATCAGGCACATGCCCGCGGCGTTAAAATTATTGGCGCAACTGCCCACTACGTGACGCCGGACCTCGACGAAGGTCCGATCATTGAGCAAGCCGTAGAACGCGTGGATCACACATTGAGCCCCGATGACCTCGTTCTCTTAGGACGCGACACCGAAAGCTCAGTGCTCTCGCGCGCCGTACGCTGGCATGCAGAACGGCGAGTCCTCTTGAATGGCACGAAGACAGTGGTCTTTCGCTAGATAAGGCGGCTATTCTTGCAGGTCCCGAGACCTTAACTGCGATGGAGCCCGCCATGCGCGCCCTGATATTGACTACGACACTCGCGCTGTTCGCTTTCAGCAGCTCCGCCGCCAGTCCCAACCAAGACATTATCGATAAGGCGCGTGGTATTCATCAGCGGGTCATCACCGTCGATACGCATGTGGATATCCCACCCAACTTCGCAACGGCAGCCTACGACCCCATGAAGCCAGGACCGCGTGGTCAGCAGGTGCACATCCCGACCATGATTGAAGGCGGCCTGGATGCCACCTTCATCATTGTCTTTGTCGGCCAGGGTCCACGTACAGACGCTGGATACGCTAAGGCATTGTCAGACGCATTCGTGAAGTTTGCAGCCATCCATCGCGTCACAAGCGACATGTACCCAGATCAAATTGAATTAGCGAGAACAGCCGATGACGTACGCCGCATCGATGCAGCCGGCAAGAAAGTCGCTCTTATTGGAATCGAGAACGGCTACCCCATGGGAAAAGACCTGCGGTTGCTGGATCAGTTCTACGATTATGGCGCCCGCTACTTGGGTCTTATTCATACAGGGCACAACGATCTTGGCGATTCATCCGTCCCCAATCGGCGGCGCGGAGAACCTGACGAGGAGCACGGTGGAATTACCGACTTAGGCCGTCAAGTCGTGCGTCGCCTGAACGAGCTTGGCATCATGGTCGACGTATCTCATGCATCGAAACAAACGTCATTGGACATTATTGCGGAATCAAAAGCCCCAGTGATCGCATCTCACTCAAGTCTCGAAGGGGTTTATGACCACCCACGCAACATGAGCGATGAAGAGCTCATGGCCATAAAAAAATCAAATGGCGTTGTTCAGGTCGTCGCATTCGACAGTTACCTGAGAGCCGTTCCCCAAGGCAAGCAAGATGCGATTGCGGCGCTTTGGAAAAACATGGGCATTAAATCGTTTGGCGAATTCCGGAAGTTAGCCGGCGACGACTTAGAAACATATGACGCAAGAATGGCCGAGATTGAGCTCGAGTTCCCCAAAGCTGGGATCAAGGACTTAGCTGACCATATCGATTACGCAGTTGAGAAAGTAGGTATTGAGCACGTCGGCATAGCCTCCGACTTTAACGGTGGCGGCGGCATAGACGGTTGGTCTGACGCCTCGGAAACGTTCAACGTCACACTGGAATTGGTGCAGCGAGGGTACAATGAAGAACAGATTGCCAAACTATGGGGCGGCAATCTGCTTCGCGTGCTCGCAGACGTTGAAGCTTATGCAAAAGGGTCAAAGGGCTAGCCGCTCTTTTAAGACCCCAGCACCAAACGTTTTTAAACCCGCATGGACCCAACACGCACACCGTTGACGGTTGGCCAAGAAATGACTCTGGCCTGGACCCGAATGTACTCGTCAATGATGACGAACGCGTTCGGATGGCACCTGGGCAATGCAGACCATCTCGCTGCGCACACGTACGGTCCGCACCCGGACGAATGCCTAGATATTATGATACCGGGCGAGCCTGCATCGGGATTACCCATCATCTTTATTCATGGCGGTGGTTGGACCATGGGCTCGAAAGACGCTTATAGGAACGACCTAGAGCAGCTGCGGACGGCTGGTCGCACGGTATTTAATGTGGAATATCCGAAGGCGCCAGAACGCCCACACCCCTTTATGTTGGGATCAATTCTCTCCGCACTACAATGGATAAAGCGCGAGCAAGGTGTGGCTCAGGCCCACCTCGTTGGCGATTCAGCCGGTGGCACTTTAGCAATTATGGCCGCGCTCCTTATCTTGAATGACACGTTACGCGCGCCACTCGGTGAGGCTTATACCGATGTAAACACACCCGCCATTGCCTCGGTTTCAAGCCTCTATGGTGTGCTCGACCGGCAATCATGCTTTGACACAAATGTTCCTGGCGGAAGTGCAATGCTGGCGGCTTACGGTGGCCAAGAGGTTTTGAAACAAACCGTGGATGCTGATCACGCGATTACACCGATGGACTTAGAGTTCAAAAATCACCCGCCCTGTTTTCTCGCGGTGGGCAGTGAAGATATTTTACTCGCATCATCTGAGCTCTACAGAGACCGATTAGTAGAAGAAGGCGTCTCGCATCGCTACAAGGCGTACGACGGCGCCGTGCATGGATTCTTGAGTTCATCGTTTGATCCGCAGCGGACCGAACTCTTGAGTGATATTCTCGATTTCATATCTGAATTCGACGCGCCTTAATCAATCAGATCGATTTCATTGTAATTGATATAGCCATGCATTTGGCGATAGCCGGTCACGCGAGGTGAGAGACCTGCAAACTCAGGCGATTCGTGAAGGAAGATCGCTGGCGCTGAGTCACGCGTATACGCCATAAGCTCTTGGCGCAGCCTTAATCCTCGCTCTGGGTCCCATTCTGCCAGAGCCTCTTCAATCTTTGGCTGGATTGCCTCATCACAGTGCCAAGCTGGCCTGCGAAGGCATGAATGCATCAACAACGGCCGCAATGCATCGAAGGTAGGCCAAGCTGGCCATATAACAGCGTGGGCGCCGGCACCACCGTGATCGGGATCCCGCAGAATTGCTGTCAGGTAAGCAGATGCAGGTAACTGACGGATCTCCATGTAAACGCCGAGCCGCGCCAAGTCTGCAGCAACCTGCTGGAATAGCAGCGTGCTTGACCCCAAGCCCGTTTGAGTCAGAAACTCAAACGCGAAACCATCTGGATATCCCGCATCAGCGAGCAGCGACTTGGCCTTCTCTGGATCATAGGGATAAGGCTTAAGATCCGGATTGTATCCGTAGGCTTGGTGGGACACGCCCTGGGTCGCAGGTGTTGTTGCACCGCCAAATAAATTGGTAATAATCGCCTGCTTGTCGACGGCGTAGTTCAGGGCCTGACGCACCCGCACATCTGCCAACGGGCCGCCATGAACGGTGACGAAAGTAATGGCAGCGACTGACGGATCAAGCCAACCCTTTGAAACAGCGCCGCCGGCCTCAACAGATAGCCGCTCGTCGGGTCCAAGACCGATCGCCACATCGACGCGCCCTGACAATAGGGCTTGGACACGGCCTGAAATATCCGGCATGGTAATGATTTCTAGCCGATCAAGCTTAGGCGCATGCCACGAACTTTCGTTGGCCGTCATAGTGATCTTTGATGCGCCCCAGCTCTCAACTTTAAAGGGGCCCGTACCAACGGGTGCCTCCGCATAACCCTGACGACCGAGCTCTCTGAATCTGGGTGCATCGACCATAATGAGAGACCCGGTATAGTTGGGCATATTGGGTACCGGGGTCGTTGTTATTATCTCAGCGGTCAACCGGTCGAGAATCCTTACACCCTTTAAGAACTTTATTTCCCCGCGCACGCCATCTCGCACCGAAGCGTCGCTGGTGAGCCAATCAACCGCCGCTTTGATTGAGTCCGATGTGAGCGGCGTACCATTCGAAAAAGTCACACCATCGCGAAGGGTAAAACGCCACGTGTAGTCGTCGATGTTTTCCCAAGCCACTGCGAGCCATGGCATGAGGGTTCCATCACCATCAAACTTCACTAAACCATCGTAGATAGCGCCCGTTGTAAAAACGGTTGGCCGCGCCGTAGAAGCGAAGGGATGGCCAAGAAACTGAGGGAGCGCGTTGACCGCCACACGCAAGGTTTTCTCAGCCTGGGCAGGCGCGGCCCACATCACAATAGTCATTAGACAAGCTTGCAGGATGAGCTTAGGCGATAGCTTAAATTTCGTCATACACAACAGACCTTGGGACCACGGCCCAACGAAACGCTAGGCTGACGCACAACTCATTCACACATTAATAGAACTATAAGCGGATGCACTTCGCCGACAACCAAACAGTTTCATTTCGGTCATTCTATGCCGCAGCATCCTTGCGCGGTCTATGTACTCATCGTACGAAGAGAAAACGCATACATAAGTAAGGGAGATTTAGGATGCCGGATAAAAAAGAAAATCGCGGAGACCTCAATGAGGGGCTCGACTACGTCAAAGACCTCCCCGGATTCGAAAAAGGGCATCCCCACTATTTCAAAGATGAAATGACCGATCATTTGCTTGAGATTTGCCTGCAGCTAGCCGGAGAGATTTGGGTCAACCGCGATCGGCAAACAGTGATGGAGCATCTACTCGCAACCAAAGGCAAAGTGACGCCAGATATGATCGAAGAATTCAAGCCAGACGCTGAGTTGAAACAAGAGATGCGCGACGCCCGACTACTCTTCTCTCAAAGAATCTTTGGGAGCCTTTATGCAAATCTCGACGACCCAGGCGAGTCAGGCTTCCTGTCAGGCGTTCTGAAAGAAGAAGACTAGCCAGAAATAGGGAGGCCAGTCCGAACTCAGATATTGCGGCGCACAATTTTCTAGAGAATGGCGGAGGGAGTGGGATTCGAACCCACGATACGGTTTCCCGCATACACACTTTCCAGGCGTGCGCCTTCAACCACTCGGCCACCCCTCCTGCTCAGAAGGCGCGGAACCTAGCGCAGGGATTGAGGTCTGGCAACGCCCAACAATTCTGTTTTTATTCGAAACTACCGAGAAAAAGCTTGTAGTTTGAGAGTCTTGGACCTATAGTTGATCTTAAAGGGGAACTAAACAACTCAGGGACTGATGGCACCAATGTTTATTGGGCGCGCACTAGGTTGGACTATGGTCCTCGCAGCCATTCTTATGGCATCAGGCGAGGCCGTTATGGCTCTTGGTACTGGAAGCTACCAAGGCTTAGCCACTGCTGACGTATGGGCCCTACTCTGGGGCCAAACCCCTGATTTCCTTGAAGCTGGACTCTCTGGCGATCTATGGCGCTTTGCTGGAGCACTCTTACTCGCTCTGCCAGCCTGGGCTGTCCTTGGTCCAACTGGGGTTATTCTAGCCCACACATGCCGCCGCCGCCCACCGCGCGGCCGCCTCTTCCGCACCGCATAAATTAGTCGACTATGTTTCTGGCATTTTCAGCGCTTCGATAAACGCTGTCTGCGGGATATCCACGCGTCCGAACTGGCGCATCTTTTTCTTTCCCGCTTTTTGCTTGTCGAGCAGCTTCCGCTTTCTCGAAATATCGCCGCCATAACACTTAGCCGTTACGTCCTTACGCATTGCGCTGATGGTCTCACGCGCGATCACCTTGCCACCGATCGCCGCTTGGATCGGTATCTTGAACAGGTGTTTAGGGATCAGCTCTTTCAGAGCGTGCGCATATCTGTCGGCCACGCGCACTTCCGCTTGTGATCGATGGGCGATGAACGCCAGCGCGTCGACCGCTTCTGCAGTTCACCAGAATGCTGATCCGCACCAGCTCGCTCTCGACGTACTTCATCCATCTCATAGTCGAAACTGGCGTACCCTTTTGATATCGACTTAAGCCGGTCGTAAAAATCGAACACAATCTCGTTAAGCGGCAATCGGTAGACAGCCATGGCACGCGAGCCAACGTAGGTTAGATCAATCTGCTCACCGCGGCGCTCTGTGCACAGCTGCAACACTGACCCGAGATAATCGTCAGGCACCATGATCGTCGCCCGCACCCAGGGCTCCTCCATGGAAACAATCTTCGTCACATCAGGCATGTCTGCTGGGTTGTGTAGCTCTAAGACGTCTTCATCTTGCGTCGTATGGAGCCGGTACACGACGCTCGGTGCCGTCGTTATGAGTTCCAGTCCGAACTCACGGAACAGCCGCTCCTGCACGATCTCCATATGCAAGCAGACCGAGAAACCCGCACCGGAATCCAAACCCAAGTGCAGCCGAGCTTTCGGCCTGGATACTCGAAACTCGCGTCATTCAGATGTAAGTTTGCCGAGGCTGTCCCGCAGGTCTTCATAGTCTGATGCATCCACAGGAAACAAACCGCACCAAACAACAGCAGTTGATGGCCTAAACCCTTCTAACGGTGTGTCAGTTGGGCGACGTTCTTCAGTGATCGTATCGCCGACCTGGCAATCCGAGACGGACTTAATACTCGCATTGATAAAACCAATTTCACCCGGCCCCAACTCAGGCATATCGACACGCTTGGGGGTAAAGACGCCAACTCCATCCAAGTCATACGTGGCATCGTTGGACATCATTCGAATTTTCATGCCCTTACGGAGGGTTCCTTCAACCACACGCACCAGAATAACCACACCCAAGTAGGTGTCATACCAAGAGTCCACCAGTAGCGCTTTCAACGGGAGTTCCGGATCGCCGGTTGGCGCCGGGAGCTTGGTGATGAGCGATTCAAGAACGTCTGGTATGCCAACGCCGGTCTTGGCTGAAACCTGTATCGCATCCGATGCGTCTAAACCGATAACGTCTTCAATTTGCTGTCGAACGCGATCGGGCTCTGCGGCGGGGAGGTCAATTTTGTTCAGAATAGGAACAATCTCGTGGTTGGCATCTAGGGCTTGGTAGACGTTCGCCAGAGTTTGAGCCTCAACGCCTTGCGACGAATCAACAATTAGAAGGGAGCCCTCACAGGCGCGGAGAGAGCGACTGACTTCGTAGGCAAAGTCAACATGCCCAGGGGTGTCCAGCAAATTCAATTGATAGGTTTTTCCGTCTTTCGCTTTGAAGGATAAGCGAACGGTTTGCGCCTTAATTGTAATACCGCGCTCTCGCTCAATATCCATATTGTCGAGAACTTGCTCTTTCATCTCCCGGTCAGAGAGGCCATCGCAGTATTGAATGAGGCGGTCGGCGAGCGTCGATTTGCCGTGGTCAATATGAGCAATGATCGCAAAGTTACGGATTAGCGCGGTATCGGTCATTGGGTGCGCAGCAGTTCTCTCTATTACGTTCGCAGCTGGCCGCCGACGGCCTTCTCGACCGCGGCTACAATCCGTCCTGGGATACGTCTTCGATCTCTTTGTCTGTCAGCGTCGCCTGCAGTCGGCTCTAGCTTCGGACTGACAGCGCGACAGACTTCTTTGCCAGTCTTCGACCTTATCGCCAATGCGTAGACGTCGAACAGGTCTACAGCTCGTAATTAAGGCTCTTGTCGGCACCGCGCACCGCCCGAATCATGTCGTCAACGGCCACCCCGTCGTTTAGCAGAGAATGCGAAGTCGCGCTCGACGGGCTGGAACGAAGAGGGCGCAGAACTTTCGAGCGCGCACGGGCCCGGTTTGCGTTTCGGCTTCGGGAGCCGGTCCAGGAACACCTCGAACCCGACGATCGGTCCGTCGACATCCAGTCCCTTCAGCGTAATAGGGATGAAGCGACTCCGAATTCGGCCAGCACATGGGGACCTCAGACAGAGCGTGCCGGACTGACCCGGGTGATACCAACCCGGAGTTTCTAGGACCAGTCACGACTCTGTAAGCGGTCCGTGGGCACACCAACCGCATCTAAGCGCCGCAATCGCATCTGCCTTCGCCTCAAAGACGCTCACGGTCGCTGGTCTGTGCATTCCCAATGACGAGGTGAACTTTGCCCAGCTCGAATTCCAGCTGCGACAAGCGTTTGTTCTCCAGGGCCACCACCCTCAAAACGTGGGCCGACTCTCGAACAAAGCAACGTCTGGCATCGCGCGAGCCGCATTGCGCCTCCGCTGCCGCGATTAGGTTTGGTAAAAGAGACGGACGCATAGCATCCAAGTCGCTACTGATCGGATTCTGTAGAGTGACGAGTTGCCCCTCACCCAAGCAATACAGTTCTGCCTCGAGCTGACGCCAGGAAACGACCAGGTTGTGGTTTCAGATAAACCGCGACCGGCGAGCGTCCGGCGAACCACGCCGAGCTCCGGCGCTGGTCATCTGTGAATGCTGGCTTAGCGACAGACGGCCGGGGCAAGAGGCTCAACGGGAATTTCATCGTACCCGTTAATTCGAAGCACCTCTTCGACCAAATCATGTTCACCTTCAACATCGCGACGCCATGTCGGCGCCTGCACAGTCCACGTCTCTGTAGTCGTGCCGTCGACTTTACAAACCAAGACGCTCGAGAATGCCTTGGATGTCAGCATGTCCTGAGAGCGACACACCGCCAAGCTGTGCCACTCGATGGGGCCTGAAGGATACGGTTTCACCGATATGTGGCGCAGACACCGCCGACCAACAAGATGAGACGCATCACCACCACATATTTCAAGAATCATCCGGGTCGCCAATCTCAGCTCCTTCAAGCGTAGACGCAGGATCCACACCGCGCTCAAAGCAGTATCGCGCATCAGACACGATACCCAGCGCCCGCCCCGTATTCGCAATGCTAATAGGATCAAACAAAGCAGACTCGAGAAAAATTTCCGTCGTACCTTCGGTGCAACTTGAAGACTCTCCGCCCATCACACCCGCAATCGCCTGCGGACCACTATCGTCAGCAATGACAAGCGTCGTATCCGTCAGCTCATACTCTGCTCCATTGAGGGCCAGTATCTTTTCGCCACTTGCCGCGAGCCTTGGGCCAACATTGCCGTTTAGTTTTGCTGTATCGAACGCGTGAAGCGGGCCGACCAAGGTCAATATTGATGTATTGGGTAACGTCAACAAGTGCAGTGACAGGCCGCAGACCAATCGCTGTTAGGCGGTCTTTCAGCCACTGAGGGCTCTCACAATTTTTAAGGCCCGATATCGTTCGTCCAACGAAGTGTGGACACAGATGCGCCTTATCATCCGGTAAGCCCATCGCGACTGAAGTCTTGCTTTCAAATCCACCAGAAATCGGCGCCGCAGCGATCGGCTTCATTGTGCCTAAGCCCGCTGCTGCCAAATCACGGGCAACACCACGCACACCGAGAGCATCAACACGATTGGGCGTCAAAGCAATATCGATCACAGGCTCGAGCGCTAAGGCGTCAGCAGCAGGAGCGCCGACAGCTGCATCAGCGCTAAGCTCGATAATGCCGTCATGATCTTCACCAAGCTTGAGCTCACGGGCTGAACACATCATGCCCTGGCTTTCCACACCTCGGATCTTACCGGTCTTAAGTACATCGCCCGAAGCGGGAATAACGTCACCAGGGCGTGCAAGCACCCCCTTAAGCCCTGCCCGCGCATTCGGCGCACCACAGACGACCTGAACCGTTTCGGTGCCCGTCGAGACCTGGCAGAGCTTGAGGCGGTCAGCATCAGGATGCTTTTCAGCACTAACAATCTCTGCAACCACGAAGGCCGACAAAGCTGCGCTCGGATCTTCAATGCCATCAACTTCCAGACCAACTGCCGGTTAGCGTTTCGGAAATCGTCTGCAAGTCAGCATCTGTATCCAAATGATCTTTGAGCCAGGAGAGCGTAAATTTCATCGGCTCAACCCTCCAGCGAGAGTCGGCACGTCTAGCGCGGCAAAGCCATAATGACGCAGCCAACGCAAATCGCTGTCAAAGAACGTTCTCAGGTCGGGGATGCCATACTTGAGCATGGCGATACGTTCGACGCCCAGACCGAATGCAAATCCTTGGTACTCATCAGGATCGATTCCACTAGAGCGAAGAACGTTCGGGTGAACCATTCCGCATCCGAGAATCTCTAGCCAGTCTGCTCCTGCACCGATTTTTAGCTCACCATTTTCTCGCGAGCAGCCGATATCAACTTCCGCTGAAGGCTCCGTGAACGGGAAATAAGACGGACGAAAGCGGGTCGGAAGATCTTCAACCTCAAAATAAGCCTTTGACGAACTCAATGATGCAACTCTTCAAGTGGCCCATATGAATCGCTTTATCGATCACCAAGCCTTCGATCTGATGGAACATCGGGGTGTGAGTGATGTCGTAGTCGCAGCGATAGGTCCTGCCCGGCGCGAGAATGCGAATAGGCGGCTTGGTATTTTGCATGACGCGCACTTGCACGGGAGATGTATGCGTCCGCAAAAGATGCCGCGTTCCGTCTTCCTTCCGCGGCAAAAAGAACGTGTCGTGCATCTCGCGCGCTGGGTGGTCGGGCGGGAAATTCAAAGCCGTAAAATTATGGAAGTCATCTTCGATGTCTGGCCCTTCGGCCACCTCGAACCCCATGGGCGCAAAGATCTCTGCGACCTCTTCAATCGTTTGACTGATCGGATGCAGCAGACCTTCTCGCTCCGGTCTTACCGGCAATGAAACATCGACCGTCTCTGCGGCCAATCGCTCCGATATTTCACTCTCTTCGAGAAGAGTTTTCCGCGCCTCTAGCGCATTTGAAATTTCGCCTTTGAGAACATTGAGGGCTTGGCCGGCAGCCTTGCGGGCGTCAGGGTCCATCCCCCCCAAACCCTTCATCATTGCGGTCACGCGGCCTTTCTTGCCGAGTGCACTAACCCTTACAGCGTCAAGCGAGATCGAATCCGATGCGTTAGCAACTTCGGCTAGAAGCTCTTCTCTTAGCTGTTCAAGTTGGTCCATGTCTCTGTCTCGTTTCGAACTGGTGTAGGTCCATAGCGATAGGGGGCCGACCCTCTGGTGGCCCCCTCAGAGACAATCCTCTTGTGGGGTAACAGGCGCTCTATACGAGCGCCTGCAGCCTTATCCGAGCGCCGATTGAGCCTGCTTAACCAGGCTCGCAAAAGTCTCGGGCTCACGAAGGGCGATGTCGGCCAGAACCTTGCGGTCAAGTTCGACACCAGACTTCTTTAGCCCGTTCATAAATCGGGAGTACGTCATGCCGTGCTCTCTTACACCAGCATTGATACGCTGGATCCACAGAGCCCGGAAATTGCGCTTCTTCGCCCGACGGTCGCGATAGGCATATTGCAGCCCCTTCTCGACCTTCTGCTTGGCAATACGGAAGTTCTTCGAATTACGTCCTCGGTAGCCCTTGGCCGCCGTAAGAACTTTTTTATGACGGGCGTGAGTGGTCACACCCCGTTTTACACGTGACATGGCTGATCTCCGTTACGACGATGTGCCGTAGGGCAGAAACTTCTTAACAATCTTGGCATCGGAAGCCGCCAAGAGAAAAGAACCTCTAGCCTTACGTTTCATTTTCTGAGATTTGGATCCCAAGCAGTGACTCTTATAGGCAAAGTTGCCTTTAAGTTTGCCAGATCCAGTCGTACGGAAGCGCCGTTTTGTGGAGCTTTTGGTCTTCATTTTGGGCATTTTTGGTCCCTCGAATTAGAGTTCTTATGATGACGGATGGGCATGCCCAGGCACTCGAAATGCCTCTTGCCGGACCGTCCTTAACCTTAAAGAAAGGCATCCGCCCAGCCTATGACTGAGCGGAAGTTGGCGCTTATACAGGTAGAAATCTGCGTTTGCAAGCCATGGGCGATGCAAAGACGCCCTAAAAACTCAGGCTGTGCCTAGCGTGGTGAGATCACCATAACCATTTGGCGACCTTCCATTTTGGGCTCCAGCTCAACCTTGGCAATTGCATCCGTATCGACCTTCACGCGCTTCAAAACGTCAAACCCGAGTTCCTGGTGCGCCATTTCCCTGCCGCGGAATCGTAAAGTCACCTTCACCTTGTCACCATCATCGAGAAAACGGCGCATATTGCGCATTTTCACGTCATAATCATGCTTATCGATGTTCGGTCGAAGCTTGATCTCCTTAACGTCGATCACTTTCTGCTTCTTTTTGGCCTCGTTCTTCTTCTTTTGGGCTTCGTATTTAAACTTGCCGTAGTCGAGGATTTTGCAGACGGGCGGGTCAGCATTTGGCGAAATTTCGACCAAATCTAAGCCAGCATCATTGGCGTGGCCCATGGCTTCTGCATGCGTAACAACGCCAATATTTTCGCCTTCAGCTCCAATCAACCGTACGTTTGGTACGTCGATCGCATCATTGACGCGCGGTCCACCCTTGGACGGCGGCGTCGTCATCATCGGTCTAGCTATGGATGTATCTCCTGTTTCAATTTTCTGTAAATCGTGGTGATTTGCCTGGAGTTCTGGTCGCTGAGCCTAAAGCGGCCTACTCCAGTCCCCGAAGTCTAAATTATCCACGCGCCCCTCATGAGCCGGGTGCTGCCGCCTCGCTCGCGAGTGTATCGGTTGCCTCTGTAAGGGCAAGGATTTCTTGGGTTTTTCCGCCCAACCGACGCAAAGCCACCGTCTTGGCCTCAGCTTCTTTCAGGCCGACCACAGCAATCACCGGAACTTTTGCTTTGGAATGCTCGCGAACTTTGTAATTGATCTTTTCGTTCCGAATATCCAATTCCGCCCGGATTCCTTTGGCCTTCAAGGTTTCTAGGACCTCAGCCCCATAGGCATCAGCATCCGAAGTAATGGTTGTCACCACAACCTGGATCGGGGCCAACCACAATGGCAACTTGCCTGCATAGTTCTCGATCAATATTCCGATAAAGCGCTCAAGACTGCCCAGAATCGCCCTGTGGAGCATCACCGGACGATGTTTCTCGCCATCCCGGCCGACATAAGACGCATCGAGTCGCTCTGGTAGAACGAAATCCAGCTGAATTGTGCCGCACTGCCAGGTCCGTCCAATCGCATCCTTCAGGTGAAACTCGAGTTTGGGTCCATAAAAAGCCCCTTCGCCCGGCGTAATTTCATAATCCAGATTGGCAGCCTTCACTGCGTCCTCAAGCGCTTCTTCGGCTCGATCCCATGTCGCATCCTCACCGGCCCGAACGTCTGGCCGTGTCGCCAATTTAACTTCCAAGTCCTCAAACCCAAGGTCTTGATAGACGGATTGCAACAAAGCACAAAAAGCCGTCGTTTCTTCAGTGACCTGACTTTCCTCACAGAAAATATGGGCGTCGTCCTGTGTCATCTGACGTACGCGCATCAAACCATGCAACGCACCGTGAGGTTCATTGCGATGACAACAGCCAAACTCCGCCATGCGCAGCGGTAGATCTCGGTAGCTGCGTATACCTTGCTTATAAATCTGCACATGGGCCGGACAGTTCATGGGCTTAATTGCCATCAACTTGGCATCCTTAGACACCACCGGGGCATCATCATCTGTGCTTGGAATCTCATCCGGCACAACAAACATGTTCTCTCGGAATTTTGACCAGTGCCCAGATTGTTCCCAGAATTTTGAATCCAGGAGTTGGGGCGTTTTTACTTCCACGTATCCGGCGCCGGCTAACTTCTTACGGATGTAGCTCTCTAGCTCAAGCCAGACCGTGTAGCCCTTTGGA
Organism: uncultured Rhodospirillaceae bacterium; assembly: GCA_943787205.1. Taxonomy (GTDB): domain Bacteria; phylum Pseudomonadota; class Alphaproteobacteria; order Rhodospirillales; family Rhodospirillaceae; genus WLXB01. Next base: position 120,069 of record CALSLN010000008.1, read on the forward strand.
TGCCAGAAGACTGACCCCTGAGCCTCTTCCTGCAAATGAAAAAGGTCCATTTCCCGGCCGAGTTTACGGTGATCTCGCTTTTCTGCCTCTTCCAGCATGAGCAAGTGGGCTTTGAGCTGCTTCTCATTCGCCCAACACGTGCCGTAGATCCGCTGCAGCATTTCATTGCGATGGTCGCCACGCCAATAGGCGCCCGCCAACTTCATCAACTTGAACGCTTTGCCCAACTTACCGGTTGATGGCAGATGGGGCCCACGACACAGATCAAGCCAGTTGCCTTGCTTGTAAATACGGATTTCTTCACCGTCAGGAAAACCCTGGATGATTTCGGTTTTGTATTTTTCTCCGATTTCACTGAAGTGTTCTACGGCATCTTCACGCGCCCACACCTCGCGCACGATTTCCTCGTCGCGATCAACAATCTCGCGCATACGTTTTTCGATGAGCTCGAGATCATCCAGTGTAAAGGGCTGCTCCCTGGCAAAGTCATAGAAAAAACCATTCTCGATAACCGGACCGATTGTCGCCTGCGTACCCGGAAACAACTCCTGCACAGCCTCCGCCATGACATGGGCTGCATCATGACGCAGCAGTTCAAGCGCCTCGTCGTCCTTGGCCGTGACAATCGCCACAGTCGTGTCTTCGGTGATCGTGGTCGCCAGATCCATCATCGTTTCATTGAGACGAATGGCCAGCGCAGCTTTCGCGAGGCCAGGACCGATGTCAGCCGCCAATTCAGCGCCCGTGACAGGCCCTGGAAAGTTTCTGACGCTGCCGTCTGGCAGGGTAATGGCAACCATGATTTTCCCTTTAAATTCTAGGATATATAAAGCGGGCGCAATCTACGGCGATAGGCCGCCAAGTCAAGCGACAGCGCCAATTGCAAGCTGCTGCATCACTTCTGCAGCCGTAATCGCGGCTAAGTCATGTCGCCGCAGAATAGTGACTTCAGGGCCACGATGGCCAGCCAAGGCTGCATCAGAGCCCGGATCGTACAAAACCACGCTTCGGCATCCCGAAGCAGAAATCAGATGCATCAGCCCATTGTCATTGCCAACGGCTGCCACAGCGGCCCAAGCGAGGAAAACAACCTCAACATGAGATGCCTGGCCACATAAAACCACGGCATCAGGCAAGGCCTCATGAATCGCTTCCGTAATCTCATCAGCAGGCTCTTCGCTGACCAGTACCGCTCGTTCACCCCGAGCCGTGACCAGCTCTGCAAATTCCACGCATCTTGCCGGAGTCCATTGCGCTCCACCCGCCCCGCCTCTGTCGACAGCAATCAGAACAAAGGGGTCGCTCAGAGAGACAGGCAAAGAAAATGTTCCAACCGAGCCCGAGACCCAAGCGAGACTAACCGGCGGACGCTCAGCCAATCCTGCCTGAACGAGTTGGTCCATCATCCGATCACCAGCATGCATCGCCAAACGCTGCGGATTGAGGTGGGGCAACGCGCACCCTTTGGCTATTCCGCACCATTTCACCGGAGCGTCCAAGCCGAACCGTTGGCGCCACGTTTGGGTGGACCGATAAATACGGGCCGTCCGGGCACTCGTATCCAAATCGTAAACGACGTCCCACGCACGGTCCCGCACGACGGAGCGCCACCCAGACATAGACCCTGGCTCAGCCTCCACACTGTCGAAGTATGGTGCCGCACAGGAAAAATTCGTCATGCCGCCGTCAGTAAGCAAGACGATGTTCGCACCGCTGTGGTGCATCCGAATTGCCGCGAAAGCACCGAGAGCTTGGACAAACGCCCCGATGCCACCTGTTCGAATGATGAGGACATTCACCTGGCTAGTCCGCTCGTCGGTTGCCTCTTCGGCCACTTAGACCGACCCTGCCGCGTGCTTTGCGAGCACGTCTTCATAAACATCTATAGTCGACGCCGTCATCATATCCCGATCAAAGTTCTCGATGACATGAGACCGCGCCTGCCCTGCAAGGTCTTCTCGTCGCTCTACCGGTACATTCATGGCTTGTTCTAAAGCGCCAGCGAGAGACGGCGCATCACCAGGTGTAAACAGCCACCCGGTTACACCCGGCAAAAGAATTTCGGGAGCGGCGCCATGTGAGGGAGCAACGACTGGCCGGCCCATCGCCTGACCTTCGGCAACAACACGACCAAAAGCTTCTGGTCGAGTAGAGGCTGAAACCACGACATCTGTCATCATGTAAGCCGCAACAATATCGCGACAATCTTCGATGATCTGCACGTGGCCATCGAGACCCGTTGCAGACAGCTTGGCCTCAAGCCTATCCCGATAGGAAGACCCTGCAGAGCCAGGCCCAACCATGAGACATCGCAACCCGTCATGGAGACGGCCCGACCGCGCCAACACCGACAAGGCGTCTATTAAGAGATCTTGCCCCTTCCAACTGGTCAAACGCCCCGGCAGCATGATCACCGGACCATCGTCTGGAAGGCGCCACTCGGTCGCAAGCTTCACCATGCGAGCGGAGGAGACAGTTTCCGGGTCGAATGTTGTTAAATCCACGCCTCGCGGAATGATCCGCATGCGATCTTCAGCGACGCCGTATTCGGTCATAAGGTGGTTCGCTATAAAATTGGAAATAGCGATGACCACCTCACCGTGGGTCATGACCCGGTTGTATATTTTCTTTACGCCCGCCGGGCCTAACCCGTACACGCCATGAAATGTTGTCACAAATGGGGTGCCTGCCTGCTTCGCAGCCCAATAGGCACTCCAAGCCGGCGCGCGCGAACGGGCATGAACAAGAGACACCGAACGATGCGTTATGAGATCCGCAAGGCCTTTGATATTGCGGCGAATAATCACCGGTGACTTTGACGCCAACGGCATCTCAATATGTTCAGCTCCAACACGGTGGAGCTCGCGGACGTGTGCCCCCCCTTGCGACGCGACTAAAGCGCGCCAACCAGCCGCGACCAGCGCCTCAGCGACTTCAATCGTGCCACGCTCGACGCCGCCCGTGCCCATTGCTGGGAGCACTTGCAGGCATACTTTCGCGCTGTGGCGAGATACTGGTTCGGTGGTAGTATTCGGCACCTGATGGCTTAACCGGTTTGTGGCGCTCGTTGCGCGTTGGAGACCTTCACTGGAAGAACGCACTGCTCCGATGAATGGACTAGAGAACTCTTTAAAAAGCATCCTACCACGCTCAGATGGAGCGACAATTGCCTATGATCAGATCAATGGCGATGGACCCGGGATCATATTCCTGCATGGGTTGAAATCTGACCGGCGTGGGACAAAAGCCTCCCATCTCTATGACTTCTGCAAGGCTTCGGGGCGCCCATTCCTTACCCTTGATATGTACGGCCATGGAGACTCGTCCGGAGACTTCATTGACGGGACAATCACGCGCTGGACCGAGGACGCCGTCGCTGCCATCGACGACCTCACAACCGGCCCCCAAATTATTGTCGGATCAAGCATGGGCGGATGGGTCATGCTAAAGGCCGCATTAGCGCGCCCTGACCGTATCGCCGGATTAATCGGCATCGCTGCCGCGCCCGATTTTACTGAGACATTGATATGGGACGCCCTCTCTGAGGACGAAAGAGTAGCGGTAGAAAATACGGGTCGCTTGACAATGCCAACCAGTTATGGGGAAGACCCATACGATATTGGGTTTAGACTCATAGAAGATGGGCGCTCAAATCTCCTTCTCGGAAATCCAATCCCATTTTCTGGGCCAACTCATCTCCTACACGGCCTTGCCGATCAAGACGTACCATGGACGGTAAGCGTCCAGATCGCTGAATGCCTTGAAAGCAATGATGCGCACGCAACCCTCGTCAAGGATGGGGCTCACAACCTATCGCGAGCCGGCGACCTTGATTTGCTCACCAGGTCCTTGGAGGTGATTTTGGGAAAGGTAGCTAGGTCATGAAATCTCCAGACCCCAATGTCCAGAAAGCTCTAAATCTCTTGAACGAAGCACTTGCCAGAGACCCGATGGCCTTGACCCAACTGGTTAACGCGCGCGTGCCTTGCAATGAAAAACTGACCAATCACAAGACCGTGCAAACGGGAATGCACGGCGGAGAGTACAAAGTCGGTGTCCTCGGTTTGCTTAACGGCATACTCGGATACAAGCTTGGGGGAATCGGTGCCGAAGGAGATGTCGATCCGAAAACCGGACGTCTAGTTCGTGTCAGGCGGTTTGTTCACACCAAAGCCGGCGTCGATGTTTAAACACGGACTCACTATTGGCCTAGCGCTAACCGCCTGGACTCATGCCGCATGCGCACAAGGCGCAGATGCAGATTCCACGCTAGACACAGCAATCATCGCGGACAATCTAGAAGACACATATGCTCGATGTCTTGAAGCGGCGCGACAGGATCCAGAGGTGGGAATGGAGATGGCCTTGCGCTGGACCCGATTATCGGGCGGTGAACCATCAGAGCACTGCCAGGCCATCGCCCTTATGGCTTTAGGGGATACAGAAGAAGCCGCAAGTCGCTTGGAAGAACTGGCTGATAGATCAACAGCGACAGCGCCCGTCAAAAGTGGCTTGTACTATCAAGCTGCGAGAGGGTGGATGGATGTTGCTGCGTATGAGCGCGCCCTGGCAACTCTGGATAAATCTGAGGCGCTAAGCTTTGCCAACGTCGCCGTCCTGCTTGACCGGTCTCTTGTGCATGCAGCACTTGAGAATTTTTGGTCCGCCTTAGACGACCTCAACCAAGTTCTGGATATCGACCCGGCCTCTATAGACGCCCTTATTTTACGGGGCAGTGCCTATCGGCAATTGGAGGTCTCAGACTTAGCCCTCGATGATATCGAACGCGCCCTTGCTGCAGATCAGAATAGCGTTGACGCTTTGCTAGAGCTTGGCCTCTTAGCCCGTGACCGCGATGACAAAACCGCAGCACGCCTAGCCTGGGTGAAAGTCTTAGAACTGGCACCTGACTCCGCCACTGCCGATGCCGTGCGCGGGCATATCCAAGATATGGATGTGGCCAAAGCCCCTTAAAAATCTAAATCCGCATAAACCGATGCGGGAACAACACCTGGAAACACTTCAGATAAGAGTGGCCTGAAGCTCGGCCTAGACTTCAAGCGCACATACCATTCTTTAGCAAGGGGGTGATCGGACCAAGGCACATCGCCAGTGTAATCGATCAGAGATATATGAGCCCCCGCAGCAAGGTCAGCCAGCGACAAGGCGTCACCGGCAAGCCAACTTCGGCGGTCTGTAAGCCAGGCAATGTACTCCATATGGGCATGGATGTTTTCCCGCCCTGCCCGCATAGCCCGCGAATCTGGAGCATCGCCATGAGCGACGCGCTTGAACAATTTCTCACCCGCTAGAAATTGCGTCACTTCCGAACCGAACTTAACTTCGAACCAATCCACCAGGCGTCGCACTTCCGCGCGCGCTTTAGGGTTTACACCCAACAACGGCACTTCTGGATACGCGTCTTCAAGATATTCACAGATGGCTCGCCCGCCGCAAATCGTCACGCCGTCGTCTTCGACAAGGACTGGAACCTCACCAGAGGGATTCAGAACGAGAAGCTCATCACGTCTGAGCCAAAAAGGCTCTTCACGTTCATCTGCCTCAAGATGTTTCTCGTAAATCGCAGTTCTGGTGAGCCGGGATAGAGAAGACAGAGGGTGCTGATACAAGGTGCGCATAGACTGTATTTAAGCGATAGAGACGGATCGGACTAGGAAAAGCACTAGTCCGCAACCCATTCTGGATCAGATACCTTTAAATCCAAGGCTGCTGACAGCAGCGCCTGGGTGTACGGCTGATCAGGGGTTTCAAAGACTTTTGCGGCCGCGCCTTGCTCCACAATACGCCCAGCTTTCATGACAAGAATCTCATCTGCAAGGGCCCGCACCACGCGCAGATCGTGACTTATGAATATATAGGCCAATCCATAGCGATCCTGCAGGCTATGGAGGAGATCGACCATCTGAGCCTGGACGGATACATCGAGAGCGCTGGTCGGCTCATCGAGGATCAGCAACTTGGGTTGCAATACAAGAGCCCGCGCCACAGCCACCCTCTGCCGTTGTCCGCCAGAGAACTCATGCGGATAGCGATCCATGCTATCTGGATCCAGCCCAACATCAGTGAGAACATCAGCGACGCGCGCGCGCCGGTCGCTTCTATTCGGCTCCATGCCGTGAACGACCAGGCCTTCTTCAATGATTTGCCCGATCGACAACCTGGGACTTAAAGAACCATAAGGGTCTTGGAAAACGATTTGCATTTGCCGGCGCAGGGGGCGCACATCCGACCGCGATAGGCCATCAATACGCTCTCCCTGGAAACGGATTTCACCTTCGCTTTCAATCAACCGAAGTAATGCCAGTCCTAACGTCGTTTTGCCCGAACCGCTTTCGCCGACGATGCCAAGGGTTTGTCCGGGGCGGAGCGAAAACGTGACGCCGTCCACCGCTTTAACGTGGCCGACCGTTCGCCGAATGATTCCCCTTTTTATTGGGAACCAGACTTTGAGATCTTTGGCGCCGATGAGTTCTTCCGTTGGTATGTCTTCACGTGGCGTCCCGATACGAGGCTGAGCTGCCAACAAGCGTAGGGTATAGGGGTGCTTCGCCCCCTCAAAAATATCGTCGACTGTCCCTTGCTCGACGATTTCACCCTCTTTCATGACACAGACTCGGTCAGCGACACGGCGCACAATCGACAAATCATGGGTGATAAATAGAATTGCCATGCCAAGGCGCGATTGCAGATCTTCGAGGAGATCGAGAATCTGGGCTTGAATTGTGACGTCCAGCGCGGTCGTGGGTTCATCAGCGATCAGGATGTCTGGCTCAAGTGCAAGAGCCATGGCAATCATCACGCGCTGGCGCTGACCGCCGGACAGTTCGTGTGGCAAAGCCGTGAGACGCCGTTCTGCATCGCGAAGACCAACCAAATCCAACAACTCAAGGACCCGCGCTCGGATTGCTGTCTCATCTAGGCCACGGTGAACATCTAGCACTTCACCCACCTGCTTCTCAATCGAGTGCAGCGGATTGAGCGATGTCATCGGCTCTTGGAATACGATACTGACCGCATTTCCACGAATACTGCGCAAGGTCTCTTCTTTGGCTCCAATAACCGATGTACCACGAACAGTGATATCACCTTCAGGAAAGTGTGCTGTCTCCGGTAACAGCTGTAACGCAGCCAGAGCCGTGACCGATTTTCCAGACCCGCTCTCACCCACCAACGCAACCGTTTCGCCGCGCCGAAGATCAAAAGACACGCCCTTAACGGCCTGAACCGCAGAATCTCCCGCACCAAAGGTTACGTGGAGGTTATTGATCGACAGTACCGTGGGCGTTTCAGTCATGAACCACTCCGGCGTGGATCGAACGCATCACGGACAGCCTCGCCAATAAACACCAGCAGCGTCAGCATTCCAGCCAGCGTAAAGAAGGCTGTCAGACCCAGCCATGGCGCTTGAAGATTATCCTTACCTTGGCGAAGAACTTCGCCCAAAGAGGGTGAACCGGACGGCAAGCCCAACCCTAGAAAATCTAAAGACGTCAACGCAATAACTGAGCCAGATAGCACGAAAGGCAGGAACGTGATCGTTGCAACCATGGCATTAGGCAGGACATGCTTCACCATGATTTTGGCATCGCCCATGCCGAGCGCTTTTGCAGCGCGGACATAGTCAAAATTACGCGCCCGCAAAAATTCAGCGCGCACCACTGCAACTAATGCGGTCCAACTGAACAACAATAAAATAATGAGCAGGGTCCAGAACCCAGGAACGACAAACGATGAGACAATGATGAGTATGAAGAGTTGCGGCAACCCGTTCCAAATCTCAATGAAGCGCTGGAGTATGAGATCCAACCAACCTCCAAAGTATCCCTGCACAGCCCCAGCCGCGACTCCAACGACCGATGAGACGACGGTCAACGCCAGCCCGAAAAGAAGCGAAAGCCGAAACCCGTAGAATACCCGCGCGAAGACATCTCGCCCTTGACCATCGGTACCCAACCAATTTTCAGAGGTCGGTGGAGATGGAACGGGGACTGTCAGATTAAAATTGATCGTGTCGTAACTGAACCGGACCGGTGGCCAGACCATCCACCCCTCGTTTTCAACGAGCCCAACAAGGTAAGAGTCTCGATAATCAGCAGGCGTTTCGAAATCGCCACCAAACTCAGTCTCTGGGTAGTCGAATAAAACGGGATAATAGAATTCGTCTTGGTAGGACAAAAGAATGGGACGATCGTTGGCGATGAATTCTGCTAAGAAGGAAACGATTAAAAGCGCAAGAAGAATGCGGAATGAAGCATAGCCGCGTCCGTTCGCTTTAAAGTTTTCGACGCGACGACGGTTCAGCGGAGAGAGCCAGCGCACTCCATTTTTAGAATTATCACTCACGCTGACTGAGCCTCAAAGTCGATGCGTGGATCAATGGCGTGGTAGGTCAGGTCGCTTAGCAAATTAAGAACAAGCCCAATGAGGCTGAATACGTAGAGCGTGCCGAACACGACCGGGTAATCCCGGTTGATAATGGCTTCGAAGCCAAGCAAGCCGAGCCCATCGAGCGAAAAGATTACTTCGATCAACACCGAGCCAGTGAACAACATACCCACAAGCGTTGCCGGGAAGCCCGCAATCACAATGAGCATGGCGTTACGGAACACATGACCATAGAGCACACGATTAGGAGATAGGCCCTTCGCACGCGCTGTCAAAACGTATTGTTTGTTAATTTCTTCTAAAAACGAATTCTTGGTCAACATGGTGAGAGACGCGAATCCACCGACCACCATTGCCGTTACTGGCAGGACAAGGTGCCACGCGTAATCGAGCATTTTCCCGAACGCTGACAGATCATCCCAGTTGTCCGACGTGAGCCCCCGAAGTGGGAACCAGTTCCAGTATTGCCCGCCAGCAAACAGCACGATGAGTAAAATTGCGAACAAGAAAGACGGCATAGCGTATCCAATAAAGACCGCATACGAAGTAGCAGCATCGAAGCGCGACCCATCGCGCACCGCTTTGGCGATGCCAAGTGGGATCGAGACAAGATAGATAATCAGCGTTGACCAAAGGCCTAGTGAAATCGAAACCGGAAGCTTGTCGACAATTAACTCACTAACCCGCTGGGACCGGAAGTAACTCTCGCCCAGATCAAAGGTGGCGTAGTTACCGAGCATCAAAATGAACCGCTCCAGCGGCGGCTTATCAAAACCAAACTGTCGCTCAATCTCGGCAACAAGGTCGGGTGACAAACCTTGAGCCCCACGATACGTGCTGTCGGTAGAAACAGAATCGCCTGCCACCCCAGAAATCCTAGCCGTCGCCCCAACATTTAAGCCTTGAAGCTGCGCCAACACCTGCTCAACTGGGCCACCGGGCGCGAATTGCACGATGGCAAAGTTAAGCGCAATGATCCCGAAGAGCGTAAGAGGGATGAGCGCCAGTCGGCGAAGGATATAGGAAAGCATATGAGTTTAAATGGCTCTCAACCGTTACCGATTGCGTCGGCGCACGAAGTTCCAAAGCAAAAGAACAACCCCAATAACTGCGAAAATAATCATCCATCGCGCGTTGTCATTGGGTGGCTGAATGGTTGCTTCATCGTCACTTTGCGTAGATGTGATCTCGGAATCCACTCGGCCCGCAGCCAAACCTGATGCCTTTTGCTCATCAAGCCACCACGTCGATATTGCAATGCCGCGAAGCGGCACAGCATCTGGGTGAGAAAACTTATTCCACGATGACACGCGAATATCCGCAGAGTGCCAGTTCGGAATGACGTAGTGACCCCACTGCAAAATACGGTCAAGCGCTCGTGTATGTGCGATAAGCTCTTCACGATTCTCAACTACAATGAGTTGCTCAATAATTTCGTCTACAGCAGGTATTTTGATTCCGGCAAAGTTTCGCGATCCTTCTTGATTAGCTGCTGAAGAGCCCCAGTATTCTCTTTGCTCATTCCCGGGTGAAATCGATTGGCCCCAGGGAAAGACGATCATGTCAAAATCGAATGCCTGAATGCGATTAACCCATTGGGAGACATCAACAGTGCGCATAGTGACCTTAACCCCAAGGCGCTCAAGGTTTTGGATCATAGGGCCGGTAATGCGTTCAAACGTTGGCGACCGTAGAAGAACCTCAAACTCAAGAACATCGCCGCTCTCGTTGACAAGCCCTTTTTCTGATTGTTTCCAACCCGCCTCCTCCAACATCGCGCGCGCCGCAAGCAAGTTCTCTCTCGCATTTCCGCTGCCATCCGTGGTCGGTGGGTTGTACTCCTCAGTAAACACCTCGGACGGCAACACATCGCGATAGCGTTCGAGAATTTCAAGCTCACGGCCTTGCGGCAACCCTGTCGCACCCAGTTCAGAATTTTGGAAATAGCTCCGAGTCCGCCTGTACTGGTCGTAGAAAATCGTCTTATTAGTCCAAGGAAAATCAAAGGCATAAGCTAACGCCTGGCGCACACGCTTATCTGCAAACATCGCGCGGCGGGTATTGTAGACAAAACCCTGCATGCCAACGGGCGTGAAATCTTCAAAAGACTCTTTAATGATGCGGCCGCTGTCTAAATCCCTGCCATCATAACCAATGGCCCAGTTCCGGGCTGAATTCTCGTATCGAATGTCATATTCACCAGCAAGAAAGGCCTCGAAACCAACGGTCTCATCGCGATAATAGTCGAACCGAACAACATCAAAGTTAAATCTACCGACGTTGGTAGGCAGGTCAGCACCCCAATAATTCTCGACCCGCTCGTACTCAACAAAACGACCTGCCTCAAAATCTTTAATGCGATACGGGCCACTACCCAGTGCACCGACAAGCCCGCCTTCAGAAAACTCTTTGTCCGCCCAGTAGGCTTCCGACAGAACGGGCATTTGACCGATAATCAAAGGCAATTCGGTGTTGCCATCCGACTTAAAAAAGAAGGTGACTTCTCGATCGCCCGTCTTTTCTACGCGATCAACATCACCGTAATAAGATTGATAAAGCGGTTGACCTTCCGTCATCAAAATATCGAAGGAAAAAATGATGTCGCCGACGGTGATTTGTGTGCCGTCTTGAAAGCGTGCTTCTGGCCGTAAACGAAAGCGAACGTAAGATCGGTCTTTGGGTACTTCTATAGATTCCGCGATAAGCCCGTATACCGTAAAGGGCTCATCTAAACTGCCAACCACCAGCCCCTCTGAAATGACCGGGTAAATTCCGGGCAAAGCGCCGTGTTGGTATAAGGCCGCAAGGCCCGCGGCAGGTGTCCCTTTTAAAACAAAGGGATTCAGAGAATCAAAAGAAGACGATGTAGCCCGAAGCGTGATTTTTCCACCCTTCGGTGCATTTGGATTAACGTAGTCAAAGTGCTTGAAATCAAGGCCGTACTTTGGTGCGCCATGAAGAGCAAAGCCGTGCACATGCTTATCGTACTCAGCTGAAACCGGTGCCGCTCCAACAAATAGGGCGGCGGTGATGCATACACTGAGAAAGTGACGCGGATCAATTTTGATGAGTGTCACGTTATGCAGACTCCTGTGAGAGAACGTTGACAGCCGCGTCATGTACACGGCGATCTCCGGACGCCAAAACTTGGCGCTCGGCTGTGCCGGTCAAACGGGCGCCCGACCAATCGGTCATGACGCCTCCAGCACTTTCAATAATCGGCACCATGGCTCCGAACTCATAAACACTAAGTTTTTCGCAAGCCACGTCCGTCCATCCGCTAGCAACCATGCCGTAGTGGTAACAATCAGTACCGCCGAATCGGCGTAGCTTGACGGCCTCGGTTAGTCGATCGACGCAGATGAGTTCTTCTGCTGTAAAAAAGTCAGGCGCCGTAATGTAGACAGACGCGCGATCAAGGCTATCACAGGGCCGCACGTTAGCTGGCGCGCCGTTCAGCGTTGTCGCCAAACCGGCTCCACCAGACCATCGGTCTTTCAAAACAGGCTGATCCACCAAACCAAGCCACGGCACGCCGTCCTTCAGGACACCGACGATCGTCGTGAACAGAGGCACGCCGTTAATAAAGGAAACGGTGCCGTCGATCGGATCGAGCACCCATACGAACTCTGCGTCTTCTTTTTCCGCGCCGTATTCTTCGCCAATGATTCCGTGATCCGGAAAAGCCTCATTGATTAGACGGCGCAACGCAGCCTCGGTCTCACGATCAGCCCGCGTGACGGGACTCTCATCCGACTTATCTTCAATGGTGAGGTTCGTTCGAAAGTAGGGAAGCGTTATCTCGGACGCCGCATCAGCAAGCCTGTGTGCTAATGCAACAAACGCCTCTGCCTGAACGGCTTCTGACATATGGAGATACTGTTACGGTGTTTCCACTGAGTCCATGGCGTCACCAGCTGCATCCATAACACCCTCAGCCGCTTCAGCTGTTTCTTCAATCGCGGCTTCAACCGCATCCAAAACAACTTCCGGTGGGCTATCGGTTTTACTCATCAGGAACTTGATGACACTGGCGCGATCCTTCGGCTTACGAAGACCGATAAAAGACATCGTGCCCTTAGGCGCGACACTTTTTGGATCTTCCAGATAGGCGTTCAACGCGTCATAGGTCCAAACATCTGCACCGGCAAGAATCGATTCGGACAACTTGAAGTCGCCACGATCATGGGTCGCAAGAGTAGCGCCAACAATGTTGTGTAGGTTCGGGCCCGTTCCATTGCGCTCACCTGCATCAAAGGTGTGGCAGGACTGACACTTCTTCGCCACCTTCGCGCCATCTGAGACACTCGCCGCAGCCAACAATGGCTTAACGTCAACAATACCCTCATCGACAACTTCGCCACCACTACCAGCGCCAAAGCCCTCGGGAATTTCAATCTCATATCCGAAGGTTTCAACACCCTCGTCTCCCGGCACCAGGAAGTGACTGACTTCATTTGCTCCAACGGTGAGCCAGATCGCGGCAAAGCCAGCCATCATGGCGGAGTTGGACTTGAACTTGTCGGGTGACGGTTTTTCAGACATTTTTCGGTTCCCAGCGGGTAACATTCGCTTTTCCCATAAAGGGTTCAGCGGTGAATCTCAACATGTATCCTGTACGTTTGCCTATTATCCCGGTCTCAGGCAAAAAAGTGAAGCCTTTCCGTGACTTGGGCAAAAAAGGGATACGATGCGAATAGTTATTAAAAAGGGGCTGATTTAGCCATGACACAGAACGGAACTTTAGTTGTCATTCCGGCGCGTTTGGCCTCATCTCGCCTGCCAGACAAGCCTTTGGCTCTCATCGGCGATGATCCGATGATCATACACGTCTGGCGCCGAGCCGTTGAGGCCGATATCGGACCAGTTTTAGTGGCCTGTGGCGATAAAGCCATTGCGGATACCGTCGAACGGGCTGGCGGAACAACGATCATGACGGACCCAGACCTGCCAAGCGGTTCGGACAGAGTCTGGTCAGCCGCGCAATCCTTTGATCCGGACGGAACCTATAATTGCATTGTTAATGTCCAGGGAGACCTACCGTTTCTGGAACCACGACTCGTACAAGCTGCCGTTGAAGCACTGAGAGAAGGGCAAGCAGACATTGGAGCCTTAGTTTCAAAGATCACGGATCCCGATGAAATCAACAATCCAAGCGTTGTGAAAGTCGCTGTCGATTTTTCGGGCGACAAAAGCTGCGCGCCAGCTTTGTACTTCAGCAGAAGCGCGATCCCGTCCGGAGACGGACCGCTATACCACCACATCGGGATATACGCATACACACGCGACGCCCTAAAGCGCTTCGTATCCCTACAACCAGGCGGACTAGAGATTCGCGAGCGTCTCGAACAATTACGTGCCCTGGAAAACGGCATGCGCATCTCAGCCGGTCTCGTTGACACTGTTCCGTTCGGCGTCGATACTCCCGCCGACCTTGAACGGGCTAGACGTATTCTAGCGTCTTAGCTGGTCCCAGAGCTGCTCCTATGACATCCAAATCAAACCCCGCGAATACAATCTCCTTTCAGGGCGTTCTCGGCGCGAATTCGCATATGTCTTGCCAATCCGCCTACCCGGACATGACGCCGTTGCCGTGTGCAACATTCGATGAAGCCTTCGCAGCCGTCAGAGATGGCGACGCCCTCTATGGCATGATTCCAGTTGAGAATTCGGTCATGGGGCGGATTGCCGACATTCACCATATCCTTCCTGACTCAGGACTTCATATTGTCGGCGAACATTTTCAACGGGTGAACCATCACTTGCTCGCTGTTAAGGGAGCGACATTGGAAGGCCTAAAAACGATCGAGAGTCAGCTCCCAGCATTATCTCAATGTCGAACATTCATTCGCGAGCACGGACTGACACAGGTCACAGCCGGTGACACAGCAGGCGCCGCCAAAGATGTTGCAGAGCGCGGGGACACTACTGTTGCTGCGATCGCGTCCTCACTGGCTGCCGAAATCTATGGTCTAGAAACACTGGCATCAGGAATCGAAGACGCCGAGCACAATACGACCCGCTTTATTGTGATGGCCCGTGACCCGGTTATCCCACCCTTGGATGACAACACTGTGGTCACCTCTTTCGTGTTTCGCGTTCGAAGCGTACCAGCCGCGTTGTACAAAGCCCTCGGCGGGTTCGCCACCAACAGCGTGAACATCACTAAGTTAGAAAGTTATTTGGTGGACGGACATTTCACCGCCGCTCAATTTTATGCGGATATCGAAGGGCACCCTGACGACCGGTCAGTCAAGCTCGCTCTTGAAGAATTGGCGTTCTATTCCAAGGAATTGAAAATACTCGGCACCTATCCAGCTCAACCATATCGACTGGAGTCCACAACACCGGAAGACGATTAGACACGTCTATTTTTCGGCGCGCCAATTCTCAAGCAGCATCCGAGCGATGGAGTGTCGGTTCGGTAACTTCGGGCCAGGCGTTTCGTCGCCCATTTCTCCATAAAACTTTAAATCCTCACGGGTGACCCACCGGATATCGTCCAACTCGTCGTCGTCAGGATTGAATTCTGTCGTCGTGGCCTTGGCGTTGAATCCGAGCATCAGGGACGATGGAAAGGGCCACGGCTGAGACGCTTGGTAGACGACGTCCTTAACGAGCACGCCAGTTTCTTCTTTTACTTCCCTGATCACGCACTCTTCAAGGGATTCTCCCGGTTCAACGAATCCAGCAACAACGGAATACATACCGTCTGGCCAGCGGCTCTGACGGCCAAGCAGACACTGTTGCCCATCCGGATGTTCGACAAGCGTGATGACGGCAGCATCGGTTCTTGGAAAGGCACGATAGCCGCAATCCGGATCAGAGCAACGCCGGATATGCCCACCGTCTCGCGATTCGGTAGGCGCACCGCACCGACCACAATGCAGGTGATTCGCATGCCACAGGACCATACCCCGGGCGTAAGCCATCATCGCCGCCTGATCCGCGTCTAAAGATCCAACCCGCGCATGCAACGGCTCAAACACACCATCAATCTCAGGGTGGTCTGGGGCCTCTTCGCCATGGACGCTCAGAGCAAACCAAGGCGTTTCATTAGACAATCCAAGGAAAATAAAATCTAACGCAGACCCACCCAGGTGAGTCGCATCGCCAGAGGAAATATACCGCGCGCCGCCTTCATGGATGTCGAATAGATGATTCCCATTCCAGATTGGCAGAACTCTCGCAGCTTCACTGACACGCAGGCGTTCAACATCTGATTCGACCGGCCGGACAGCGGCAGCCCGATCCAAATTTACACCTGTGTAAGTGAGGCGCCAGGGTGATGCGGAATCAGTCATAATTTCATAGACCTAGTGAGGTTAGTGACCGCGGTGATAAGGGTGACCAGTAAGAATGCAATGGGCGCGATACAATTGTTCCGCCACCAAAACACGCACCAACATATGCGGCCAAGTGACAGACCCAAACGACAATACCAAATGGGCTTTATTCACGACCTCTGCGCCCAAGCCATCCGCGCCCCCGATAACAACGGCGAGCGTTCTTTCGCCATCGTCCCGCCATTGCCCGAGCTGATTTGCAAACTTTTCGCTATCGAGCGCTTTGCCACGAGAGTCTAAACACACGATTTTTGCACCTACTGGAATCGCGGCAAGCAAGCCATCCGCCTCTTGCTTGGCTTGTGCAGCATGGTCGTTCTTTGCACGCGCTTCAATTTCACGGACGTCGACGGTCCACGGCAACCTTTTAGTATAGGAGTCGATTAGCGTCTGCTCTGGCCCTGAGCGCAGCCGACCAACAGCGGCAACGATGATGTTCATTGCTCAGGCTCGCGTGATATCAGCATAGACAAAGACGTTGAATGACTATGCGGTTTGGACAGACGGTTCGTTTTTCTCTTCAGTCTCAGGAGAGAGAGCCCATATCTTTTCGATATTATAGAAGGCACGCACTTCTGGCCTGAACAGATGAATGATGACGTCGCCAGCATCGATCAAAATCCAATCGCTTTGCGCCCGCCCCTCAGTCTTGGGGTAAATGCCAAGCGCCTTCAGCTTTTCAACAATATGTTCCGTCATAGCGCTCACAAGGCGCCCTGAATTGCCCGACGCGACTATCATTCGGTCTGCGATGGAGGTTTTGCCGACAAGGTCGATAGTTACCATGTCTAAGGCTTGATCATCCTCTAGGGATGCTTCGATGCATTCGACCATTTGCTCCAGGTCGACCGGAGTATGTGGTGAGTTAATGATCAACTCCCCCTGTGGGTCCATTACGCCGGCCTTGGCACCTGAGGTGCTAGTCATTGTAGTGAGACCGAATTTCTGAAGACGATGCACTGTGCTGTCGTTGCGACACATAAACCCACATGGGCTGTGTCTTTTGCCACAAAGCGAGTGGCTTTGAAGCGCGCAGCCGACGAGAAGCGAACCGCCACGAAGCCATTCCGGACAACGCCTTATGAGAATAAGGCGAACGGTCGAAAACTGCAACGTGGACAGTTTTAAATATTCTTGACCATCGTGACCATGCCGGGATTTGCGTCAGATTATCGGCACCCATAAGCCACACGAACTGCGCTTTGGGGAATCGCCGCTTTAGAAGATCTAGGGTTTTCCAGGTTCGATCAGAACCCAATCCACGCTCGATGTCCGTCACTTTAATCCAAGGCGGCAAGCCCATGGACTGCGCTGTTGAGACACGCTCATCAAGCCCCGCCATGCCTTTGGTAGGTTTTAGGGGGTTTTGTGGGCTCACCAACCACCACACTTGGTCTAGGCCTAGCCGTCTCTTAGCCTCGAGACTAATGTGAAGGTGACCCTCATGCGCTGGGTTAAAAGACCCGCCAAGCAGGCCAATTTTTATACGGCGGCTGTCCCCCCACCGTGATGGCATGAACATTTCTACACCCGTGCCTCAGGCTCGCGTCGTGCCATCGCCACGCACCTTGTACTTAAAAGTCGTTAGCTGCTCGACGCCGACCGGGCCGCGAGCATGCATCTTCCCAGTGGCAATCCCGATCTCAGCGCCCATACCGAATTCCCCGCCGTCGGCAAATTGTGTCGATGCATTGTGCATAACAATCGCGCTAGAGAGTCCATTCATGAAGTCTTCGGCGGCCTGAGCGTTCTCAGTGATGATGGCGTCGGTATGCTCAGAGCCGTGCGTATTGATATGGGCAATAGCTTCGTCAACGTCAGCGACCATTTTGACGGACACAATGGCATCTAGGTATTCAGTATCCCAATCCACATCCGTCGCTGCGACAACTTTTTCGTTTATGGCCTGTACCGATTCATCACCACGCACTTCACACCCTGCCGCTATTAGGTCTTCAAGGATGAGAGGTAGAACTGAATTAACAACGGCGCGATCCACCAGAAGCGTTTCCATCGCGCCGCAAATCCCTGTACGCCGCATTTTGGCATTCAATGCAACACGACGCGCCTTATCTGCATCCGCATCCTCGTGGATGTACGTGTGACACAACCCAACGAGGTGTTGGAAGGTCGGCACGCGACTCTCGCGCATCACGCGTTCCGTTAATGACTGACCGCCACGAGGCACAATGACGTCGATATAATCCGTCATGACCAACATTTTACCCACAGCTGCACGATCTGTCGTCGGTACCATTTGGATACACGCCTCCGGAAGGCCTGCTTCAGCAAGACCTTTGTGCAAGCAGGCCAAAATGGCACGCGAACTATGAAAGCTCTCTGATCCGCCCCTTAAAATACAAGCGTTACCCGCTTTCAAGCACAGCGCACCGGCATCTGCGGTCACGTTGGGACGAGATTCATAAATAACGCCAATCACGCCCAAAGGCATACGAACGCGTTCGATTTTTAGGCCACTGGGCTGTTCCCAATCAGCGATGATTTCGCCGACGGGATCTTTAAGGCCAGCAACCGCTTCGAGCCCCCTAGCCATTCCTTCGATACGGTCTTCGTTCAGCTCAAGCCGGTCCATCAGCGCTGCGGTCAGGCCCTTGGTACGGCCGGCATCCATGTCGATTGTGTTCTGAGCAATGAGGGCAGACGAATCTGCGCGGAGAGACGTAGCCGCTGCCAGAAGAGCAGCGTTCTTTGTCTCGGCCGGAACATTGGCCAGCTCGCGTGACGCCGCAACAGCATCTCTGCCGACCGCCTCCATAACGGCGTCAATGTTGTCACCCACTGTATCTGTTTGTCCCGCGCCATCCATGGCGTTTCTCCTCGTCGGTGCCGGTAGTCCAAGAAGACTCCGTCACACCGCCTATTATAGTCCAACCTCACGCATCAAGAACGAGATCGTCTCGATGAACGACTTCTGATCGACCCTGATATCCGAGAACACCCTCTAACGCATCAGAGCGAAGCCCCTTGATACGCCTCACGTCGTCGGCACAGAACGCGCTTAGTCCCTTGCCCAAAATCCGACCTGTGTTATCGGAAACCGCAACCGCATCGCCACGCTCAAAGTTACCCTTAACATCCGCGACTCCAGCAGGAAGCAAACTCTTACCCTCAGCCAACGCCTTCGCGGCACCATCATCAATAACCACGGTTCCAGTCGGGTTGAGGGTCCCTGCGATCCAAGTTTTTCTGGCCGCTCGAGGCTCTGCCGCGCTGATAAACCAGGTGCATTGCGCCCCGTTCTCCAGCGCTGAAAGGGGATTGTTGACTGTGCCAAGAGCGATCGCCATGTGGCAGCCAGCCGACATACAGATATCCGCGGCCATCAGTTTCGTAACCATGCCGCCAGTCCCATGACCAGGCTTAGCAGCCGCCGCCATATCGCGCACCGAGTCATCAACGACCTTTATCTCGGAGATGTGCTTGGCATCTGGGTTGCCTGTTGGGTCAGCGGTATACAAACCGTCTACATCCGACAACAACACACAAGCATCAGCGCCGATCATGGCCGCGACACGAGCCGCGAGACGGTCGTTATCACCAAACCGAATTTCAGTGGTTGCTACCGTATCGTTCTCATTAATCACTGGCACTGCACCGAGACGCAACAGTGTATCCAATGTTGTTCGCGCATTAAGAAAACGGCGGCGGTCTTCCGTATCATCAACAGTCATCAAGACCTGAGCCACGGTCAAGTCATGCCGACCCAGTGATTCTTGATAGGCCTGAGTCAGCCGCACTTGCCCTGTCGCCGCGGCAGCCTGCTTCTCTTCCAAACGCAAACTTTGGTTGGTGAGGTTAAGAGGGCCGCGACCGATGGCAATGGCACCAGATGTTACAATCACAACATCCTGACCGCGCGCGCGCATAGCCGCGATGTCATCGCACACGGCGTCAAGCCAAGGCCGGTGCAAAGCGCCGGTCGTTTCGTCGACCAGCAACACCGAACCGATCTTTACAACAACACGCTCGGCCTTAACGATATTGGGCGTATTCAGGGCGTCCATGGAACTGCCTCCGGCGCGTCCTCTTCGTCAGTCACTTTACGATTGGCAGGAACTGTCTCAAACAGCGCACGTAAAATTTCGGTTCGGCCCTGACCAGAAATACCAGACAGTTCAAACACGTGCGCAATACCCGCGGCTTTCAGAGCAGCTGTTTTCTCAGCGATTTCTTCATCAGAAATCGAATCGCATTTGTTGAGCGCAACAATCTCGGTCTTTTCATCAAGACCAGCACCGTAGGCTGCCAACTCTGCACGCACCGTTCTAAAGGAGTCCACGACATCATCGGCGGTTCCGTCGATGAGATGGAGTAAGGCACGACACCGCTCAATATGACCGAGAAAGCGTGTGCCTAATCCTGAGCCTTCATGGGCCCCTTCGATGAGGCCAGGAATATCAGCTAATACCATTTCACGACCATCGAGATAGGCGACCCCTAAGTTGGGATGCAGCGTCGTAAATGGATAATTCGCAATTTTGGGCCGCGCACTGGTGACAATAGAAAGAAATGTCGACTTCCCAGCATTAGGCAGCCCGACCAATCCGACATCGGCGATTAACTTGAGACGCAGCCAGAGCCAGCGCTCTTCCCCCAGGTGCCCAGGGTTCGCATTGCGAGGCGCTTGGTTGGTTGAACTTTTAAAACGAGTATTGCCCCAGCCGCCATTGCCACCTTCAAGCAAGACGATTTCTTGATCGGCTTCGGTCAAGTCGACCAATACAGTCTCACGGTCTTCCGCTAAGATTTCTGTACCGATGGGCACAGCGATGCGCAAGTTCTTACCACCCTTACCTGCACGATCTTTGCCCTGGCCGTCTTGCCCGACAGGCGCTTTAAAATGCTGCTTGTAGCGAAAGTCGATCAGCGTATTGAGATTAGCGTCTGTGTAAAAAACGATGTCACCGCCACGACCGCCGTCGCCGCCGTTCGGACCGCCGTACTCGATGTACTTCTCGCGACGGAACGCAACGCAACCGTTGCCGCCCTTGCCGCTTTTTACGAAGACCTTGGCTTGATCAAGAAACTTCATGGTTGGTCTGCCGAACTCTCATCACGATGAAACAAAGAAAAAGGGGAATGGACGTCCATTCCCCTCGCATAACTTTGTCTGGTGACGGAACGTCGCAGTTAGATGCGTTAGCTCGCCGGGTCGACGGACACGAAGGTACGTCCCTTGTATCCTTTACGGAAACTGACTTTGCCTTCAGTTAAAGCAAAGATTGTGAAGTCCCGGCCAAGCCCAACGTTTTCGCCCGGGTGCCACTTGGTACCGCACTGACGAATGATGATGTTGCCAGGAATAACGTTCTCGCCGCCGAACTTTTTGACGCCAAGCCGCTGACCCGGTGAGTCGCGGCCGTTACGGGAACTACCACCTGATTTTTTATGCGCCATGAGTCAGTCTCCTACTTGCTGTCTTCAGCGGATGCGTCTACCGCATCGTCTTTTTTAGCCGCAGCCTTTTTGGCCGGTGCCTTTTTCTTCGCTGCTCCGCCGACATCAGTAATCTGCACAACTGTGAGATCCTGGCGATGACCAGCTTTACGAACATAACCCTGGCGGCGCTTCTTCTTGAACACCACGATCTTGTCGCCGCGGGCTTGCTCAACAATCTTGCCTTGGACAGCAGCGCCCTCAACATGGGGGGTGCCGATTTTGTCGCCAACCATAAGCACTTCATCAAATGTGACGGCTGCACCGGCGTCGCCCTTAAGGCTCTCGACAGTGATCACATCATCCTTGGCTACACGGTACTGTTTACCGCCGGTCTTAATTACTGCGTGCATAATTGATCTTCCGAAAAACGAAAACGGCGGGCCAGAGCCCGCGCGGTTGGGCGGGAATATACTCACCCGCGTCGCCGAGTCAACGCCTTTAGAAGCGATTTTGCCTTATTTATCAAGCAAATCAGCGCCTTTCAGCCTCTTTATAGCGCTAGATACTTGGTCGACAAAACACTGAAAAACCGCCAAAAGCCTAGTTCTGACAATTGCAGGGTGATCAGCCTTCCTGTACGGTCCGCGCGCTTTCGACCCGAGGCCAATAGATACAGCTGCGGAGAGGTGCCAGAGTGGTCGAATGGGGCGGTCTCGAAAACCGTTGTCCGTGCGAGCGGACCGTGGGTTCGAATCCCACCCTCTCCGCCATTACTTCTAATAAATACAATAATAACAATGACTTATGTATTTATTAACTACCTTACCCATCTTTCTACCCATCTTCTGAATCGGCTTTTGTGATATGGAGACTTCAGAGAGGGACATCCATGGCAAATTAGATGCAAGAAGACAGGTGCGGGGATGTTGCAATAGAAACTCTACCGAAGTAAGGGCAGTTCATCGGTAAGCTTGGTTGACTAAACAACACATGCGGAAAGCGTGTTGAAAACGTAGGAAAAGCACTCGATGGAAATCGCCATCACCAAAGACCTCATTTTCAATCAATCAATGCGCATCGAGTCATTTGAATGCGATAGTGGCAACGAAGATCAGCAGCTCTACTTTTATCATTTTAGCAAGACTGGGGGCACGTCCGTTAACGCATCCCTGAGAACACTGGCGTTGGCACTGGGCAAACGTTTTGGCCAAATCCTTAAACAAGAGGAGGGTGTTGAAAAACCAAAGCCAGAGCAATTGAACCCCATGCCATGGATCTTAAGCGGACATACCAAGTACGGATATCACGAATTTTTTGGCACTAATTTGTCAATCATCTCGGTCATTCGTGACCCTATAGACCGCGTCTTATCTCAATATTTCTGGAAGTATCGCGCGACGGAAGCAAGTGCGCTGGCCGACAAAGGTCTCTTTACTGACTTTCTTGAGCGACACGCCCATCATAATAAAATGGCGTGGGGTCTATTAGGAAGTGACAGTAACGCCGAAAAACCATCGGACCTTGCAATCAACAGGCTATCAAATTTCAAATATGTAACGACAACCGAATACATAGCCCAGATGATGAGCGTGATCGCGTCGGTGAACGGGTCACCATCGTTCCTCGTACAACGCGGCAAGGTCAATCCGCATATTAAAATTAAAGATGAATTACGTTGCGAATTTGGGGCCAGAATAGAAAAACAAAACCTTATTGACGCAGAGATTTTCTCCTACGCTGAAAAACGGCGTCGAATGTTAGAAGAAGAGTATCGTAGGCTCGCAGCAAACCCTCGCCGGAAAGCAACGCTATTGACGGGAAATCATCACCTTGAAGATTCCGTACTTTCAACAGGCAAGGGCGTATGGATTGCTGATACCGAGAGTAAAAAAGTTTACTACTCCGGGGAAGATTTGTGGGGGGCGCCGCCTAAACAAATATCTAGTTTGCCAAAAAGCCTAAATCTAGAAATGGCTTTTAGAACAAAATCAAATACTGATTAAACTTCATGTTCTATGAGACTTATCAGCATGGTGAAGAACAGCGTCCGAGGCTTTGATTATAGCTGGTGCAACGCTGGAATTTGGTGACCTAGACGGCCATTTTTTAACCCGCTTGAATCAAGCTCTCAGCAACGGGGTAATTAACAGTTCCCTTAGGGTAGTCGCCTAAAATATACCGCCAAAGCCGTATAAATATTTGTCGTTGCTTGGCGGACCATTGGCTTTTCCAGGTATCCTCAACTCCAATGCTTCTTTTACGATGAGTGTTCTTCTTTCCTAATGTCTCGAAAGCAGTTGCAATATTATCGTCATCCGTTATCTGGCCGTTAGTAATGAAGCTAATCAATCTCCTAATCTCAGAATAGGCTACCGTGTAGTCTTCAAATTTGAACGTTTCGATATTACTTACTTCTATTTCAAGAAGGTGACCGATAGCTGACTCCGCGCATTGGAAAAATACAATGTCTGAGCGTTCGTTCAGGTTCACTATTGCGGCTATCTCAGGGATGCTTCTAATCTTTTGAAAGGTTTCCTCTTGCTTCGTGGCAGTAGTGTTTCCCAATTTCAATTTCTCTTGATTCTGAGAATCTGTCACGACTATTGGATCCCGCACCAGAGCGCAAAATTGGGCCCCGAGTGAGTTGCACGCGCCCAAGCCTTGAACACCATGGTTTCCACTCAAATGGTTCATCCCGACATACTCGACGCTGTTGGCATCCCCCCATTGCTTCGCTAAAGAAAGGGCTGACAACGAATCACGGTTTGCATCGTGTTGGGGTTGCAGCCCTACAAGACCGTGGAAACATTTTATCTTTGAACCAGCCGAGAGTAACTGACTCAGCCACTGTGTTGCCATGCTCCCGCTTGAACTTATGAAAAATAACTTTTTCATGCCACCGCCTAATCAATTTCTGTCTGCTCATTAGCTTAGTCTTTTAGACGGTGACCATTCCATTATAAAATTAACGATCAGCCCACTTGGGTTTAATAATACTCACGATAGCTTGCCCCCCCCTTCATATACATGGATGTGCTCAGCCGTGACCTTTTGCTGGCCTTTTCCTCTGTGTTTATTCAGAGAGTCTAAAAGGTCCGCCGCGACGGAAAGCCCAAACCAGCGTTTCTAGAACCGGCCACTCAATAATCGCTTTGTGCATCCGGTTCGAGGGCAACCAACGGCGCGGTGCCGATGCCTAGAAATGAGGAATCCTCCAACCGTATCCAGTTGTGATACCGCCCAGCGGTTTCGCGAATAGCGTCGCCTGGTCCGGCGATGACATCGATATCATCTTGAAAGAAATTCATCTGACCTGACACGATATAGAGGAGAGCATCTCGATCTCCTCGGGTTTTATTAGTCGGGCCGCTCTTATAGTTTTTTGTGACCACAAGCCCGTTGCCGTCAAAGGCATAGTTCGTCATGTCGAGGCGGATGGCATTGGCCGGTGCGTCTTTCAACTCTTCGGCTGTGGTGACAAGCACACGCTCCCCATCCGGTTTGTACCAGTATCCCATTTGACCAAACGTTGTGTCAGCTGCGCGCACCACCATAGGTTTGGCGTTGTTTTTGGTGCCAGTGACAACCCAAAGAACAACCGTTGCATCGCCATCGCCGCGCAAGGTGCCAGACGGGTGACTCACCACATCTTTTTCTTTGATGGATACAACCTTCCCAGCCACCTCGACCTGACCTTCACCTTTGAGCATGTACAGGGTGGTTTCATCCGTCAGGGCATGCCGCATGCCGCCATGATCTTTTTTAAACTCAAGGACGTGAATAGAGCCTGTGGGAAAGACATAGGACTTCTGCGTATAGCGGGACGCCTCTGAGGGCGCTTGATCGACCGCCAACTGCCCGCGCACAGTGTGCGTTTGAGATCCAGCATCAGTAGATACATCCCAAGCAGCAAACTCCATCGGCGTAAGCGAGTCACCCGCAATGAACGTTTCAGACAACGGGCTGGTTTGAGCAGCAAAAGCATCGTGAGGTGAAACTGTTGCGATCAAAAGGTGAGTCGCTGAAAGTGCAACTGCATACCTGAGCATTGTATATGCCTTCCTATATACGTGTCGTTAGGGTTGAGTGTGGCGCTTACGCGTATGACTGTCGCGGTTGAAATGCGCGCGGGTCATATCTTTTTCGTAAGTGGGTTTCACGCATGCTCGCCCTATGGCTAAGCGCGGGCCAAAGCCACCTGGCCTTGCCCCCACTTGAGTAAGAATTACGCCTTACGCCAGAACGGTTTTCTTTTGCGCTGAACGGTCAAGCTTTCAGGATCGAAAGTGTCCATCTCATATCCAGCATATAACGGCGGTCGCGCTGGATAGCCTTCGGCTTTTTCCAACACCTCACGCACGGTCGGGTTTGTGTAGTAGGCGTTGTACACATGACGCAGCACACTACCAAAGACGGCGGACTGATCTGCTTCGATCGATTTCAAAACATTTTCGCGGTTTGCATCGGACTGGTCTGCAAAGTCGTCAGGTAACGCTTTGAGCAATTGCTCAACCAGGGCCTCATTGCCATCAGCCGCCACGTCTTTTGCAAAGGCGCCTGGGATATCCAATTCTCCAGCTGCGGGAAAACCATCTTCTGCCGGGACGAGCGTGCTGAGAAGCGCCGCTGTTTTAACTTCAGTGCTATTCCGAGAGTCTGTCATGTCTACAACTCCCGCCGCGTTGCAATAATGTGATCCGCCGCCCGGAGCGCCAACGCTTGCAGCGTGTTCGTGGGGTTCACAGCAGCAGCCGTCGCAAAGGCGCTGCCATCAATGACAAACAAATTCTTCACGTCGTGGGCCTGGTTCCATTTGTTGAGGACCGCGGTCTCAGGATTATCGCCCATGCGGGCAGTGCCCATAAGATGCCACCCGGCTTGCTCAACCATTTCGATGGCGTGCACTTCTTTTGCTCCGGCGGCCTCCATGATCTCGGTGCTTTTGGCGATGCCGTGAGCGATCATATTTTTTGAGTTCTCACTCAACGTATACGCCATGCGCGGTGAGGGGATGCCGTTGCTATCGGAGAGCGCGCTATCCAGCGTAATGCGGTTATTGGGATCGGCAATGTCCTCACACACAATGCCGGCGGTGGCCGTATGATTAAACACCTCGAGCAAGCGACGTTGATGCCCCTTCCCCCACGAGATGGGGACGCCATACCCACTAAGCGCCGTGATCACTGGACCGAAACTACGCAAGAACTGCAACATATAGCCGCGCTGGAAATTCCGATCGGACTGGGTCTCGTAAAACTCCTGACTGGTTATGCAATTGGCCGTCGCGCCCTTGTAACCTTCGAGGTTTTCGTCAAACACCCCAGTGACAACAGCCACCGGATGAAGCATTAGGTTGCGACCAACTTGGTCAGAGCTGTTTGCTAATCCGTCGGGGTGCTTCTTAGAGGCCGAGAGCTGAAGCAGTCGCGGCGTACCGATCCCATTGGCAGCGACAATCACCTTGCTCGCACGCACGCGGCGCACCACACCATTGCGATCATAGTACGCGGCACCAATGGCTGCGCCAGTGTCATCGGTTTCTATGTCAAACACGCGAGCATTGGAGATGAGGCGTGCGCCAGCATCCAGCGCCTTAGGCCAATAAGTGACATCGGTACTGGCTTTAGCTCGCACCGGACAGGCCAATTCGCAGGGACCACAATTGCTGCAGTCGCCGGTTTCTTCGCCGTAAGCAGATGAATAAATGTGGGCGTCATTGGGCCACCAATGCCAACCGAGTTCATCCATGGCAGAGCCCAAACGAGCGGCCCCTTTGCCAATGGGCAACGGCGATAAAGGGCGGGGGGATCGGGGCGGGTTGCCCGGATCACCATGGAGCCCAGAGACACCGGACATTTTATCGTTCAGATCATAGTAAGGTTCGAGATCCCAATAGGTCAGCGGCCAATCATTACCGACGCCATCCAAAGACTGCGTTTTAAAATCAGACGGATGAAAGCGTGGGGCATGACCGGACCACAGGATCGTCGTGCCGCCGACCGCGTTGTACATCATTGGTTTAATAACGGTGTCGTCGTCGTTGATGGGGTAGTCGGCTGCGAGACCCCGAACATTGGGGTTGGGATTCCATTCCCGCTGGCGAGCCACCTCCCAATCGTCGTCGATGGTTGGGCTTTCTAAATAGTCGAGCCATTCACCTTGCTCGAGACACACAACCTTGACGCCTTTGGATGCCAGCCGCCAGGCCGCGGCCCCACCCGAGGCGCCGGCCCCGATAATCAGGACTTCTGCGTCTACATCTTCATCGGCGGCAGCCTCGCGAATAAGGCGGCCATACTTCAGGCGTGCCGCAGCGAGCCCTGCTGCACCTGCCAAGATAGACCGTCGTCCTAACGCCATCTGAACGCCCCTTTATGCTCTGCCACAGAGTCGAATTGCAAAACAGTAAACCACCTTTCGGGCTACTCAAATAGAGTCTGGTGGGTCACAATTGTGAGCGACGCGTTTGAGTGACTTAGTTGAATCGGACCGGAGGTGTTTTGGTGTTTGAATTCAGTGCAGTGGTGTCTTGGGCCCGCAATGGCGCTTACTTCCCAGACAACACGTACAGCCGGGTACATACGTGGACATTCGATGGTGGCACTGAGGTGCCCGCTTCGCCATCGCCTCATTTTGTTCCAGCGCCCATGTCAGAAGAAGCGGCGGTTGATCCGGAAGAAGCCTTCGTGGCCAGCCTATCCAGTTGTCACATGCTGTTTTTTCTGTCCATCGCCGCCAAGCGCGGGTTCATTGTCGACAGCTACAAAGACGACGCCATTGGGATTATGGACAAAGCAGAAGATGGTAAACTGGCCATTACGCGAGTCACGCTTCGCCCGACAGTTCACTACGGCGGCGACACGCGGCCCACCGAAAACCAGGCCGGAACCATGCACCACGAAGCACACGGAGAATGCTTCGTGGCACGGTCTGTTAAAACAGAAATTCTATGCGAGCCGGTATTCACTACTGACTGATGAGGTCAAAAAACTTTTCGTTTGATACCGTTGTCTGAACAAGTTTCTGAACAGAAGGGGTGAGCGCCAACCCCGTATTGGTGCAAGCCACAACTCCATCGTAGGCGGTGGCAAAATCATACCGGGCTGCCACATCGTATTCGTAGCCTGTTGCCGGGTTCCGCACCGTAATGAGAAAGGCCCACCATCCATTCGTAACCCGGGCCATGGACGCAAATTATGCGAGCTTAATGTCGATCTCGAGCTTGACGCCATCATCCGCACCATCCGACTGCGCAAAACTATCAAAACCAGCCGCCATAAATTCCTGATTGAAGGCACCCTTAATAAAGTCTGGCAGCGTTAGGTTTCCGGCTATGGGAATGGGCACCATTCCTCGGCAGGCCATGCTGATATTCACTGAAGATTGCACAGACGCCACTTCTAGTTTTACCGGTGGCAGCCGGCGAAGCGCATCTCCGACTTCACTTGTCGTAAAATACTGTGATGGCGGAATGTAAGAACACGCTGAAAGTACGAGCACGGCTACCGCACTGAATAAGCTTTTGAATAGAATCTTCTGAACCATAATCGTTTCCTTACCAAAAATTATTCGTAGACGCGTTACGCGGGCTTCGTCGCCACATCGACCCACGGGTACCCTTGGGGCCCGAGGTTGTGAGATTCCATATCGACAAAGCCGGTATCCGCCAGCACCTCACTCCATTCCGTGCTGCACGTCTCTGAAAAATAAGGCTCGCCACGATTGTCGGTTTCCCAATCTAGGACCACGGATTGGAATGGGTGAACACCGGCAAAAGGTGGGAGATCATTGATCACCACATCGCCGCCGGGCTTCAGTATACGAAACGCTTCTTTGATAATGTCTTTGCCAACACTCACAGGCGTTTCATGCAACACGCAATACATGACCACAGCATCAACGCTGTTGTCGGGCTCTCCAGTGTGGCGCACGTCACATTGCCTGAAGTGAATTGGGATTCCAGCAGCGCGGGCTGAGTCATTTCCGTTCTTCACATTGGCCGCCGACAAGTCACCACCAATGAGTTCTGCATGGGGATAATGTTTGTGGAAGGCGGCCAGTGTCATGGAGCCACCACA
Source organism: uncultured Rhodospirillaceae bacterium (assembly GCA_943787205.1). Taxonomy (GTDB): domain Bacteria; phylum Pseudomonadota; class Alphaproteobacteria; order Rhodospirillales; family Rhodospirillaceae; genus WLXB01. Next base: position 149,299 of record CALSLN010000008.1, read on the forward strand.
CCCCATATCGTAGATGCGACCGTAGTGATCTTTCGGGAGCAGCTTGGCCGCATTGGAGCGATGGTGCCGAACGTCTTCTCCAACTTCCACGGCCGCCCAACCGCCCTTACTCATGACGTAAGGATGAATAGCCGACATGAACATCGGGCCGGAGAGATCGTAGCCATCCCACCCGCCAGGTTCGAGGTGCCACTCGACGCCCTCGTGATAGGCAGGCACAGGTAAATTTTCATCGAGCTTCAGCGATCCACCACAGTCACTCAGTTTGCCAAACCCAATTTTTTCTGCGGCTTTGCGCCGCTCCTCGATGGCTGGAATCGCGCGGACAAAGTTTTCTTCCGCCACATAGCGTTGATAAAAGCGCTCAAGTTTGTAAGCGACAGACCGCTGGGCGATGCTCCGCGCGCGCGCGATTCGGTCTTCCCAGGGTTCGTTAGAGCCACCGCGCTCATACTCAGCCGTCATGGCCGCACCTTCGGGATCAGCCTCAAAGTCCGCCCGCGCGATATCTCGTACCCGGCTCGAAATATATGGCTGGAGCGAGCCAAGAAACTGCAGGCCAGACCGGCCCCTTTGAGACAACGTCAACATGGCTTAGAGCCCTTTTTTGGTGGCCAACGAGACAAGTCTGACCGGCTTCGCGGCGCAGGTAAAGACCTATAGCCGGGCGAAAGCAGCCGCATTAGACTAGGATAAAACCGAACCAAACACAGGGGATCAGCATGTCAGACAATTGGGACATTATTTGCGTCGGCGCAGGGTCAGCCGGCTTGCCATTGGCCATTCGTGCCGCCGAGCGCGGTGCAAAAATTCTACAAATCGATGCCGACAACCGAATCGGTGGCACAATGCATTGGTCCTCTGGACAAATCGCTGCAGCGGGCACTCGCCTGCAAAAAGAAGCCGGCATCGTCGACACCCCCGACGACCATTATGAAGACGCTCAGCGCGTCGCCCATGGCAACATCGACCCAACGGTGATGCGCCTATTTGCGGACAACGCCGCGCACACCATCGATTGGATGATGGATATCGGTTTCAAGCCCGCAGAAGGAACGCCCGTCGCTGGGGAGGCGCACGAGGCTTACAGCACGCGCCGATATTTGTGGGGCGACAACGCTGCCATCTCGATTCTCGAGACCTTCCGTCCCGTACACGACAAACTCGTTGCCGATGGAAAGATCGATCTGCGTCTTGAGCATCGCCTAACCGGGTTGGTGACAGATGACAACGGCGCTGTGATTGGCATCAAAGCCGATACGCCCAACGGCGAAGAGACTTTCCACGGCAAGAACGTCGTGTTGGCTTGTGGTGGCTACGCGGCAGGGCCAGAGATGTGGAACGATCTCAACCCAGACATCCCCCTGTGCTCTCACTGTAACCCGTACTCCCGCGGCGATGGGCTCGCGGCCGCGCGCGAAGTCGATGCGCAGATCGACGGTAAAGAAAAGTTCCTGTGCACCTTTGCGGGCTACCTCGAAGACCCCAACGACCCTACCTCAGGTGAATTCCTCGCGCTCTCACCCAAAGCTCGTAACATTTGGGAAATTTTTGTCGACGTAAACGGCAAGCGCTTCATGAAGGAAGATCATCAGAGTATCGACTATCGTGAACGAAACCTGCTGAAGCAGCCCGGCATGCGCATGAACATCGTGTTCGACGAGGGCATCCTCATGAACGCAGGCCCCATCACGTTGCTCGAGCCGGATGTATACAAGGCAAAGTTTGGCAACCACCCCAATTTTGTGAAATCGGACACCATTGAAGGCCTAGCAAAAGAACTGGGGGTCCCCGTCGACGCGCTGAACAAAACCGTTGCCGATTACAACGCAGCCGTTGATGCCAAAAACGATAAGGAATTCGACAAGTTTTTCTTGATTAGAAAAATTGAAACTGGGCCGTTCTACGGCATCAAATCCATGGGCATCACCGTGCTCAGCCCTGAAGGCTTGCAAGTTGATGACAACCTGCGGGTCCTCAACACAAGTGGTGACGCTATTCCAAACCTCTATGCCGCTGGCGAAGTGCTCGGCTTTGGCCGCACTTCTGGTGACGCTTTTGTTGGCGGTTTATCCCTCACACCAGCGTTGGCGTTTGGTAAAATTCTCGGGGAACGCCTGCTGTCTTGGTAAAGGGTTGAGGGCACCATGACAGACGATAAGCCAAGGGTATTCGACGCGGCAGCTTCCGCACGCGTGG
>CALSLN010000009.1 GCA_943787205.1 uncultured Rhodospirillaceae bacterium
CCATCGTTTGGAATAATCCGGACAGCGGCAACTATGGAAACGTGACACCCGTTCGAGACGGCTACACGAATGCTGGCCGCTACTGCCGTGAATTCCAAACAGAAGTGACCGTGGATGGTCAGCCGGAAAATGGCTATGGCACAGCTTGCCGGCAAGAAGACGGCAGCTGGAAAATTATTAGCCAGTAAGGTTAGGCGTCGAGCCCTTACCTTTCGGCAGGCTTTTCGTCTAATAGGTCTTTGATCGGCTGACCCAAAACCTGTTTTTCACTGCTCTGGGCACTGGCGATCACGTCTCCGAGACGCGAGACCGACGGTGACTTTCCGAGAAGATGAGGGGTCATCGGAACGCCATAGCCCATGAGGTGGACGATTTCGGCCACTGATGTTCTGCTGAGATCCCGTCCCAGCCGCCAAAATCGGTCGTCTCCGAATGTCGCAAACCCGCCGGCACGGAGTTCATCCAAGACCGGAATCAAAGCGGCTTCTTTAATACCTACATCTTTACGCAACGCACTTTGTGATAGCCCTTTCCCGGAACCGGCAACGGTGTAAAGCGATGCAAGAATATCCATGGCTAGAGCTAGACGCCCTCCGGGACCACTGGTCCGTTCGTGCTCAGCACGGCGCCAGTCAGGGAGAGCCGCCGTCATAACGGCTCCTGCTAGGATCACGTTCCATGACAAGAATAGCCAAACCAAAAACACGGGAAGGGCAGCAACCGCACCATAGATTGCTTGATAGGTTGGCATGCCGGAAACGAAAGACGTGAAGCCGTATCGCAACAGCGCAAATAACAGTGCAGCAATGAGGCCGCCAAGTAACGCATCGATAATTCGCACACGGCGATTGGGCACCGCTGTGTAAATCAGCGCGAAAGCGATCGCAGAAAGAACAGTCGGCATGGCCGCTCCGAGAAACACCGAAACTGAGCCTGGTTCCTCTCCACCTAACAACGTCCGGATCGTAAGAAAGTAGCCGGACAGAGAGAAGCTTAAGCCTACTAGGAGTGGGCTTACTGTGATGACAGTCCAAAACACAACCAGGCGCGCCAATATTGGCCTTGGCCTTGCGACGCGAAAAATACGGTTAAAAGCACCCTCAATCGTGAGCAACAGAAGAACCGACGTCACAATAAGGCCGGCGACACCGATGGTCGTAAGCTGCCCGGCAGCAGCAATGAAACTTTCAAGGGCTTCATTCATCTTCATGCCGGTATCAGGGATGAAATTACTAAGCACCAAATCAAGAACCGAATCCCGAAGCCCCGAAAAGGCTGGAAATGCAGCTAGGATGGCGAGTGTCAGCGCTAAAGCCGGAACAAGTGCTAGAGTCGACGTATAGCTCAGCGACGCGGCCACACGATTAACTTGGTCATCCCGCATACGCCCGGCAACAAAACCCAAAAAAACGGCCCGCCTGGAGAACGAGAGGCTTAATTTTCTGTAACATCGGCGCTTGTTTTGGGTGATCAGTGGAATCGGTCATAGCGTCAGTCTTGCCCTTAACTTTCAGTGGTGTAGGATACGCTGAGTTTGTGCGAGCAGACTGAAATCTAACACGTTTTTAGCTTCTGGACACAGGACGTCATATGAGCGGGCAGCCCGGAATTCTATCTGGACGGCGCGGCCTGGTGATGGGCGTGGCAAATGAGCGATCCATCGCATGGGGGATCGCACGCCAGGCATCAGAACAAGGCGCGGAACTAGCATTCACATATCAAGGCGATGCACTTGAAAAGCGGGTTAGACCGCTGGCGGAAAGCGTGGGTGCAAAAATCATCGCACCCTGCGATGTCACTGACGCTGATTCGATGGATTCGCTATTCGAACAAGTCGGCAATACGTGGGACAAAATTGACTTCGTCCTTCATGCCGTAGCTTTTTCCGACAAAGCAGAACTCAACGGACGGTATGCCGACACGACGCGTGACAACTTCTTGCGCACGATGGACATCTCTTGCTTCTCATTCACAGATGTCTCCCGTCGCGCAGCTCCGTTGATGACTGAAGGTGGCTCTCTGGTCACATTGAGTTATTACGGTGCTGAACGCGTTGTCCCTCACTACAACGTCATGGGCGTTGCCAAGGCCGCTTTAGAAGCAAGCGTGCGCTACTTAGCAACAGACCTCGGCCGCGATAACATTCGGGTCAACGCACTGTCCGCCGGCCCAATGAAAACACTGGCCGCCTCCGGCATCGGAGATTTTCGTTACATTCTGAAATGGAACGAACTGAATTCGCCCATGCATCGCAACGTCACGTTGGATGATGTAGGGCGATCTGGTCTGTATTTAATCAGCGACCTATCAAGCGGCGTAACTGGTGAAGTGCACCACGTTGACTGCGGGTATCACGTCGTGGGCATGATGGCCCCAGAATCAGCACAAGATATCTCTGATCTGCTCGATGGCGCGAAACTGAAAGACTAGCCAATCGCATGTCTGCAAATTCATTCGGCACCCTCTTCCGCTTCACAACCTTCGGCGAAAGCCATGGCCCAGCCATTGGGTGTGTGGTCGACGGCGTGCCTCCACAGATTCCTCTCAGTGAAGACGACATCCAGATCTGGATGGAGAAACGCAAACCAGGAACATCGCGCTTTACGACGCAGCGAAAAGAACCAGATCGGGTCCGAATTCTCTCCGGCGTGTTTGACGGTGTAACCACCGGCACATCGATTGGTCTTCTTGTTGAAAATGTCGACGCTCGATCTAAAGACTATGGCGATATCGCCGAGAAGTTCCGTCCTGGGCATGCCGATTATACCTACTGGAAAAAATACGGGGTTCGAGATTACCGTGGCGGTGGCCGCTCCTCTGCTCGCGAGACAGCGATGCGCGTCGCAGCTGGCGGCATTGCCCGTAAAGTCCTAGCGGCTGCCTTTGGTGATTCGGTTACAGTCCGCGGTGCACTGGTGCAGATCGGCCCCCACAAAATAAATCGTGATAACTGGGATTGGGCCGAAGTCGATAACAATCCATTTTTTTGCCCGGACCCAGAAGCGGCGGCAACCTGGGAGACTTATCTTGACCAGGTCCGAAAAGACGGTTCATCGGCAGGCGCCATCATCGAAGTCGTTGCTGAAGGAATCCCTGCAGGATTAGGCGCGCCCATTTACGGCAAGCTTGATGCTGACGTAACTGCCGCCCTTATGAGTATCAATGCTGCCAAAGGCGTAGAAATAGGCGCTGGTTTCGATGCCGCTTCCTTGTCCGGTGAAGAAAATGCCGATGAGATGCGGATGACAGATCAAGGTAATGTGGAGTTCCTAAGCAACAAAGCCGGTGGCATTCTCGGAGGTATCTCGTCTGGCCAAGACATCGTCGCTAGACTAGCCATCAAGCCGACGAGTTCAATTCTAACGCCTCGGAAGACCGTTGATATCCACGGCAAAAATGTCGACATCCAAACCAAAGGTCGCCATGACCCCTGCGTTGGCATTCGAGGCGTTCCGGTCGCCGAAGCTATGATGGCGATCGTGCTTGCAGACCATTTGCTGAGACATAAAGCTCAAAACGGATAAGCGGCGCACCGCTTTCATTAAAACGGACATCTAAATCATGCGCACAATCGCGAAGTTTCTCGTTGGCATTCTGGCCAGTCTTGGGTTCTCTGTCCTCGCTCTAAGCGGCATTTTTATCTACTTCCTATCCAGTATGGACGGAGTACCCAATCAGGCAGCAGAAGCACCCGAGAACATCATCCTATCTTTGAATCTTGATGCAGGATTCTCCGAAGGCCAAAGCGGACCGGATTTCTCGTCCCTTGGTGTCTCGTCAAAGCGCACAACGTTACAAGATGCGATTATTGCACTGCGCCGCGCGGGCAATGACGACCGCGTTAAAGCCATTGTTGCCAACATCAGCGGGCCAAGCTTAGGTTTAGCGCAGGTTCAGGAAATTCGCGACGCTGTCGCTAAGTTCCGAACCAGCGGCAAACCAGCCCTTCTCTATACCGACACATTGGGCGAGCTGGGCAATGCGACAACGGCCTATTATTTGGCAACGGCCTTCGAGGAAATTTGGCTACAGCCCTCTGGTGGCATCGGACTAACCGGTTTGGCCATCGAGCAACCTTATCTCAAGGGGTTTCTAGACAAGGTGGGCGTTCGCGCAAACGCTCTACAGCGATATGAATATAAGTCTGCGGCAGAGAACCTAACCAACACGGAAATGTCAGAACCTAACAAAGAAGCGCTCGACGCCTTGTTTGGGTCCATTTTTGACCAACTCGTTGAAGGCATCGCCGACGCGCGCAACATAAGCGAAGACAACGTAAAGGCGCTGATGGCTGAGGGCCCCTTGCTCGCGAAAGAAGCTATGGATGGCGGTTTAGTTGACCGCCTCGCCTATCGTGACGAGTTCAATCAAAACCTAGACGATATGATCGATGACGGCAAACGCGTATCCGTGCGTCGCTATCTTGGTTTCGGCTTGCCTGAGGAAATTCCTGAGGCCGAACGTAGCGTCGCAGTCATCAATGCGGTCGGCGCAATTGCCCGTGGAACATCTGACGATAGCCCCTTTGGCGGACAATCCGGCATCGGTGCTGACACGCTTGCCAAAGCCGTGCGCGATGCTGCGGAAGACGAAGACATCGACGCCATCCTTCTTCGCGTGGACAGCCCTGGAGGGTCTTACGTCGCCTCTGACACGATATGGCGTGAGATCATTCGTGCGAAAGAAGCAGATAAGCCCTTCATAGTTTCCATGGGCAACACTGCTGCATCGGGCGGATATTTCATTGCGATGAATGCTGACACCATTTTTGCACAACCCGGAACCATAACCGGCTCGATTGGTGTCATCGTTAACAAACTCGTGTTCGAGGACGCCTTAGATAAGTTAGACATCAACTGGTCCACCCTTAAGTACGGGGAGAACGGTGACATCTTCACGCCATCGCGTGACTTCAATGAGGCTGAACTGGACCGCATGAACCGCACCCTCGACACCATTTACGACGACTTCACAACAAAAGCTGCGGAGGGCCGTGACATGCCCGTTGCGGAGATGCGTGAACTTGCCAAAGGTCGAGTCTGGAGTGGTGCTGACGCCAAGCGCATTGGGCTGGTTGATGAGCTTGGCGGCCTAAGCGATGCCATTGACCACACCAAGATTGCCATAGGCCTTACGCCCGACGATTTAGTCAAATTGGTCAGTTATCCCAAACAAAAAGATCCGTTTCAGAGTGTGCTGGATGCACTTGAAGACGGCAGCCTGCCGTTCGGCCTAAAGAGCGCCATCGAAAGTCTCGTGGCGATCACCCAGTCCATCAACACGTGGATCGCACCTTACCGCGCGTGGACCAGAAGCTGGCGTGTTGTACGCGCCACCTTTGATCATTCGCTAGGCCATAATTCTAAGAAGACCGTTTGGCGCCGATTAGGAACTCTCTGTTCCTTCCGGCCCGGTGATTGGGCTTTCCACGACACCGAGCACAGACCAGTCTGATTGGTCATTCAACCAAGTCGAAATTGTATCGCATACTTCTTGGTGCAACTCCAGGGTCTCGAGACAACGCCTTTCTTGCCGACGCGCTCTTTGCCCACTTCAAAATTGCGGGTTTAATCAGGGCGATGAGGTACGCCTCAGGTTTCGTGAGCAACAGGGCCGCCGGAAGAACAGTACGCAAGCCGATAAAACTCGCATCGCAGACAACGATATCTGCCATGTCCCGACACCTGTTCAGACGTGATGTGCCGAGCATTCGTGCGTTCTTAAAACAGTAACCCGGTCATCGTTCCCGCAGCCTGCTATCTAGCTGACCATACCCAACATCTACGGCAAAGACAGACGAGCGCGCCTCGGCTGAGTAAAACGTCGGTAAAACCGCCTGTTGATGCTCCGACATCAATTGCTGTCATGCCCGCGGTATCGATTTGAAAGTGCTCGAGACCGTGATCGAGCTTTAAGCCGCCCCGAGACCACCCACGGATGGTCCTTGCTCCGAACCGTAAGCGGTGTATCGAGAGGCACTTGGTTTCCCGGTTTATCGAGGCGCTTATTCACCCGTGTAAACCGCACCGGCCATAATCAAAGCCCTGCGCGCGCGTCCGGGATTCAACCAAACCCTCTCTCAACCAGTATTTGATCTAGACCGAGCTTTTTTTTGCTGGCACCTATTTAAGCCGTACTAAGCGCGCGCTGGGCGCTCTGACGCATCTTGACCAAGCGCCTCTAGGACTGAACGTACGATACCTGACGCACTTAATCCTGCAGCCTCGACTTGGTCCTCTGGCTTCGCATGGTCAAGAAAAACATCCGGCATAGTAAGTGTTCGAATTGTAAGCCCCTGATCTAACCGACCCGATGCAGCAAGTGCTTGAAGCACCTGTGCTCCAAACCCACCCTGGGACCCTTCTTCAACAGTCACCAGAAGTTCGTGGTTATCAGCGAGCTGTTGCACCAACTCGATATCTAGGGGCTTCGCAAACCGAGCATCCGCTACGGTTGTCGACAGACCATGAGCGGCAAGATCATCCGCCGCCTTGAGGCAATCTCCTAACCGAGTCCCCAAACTGAGAAGCGCCACGGACGTACCTTCTCGAACGATCCGGCCTTTGCCTATGGGCAGAACGTCGCCCCTTGCCGGCAAGTCGATACCAACGCCCTCCCCTCTGGGATAACGAAGCGCTATAGGGCCGGAGTTGTGGGGCAGCCGCTGTCGCGACCATGTGAACGAGCTCTAATTCATCCGCTGCAGCCATAACCGTAAAGTTCGGCAGACAGCAAAGATATACACACATCAAAGGCCCCTTGGTGGGTACAACCGTCCGCACCAACGTACCCAGCACGGGTCGATCGCAAAACGCACTGGCAGGTTTTGAACTGCAACGTCATGGACGACCTGGTCGAACGCGCGTTGCAAGAATGTGGAGTAAATCGCCTGCGAACGGCTTGTACCCTTCGGTCGCCAAACCCGCTGCAAATGTCACAGCGTGTTGTTCGGCAATACCGACATCAAACGTGCCGATCTGGGAACTGTTCACCAAACTTGTCCAGTCCGGTGCCCCCAGGCATAGCCGCCGTAATCGCAACAACACGGTCATCTTGCTCTGCTTCAGCGATCAAGGCCTTTGCAAAAACTGACGTATAACTTGGTGCATTCGGCTTCGATTTAGCCTGATTGCCCGAAACAACATCGAATTTTGCAACTCCGTGATATTTATCGGCAGACTCCTCTGCCGGCGCATACCCCTTACCTTTTTGCGTTACAGGCATGAATCAGGAAGGGACCACTTGCTTTAGAATCACGGACGTTCTTGAGAACGGGCACGAGGTGCTCAACTTTGTGGCCGTCAATCGGTCCCACATAGTAGAAACCCAGTTCTTCGAAAAGCGTACCACCAGTGACCATGCCACGCGTATATTCTTCCGCCTTACGCGCTGCGGTTTTCAGCGGCTTTGGGTAAATACTCAGCAATCTGCTTCATCGCCTCACGAAGGTTGAGATAGGATTTTGAGGACAGCAGCCGAGATAAGTATGCGCTCATTGCGCCGACAGCTGGCGCAATCGACATATCGTTGTCATTGAGAATAACGATGAGACGCCTGTCCATACTTCCAGCGTTGTTCATTGCCTCGTAGGCCATGCCAGCGCTCATCGCGCCGTCACCGATTACCGCGATAACCTGGTTGTCACCGTCGGAAAGATCACGCGCCACGGCCATGCCAAGCCCGGCCGAGATAGATGTAGAACTATGCCCCGCACCAAAAGGGTCAAATTCGCTTTCTGGCCGGTTCGTAAACCCAGAGAGGCCATCTTTCTGGCGGATCGAAGACATTCGGTCACGTCGACCCGTTAGGATTTTATGGGGATAGCACTGATGACCAACATCCCAGATCAGCCGGTCTTCTGGCGTATCAAAAACGTGGTGTAAAGCAACGGTGAGTTCCACCACGCCAAGCCCCGCGCCTAAATGACCACCGGTCCTCGATACCTTATGGATCAGATCAGCGCGCAGTTCATCAGAGAGCTGCGAAAGCTCTTCGATGGACAGGTCTTTCATGTCCTTTGGGCTGCTGATGCGGTCAAGCAACGGTGTTTCAAGCACCGGCGCGACCGACTGTGTGTCCGTTCCCACGCTGCATCGTCCCTTTTTATGACCGTCGACTGACGGTAAACGCCGCTGCAGCCCGTAACGATTCGGCCGTATCGCCAAACCGGTCTAATGCCGCAACTGCTTGATCAACCAGGGTTTTCGCCCTTTTTCTAGCACGTCCGGGACCGTGGAGGGAGACAAAAGTGGCTTTCCCTGCGGCCTCGTCCTTGCCGGTCGCTTTGCCTAAATCCGCTTCAGAGGCTTCCATATCCAAGAGGTCATCGGCGATTTGAAAGGCCGCCCCTAGGCAAACCCCGTACGCGTCCAAATCTTTCAGGACCTCGGGTTCAGCTTGGCCCAATATACCGCCCATTTGGCATGAAACAGCCAACATTCGTCCGGTTTTCAAGGCTTGCAAGCGTTCAGTCTGCTGCTCATCAAAGTCTAAATCTGCCGCTAGTAAATCCAGCATTTGTCCACCAACCATACCCTCGGCCCCAGAAGCATCAGCCAACGCGGCAACCAGCTTGGACCGAATGAAATCATCTGGGTGAGAGTCCACGCTACTCAGAACTGCGAAAGCTTTGGTTAGAAGGGCATCTCCGGCGAGGATGGATGTCGCCTCGTCAAAGGCCTTATGACACGTGGGCCGTCCTCGGCGCAGGTCGTCATCGTCCATGGCCGGTAGGTCATCATGGATCAGCGAATAGCAGTGGATCATTTCGACAGCCGCACCAATGCGGAGGCTATACGTCCGTGGCACATCGAATAAATCGGCGCTGGCTACCACCAAGAAAGGCCGCAGCCGCTTGCCGCCATCTAAGGTGCTGTAGCGCATCGCCTCAACCACTCGGCGTTCAGGGCCTTCCGGTAGCGGCAGGAGGTCATCCAAGCACGCGTTTACGTCGTTAGCGGTGGCCCCTAGGCTTTTCCTGAAGGCGCGCAAACTATGAGATGCAAGGCCCGCATCGTTCGGGGTCATTCGGACTCCACATTTTCCAATTTCATAGCGTCGCCAAGACCGGTGATCTTTTCGATCTTCATCCTGGCATCAGCAAGTTTAGCCTCGCAGTGTTTTTTGAGCATGGCACCACGCTCATAAGACTCCACGGCTTTATCCAGCTTGACTTGGCCACCCTCGAGATCACGAACGATCTCTTCTAGCTGGCTCAGGGCATCTTCAAAATTCAGGGCTGCGATATCTTTGGGTATTTTGGACTCTGCCATCATTTCTGCTTTCGTCTATGAAGCTACCTCACCCTTTCATCAGGGCTTTAACATGCGCTGCTGCACTTGCACCAAGAGCGCGTAAGTTATACCCGCCCTCCAGGGCCGAAACCACCCGTCCGTCAGCGTGTCTATGAGCTACAGATAGGATTTGGCGCGTCACCCAGAAAAAGTCATCTTCCTCCAGCCCCATGTCAGAGAGGGGGTCATCCTTATGGGCATCAAAACCGGCAGAAACAAGGATTAGCTCCGGCGCAAATGAGTCCAGCGCCGGCAGAATATCGCGCTCAAAAGCCTTCCGGAATGCGCCGCCACCAGTACCGGGCGGCAATGGCACATTGACGACATTGTTATGGCCACCCGTATCCTCTGTCGCTCCTGTTCCTGGGTAATGTGGGTACTGATGGGAAGACGCAAAAAACAAATCTGGCTCGTCCCAAAATATGTCCTGGGTTCCGTTGCCATGATGAACGTCAAAATCAACCACGGCGATTTTTTTTAAGCCCGTGGGCTTGCCGCGCATGCATTGCGGCAACGGCCACGTTATTTACAAAACAAAACCCCATGGGTCGGTCCCGTTCTGCATGATGGCCAGGAGGGCGAACAGCGCAAAAGGCCGATTCTGCCTCTCCTGAAATGACAGAATCGACGGCCAGAACAAGAGACCCTGCCCCTCTCCGAATCGCTTCATCTGTCCCTGGTGACATGACGGTATCGGGATCAATATGGCGATACCCATCGGTTGGAGCGGCTTCAAGAATGGACGTCACCAAGTCGGATGAATGTGGCGCAGCCATCTGGGCCTCAGTAGCATCAATCGGGGTGCGACGAATTAAGCGGCCAAAATCTTCATCATTGAGCGCTTTATAAACACTCCGTATTCGGTCCACGCTTTCGGGATGGCCCGGCCCGGTATCGTGATTGAGAAATGTGTCGTCCGTTACAAGCAGCACAGCCATTGATCAGGTGTCCATGTTATCGAGCCGGTGAAATATTAACCCATGGCGTTAAAGCATAAACCTCAGCGCCATTTATTCTCGGATCAATGAACGATACACTCTCATTGCAATAAGGGGATACATATACGTGGCGGACGACCTAGGCCCACTAGAGAAAGAGGCGGAAGATGCCTGCGTAATTCTTCGCGCAATCGGTAATCCGCACCGCCTGATGATTCTATGCCGATTGACCCAACGTGAATATAGCGTCAAAGAACTCGAGACAGTTGTTAGCCTTGGGCAATCCGCGTTGTCACAGCACTTGGCAAGGCTGCGCCGCGACAATTTGGTGGTAACCAGGCGCGACGCGCAAACAATATATTATGCGTTGAAAGGAAGTCGGGTTGGTACACTGCTACAGGCCTTAAACGGAGCCATGCGCGCAGAAAAACCTGGAGACTAAATGGACACTTACTCTTTGTTAAAGAGCGTTCAATGGTATCTTGAGATACGACACGCCGTTGCCTTCTGGCTTAGGAAACTCGCCTGCGCGAATATTGACCTGAACCGAGGGAAGAATCAAAGCAGGCATCGCTAACGTCGCATCACGCTCTGTTCTCATGCGAACAAAATCTTCTTCTGAAACACCGTCTTTTACATGCTTATTGCTGGCTCGTTCTGCAGCTACCGTTGTTTCCCAGGCGTACGAGCGCCCATCAGGCCCATAGTCATGACATACGAATAATCGTGTGCTTTCTGGCAATTCCAAGATGCGCTGAATAGAACGATACAGCACCGCGGCATCACCGCCGGGAAAATCGCATCGCGCCGTGCCGTAGTCGGGCATAAACAATGTATCACCGACAAAAGCGGCGTCACCGATGAGATAAGTCATACAGGCTGGGGTATGGCCAGGCGTGTGCCATGCTTCAACGGTAAGCGAACCGACAACGAGCGTCTCACCATCAGATAAAAGGCGATCAAATTGAGAGCCATCAACAGGCAAGCCATCTCCCAGATTAAAGACTTGGCCGAATACTTTTTGCACATCAGTGATATATGCACCGATTGCGATCGACGCGCCAAGCTGGGTTTTAAGGTAAGGCGCCGCCGACAAATGGTCCGCATGGGCATGAGTTTCAAGCACCCATTCCACTTCAAGTGAGTCTCGCCGTACAGCGTCTAGGATTCTGTCCGCACTTTCTGTCGAGGTCCGACCAGAGCTGGCATCAAAGTCCAAGACCGAATCAATAATGATAGCTTTAGGGCCGCCAGGCTCCTGCACGAGATAACTGACCGTAAAGGTCCGCTCGTCAAAAAATGCAGTGACAGTGGGCGAGGATGCTAGAGTCATTGTACCCTCTCGTGATTGCGGCTTTTCAACATGCTACTAAAGGCTAGCCGAGAGAACCACACATAAACCCAGCTAAGCTTTGATTAAAATCATCGATGGAGCGGAGAAACGGCTTGAGTTTGCGAATTGGTATTGATCTAGGGGGAACGAAGATCGAGCTTGTTGTGCTTGAGGACACTGGCACAGAGGTTTTTCGACGCAGGATTCCAACACCAAGTGGGAACTATGAGGCAACGATCGAAGCGATCGTAGATCTCGTGATAAGCACAAAATCGGAACTGAGTTTAAATACGGCGGATGCCTCCCCCTCTGTTGGCATTGGTATTCCAGGGACACTTTCGACGACAACGGGGCTTGTCAAAAATGCGAACTCAACATGCCTCATAGGAAAACCGCTCGATAAGGATATTGGCACCCTGCTTGGCCAGCCTGTGCGGCTCGCCAACGATGCAGATTGCTTCACCTTGTCTGAAGCAATCGACGGCGCAGCCGCGCGTGACAACATCGTGTTTGGCGTCATTTTAGGAACAGGCGTTGGCGGAGGGTTATCGGTCAACCAACAGCTGGTTATCGGGCCCAATGCTATCACCGGCGAGTGGGGACATAACCCAATGCCTTGGCCGGACTTAGCATTGGGCGAAACGCCTGGGCCCGCATGCTATTGCGGACATTCGGGTTGTATCGAAACCTTTCTGTCTGGCCCGAGCCTAGTGAAGGATACAACGGCAACTGAGCCTAAACGCACGTTCAAAACAGCAGAAGAAATTGTGGATGCCGCTGACCAAGGGGACTGTGGCGCCAAGTCAGCTATAGATCGCTATTCGTTGAGGCTCGCAAAAGCTCTCTCATCGGTCATTAACGTCATAGACCCCAATGTCATCGTTCTCGGTGGAGGGCTCTCGAACATCAGCGCGCTCTACAAGACTATTCCAAGCCTTTGGGGAAAATTCGTTTTTTCGGACACCGTTGAGACCCATCTAAGGCCACCGCAACACGGGGATTCTAGTGGAGTCCGAGGCGCTGCGTGGTTATGGCCAAAGCCCAGGTGACGGTAGCCCCTAGTCCTGACAGCTCTTCGCGGCCTGTAAATCAATGAGTGTCGTAAGAACAGAATAGCCACCCATATTTTGATCTATTTTTCCTACGATCCCACCCTCATAGAGCTCAACACGCATTTCTTGGCTGGGCAATTCATCAGAACTACTCGTTGGGTAATATGCCAATTGCACTGGCCATGCCGGTCCGGTTAACAGGCCATCTGGATCATTGATATCAAGATTGTTCGTATTTCGATTTCCAACGACGGCGGAAATTCTAGTCGGGCCATCTTCCAACAGACCGTCGGCGACAACGCGGCTGATAAATCGCGTCCCCTTTAGCGCGCTGTTCACAACTTCAGCGGTGTAGTTCAAAGAGAGCTGTGCGCCCGGCTTTAAGTCATAAGATGCATCTTTGCCCTCTGAATTCGCTTCGACTTCACGATTGCAGGTCATGCGCCCCCCGTCCTCGCCGATCTCGACTTGCCCCTGGTACTGATCAACGATTTGGCCGCTCGATGCAATTTGCATTCTAAAATCTGACCGGGTGCCGTCTTTGGCTTCGAACGAGGTAAAGCTCTGCCGCAGGTTAGATTGACGTCCCTGACGATCAAGTATTGAGACGTCGAGACTAGACGACTGTTCAAATCCATCACAGACGTCATCGACCACATATACCATAGTACCACCAAGGCCAGCGGGCCCATCAGCCCCTATCGCTCGACCAAGTCGCACTTCATAAATCGCAGCGTGAGGTTTTATTTGCTGCGCCGAGAGCGACGCTCCGGATAAGACGAACACAACGCATGCGATTAAGAGTCGCGTGATTATAGTTTTGAGCACATACGAGTTTTTCATGAAAATAGCCGATTCAGGAGGTCATACAGGAACTTTGTTTGCGAATTCTCATCCTCGTTTATCAACAATCGCGGACAACACACTCAATCACAAGCATTACACTAACCTACTGCTTTATATAGATTTTTTTGGGTATTAGTCGCGGAATAGTAGTATTCAACGCCCATGCGACAACTCCTTAACCAGCGATCCTTTGGCCAATAGGTGATATGGGTCTGAATGTTGCCAAACCCGCGGTTGACGGGCCCTATGAGCACGAAGAACATGTGTCTCATTCGTGGGGGTCACCTCAACATTTTTCGGGCAAATAAATTCAAGGCGGCAACAGAACAGGCGCACCTGAAGGTCGTTGACGACCCCACAGACCACAGCGACCTAAACAACAAGCTCTCTAATTTCGTCCGCTTCGCCGAGACGGTCGAGCCTGAATCCGTTGAATCAACGGCCATCCTCAAAATTGCGGATCTCGCCCATAGTTTGGTCGCAGAAGTATCCGATCATTTGAAGGCACAGGACCTGCGGATTGCTGAATTAGAAGCCCTCGCAACGACAGATGAGTTGACGCAAATTCTCAATAAGAGAGGGTTTGAGACACAGCTGGATCATGAATCATCCATCGCCCGTCGTCATGGAGTTGGCGGCGTTATGATTTTCGTCGACCTCGACGAGTTCAAACCCATAAACGACACCCATGGGCACGCTGCTGGAGACGAAGTCCTTCGTGCCGCTTCCGTGATCCTTCAAGGCCAAGTCCGAGAAACAGACTATGTTGGTCGTTTAGGTGGTGACGAGTTTGCAATTCTTCTTCCACGGTCCAACAAACGAAACGGACTACGGCGCGCCCAAGAGTTAGATAAGAAACTCAATAATGCTTACGCTTCTTGGAATGGTATCCAAATTCCTATCAAAGCGAGCTGTGGCATTCATATGTACACGTCCCGGGCCGGACTAAGTGAGCTCATGGATAGCGCTGATAAGGCGATGTACAAAATTAAGATGGAACGCAAAGAGAAGCACGGTATCGCTCCGCGCTAGACCCCAGTCCACACAAGGGGTTTAGCCCGACGCGGAAGTTGCGTTAACACTTCCTTTTAGGGTTCCTGTTAAGATTATTCTCTTAATCAGGCTGCTATGGACGCTTTGCCATGAGCAAAGGACTCTTTGCCTTTTTCATATCTGGAGCGATTACGGCACTGGTTGCCGTCGTTATTCTTGGCGGCGACTGGTCCGGTCTGTTTTCGTCATCCGACGAAACACGAACTCCATCGAGCTTCTCCCCAGCGGAAGTCGAGAAGATCATAGCGGATTGGCCGATTGCTATGCAGGCATCAGACCAAGCATTGATCGAGTACCGCAATATCGGTGGAAGCCCCAGAGGGGAAGCTGTCGTTCGCAAAGGTGTTCAGGCGAATACTTTTTCACGCCAAAATTGGGAAGCCGGACGCGCTGAGTATCTAATCAGCTATTTGCTCATGCTGAGGAATTCTATTTTGAAATATTCGGACCAACATCGCGCACTCGGATATTTCATGGAGCACTATGAGCAAAACAAATCTGTAAGCGCTGAGTTGAAAACTTGGCAAATTGACCAAATCGACGTGCTGCTAAAGCAGATCAACGACTCCCCTGACATCAGCGAGTACCCACCCGGCGACGTTGAGCTCATGGTGGAATACTTCGAACGCTTCCACGAGATGCTCGTCGGCTACGGGCGGCAACCTAGTTTAGCAGCTAGAACTCAGGCCTCTCGGTAGAATACGCTTCGCGATCTAATCCGCGGCTGGCGCCGACGCTTCACCTTTTTCAACTTCCTTAGGCAAATCGAGCTTGATGTGGAGCTCTTTCAACTGCTTTTCAAACACCTCATTCGGTGCCTGCATCATTAAGTCTTCTGCCTGATTATTCATCGGGAACAGCGTGACTTCGCGAATATTCGGGGTGTCGGCCAAGAGCATCACAATACGGTCAATACCTGGGGCGGCTCCACCATGAGGCGGTGCTCCGAATTTGAACGCGTTGAACATACCGCCGAAGCGTTCTTCAATTACGCTCTCTTCGTAACCAGCAATGTTAAATGCCTTCACCATAATGTCCGGGCGGTGGTTCCGAATAGCACCTGAGCATAATTCGATGCCGTTACATACGATGTCGTATTGGAACGCCAAGATGTCTTCAGGATCCTTTGTCTCTAGGGCTTCCAAGCCACCCTGGGGCATAGAGAACGGGTTATGACTAAAGTCCACTTCACCCGTGGCTTCGTCGCGCTCGTACATCGGATAGTCGACGATCCAGCATAGGTCAAAGCGGTCTTTGGCGAGAAGGTCGAGTTCCTCACACACTTTGGTACGGACGAGACCAGCAAATTTCTCAGCAACAGACGGCTTATCACAGACAAAGAAAACGCTATCGCCGGGGCCAACCCCGGTCGCTTCACGGATCGCTGCAACGCGGTCTTCATCTAGATTCTTCGCAATCGGCCCCTTAGCTCCACCGTCAGCTTCATACACGATATAGCCGAGACCGCCTGCCCCCTCGCTCCGCGCCCAGTCGTTGAGCTTGTCAAAGTAACTTCTCGGTTGCCCTGCAGATCCCGGCGCTGGAATCGCGCGGACGATAGAACCTTTCTCGATATTCTTGGCGAATAAGCCGAAGGACGATCCTGCGAAAGACTCAGTGACGTCCGTAATCAAAAGTGGGTTACGCAAATCGGGCTTGTCGCTGCCATACTTCAACATCGATTCAGCATAAGGAATACGCGTCCATTTACCTTCGGTCACCGCCCTATCTTTGGCAAACTCTTTAAAAATTCCGCCAATAACAGGTTCGATGGCATCAAACACATCATCTTGCGTAACAAAAGCCATCTCTAAATCTAGCTGGTAGAATTCTCCTGGCGAGCGGTCGGCTCTGCCGTCTTCATCTCGAAAACACGGAGCAATCTGGAAGTAGCGGTCAAAGCCAGACACCATAACCATCTGTTTAAAGATCTGAGGAGCCTGCGGAAGCGCATAGAAACGTCCCGGGTGTAGTCGAGACGGCACGAGGAAATCACGTGCACCTTCCGGTGACGATGCGGTCAAAATCGGCGTTTGAAACTCGACAAATCCAGAGTCCGTCATACGCCGACGAATGCTAGATATAACCTGTGACCTTAGAAGGATGTTGTTTCGCATCTCTTCGCGGCGCAGGTCGAGGTATCGATACTTGAGGCGCAATTCTTCTGGATAATCGTTTTCTCCATAGACCTGAATGGGAAGAACGTCTGTCTGGGACAGCACTTCCACCTCTTCAATCTGCACTTCGACTTTGCCCGTCGGGAGCCGGTCATTCACAGTGTCTTGCGTCCGCTCAACCACGGTTCCAGTGATGCAAAGAACGGTCTCCGACCGCGCGTTGTCGATGACTGAGAAGACGGGGCTAGACGTATCGACCACGCATTGGGTCATCCCAAACTGATCTCGCAAATCAACAAAAACCAGGTTTCCGTGGTCACGTTTGCGGTGCACCCAACCTGAGATACGGGCTTGGGTTCCAGCGTCTTCGAGGCGCAGAGCGCCGCAATTATGCGATCTATAACGGTGCATGACCGGGTTCCTATGACAGAAATGGCGACTCTGAGCTGAAAGCCCAGGCAATGGGCGGAGAAACCACACCGAACCGGCCCATTTGTCAAGGTTTTGCCCAGCCTTGGGGATCAGAAATATGAGCATCTCAGCCGGTTGCGGCCAGCCAGCAGAGACGATAAGACAACGGATATGGATATTATCACTACAACAGACGCCTTAGACGCGTTTTGCAAACGCCTTTCATCGGCAGAGTTCATTACGGTGGACACGGAGTTTCACCGCGAAACGACCTATTGGCCGCTCCTGTGCCTGGTTCAGGTTGCCGGGCCAGACGAAGCCCACTGCATAGACTCACTTGCAGACGGTATCGACTTGTCCCCCCTGTACGATCTGTTTCATGATCCTAAAATCGTCAAAGTTTTCCATGCGGCACGACAAGACCTCGAGATTTTCTTTCATAAAGCCGACCTGATTCCTGCTCCACTGTTCGACACCCAAGTGGCCGCCATGGTCTGTGGATTCGGTGAGTCTGTCGGCTACGAGACGCTCGTCTCCAAGTTAACATCCTCCAAAGTAGACAAAAGCCAGCGTTTCACGGATTGGACCAGGCGACCTCTGTCAGAGAAGCAAATCGAGTACGCTTTGGCTGACGTCGTTTATTTGCGAGAGGTATACGACAAACTCAAAAGTCAGCTTGAAAGTTCGGACAGAGCACCCTGGGTCGCTGAAGAAATGGGCATTCTCACCAGTCCAAAGACATACGACCTTTCACCAGACGAGTCTTGGCGTCGACTCAAGTCCAGAGAAAAGAAGCCTCGCTACCTCGCCATTTTGAGGGAAGTATCAGCTTGGCGTGAACGGACAGCTCAAAAACAGGACACCCCGCGCCGACGTGTCATCAAGGATGACGCCCTCATCGAGCTAGCGGCTTTGAAACCAACTAATGAGAAAGCGTTATCTCAAACAAGGTTGTCCAAGCATCTCGCGCGAAGCAAGCATGCCGCCGATATATTTGCCGCAATTACACGCGGTATTGAAACCCCTGATGACCTTTGCCCGAAAGTACCAAGATCACTAGAGAAACCACCGGGCCTCGGCCCCGTCATCGATCTCCTCAAAGTCCTACTTAAAGCCCGCTGTGAAGGAAGTGACGTGGCTCTGAAACTTGTCGCTACGGTCGACGACCTAGAGAAGATTGCGTGTGACGATAATGCTGACGTCGCGGCATTGTCTGGCTGGCGGCGAGAATTATTTGGCGCAGACGCTATACGCCTTAAGCATGGTCAATTGGCGCTTGGTCTTTCACCCGACAGCAAAACCGTAGACGTTATGGAACGCTCGCAAGGTTGATTGGCGTCATATCCGCTCAATCTTTTCTTTCCTGCCGATATGCGTGGCTAATCGAGAAAGTCTCTTTGGGTAAGACCCTCCGCCGAATACAGGTTCAGAAGACGGAACAGACAACACAACCGTCGCCTCTCCCATATCCAATTTCGCTTTTCCCAAAATACCGGGTGCGCCACCAGTCAGCGCATAAGCCAGTCTCAATCCGAGGCCAATCGTACGGACGCGATGGAGACGTTCCTCATCGAGCATCGCATGGGCCTGATCGACAGTCGGAGTCGTGTCATCGGTGCGATAGCGATAGAACATTGCCAAAGCCAAACCTGCACGGTCTTCATGTTCAAGCCCCATAAAGGGAAGCCGCAAAACCCTTAAGAAAGCCTGTTCTGCCCTGTAGTCTGGATGCTCGGACCAGTAGACATCGCGCAATAAACAAGCAGCAAGACGAAGCTTCGCCTGCTCTGCGGACTCGCCAGGGAATAATGGCGAAAGCCACTTATAGAATTCGTATCCCTCGCGCGGATCTCGACCAGCGCCGCTACATAATTCCTCTGCCGCGCTAATCAGCGGGTCTCTCGTCTTTAGAGATGTTGGAAGGTCTTTATAAAATTGCCCCTCCCGCATCCCGTAAATTGAGAAGACAAGCGTGTCTGGTTGGCCAATCTCCAATAACCTTTCCAACAGCGTGGCCGCCAATGGCAAAGCTTGTAAGCGAGACTTATCAACACCACGAATTTTCTCGAGCGTCTGAGGACTAAGGTTAGAAATCAGACCAAACAACGACAACGCTTGAGGCCTGGTCAGCGTGAAATTATCAAGAACGTGCAAAGGATAGTTCATGTGGGCAATGCAAACCCGGGCTAGAGCGCGCCAAGCGCCCCCAACCGCATATACGGTTCTGCCTTTAACACCCTCAATCCAAGCTTCATCTTTTAGATATCGGTTTATAGTCTCACTCGCTTTGTCTATTTCCAGTCCAGATGACTCTGCTAGACGAAGTGTCCCCAAAGGCAACGTCGCATGATGCGCAAAGTCGCCACCAGCGACGTCAACCAGTTCAAGGCTTCCGCCCCCAAGGTCAGCGACCATGCCATCGGCGTTGGGAATGCCGCACAACACACCAAGAGCACTACGTTTCGCCTCTTGTTTGCCCGACAGCACCTTGATGACGAGGCCTGTTTTTTTCTTCACGGAATCGACAAAAACCTGACCGTCGCTCGCATCACGAACAGCGGCAGTGGCTAGGACATCGAGCCTATCTAGACCCATAGCAGTTGTTAAAACTGTGAACCTTTCAAGGGTACTCATAGCTTTTGCAACGCCGGCAGGGTGCAACTTGCCTGTGGACTCGAGATCTCGGCCTAAAGCGCAAATCGATTTTTCATTATATATGGGGATCGGTGTTCTCATGACACCGCTGTAGACAACCAATCGCACCGAGTTCGACCCGATATCGATGACCCCGACTGGCCGGTGACGAACCGCAAGTGTCGTGCTGTCTTCTGGCACGCTAATACTCTCACTAACCGCTAGAGGTGCGCTGATAGCAGGTTTAGCGGCGGCTTGGAACCAGTTTGAGCACTTGCAGTTTTGCTTGCTCCAAAGCACTGCCCTGACCTGAAAGGCTCGGATTATTCATGAAGTATTCGTGGGCGCTAAAGGGCGGGTCTCCTGGTTCATCCCGGCAATATCGACCATCGGGATTAAGCGTCCAGCTCTGCAGAGTATCATTTATGTTGGCAACCATAATTTGGTCTAAGACTTGCCGATGGACCGTATGATTCTCAATCGGCACGAAGGATTCGACCCTGTTCACGAGGTTTCGGGTCATCCAGTCAGCAGAAGATATGAAAATCTTGGCGTTGCGAGAGGGTATTGGGTGACCATCGCCAAAAACGAATATCCGAGAATGCTCCAGAAAGCGCCCAACGATACTCTTAACACTGATGTTCTCTGACAGCCCGGGCACTCCCGGGCGGAGGCAACAAATTCCTCTAACGATGAGATAAACCTGCACGCCTGCTTGGGATGCCTCATAAAGCAAATCAATCGTCTGTGGATCCACTAGAGAGTTCATTTTCGCCCAAATAGTTCCACCGCGCCCCGCCTTGGCATGATCAATCTCGGTCTCGATCAGGCTGTCTATTTTTTCTTTCAGTCCAATTGGCGCGATGGCCAATTTTTCGAGGGAATCAGGCCGCGCATACCCCGTCATAAAATTGAACGCTCGATTAGCGTCGCGGCATAGCGCTGGATCGCACGTAAAAAATGACAAATCCGTATAAACTTTAGCCGTCACCGGATGATAGTTGCCCGTGCCGAAGTGGACGTAGGAGTTGAGAGCGCTTCCTTCACGCCGCGTCACAAGAGATATCTTGGCGTGCGTTTTTAGATCTACGAACCCATAAACAACATTTGCGCCTGCACGCTCTAGGTCACGCGCCCAGCGAATATTCGCCTCCTCGTCGAAGCGCGCCTTCAGCTCAACCATCGCGGTGACAGATTTTCCGGCCTCCGCAGCTTCTATGAGCGCTTGAACGATCGGAGAATCCTTGCTTGTGCGATAGAGCGTTTGCTTGATCGAAACGACATTCGGGTCTTGTGCTGCCTGACGCAAGAACTGCACCACGGCATCAAAGGATTCGTAAGGATGATGAACCAAGATATCTTTCTTGCGAATTGCCGCAAAACTATCACCACCGAAGTCTCTAATACGCTCAGGAAACCTAGCGTTGTAAGGCGTGAATTCTAGGTCTGGCCGCTCGCCAGTAATAAGTTGGCGCACATCTGCCAACCCTATTATCCCTTCCATTCGGAACAAATCATCCTTCGAAACTTCAAGCTCGTCGCAAATTAAGTCGGCTTGATCGTCTGGCATAGAGTCGCTTACCTTGAGGCGAATACAGCTGCCACGACGCCGACGCTTCAAAGCCGTCTCAAAACTCTGAACCAGGTCTTGGGCTTCTTCATCAACTTCCATTTCACTATCGCGAATGACGCGAAAGGCACCAGATTGGGTCACCTTGAATCCAGGAAACAGTCGGTCGAAAAACAACGTAATGATGTTTTCCAGAGTAATAAATCTTATCTTCTTTCCGCGCAGGCGAATAAGCCGCTTCACTTGTGACGGAATGGGAACGAGCGCCCGCATACTTTCGCCATTCTCAATTCGAACAAGCTGAAGAATAAGAGACAAACCCAAATTCGGAATAAAAGGAAACGGATGCGCTGGATCAATCGCCAAGGGCGTCAGCACTGGGAAGATATGTTCCATGAAATGGTCTTCGAGCCAGTCTTTATCGGTCGCATTCAAGCCATCCCGAGAAACGACGGAAATCTCTTCCTTGTCCAATTCTGATCGCAAGTTTGCCCAACACGCATCTTCTTGGCGCAGCACACCACGAACAACTGTATTGATCTGTGCAAGCTGTTCCTGTGGGGTCAACCCATCAGCACTACGTTGCGTTACGCCCGCACGGACCTGCCCCTTTAGGCCGGCAACGCGTACCATATAAAACTCATCAAGGTTGGACGCCGAGATAGACAGAAAACGAACGCGTTCCAACAATGGATGGTTTACGTTTTCAGCTTCTTCAAGAACACGCGTATTAAAGGCCAACCACGACAGCTCACGATTAATAAAGCGGTCGCTACTTGCCAGGCCTATGGCCGAAGCACCTGATTGATCCGTGACCGGTATCGTGTCTTGTGGGCTCACGTGAGCATTCCTTCATTGCGAGTTGAAGACCATTATTACATACGCCCGTCTTAGCCACCGACGCTAGAAATACAGCGCAGCAGAGCGACAGTTTCATAAGAATGCAATATTTCAACGAGACCGTAGTAGTATCATGACACCCCATATTCTGTCGATAAAACGGGAATCCACGTGCCCCTCACACTCTTCCTCCTCCGCCATGCAAAATCATCCCATGCTAGCGATAGCATCACCGACCACGAACGCCCTCTCAACGACCGAGGCCATAGCAATGCATCGAGGATCGCGGAATACATGCAGGAAAACGGTCTCAAGCCAGATCAAATTCTGTGCTCTACTGCGTTGCGCGCACGGCAAACGCTCGATCCAATCATCTCGAACTGGCCTGATCTAGACGTCTCATACAAAGATGCGCTTTACCTATGCACGACAAAAACAGCGATCGACCAACTCCGGATGGTGGAGAATGCACAATGCGCAATGCTTGTCGCACATAACCCAACCATGGAAGATTTGGTTCACCGGCTTGTTGACCGAACCGCAGACCACATAGCCCCGTTGTCGAAAGCTCTTGCGACGTACACCACGGGCACTTTAACCGAACTGCTATTTCAAGCAGACGAATGGCGTGATCTCGATGGGTCATCGGGCCAATTAATCCGGTTTATTCCACCGCGCACACTTTAAGAATAACTTGCGGTCCGGCGAGATCTAGCCGCACTAAACATTCAACGTCTTCAATACATCCCGCACGAACGGCACCGTAACCCTTCGGTTTTGCGCCAACGCTTGCCGATCAATCTGATCCACGAGGGCTTGCACGGCGCCAAATGTCCGCGGGACTCTATTTCCGATATAGTCGATGAGATCGGGAGCAACGTCTACTTGTCGGTCACGAAATAGCTTTACCAAGACGGCCGTAATTGTTGCATCGTCCGGCATACCAATCTCAACTGCGGGCAACCCAGCCAATCGCGACTTAAGGTCAGGCAACGTAACCTCCCATCGGGATGGTGCGGCCCGACTAACGATAAGCAATTGCTTCCCGGCCTCACGCACGGCATTGAGAAGATGAAAGAGCATCTGCTCATCGGGAACTTCGTTTGCATCGTCCCAAACCAAAGCGTCGTGCTCAGACACAAGTACAACGGGGTTAGCTGATCGTAAGTCCTCATAATTTAGGAGGTGGGCGTTCGCCTTGGCAGCAAAAACGTGGCTGAGATGAGACTTACCGCACCCCGGTGGTCCATAGATACCTAACCCATACGAGGGCCAATTTGGCCAGGAATCAATCCACCCAATAGCTTCTCGGCTAGCGTCGGTGACAAGAAAATCAGTGCGACCCAGGGCCGGCCTATGGCCCAATTCCAAAGGAAGCTGTTGCGATGCCGTCATAATCGAGTTTGAGCTTGGAAAATTATGGCCGTGATCCTGAACCACTGTTACCAAACAACCCGGACGCCGGATACGCCGTTGGCTCTGGAGCCCTAGGAACAGGCATAGACGGCGTTGTGTCTTGAACCCCAAGCGTCTGCAACACACTTGAGGCCGCCGCACGGTCTTCGATAACCCAGGCCTCGTCTTGCCACACAAACCCTAAATCACTTTGCGCCATAGCGAGCTTCAGTTGGGATTCGTCACCCAAGTAGTACAGCGTTACTTGGGCACGGTCTCGCGTTAAGGCCTGCAACTCATGTCGATCAATTAACGGAACGCCTTCCAGTCGCGTTTTTACGGTCAACCAGTCCTCGAGGGCTGTTAATGGCACCAGTGCGGTTATTTGGCCGGTCACATCGAACTGAAGCATGTTCTCTCGTTTCCATTCATCCTCGACCAATTCCCAAGCCTGAGAGGCAGAGGATTCGAACAACTGCGACCATGTCTGACCGCCCGTTGCCGGCACAACCACGGTTTTCTCGATGCCCGTTCTTGTGAAATAAAGCGTAACGCGGACGGACTCTGCACCGAGGCTACCGATCAAAGATGCCGTCGCGATGACGGTGTCATCAGCGCCGTACCGGCTTGCCCATGTCGTCAATCGGCCGACGTCTCGAGCAATAACGTCTTCAATTCTTAGCAGTGATAGGTCCTCAAGGTCTCCGAACGGCAGCTGTCTCGGAACCAGCCCTGCGGCAACGGCCAATTGACCCCACGCATCCATCCATGGGTTGGAGTCCGACCAGATCACCGGATCTGAAACGACTGATTCTTGGTATACGGGTATGACGGCCATTGGTTTACTCACCGTTTCGGCAAACGGTACCCCTGAGAACCGGAGAACTGACCGCACCGAATCTGGTCGAAATCTGACGGTCAAATTGGCAAGATACCGCCCCGAAGACGTGCGCTCATCAGAAACCGAGAAATCGCGAACCAGGTCAATCGCCTCACGGCTAGATAGCGTGGGGAGGTCAGATTGGTAATTGCGCGGCACAAGCCGGCGGTAGAGCTGGTCTAGCGCTTGGATTTGTCCGTTCTGGAGCCCCTTCGCCCTCGCCTCCGTGGTCGTTCCCCCTCGGGCGTCGATGGGCACATCGGTTATCGTAAAGACCTCTGATTGGGCTGAGACAGGACTAGAAAAGAACGCCAAACTTGTCCCAACCACAGATAAAAGAAAGACAAACGCCAAGATGTTACAGCAGGGCGTTGCAACAAGCGCATGTTTGGCTATGGTACGGTTTCTTTTTGCCGCGCTAAGTGAGGCTAACATTTCAGGGTCCTCTCAGGCCGATGGCCGCCGTTCCAACGGTTTAACGTACAAAGACGCCGGGGTCGATATTGACGCTGGCAACGCTTTGGTGGAAGCCATAAAACCCCTCGCCAAGTCGACGGGGCGAAGCGGTGCCGACTCAGCGCTGGGCGGATTCGGTGGATTATTTGACTTAAAAGCCACTGGATTCAAGGACCCCGTTCTTGTCGCTGGCAATGATGGCGTTGGCACGAAGCTGCTGGTGGCCATAGAAGCTGGAAAACATGACACCGTGGGGATCGATTTGGTCGCCATGTGCGTTAATGATTTGGTCGTCCAAGGTGCAGAACCCCTCTTCTTTCTAGATTATTTCGCCACCGGAAAGCTCTCCGTAGAAGCTGCGACCGACATCATCGCCGGAATAGCCGCCGGATGCCGCGAAGCAGGATGCGCCCTTATCGGTGGCGAGACCGCTGAAATGCCAGGTCTCTATGGCGAAAATGAGTACGATCTTGCAGGGTTTTCTGTAGGGGCGGTGGAGAGAGACGGAATATTGCCACGCGACATTGGCGCGAACGATGTCGTCATAGGGCTGCCGTCTACAGGATTCCACTCCAATGGATATTCATTGGTCAGAAAAGTCGTGTCCGTCGCTGGGCTTAGATATAACGATCCGGCCCCGTTCGAACCAACCCAATCGCTAGCTGAGTCCCTACTGACACCAACGAGAATCTATATAAAGCCATGCCTTGCGTTGGTGCACGCCAACTTAGCCCATGGGTTTGCCCATATTACGGGTGGCGGCCTGCTCGAGAATATTCCTCGTGTTCTGCCAAAAGACCTCGCCGTCGAATTAGACGCTAAGGCACTTCCCCTTCCCTCTATGATGACATGGCTCGGGGAAACGGGTGGCATGTCAGCGGAAGAAATGGCGCGAACGTTCAACTGCGGTATCGGCATGGTGGTTATTGTAGCCGCGGATAATGAACAAGAAGCCCTCGATGTCCTGACAATAAATGGTGAAAGCCCGCGTCGTCTTGGAACCGTGGTTCCCCGGAATGAAGGCGAGACCGTGAAAATCGAGGGACTTAGCGAGGCCTGGGGATTACCCTAGGTCATCCAAGTTGATCTCACCTGACACAATCCGGACCAGCGTTTCTGAAAAAAACTGATGCTCTTGGGCCAACACTCTGGCCGCGAGATCTTCGGGTGTGTCTTCGGCAAGAACGGGAACCTTGGCTTGATCGACCACTGGCCCCGTATCGTATTCGCCATCAACCAAATGAACTGTAACGCCCGATTCGGTCTCACGATTTGCGATGACTGCCTCATGTACATGACTACCGTACATGCCTTGGCCGCCATACTTCGGCAAAAGAGCGGGGTGAATATTAAGAATTCGGTTTGAAAAAGCGCTCAGGACCTTTGGTCCTATTTTCCGCATGTACCCAGCGAGAATGATCAAGTCGACATCTGCATCAACCAAGGCATCAAGGTGAGCTTGGTCAAGCGCTTCATCTGAGCCCGTGCTTTTTGGACTAAGGTGGAGATGAGCCAATCCGTTTTCTGCAGCCCAATCAAGTGCCGCACTGCCTCTGTTGTTACTGATTAGCAGCGCTGGGTCAGCATTGAGGTCTCCAACCTGACAGGCCGAGACGATCGCCCGCATGTTGCTGCCGCGATGAGAGACGAAGAAGCCGAGACGCGGGCGTTGAGGCAATGGCGTCATCGGCTTCTCCAACTAATGGGCTAGCTTAACGTTAGCCAACAATCTCATCTTCATTAAAGAAATACGCGATCTCGATGGCCGCATTTTCTTGAGAATCCGAACCGTGCACAGAGTTGGCTTCAATACTTTCCGCCAGCGCTTTCCGAATTGTACCTTCGTCGGCGTCCGCAGGATTTGTCGCCCCCATGATCTCACGGTTGCGTGCAACCGCGTTCTCGCCTTCTAAGACCTGAACGACAACTGGACCAGACGTCATGAACGCAACCAGGTCATTAAAGAACGGGCGCTCTTTATGGACAGCATAAAAACCTTCAGCTTTTGCTTGGTCTAGTTTGACTCGCTTTTGTGCGATAACCCGCAAGCCGCCTTCTTCCAGCATGGTAAGGACCTTACCGGTCAAGTTGCGGCGTGTAGCATCGGGTTTGATGATTGAAAAAGTGCGTTCTAAAGCCATGATGAATCCGTCCATTTACAGCGAAAAAGGTTAAACAGCCGAAAATTGGGATCGGCAGCTTTCGCGCGGTTTATAGACAAGCCAGACCTGAAGGGCAACACGCCGCAGCCAACCGCCGCGAACACCTTCGGATAGGCCTAGGCTTGAGCCTTTTCTTCCCACCCACCTTTGTCAGTCTGCTGCCAATAATGCAGCTCATGGCCATCAGATCGGGTCTTCTGCCAGCGTTCACGGGCGGCACTGACCGCCTCTGGATCATTGCCGTCAAACATGTCCAAGCAACGGTCGTAGGTCGTTAGATCATCGACGGCCATACTGTCTGTCACGACTAAGACGTTGGCATCATTGGGGTTTTCCGGCTGAGATGTGAGCCAAATCGGCTGATCAGACGCATGACCGTCTTTCGCGGTTCCGTTGGCCAGCCATGAATTGGGGTCGTGGGTCCAGAGTGCGTTGCTTAGCACTTCAACGCGATCCTCAGAGCCCGCCAAGACGATAGCCTTATGGCCTGCCTGGCGGACTTTGCTAAGAATCTGAGGTAGCGCCCTTTCCAGCGGCCACTTCTGCAAATGATAGAAGTCGACGCGCATAGAATGCCTCCCCTACAGCGACGCGATTAGCTTTCGGTTATTCTCACCGGCACCAGACGGAAATCTTCTCCAGATTGAATACGTAAAAGAACAACAGAGCGATCCTTACTGCGCGCTTCAGCAATAACCTTTTCAGCGTCTTTAGCCGTTTCAACCGGTGTCTGTTGAACTTCAGCTATGATGTCTCCACGACGCAAACCTTTTTCTGCAGCGTCGCTATCACTATCCACATCAACAATGACCAACCCTGTGATCTCATCCGGCAGTTCATACTGGCTCCGGATTGAAGAGGTCAGTTCCGCAACGGTCACACCAAGTCCATCGATGGCTTTACGATCAGGCTCGCCATCATCTGAGTCAGAACTAGCCCGCGCTGAGACCTGCAGTTCTTCTTCTTCAAGCTCACCGATCAGCACTCTAAGGGTTTTTTCTTTACCGCCGCGCCAGACTGTCATTTTAACGCGCTTGTCGATGTCCGTTTCGGCAACGATCAACGGAAGCAGACGCATTTCATCAACAGGTTTTCCGTCAAAGGTCAGAATAACATCGCTGGGTTCGACTCCTGCTTTTTCAGCTGGGCTGTCCTCAACCAGTTCAGCAACCAGAGCACCTCGGGCTTTATCGAGACCTAAGCTTTCTGCGATTTCAGGCGTAACGGTCTGGATTTTCACACCCAACCACCCACGCCGCGTGCGACCAAATTCATTAAGGTCACCGATAACAGACTGAGCAAGATTGGAAGGCGATGCAAAACCGATACCAACACTCGCGCCCGTCGGGGAGAAAATTGCGGTGTTAATGCCGATCACTTCGCCCTTCATGTTAATCAACGGGCCGCCAGAGTTTCCGCGATTAATAGCTGCGTCAGTTTGGATATAATCGTCATAGGCATTGCCGTTACTCAATTGGCGTGAGCGGGCAGAAACAATCCCAGCTGTTACTGTCACTCCAATACCAAATGGATTGCCAATCGCCACTGACCAATCCCCAACTCTCATGTCCGCGGAATCTCCCCACTTGACCGTCGGGAGAGGCTTATCGGCTTCAACCTTTAGAAGTGCTAGATCCACCTTCGGGTCACGGCCAACCACCGTGGCTTTCAAAACCGTATCATCTGCAAGAATAACGCTGATCTCGTCCGCATTTTCAATAACGTGGTTATTGGTGACGACAAGGCCATCTGCTTCAATGATGAAACCGGAACCAAGAGAAGATGCGCGTCGACGTGGTTTGTCACCATTGCCTTCTTCTTTTTGCTGAGGGATTTGATCTCCGAACTGCTCAAGAAAATCCTTAAACATGTCATCCAATGGGCCGCCACGGGGCAACTGCGGCATCCTGCGTTGCCCACGGCTGGGCTGCTCAACCAGTTGTGTGGTTGAAATGTTCACCACAGCAGGAATGACATCTTCGACAATATCCGCGAAAGATTGAGGTATCGGTTGGGCGTTCGGCGTAACCGGCAACGCAATCAACGCCAATGCAATTAAAGCACCCATCAAGGCCGTTTTCATTTCATAGGCCTTGTGATCAATACCGACACTAAAGCTAGACAGAGAGTTCTTGCGGGCCATTCAACGGCCTCCTTTGATTGAGCGGGATCGTCCTCGATACCTAATAACTATTCTGGGCGGAAATGGGGTCGCGCGACAACACCGTCAACGGCACTCGTCCGTTTTCTGTCAGCTTCGTAATTTAGGGGGCCTGGGCCTGATCTACTTGGATACAGGCCCAGGGCAACCTCTAGTTTCGTGACGCAGGCAGTGCGTCAAAGAAACGGAAAAACTCTGATTCTGGATTTAGAATCATCGTCGTTCCCTCATTAAGAGAGCCTCTATAGGCCTCCATAGACCGCATAAACGCATAAAACTCAGGGTCTTTACCGTGCACTTCGTTCAAGATCTGACGGCTTTCCGCCTCACCTTGACCTAGCTGAATCTGAGCTTCGCGCCGTGCATCCGCAAGAATAATAGTCCGCTCGCGATCTGCTTCAGCTTCGATCCGGGCCTTGGTTTCTTGCCCCTGCCCGCGCAACAAAGATGCTTGGGCAATACGGTCTGACCGCATACGATTGTATACCGACTGACTGGTTTCTGGCGGCAGGTCGGTTCGTCCGATGCGCACATCAACAACCTCAATGCCGAATTCAGCCTCCCTGCGGCTCACGCCACGGTCGATTTCTTGCATCACCTCGACGCGTTTCTTGGTCAGAAGATCTGCGAGTTCCGCCTGCCCGAGCGCATCCCGAACGCTACCGTTCAGGATTGTTCCAAAACGATCCCGAAATCCGTTTTCTGTCCGCACCGCTTGATAAAATTTCAGAGGGTCTACGATTTTATAGCGCGCAAAGGCATCAACAATAATACGCAACTGATTAACCAGCGGCATCTCTTGCGAAGGTGGATCAAGATCCAGCACGCGATTGTCATAATAGATCACATTCTGCAGCAACGGAATTTTGTAGTGCAGACCTGGCTCAATAATGACTCGCTTGGTTTCACCCAACTGCAATACGATCGCTTGTTGTGTTTGGTGAACGGTAAACAGAGTCCCCGTTAGGGCGACTGCACCGACAAGGACAAAGATACCGAAAGCAAGTAGTTTACCAGAGTTCATTAGTTGTCTCCTTGTGATCGGTTGCCACGCAATTCGTTGAGCGGCAAGTAGGGAACAACGCCGGTGCCTTGACCATTTTCATCCATAATCACCTTATCGGCCCGACTATAAACTTCCTGCATTGTCTCTAGATAGACGCGGCGGGACGTTACGTCCTTATCGCTTTTGTAGGTCTGATAAAATGCATCAAACCGTTGGGCCTCACCCTGAGACTCGCGGATCAGCTTCTCTTTTTCAGCAGATGCATTTTCAATCATCCGAGACGCTTCACCCTTGGCCCTTGGCACGATGTCGTTACGATAGGCGTTGGCTTCGTTGCGCAAGCGCTCTTGGTCCTGATTGGCACGTTGCACATCATTAAACGCATCGATGACTTCAGGAGGTGGGTTTGCACCCTGAACCCGAATTTCGAGAATGCTAATGCCCGCGCCGTAGCTATCGAGGATATCTTGCAGGACGGTCTGAGTTGTTTGACCAACGACTTCACGGCCACCAGTGGTGACAAAATCTAGGGTGTTCTGCCCCACCACTTCTCTCATGGCACTTTCAGCAGCGAGCTTGACGGTCTGCTCCGGTGCGCGAATGTTAAAGAGATAATCGCCAGCTTCACGAATACGCCACTGCACCACGAAATCTACGTCGACGATATTTTCGTCACCGGTGAGCATGAGGCTCTCCTGAGGCACATCACGCACATTGGTCGTGTTGGGCACACCGCGAAATCCGACAGTAATTTGGTTTGTCAACGTGACCTTCGGCGTCTGAACTTCACCGACAGGTGCCGGGAACCAATAATTCAAACCAGGCTGAGTCGTTTTGGCGTACCGACCAAATAAGAGCTCCACACCCTGCTCGTCTGGCTGAACGCGATAGAACCCGCTTGCGCCCCAGAAGAAAATGAACAGAGCAACAATAATTATGATGCCACGTGATGAGCCCATGCCACCTGGCATGAACTGTTTTACGCGTTCCTGACTGCGTCGGAGCAGTTCCTCTAGATCTGGGGGAGGCTCGCCGCCGCCACCCCAAGAATTACCGCCGCCGCCGTTATTGCCGCCATTGTTATTACGACCGCCTGAACCGCCGCCGCCCCATGGACCGCCACCTTGTTGTTTCCAGAACACTGGAGTATCCCTTCCTTCTGAGCGGTCACCAGTGCTTTGGCGACCAAAATAATATGTCCCGGCCTTATATGACATGTACCGAGGAGGCGCAACGCGACCCCCTAAGGCATGTTTGAAGAAAACCGGGTACTTCTGGCATATCGGCCCACTTTAAGGAGGTTTCAAGAGTGACCACTGTCACCAAGGAACAAATTTTCGACGCGCTCAAAAATGTAGACTCTGGCACGGGCGGCTTAGATATCACCGCTAGGGGCTGGATTCAGGACGTAGTGATCAAAGATGGGCATGTCGCGTTCGCCCTCGAAGTGCCACCGAATCTTGGCCCGAAACTCGAGCCTGTACGGGCTCAGGCTGAAAAAGCGGTCTACGATCTACCAGGCGTCATCTCTGCCACCGTCGTCCTGACCGCTGAAAAAAAAGCACCTGAGGCGCCGAAAAGCAAAGGTGGGAGCGGACGAGACCGCCTTGCGCTGCCAGGCGTGAAGTCCGTCATCGCTGTTGCATCGGGTAAAGGTGGCGTCGGCAAATCCACAACCGCAACGAATTTAGCCGTCGCATTAGCGAAGCTCGGCAAAAAAGTCGCCCTGTTTGACGCTGATATCTTTGGCCCCTCGATGCCACGCATGCTCGGCTTAGCAGGTAAGAAGCCACATTCAGATGGCACCAAAGTCCATCCTTTGGAAAACCATGGCGTCAAAGTGATGTCCATTGGATTTATGGTTGCTGAAGACAGTCCCGTTGTATGGCGCGGACCGATGGTCATGGGTGCCTTGGAGCAAATGCTCAAAGATGTGGAATGGGGCGAAATAGACGTCATGGTCGTCGACATGCCGCCCGGCACTGGCGATACGCAACTGACAATGTCGCAGCGTGTTCCCCTCGCAGGGGTGGTTATTGTTTCAACGCCTCAGGACATCGCATTGCTTGATGCCCGCAAGGGGCTCAACATGTTCCGCAAGGTGGAAGTGCCCATCCTCGGTATGATCGAGAATATGAGCCACTACATCTGTCCATCTTGTGGCCACCGCGAGGACATCTTCAGTTCGGGCGGCGCCGAAAAGACGGCCCACGAATTAGACACTGATTTTCTGGGTGGAATCCCACTCGATTTGAAGATTAGAGAGACGTCCGACGCTGGTACACCAATCGTTAGCGCTGACCCTGACAGTCCGCACGCAAAGGCCTACATTGAGATTGCTCAGAAGATCGCGGCTAAACTTGATGTTGGCCCATCAAAAGCGGCACCGAACATTTCCATAGGCGGCTGATCTCGAAAAGCTCAAGGTCTACGGCGTTCAAACGCCACAAAACTATACGACGGCTCGCCTTCTTCATCAGGCGCGTACCGCTCTCGGGAGATTTCTTTCCATTGTGTTTTGTCGGGCGCGGTGAACCAGGCATCCCCTTCGTATCTGCGATGGACTTCAGTGAGATAGAAGCGGTCCGCGTCATTTAGGACACGGGCATAAATCTCCGCTCCGCCAATGACCATGACTTCATCGACACCGTCCTTTGCCGCCTCAGCCTTCGCGGCTTTAACCGCCTCTTTGACGTCATGACAGACGATTGCGCCAGACGCGGACCAGTCTGCCTGCCGCGTGATCACGATGTTCGCACGCCCCTTGAGAGGCTTACCTATGGATTCAAAGGTTTTACGCCCCATGACAACAGGCTTACCCATCGTAAGGCGTTTGAAATTCTTGAGGTCCGCCGAAATGTGCCATGGCAACGCATTGTCGACACCAATCGTGCCGTTCTCGGCCCGCGCCATGATGAGGCAAACTTTGACCTTCGACTCACTCATCCCGCTCTCCTAAACCGCGACCGGCGCAGAGATGTGAGGGTGCGGGTCGTATTCTTCAAGCGTGAAGTCCTCATAGTCGAACGCAAACAAATCTGTGACGTTAGGGTTTAGACGCATAATGGGTAACGGCTTGGGGGCTCGCGCCAATTGAGTCCAGGTCTGTTCGATATGGTTTGAATACAAGTGAGCATCGCCAAATGTGTGGATGAATTCGCCCGGCTCATATCCAGTTACCTGAGCAACCATCAGTGTTAGCAAAGCGTAAGATGCTATATTGAACGGCACACCTAAAAAGATGTCGGCGCTGCGTTGATACAACTGGCAGGATAATTTGCCGTCAGCGACATAGAACTGGAACAAGCAATGGCACGGCGGGAGGGCCATAGAATCCACGTCGGCTGGGTTCCACGCGGTCACCATATGGCGCCTTGAATTCGGGTTCTGCTTCAAATTCGCCAGTAATTTCTCGATTTGGTCAATCGACCCACCCTTTGGGTCCGGCCAAGACCGCCACTGGTAGCCGTAGACTGGGCCAAGGTCACCATTCTCATCCGCCCATTCGTCCCAAATCGAGACCTTATTATCTTTGAGGTATTTGGTGTTTGTGTCGCCGCGAAGAAACCACAACAGCTCAACGATAATTGAACGAAGGTGCAACTTTTTGGTCGTAACCGCCGGAAACCCCTGTGCCAAATCAAAGCGCATCTGATGGCCAAACACGGACAAAGTCCCCGTGCCAGTCCGGTCGCCCTTCTCCGTGCCAGTCTCTAGCACGTGTTTCATTAAATCGAGGTACTGCTGCATGGGATATTTATAGACCGGGTGGTTGCTGGAACAAGCCTTGCTAATGAATCTGCACAGACATGGCAAATGTTCTCGAACCGCATTATATTGGTTTTGTCGCTTCGGCGACTATGGCGCTAAACCTGCTGTGAAATAATCGCTGCGGACCCGGGGGCAGTACCCGGCGCCTCCACCAATTTACGG
The DNA here is from genome assembly GCA_943787205.1 of uncultured Rhodospirillaceae bacterium. Lineage (GTDB taxonomy): Bacteria > Pseudomonadota > Alphaproteobacteria > Rhodospirillales > Rhodospirillaceae > WLXB01. The sequence continues at coordinate 34,081 of CALSLN010000009.1, forward strand.
CCCGGTATCGACAGATTCGGGCCATCTATGGGGGCGAAACAGGATCGACGCGCGTGGTAAAGACAGTAGCTGTTCTCGGCATGGTACCACCGATATCGGGCCATTTTGAAAAGTGCCAACGATAACGTTGAGTACGCCGCTGCCGCTTAATTGAGGCAAGCGCGGTTCGGGGGGCACCGGGCAACAGAAGCCCCCCACTTTCTCCGACTCGCATATTTAGTTGATACGGCACCCAAAAAAGCTGGTATTGGCATTGAACCCTAAGGGCTAGGCCGCCAAAATGGGTTTCGATTCTCTTTTCCAATGACGTGATGTGACCGTGACTGAACCGACAGTAACAACTCTGAGCTACGAACGAATGGTAGAGGACGCCCTACGTGGCGTTTTGCGCCAAGCGCTCGAGATCACGCAATCGCAAGGGTTGCCGGGTTCACACCATTTCTATGTGACATTCGACACGAAAGCACCCGGTGTCCGTATCGCGGATGTCCTGCATGCGATGCACCCCACCGAAATGACCATCGTTCTTCAACATCAATTCTGGGACCTCCGCGTTGAGGAGGAGAGCTTCGACATCACGCTTAGCTTTAATGGTGTCAGCCAACCGCTTCACGTTCCATTTTCTGCTGTGACTGCCTTTGCAGATCCGCACGCAAAGTTCGGCCTTCAGTTCCACGTTGAGTTCGAAGATGAAGACTCCTCAGATATGGATGGAGATGAATTCGACGAAGATGACGATTTTGAAATGCCGCCTGTTGATAACGCGTTGGTCACACAGAAGCTCAAAACAAGTCGGCGCGTGCGCACTGACTCTGACAAATCTGATAGCGAAGACGCCGTATCGGATGAGGAAGAAGAGTCTGGCAAAGTCGTTACCCTCGACGCGTTTAGAAAGAAGTAAATGAGCCCGGCTTTTATGGCCGCCTTCCCTAACTGATAAGGACGCACGGCTATGCTTGATGCCGCCTTCTCCGATATGTTCCCGATGACAAAAGACGGAACCCCCTATAAAAAAATCTCAAACGACGGCATTACAATCGATACCTTTCGTGGTGAATCTATTGTCGCGGTTGATCCGTCTGCGCTAACCGCTCTCGCCGCGGAAGCTTTTAAGGATGTCTCCCATTTGCTGCGGCCCGGACATTTGGCTCAGTTGCGTTCCATCATGGATGACTCTGAAGCATCACCTAATGATCGGTTCGTCGCTCTGGAGCTTTTAAAAAATGCCAACATCGCATCCGGCATGATTCTCCCCATGTGCCAGGACACTGGCACCGCAATTATCATGGGGAAAAAGGGCCAACACATATGGACCGGTGGCGGCGACGAAGAGGCTCTATCCGCCGGCGTTGTTGAGGCCTACACAAACTTGAACCTTCGCTATTCTCAATTGTCCCCCGTATCGTTGTTCGAAGAGAAAAACACAGGGAACAATCTTCCTGCGCAGATCGACCTCTACGCGACGAGTGGCGACGCATACAAATTTTTGTTTATGGCCAAGGGGGGCGGATCGGCCAATAAGACCTTCCTCTACCAGAAAACCAAAGCACTCTTAAATCCAACTGGGCTTCGCACGTTCTTTGAAGAAGAAATCAAAACGTTGGGGACAGCGGCCTGCCCGCCCTACCACCTAGCTATCGTTATCGGCGGGACGTCGGCAGAAGCAAACCTAAAAACCGTCAAATTAGCCTCGGCACGTTACCTAGACGACCTACCGACCCAAGGTGGCGATCATGGGCAGGCTTTTCGCGACCTCGAGGCGGAACAACAGGTTCTAGAAATCACGCGCAAACTCGGCATAGGCGCGCAGTTCGGCGGTAAATATTTCTGCCACGATGTGCGCGTCATCCGTTTGCCACGTCATGGTGCATCCTGTCCTGTCGGCATCGGCGTTTCTTGCTCTGCCGATCGGCAAATCAAAGGAAAGATAACAGGCGAAGGCGTATTCCTGGAGCAATTGGAAACCAACCCCGCGCAATACATGCCTGAAGTTCGAGAAGACAAAATGTCGGGTGAAGTTATCAATATCGACCTGACGAAACCCATGGCTGAAATTAGAGCGGAACTGAGTAAGTACCCGATCAAAACCCGGGTATCACTGACCGGTCCTATGATCGTCGCTCGCGATATCGCACACGCAAAATTAAAAGAGCGTTTGGATGCAGGTGACGGCCTTCCCGACTACATGAAAAATCACCCCGTATACTATGCCGGTCCAGCCAAGACTCCCGATGGCATGGCCTCTGGGTCATTTGGACCAACGACGGCTGGGCGCATGGATTCATACGTCGACCTATTGCAGGCTAACGGCGGGTCGATGGTCATGCTGGCAAAGGGCAACCGCTCAAAACAAGTCACCAAAGCTTGTGGCGAGCACGGTGGATTCTACTTAGGATCAATTGGTGGTGCCGCTGCGAAGCTTGCACAGGACTCCATCAAGAAGGTTGAAGTCCTGGAATACCCTGAACTAGGCATGGAAGCGATCTGGCGCATTGAAGTCGAAAACTTCCCAGCTTTCATAATAGTCGACGACAAGGGTAACGATTTTTTCGCAAATATCTAAGTTGTGACCCTTCCTGACTTTCTTATCGATGGACCAATGAACGCGCGCCTTACCGTCGCGCTAGCACATGGCGCGGGTGCACCCATGGACTCTGAGTTCATGAATGTTTTTGCCGCCGAAATAGCAGAGCAAGGACATCGCTGTGTGCGATTTGAATTTCCATACATGGTCGAACGACGAACCACTGGAAAGAAACGGCCCCCGGACCACCAACCTAAGTTGTTGGAATGCTGGACGACGGTGATAAATCACTTCGGTCCAGAAAACCTTATTATCGGCGGCAAATCTATGGGTGGCCGAATGGCAACATTGGTCGCAGACGACGCCAAGGTTCGCGCTGTTCTGGCCCTCGGCTATCCGTTTTACGGGGCAGGTCGCGCCGACAAGCCGCGGATTGAACACCTCAAAGACCTGCAAACACCGACACTGATTTGCCAAGGCACTCGTGACACGATGGGGTCCCAGGAAACCGTAACAGCGCTTACCTTGTCGAACATGATATCTTACCATTGGTCAGAGGACGGTGATCATTCGTTCAAGCCACGTAAGAAATCCGGTCGCACGCAAGATCAGAATTGGTCTGAAGCGATCGAGGCCATCGGCAGATTCCTGACGGAACTGTCCTGAAACGGAAAAGACATGACGCCAAAAATGCGCACGGAAACGGACAGTATAGGTGCAATTGACGTCCCGGCTGAACATCTGTGGGGCGCTCAGACGCAGCGCAGCCTAGAGAATTTTCCAATCGGCACGGAACGAATGCCACTTGAAATCGTGCGAGCCTTTGGGCTTCAAAAACAAGCCGCTGCAATCGCAAACAAAGACTTAGGCGTCCTCACTGCCGAAATCGCGGATGCGATTATTCAAGCGTCTTCCGAAGTCGCGTCCGGTGATCACGATAACGAATTTCCACTGGTGATCTGGCAGACCGGGTCAGGAACGCAGACCAACATGAACGCCAATGAGGTCATCGCGAACCGCGCTAGTGAAATCCTTGGAGGAAAACGGGGCGAGAAAAAACCTGTACACCCCAATGACCATGTAAACGCTGGACAATCATCCAACGACACCTTCCCTACGGTGATGCACATCGCTGCCGTACAAGAGATACAAAACCGCCTCCTGCCAGGACTCAAGCGCCTACGGGACGCACTGGCGACAAAATCTGAGGCATTCTCCGATATCGTTAAAATTGGTCGTACGCACTTGCAGGATGCCACGCCCTTAACGCTTGGCCAGGAATTTTCCGGATACACGGCTCAAGTCTCTTTGGGTATCGAACGCATAAGAACCGCTCTGAAATATCTTTATCCGGTCGCACAAGGCGGGACGGCCGTAGGGACTGGAGTAAATAGCAAAATAGGGTTTCGTGACGCGTTTTGTTCGGCGCTCGGGAGTCTCACTCACTTGCCGTTTTCACCCAATGAAAACCCGTTTGAAGGCCTTGCTGCGCACGACGCGATCGTCGAGATGTCCGGGTCCCTCAACACCAATGCCGTGTCATTGATGAAAATTGCGAACGATATTCGCCTTCTCGGGTCTGGGCCAAGGGCCGGCCTAAACGAACTTTCTCTGCCCGCGAACGAGCCCGGCTCATCCATCATGCCTGGTAAGGTGAACCCTACCCAGGCGGAGGCCCTAACCATGGTATGTACCCAGGTTATCGGAAATCATACAACCATTACAGTCGCGGGCTCACACGGACATTTGGAACTCAATGTTTTCAAGCCCGTGATCGCGTCGGCTCTGCTGCAATCCATTCGCCTTCTCGGCGACGCCTGTGCAAGCTTCTCTGAGCGATGCGTAGAAGGACTTACCGCCAACCTTGACGTCATTGCTCAGCACGTTGATCGATCACTCATGCTGGTCACAGCTTTGGCGCCGCACATTGGCTATGACAACGCGAGCGAAATCGCAAAGCTTGCCCATAAAGAAGGCCTTACTCTGAAGCAAGCAGCAGAGAATACCGGCCACATCTCAGCGGAAGATTTCGAGCGCTTGGTCGATCCAAGGCTCATGCTAGGGCCATCAGAGTAAACGCGATGAGTACGATTGTGAAACGGTCTTTAAAGATCGCCGGACACCTCACAAGTGTCTCCCTAGAGCAGGAATTCTGGGACGCCCTTAAGTCTATCGCTAAACATCAAAACAAATCTGTGCCAGACCTCGTCGTTGCCATCGACAGAACCAGAGATGGTGGGTTATCGAGTGCGATCAGAGTGTTTGTCTTGCAGGCTACACAAAATTCAGCTGGCGCGCCCGACCATCAACCCACCTCACAAGACTCTATTGAGGCTTCGTGATCTCGTTCAATATGCCCTGAAAAAGATCGAGGGGGTTGGGCTGCGCTGGAGGCGCCGTAGACGACTCTGCTTCGGGAGCAACCTGCTCAGGCAATGCATGAGGAGTTGCCCCTCCATTCGTATCCATTCTCACATTAGGCGCGCTCAGCGGGCCGTTAATACTCACGGGAATTAAAGACGGCATCTGCAATCGATTGCCGAGCAACTGTGTGATGACATTCGCTTCTAAACGAACGCGGCCATCAGCCTCTATCCACCATCGCGGCAGGTCAATTGCCCCCGCAAAATCTCCGGAGTACACGTTGGAGCGCACGGTCGCATCTGAGAGCATAAACACGCCAGCCTCGCCCGTGAAATTCGCAGACATACTCGCAAACCCTTTACTCACCCCGCCGCCAAGAAAACCACCAAGCTGACTTAGTGCCCGAATTGGCGACAAGGCAGCAGACAGAAACGGGCCCTGCCCCGCACCATTGGCATCCAATCCTGTAGCCTCGAAGGCGCCGTTACCAGATAATGCGTTCACCAAGTCTCTTTGATTTGCACCGACTGTTCCGAAATTGCCCTGTAACGATATCTTTCCAGACGCAGATGATGTCGGCCCACCGTCCATTCGTTCAATTAACGCGTCTTGGATATCAAGACGCGTCTGGAAACTGAGCTGGGTATCAAAGGAGACAGCGACGTCTCCTGTCGCAGGCCCACCAAAGAGCGCCCCCTGCCAGCCCGTGATCGATAAGTTGCCATCGGTTAGCCGAATTGGCGCTATCAGTTCTTCCACAACGAGCCCGCGGCCAAAGATTCGCCCTCCACTCAGATCAATAGAGGCATCGAAATCTTGCATCACAGAAAGATCGATCAGGTCACTGGACCAGCGACCTGAAACGGTACCCGAACCACTCGTGCTGCGACTTCTACTCGATTGAGTTAACTCAGCGGTTGGGTCATTGGGATAAAGGGCATCTAGGTTTAATGCTTCAACACTAACCGTACCGGTTACGAATGGCCTCGGTTCACTTAGATCAATAGATAGCTCGGCAGCGAGGCTATTCTCGCCAGCGCGTAAAGCAACATTCGTCAGTTTGAAGTCATGCGCCATGCTCGCAATGTCTGATGAAGCGGTAACAGCCGTAACAGGAACCGCGCTATCTGGTAGATCATACCCAAGGCTAGATATTAATTCAGAATACGCAGGATGTCCCAAACTCACTTGCGCGATCACGCTAAGGTCAGGGCCATTCGCCGATGCAGTGCCAACGGCTGACAGCGTGAGATCACTAAATTCAGCATCAGCCGAAACAGATAAATTTTGAAGCGTCCCACTCAACTGGGTCTTTATTGACACCGGCCCCGATAGCAATGGCAGCTGAGGTAAATCGAGGTTTAGAGACCGCCCAACGCGCAAAAAACCTTGGGTTTCCAACTCCACCAACAGAGCATCAACTTTGGCTATGCTCTCTAGATCCGAAACAGAGCCGCTTGCGGCCAACCGTGCACCTACAAAATCATCCACCGAAAATTCTGCCACGGACACGGTCCCGCGCTCAGAAGCAGCAGACAGGCGGACGTCGCGCAGCACGTTACCGGCTACAGTAAGCGATCCCACATTCACGTTCACTTCAGCCGCAATGCCGGACAATGCAGAAGCAAAGCCACCGGTCGGTGACGGCATCGTGTCCGTCTCGCTGTTCTCCGCACCGACGCCACTCCGCAACGTTGCTAACCGTTCACGCAACGCCGGCAAATAAGAGTCCAAATCAAGTCGTGACAATTCGAAATCAAGATTGACACGGGATTCAGTTCCGGGCCAGTAGGTCGCACCCCCGGTAAGTCGCGTCGTATCCAGTGTGAGATTTATCTCATCAAAGATAAATTTATCTGGCGTCCCACTCACATTCGACGTTAGAGCAAGCGCATTCAGTCTGCTCGGCGGCACAAGATCACTCGATGGTTCAAGGTCAATCCAGCCTAAAAAGCCACGCAAATTTCGCGATGACGCTGCCGCTACCAGATCAAATGCTGGTCGCCCCTGTTCCGCCCGAATAAAACCCGAAACATTGAGTGCCGTGTTGCCAGGCAATTGAGCCCCGAAGTCTGCCAGCGTTAATTCTGAATTTGCGAGGCTGGCGGACACGACGCCGTTTCTAATGACCTGACCTCGCCATTCAATGAGATCGACCCGCAAATTGACGCTACCTGATAAACTGGGTGAAAGGTTGAAGGTCTGCCGATTGACCTCTTCTTGGGCGCGGACCGTAGGAACCCCCACCAGATCGCGAACGGCGGCGTACTTCTCTGGTGACGACAGAGCGCCTTCAAACCAGGAGTTAAGATCTAACCGGCCCTGCCTCAGGTCCAATTCAAAACGAGTCTTGTCGCCAAACGAAAAAGCAGCCGTTCCTTCAGTCGTCGCTCGACCAAAAAGAACCTGAAGGTCAGTGGCCTCAACTGCATTGCCTTCAAGCATCAATTTTGCTTGTACATTGAATGCCGAGCTTAGGGGGTTAGGAAGGCTTGATTCATCTGCAACGAACCCCAACGCTCTAATAGACAGCGCTACACTATCACCATATGCGGCTACGCGCCCGCTACCCGTCGGAACGCCCTCAACTACGTTGAACTGGCCAGATAGGTCGGCGGCAACTCCCACATTTTCTGAGACAATCTTCCCACCGACGGACGTCGCGCGGTCATCGCGCAACGCTCCAACTGAGATGTCAAAACTCCAAGGCACGTCAAGCGCCGTTAGCCCACCGGCGACAACATATGGACCAGACATACTCTCGGCACGAACGTCAGCATTCAGTCCACTAAATACATATTTGGTACCAGCTTTGGCGTCGCGGTAAATGACAGTGCCATCGATCAGGACAAGGCTATCAACGCCCAGGTCGAATGGGGCATCGCCATCACCCTCAGATAGACCAGGTTGATCTTGCTGAGGTGTACCTGACAAAGACCATGTCGTGCGACCATCGGCCAGCACTTCTGCATTCACAATCGGACGAATGATTTCGATAGATGAGAATTGAAAGCGCCCGGACAACAACGGTCCGAACGCGAGATTAACCGCAACAGCATCAGCCCGCACAAAGTCTGAGTCAGAAGCGCCCAAAACGCTGCCGATTCGAACCCCTGCCACTTGCAGCGCCGGGCGCGGCAAGAGAGCCAGACTAACGTCACCCTCCAAGGATACGCTTCGCCCCGTCGCGGTCGCGAGCCGAGCTTCAAAGGTATCTCGGTAGTCGGTCCAATCGATAAAAGATGGAGCGATGAGCACGACTGCAAGCAGCCCGACAACCAATCCACCTGCAACAATGCCAATACGTTTCACGACTGGCTCCGTTTAGCCTCTAGAACGCGTCTTCAGATAACGCCATCATGGGTGCAGCACCCGATCGCACCAAGGCATCAAGGGATACGGTTCCTGGCAACACGCGGGTCATAAAATACCAGCCAACCTGTAATTTGGTTTCGTAGAATTCGCCGCCACCTGCATCCAACGCTTTTTCAGCCATGCGAACCCACATCCATGCGAACACGGTTAGTGCAAACATGCGCAGGTAATCATTTGCTGCAGCACCCAATGCGTTCGGGTCTTCCTTCGCCTGCACTTTAAGCCACTCCGTCGTCGCCTTTAGGCGATCCAAAGCTTCCGCAAATGGCACGACAAATTCGGAAAGATCATTGCGGCCATCCGTTGACTGCAACGACTGACCAATTTCATCCATCAAACCATTAAACAATCGCCCATCATGCAACGCAATTTTACGGCCAACCAGATCAAGGGCCTGAATCGTATTCGTGCCCTCATAAATCTGTGTGATCCGAACGTCCCGGACCAATTGTTCCATGCCCCATTCGCTGATGTATCCATGACCACCGAACACTTGAAGGCAGGCGTTCGTTATTTCAGAGCCAAAGTCTGTGCAAGCCGACTTTATAATCGGTGTCATCAGGGCTTCCATGTCGCCTGCACGTTCGCGCACATCTGCATCTGTGTGCGCATGCGCCTTGTCGACATTTATTTGGGTCCAAATAGAAAGCGCACGTTCCGCTTCAATAATAGAACGCGAGAACAATAGTTTGTTTCGAATGTCCGGATGAACCAAAATTGGGTCTGCAGCTTTGTCTGGCTGTTTCACGCCGTCTGCAGCACGCCCTTGAATCCGGTCTTTGGCATACGCTGTTGCATTCTGATAGGCCGTTTCAGCCTGTGAAATCCCTTGGGTTCCGACGAACAGTCGCTCTTTGTTCATCATCGTGAACATTCCTGCGAGGCCCTTGTGCTCCTTGCCAATCAACCAGCCTTTGGCGCCATCAAAATTCATGACGCATGTGACCGAGGCCTTCATGCCCATCTTGTGCTCTATGGAACCAGCAGCGACAGCATTGCGCTCACCGAGCGTACCGTCATCATTCGGCACAAATTTTGGAACTAAGAACATAGAAATGCCGCGACTACCCTCAGGTGCGCCAGGCAAGCGGGCGAGAACGAGATGAACAAAGTTGTCCGTCATGTCGTGTTCGCCAGCAGAGATAAAAATCTTGGTTCCCGTGACAGCGTACGTCCCGTCATCATTGGGCTGGGCTTTTGCACGCAAGAGCCCGAGATCTGATCCAGCGTGTGGCTCCGTCAGACACATCGTCCCTTGCCACTCACCACTGATGAGCTTGGGAAGATAGATATCCTTTTGATCATCTGTGCCATGGGCGGTCAGGCAAATGATCGTTCCCTGTGTCAGGCCTGGATATAAGCCAAAGGAAAGATTGGCAGAACCAACCATCTCATCAACCATGTATTGCAGAGTCTCTGGCAATCCTTGACCGCCGTACTCCGGGCTGGCGGTCAAACCGCACCACCCCCCTTCTGCGAATTGTTTGTAGGCTTCTTTAAAGCCCTTTGGCGTGGTCACTTCACCGTTACTGAACTGGCACCCTTCTTCGTCACCGCTTTGATTGATGGGTGTCAGCACGCCCTCACAAATCTTTCCGCACTCTTCAAGTACGGCATCGATCAAATCAGCGGATGCATCCTCATATCCGGGCAAGGCTGTAAGCGTGTCCGCAGCAGCAAATACTTCGTGCGCCACAAAACGCATATCTCTAAGGGGAGCGGTGTAAGTCGGCATTGGTCTATCCCTGTCGCTATTACCTTAGTCCCGAGGCGGAATCCCTATCCGGACAAGGTTTTGATGGCATCAATGGCCGTAACTTAAGGCTTTCAGAAGATGGGTCAACGGTTACCAAGTTGCTGTGAGCCCAAACAGCCAACAACTTAGAACCCCCAGAAAACCTCGGGGAAATCCAAAAGTGAGGTCCACCCCGTATATACAGTACCAATTTAGTCGGGTTTAACTTGAATACATGACCATTTTAGTCCTATTTTAGGAAATCAAACTTCGAACGTGAAAGGTTAAGGGTAGAAAAATGTCTGAAAAGTCCGCCAAAAACGCCCGTGACGGAGGCAGCCGTTACCCAACAGCAGTCCCAAGCGCGTTAAATGCGCGCTCTTTTCCGGTCCTCGCCGAACAGGAAGAAAAAGACCTTGTTCGGCGCTGGAAGCAAACCGGCGACCGTGAGGCCCTAGACCGCCTCATCGAGAGCCATTTGCGACTTGTCCCCCGTATCGCCCGCAAATTCGGCGGCTATGGCATTAACGTTAACGATTTGATTAGCGAAGGTCACATCGGCCTGATGCAATCTGTAGAGCGGTTTAAGCCAGAAAAAGGCTTTAGATTCTCGACCTATGCAAGATGGTGGATCAGAGCAGCAATCCTGAACTTTATTCTGCAGACCTGGTCTTTGATTAAGGTCGGGAACAGCGCCGGCAAGAAGAAGCTCTTCTTCAATCTAAAACGTGCCAAACGCGAGATGACACTTGAAGGCACGCGCTATCTTACTGACGCGGATGTCGATGTGCTGGCTGCTCGCTTCCAGGTCTCAACCACAGACGTTGTCGCGATGGATCAACGGATGTCTGCGGTCGACCCTTCTCTGGAACAGCCTGTTTCAGATGAAGAAGGCAGCACGCTCACTATGATGGATACGATTGCAGATGATGGTCCGTCCCCAGAAGACTCATACTCTGGGCAAGAAATTGAGCGCCTTCGGAAAGAGGCCTTAAATCGCGGGCTCACGCGTCTAGATGCCCGCGAACGAGACATCGTAACGAAGCGGTATCTAACTGATCAGCCAAAGACCTTGTCATACCTGGCAAAGATTTATGGTGTTACTGCAGAGCGTATTCGCCAGATCGAATCAGGTGCGATTTCAAAACTCAAAGTCGCACTTGCCCCTGATGCGTCTGCGCTTGCGACCGGAGCAGCATAAACTTCTCTCGTCACAATCCGACGGGATTGCCGCGTGTTACAGAGACCTGTTATGTGAAGGGCCGAGATCTCCAAAGGCCCTTCACTGACATGACGCCGCGCGACGCATCTCTCGCCACCATGGCTGCCCTACTCTGGGGCTTTAATCTGATCGCCGGAAAAATTGGGGTTGGTGCTGCCCCGCCGCTCTTCTTTACAGGTCTCCGGTTCCTGCTTGTTGCCATATTGGTCGTTCCCTTTTGTCAGGTCGAACGCAAGCACTGGCCAAGCCTATTCAAACTCTCGGTCTGTTTCGGCGTTGGTCATTTTGCACTATTGTTTGTTGGGCTTGCGGGCGTCGATGCAGCGACAGCCGCCATAACGCTACAACTGGGCGTTCCTTTTTCCATCCTTATTTCGTGGCTCGTCTTTAAAGAGAGTTTTGGCTGGCGCCGCAGTCTCGCCCTCGTGCTCTCGTTTATCGGTGTCGCCTTTTTGGCGGGAGAACCGCGCAACGCCTCTTGGCTGCCGTTTGTCTTACTCGTGACATGCACGGTCTTTTGGGCTTGGTCGAATATCCTTGTGAAACGTATGCCGGACATCAAACCACTGGCAATAACGGGTTGGTTATCGATGTTTGCCGCGCCGCAGGTCTTGTTCTTATCCTGGCTCTTGGAAACGGGACAAGGCGCAGCCATCACTAACGCCGGCTGGCCTCTCGTTGGCGCATTGGCTTACACCGCCATCGCAGCATCCATTATCGCCCATGCCACATGGTATAGCTTGATGCAGAAGTACCCCATCAACACGGTCGTTCCATTCAACATGCTGATTCCGATCGTTGGGGTCGGCGCTGGATTATTAGTTTTGAATGAGCCGCTGACCTGGCAAAAGCTTATGGGTGGTGGGCTTACTATTTTGGGAGTAGGCATTATTCAGTGGCGAGTTGCTCGTGCCGCAATGTCGGGTAAGAAAACGAATGTCGGTTAGCGTCAGAGATAGACCTTCAACAAGCTTCGGCGAAAGACGCCGACCATCGGGCGCGCCCGACATATCAATGCTCGTCTTGCATTACACTGGCATGGAAAACTGTGACGTTGCCCTTAACCGCCTTTGCGATCCAACCCATGAGGTTAGTGCGCACTACCTTATTGATGAAGATGGGACGACATACCGCCTGGTACCAGATGAAAAGCGGGCATGGCATGCTGGCAACTCGTATTGGCGCAGTGAAACAGATGTGAATAGCGCCTCGCTGGGAATTGAATTGGTCAACCCCGGCCATGAATTCGGCTATCGACCGTTCCCAGACACCCAGATATCAGCACTAATTGGTTTGGGCAGTGATCTCATCGCTAAATACCAAATTCCCGCAGCCGGTGTAGTCGGCCACTCCGACATAGCACCTGGACGAAAAATGGACCCGGGCGAGCTGTTTCCCTGGGGAAGACTTGCATCATCTGAGATCGGCTTGTGGCCAGACGCCACAAATGAACTAGGCGACCTACATGGGTCTGCATGGGATCAATTAGCGTTCATCGGTTATGCACAACCGGGCAATGAGGCCAAAGGGAGTAGCATCCTCAACGCAGAAAGCGCGGAAACGGACGTGATCTCAGCATTCCAAAGCAGGTTCACACCCAACACAGTCACCGGCGTGCTCGACAATAAAACCCGTAAGGCGATTGCTACAATAACCCAGCTATACGCCTAAATCATTGAAGTTAATGAATATTTCAGCTAGAAAGTTGTCGCCAGATGGTCGGACGGCCGCTGCCAGCTTCGGTTGGGAGAGGAAAGTCCGGGCTCCATGGAAACAGGGTGCCGGGTAACGCCCGGCGGGGGCGACCCTAGGGAAAGTGCCACAGAAAGCAAACCGCCTGCCTTGGCAGGTAAGGGTGAAAGGGTGCGGTAAGAGCGCACCGCGCAGCTGGTAACAGGTGCGGCACGGTAAACCCCACCCGGAGCAAGACCAAATAGGGGCAGCTGTGCCGTTTCGGCGGTACAGGTGGGTTTCCAGCCTGCTGCCCGGGTCGGTCGCGTGAGACGTTCGGCAACGAACGTCCTAGATGAATGGCCGTCTACTGGGGTTTTCCCCACGGACAGAACCCGGCTTACAGGCCATCTGGCAATTTTTTCCGCAAATCACGAATTCCAAGCATTTTTTAGATAAGAGGCTGCAAAAGACGACTTGACAAAAAGAACAAAATAAGAACATATAGGCCGAATCACTATTCAGTACCATTGACGCCCATAAAATCCCATGCCATACCATTTCGGTTAGGGTTTTCGACGCAAGAAGTGCGCCTGAATTCTGGCATTTGTTTTGGTGGGTATGAGGGGTGGTCCGGCGATGAAGTCCTTCATCGGGACCTTTGTGAATAAGATTGACGCGAAGGGACGGATTTCTGTCCCTGCGCCCTTTCGTGCTGTCCTCCAAACCAAATCCCTAAGCGGTGTAACGTGCTACCCAGCCCTTACTGGACCTTGCATCGAAGGCTGTGGCCTCGATCGGATCGAAGCGATGGTCGAAACCCTGCCAGATGAACCAATTCCAAGTGTCGACGAAGATGCCATCGCCCACTTAATATTTGCATCAGCGCGCGACCTACCCTTTGACGGCGGCGGCCGCATCGTTTTGCCCGCCGATTTCCTCAAAAAAGCCAGCCTGACCGACCAAGGTGCCTTTGTCGGAAAAGGTCGTACGTTCCAGATTTGGAATCCTTCTGCGCTCGAAACCGCTCAAGCTGAGATGTTCGAACGCGCAATGGCCGAGCGCGAAGCGCAGCTCAGGGCCAGGAAGGAGGCCGATTGATGGCACCCGTGGCGCCCTCCCCCTCCGCCCCGATTACAGACCCAGATCATATTCCCGTCCTCCTCTCCCAAGTCATCGAGGGCTTAAACCCCAAAGATGGCGGACTCTACGTTGACGGAACTTTTGGTGCCGGTGGTTACACGATGGCCCTGCTGCAATCTGCGGATTGCGAAGTATGGGCGATTGATCGTGACCCTGAGGCCTTAAAACGCGGTCAAGCTCTAGCGGATTCTTTCCCTGGTCGACTTCACTTTTTGCAAGGCCGCTTCGGCAACTTGGCCGAACTGCTTATCGACAACGGCGTAACAGCCGTTGATGGCATTGCTCTCGACCTCGGCATTAGTTCGATGCAGATCGACGACCGCAGCCGTGGGTTCTCTTTCTTACGCGACGGTCCATTGGACATGCGCATGGAACAATCTGGAATGAGCGCCGCAGATGCTGTGAACTCACTGCCTGAATCCGAACTTGCAGACATTATATATAAGTATGGCGAAGAACGGTTTTCCCGCCGCGTTGCGCGGGCGATCGTTGAGGCACGCAAATCCCGCCCCTTCTCAAGAACAATACACCTTGCAGATACAATCAGAGCTGAGGTCCGACGGTCTCAAGATGGGATCGACCCAGCAACGCGAACGTTTCAAGCTCTTAGAATCTATGTAAACGATGAACTCGGTGAACTCGAACGCGGATTAGGCGGTGCCGAGCGATTGCTGAACGAGAATGGCCGTATGGCCGTTGTCAGTTTCCACTCTCTGGAAGATCGAATTGTAAAAACCTTCATTCGAGATCGCAGTGGCAGATCGCCAAATCCATCACGTCACCTACCCGCACCGAAAAACAATAGTGGCTCAGCACCGTTTAGCCTCGTGAACAGCCGCGCCATCACGCCCGGTAAGCGTGAAGTGCGCGACAATCCGCGGTCCCGTTCAGCAAGACTGCGCATCGCTGAACGGACAAGCGCGCCCTACCTCTCTTCAATTCAGGGAGGGATCACATGAGACTGATGGATTTAATGTGGTTCGGGCTCGTCCTTGGTGTCGCGACCGCCCTATTTGTCCTTAAATATGAAGTGCAAAGCCTTGAAGACACGTTGGCTCAACGTAATTCGGACATTGATAAGCACGCCCGTGCAATAAAAGTTCTCGAAGCAGAGTGGACGTTTCTAAGCGATCCCGCGCGACTACGCCGTCTTGGCCTAGAGCACCTGGAGCTGGCACCGGTCGAACCTGCCCGGATTATTTCAATCGATGCTATTCCTTTTCCAACACCCGCAGCCCAACCAACGGCAGCGGTCCCTTCGAATACGGGGGTCCGCTAATGGCCGTGTGGAAGAAAGGGCCGCGTAAAATAGATTTCGTCTACCCCGGCGAAGACATTCAATCTGCGCCAAAAGCGCGAGTCACGCTGGTTGGGGAGACGCAGCGCGCCGTTGAAACCGGCAGAGCGCGCCTCATGGTAACAGCGGGAATATTCACTTTCGCGTTCTTGTCAATTTCAGTTCGTCTTGTGGACCTAATGGTTTTGAACGGGGCCCTCGATACGGGAACAAGGTATGGCTCCAATACAAATCAGACGGTCGAGAGTTTTCGTGCGGATATTGTTGATCGGAATGGTCGAACTGTTGCGACCACACTGCCAACCGTAAACCTGTATGCGGAAGCGACGGAGATCATCGACGCTGACCTCGCGGCAAACGCTCTGATCACAGTATTACCCGACCTTGATTTCGAAGATGTAAAGCGCCGGTTAGAGTCTAAGCAGAAATTTGTATATCTCCGTCGTCACCTAACGCCAGGTGAACAGGTCGCGGTTAACACCCTCGGTATTCCGGGTTTATATTTTCAGGACTCTGAGCGGCGGATTTATCCGTACGGCTCTTTATTCTCGCATGTCGTCGGCGCAACCGACCCAGATAATCGCGGCAAAACCGGTCTCGAGCTATCGTTTGATGGCACGTTGTCACGAAGGTCCGAATCCCTTGAGCTTGCACTCGATAGCGGTGTTCAAAACGCTGTGCGAGACTCTCTCGCTGCAGCCATGAAGCAGTTTAGCGCCGTTGGCGCAGCAGGCGTTGTAATGGACGCGACGACGGGAGAAGTGGTCTCCCTCGTCTCATTGCCGGACTTCGATCCACGGGATAACGGGCGGGCTGACGCAGACAAGCAATTCAACCGAGCGACACTTGGTCTCTACGAAATGGGCTCAACGTTTAAACTGTTCACGGCAGCAATGGCGCTTGAAATGGGTGTCATTGGCATGGACAGCGTTTATGACGCCCGAACGCCATTAACGGTCGCGAGATACACGATCGATGATTACCACGCTGAAAAACGCTGGCTCACAGTTCCAGAAATATTGATCCATTCTTCTAATATTGGAGCGGCGAAAATTGCGCTCGACGCTGGGACGGCGGCGCAGCAAAGTTTCTTGGAGCAACTCGGGCTTTTGTCACCCGTCGACCTTGAGCTTCCAGAAGTTGGAAGCCCCATGTACCCCGACATTTGGCGCGAAATTAACACCGTCACGATCTCTTACGGTCATGGCATTGCTGTGACACCGGTTCACGTTGCTTCGGCTGTAAGCGCGATGGTGAACGGTGGAACTCTCAACCGCCCAACACTAATCAAAAGAGACCGCGTCCCAGACGAAGACAGTCGGCGCGTCATCTCAGAAGCGACCTCCAAGCAAGTTCGGTCTTTGATGCGCCTCGTTGTCACTGAGGGCTCCGGCAAAAATGCTGAAGTCTCAGGTTACGTGGTGGGCGGCAAGACAGGGTCAGCCGAGAAGCTAGCCCGCGCCGGTGGCTATAACGAAAACAGTCTCCGTACGTCTTTTGTTGCTGCTTTTCCAATGCAGGCCCCGCGTTACGTCGTGCTGGTCCTACTCGACGAACCCCAAGGGATCAAAGAGACATTCAATTACGCGACTGCAGGTTGGAATGCCGCGCCCACAGTTGGCCGCATTATCGCCGAAATCGCGCCCATGTTGGGGGTGTATCCAACTACAGAACAACCGATGGCTCCCGAAATAGGGAACCTCGTCGAAGCAAGCGCACGTATTTCTGAAATGGCCCTAGCCCCAGCCGGTACCGGCTTTGGGGGTAATCGTGTGGCTGAGTGAGTTATTGGAGGACAGCGGTACAGACATGTTACGCCTAACCGACCTTAATATTACCGGATTAACCGCGGACTCCCAGTCTGTGGAGCCGGGCTTTTTGTTCGCGGCATTGCCGGGAACAAAAGTCGATGGTCGAGCGTATATTGCCGAAGCCGTTGAGCGCGGAGCACGCGCTATACTCGCACCTGATGGCACAGCGATTGAGTCAGAAGACGTGCAACTCATCACCAATGCCAACCCCCGGCGTCTTTTTGCGCAGTTAGCCGCTAAGTACTTTGTCGCGCAGCCAGAAACTGCCGTCGCGATTACCGGGACAAATGGGAAGACCTCCGTTGCACAGTTTGTCAGACAGATCTGGCAGCATGCTGGGCATGAAGCCGCTGCGTTAGGAACGCTTGGCGTGGTCTCTGGTGCCGGATCGGAGTCAGGCAGCTTAACAACACCTGACCCCGTCACACTGCATAAGCTTCTCGCTGGTTTAGTAGAGCGTGGCGTCGACCATCTCGCGCTTGAAGCGTCGAGCCATGGTCTTGATCAGTATCGCCTTGATGGCGTCAAGATTAGCGCTGCCGCGTTCACGAATTTGAGTCGCGATCACCTCGATTACCACGGAACGATGGGGGCATACCTCACCGCCAAAATCAGATTGTTCTCTGAGGTCCTTATTCCAGGCGGCGTCGCGGTCCTAAATGCCGATGAAGCCGAATGTGCTGATATAAAAGATGCTTGTGCGACGCAGGGTCATTCGATCATTACGTATGGTCGCGCCGGTGACGCAATTCGTTTGGTCGAAACAACACCCGTCGCGCATGGTCAAAGGCTCGACCTTTTACTTCACGGAAAATCCGAACAGATCATTCTGCCATTGGCTGGCTATTTTCAGACCATGAACGCATTGTGCGCCGCTTGCCTTGCATTGGCGACCGGAGTGACACCTACAAAAGTCTTAGAAGCGCTCTCACAACTCGAGGGGGTTCCTGGCCGCCTTGAATTAGCTGGCTCCAGAGAAAACGGAGCGTCCGTATTTGTCGATTACGCCCATACGCCAGCAGCCCTCACGACGGCGCTCCATGCGCTTCGTCCCCACACCAGCGGCAAGCTCTCTGTTGTATTTGGTGCTGGCGGGGATCGCGATTCAGGCAAGCGCCCATTGATGGGTGAAGCGGCTTCTGCCTCTGCCGATATCGTCTACGTGACAGACGACAACCCCAGGTCAGAAGACGCGTCTCAAATTAGAATCGACGTATTGGCCGGGTGCAGTAATGCAATCGAGGTTGCAGATCGTGCCACCGCAATCGAAACCGCAATATCCAATTTAGACGATGGTGATGTCTTGCTAATCGCAGGCAAAGGCCACGAGACTGGTCAAATTATCGGCGACACAGTTCTGCCCTTCGACGACCGCGAAGTTTCTCGATCTGCCCTTAAGACAATGGGAGGCGGATCATGACAGCATTATGGACAAGTTTAGACGTCGCAGCAGCGACAGAAGGAACAACATCCGGTGATTGGGATGCGGATGGCATTTCCATTGATAGTCGTTCGGTCTCTATCGGGGATCTTTTTGTCGCGGTGGAAGGGCCAAACTTTGATGGCCATGACTTTGTTGTCGAAGCGCTAGAACGCGGCGCCTCTGCTGCTGTCGTGACCCGTATACCGGCAGATGGCAAACAAACCGTTAACGAAGACCGGCTCGTGATCGTGAAAGATACAACGGTTGCATTGCAATCGCTCGCACGCGCTGCGCGGACTCGGATGTCCGGACGCGTCGCTGCGATAACGGGAAGCGTTGGCAAGACAACCACAAAAGAAGCCTTAACCTTAGCGATGAGTCGACAAGGTTTGGCCCATGCGACGTCAGGCAACCTCAACAATCATTGGGGCGTGCCGCTGAGTCTTACTCGCATGCCGGCCGCAACCGAATACGCAATTCTAGAGCTTGGCATGAACCACGCCGGTGAGATTGACCCACTCTCTCGTATGGTGCGACCGCATGTGGCCGTAGTTACGACAGTCGAAGCCGTTCACCTTGAGTTCTTTGGGGCTGTATCAGAAATCGCCGATGCGAAAGCCGAGATCTTCCTTGGCCTAGAGCCCGGTGGCATCGCCATTATTCCGGCGGACAACCCACATTATGACCTCCTCGCGTTGGCCGCCAAAAACGCTGGTGCAGCCTCAATCGTATCGTTCGGTACCGACAACGGTGCAGCTTATCGCCTAATTGCCTGGGCCGTTAGCGAAGCTGGAACACGCATTGCCGCTGATGTGAACGGCAAACGATTGGTCTACGACATTGGAATGACGGGCAAACACATGGCTTTGAATAGCCTTGCCGTGCTTGCAGCAGTAGATGCCTTGGGCGGCGACATTGAACAAGCAGCCGGTGACCTTAATGACATGACGCCGCCAACGGGGCGCGGAGCCAGGTCAACGATCCCCCTACCCCATGGCACGTTCAGTCTTATCGACGAAAGTTATAACGCAAGTCCAGCCTCTATTGCCGCACTCGCTGAAGCACTTAACGCAACACGAAAGAAAGGCCGGGTCATTCTTGCCTTAGGCGACATGCTCGAACTTGGGGGTGGGTCGGATGCACTTCATGCAGACCTAGCCACACCAATTGCCTGCGATGGCATTGACTGCGTTTTCACGGCCGGGTCGGGCATGCGCCACCTGCACGATGCATTACCAGCATCACAGGCGACAGGTCACGCTGCCAGTTCTGAAGAGTTGGTGTCACTCATTACTCAATTTATCGAACCTGGCGACGTCGTCGCCGTGAAGGGGTCATTCGGTAGTCGCATGTCTGTCGTCGTCGATGCACTCAAGAATTTGGGTCAACAGACACAAACAGCAGTCAACGGCGGCTGAGGGGAAACGAATACAGATGCTTTACTGGCTTTCAAATTTCTCAGGCGACTTTGCGCTTCTCAATCTATTCCGGTACCTCACGTTCCGGACAGGTGGCGCGGTTGTCACTGCTATGATCATTGCGTTTGTCTTTGGGCCGGTCATCATCCGTTGGCTCAAAAGCCGACAGGTTAACGGTCAGCCGATCCGAGAAGACGGCCCACAAAGTCACCTTCTAACGAAACAAGGCACGCCCACCATGGGCGGCGTGATGATGCTTCTGGCGATTGCCGTCTCCACCTTGCTCTGGGCTGACCTTTCTAATCACTACGTTTGGGCCGTGCTCGCCGTCACTATGGGCTTTGGTGCCATTGGCTTTGCCGACGACTACTTAAAGGTCACAAAAAAACATTCTGGCGGGCTTCCTGGTCGTGTGAAATTAGCCTTAGAAGCCACCATCGCTGTTGTCGTGGCCATTTGGATCGTTAGCGTAACGACGGACATCAACCCAACCGGTTTAGCTCTCCCCTTCTTTAAAGGCCTACTTCTTGATCTGGGCTGGTTCTACATTCCATTTGCCGCCTTCATCATGGTTGGCGCATCCAACTCGGTTAATCTCACAGACGGTTTAGATGGCTTAGCAATCGTTCCAGTGATGATTTGCGCCGGCGTCTTCCTGGTTATTTCCTACTTAATCGGAAACATCGTCTTCGCAGACTACCTGCAGGTTCACTTCGTTCGAGGAACAGGCGAACTCGCTGTGTTCTGTGGCACGATTATTGGCGCTGGCCTAGGCTTTCTCTGGTTCAATGCACCACCTGCGATGGTCTTCATGGGTGACACTGGCTCACTTGCCATGGGTGGCGCACTTGGCGCGGTATCTGTCGTCACCAAGCACGAAATTGTATTGGGCATTACGGGCGGCCTATTTGTTCTGGAAACAGTGTCCGTCATTGTTCAAGTCGTATCCTTTAAGCTCACGGGTCGCCGCGTGTTCCGCATGGCACCCCTACACCACCACTTTGAACAAAAGGGCTGGGCCGAGCCAACCATCGTCATTCGTTTTTGGATCATCGCCTGCATTCTCGCGATTGTCGGCCTAAGCACATTGAAGCTGAGGTGATGAACGCATGATCCCCCTTCTCTCCCACCGCGATGACACCATTTTGGTTGTCGGGCTTGGCAAGTCCGGGCTGTCCGCAGCCCGTGCGCTCACCCAAGCGGGCGCTACCGTCATGGTGTGGGATGACCAGGCTGATCAGCGCGAGAAGGCTCAAGCGAACGGCCTGACACTCTTCGATTTTGAATCTGGCGACATGACGGCGCTAGATGACGTTATTTGGAGCCCAGGCGTACCGCATACACACCCGACGCGTCATCCGTTGGCGGAAAAGGCTCGTAGCGCAAACCTCAACTTAAGATGCGATGTCGATTTGCTAGCGGCTTCTCAAACCGACGCCACATACATTGGCATCACAGGCACCAACGGTAAATCGACAACGACAGCATTAACAGCACACGTCCTGAAGTCTGCCGGAAAACGTATCGAAGTTGGCGGCAACCTTGGATACACAGCCCTTGACCTTGAACCACTCGATGCCAGCGGGATTTACGTTCTCGAACTGTCCTCGTATCAAACAGAGCTAACGCCGTCACTCGCGTGCTCAACGGCCGTCCTTATCAACGTAACTCCAGATCATCTCGATCGTCACGGCGGGTTAGACGGTTACATCGACGCGAAGGCCCAGCTGTTCGCCAACCAAGAGAATGGCGCAACCGCCATTGTCGGACAGGATGATGACCCGAGCCGCGGTATCGCCAACCAACTTTCCATCGGTGGGCAGCACACCGTCATCGGAATTTCTGCCGAAGTGGCCATGATTGAAGGCGTCTCTGTCCAGAACGGTATTCTGACGGATGCCCTGTCTACTGAACTCGGTACAATTGATTTACGGGCGTTCAAAACGCTTCCTGGCAAACATAACTGGCAGAACGCAGCTGCGGCGTGTGCCATTGCTCGCACCCATGGTGTTTCGCTCGAAGAGATTTCAGAGGCCTTCGCCACATTCCCCGGCCTGAGTCACAGACAAGAAGTCGTCGGAACGGTAAATGGCGTCACCTTTGTTAACGATAGCAAAGCCACGAACGCGAACGCATCAGAGAAAGCCTTGAGCTGTTACGACGCCATATACTGGATTGCGGGCGGCGTTGCTAAAGCTGGCGGAATTACCGATCTGGGCCCGTTATTCGGGCGCATAAAGCACGCGTTCTTGATCGGTGAATCAGCGCCAACCTTTGCTGAAGAACTCGCCCGATCCGGTGTCGCGACTTCGACCCATCAAACATTAGAGGACGCAACAGCAAACGCTGGACGCCTCGCCCTCTTGAGCGGCGATCATGACGCAACGGTCCTTCTGTCCCCAGCTTGCGCATCGTTCGACATGTTTAAGAATTTTGAGGAGCGCGGAGACGCGTTCCGGAACACGGTAACGGAAACATGGCCGGAGGTCGCAGCATGAGCACAGCCTTTACCCGTGCAGATACAAGTGTTGTTGGTCGCTGGTGGTGGACAGTGGATCGCTGGCTGTTATTCGCCGCTGGCACCCTCATCGTTATCGGAATGATCCTGACTCTCGCGGCAGGGCCGCCCGCTGCCGGGCGTATTGGCGCTGACACGTACCATTTCGTGCGCAAGCAATCCGTATTCTTGCCCGTCGCAATTGCAGTGATGTTGGCTATTTCTTTGATGCCGGCTTTGTGGATCCGCCGCTTTTCTGCCGTTGGCCTCTTTGTCGCCTTCATGATGATGCTCGGCACCCTCGCCTTTGGGGCAGAGATCAACGGCGCAACGCGTTGGCTTCGCCTCGGCGGACTTTCGATACAACCATCAGAATTCATCAAACCGTTCCTGGTTGTCGTTTCTGCTTGGATGTTTGCGTTAAACCGAACCAAAGAAGGCGTGCCGGGCAATATGATTGCTCTGGGCTGCCTTATGATGGTCTGCGCCGCGTTGTTGTCACAGCCAGACGTTGGCATGACCATGGTCGTCGTATCCGTCTGGTGTGCCCAGTTCTTTATGGCTGGCCTTCCCATCTTCTGGGTCGTCTTGATCGCATTTGCAGGCCTAGGCGCACTCGTCACCGCATACTTTATGCTCCCTCACGTGGCGAGCCGTGTGGATCGCTTCCTAGACCCGAGTTCTGGCGACACCTACCAGGTCACCCAAGCCATACGGGCGTTCCAAAACGGTGGCATGTTTGGCCGGGGTCCTGGTGAGGGCCGCGTTAAAGAGACACTCCCAGATGCCCACACGGATTTCATTTTCGCAGTCGCGGGTGAAGAGTTTGGCGTCCTGCTCTGCCTTTTTGTTGTCGCTCTCTTTGGCTTCCTCGTACTCCGCGCAATGATCAAAGTCCTGCGCGAAGACAACCTCTTCATTCTGCTCGCTGTTGGCGGGCTATCTGTCCAATTCGGTCTTCAAGCCATCATCAACATGGCCTCTAGCCTGCACATGATGCCGACCAAAGGCATGACACTTCCATTCATTTCATACGGTGGCTCTTCCATGCTCGCCCTTGCTATAGGCATGGGTATGATTCTGGGATTGACCCGCCGCCGTCGCGACACGGAGGGCCTAAACGCATGACAGGAACATCTCGTCCAATCGTTCTCGCCGCAGGTGGTACCGGCGGCCACATGTTCCCAGCAGAAGCCTTGGGTAAAGTTTTACGCAAACGTGGCCACGCCCTCGTCTGGGTCACGGATGAGCGCGGCGCGGCGCGCACAGGGTTTTTATCTGAGCTTGAAACGCACACGATCAGCGCCCGCGGCATTGCTGGGTTTGGCGCACTCGGTCGCCTGACCGGCGTCATCAGCTTGGGCGTCGGCGTGTTTCAAGCGAGACGCATTCTGCGTGATTTGAATCCGGCCGCGGTGATCGGTTTTGGTGGATACGCCGCCGCACCAACGATGATGGCCGCAACGCACCTTAAGTTGCCGACCGCAATACACGAGCAGAACGCCGTCATTGGCAAAGCGAACCGGCTTTTTGCAAAGCGGGTCGATCATGTCTGCACATCATTCGAACAAACCCGCCTCCTTCCGGAAGGTGTTTCTCCGGTTCTGACGGGAATGCCCGTACGGTCCGCTTTTGGTGCGGCCCGCGCCAAGCCTTATGTCGCTCCCAAGGATGATAACCCAATCAATCTTGTCGTTTTAGGCGGGAGCCAGGGCGCAGCGGCATTTAGTCATTTGATTCCATGCGCCCTCAAACGCTTGCCTGAGGCTTTGCGCAAACGAATTGCCGTAGATCAGCAATGTCGCAGTGAACTTGTTGACCAGACGCGCCACGCCTTTTCGAACTGTGGTGTACAAGCCCACCTCCAGCCGTTCTTCGAGGATGTGCCCGGACTGATTGGCGCAGCTCAGTTGTTAATCGCACGTTCCGGATCATCGACGGTAAGCGAAGTTTCGTACACGGGTCGTCCTGCGATTTACGTGCCTTACCCGTACGCCGCAGACGATCATCAAACTGATAACGCTCAAGCACTCGTGAAGACCGGGGGCGGATGGTGTGGGCAACAAGATGCTTTGACGCCAGACTCTCTTGCAGTTCACCTAGAGCAACTCCTCACAGACCCAAAGGCACTGACGAAAGCGGCAGAGAAAGCCAAAGCCTTTGCCATACCAGACGCCGCAGATCGATTGGCCGACGTTGTCGAGGGTCTCGTCCACGGCAGAAACGGCCACACAGACCAAGCGCAGGGAGCCGCGTAATGCGCACAATGCCATTAGACATCGGAATCATTCATTTCGTCGGTATCGGCGGGATTGGCATGAGCGGTATTGCGGAAGTCATGCACAACCTAGGCTACCAGGTGCAGGGCAGCGACATCGCTCAAAACGCCAATGTCGACCGACTGCGCACCCTCGGCATTAAGGTTGAAGTCGGGCATCGCGCAGAGAACTTGGGTGAATCCCGCGTCGTCGTGATCTCATCCGCCGTTAAATCGGACAACCCTGAGGTCGCCGCAGCCCGCAAGGCTATGATGCCGGTCGTTCGCCGTGCAGAAATGCTCGCAGAGCTGATGCGTCTAAAGTGGGCGATTGCCGTTGGTGGGACACATGGCAAAACGACAACAACCTCACTGATCGCTGCCGTTCTTGATGCTGCAGCTCTAGACCCCACCGTCATCAATGGTGGCATCATCAATGCCTATGGCACCAATGCGCGCCTCGGCGAAGGCGATTGGATGATCGTTGAGGCCGATGAGTCCGACGGGACCTTCATACGTTTGCCCGCAACCATTGCTGTCGTTACCAACATTGATCCAGAACACCTCGACTTCTATGGCGATTTCGAAACGCTGAAGGCGGCCTTCCGCACCTTTGTTGATGCAATCCCCTTCTACGGCTTTGCCACCCTGTGCATTGATCACCCTGAAGTGCAGGCGCTAATCCCTCACTTGTCAGATCGCAAGATCATCACCTATGGCATGAGCCCACTGGCTAACGTGCGCTGTGAAAACATCAGCTTGGATATGAGTGGCGCACAGTTTGATGTCGCCATATCCGACAGAATCACTGGCGGTGAGCGTCGCATTGAAGGCATCCAGCTCCCCATGTTCGGACACCACAATGTTCTAAACGCTCTCGCCGCTATCGCGGTTGGCGCTGAACTGGGTGTTGACGACGACACAATTCGGACTGGTCTCGCTCGATTCACAGGCGTCAAACGTCGCTTCACAAAAACCGGCGAAGTCGACGGCATCACCATCATCGACGATTACGGCCACCACCCAGTGGAAATTTCCGCTGTCCTCAAAGCTGCGCGCAGCGCCGCAGCCGGACGCGTTATTGCCGTCGTACAGCCGCACCGTTATTCGCGCCTCGCGTCCCTGTTCGAAGAATTCTGCACCTGCTTCAACGACGCAGATCATGTTGTTGTCGCAGATGTTTATCCAGCTGGAGAATCTCCGATCGAAGGCATGGACCGTGACGGTTTGATTGAGGGCCTACATGCCCATGGACACACCCAAGTCACCGGATTGTTCGCACCGAAGCATCTCGCAGCAGTTATCGATGACATCGCCGGCCCTGGCGACCTTGTGGTCTGCCTCGGCGCCGGAAACATCACAGCATGGGCCCAAGCCCTGCCGGAAGACTTAGCCAAAATTCGCTCCGGACAGTCACAGGATATGGCTTCATGATGGCAGCCGAACGCAAATCCCCTGATCTGATCGAGCAGTTGCCATCTGTCCGTGGCACCTATGAGCGATTTGCTGCGCTCGCGCCAACAACGTGGTTTCGTGTCGGTGGTCCAGCGGAAGTTCTGTATACGCCAGCAGACGTTGAAGACCTCGCGGCGTTCATGAGCAGCAAGCCTGCCGATATTCCGGTGACGATCATCGGACTCGCGTCAAACCTGTTGGTGCGCGATGGCGGCATTCCCGGCGTCACGATAAAATTGGGCCGCGCATTTAACACCATTGAAGTTGACGGAATGACGCTGCGCTGCGGCGGAAGTGCTGTCGACGCAAGTGTCGCAACGACCGCCCGTGACAACAGCATTGCAGGATTAGAGTTCTTAACCGGAATTCCTGGAACCGTTGGCGGCGCAGTGCGCATGAATGCCGGAGCCTACGGCCGAGAAATACAAGACGTTTTGGTTAGCGCGACAGCGATGGACGCGACGGGCACGATTCACAAACTAACACGCGAAGACCTGGGCTTTAGCTATCGACACTGTGCCGTAGACGCAGGTTGGGTTGTCATTGGCGCGGAGCTTAAAGGCATCACGGGCAATGCCGATGAGATCACAAAACGCATCAGAGAAATTCGAGCGGAACGAGAAGATGCCCAGCCAGTTCAAAGCCGCACTGGCGGATCGACGTTTGCCAACCCCCCTGAAGCAAAAGCATGGGAATTAATAGACCGTGCTGGCTGCCGAGGCCTTATCCGAGGCGGCGCTATGATTTCAGAGAAGCACTGCAATTTCTTAATCAACACTGGAAATGCCACAGCCTCAGATATTGAAGGCTTGGGCGACGAGGCCCGTCGGCGTGTCCGTGATGTCACTGGAATTCTCCTCACGTGGGAGATACGCCGGGTTGGTGTCACGGCCACCGACGAGACGGCGCCCACTCCATCGCATGGGAGGTGCTGCATAGTGTCATCGCGTGCCTTCAAACGGGTTGCTGTTTTGCACGGCGGGTTTTCAGCGGAGCGTGAAGTTTCTCTGGTATCCGGCCGTGATGCCGCAACTGCGCTTGAAAGCGCTGGATACGACGTCACCGTCATTGATGTTCCCCGTGACATGCAGGCACTCACATCCGCCATCACAGACGCCAAACCTGATGCAATCTTTAACGCGTTGCACGGACGGTTTGGCGAGGATGGTTGCATCCAGGGCCTGCTGGACATGATGGAACTCCCCTACACCAATTCAGGGCGGTTAGCGTCAACGCTCGCAATGGATAAAACCATTGCAAAAAAGATATTCGGCACAGCCGGGCTACCTATCGCAGAAGATATTATTGTGACCCGTCAAGATGCGGAGAGCCGCGACCCCATGCCTCGGCCTTACGTCGTAAAGCCGATCAACGAAGGGTCCGCCGTCGGCGTTCACATCATTCGTGATGGCGATAAAAAAGTGTCCTTCGACGACATGGGACTGGATATTGATAGCTCGGTGATGGTCGAACGCTATATTCCCGGGCGAGAAGTCACAGTCACCGTCATGGGTGATAAACCGCTCGCCGTCACTGAGATCACAACCGATCGTGCCTTCTATGATTACGACGCAAAATATGCGGCTGGTGGATCTGCGCACGTCTTACCGGCAGATCTAAGCCCAGCGGTTTATAATGAAGCCCTCGACATCTCACTTAAAGCGCACCAAGCGCTTGGCTGTCGCGGTGTCACACGCTCAGACCTCCGTCTCGACGGTGACGACCTATACCTGCTCGAAATTAATACACAGCCTGGATTAACTCCGACCTCTCTAGTGCCGGAGCAAGCCGCCCATATCGGCATGAGCTTCCCAGACCTTGTGTCGTGGATGGTGGAGAACGCTCAATGCGACGCGTAAACCCATGGCTCATTAATGCGTCTGCTGGCCTTGCATTGGTTGCAGGCGGCCTGTGGTTAGCTCCCCAATTTTTGGACGCCAATGGATGGTCGTTTTTTCCCGAACAAACAGCAGAATCACTGTCAGCGGTGGGCCTTAGCGTTGAAGAGGTTCTTGTCCACGGGCGCCAAAAAACAGTGTCCGCTGACATTCTTGACGCCTTAGGCGCTGTCCGCGGCACGCCTATTCTTGATGTTGATATTCCAGGCGCAAAGATCCGCATCGGGGCTTTGCCATGGGTCCGTTCTGCCGAAATCGTACGGCACCTTCCGAACAGCTTGCACATCACGTTGGATGAGTACGAAGCCTTTGCACTCTGGCAGCATGACGAGACATACACACTGATCGATCGTGATGGCACGTCAATTTTAGATGTCGCGGCGACCTCAACAGAAATGCCCGTTGTCGTTGGCGCAGATGCGCCTGCGCATACTCAGGCCTTGTTTGCTGTCCTGGAAGAGCAACCCGAGCTGCGGCAGCGCGTAAAAGCTGCCGTGCGGTTTGGCGGTCGACGCTGGAACGTCGTGCTCGACAACATGGAAACTGGAATCACAGTCAAGTTGCCAGAATCAAATATTGCTCTCGCTTGGAACGGATTGGCCGCTCTTGACGCTAAAAATAAAATTCTAAGCCGAGCGATTTCAGAGATCGACATGCGAATTGCGGGCCGTCTGGTCGTCCAACTCAAGGATGGCTACGCCCCTATTCCTCAACAGAGCCGTTACAGCCCGAATGCGCGGGACGTCAGCACAGATGCCCCGGTAGCGCGTAACAAGGAGTTATCCAAAGGTGTCTAAAGGTACCGCCCGCAACAGCGTAATAGCCGCCCTGGATGTCGGCACTACAAAAGTCTGTTGTTTTATTGCAACCACGGATGAGCGCAGCCAACTGCAAATCGCAGGCGTTGGCCATCACCGGGCTAACGGTATGCGCAACGGCCAAGTCGTTAACATGGATGCCGTGGAAGCTTCGGTCCGGGCCGCCGTCGATGCGGCTGAGCAAATGGCCAATCAGCGTATCGATAGCGTATTCGTAAACGTAACCTGTGGTAGCCCACGTTCTTCTCAAGTCGAAGTCGAACTTGCAGTATCAGGACATGAAATTCGCGATGCGGACGTCAGGCGCATCATGGAGCACGCCGGTGGGCATTTTGACGCTGGCGACCGCGATCTTATTCATTGCATTCCAACTGGCTACTCTATCGATGGATCAAACGGCATTATTGATCCGCGCGGAATGTATGGTGAGCGCCTAGGCGTAAACATTCATCTGGTTACTGCTGCTCTCGGTCAAAGCCGCAACCTCTCGACCGTAATTGAACACTGCCATCTCGACATTGAAGACAAAGTCGTATCTGCCTATGCATCGGGCTTAGCCTGTCTCGTCGAAGATGAAAAAGAACTCGGCGTAACCGTAATCGATATGGGTGGCGGCACGACCTCTGTCGCTGTCTTCCAGGAAGGACACATCGAATTTGTTGAATCTGTGCCCATCGGCGGTAATCACGTCACCAGTGATATCGCAAAGGGCCTGTCAACGCCGGTCTCTAAAGCTGAACGATTAAAAACCGTATACGGCAGCGTCGTACAAACACCGTCTGATACGCGGGAGCTTCTCAAAGTTCCGTTGGTCGGTGAAGACGACGAAAACAGTGCCAATGAAGTTCCCAAATCAATGCTGGTTCAGATCATCC
The DNA here is from genome assembly GCA_943787205.1 of uncultured Rhodospirillaceae bacterium. Lineage (GTDB taxonomy): Bacteria > Pseudomonadota > Alphaproteobacteria > Rhodospirillales > Rhodospirillaceae > WLXB01. The sequence goes on from CALSLN010000009.1 coordinate 63,864, forward strand.
AGCCACGCCTCGAAGAGACCTTTGAGCTCGTACGGGGCATGCTCGATGCCAGCGGCTACAGCCAGATTGCTGGGCGGCGAGTGGTCATCACTGGCGGCGCAAGCCAGCTTGAAGGTGTCCGCGATCTCGCCGAACTCGTGCTCGACAAACAGGTTCGTCTCGGCCGACCAAAAATGATCAAAGGTTTGCCGGAGTCCGTTTCGGGCCCGGCGTTCGCAACGACGGCAGGCTTACTCCGCTATGCCGTCAACGAACACGTAATGCTTCCCGATATAGCCGCAATGGAATCCGTAGCCAAAGGGCGTGGCTTCGGTCGTATCGGGCAGTGGTTAAAGGAGAATTTCTAATGAGGAGAGGACGCAAAACCAGGGAGAACGAATTAGCGACGGGCCCACCGCCGACACCTGGAACAAGATCGGGAACACCGACACAGAACGTCCATTCGAGCTTAAGAACAGAAACCTGGAGGAAGGTATGACTTTAAATATTAGTGTCCCACAAACAGGAGCGGAACCGCTCCTGAGACCAAAAATAACGGTGGTCGGCGTCGGAGGCGGCGGCGGCAACGCAGTTAACAACATGATTGAGAGCGCGCTAGACGGCGTTGAGTTCGTCGTTGCCAATACAGATGCGCAATCTTTGTCCTTATCACGCGCTGACCGGCGCATTCAGCTAGGCCCAGACACGACGGCTGGTCTTGGAGCCGGCGCACGCCCAGATATTGGACGGCACGCCGCAGAAGATTGCATCGAACAGATCGGTCAGTACTTAGAGGGTTCTAACATGGCCTTCGTTACCGCCGGTATGGGCGGTGGCACAGGCACAGGTGCAGCCCCCGTGGTTGCGCGTGTTGCCCGTGAACTTGGCATACTGACGGTTGGCGTTGTGACCAAGCCGTTCCAGTTCGAAGGTGTCCACCGCATGCGCATTGCAGAGGCGGGCATTGAAGAGCTGGCACAGTCTGTCGATACACTCATCATCATTCCGAACCAAAACTTGTTTCGGGTTGCCAACGAGAAGACGACATTTTCCGACGCATTCAAGATGGCGGATGATGTTCTCTACTCTGGCGTTCGAAGCGTTACCGATTTGATGATGATGCCAGGCCTCATCAACCTTGATTTTGCCGATGTCCAAACCGTGATGATGGAAATGGGCCGAGCCATGATGGGAACGGGTGAAGCTGAGGGTGAGAAGCGCGCTATCGAGGCCGCTGAGGCAGCTATCGCCAATCCGTTGCTGGAAGACACATCCATGCGCGGTGCCAAAGGGGTGTTGATCAACATCACTGGCGGATCAGACGTCACATTGTTTGAGGTTGATGAAGCAGCCAACCGCATTCGTGACGAAGTCGAAACCGAAGCCCACATTATCTTTGGGTCTTGTTTCGATGAAAGCCTAGAGGGACGCATTCGCGTATCCGTCGTTGCCACAGGCATCGAAGCCGCCGCTGGTCAAATGCCGAAGCCAATCTTGATTCGGGATGAAACCAAAGCGGTCGCCGAGAAGCCTTTGGAAATCAAGCCGGAGCAACCCAGCATTCGCCCAGCCGCTATGGCTAAGAATGTATTTGGCGCAGGTCCTGGTGAAACAGCTCCTGTTTCGGAACCAGGCGCTACACTTGCTCCCGCAAGTGCAACGACACAACCGCCCGCTGACGATCTTGACCTAGCCAACCGCGTGGCTCAGTCAGTCGCTGCACCAAGTGCACCGGCCGCACAAACGGACGAGATTGCCCAAGCCATGGCACATGCTCCTGCTGTAACGCCAAAGCCTCAACCGGCTGCTCGTCTGCCAGCAGACACCTTCATCCCGAAGGCGCCGGTCATGCCGAAAACAATGCCAATTGCCGAGGCAGCTCCGGCGGCTGTGGCTCCATCTCCCGCTCCAGCCCCTGCTCCGGCAGCGCCTGTGGCGGCAGATAAGCCTGTCGTCTCTGGTGAAGCAGAATCAGCAAAGGCAGACGGAGGCAAACTCAGCTTGTTCAGCCGCTATCGCAGCCTCTCCAAGGGCAAAGCTGACGCAACGGCAGCGCCGGTCTCCGAGCCAACGGCTCAAGAGCCAGCACCAAAACCTGCCTTGGCAGCAACACCGCAGCTTACGGCTCAGCCAAAACCGCTGGCTAAGCCAATCGCTGCACCGCAGTCGAACGCGGCAATCTCCGTGAATCCGGCAGATCGTCCTCTGACATCTCATGATGAGGATGAACTCGAAATTCCGGCATTCCTGAGGAGACAAGCCAACTAGCGCTTGAAACACAGAGCCGTGGGGATGGTCCGCTGAGGGGGATGGGCCATCTTACGGGAGGGGGAAAGGCTCGCCATTAGGCGGGCCTTTTCTCTTTCTACGGCATCCCTTCACGCCCCCATGCGTTAGTGCTGTTAAGGTTTGTAAATTATGGCCAAATAATGGCGTCTAAAACTGGGGATAAAGCCAGAAAGTTTTTACTTGTCAAAGTGTTACAATCTGCAACAATGATTGGGTTGCATGGGTAGTGCAGGGTTGGTAGCAACTGTTTCCGTGTCAGAACGGGCGCAGATGTGTGCCTCAATATTGTTTGTTAAAGATAGAACCGGTGATCTATGGCCCATGACATCCGCGACCTTCGCACCCACAATGATGCTGATTCGGAATTAACACACCAAGACCTACCGGCGGCTTCCAAATTTCAGCGGACCCTTAAAACATCCATAGGATGTAGCGGCATTGGCTTGCATTCGGGTGTCCGGGTCGCCATGAAATTGCACCCTGCCCCAGTAAACAGCGGCATCGCATTCAAGCGTGTAGACCTCGTCGGCGGCGGTTCAGAAATACCCGCCCGCTGGGATCGCATCGCAGATAGCCGGATGTGCACAGTTCTAGCAGATGAAAGCGGCGTCAGTGTCGCGACAGTCGAGCATCTTATGTCCGCCTTTTATGGCATGAGCATCGATAATGCGCTGGTCGAACTCAATGGTCCTGAAGTGCCTGCCATGGACGGAAGCGCCGCTCCCTTTATTTTCCTGATGGAATGCGCTGGCGTTTCCGAGCAATCGGAACCACGTAAACATCTTCGAATTCTCAAACCTGTTGTCCATAGCCATGGAAACAAGCAGGTCAGCCTGACACCAGCCGATCATGGCTTGAAACTTGAGTTTGACATTGATTTCGCAGCTCCTGCCGTCGGACAGCAATCTTGCCAGTTCGACATTGAGCGCGATCTGTTTAAATCAGAGATCAGTAAAGCTAGGACATTTGGCTTCCTCTCAGACGTCACAGCCTTGCGTGAAGCCGGTCTGGCCCGCGGTGGCAGCCTAGAAAATGCCATCGTCGTCGACGGCGACCGTGTTCTCAATGAAGATGGCCTGCGCCACTCTGACGAATTCGTGCGCCACAAGGTCTTAGACGCAATTGGCGACCTTTATCTCACCGGTCACCGCATTATCGGCCATTTCCATGGCGTATGCTCCAGTCATGCAGATACGGCAAGTTTGCTCCGCCAAGTCTTCGCAGATGACAGCAACTGGGAGCTGGTTGAAGCCACAGACGAGGTGGAAACAAGCGCTTGGGCTGTCTGGGACCGTCCACTGAAACAGGCAACAGCCGGGTAATCACACCCTACTGACAGCCGAAATCGCGGTGGTATACTGCCGCCCCGCTCATGATTGAATTAGTCGGCTATGTCTTTTGATACTTCAATATTTCGAACTCGTCTGGTTCTCGCGTTCAGCGCGATCCTGGCCCTCGGCGCGTGCTCGTCTGACGACGAACTCGAATACCGTGAACTTACGGTCTTCGAAATCTACAGCCAGGCCACCGAATACCTAGAAGACGGCCGCTATCGCGACGCCTCTCTGTACTATGACGAAGTCGAGCGTCAGCACCCCTATTCAGTTTGGGCAACTAAATCGAAATTGATGGCTGCCTACTCGCACTACATGAACAATAAATACGACGATGCCAACGCTTCGCTCGACCGGTTTATTCAGGTTCACCCGGGCAACCGAGACGTCGTCTACGCCTATTACCTGAAAGCACTTTGCTATTACGAGCAGATATCCGACGTTCAACGCGATCAAGATATGACTCAGCAAGCCCTGTTCGCTTTGGAAGATGTCATCACGCGCTTTCCTGGCACCGCCTACTCACGAGATGCCCGCCTGAAAATTGACCTCACACGGGATCATCTTGCGGGAAAAGAAATGGCGGTCGGTCGATTCTACATCAATCGGCAGCACTACTTGGCCGCAATCAATCGATTTAAGATTGTTGTTGAAGAGTACGGCAACACAACGCACGCACCTGAAGCGCTCTTTCGTCTGACTGAAGCCTACATTTCACTCGGACTGCCATCCGAAGCGAGGCGATCAGCGGCCGTCCTGGGATACAACTACCCCGGCAGCGATTGGTACCAAGACGCCTACGAGCTTGCCGGTGTTGACCGCAGTGTCCGGGACGAACGCCGCCAGGCTGCGCAGGCAGAAGACGACGAAGAGTCATGGTGGCGCTTCTAGAAAGACGGCAGGACAATGCTAGCTTCGCTCTCCATTCGCGACGTTGTTCTGATCGATAAACTCGATCTCGAGTTTTCTGAGGGCCTTGGCGTTCTGACCGGTGAGACCGGCGCTGGTAAATCCATCCTCCTTGATTCTCTTGGCTTGGCGCTCGGCGAGCGCGGCGACACGGGACTCATCCGCCCCGGTGCCGACAAACTAACTGTTTCAGCCGTATTCGACCTATCACCCGATCATCCCGCCCGAACCGTTCTGGCTGAGCACGACCTCGCCCTTGAAGACGACACCGTCGTCCTACGCCGCAGCCTAAGCCGAGATGGCCGCAGTCGTGCCTACGTCAATGACCAAACAGTCAGCGTTGGGCTCCTTCGCCAAGCGGGAAATGCCCTGGTTGAGGTGCACGGACAATTCGATGCCCACGGGTTAATGGACCCAAGCACCCACATCGGCGTCTTGGACCGCTTTAGACGCGCCACAAGCGGCTCTGAGCACGATAAAGCGTGTTTGCGGTGCTGGGGGGCCTGGAGAGAGGCCTTCAACGCGTGGCAGGCCGCAGAACGCCTTATGCGCGAGGCGAAGGCCGAGGAAGAAACCCTACGGGCCGCGGTCGATACCCTTGAAAAACTCGCCCCTATCGCGGGCGAAGAATCAGGCCTGGCCGCAAAGCGCGCGATGCTGCGCCATGGCGAACAAATACTGTCTGCCATCGAAGCCGCCCGGCAGGCCCTGACAGAACAGGCCGACGTTGATACTGCCATCAGAACAGCCCAAGGCGAACTGGATCGAGCTGCGCCAAAAGCCGAAGGTCGATTGGACTCTGTTTGCGCAGCCTTAGAACGCGCGTCTATTGAACTGGCAGAAACACAGTCCGCGCTCGATGCCGCTGGCGAGGCCTTCAACATTGATCCGGCAGAGTTAGATGCAGCCGAGGAACGTTTGTTCGCCCTCAAAGCAGAAGCCCGCAAAAACGGGGTCACCGTGGACGATCTGTCAGCACACCTGGAAACGCTGAAAGAGAAGCTGTCTGCTGTCGAAGGCGGGGAAGACAATCTCATCCGTCTTGCCAAGGCCGAACAAAGCACGCGGAACAGTTTTGAGACCGCCGCCAAGGCCATGTCCAAAGCCCGCACTAAGGCCGGTACCGCTTTGGCCAAATCCGTTGCCAAAGAACTTCCCCCGGTGCGTTTGAATGATGCGTCCTTCCGGGTTGCGATTAACAACCTTCCGGACACCGAGTGGTCCGCATCAGGGCGGGATCGCATTGGCTTCGAGGTCACGACAAACCCAGGCCTTCCGCCTGGCCCCCTGAACAAAATTGCCTCAGGCGGTGAACTGGCGCGCTTCCTTTTGGCACTGAAAGTTGTGCTCGCAGACAGTCAACCGCCAGCCGTGATGGTGTTTGATGAAGTGGATTCTGGTATCGGAGGGGCGACAGCCAGTGCTGTTGGAGAACGCCTCGCGCGACTGGCCGATGGCGTGCAAGTGCTCGTGGTCACGCACTCGCCACAAGTCGCAGCCCGCGGACTCAATCACTGGCAGGTCTCTAAGGTCACCGATGGTAAAAAAACGGCGACGCGGGTGGTACAACTCACGACCGACGAACGTCGAGAAGAAATCGCCCGTATGCTGGCTGGCTCTGACATCACTGATGAAGCGCGCGCCGCCGCAACTATGCTGATGACAGGTAGCTGAAGGCATGGCTGAAGACCGCGCCGCCCTCCCCGTCAACGACCTCTCTGAAAACGATGCAGCAGCAGAACTAAAACGTCTCGCCGGTGAAATGGCAGAGCACGACCAGCGCTATCATCAAGACGATGCACCAGTGGTCTCAGACGCAGACTACGACGCTCTCAAAGCACGCAACGCGGCGATTGAAAAAAAGTTTCCGAACCTTATTCGCGAAGACAGTCCCAGCCTCAAAGTTGGCGCAGCCCCGTCCTCTGGGTTCACTAAAGTCCAGCACAGTGTGCCAATGCTTTCGCTCGGCAACGTCTTTGATGAAGCCGACGTGGCAGACTTCTTCGCCCGGGTCAGACGGTTTCTCGGTCTCGGTGACAACGAACCAGTGGACGTCATCGCGGAACCCAAAATTGATGGCCTCGGTTTCTCAGCCCGATACGAAGCAGGGCGTTTCATTGTCGGCGCAACCCGTGGCGATGGCCAAGTGGGTGAAGACATCACCGCGAACCTACGCACCATCCGAGACATGCCCGACATGCTGATGGGACCCGCTGAAGATGTGCCCGATGTAATTGAAATTCGGGGCGAAGTCTTCATGACCAAAGCAGACTTTGATGCACTCAACACGTCGCAGGGAAAAAAGGGCGCCAAGCTGTTTGCTAATCCGCGCAATGCCGCGGCCGGATCCCTCCGTCAGCTTGACCCCAAAATTACAAAAGCACGGCCGCTGACCTTGTTCGCTTATGCCTGGGGCGAAATTAATCCGCTCAACTGGGACAGCCAGCAGGCCTACATTGATCGCCTCAAAGCCTGGGGCTTCTCGACCAATCCGCTTACCCAAGTGTGCACCACCGTGGAAGAAGCCCTAGCCGCCTACACTGCAATCGGAGAACAGCGCGCCGCCCTGCCCTACGACATTGATGGCGTGGTCTATAAGGTCAATCGCCTCGACTACCAGCAGCGCTTGGGCTTTGTCAGCCGCGCACCACGCTGGGCGACCGCTCATAAGTTCCCAGCGGAGCAGGCCCAAACCGTGCTCGAGAAAATCGACATCCAGGTTGGCCGCACTGGTTCCCTCACCCCGGTCGCACGCCTCACGCCCGTAAACGTCGGCGGCGTCGTGGTCTCGAATGCCACCCTGCACAACGAAGATGAAATCGAACGCAAAGACATTCGCGAGGGCGACACCGTCATCATCCAGCGCGCCGGTGATGTCATCCCGCAAGTGGTGCAGGTGCTGACAGACAAGCGCGCCAAGGACAGCACGCCTTACGCCTATCCGAGCACCTGTCCAATCTGTGACAGCCTGGCCGTACGCGAAGAGGGCGAAGCCATACGGCGCTGTACTGGCGGATTGATCTGTGCCGCACAGGCTGTGGAACGGCTCAAGCATTTCGTCTCTCGCAATACCTTTGATATTGAAGGCCTAGGCGCCAAGAACATCGAAGCGTTCTTTGAAGAAGGCGCGATCAAGAACCCCGTCGATATCTTCACCCTGGAAAAACGCGACGCAGACCCGGACAACCTGACACCGTTGAAGAACCGCGAAGGCTGGGGCAAAACATCCGCCGAAAATCTGTTCGCGGCGATCAACGAAAAACGCACGATTGGCTTTGATCGATTTATGTTTGCACTGGGCATTCGGCAAATTGGCCAAGCGACAGCGCGCCTGCTGGCACAGGCCTATGGCTCGTTGTCTGCCCTCCGTTCGGCGCTTGCCCTGGCACAAGACCGAGAGAGCGAATCCTATGCCGACCTTCTCAACATCGAGAGCGTCGGCGCGGCTGTGGCTGACGACCTGCTGGCCTTCTTCGCGGAGGCTCACAACCAAGAGGTTCTTGATGGCCTAGCGCGTGAACTGACCATTGAAGACTTCGAAGCACCAGACACAGACAGCTCTCCCATCGCAGGCAAAACCGTCGTCTTTACAGGTACGCTGGAAACCATGAGCCGTAATGAAGCCAAGGCTGGCGCACAAGCGCTCGGGGCGAAAGTGGCGGGCACGGTTTCGGCCAAAACAGACTTGGTAATCGCCGGGCCGGGAGCTGGGTCGAAGCTCAAGAAGGCGGAAGAGCTAGGCGTCGAGGTCACGACAGAACAGGACTACCTGGTCCTCGTCGGCAAGGCTTAAGCCTCAAATCCAAACCCGTGTGTTTTCAAAGCGTTAGGTTTTCGCGCGTGATTTCGCGAGGAACGAGCCCATGCACCAAACCCTTTTGAAAATTTCCCGCGTCAGATCAACGCGTTGAAAAATTTACAAACGACTATGGGTGAGAGCCCAGCGACATCGCCAACATTTCATTGAAGAAAATAGGGTCGGAAAGACGTCGTAGGAATGCCTCGGCCCTACACCCGGTATTCCGCAAACGTTGTCAGCAAGTGCTCGACGAATGCCCGGACTTTGCCGCTGAGATGCTGACTGTGAGGATAGACGGCGTAGACGCTGCGATCATACGCCTCGAACTTACGCAGCACGCGCACGAGGCGACCGGACTCAAGGTCATCGATCACCGTGGAATACAAACATAGGCCGACACCCCGTCCGGCTTTGACAAGCGTTGCCGTCGCCCGCGCCGTGTTCACCCGCACCGTTGCAGGCACGGTGACGTGTGATGTTTGACCGTTGATCTGAAATTGCCACTGGCTGGTGGGGGTTACGCCAGTATTGATGATGCAACGATGATCGAGCAAATCCTGCGGCGTATTAGGCTCACCATGCGCGGCGAGATACTCCGGCGACGCACAGATGTAATAGGGATAAGCCGCGATGCGCCGAGCGATGAGCGACGAATCCTGAAGGTCGCCAACACGGATGGCCATATCGAACCCCTCGGCCACGATATCGACCATGCGCTCATCTAGTTGCAGATCGACTGAGATTTCGGGGTAGCCCTCCAGGAATGATCCAATGGCTGGCACCAACATGTCTTCGCCAAAAGCGCGGGAGCCTGCAATGCGTAATTGTCCGCGCGGCTGACCATGTTGATCCGCAACTGAGTCTTCCAGCTCTTCGAAATCACTGAGGATGCGAGAACAGCGATCCCAATAGGCCCGACCAACCTCGGTGGGGCTGACGCTGCGGGTTGTCCGGTTGAGCAATTGAGCGCCCAGGCGAGTTTCCAGTTGGCGGACATACTTGCTGGCCAAGGCCGTCGATATGCCGAGACGACGCGCGGCCTCCGTAAAACTGCCCGTCTCAACCACCCGGGCGAAGGCTCTCATGCCGTCAATTGTATCCATATGGCGCGCCTAAAGGCCTAAATCATCTTATTTATCAATACTATGTTGATAGTATTGTCCAATAGAGCTGGATAATCAATGAAAAGGAACTGAGGTATCTCTTTCTCATAAGGTCGCAGATGACCGGACCTGCCAGGCCAAAAGGCCCTGGCAGTCTCACAGACCCACAGAGAAGGATAAGTCTCATGATTAAATTGTACCGCCGCCCCCTCTCAGGACACTCACATCGCGTCGAGCTGTTCCTGTCCCTCATCGGCCAAGACCACGAGCTTATGGATGTGGACTTGCTCACCGGTGCGCAAAAGACTGACGCGTTCCTGGCTATCAACCCGTTTGGCAAAGTCCCCGTGATTGCCGATAGCACGCAGGGAGCCGTCGTCTCGGATTCAAACGCCATTCTGGTTTACTTGGCACGGCGCTACGCCGAGAGAACGTGGTACCCCGACGACCCAGCGGTGCAGGCCGAAATTCAGAAATGGTTATCTGTCGCAGCGGGTGACATCAACAACGGGCCAGCTACGGCGCGGCTCATCACCGTGTTCAGCGCGGGCTACGATGCCGAGCAAGCCAAATCCATCGCCTACAGCTTGTTTGATGTGTTGGAAAAACATCTCACCGGCCGGGCCTGGTTAGCTGACGCCAACCCAACCATTGCTGACGTTTCTGGGTACTCCTATATCGCCCATGCGCCAGAAGGCGACGTGTCGCTAGAGCCCTACCCGTCCATTCGGGCTTGGTTGAACCGCATTGAATCCTTACCCGGCTTCGTCCCCATGCAAAAGACTGCCATCGCACTCGCTGCATAACCCTGGGCTTAACGAAGCCGCCACCCAGCGCGGGCCTCTCGCTCTTCCCCTTGCCCCCGTTTGCAGGGACCCGCGTTGGGACTTTGGAAAAAAGGAAATACTCATGGCCAGATTAATCAGTGACATTGCGTTTACGCCGACCGTAAAGACGGTGCAGGAGAAAAAAGGCTCCCGTGAAAACTACGCCAAGATGGAACAGAAAGGCGGCTGGTCCGATACGGTGACCGACGACCTGGCGCAGTTTATCAGCGAGCGGGATTCCTTTTACCTCGGCACTGCCAGTGGCGATGGCCAACCCTACATTCAACATCGCGGCGGCAAGCCGGGTTTCCTCAAGGTCGTAGACGAACGCACGCTGGCCTTTGCTGATTTCAAGGGGAACCGGCAGTACCTGAGCACGGGCAACCTGCTGGACAATGACAAGGCCTACATTTTCCTGATGGATTATCCCAACCGCCGGCGCATCAAAATCTGGGGCACTGCGAAGGTGGTAGACGATGACCCAGCTCTCATCGAGCAACTCACCGATACGGATTACAAAGGCAAACCAGAACAGGCGATTGTATTCACGATCACAGCATGGGACGTGAACTGCCCGCAGCATATCACGCGGCGCTATACGGAGACCGAAGTCAGCGAGATCGTGGACCCGCTAAAGGAAAGGATTGCAGAACTAGAGGCACAGTTGGTCGCTAGCTAATCCAGCCTTTGCCCTCGGCATGCTTGGCGTACCAAAGAAACAACGCAGCGACGATGACCGGCATAAAGGCGATCACAATAAGTTCACCAATGCCGAAGTCCGCGTCGACACCCAGCGTATGAACCGTTGCGACAATTACACCGACAAGGGAGGCGATAAACATATGGCTCGCGATGGCGTGTCTGGTCAGCAAGAGAAGACCACCAACCGTGCCGCCGAAGACTCCGATAGCAAAACCTGCGGTCGCCCATACTGGTCGGCCGGCGATAATAGCTTGTTCGACCTCGCGATAGGCATCCAGTGAATCGGCATACACCTGCACCAAGTAATTCACTGAGCCCAGTCCATTCCAAATGACAGCAATGGCGGCGATAACCCAGAAGCTCCAGTGCACACCTGACGTTGTTTTTTCACTCATCACTTCCCCCAGGAATTATCTCGTAAATTCATTTGTGGCTGATTTTAGCCATAAATACGGTGGTGCGGGATTTTTTCACTGCACGAATAAAGCCCGTTTTTTAGAGGGTGAACCATGGACCTAGCTTGAGTAAACTGCCAAATAGAACTTTAAGACACCATCCCTACCGTAAGCCGTATTCATGACCTCTGATTTCAACGCACCAGAAGACCTAGAGATTAATGACCTCCCTGGCGAGTCTGCTGAGGGCTCTGATCTCGACCTCTCTAAGGTCACGGCTTTGGTGATCGAGGACGAAGAAGCGATCAGCCAGGTCATGTGCGCGCTTCTAACAAAAATTGGCGTGGGCGACGTGATCGCCGTGCGCAGTGCAGAAGATGCTCTTGTATATATCGAAGACCCGGATGCCAACATTGGCATCGCCCTGGTTGATCTGATGCTACCCGGCGCTAGTGGCTTGGCCCTGATTAATACGATCCGCACGCACAAGAGAACGCGGGTCAAAGAACTCCCCATTGTCGTGGTCACCTCATATACCAGCATGAAGGTTTATAAGAGGGCTGCCGAATTCGATATCAATGGCTTTTTGCGTAAACCGGTTGCACCGGGTGCCCTGGAATCAGCCGTCATCAAGGCGCTCGGAGGCAAGGTCTCAATCAAGGCGATGCAAGTCTATAAGGAAGAAGCCGCCGCGTTGTATGGTGAGAGTGGGTCAAAAAAGAAACCTGGTTTCTTCGCAATGCTGTTCGGTACGGATATTCCACCGCCGAAGCCAAAAACTCAAACAACAGAAAAAAACTCGGTTCAGAGGCTTGGCAAGAGCCTGGGTGAAAATAAATCAAAGGCCCCTAAAAAGGCCGGCCCTCCTGGCGTCAAAATAAATCGTAACGCCTAGCCCCCATCCGTGTATGGCTAACTGATGGAAACCATCACGCGCTTTGCGCCATCGCCCACAGGCTACTTGCACTTGGGGCATGCATATTCAGCGCTCATTAATTTTGAGTATGCGCGTTCCGTTCACGGGCAATTTCTCTTACGGATCGAAGACATCGACCAAGGACGCTGTAGGCCAGAGTATGAGTCCGCCATATACGAAGACCTCGCCTGGTTAGGCCTGGAATGGGAGCAGCCAGTGCTGCGCCAATCAGAGCGCATGGCAATATACGAAGCTCAATTAGCAGCCCTACAAGAGCGTGGTTTGGTCTACCGCTGTTTCAAGACACGAAAAGATATTGAGCAGGCCATGAGTGCCCCTCACGACTCTCCAACTGGCGCCTTTCGCGGCGAAGCGCTCGCCGCATTGGAAGAGCGCGACAACCTCGCAAACGGAAAGCCCTACGCCTGGCGACTGTCTTTAACAGAAGCGAAAGCCGCTCTAGGGACTACTTTCTCCACGTTGGTGTATGTGGAAGATACGCCTGGTGGATTGGTAGACCAGCCCGCCGAGGTCGAGCGCTTCGGAGATGTGGTGCTAGGACGCAAGGACAGTGGCACCAGCTACCACCTCTCATCCGTGATAGATGATGCCACGCAAGGGGTTACTCACGTGATCAGGGGTGAGGATTTACAAGAGGCCGCAGGACTCCACGCACTACTCTATGCGTTGTTTGACCTAGAGCCACCAATCTATCGCCATCACCCCTTAATCCTGGGCGCAGATGAAAAACGATTAGCGAAGCGCGATCAGGCCGCCACTTTACGAGCGATGCGAGATCGAGGCATGAGCCCAGACGACTTACGGGCGCAGCTGCCAGACTTGGCTCTCTAAAGAATAATCAGCGGCTCGCTCATGGTCGCCAGTGGCTCATAGCCATCTTTGGTGATGGTGATCAAATCCTCCAGGTGGGTCGCGCCCCAACCGATTTCCACCTGCGGCAAATCAATCGTCAGGGTCATGTTTTCCTGGAAGGTGTGATCGTCTCCAACAACGAACGGCAGGCCATCACGATACGCCTGGTCAGTGTGCTGCAGGCCGACAGTGTGCGGCCCAACGCCCATCGCCCAGCCTGATGGGCTAGCCTTTTTGACCGCCGCTGTGACGGTGCTCTGCAATTCTGAGTACTTAACACCCGGCCGAACCATATCGTGAGCCACTTCGCGGGCAAGGCTGGTGAGCCTGATGCGCTCCTGTAGTTCCTTATTGGGTTCGCCGACACACCAGGTGCGACCAAAATCGCCGTGATAAAAGTTAATCTGGCTGACCGCGTCGACCATCATCGCTTGACCTTCGACGACTTCGCCGTGGCGGAACCCACCAATAGTACCGGAAGCAATCCACATCGCTTTGGCGCCGCGCTTAGCGGCCTCAACCATAAAGATGCTATCGAAATCGTCTTTGGTCATACCGACTTTGATTTGAGACAACATCGCTAGGCAGGCCTCTTGGTTGGCCTTGGCGACATGACGCATGTGGCCAAGTTCGACGTCGGACTTGACCATGCGGATTTTGCGGAAGGTGTTGTCGCCGGGGACGCAGGTGACCGTATCCTGACCGAGCGTATTAAGAATATCGGCAACGCGCATGTCGTCGACGGCGATTTTTCCGTTGATTAAACCGGCTTCCTTGAGCGCATGAACCAAACCCCATTCGGGCGTGGCCGCCTTGCCGGATTCCCAACGCTTTTCTAAGTTATACCAACCCTGTTCAATCTCCGTCAGAGCCTCGGTATTTTCAGGCATCCGCATATAGTTGCGGGATTCTGGCTCCGTGCTCCACAGGTCCGGGTTGCTGTAATTCTCCCAGCCACTGGGCGAGCCGTAGGGAATGATCTCAGGATGCTCGCGGGCGGCGTTGGCGATGAACCAGAGATCAGAACTGGAAACGACGAGGAACGACGGTTTGTTCGGGTCACGCGGCATCACTGCAAAACTGGGAATGGCGCGCAGCTTTTGCAGTTCGTAGGAGAAGTAGTTGCCGAGATAGAACACATTGACGGGGTTGAGCGCGACGATACCGTCGATGTCTTCCCGCTCCATAATTTCATAGGCGCGTGCTTTGTTCACCAGCGAACGACCATCGAATTCTTCACCGGGGACCGGACCAGGAGCAACTAGGCCCCAGTTGGCGTGAGCCTCTTTACCGCCGAGCATGGTGGCACCAAGCATTCCCGCAGCACCTGCGCCAATGCCAGCAAAAAAGTCACGGCGGTCAATGGTCGGGTCAAATGGATCGGTCATGGCGTGCGTCCTTTTTGGCAGCCCTACCAGGGCCGCGGAAGTCCAAGTTCAATAAGATTAACCAAAACACCGTCGTGGTCACGGAACATCATTTCTCGTGTTTGCACTTCGGCCTCTGGGTTAGGAAACAAAACCATCGGTGGCGACACAAGCGGATAACCGGCTGCCTTTACTTTTTCCGTGATGCCGTCGATGTCGTCCGTAATGAAAACCACTGCAAAATCACCCGTGACCGTATCACTGCGGCTTGAGGGTGGAGGCAACGGCTCTCGGTCGTCGCCGATAATCTCGTAAATACCTATGTTACCGATGATGCTATCGCCTGCCTGAAGGATGACAGCCTTTAGTCCGTAATCCTCAGTGCCAATGATTTCGTTGATGCGCGGGCCTTCAACAATCGTATCGACGCGCGTGGTCAGGCCGAGCAGATCGCGATAGAGCTTAAGAGACTCATCCAGATCACGGACAAAGATAGTCGCCCGAGTCATGGATGATACGGAATACCCCTCGGGCACATCTTGTGCCGCAGAGGGGTTCGGTAAAAGCAGCAGCGCAGCGCTTAATAGCGCCGCGCAGAACACAGTCGTTTTATATCGGGGCTGGGTCATCATCGATGAGCCTACTTCAATACGCCGGCCTGAACGAGATTAACCAAGACACCGTCAGGATCACGGAACATCATCTCGACGGGTTGCTCCGCGTACTCTTCACGGATAATCAACGGCACCGGCGGCGAAACAATAGGATAACCGGCTGCTGTAATTTCCGCTGTCAGGCGATGGATATCATTGGTTGGAAAGACCAACGCAAAGTCACCGGTACGTGTGTCTGGCGTCTGGGTTGAGGGTGGCGGCGTCGTCTCATCATTGTGGAGCTGATAGATGCCAAGATTACCCGAAACGGATTCACCTGCCATGAGAACAGTGGCGCGGAGTTCTAAGCCGTCGGTGCCCATGATGGCGTTGATCCCGCTGCCCTTCCAATAGTTATCAAACATCGGCCGTAGACCGAGGATGTCGCGATAGAGCTTGAGGGAGGCTTCAATGTCTCGGACGAAGATCGTTGCCCGAGCAAGTGGCGCGACATTCATGCCGTCTTGAAAAACAGTCGGATTGGATGTCGGGGTAACCCGTTCAATCAATGGGGTAACGGAGGAGTCATCCTGCGCCGTTACGGGGACCGCACCAAGAAAAAGGGCGGCGGTCATAAGACCGCCGCCCAGATTCTTTAGAGTGGTCCGGTTTACACGGACCATCCTTTAGTACCGTGCAGTAAGCGTAATACCGAACGTTGCACGCTCACCAAGGTAAGCGTTGTAAGCCACGTTAGGCTGTTGAACGACTGCATTAGACACATACTTTTTGTCGGTCAGGTTCTTTGCCCAAAGCTGAATGCTGTAGCCATCAGCCTCAATGCCCGCGCTGGCATTGATGATTGTACGGCTTGGCACAATGGACAAGTTAACCGCTTCACCAAACATCTTGGACTGGTGCGCAAGATCGGCACGGATGAAGTAATCCAGGCCCATGTCCGCTGACAGTTCATCATTCCATTCGCCACCAAGAGTAGTTTGGAACTTGGACTGACGTTCCATCTGGTTTCCACCGATGTCACCGTTGGTATTACAAACGACATCATCACAGACGGCTGGATCACGACCCCAACGGCCATCGATGGTGCCGTCTTTGTATTTGGCATCACCGTAGTACAAGGTGCCGTAGAAGCTGAGGTTTTCGTTGGCGGCAATGGCGCCGTCAATTTCGATCCCCTTAGAACTCACGTCACCGACATTCCGAACAATACTGCGGGACAACGGGTTCACGTTGCCTTCATCAGCCGCCAGAATTTGTACGTTGGTCCAGTCGATATAAAACAACGTCGCATTCAATTGGACTGTACCGTCGTTGAAGGTGTTCTTAGACCCGATTTCATAAGTCCAGTTCTTATCATCGTCGTACGTGCGGTTCTCAGGCAGTGTAGCCGCCGCACTAAAGCCACCGGATTTAACACCCTTGGCCGCAGACGCGAACAGCAGGCTGTCGTCATTGACGTCATACTCAAAGGTCACGCGAGGTGTGAAACTTGAGAAGGTGTCTGAGAAGAACGCGCCAGCAAATGCGCCCAAGTCGCCGCCGCCGCCGGAGGCCGCTTCACCTTCTTCCTTCTTATCTTCGGAATAGCGGGCTTCAACACCAAAGCGAGCCCGGTCATCCATAAAGGACATGTTCAACTCACCAAATACGGATTGAGTCCGAGTAACCGTCGTGATGTTTGACAGAGCAACTTGGAAGATGAACGCCGTCGGGTCCAAAACATCGATCGGTGCTGTCGGAACGGCGGTTAGAGGCGCCGCTGCCGCAAAGTTAGACGTTCTAAAGTCGGTGCTCTTGGCGTAGTAAAAGCCGAATGCGCCATCGATATTACTATCATTGTCGAAGACAACACGCGCTTCATGAGAATCGGTCTTGAAGTCGCCGATCGGGCCACTTTCAAACACACAGAACGGTACGAAGAAAGTACAACCCGGCAGTGTATCTTTGTAACCGAAGGTCTTGGTGTTGGCTTTGATCTGACCGAATTGGTACTGCAGCGTGAAATCGTCGTTCAGATCCCAGTCGATGGATGCCCGGATGAAATCCGTATCCAGTTGTTGGGCATAACCCCGAGGATCGATAGGAATCGCACGAGCTGGCAGTTCACCACAGAAGAGGCGGAACCAATCACCGCCGCCGCCAAGACCGGATCCGGCTGGGCGAACGTCAGGGTTGTACTGACCACAGTTCATCAATTGGCTATCGGCGTTTAGCTCACCAAACCAGTTCTGAGCACTGTGTTCACGGTTCTTATCGATGTGCATATAAGACGCATCGATTTGAATATCTTCGTTTGGCAAGAATTGAATGGCACCGCTATACGTGGTGTCTTCCCAGCCGCCGAGACGACGGTTCGTGCCTGGCTCGAAATCAATATCCGCGAACGGATGGCTGTTTTTTCCAGCTACCATCGAATTCTGAGTAA
This sequence comes from uncultured Rhodospirillaceae bacterium, assembly GCA_943787205.1. GTDB lineage: Bacteria > Pseudomonadota > Alphaproteobacteria > Rhodospirillales > Rhodospirillaceae > WLXB01. The sequence goes on from CALSLN010000009.1 coordinate 81,396, forward strand.
TCAACAGAGGCGCGAATGCGCAGGGTGTCCGGCACGATTGCACCAGACACACCGGCTGAGCCGTCAAAACGGCCAAAGCTACCAGCGGTCAGCTGACCTTCAGCCGTCCACTCTTCCGTCGGTTTCTTGGAAATATAGTTCACCGCACCCGTGAAGGCGTTCCGGCCGTAGCGTGAGCTTTGTGGGCCTTTAACGACCTCGACGCGCTCAATGTTGCCAAAACCAAGGTCCGTCACATAGTTCCGGGGCAAATAAATGCCATCGTAGAAGAACGACACGTTCTGCTCGATACTGCCGGCCACTTGGGTGGCGCCACGAATGACGGGCGCTGTGGCACCGGAGTTACCAAAATTCTCAAAGTTGAAGCCCGGTGTATTCAAGGCGATGTCGCCCATCGACACAATGCCGCGTTTATCGATATCTGCCGCGGTAAACGCGGTGATGGAGATGGGAATATCCTGAATCGACTCACTGCGCTGACGCGCTGTGACGACAATTTCTTCTAAGGCTAATTGCTGAGCAAAAGCAGGGGCAACAAAGCCTCCCGCTGTTGCCGCTACTGCTGTGACAGCAAAAAGTGATGCTGAGGCAGCAGTCATTTTCAATTTTTCTTTAAGCACTGGTTCGGCCCTCCCCGGCCTTCGATACAGCTATTCGAAAGTCACGACTATTGTGGACGCCCTAATGGAATCCTGAGCCTGAAAAATAAACGCGACTGATTATAAGCAACAGGACCGAAACGAAGCAGTTCACCAGGTGATTTACCCAATTTATTCAAACACTTATGGAAGGTTAACCTTGGTTTCTGAGGTCAGACCAAGCGTCGGAGATCTCTGACGCCGCCTTTTTGGCCAAATCCAAGTGCAATTTCACGGCATCTGCCTTTGAAACTGCGGATGTAAAGTACCGCACCGACAAGGCTGAAACGGGGCCCTCCCCGAATATGATCGGCACACCCATGGCGGCATGAGTCTCATCCGTAGACAGATAGCTATAACCTCGATCCTGAGTTTCACGGATCACACTATCGACAACGGACCGATCCCGTAGAGCCTCTTCAAAGGAATCGGCTGCCGGAGACTCAAAAATCATATTGAGAAGGACGTTGCGTTGGTTTTCCGTGCTGTGCGCAAGATACGCTAATCCGGCTGCACTGTTTATCATGGGAACCGTGTGGCCAATTGGGATCTTGACCAACACAAGTGGTGTTAAGACATCTGTATGAGCCCGCACCACCATCCTGATCCCCAACGGAAGGGTCAGCGAAATAGGCCACTCGGTTTTCTCACACAGCGCATCCAATATCGGACCCGCCACTTGCACAAGCAACGAGTCTTCCGTGAAGCCATTGCTCAAATCGCGGACTTGTTTCGTCAGCCAATAGCTAGCTCCGTCGCTCCCCTTCGTAACGAGGCCACGCGCAATCAAGGTCTCCATCATCCGATAGGCTGTGCCGCGCGGCAGATCAGCGCCCTCTGAAAGCAACGCGATATCCGCGCCGTCATTCTGATTTAGAATTCCTAGGAGATCCAAACCACGGTCTAGAGCGCGAACAAGTTTTACCAACGGTCATGTCCTAGAAGCATGATGTACAAACTAACGTTCGTGTGAGGCTACAGCGCCCGGGTTGCATCCGCCAGCCAGGGGCCAATGTCTTCTCCAACCAATGGCGATAGAGTATCCCGAACGCGCGCGTGATACGCGTTGAGCCACGCCGTTTCGTCGTCGGTTAGCAGATCAGCATCGACCAAGCGCAAATCGATTGGGGCCAGCGTTAGCGTTTCAAATTCGAACAGAGGTTTTTCCGCGCCATCCGGCTTAGCGCTCTCCTGGACTGCGACCAAGGTTTTCAATGCGAATGCCGAACTCATCGGTTTTGTAGTAGCCCGGCTCATTGGAGACGACCATACCCAGCTTGAGTGCCGGGCCGAGGCTTGCCTTACTAATACGCTGCGGTCCTTCATGAACGCCAAGATACGCGCCAACGCCGTGCCCCGTGCCATGATCATAGTCGACACCATCGGCCCAGAGCGCGGCGCGAGCAAAGCCATCCAACTGCCCACCCGCCGTGCCTTCTGGAAAACGGGCTTGTGCCAACGCAATATGGCCTTTGAGCACTTGCGTAAATCTGCGCTGTTGTTCTTTTGTCGGTGTCCCGATGGCAATCGTCCGCGTGACGTCGGTCGTGCCATCTAAATATTGGCCCCCGCTATCAACTAGGAACAGCATGTCGCCCGCGATCGGCGTGTCAGTCTCTTCCGTCGCGCGATAATGAACAATGGCGCCATTGCCGCCAGCACCTGAGATGGTTGGGAAACTTAAGCCTTGAAGCATGTTGTCGCGGCGACGAAATTTCTCGAGCTGATCGGCCGCAGACATCTCGGTCAAGTTGCCCTTGGGTGCTTCCTGATCAAGCCAGGCGAGAAAACAGGTTAAGGCTGCACCGTCGCGCACATGCGCCGCACGAATACCATTCAGCTCAACATCGTTCTTACAAGCCTTGGGCATGGAGCACGGGTCTTCGATTGGTTTTGACCAAGACCCCTGCCGCTTCTATGCGATCAACCGCCCATTGCGACACCGTCGCTTTATCGACTGCGATCGCTTTAACAGAAATCACCTATGCTATCGACGGCAGCGCCCAAACCATCGGCAGGCGCGAGGGTCACCTCATCACCCAAATGCACTTTGACATCATCAGTCACTTTGTCGGGATCAACGAAGAGAGACACCCGGCCATCGGCGAACAGGAGCGCACTAGCCAAAACCAGTGGCGTGTGTTCGACATCAGCTCCACGAATGTTAAGCAGCCAACACAATGAGTCTAACGCTGTCACGAGGGTAAGCGTCGCAATCGTCTTTGCTTAACCCATCACCAATTTGCGCACGTTTGTCTTCATGGCTTTGCCCCGCCAGAGGCAAGGGGTGAACCTTAAACGGTGTGCTTGGTCTTTCCGGTTGATCAGACCACACGGCGTCAATAGGATTGGCAGGGAGCCCCACCAAGTCCGCGCCAGCTTTTTCACACGCCTCAGTGTAGCGTTTGATTTGGGCCGGCGTATGGAGATGAGGGTCAAACCCAAGTCGTTGTCCGGTCTTCAAGGTCTCACGCAACCACGTCCCGAGAGGTTCATCGGAACTGTTTCTAAAACTGTAAAGCGTTTCATCGGCCTGGTTGCGCACTTGAAGCGTATAACGCCCATCGATGAACAGCGCCGCTTGATCCAACAGGATGGCGGCCAAACCGGCTGACCCGGTAAAATCTGTTAGCCACGATAAACGCTCCGCGTAAGGTGCTACGAATTCACCCTGATACTCATCGCCACGCGGCACGATAAATCCGTCTACTCCGGCACCCTTTAGGTGGGCACGGAGCGCCACAAGCCGTTCGGTTGGAGACATTATTTTTTGTTGGTTTGGTAAGTTGCTCATGATGCAGAGAAGCTAAGGGGCCAGTCAGGAAGTTGCAACGGCTGAAGGGGCCCTACGAAGAATGAGTGTCGCCCATTCACCAATGACAATACTGCGCTCAAGGACTAACTGCTGGGCCCGATACGCATTCATAACCATTGGAATCTGCGTCGCTAACAAGCCGGATAAGATGAGCCGCCCTCCGGGTGCCAACGACGAGGTCAAATCGGGTGCAAGATGACATAGAGGACGGGCCAAAATATTGGCCGTTATGACAGCGTAGGGGGCTGACTGCCTAATCAAGCGAGAGTCCAGGCCGGTTGCGACAACCACACGCACCCGCGGTGTTAGGCCATTGGCAGCGGCAGCCAGTTGGGCAACGCGCACGGCTTCTGGATCGATATCTGAGGCCAACACGCGACCCGGCCACAGTCGTGCAGCACCGAATGCTAATATGCCTGTGCCGCAACCAACATCTAGAACCCCCGCACCAGCGGATGCAGCGACAGCGCGCCTTATCGCTGGCCGCTTCGCTAAATCGTTGAGCGCGAGCAAGCAACCATGTGTTGTCGCGTGCTCTCCGGTTCCGAATGCCGTCGCGGCGTCAACGCACAAGGGCAGCATGCCAGAGGGCATGGACTCGGCATCATGGCTGCCGTGCACCCAAAAGCGACCAATCGCCATCGGTTGGAAAGAAGACAACGTCTCGGCAACCCAGTCGGCTTCTCTGACTCGCGTGATCGAGAAATTTGGATCGGCGGCGCCAACACTGGCCGCTATCAATGCGAGCTTTGCGACAAGCTCGGATCTGTCAGGCTGGTTCAAAAAGAGTGCGTCAATTTGCCATTGGTCTCCGATCTGTCGGCCCAGATCATCCAAAACCTCGAACGTGGAAAGTGACAACGCATCCGTCTGGAGGTGGTCTGAAAAAGCATCGACGGATGATGTCGGAACACAAAAAGAAACAGTCCACATATCCGGATGACCTACCTGAAGGCGCTATGCGTTGGGCAGGACTCTGCCATGCACTTATCGGCTCTACTCATAACACTCCCGGAACCCATATTACTTCCTAACAGAGACGAAAATCGAAAACGCACAAGACAACAAGGACCACGCGTTATGGTTAACCCATTGAATTTACTACGCCCAAGGGCGTTGTCGTCCTCCTCGGAAGACGAGCCATCTTATCCGGTACCAGATAAACGCCGCGCAATGATCCAAAAGAATGAAGACGGCGTACAAAGTTTAATTAGTCACCAATACATGGTGATGCCTGGACGAATTCCCGGTTAACACTGATCCCCTTCAGATAACCGGCAAGCCTGGCGGCGGAGGCACATCCCTCCCCAGAATCCCCCCTCTGAGAGTGTTTTCGCCGCCGGCTTATCTCTTCTAAAAAAAGCGAGCATCAGGCTGGCTCAATAAAACTATCGATCACCTTTTTATCGCCAGCTTTTTCGAAGGCGATTTCGAGCCGCGTGTCATCGACAGATTGAATAATGCCATACCCAAACTTCTGATGAAAAACACGCATACCAACGGCATAGCCGCCTGATGATTCACGGGCTTCAACTTGCCAACTGTCACCATCGATAACCGGCGCCTTGCGAGACCGACCGCTATTCCAACTTGAGCCGCCGCCCCAGCCATCTGAGAACCCATCATTGCCAACACCCCCAGCACCCATCGACCCCATGAGGCCGCTGTCGGCAATATGCTCTACATGGGCGTCTGGCAGCTCGCTGATAAAGCGTGACGGCAGACTGGCCTGCCATAGGTTATAAACGCGTCGGTTAGCAGCATAGGAAATGTTGACCTTCTTGCGAGCTCGCGTCAGACCAACATATGCAAGCCGGCGTTCTTCCTCGACTGCCGCACCGCCACCATCATCTAACGCACGACGATGTGGGAAAATCTCTTCCTCCCAACCGGGCAGAAAAACCGTGTCGAACTCCAGGCCTTTTGCACCATGCAAGGTCATCACAGTAACGGCTTCGTCACCGGCCTTTGAATCGTTTTCCATCACTAGACTAACGTGTTCGAGAAATGCGCCAATGGTGTCCCATTCCTCGAGGCCACCAACGAATTCTTTGAGGTTCTCAAGCCGTCCAGGCGCTTCTGGCGATGTATCCCGCTGCCACATCTCAGTGTACCCAGATTCATCCAGCACCTGTGCTGCGAGGTCGGCTGGCGACAGTCCGTCGCGCAGGGACCGCCAACGCGACATATCTGTGATCAGCGTGGACAGAGCCTTGCGGGTTTGCGCACGCAGCTCGTCCGTTTCCGTTAATCGCAACGCCGCTTCCATTAAACTCAATCCAGCGGACCGTGCGTACACATGAATCTTTTGGACTGTGGTATCGCCGATACTCCGTTTCGGCTTATTGACGATACGCTCGAATGCTAAATCATCTGTTGGTGTGGTGATGCAACGGAGATACGCAATGGCATCTCGAATTTCCATACGTTCATAGAACCGTGGACCACCGACGACGCGATACGGCACGCCGGTGGTGATGAACCGCTCTTCAAACTCGAGCATCTGAAAACCAGCTCGAACCAGAATAGCCATGGACGACAAACTGTCCCCCTTGGTCTGCAACGCCTCGATTTCCTCAACCACCCAACGGGCCTCTTCCGGCCCGTCCCAAACCCCTTTGACCGTAACCAGAGCCGCGTCTTCGTGATCGACGTGACCAGCCGGAACGAGAGTTTTACCCAGGCGATCTTCATTGTGATCAATCAGCGCAGACGCCGCCGCCAAGATGGTTGGTGTCGACCGATAGTTACGTTCTAGGCGGACGACCTTCGCGTCTGTGAAATCCTTTTCAAATCTCAGGATGTTACCGACTTCCGCGCCGCGCCATGAATAGATGGATTGGTCATCGTCGCCGACGCAGCAGAGGTTGCGATGCTTCTGACAGAGGAGGCGTAGCCACAAATATTGGGCGACATTGGTGTCCTGATACTCATCCACCATGATGTATTTAAATTTATTCTGGTACTCTTGCAGGACCTCAGCATGGCCCTGAAACAGGGTCAGGCAGTGAAGCAAGAGATCACCAAAGTCTGCCGCGTTTAACGTGATAAGCCGCTGCTGATAGGCCCGGTACAGATCAACGGCGCGACCGGCGGCAAGATCACCTGCCATGGCGGGAGTCACGCGATCGGGCGTCAGGCCTTTATCTTTCCAGCGCTGAATAACGCCAAGCACAGCCTGTGCTGGCCATTTCTTGTGGTCGACATCTTCGGCTTCCATGACCTGCTTAAGCAGTCGCAGTTGGTCATCGGAATCGAGGATCGTGAAGTTGGATTTCAGGCCGACCAATTCGCCATGCTTGCGGAGGATACGCACCCCCAAGGCATGGAAGGTCCCGAGCCATAGGGATTCAGCCATCGGGCCAACAAGGCCGCCAACCCGTTCCCGCATTTCACGGGCGGCGCGATTGGTAAAGGTCACCGCGAGGATTTGCCAGGGCTGGGCTAATCGTTTGCCAAGAATATAAGCCAGGCGCGTAATCAGAACCCGCGTTTTGCCCGTCCCTGCCCCAGATAGAACAAGAACTGGCCCATCCGTGAGTTCAACAGCCTGACGTTGTTCAGGATTGAGGCCACTGATCCATGGCGGGTCCGCTATGGGCTGGGCATGATCTGGAGAAGGCGGAGGCGCAGCTTCATCGAGCGCGAATGGGTCATCTGACATGGCCGCATCCTACGCAGTCTCGCCCCGGATAAAAGCCCGAAGTTGGACTTTGTCGTTGTTACTAACCCCGGGTCTCAGACTCCGTGTTGCGAAGCGCCAAATTGACTGCTCGAAGCAGGTCACCAGCAGCAACCGTCCCCATTAGAAATTTATCGTCAGGACCGCGAACCACGGGCAAACGAGTCGTCCCAGCCGCTAGAATCGCCTGTACTGCGCTCTCAATCGTATCCGACGCAATAACCATGGAGACGGATTTATGCACCAAATCTGCGACAGCGAGGGCACCAGGATCTTGAGACTCGGATAAATCTGATCCAGCGACGACTCCAACAAGCATGCCGTCCTCGTCAACCACGTAGGCTTCACCAACATTACACTCCAACAACAGGTGTCGGACCTCATCTTGAGGTGCTTGAGCCGCACAGACAGCAACGCTGGGGGCCAGAAAATCCGAGACAGAGGTTCCCTTAAGACCGCTGACATCATGCCCGCCATCAAGATCGATCCCAGCGTCTTTGAGTTGCGCCAGAAAGAACGATTTCGTTCCAGTGAGCTGCGTACTCACGAGAGTAGCAATAACGACTCCGACCATCACAGCGATGGTTAGGGTGTAGTCGCCCGTCAGTTCGAAAATAATCAGCGTCGTTGAAATGGGCGCGCCCAGAACGGCGGCGGCGAGCGACCCCATTCCGACCATGGCATACGCTGCTGGTCCCGATGACAAATCCGGACTGACCAGGGTCGCTGCCGTGCCGACAGCCACACCAACCAGGGCACCAAGCGCCAACGACGGACTAAAAATTCCCCCACCGAACCCCCAGCCTAAACACAAAGATGTCGCAACAAGCTTTGCCCCGATGAGCATGAGGACCGTCGCTATGGGATAGAAGTCACGGAGGGCACGATCAGTCTGCTCATAGCCAACACCAAGAACATCAGAAAATTGAAGTGCGATGAGCCCGACAGCCAGCCCAGCAAGTCCGGGCCTGATCCACTGGGGTAACGAGAGTCTATCGCCACTCGATCGCACAAGAGCGACACCACGCATGAGCAATACGGCCGCCAAGCCGCATGCCACACCAGTTAGTGCAAAGGCCGGAAACTCAATCCATTCAATAGCTTCGAAAGGCGGAATAATAAACGCCGGGAAATCACCGTAAATCGAGCGCGATACCATCGTCGCCGCGATGCTCGCGATTACCACGGGCGCGAACGCGTTTAAGGCGTAATGGCCGACAATCACTTCATGGGCAAATAATGCGCCCGCGATAGGCGCGTTAAAGGACGCCGCGACGGCGGCTGCGCTCCCGCATCCCAGCAACGTGCGCATCGCCGGCCGGCCAAAGTTGAGTTTTTGGCCAAGCCAGGAGCTAAGTGTTGCTCCCAATACAACAGCTGGGCTTTCTCGACCAACCGACGCGCCGACACCAATGGACATGGCGCTGCCAATGGTCGCCGCCACTCCAGGCCAAAGCGACAAGCGGCCCATTTTCAAGGCACTCGCTTCGATGACGTGGGGGACAGCAAGGGAACGACCGCCGGGCATAACGAACTTATAGAATAGCCCGACCAGTAGGCCACCAACGCACGGTACGACGATCACCTGCCAGGCAGGCAAGGCAGAGGCTATTGTCGCGAGATTGTCGCCGTCATCTCCAAAGCCAATAAATTGAATAGCGCCGATGAGCGTACGAAAGCCGTAGATGGCCCAACCAACCAGCGTTCCAATAACGACGGCCAAGACGGCAAGGATGAGATTGTCGTGGCGCACGACCGCAAGGACTTTGCCCCTTACTTTATCGTATCCGCCAACGGCCATGCTCGCTCCAGTCTATACGGCTGTTTGATCGCCCTCAGGTCGAATGCCGAGCACATGGCATATGGCGTAGCTCAAGTCTGCTCGGTTGAGGGTATAAAAATGAAACTCTGATACGCCGCCAGCGACCAGACGTTTGACCTGCTCGACGGCAAGACTGGCTGAGACCAACTCCCGCGTCCCGGGATCGTCATCTAGCCCTTCAAAAAGGCCATACATCCACTGCGGGACACTGGGTCCCTGTCTTCTTCGCAAAATTGGCGTTCTGCTTGAAGTGGGGTGACTGGCATCAAGCCGGGAACTATGGGAACCGTAATCCCGGCGGCGGCGGCACGGTCCTGGAACCGAAAATACACATCAGGGTCAAAGAACAATTGGGTAATAGCCCGGGGTCGCACCGGCATCGATCTTTCGCTTCAGATTATCAAGATCGGCTTCAGCGCTGGTAGCATCTTGGTGAGTCTCAGGATAGGCCGCCACGCTGATTTCAAAATCTGCAACGTTCTTTAAGCCAGCGACAAGGTCAGAGGCGTAATCGTAGCCGTCTGGATGCGGTGTGTAAGCGTCTTCGCCGCCGGGTGGGTCACCACGCAAAGCAACGACGTGATGAATGCCCGCATCCCAATAGCGGCGAGCAACATCATCGACCTCGCCGCGGGACGCACCCACACAGGTCAAATGAGCCGCGGCAACTAAGTCTGTTTCTTTTTGAATACGGACAACAGTGTCATGGGTGCGCTCTCGCGTTGAACCACCCGCACCATAGGTCACAGACACGAACCTTGGCTTGAGCGGCGCCAAACGTTCAATAGCGGTCCAAAGCTTCGTGTGCATTTTCTCGGTCTTAGGCGGGAAAAATTCAAACGAGACTTGGATGTCCGCAGGCAGGCGCTCAATCAACGGCGACCCTTGGTTCTGAGATGTACTGGCGTCCGACACGAAATCCTCAATCAACTGTGTTCTTGATGTCACACGGTGACACCGCTTTCTAACAGGCTTCAGCTTAATCGCAAATGAACACCGCGGAATCCTTAGTCAAAAGCTAAATATGCATAGCCTCTTCGCGCAAATGTGTATGGTGTTTGCAACCTTGCTATGATACCTAAAATACCACTGTAACGCGCAGTTTTATGCGGGACAGATAGTATTTACTCGCGATCTTAGCCGTGGTTTTTGATGACAGTTTTTCTCAAGTCCCCATCTCTTCTTAAGCACGCCGTTGCCTCAACACTCGCTGTGTTTGTTTTGAGCGCATGCGCGAGCAAACCACCGGCCACTGACATGGAAGCCGTGCGCGCCTACGAACAGAACAATGATCCGTTGGAGCCGTGGAACCGGTCGATGATGCAAATCGATCAGGGTTTAGACACAATCTTCTTCAACCCAGTGATCAGCGTCTACCAAACAGTCGTGCCAGAACCAGGGCGCCGCGGCGTGACGAATGCAATTCGCAATTTCCGCACACCCATTACCCTCGCCAATGATATTTTTCAGGGTGAAGGCAGCCGAGCAAGCACGACGTTCAGCCGTTTTCTAATCAATTCGACCATCGGGCTTTTTGGTTTGTTTGATGTCGCTGGGCGTTGGGGCCTGCCCTATCACTCCGAAGACCTTGGGCAAACCCTTGCCGTCTGGGGTGTTGGCGAAGGCCCTTACTTATACTTCCCGATCCTGGGCCCCTCTGGCGGTCGTGATATCACTGGGTATGCGGTCGATAACTTGGGAATCGATGCCATGGCTTGGGTTGGTCGTGCGGACAATCCGTTCTGGTGGCAAGTCGCCTACTTTGGTGGCCTAGCCATCGATGCGAAGAGCAACGCCAAGTCTACTCTTGAGGAGCTCGAAGCCTCGTCCATCGACTACTACGCAGCTTTGAGAACGGCCTACAGACAAAACCGCGCTAAAGAGATTCGCAACGGTGCACCCGCACCACTGCCAGAGTTTGATGATTTTGACGATGAAGATGGCGATCCGTTCTCTCGCTTAGAGACGGAAACAGAGTCAGCTCAAACGGCGGCCCTGCCCAAATGATGCGCGCCGTTCTATTCAGCGCTCTCCTGATCATGAGCGGGACCCAAACCAACGCGGCCGATGAAGCGTGGAAAACAGATCCCACCGCATTCATCCATCATTTTGCGCAAGCTGGTATTGACGACATTCTCACGGCCGATATCGATACGGTCGAAAAAACAGCCCGCTTTCGCACGCTGTTTAATCAGGGTTTCGACATCCCGGCGATCAGTCGCTTCGTCATTGGACGCACCTGGCGACGTACGAGTGATTCGGATAAAGAGGCGTTCATCGCTTTATTCGAGGATGTCATCGTCTACACTTGGTCTCGCCGGTTTAACGAATACACGGGCCAGACGATCAAGGTACTCGGGACATCTCCAGACGGTAAAACGGGCACGCTAGTAGATAGCGTGATCGTTGATGACGCAGGACAGACCATCTCGGCGCAGTGGCGTCTCAGGCAACGCGAAGAAGGCCTCCGCATTGTCGACATCATCATTGAAGGGGTGAGTATGTCCATCACCTACAGGCAAGACTACGCCTCTGTGATCCGTCAGCAGGGCGGAATGACTGGCCTCTTAGACCTACTTGGCAAGCAAGTCGTCGAAAACGCCCCGTCTTAAAAGACGCTAAAACGTTGCTCGAACGAAGACATTATAGATGCGGCCCCATTGAGACCGATCTCTTCGTGTGCCCGTCAAAACGCGGCTTCCATCTGGCGCAAACGCCAAAATCTTGCGTTCTCTAATAATTTTTCGGTTGAGAAAATTATTGGTTGAGAAATTGACGCGCACGTTCTCTGTCAGCCTATGTTCGACGCTTAAGGTGAGCGAACCGCCCTCCTTAAGCCGGTCCTCCTTATCAATATCATTGATGAAGCGAGCACCGAACTGGCTGAAGTTGACTGAGACATGGCCATCGATAATCGTTTTGATCTCATGGCGATAAATGAAAGATGTTTCCCAAAGTGGCGTAAAACCGAAGCGCCGGGAGACGTTATCGAATGGATCAACCACTGATGTTTTGCGGCGCAGATAGTCGGCTGTGAGCACACCGTCCCACCAGCCAAGCCTTGTAAAGTCGATACTGATTTCCACTTCAGCACCATACTCTTCGCCGTCTCCGATGTTACCTATCTGCGACACAAGACCATTAAAACTGAGGCGGCCACGCGCGTCCTGCAGCTGCCGGTAAAATGCCCGGCCCGTGATGACCCCAGCTCCGCCGGCGAGTTGATGCTCCAGACCGACTTCGTAGTCCCAGGATTTAACCGGCTTAATATCCGGATTACCGGCCTCAAGTTCCCGATCCGTCTGCGTGATGGTGGCGACAAAGTTGGCAAAGTTAAGCTGCCCGACGTCTCTGGCGACGGAAAAGAACAGTTTATTGCGAGGCGTAACATCCCAATACACATTGAAGGTCGGCTTGACGAAAAACAGTGAGCGGGCGCTGTTCACATCTGCGCTGTTTTGGGTAATGCGTGAGGCCTCAGCAGCAAGCCCAAACTCCGTTTCCACGGTACTCAAGGGTTTCCATCGCAGCGTAGAGAACGCTTCACTGCGATATTCCGTAACTTTGCCATCACTATTGAAGATCGCTAGTGGAACAAGCGTTCCATCAACCAAGGTCGAGAGATCAAAGTCCGTATCTTGAGTGTTAATCGTTCCTTCAACGCCGATTTGGCCACCGAGAGTGGGGCTGAAAGTGCGGTCGTAGGTGCCTCGGGCGATGGTTTCCGTCTTCACGTCTTTTCTAAACTGGCGCACGGTGACCGGCTCATCTACTGGCTCCAGGTCAAACACATCACGGTCGCGATTCTCTTTTGCCCAATTAACAAGGGCAAGGAGTGTGACCGTATCGGATTTACCGAACGGGAAACTGTAGTCAGCGCTGAGCTCAACGGTGAAGTCGTCACGCTTGCTGATTTCTAAATTGTCGGAAACCTGATTGATTGCGACGGGTTGGCGCGGATCTCGGAAGACTTCCCGACGCTCTCGATCATTGATCTGCCACGATCCAAGCCCGTTGAGCTGCAGACGAGACCCGGTGTCAAAGGTTTGCTCATATCGCCCGGTGGTCTGGATGGTATAGCGATTATGTTGCTCTGATTCGACGCTGGAAAGGATGTCCTGTCCTGAAAGGTCAGACGTGATCTTGTTCCGTCGCCACGGGCGATAAATTGGGTTGGTGTTCAGCGCGATGGAATAATTGCGGTTCGGCTCATTCACCGCATAGGTCAGGCCGACAATAGGGCGTGCAGAGCCATCATTGGTGTAATTGGGCAGGGCTGCGGTAATCGTCAACGTGTCGCCGGCATCCTCACGCAGGATGACATTGATAATGCGCTGTGTGGTGCTCTGCACCTCGCTGGATGAGCCGCGTAATATCTCAATGCGCGCGACCTGAACTGCGGATATGCGCTGCAAGGCAGAGGCGCCACCGCTGTCTTTGCCGGTGATCTGTTGACCATTGATGAGGATGGCATCTTCATTGCCCCGCAAGCCTCGGCGTTCGCTGGACGCCACAGAGTCACTAATGGACGCCCCAGGTATCCGCTGCAGCATGTCTTGCAGCGACAGAGGGTTGTAGGGGGTGAAAAAGCTGGCCTCATAGGTGGTCTTGGTCCCATCGGCTGAAACAGTACGGCCGCTGATAGCCACCCGGTCTGGCGACGTTTGGGCCTGAACGTCCGAAGCGAAGCTAAAGACCAAGAGGGTGACTACAGCCCGAAGAGCCAAGGTTAGGGTGCGCGGCATCGATGAAACTTTACGTTGAGTGAGCCCCCCACATACATCAACCGAGTGAAGAGGGCAAAGAGCAATGGTTTCGGCATAAAAAACGACGGCCGGGGAAAATCCCCGGCCGCCGCCAAATTTAACTCTGTCGGTCTAGCTTAGAAGTTGTAGCTAGCCCGGATGCCCCATGCCCGACGATTCGGAAGAGACACGCGGATTTCGTTGTTATCCGGTGCAAACGGTCCGAAAGTCTTCAGATCGATCCCTTGACGGGCTTGGGTAAACTCATCGTGGTCAAGTGCGTTCAGGAGAAATGCTTCAATAGAGAAGTTTTCCTGACGGATGCCAGCCCGAAGGTTAACCACATCGTAAGCCGCTGACTTGGCGATGTTGGCTTGGTCAGCCCATTTCGAACCCTGATGGGCCCAATCTACACGGCTGAACCAGTCCCAATCGGCATTGAGTTCATCTTCATAAGATGCTGCCAATGACCATGAGACCTTCGGTGAGTAAGGCAACTCGTTACCTGTCGCGTCAAAGCTTCCGGTAATTTCATTACACTGACTACAGTCAAACGACGGCGTAGACTGAACGTACTTGCTATCGTTGTAACCCAAGGTACCAGACAAGGTCAGGTTTTCAGTGGCTTGGAACTGCCCTTCAAACTCGACGCCCTGGAGGTGAGCGATACCATTATTAATGGTAATGCTGAACAGGTTGTTCACACCACCCGCTGAGACCGGGATAAGGCTTTGGTTTTGACCGTTCAACCACTCCATGTAGTAAAGAGCGATAGTGGTACGGGCCCGACCGTCAAGCCATGAAGATTTAATACCGATTTCATAGTTATCGATTTTTTCTTCTGCGTAAGTCACGCCAGCACCAGAAACGGCGGCATTAATCGCATCAATCGTGGACTGAGGCTCATTGACGAGGAGGCTGTTAAAGCCACCAGGACGGAACCCACGAGAGAATAACGCATACGCCGTGGAGTTTTCCGCGTAGTTGTAATCCAAGGTGATACGTGGCGAGAAGCTCTTGAACGTTGCAGACAACAGCGGAGCATTTGGAAGTGGCACACCGCCGCCGCCAACCAATGTTTGTTCACTGATCTTATCCCACTGATAACGAGCCTCGAGACCAAGGGTCAGTTCGTCAGTGATATCAAAGTAGCCAGCACCGAAGACAGCTGGTGTTTCAACATCACGCTCAACAATGCTGCCGGTGAAGAATGGTCCAAAGACCAAGTTTCCGTAAACACTGCCACCCGGTGAATGGGCATCAAGATAATTGAAGCCCAATGTCCAACGAAGACGCTCGTCTTGCGGCGACGTAATGCGGAGTTCTTGGCTAATGTCCTTTTGCTTGCCTTGGTTCAACAGAGTCGTGTTGAAGTGCGGTAAGCGAGGGGCACCAAAGAAGATTGGGTTTGGAATATCGTGGAAGTCACGATAGTTCAAATCCAGGATCGTCTGTTGTTTGTCGGTGTGGAACGCCGTCAAAGAACTGAATGAATATCCGGAGTCATGATCGTAATCCATCCGAAGGTCAGCCTGGAACGCATTCCGTCGTGTGCCACCATGTGTATTGAAGGTCGGATCAAACACTGTCCAGCTATCAGGTGGGTTGAAAAGTGTATCCTGAAGCTGAGCATTAATGATGTAGTCGCCAGAAATAAGGTCTAGGCCGAATTCACCAACGCTTGGAAGCGTGCCGCAATAGTAACCAGCGCGACCTCCAGGAGAACAGTTATAAGACTCGTCTTTCAAAGCAGCCTGGGCCGGTGGGCCATCATTGTCTTCGAAGTAGTTGACGTAGGCTTTGATCTTAAAGTTATCGGTCGGCGTGAAAACGATCGATGTAGAAATCGAATTTGTTTCACGATCGCCAAATGTTACCGAAGGGTTAGCAGCGTTTGTATAACCACCGCCCTGGGCATAATGACGCCCGCTCACCCGCATGTTCATCTTGCCGGGAACGACAGGACCTTCGAGAACCAAATTGGTTTCGTTCGAGCCAAAACGTCCGTACTCAGCCGTAATACGTCCACCGAATTCATCGGCTGGGTCTTTACTAACGAAGTTGATAGCGCCAACAAAGGTCGACCGACCAAAGTAAGCTGCCTGCGGACCTTTCAATATTTCGACACGTTCCATGTCGACCACACTCGGAGGCTGAGCACCAATGATAGGTGCACCGTCAATGAACATCAGACCACCAGCCGAAATGCCAGTGTTGCTGCCCAAGAACAGACCACGGAAGGTCAGGGAGTTTGAAGACCGGTCATTACGACCTGAACCGCCCTGTTGGTTGGAGAAGAAGAAGCTTGGCGTGACGAGCTGAATATCATCCAGCGTCGACATGTCAGCCGCATCCAAATCTGCCGCAGAAAACGCGGTGATGGCCAGCGGCACTTCCATAAGATTTTCTTCAATCTTACGGGCAGTAACCACGATTTCTTCAAGGGCCAAGGACTGCGCCATGGCTGCCGCACCCGGCAGTACCAAGGACGTAACCAGGGCTGTTGTGGCCGCAAGGGCCGTAGTGCGTTTCATCTAGTATCTCTCCCCTAAGTGTGCCGCAGACGAATGCCGCGCGCACGTTCTCCAAAATTCTGATCTCTCCGTTTGTGAATATGCGAGGGGCGCTCCCCAAATCCCAACCTTGTTAGGTAACGCGTTCACTAAGCGGCGATGAGTGGGCTTTGAACTCAAAAACCCATGTCTTAACAAGGGACTCGTGTTCTTGATTCCACTATGCGGTCTTATCTATGCGTCTCGTACAGAGGGGTCTGGCATGCGGAAACGGCAGTATCGTTCCGCTTTACGCTCTAAAGTGCAAAAATGTCACGATAGTTGGCATTCTCATTGGCCGCACGCCATACGTGCTAATCAAGTATGACAACACGGACGTAAAACCTGAGGTCTAAGCATGGCGACAGCAAAGTATAGCGCGGAGATACTGGGGCAAGCCGCATCCTCAACCGACTGGACGGCCCTGCCTACAAGTGTTCGTTCCATGACTCTCGATCTATTTGCAGACTCAATTGGCGTCATCGCAAGTGGCGCAGAGCATCCGAGCATGCACGCGTTAATGGCCGCAACGAAAGCACCATCAGGACCTTCAACTCTCATCGGAGAAAAACGCGGCGCTGCAACCCGCGACGCGATACTGCTAAACGCAGCGACAACGACCGTTCTGCAACGCCAAGACGGCTACGCCCATGCGAAAGGGCATCCCGCCAGCCAACTGGTGCCTGTGGTTTTAGCATTGGCTGAGAGTAGCGGAAAAACGGCTGAGGACATGCTGACTGCGATGGTTGCCGGGTACGAGGTCGCCGCCCGTATCGGTATAGCCCTTGGCGGCGTCCCTCCTTGGCTGCATGACAACGGAAACTGGGTGACCCTCGGCAACGCGGTTGCAGCCGCCCATATTCTATCCGGTGGCGAGGCTGATGTCATAACCTGCGCCATTGATGGTGCAGCATCTTTAGCGTTGTCGTTTGACCGTTTCACAACGGCAGGCGGTGCGACCATGCATCACCTGTACCCAGCCATGGCGACGACACAGGCACTCGCAGTTGCTGAAGGGGCCATTGCAGGCCTAACCGCCCTGCCCGGCAGTCTGGAACGGTTCTATGGGCCGCACCTCGGAACAGCTTTTGATGCGTCAAAGCTAAGCAACGGCATTGACGATGGAACGTGGAGCCAGTTCGAAATTCTCAACGGATATTTTAAACTTCACCCCAGCTGCGCGCACCTTCATGGCGTTAACGATGCTGTTGATGGGCTCATCGCTGAGCATGGCGTTACAGAAGACAACATCATCAGTGTTGATATCGCCACATTTGGTGAGGCGATGGAAATTGATACGGATACGCCAACGAACGATCTGGCGGCTCGGTTCAGTGCAAAGGCTACCGTCGCCACAGCTCTGCGCTATGGCAGCCTAAACGACGACGGGCTCCTTGATCTCAATGCACTCGCGCCCCTGATGGATAAGATCACCGCACGGCATGACCCAAGCTTGGACAAATACGCGCCCTCGGGCAGACCAGGTGTTGTCACCATGGAACTGACGTCCGGGCAATCTGTGACCAAAGAGATCATCTACCCGCGCGGCACCGCACAAACGCTTGCGACACCTGACGAACGGAAAGCGAAGAGCCTGATGCTTCTCAGCCGCCACTACGGCGACGAGAAAGCTCAGGCAATCTACGACACGATCATGTCGCTAGGCGACGGCGGAGAGATCCAAGCGTTAACCTCAGCTCTGAGATCCTAGCGCTCAATCTTTTTATAGCGGATGCGGTGTGGTTCGACCGCATCATCGCCGAGACGTCGCTTCTTATCTTCCTCGTAGTCCTCGAAGTTGCCCTCAAACCACTCAACGTGGCTGTCACCTTCAAAAGAAAGAATGTGCGTAGCGATCCGATCAAGGAACCAGCGATCATGGCTGATAACCACAGCGCACCCGGCAAATTCCAGAAGAGCTTGCTCGAGGGCACGGAGGGTATCCACGTCTAGGTCATTTGTCGGTTCATCGAGCAGAATGACGTTGGAGCCAGACTTCAGCATTTTGGCGAGGTGCACGCGGTTGCGTTCCCCACCGGAGAGTTGCCCGACTTTCTTCTGCTGATCAGATCCTTTGAAATTGAACCGGCCCACATAAGCTCGACTGGCGACAGGGAATTTACCGAGCATAATCTCGTCGTTCCCGTCGGAGATTTCCTCCCAGACCGTTTTCTCAGGCGATAAGGCAGCGCGGTCTTGATCAATGTACCCAAGCTGGACCGTTTCACCAATGCGCAGTTCGCCAGAGTCTGGTTTTTCCTCGCCAGTAATCATCTTGAACAACGTACTTTTACCAGCGCCGTTAGGGCCAATCACGCCGATGATCCCGCCAGGCGGTAAGTTGAACGAAAGGTTGTCGATCAACAAACGGTCACCGTAGGCTTTCGATACGTTTTTAGCTTCGAGGACCAACCCACCGAGACGTTCGCCCGCAGGAATAACGATCTGTGCGGAATCGGGCGCGCGATCTGCTGCTTGTGCGACCAAGTCGTTGTAAGCAGAGATACGGGCTTTGCTCTTTGATCGTCGTGCTGACGGGCTTTGCCGCACCCATTCTAACTCCGTATCAAGAGTACGCTGCCGTCCCTTTTCTTCGCGTTGCTCCTGAGCCAAGCGTTTCTGTTTTTGCTCCAACCAGGACGAGTAATTACCCTCGTAAGGAATTCCCCGACCGCGATCGAGTTCTAGAATCCAGCCCGTGACGTTATCCAAGAAGTAGCGATCGTGGGTCACGCCGACGACGGTGCCGGTATACTCTTCGAGAAAGCGTTCAAGCCAAGCAACAGACTCAGCATCAAGGTGGTTGGTTGGTTCATCGAGGAGGAGCATGTCTGGTTTTGACAACAGTAATCGGCACAACGCAACACGACGCTTCTCACCACCGGAGAGTTTCTCTACTCCGTCATCACCTGGAGGGCAGCGCAAGGCGTCCATGGCGATCTCGACCTGGCGCTGCACGTCCCACCCATCGGCGGCATCAATTTTTTCCTGAAGCTCAGCCTGCTCGGTAATGAGGTCATTCATCTCATCATCGGTCATTTCTTCGGCGAACTTGGCGCTCACTTCTTCAAAGCGCTGGAGCAGCGTGTTGATCTCGCCAACGCCTTCCATAACGTTGGCCAGAACATTCTTGGAATTATCTAATTCCGGCTCCTGTTCGAGGTATCCAATACGCAGACCGTCAGCCGCTTTCGCTTCACCCGTGTACTCGGTATCAAGGCCTGCCATGATTTTCAGGAGGGTCGACTTCCCCGAGCCGTTATAGCCCAACACGCCAATTTTGGCGCCCGGCAGGAATGACAAAGAAACGTCTTTGACGACTTCCTTACCGCCCGGATAGCTCTTACCGAGCTTGTGCATGGTGTAGACGTATTGATAGCTGGCCATAGGGTATTTATCCGTTTCTGCGCATTAACACTTTATATTTGGGACATGGGCCTATTGATCTATCAACGCCTCTTTGACGGCATTGAGCACGCCAGACCAGTCACCAGGTTTTGCTTGCCGAAACAAGCGAATGGACGGATACCACGGGCTGTCGCTGCGGTCGAGAAACCAATACCAATTTTGTCCCGGCCCCGACGCCATGAGCACCCAGCACGGCACTCCTAGGGCACCCGCAATGTGAGCCGTCGTATTGGATATTGTGATCACTAGGTCCATTGCAGCGACTTGCGTCGCAAAAGCATCCAAATCCGCCAGTTGATCAACATCAGGGTCAGAAAGGACGCCAAGACCAGCGCCTTTTGCACGGGCCAAATCTTCGGCCGTATCACCATACTGGAGATCGACAAACGTTGCCGCCGTGCCACCAAGGGCCGGAGCCAAATCCACCAAGTCTAGTGACTGGGCCTCTCCCGTGAGTTTGTTGGTGCTCTTCCATGACAAGCCGACAAGAGGGCTTTCACCTGAGTCGCCTTTATACTTATCTCGAAGCGCCTGGGCACGAGACTGATCAGCGGCGAGAAATGAACCCCGTTTAGGAAACGACGAAATATCTGCTCTGACAAACTGGCCTAAGCTTCCGATCGGCACTTGAGCTACGACATGTTTGAGCATCTCTAAATCAGGCTTGAGGTCCAGCATAGAAACGACCTTTACGTCTGGAAATGATCGTGAGAAGAGCGGAACAAGGTTTGGAGCACAGGCAAGGATAACGTCTGGTTCGGCATTGAGGATATCGGGCAGCATGCTTGCGTACATAACTTGGTCGCCGACTCCCTGTTCCGCCCAGACCAGAAGAGACCCACTTTCTATTTTTTCACCATTCCACTTCGGTAGACTGTGGAAAGACTGTGCTGTCGAGAATTTAGGCGTGTGCCACCGCCATTCGAACTCAGCCCACCCTTCCTCAAGCCTGCCAGAATTAAGCAGAATATGCGCTAAAAGGTTATGCGCCTCCATCGCGTCAGGGCTTAGTTTAAGAGCGCGACGATAACACTCCTCTGCCTCTGCTAATCTGCCTTGGGCCGTTAACGTGACACCGAGATCCACGCGCGCCAAAATATGTGATGGGGATATGGATAAGGCCTGCCGCGTCGCACGTTCTGAGTCGCCCAGTTTCTGAAGCGCTCGCAACGTCTGACCATAATTATAATATGTCTCAGCGTTGTTCGGGTCAGCCTCGACAGCACGCTGCAACACACTTTCAGCTTGATCGTAATCCTCTTGCTTGTGCAAGCAGACCCCTAGGTTCGCTAAGGCCTTGCTATGATGTGGATCTAATTCAACGGCCGTTCGGAATTGGGTCAGTGCCTGGACCTCATCACTTAATTGCTGATGAGCAATCCCCAAAGCGTTAAAGACTCCCGCATCATCCACGCCATCAGCAACGAGTTTTTCCAGGTGCTTAAGCGCGTCAGTCGGCTGGTGAGACTGAAGCAACAAAACGGCAAGCCCATGCCTTGCAGCCGTCGAATCAGGCTCAACCGCAAGAATAGTCTCGTAGCTCGTTATTGCTTCACGCGTCTGGCCGGCACGATGCAGAGTAATAGCTTGATCAAGCGTTGGTCTCATAAGCTTGGTCTTGGCTATTGAGTGATCCCACGGAGCTTCAATATACGCTCAAAGAAGGATGGCCCCTCGTCAAGCTCAGGAGAAATATTAAAGCGATCACTATGAGCCCGCGCTAGCGCAAGATAGTCGTCATCAAGCTGTTCAGTATCGTCCAACTTAACCGCATCGAAATGCCAGTTCACGTTACCAGGCGGAACGCCGAGATCAACGTAAGGTGGGCGTGAGCCAGCCATTATGTTCCAGCCACTCGACACGCCACTCGCACGGTCAAGATTGGGGTCGAACACTTCAGACGCCCAAGAGAACATGGATGCATATTCAATAGAGGGCTGCGGAATGATCGGTGGGAAGTTATCGCCTTCCTGCCGGCGTATGACGTCACCATCCAAAGTCCAATCCATATGTAGAGGTTCTTCTTTGTACTTCTCAGGAAACGCCTTCTTCATGGATCCGTAATACGTGCCCATTGGCGTGAACCATTCGCCTTCTTTATGACGAATAAAACTCACTGGCAGCTTCACCGTTACGCCGTTGATCGGGCTTGTAAACTCTTCAATAAACTCGTCGGTTTCTGGATCAGTGAAGAACGACATAGTCGAGTTGTAGCGCACATATGTGGTGTCATCGATCTGACGCCACCAGGTACTCTCGCTACCGCGCATGCCGTACAAAAGAATAACGTCATCGGGCAAGATCGCGAATATTTTGCCCTTGGTTTTCCAGACAACGCGCTCTTCCGCCCGTGTCCCCATCATTTTAACCATGGCATGCAATTGCTCGACTGGGTCAGTTGGCAATGATGACACCGCTGCGTGCCCGGCACTCGCTCCGGCTAAACCCGCAGTGGCCGCCCCTAATCCAACTGCTGTCGAGCCAAAGGCTCGACGAGAAACACCGTTGTCAGTCATTAAATTACTCCGATTACGTTTACAGCAGGGTCGTGAAAGTGAGAACAGACCTCTTACTTAGTCGAGATTACTCTTCGCCAATTCTTGGTTTATCGCCACTAGGGCCGAAAGCTCTGTCTAGGACCTTTGTGGAATCATCTGCCAGGATAACCGCTTCAGATATAAGGTTTAAAATCTTCATGTTGTTATTCAAGACATGAAGCGCCTCAGGCCGCGTATCGCCGGTAATTTTAAGGCATCGTTTCAGAATATCCGTGCGGATAGAGATCAAAATGTCTTCAAGGCGGAAGCCTTTTTCATTTTCGTCAGATACTAAGAAACTCGTCATAATTCACTCTCCGATCTTTAAATTGAGCACCTTTGGATAACGTATTGGGCACGAGACCAACATCCGCCGTCAAGCGAGAAAGCTCACCTTAATTTAAAGCAACCAGAGGTTTTCTTTGCTTCAAAGTCAGGCTGTTGGAAAAAGAACTTCCGTAAGTCTAACATTCCGCCCTCAGCCGCCGTTACAGCCATAGACAAGTGTATGTGCGCATGGCACTAAAACAGCCGCAATTAACAAGGATTCTGCGGAAAAATGGACGATCTAGACGCCCTAGAAGCGCAAAGTGTATTTATTTTGCGTGAGGCATTTAACAAGTTTGACCCCATTGGCCTGCTCTGGTCACTGGGTAAGGACTCCTGCGTCATGATATGGCTGGCCAAGAAAGCCTTCCTAGGACGCATGCCCTTTCCCGCTGTTCACCTGGATACTGGAAAAGAGTTTCCCGAAGCGTACGCATTCCGAAACACCTACAGTAAAGAATGGGATCTCAACCTCATTGCCGACGACTGCCCGCCGATAGAAGAAGTCGATGCAAGTTTGCCACCCGCTTCTCGATTTGCCGCCCGCAAATCGCTAGGCCTGCAGCAAGCCATCGAACGCTACGGCTTCAAAGCGCTTATCACCGGTATTCGTAGAGATGAGCAAGCAACGCGCGCAAAAGAGCGCGTCTTCAGTCCGCGCGGCGTCGATAATTCATGGGACTTTCGTGAACAACCTCCAGAGTTCTGGGACCAATACAACACGGATTTCCCGCCGGGCACCCATGTCCGAGTCCACCCTCTTCTGCATTGGACCGAAGTTGATATCTGGCGCTACATCCAACGTGAAAACATTCCGATGGTCCCTCTTTACTACGCCAAAAACGGACAGCGCTTCCGTTCCCTAGGAGAGATCGGCATCACTGAGCCAATTCAGTCAACTGCAACCACGATTACTGAAATCATCGATGAGTTAGAGGCGACGAAAGACCCAGAGCGCGCCGGACGAACGATGGACCATGAAACAGAAGATAGTTTCGAACGGCTGCGTACAATGGGCTACCTGTAAATGGCAAACGAAATTGTAAAAATCAGGGAACGCGCCTTCCCTATCGTCATCGTCGGTCATATTGACCATGGAAAATCGACTATTATCGGTCGCATGCTCCACGACACCGATTCTTTACCCACAGGGAAAGTGGAAGAACTTCAAGCAAGCTGTGACCGGCGCGATGCGCCCTTCGAATGGTCTTTCGTCCTTGATGCACTTCAGCTCGAGCGAGACCAAGCAATTACCGTCGACTCGACGCAAATCTGGTTTCATACGGAGACACGGCGCTACGTCATTATAGATGCGCCGGGTCATCGAGAGTTTTTGCGCAATATGGTGACTGGCGCGGCAAGCGCTAACGCCGGCGTCATTGTGATTGACGCCAAACAAGGCGTTTCGGAACAAACACGACGCCACGCATACCTTCTCCACCTGATCGGAATTCCGCAAGTTGTCGTTGCCGTCAATAAGATGGACTTGGTCGACTACTCTGAAGACCGTTTTCAGGCCGTCGAGACAGAGATGAAGGCGTATTTGAAAGAAATTGGGCTTGAAGCCCAGGTGATGATTCCAGTCGCCGCAATGCACGGCGACAACCTCGGCCGGCGTTCCACACATATGCCGTGGTACTCCGGGCCGACCTTGATAGATGCGTTAGATGCTTTTCCGCGAGCAGTCGCACCAACCGAACGCCCTTTCAGAATGCCGGTTCAAGACGTTTACCGACAAGACGGACGCCGCCTCATTGTTGGCCGTGTAGAAAGCGGCCAGCTCGATCTTGGCAGCACGGTTACGGTTTGGCCAACGGGTCGTTCCGCGGATGTTGTATCGATTGAGCAGTGGGCCGCAGCCGAAGACGCCAAGAGCATTCACGCCGGTGAATCTGTAGCGCTGACTCTAAACGACGAACTCTTCATCGAGCGCGGTCATGTCCTCACTTTGCCAACGGCTGGGCCACGGTCATCCAACGCTCTATCCGTCCGCCTATTCTGGTTAAGTCGCGATCCCTTGCGACAGGGGGAGTCTCTAACCCTAAAACTGGCAACCGCCGAATACGATGTGACGGTCGATTCCATCGACACAGTTATCGACGTCTCTGACCTCAGTCGCCATCGCGGCACCGAAGTCCCTCAGAACGGCGTTGCAGAAGTCACTTTGCGCTCCCGTAGCACCATTACTTATGACCTGTTTCATGATGTTCCAGCCCTCGGCCGGGCTGTTCTACTCGATGGGTACGAAGTTGTCGGCGGTTGCATTATCGAAGGTGGCCAGGACATTGAGACGGCCTCACGTAATCTCACAGCCGTTCCTCAATCCGTCAAATCTGAAGAGAGACAAGCTACCAACGGGTATCCGGGCGCCGTGTTGTGGATGTCCGGACTCTCCGGTGCTGGAAAGTCGACACTAGCGATGGCGCTGCAAAGAGAATTGTTTAACCGCAACATCCAAGTTTACACTTTGGACGGCGACAATGTACGCAACGGCTTAAACCGAGACTTGGGGTTCAGCGAAGAAGAGCGAGCTGAAAACATTAGACGGGTCGCTGAGGTTGCCAAACTTTTTGCTGATGCCGGGACAATTGTTATTTCGGCTTTCATCGCACCGACCAATTCGGCTCGTGCGCAGGCCCGAGACATTATTGGCGATCAATTCCACGAAGTTCACATCAGCGCGGATATGAGTGTCTGTGAGTCACGTGATGTCAAAGGCCTCTATGCCAAAGCCAGACGCGGTGAGATTGAAGACTTCACTGGCATTTCTTCGCCGTGGGAGCCTCCGGAAAACCCAGACCTTGAGGTGAACACAGGTGAACTCACCCTTGATGAGTCCTTGGGTCGAATGGTCACCTATATCGAGAGCAAAATTCTTGCCGCCAAAGACAAGGCCCTCGACACACCAAAAAAGTAAGGCCTACGGATCAACTCTCACGAAACTTGCCGCATCGGTTGGGTCACCTTTGCCGCTGTAGGTCACTTTTGCAGGATAAGGAAACGCGGGTCGACTGAAGTCGACCTGCTCGTCTACCAAGGGCAGGTCCGTTCCAGCGCTGTCTACTCTAACCTTGGGGTGCACGCCAATAAGAACATCTGGAGCATCACCCTTTTCAACCCAATCTTCCATGTAGGCCAGGTAATCGATGGCATAGGCCCCTGCCCCACCGGAGCAGTGGTTCATTCCGGGAATCATAAAGAGGCGATAGAATTCTTCGGTCGCTTCTTGCCCGCCCATGGTTTTAGTAACCGTCTCATAATAGTCGATAATATTTAACGGCACCACAGACTGATCGCGCCACCCTTGATAGGTCAGCATCTTGCCGCCGTTGGCTTTGAACTTTCTCAAATCGGGATTGGACCCCGTATAGATGTGCTCCATGAGACCAAGGCGTTTGTAATCGTAATCGAAGTCAAAATCCTTGGGCTGCCATGACGGGCCTGGATCAGGCATGAAATTCAGGTAGCGGAACATGTCGCCCATGAAATTCTCGTAAACTGAAAGGCCACCATCTTCGCTGATGTAATTTCCAATCCAATTCAGTTCAGAGCCGCGCTGCACACCACCTGTGTAGAGGGCCATTCCGTCTGAATTGACCGGTCCGTCATACATCTTATTGACGGTTTCCACCTGCGCGACCGTTAAGCAATCATCGCGATCGCGACCACGGCATTGAAGCTCCGACGGTTCGAAATCGCAGTCGCGTGCATCGCCAATCAATCCGTCTTCGAGACCGTCATTCATATCGCACTTTGCGATTACGGCGTCATGGATCATCGGCACTTTGCTCGATGGTAAAATCTGCTTTCCATCTTCGTCCCGGTTCGCGACGATCGTCCACAGCAACTCCATGCCGGCACCGGTTTCGTTAATCACAGGAGCGCCCGCGACAATTCCATCAAAGTCGTATGGAAAGCGCTGCGCTTCAACCAAACCTTGCCGACCGCCGGTCGAGCACCCCATGAAATAGGACCGCTTTGGCGCGTTGTCGTAAAACGCTTCTGTAATGGCTTTACCCGCGACGGTTACGACGTGCGTTGCACGATATCCAAAATCGATCTCAGCCTGGATATCGTTGTACGCCCATTTTGCGTCTATTGCGGTTGATGTGTGCCCCATATCACTCGCGACACAGGCATAGCCGTCTTTGACGTGATTATCGCAGGCCGCAATAAAAACGGCTCCGCAGAAACCACCACACCCACGTTTTATAAACTTCCCATTCCAATTTTTGAGGGGAAGGCGCATCTCGAACTCTACGCTCGAGCTGACATACCCTTTTATCTGGCAGTAGTCTGGAACATCATTGGCAGCTGCAACGACGCGGCTGGACATCACATGGGTCGCAGCATCGATGATATTCGAAAAGTCTTGGGACTGAAGGGCTTCGCACTGCCCCTCCGTCGCAGCCTGAATTGGGTCACTACTCAATACAGCCGTAATGAACAGAAACAGAGACACCGCCACCATATGAATACGCATAACCAGCCGTCCTTTCCGATTTGAACGGTATGGTAGCGCCTTCGCTACCCCCATGGTCAATGGCCGATTACGTATATATATCAGGCGGGGCACATATGTGTTCGCTTCACAGCTCACGGGCTTGTCACATCCTACGCTCCAATTCTGGCATACAGTGCATCTGAGAGACCTTTAAGCACCTGGACACCATATGACCGACGTTACCCAGCCTCCCCTTCCAACAGGGCGGCTTAGAACCATACTGACTCTATCTTTGCCAATCGTTGGCGGCATGGTGTCCCAAAACATTCTTAATCTGGTCGATACGGCGATGGTCGGCCGCGTCAGCACCACGGCCCTCGCGGCTGTTGGCCTTGCCAGTTTCACCAACTTCATGGTGATCGCAATTATTTTAGGCCTTGGCACTGGGGTTCAAGCGATAGCGTCCCGGCGTAAGGGCGAAGGCAAAGAAAACGAAACAGCCATCCCGTTGAACGGCGGTCTCTTCCTCGCACTGGTCATGGGCATCCCGTTGACCGTGATTCTCTATTACGCCGCCCCACTCGGTTTCCCCCTTCTCGACAGTGATCCAGACGTCGTCAAAGATGGTGTACCATATCTCCAGGCCCGCATTCTCGGCACCGTCGCCATCGCAATGAACTATGCCTTCAGAGGATTCTGGAACGGCATCAATATGTCGATGGTCTACATGCGCACCCTAATCGTAATGCACGTCATTAATATTTTCCTGAATTGGGTTCTTATATTCGGCAACCTTGGAGCTCCCGCACTAGGCGCAGAAGGGGCTGGTCTTGCCACCACGATCTCTATCTTTGTTGGAACTGGACTATATGCGTTTCAGGCGTGGCACCTCGCCCGAGACAAAGGGTTCATGGATAGGCTGCCTAAGCGCGAAACACTGCTCGGTATTTTACGCATATCCATACCGGCTTCTATTCAGCAATTCTTTTTTGCGGCTGGGTTTACGGCCTTGTTTCTCATCATTGGCCAGATCGGCACACCGGAACTAGCCGCAGCAAGCGTGCTCATGAACGTTTCTCAAACGGCGTTCTTACCGGGCCTCGGCCTCGGCATTGCCTGCGCCTCTATGGTTGGCCAAGCGCTTGGTCGCGGCGACCCAGACGATGCGAAAGCCTGGGGTTGGGATGTGGTTAAAGTGGGCGTTGTCGTGATGGGTGTTATTGGCATCCCGATGATTTTCTTCCCAGCACCAATCCTAGGGATTTTCCTGACAGACCAGAGCGTCGTGGCAATGGCGCGCGCGCCATTGATTTTGATCGGTGCAACGATTTGGTTTGAAGCCGTTTCGATGATCTTGTTGAGTGGTCTGCAAGGCGCAGGCGCAGCAAAAATGGTTGCCAAAATTTCTGTCGGCATGCAGTGGCTTATATTTTTACCTCTGGCCTACGTCATTGGCCCTTATCTTGGTTACGGCCTGATGGGGGTCTGGGCGTGGTTCGCAACCTACCGCCTCATCACTACAGTCATTTTCGCCAGTGTTTGGCAGTTTGGAAAATGGCAGCACATCAAAGTTTGATGGCCACTTTCTTAATCTGAGGACATGACCCTGTTTGCAAACTCAGACAGCTCCGCATTATAGCGTTCAGGGTGCTGAAAGAACGGCAAGTGCCCGGTGTCCTCATAAAATGAAAAAACGGAATCCGTCAGGGCCTCCATGGCCACTTCTGTGTCGTTGGCAGGCATCATGATATCTCTAGACCCGCGCGACAGAAGCACTGGCACTGTGATCTGGTCGGCGACATCTGTGTTGTCCAGATTACGGCCAGCCATAGCCCGACGCACGTAAGCAGGCATCATCACCCCCATGGCCACCTGAGCGTCTTTATCCGCTTGAGTCATCGTGTCCGTGTAGAAGGTTTTGGCCACATTCTCTGCCGCCAAGATATTCTCTCGAAGATCAAGAGATCGCGTCCGCGCTGAGTTCTCCATAATCTCTTTCACGTCATCTGACGGCGGGAATGGAGACCGCGGCACCAAACCACCCAACGACCCAACCAAATTGACTCCAGCAAGATTATCAATTCCGTAATGGCGCACATAATCAGAAAGGACAAACCCACCGTAGGACCATCCAACGACAACAGGCTTTTCTAATCCAGTAACAGCCATAACCGCTGCAACGTCGCCTGCCCAAGCCTGAGAGGGCACGAGAAGATCCGGCTGCCACGGCTTACCGGACAAACCGTGGCCACGCATATCAAAAGCGACAAGATAAAAATTATCGGCTAGTTCAGATTCAAATTGAAGACGAAAAGCCTGCGATGCTTGAGCCATGCCATGAATAAAAAGGATGCCCGGTTTCTCAGGGTCACCGGAAGTCATGACGTTCAAGGGAACACCGCCGTAACCCTCTACGGTCATGAACTCCACGTCTGCGCGCGCGGTCGTATTTGCGGACGCCACCAATAAGACCAGACAGAAAGCCAGTAATGATCTCATAGTGATACTCCGGTTAATTAAAGTGGTCAGACGAACCTTATCTGCCTTGCATCACACAACAAAAGCGGCCAGATAAGAGTCAGTTGCTCTTTGACCAATTGATAGTGAGTTGGATTTACGATGTTATTAAGGATTATCAAAGGCTTAGGCCGGTTTTTTGCTGACATCCTATTCTTGATCATTGGCGTAATCCTGGCATCGATCGTTTTTGCAAACACAGGACTAATCGTCGCATTTGTTCTCGCGATCCCCGTTTGGCTTGCCCTAGCTTGGCTTTACAAGGGCGTCTTTGGCCCCCGCCAAGCCGCAGCGTAAAGCAAGACAATGATCAAATTAGGGACAACGCTTGCTGCGGCATCCCTCGTTATCTCTTTGGCGGGCCCAAGCCTAAGCGCAGACCATGTCACGACATACGATGGCACGGATGGCCCCTATGGGGTTGCTTACGCCCGTGACCTAAAATTGGACACGGCGGACCGGGTCGAACCTTTCACTGTTCAAGTTACGAGACCTGTAGACGTCGACAAATCGCCACTGATCATTTTTTCTCATGGCTTCAGGTGCGAAGTGGATGGCAACGACCCCATGGTGGCCCATTGGGCCAGCCACGGTTACACAGTCATCCAGCCACGCCACCTTGATGCGGAGCCGAACTCAAAAGCAGGCGACTATCCGCAACACGTTATTTGGCAAGAACGCCGCAAGGATGTGGTGCGCAGCCTCGACTTACTAGATCAAATCATAGCTGCTGTTCCAGAACTCACTGGCACACTTGATTTATCAACCGTCATCGCCGCTGGACATTCCTACGGTGGACTAACGGCGCAATCTGCGGCCGGCGCGACAACATACGCACGTGACGATGATAATGCCCCTGTCTACGAACCAGACTCACGATTCAAAGCTGTCATCGCCGTATCACCACCTGGATACATGCCAGGGTTTGTCAATGAGGATTCTGCAAAAACAATCGATCGGCCGATGATCGTGACGACAGGGACCAAAGATTTCATTCCGCCAATGATGCCAACTTGGGAAGTCCATGCAGACACGTACCATGACGCCGTACCTGGCGATAAATACTTGGCAGTGATTGATGGTGCTGACCACCGATTCGGCGGCTTAATTTGCGGCGACGATGGATCGGCCCCCATGCCGGATCAATTGGTCACCTTGAACGCAGCAACATTGGCATTTGCCGACTATTACGTTCGCGGTACATCTGCTGCAAAGGCGCATTTGGACGGACTGTCAGACGCAGGACAAACAGCAACAATGTTTGCGTTTGAGTCTAAGTAGCCTGCGGGACTAGCTGCGCGCTCCTGCGTATATTTCCTCGATCAAAGATAGCGCCGGAAACACATCCGATACGCTAACAGGAAAACTTTTGGATTGGACGAGTGACGCAGTCGCCTCTTCAATAACCGTTTGATGACCCGGACCAAAAAATAACCCTGCCCCAACGAGTTCAAGCGGTGGAGGATCCGGCAAATTATCCACTGAAATGACTTCATGACCTTGCATCTCTATACGTGCGCTCTTTGATTCAAGTGTGCAGCTGACTGGCCCCGAGCCAGTCTCGCGAACAGCCGTCATTTTAATCTGTGCGCGACAACCCGCCGAAAACCCAAACGCTATGTCGATGCTGTCGTCTTGAGGTGACCCCGAAAGCTTTGCATGCTGAAGGCTCGGCCGCCCCAGCCACCAAAGTAAAATATCGATGTAATGCAGGCCGATCGTTCGAAGCAGTCCACCTCCAGATCGATCAGGGTCGGCGTGCCACCCCGTCAACCGTGGCAGGTCGGCAGAGAACGTGATCTGCTCTGGCTTAAACACACCTGAGTGAAGCATGTCTTTAATCCAACGACTATGCACCTGCGCCCTTTGATTGAGAACAACACCACACGGGACCTTCGTCTGATCAGAGAGATCAGCGAGGGTCTGAGCCTCTTCAAAAGACCTACAAACAGGCTTCTCACATAACACGGGAAGCCCGGCCTGAACGGCTAGGCTAGCCAAAGCAAGCTGGGCGTCGTTGGGTGTCGCGATGATGACTGCGCTTGGCTTGGATTCCGCAATCGCCGTGGCAAGATTATCAAAGACTGGTGCAGGAATACTCAGGTCTGCATTCAAATCAACAACACCAGCAAGCTCTGCTTCGACAACCTGATCAATCGCTGCGATGTGACATTTACCGGCGTGTCCTGCGCCGACCACCAACCATCGAATCACGAGGACACGCTCAAACCGCCATCAATTGCCAGGATAGTGCCTGTCGCCCAGGCCGCGCTTGGCGACGCCAAGAATAAAATCGCAGGAACGACATCATCCGTATCACCGATACTACCCAACGGCAGGACCTTACGCAGCGCTTCGCGCATACCGGGACGCGCCTCCCAAACCGGCGTCGTGGCTGGGGTTTCCACCGGTCCAGGAACAACTGCATTGACGCGAATATTTCGAGCCCCAAGCTCTTGTGCGAGACACCGGACCATCGTGATACTCGCCGCCTTCGCAGCCGCAAAGTGAGATAACTCCGGCGCTGGGCCTTGGTGTAAACTGGAGCCAACATGAACAATCGCAAGGCTGACGTTTTCATCGATTGCTCGGCGAGACGCCTCCTGTGCGCACCGCCAAAACCCACCGAAATTAAGCGCCATGGTGAGGTCCATTTGTCCCTCGTCCACATCAAGCGCAGCGTGACGTGAGGCGCCGCCTGCACACGTAATAAGAACGTCTGGGGCACGATCCAAAGCGGCAAAGAAGGTCACGACGGACTCTCTATCCGTCACATCGAGAAAGTTGGGAGAGTCTAAAGCAGCTTGCACGTCGCCAATAACGACGGTAGCGCCTTGCTCGGTTAGAAGCTTAGCGCACGCCGCTCCAATTCCAGAGGCTCCACCGGTAACAACGGCGAGCTTACCTGAAAAGGTTTTGCTCACTCCTGTTCCTTGAACACAGGATACGGCCCCATCACCAGCATCAGCAGCGACCCAACGACAAACAATGCTGCAGTTGAATAGAGGATCAGTTCATAACTTCCTGTCACGTCTTGTGACCAACCGAAGACTGCAGGGGCCGCGCCTGATCCAACTGCAAAGAATACAAATTGCGCCCCGTAAATCTTGCCGTAGTTTTTCAGGCCAAAATATCGGCTCGACATGTACGCAATGACATCTAACTCAGCACCAGCAGCCAAACCGATTGCCAAGGCTGAGATGCTAATCATAAGGCCACTCGGCATACTCTGCGCTAAAATCAGACAGGACGCTGCCGGTAGGATGAGAAACACGCAAGCAACACCTGGAGCCCAGACCCTGTCGATCAAATAGCCAACAACCAATCGTCCGACAATGACCATGATTCCCACCAAACCTGCCTTCTCGACCGCGTAATCTAAGGGTAACCCTTTATCGGTCAGCATAGGCACGAGGTTGGTGATCAATCCGCCAACGCCATAGCAAATAAACAGTAGCGCGATGCCCATCGCCCAAAACCGGTAGTCCGCAAGCGCTTCGCGCAATGTCACACCTGTATTGGCAGATGGAGAATGAATGGCGACATCTTTCTCATCCCTCTCCTGAAAGAAGAAATATGCGACAGGGAATGCGACGACCAGAAGTGTTGCACCTATAGCCTGATAAGCTTCACGCCAGCCAAAGCTCTCGATCAACCATGCCGCATATGACGGCCCGACAGCGGCAACCAGACCCGTCCCCATCATGGTCATGCCAAGCGCTAGACCGCGGCTCTTATCGAACCAGCTATTTACTCCACGCGTCCATGTCACAGGGAATGTGCCGGCGGCAATTACGGACATGAGAATCCATAGAGCATAGTAAACAAGGATGTTGTCTGTCGTTAGTGACAGCGATGCGAATGACAAACTCAACGCAAACATCGAAATCAATGCGACGCGACGCGCGCCATATTTATCGCTCAACCCACCGATCAAAGGACCGGTTAATGCCGCACTCATCATAACAAATGAGAATGCAAATTGGGTTGCTCCCCGGCTCCAGCCAAATTCTTCGGTGATTGACAGAACAAAAACACCGTGTGTGTAGAACACGATGCCGGTCAACCCAGCACTAACGCCTAGCATCGCGCCAACCAGGGGCTTCCAACCCATTCGGAATTCCGCAAAGAAAATATAAGCGAGAATCAGAGATAGTGTTGGTACGGCTAAGATGAATAATAACATTTAGTCGGCCCCCCAGCCGTTATTCCTGAGCTGCGATTGCAGCAGATTTACTTGAGTGTAACAGGTCGATAATTACCGAACAGCCTTGGCCGCCGCAATGCCTGATAACCAACCAAATGCGGTGGCTGTCAGCAAGCCATTTCCCGCCATATAGCCCCAGCAAGACGGTCCAGAAATACCCCGAGCAGCGCCCCCGCCAGCATAGAGATTGGGCAGCGATGAGCCATCTTCGCGCTTCACCTGGCCATTATTATCCACAATAAGGCCGCCCTGCGTATGAAAGAGAGCAGCACTGACTTTCACAGCATAATACGGAGCTTCTAAAATCGGGTGGCCGGTAAAATCTCGACCGAAAGAGTCAGGCTGCTCACCATGTGTCATCGCAGCCACCTCAGAAACAGTGTCGCGCAATGTGTTCGGTAGCTTTGTGACGGAGACCAGTTCATCAAGCGTATCGGCTTTGCGGATGCAGTTCGCCTTCAAGGCATCATGATAGTCATCAAACTCTTTCATAATCTCATGACACCGTTCGTCGTAAATGCTCCAGGCAAAATGCTCAGGCTGAGCGACGATCTCGACGGCCTGCTCTGAGTACCCTTTGGCCTCATTGGAAAAGCGCTTGCCTTCGGCATTAACCTGGAAGCCACCCTCCATAATGTGTGCCCACAAGATCGGTACGCCTTGGCCGTATGCCAGCCCGCCGTGCCCTTGATAGGCGTGGATATCACCAACCGCCGCACTGAGACCCCGCCCCCAGCGAATGGCATCCCCTTTATTCCCTGGGTGCCCAAAAAATTCTGCTGCTACAATTTCGGGGATGTACTCCTGGAGCATCTCGTTGCTACCCGCAAAACCACAACACGCAAGAATCAAAGCCTTGCATCCTAGATCTTCGATGGTGCCATCCGGTCTCGTAATTCTGACACCGTGAACCCGACCGGATTCATCGGCGAAGAGATCTGTCACCGGCGCCTCAAGAACTACATCCAAGCTGTTGCGCGCCATGGCATCATGAAGAGCTCCCATGAGTTCAGAGCCCGTGCGATTAGGCGTTCCATGCATGCGCCGTTTGGTATGCCCTGGGTAATCGAAGGAATCGACCAACGACAGTGGCACGCCACAAGAATCAACGAGCCACTCAACGGTTGGAGCGGAAACGGCGGCCATGTGAGCCGCTATATCATGATCCGTCTGGTCCTTTGTTTTGTGCAACAGATCAGCTGTGAACAGGTCCGCGGAATCTTCAATTCCCTTTTCCTTCTGGAACCGACTGCCCGCACCCGGAATAAGGCCCGTAGACATGGCTGTCGTGCCAAGCGCGGAGGAATCCCGTTCCAGAACGAGGACCTCGGCACCCGCTTCATTAGCGGATAAGGCCGCTGTGAGCCCACATCCGCCGGCCCCTATAACCAAAACATCGATCTCGCCTTCGAGGTTCGCCTTATCTGGGCTTAGAACGCTCATTGCCTACCCTCAATATAGTTCCAGCCCTAGGGCCAATACCTTCGGCACTCTAGAAGACGGTATGCATATAGGTCTAAAAAAGCGACAAAGTGCGCACTGAATGACTGTTTCGCGTGCTGTACAAACGGCTGAAAACGGACAGTTTAGTCGCCGATACTGATTTTATCGTAGTCGATATGGCCAACCGAAATGTCGTACCCTTGAACCGCACGGTTTACCGCATCAAAGCGGGCAGTCTCATATAGCAAGATCGCGGGCACCAAACTCAGTTGGTGCCGCATCACGCCCTGGGTTAGCACCCGGCGCTCCTCTAAGTCAAAGGCCGCCTCTGCTTCTGCAAGGAGCGGTAAAACGGATTGGTCGCAAAACCAAGGCGTAATCCAGAGACAAGAATGACGGACCAGAGGCGTCAAGGAATCCAATGACGGATTGACGCCGTAATCAATGCCAATCGCCTCCCCGGCCCAGTCCCCTTGATACACGCCGCGCGCATATTGTGTTGCTGGAATCTGGCGAAGCGACAGCGTAACCCCAACCCTGGCTAAATCTGCAGCAACCTGCTGATAGACCTGAGGCGAATAAGACGCACTACCCAACAAAATCTCTGCGGTAAATGAGAAGCCGTCTGGATACCCAGCCTCGGTCAGGAGGGCCCTGGCCTTATCAGGATCGTAGGGCCAAAGCTCCAAACTAGGATCCCATCCGAACGCAAAACTGGGCGTTGTTTGCGTCGCCATCTTTACGTAACCGCCTAACAGGCCTTGTGAAATTCCGTCTCTATTAACGGCATAGTTCAGAGCTTGGCGAACGCGCACGTCTTTTAGAGGCGACTCTTTCTCCGTAATAAACGCAAGCACCTGCATACTGGGATCAACGCCGACAACCATCTTATGTCCTGCTGACTCCACCAACGGAATTTCGTCCGGCCCCAATTGCAACCCAATATGTAATCGACCGGATAATACGCCTTGGATACGTGCCACTGACTCTGCCGCCGCAATTAACTCAACACCGTCCAGGATTGGTTGTCGCCACGCCGTGGGCGATCGAACAAGCTCCATACGGGCGGACGTATACTCCTTAACAATAAAAGGTCCCGACCCAATCGGCGCCGCAGCAAATTCTTCTACACCTACCTCAGCCCAATACTTCGGCGGTACAATTTTCAGCGCGGCGACTTTATGCGGCAACAGCGCATCAGGAGCCGTCGTTGTAATGCGAACAGTTGTGTCATCCACCGCCTCGACACCCGCTATTCCAGCGAGTTCCCGCGTAACCGGGTAGGTCTTTCCCAAGTCCGTCTGCATAATCGCGTAGGTGGCCGCGATGGCGTGCGCATCTACCGGCTCGCCATTAGAAAATGTGACGTTGGGGCGAAGGTAAAATAACCAGGATGTTTGGCTTTCTGATTCCCAGCGCTCCGCCAACATGGGCACAGGCTTCGCTTCATTATCGACTCGCGTTAAGCCTTCAAAGAAGGCCGCGTACGTATAGAGGCTCGGCAAACCGCTTGTCGTATTGAATGGATTACCACGAGAGGATGGAAGGCTCGTGATACCAACACGAAGGACAGACTCTGCGAGTACGGGCTTCACCACCCATAAGGTAATCGCGAGTATCGACCACGCTAGTGGTTTAACGATCTTCATTTGATCCACCATAAAATCCTTGTGGCCTAACCAGTTCGCCATCCCGACAACACAGAGACTAAAATAACATTGGCACCCGCCTAACCGGCAACCAACTCGTTCCCGTCGGTGTGTTCAAAAATCTTTCCGTATATATCCACTGTCGTCGTCTCGGAATACGTCAGCTTGCCGTTACCGACGATGATGTCATGCTTGAACGCAGTCGTCCGGGCCTTTTCCAACATAAAGGGCGATTGAACGATTCCCCAATCCTTATCATCTATTCCGGCCGCAACACTGAGTACAACTCGGCCATCCTCACTTTTTTCACCATTATATTGACCGCCGGCAAGGACACACACGGCTCTGGGAATGACCAGGGAATGCATGACCGTGTTTGCGTCAGAGTCCCACATCCAATAGCCCGTTTCATCGTGAAACACTTCATCATCTGATTTGCGCTTCACAGTCTGGCGATAGTGAACCGTGACCAATTTTTGAGATTCTGCGTTGGTAACACCGCCGACAGGGGAAAAGGCGATCTCTTCATAGTAGGGGTTGGTTTCTTTGCCATCGGGGTCTGGCGCAATATCCACCCCATCTTGGCCTTTCCAGGTGCCTATCAATTCCGAGAGAGGACCGAAATCTATATCTGCCGACTTGCCCATGGTGAACTCGCTGTTGCTATGGAGATTGAAACCATAGCCTAACCGATGTCATGTCAGGAATGCAGGAATTTAGATCGCGAACAAAAGGGCGGTTAATTTTGTTCTTCGTCCAAAGAATAACCGAAACCTCTGACCGTTCTGATAAGGTTTGGTAGACCGTCTCCGCCAAGGGTAGACCTCAAACGCCGAATGTGGACATCAATCGTGCGGTCTTCGATGTAGATATTCTGGCCCCACGCCAGGTCAATAATCTGTCTGCGAGACAGCACACGCCCCGGACGCTCCATAAGCGCTTGCAGAATTTTGAATTCCTTCGGTCCAAGATGGAGCGACTCTCCATTTCGCTTAACTTTTCGAGACACAAGATCAAGAACAAGGTCTGAGAATTCGAGCTTTTCGCCGACAAGCGACGGCGACGTTCGTCGCAACACGGCATTGATGCGCGCCACAAGCTCGCCAGGTGAGTAAGGCTTAACCATGTAGTCATCGGCCCCAACTTCGAGGGCGCGAATACGGTCTTCCTCTTCACCACGGGCTGTAACCATGATGATTGGTAGGTCTTTATTCTCGTCGATACGCCGAAGTCTGCGGCAAATTTCAATGCCAGACACTTCTGGCAGCATCCAGTCGAGAACCAAGAAGTCCGGGCGATTTTCTTCAATCTGCGATAATGCGTCGGCGCCGTTGATCGACAAACGCACTTCGAATCCTGCAGCCTCAAGGTTGTACTTCAGAACTTCTGCCTGAGAGACTTCATCCTCGGCAATTAAAACCACCGTTTTTCCGGTCACGACTGAGCGGTCCCTTCTGCATCAACCAAGATGCCAGTAGATCGATCATCTTTAGGTCGATCACCCTCCGGTAGGCTGCCTTCCAGCATATAATGAATTTTTTCCGCGACATTGGTTGCGTGATCACCGACACGCTCAACATCCTTCGCGATAAACACGAGGTGCGTTCCCAATGAAATATTCTGCGGGTCACTGGCCATAAGCTCCAAAAACTCTCGGAACAGGTTGGTGTGCATCCGGTCCACTTCTTCGTCTTTCAAGATCACCGCGGTGGCTAAGTCACCATCCCGACTGGAGTATGCATCGAGCACATCTTTGATCATCTCGAGAACCTTATCTCCCATAGCCTTGATCGATTGTGCGGCCGACGTAACCATTGGCGCCCTCGTTAACGTAACGGTGCGTTTTGATATGTTCTTTGCGTAGTCCCCCATGCGCTCAAGATTGCCTGCCAACTTCAACGCAACTAAAATTACGCGCAAATCCTGGGCCATAGGCTGACGGAGCACCAGCATTTCTGTCGTGTGCTGATCAATCCTCACCTCATATTCATCAATAACTTTGTCGCGTTTGATGACCTGTTCAGCAGCATCAGGGTCAAGCCTGACCAACGCGTCTAAAGATGCAGCCAGCTGACTCTCTACAAGGCCACCCATTTCGCTGACCATAGTCTCGAGTTGCTCGAGGTCTTTGTCGTAAGCAGTGACGATATGCCGTTCGTTCATTTCACTAACTCTTTCGGCCTATCCGATAGAACCGGTCACGTAAGCTCGCGTCCGGTCATCAGATGGGTTTGTAAAAATAACCTTGGCTTCGTTCTCTTCGACCAATTCACCAAGGTGGAAAAATGCAGTCCGCTGTGACACTCGCGCCGCCTGCTGCATCGAATGGGTAACGATGACGATCGTGTATTTTGTTTTCAGGTCATCAATCAGCTCTTCAATTCTTGCGGTCGCTATGGGATCCAATGCTGAGCACGGCTCATCCATGAGAATGACGTCAGGCTCAACTGCGATGGCGCGCGCGATGCAAAGCCGCTGCTGCTGACCACCGGATAGTCCAGTGGCAGGCGCATCCAAACGGTCTTTAACTTCATCCCAAAGACCAGCTCGAATCAAGCTCCGCTCTACAATCTCGTTGAGATCGTCACCTTTGTTGGCTTGCCCGTGAATACGCGGGCCATAAGCGACATTTTCAAAAATGGACTTAGGAAAAGGATTGGGCTTCTGAAAAACCATTCCGATACGACGACGCAGCACAACGACGTCAACGTCGTCACCGTAAACGTCTTCGTTATCTAGCGTGATACTGCCACTCACCTGACAGGTTTCAATCAGATCATTCATGCGATTGATACACCGCAGAAACGTCGTCTTGCCACAACCCGATGGCCCGATGAGAGCCGTAACAGCCTTAGACCGGATATTGAGATTGACGTTTGTGATCGCTGGACGCCCGGCGTAACTCACGTTCACGCCTGACGCTACAATCTTTGCTGCCTCATCGGCACGTTCTGACCCTGCTTCATCGCTGGAATACGAAACGTTCAAAGGCTGTATGAGTTTATTTTCTAGCATCACTTTTCAAACTTTCTTCGCAGAATGACTGCCATCAGGTTCATCAACAACAAGAACACAAGCAAGACCAATATGGCGCCTGCAGTCTTCTCCGCAAATCCTCGCTCTGGACTATCTGCCCAGAGATAGACCTGCACGGGAAGAGCCGAGGCAGGCTGTGTCAGCGTAGACGGCGGATCAGCAATAAACGCTATCATGCCAATCATCAAAAGCGGCGCCGTTTCACCCAGGGCACGAGCCATGCCAAGAATAACACCAGTAAGGATGCCTGGCATGGCCAATGGAACGACATGGTGAAACACGGCTTGAACACGGCTCGCACCGATGCCAAAGGCGGCTTCTCGGATTGATGGAGCCACGGCTTGTAACGCAACACGCGAACTAATGATAACGGTCGGAAGGGTCATCAAGGCAAGGACCATACCGCCAACGAGCGATGCCGAGCGCGGCAAACCAAAGAACCCTAGAAAGATAGCTAAGCCCAGAAGCCCGAAGGTAATGGAGGGAACGGCTGCCAGATTGTTAATGTTTATCTCTAGAAATTGCGTCCAACGATTACGAGCAGCAAACTCTTCCAAGTAAACAGCGGCTAGCACGCCAACAACACAAGAAAGCAGGAGACAAACACCGAGCGCGAAAAATGATCCGATCATTGCGCCGTATACGCCAGCTACCTCTGGGTCTCGAGAGTCGCTGCTCGTCAAAAACGTCCAATTGAAGCGTGTTTTTATTCTCCCTTGCGCTTCAAGAGTTGCGTACCACTCCTGTTGTTTTTCAGACAATCGGGTCTGTAGCTGTGACGCCTCCGACGCATCCCCCTTATTGTACAGGTCAACATCATCCGAAGATGTAAGCCAAAGGCTTGCAACAGTGCCGATCAACTGCGGTTGCTCGACAACAATGTCGCGCAAATCGAATTCCGCCGCAGCGCCAAGCATGCCATACAAGGTACGGGCCTCACGGCGGCCAACATCTTCAGTAATGATGTCGCGCATCGCGCTCCGCACAATCGACCTATAGCGAATATTTGCGATGTCTTCTTCTGTGGCGGGCTCAACGAGACCGAGGGAGTCGTAGGTTAAGTCTACTTCGACCTTGAGTGCTGTCTGGAGAAACGCCCCATAACCCGTGCCAATAATCGAAACCAGAAAGAACGCCAGAAAGGAAAGACTAACGAGGATCGCAGCCAGCCCCAAAAACTTAAACCGTTCTTCTCCGCGATGGCGTTCAACAACGCCAGGCATCGCGCTACTGGACAAAGAGCCAGGTGATTTACGCTCAGTCATATTGTTCTCTAAACTTTTTAACGATCTGACTGCCAACAACATTCAGAACGAGCGTGACACAGAAGAGCGCAAGGCCAAGCGCGAATGCGGCCAATGTTTTAGGGCTGTCGAATTCTTGGTCACCGGTTAAAAGAACGACGATCTGCACTGTTACGGTCGTGACTGCCTCTAAAGGGTTAAACGTCAAATTAGCGGCCAAGCCCGCCGCCATCACCACAATCATTGTCTCACCAATAGCGCGGGAGGTTGCAAGAAGAATGCCCCCCGCGATGCCCGGTAAAGCGGCTGGAAGTACGACACGCCGGATCGTTTCTGACTTGGTGGCCCCCAAACCTCGCGACCCTTCGCGTAGGGAATCAGGAACTGCCTTGATGATGTCATCGGATATAGAAGAAATAAGGGGAATAATCATCACGCCCATGACTAAGCCCGCGGCCAGCGCACTTTCGTAAGCGACCTCTAGCCCTACGACTTTACCGAAGTCACTAATGGCAGGAGCAATCACAATTGCGGCAAAGAACCCGTATACGACGGTTGGAATGCCGGCCAGAATCTCGAGTAACGGTTTCACGAAGGAGCGAACGCCATCACTGGCATACTCTGCAAGATAGATGGCTGAAAAAATGCCAAGAGGCGCGCTGACACAAAGGGCAACGGTACTGATCAAGCCAGTTCCGACGAACAAGGGCACCGCACCAAATCTCCCGGATGCCCCAACTTGATCTTCGCGGAGCGCGGTCTGCGGACTCCATTCTGTGCCGAACAGGAATTCGAAGATAGAAACCGATTGAAAGAACAGAGCCGCTTCAAATATGAGCGAGGCTACGATGCCAACCGTAATAAAAATGGCAACAGCCGAGCAGCTGAACAGAATTGCTCTGATCAGCCGCTCAACCAATATTTGGTTAGGGTGCCGTGTAGTAAGCGACGATGTCGACATTGTTTTCAGGACCCTAAATCACTGCCATCAATGAGCTCGTTAGCTCATGGACTTAAAGTTAACGACTTGGTCAACCAGAGCATCGCGCTCGTCGCCGCTCATCGGGATCAAACCACGCTCTTCTAGATAGCCTTCTTCAGCAGAGGCATCGTCAGATACAAACTCGAGAACAAATTCACGCAATCCAGGAATGGCATCGAGGTGAGCTTTCTTGACGTAGAAGTACAACGGCCGCGAAACCGCATAGCTTCCGTCTGCAATGTTTTCGAAGGTGGCTTCAGATCCGTTAATCGTGCTGGCCTGCACCTTGTCCATATTTTGATCGAGAAAACTGTAACCAAATATACCAAGTGCGTTCTTGTTGGCATCCAGTTTCTGAACGATCAGGTTGTCGTTCTCGCCAGCTTCAATGTAGGCACCATCTTCACGAACGCTGTGACAGATTGCTTGAAAGCGTTTCTTGTCTTGGTCTTTAACAGCCTTGATCCAATCAAACGCTTTGCAACCGGACTCCATGGCCAATTCTGCGAAAGCATCGCGTGTCCCGGATGTGGGCGGCGGACCCAAGACTTCAATTTTGGCGTCTGGCAGAGCTGGGTTGACGTCTTTCCACGTCTTGGCGTCGTTTGGCTTAAGGGCGCCATTGCCATCAGGAACGTCTTTAGCGAGGGCCAAGAAAATATCCCGCGTGGTAAGGTTATACTTGGCAACGCCGCTAGCATTCGCAAGTACGATGCCGTCATAACCAACCTTAACCTCGACGATATCTGCGACACCGTTCTTCGCACAAAGCTCGACTTCAGAAGACTTAATAGCCCGGGAGGCATTCGCCACATCCGGGGTGCCCTCACCAACCCCGGAGCAAAAGAGTTTAAACCCTCCGCCCGTACCAGTGCTTTCAACAACCGGCGTTTTGAAGTTGGTTGAACGGCCGAATCGTTCTGCCACAACGGTAGAGAATGGATAAACTGTAGACGACCCAACAACGCGAACCTCGTCGCGTGCAAACACTACACTGGTTACTGACATGCTCAGCGCTGACGCGATCATGAGTGCCGGAATATTCGTTCTCTTCATTTTCTATATCCTTAGAAATTCACTATTGCGAAAGAGCTTATCCCTTCCGCTGCATGTGACCTTTTAGGTCTCATGAGAGACGGCTTCTTGACAGTTACGTTACCGTTTTATGAAGAAGCTTTATTACAGTTTTGTGACAGTAGTGTTGCGGTCTAACGAAGGATTCCACGTGCAGAGCGCAAAACGAAGGCCGTATAAGACACCTACACATATTATATGGCTGCTCTTTGGTTGCCTGTAACCCAAACGTCACATTTTCTTCACCGTTCGTTCACTGAAGCGTCACCGAGCCGTCACTCCGCCGGCTCACTAAGACCTCGTCATTCACGGACATAAAAATCACAAGGACAGAAAATAAAATGACGAAGAGAAAGATAGGACTCCTACTCAGCGCAACGGCAATGAGCCTCGTTCTTACCCCGATGGGCGCCAGTGCACAGTCGCAACAAGATCTGCAAATTCAGATCAATGCCATGCAGCTTCAACTGGAAGCCATGCAAAAGCAGCTGGAGAGCAAAGGCTCGGGCGACGATGTCAAAGTTAAATGGGAGCCAGCCCCTTCGATCAGCAGCCCTGACGGTAAATTCGAGATGAACCTCCGAGGGCGTATTCTAGTCGACTCCTCATGGATATCAGACGACAACAACACGATAGATACAAAAGCAACTGAGTTCCGCGCAGCGCGATTGGGTATCGAAGGCAAAGCATGGAAGGTCGTCAAATACAAATTTGAAAGTGATTTCGCGGGCAATGAAGTCGACGTCAAAGATGCCTACTTAGAATGGAAAACTAACCCAGGAATAAAACTCACCGCAGGTCAATTTAAGACACCGAACTCCCTGGACGAACAAACCAGTTCTCGACACATATCCGTCATGGAGCGGGCATCCTTTACAGATGCCTTCGAATTGGCCCGCCGCATTGGCGTAGGCGTCGGAATGGGCGGGGACGATTGGACGGCTAAAATCGGAGCGTTTCGCGGCTCCAACGGAATTGACGAAGAGAACGAAGGCTCAGAATACGCCGGTCGCTTTACCTATAGCCCCAAGTTCAACGACGTCCAAACCCACATCGGCGGATCTTTTCGCGCGCGCAATGCCGGTGACCAGTCAGACTTCCGCTATCGTCAGCGCCCACATCAGCATCTATCACCAACACGGTTCGTGAATACGGATCGTATTGCTGACAAGGACTTTTTCTACGGTGCCGAGTTGGGAGCCATCGCCGGGCCGTTTTGGGCCGTCGCCGAATACAGCGCCTTAAAAGCAGATACGGATGATGCGGTTCTCGACGACCCAACCTTCACCGGCGGTTACGCTGAAGTTGGATATTTTCTCACAGGAGAAACGCGCGGCTATAAAGCAGATAAAGGTGCCTGGGATCGCCCCAAGGTTAACAACCCGGTCAATGAAGGCGGTATGGGGGCCTGGGCTGTTACGGCGCGCTACGATACTATCGACCTGACAGAGCCAGGTTACCAAGGCGGCGATCAGGACTCCATTATCGTCGGTGTGAACTGGTATCTGAACCGCCACACACGCCTCATGTTTAACTACAATCACTCAAGCGTAAAGAACGCCT
The DNA here is from genome assembly GCA_943787205.1 of uncultured Rhodospirillaceae bacterium. Classification (GTDB taxonomy): domain Bacteria; phylum Pseudomonadota; class Alphaproteobacteria; order Rhodospirillales; family Rhodospirillaceae; genus WLXB01. Next base: position 126,081 of record CALSLN010000009.1, read on the forward strand.
TCAACGTCGCCGCAAACGGCATTGACGGCAAAAATAAGATCGATGGCTTCGGCCTTCGCGCCCAAGTCGACTGGTAACCCCCTCCCCAACCACCAGCGACTTTTTGGACCGGTCAGCCCACGCTGATCGGTCCATTTTGGTTTTCGAGGCTCAGAAATATCGTAGAGGGAATGCACGTACAGAGGTCTTAACCGTTCTGATAGACTGCCAAATCTTCAGCCGTATCCACTTCGCCCCACCGATTTTCATACGGCACGGCATGTATTTTGAGCCGGCCGGCCTCAATGACACGCTGCAGCGTTCCAGTCATATGCATTGCATCTCTTTCCGAAGGTGTAAGGAGAGCTCTAATACGCTTTACTTCAGACCAGCCGGTAGGGGTAAATTTGAGCAGACCCATATATTGCCCTTGAACCTCTGATACAGAGTTCGGCTTATTTCCAATTTCGACAAGGGCATGATCTTGATCCATCTTGAACGTTTCTGCGTCAACCAGAGGGTCTTCGAACCGTTGCTGCCATAAAACTAACCAGTTCGGGTCATAAGTCAGCGCGATGTCTGCCGAGATAGTGAGTAAAGACCGAACGGCAGACAGGTCGTAGAATATGTCGGAGTAACTAACGATGCAGGTATCATCCGCTAACCAATCCTCCGCCGACGCAAGGGACGACACCATATTCGTTTCGCTCCAACGAGCGTTGTGAAATTCGATCAACCCTCGGCTGGCCAGCAATTCACGCCTGTACCCAGTAACAATACTAATTTCAGCGACACCGGCTGACTTAAGAGCGTTTATCTGCAGATCCAACAGCGCCGTGCCAGCCAATTCGGCCAAACACTTTGGACGCTCCTCGGTCATCTCTTTCATGCGGCTTCCACGGCCAGCAGCGAGTATAATTGCTTTCATTTCTTGATAGTCTTTTCGAAACTCGGCGTAATCGTTACATCAACCTTGAGGCCAGATTGATGCAGCAAAACCACGGCCCACACATTACGATTTAAATAGCTCACGCATTCGATCTATATCTCGCGCCTGGAATTCATCTTCTCTCTCCGGGTGCCACATCCATCCCTCCCAGGGTAGTTGGCAATGGCGCATCGCCTCCAACTCACCGTCTTCACTAAACGCAAGCGGCCGGTAGCTTTTGGGACACTCGGCGAGAGAATAGTCATGATAACTATTCACAGTGCCAACAATCTCGCCGGACAGCTTATGTTGGCTAAGGACATGCCCCTCAACCGACGTCATTGTTCCGCCGTCGAGCACGCCCATCATTTGCATTCCTCTGCAAATTCCCAAAACTGGCAATCGATTCAACTCTGCGAACTCACAAAGCCCTGTCTCCGTCGCATCACGCGGTTTACAGTCCCCGACATTATTGCCGCCTGACAGCAGAATAACATTCGGTTTAATTTCAGAAAGCCAGACTTTTAGCCCGCTGAGTTCCTTCGCGTCGCTCCTCTTACACATGGCTATTTCATTGGGAACTGGCAATGGTAGGAAACCGGCCATTGAGATCAAGTTTGCCAATTTTTGATCTAAGGCATCTCTTACTTCGCCACGATCAGGGTACGCGTCAACACGCTGACTAATGGCAACCGTTTTCACGCTAAAACCTCAACCTTTCTCCCTGCACAATCGATGTGCAAGCGACGAGACGTAGACCATTGGCGATACAATATCTCACCTGCTCCTATAACGGCAGGCAAGCCAAGTTCCCCAGCACGAATGGCCATGTGCGAATTTACGCCCCCCCAAGCGGTTATGAATCCCGCAATGGGGTGGGAAAACAGCCAATCAAATCCAGGGTCTGCGTTTGGAATACAGACGAGCGCGCCTTTCAGAAGAGATGGGTCTTCGCACCCAACCACCGGCGCAGTCACTTGCTTTTGCGTGATGAAGTTTGGCACTGTATCTGGCCATTCGAAGGCCCAAACATCTTCTGGCCGAGCAATAACTGGCGGCAGAGACACGGCAAGAGTTTCAGAATAACGCTTCTTACCTTGCTCAATGCTGGAGTTGATTATGTCGCTAGGGTTGACTGCTGCAGCGTACAACTCCTTAAAGACTGAAATTTCACTATACGCGAGATCTTCTGGCGTTAACCCTTTCTGTTTTCCGTACTCACCTATTAGAGCCAAAACATCAGAAAGATTTCGCGTGAAATGGAACTTCGCGAGTTCACGGAATTCGATACCAGCCTGCATAAAATCGAACAGCTCCACAGGATCAATTTCTAGACCATGCTCACTTAAGGCTGCTGCCACCATTCGCATTTGCCCCAATGAAATATGAAAATCCTTGGCGGTTGGTGGCACGGTTGGTGGCGCATCCCAATCGAAGTACAAATCAGGATTCTCGTCATACCGAGGAGAAAGAATATCGTAAGTTCCTGGGCGCAGATGTCCATAGCGTGAGAGAAAAGTCGCTTTGTCGAGCGTTACCCGGTCTCTAGCTAGCTGACTGCTAACCGTAGAGACGCTCGCCAAAAATGCGTCGTAGTCTTGGGTCGAAAAAATACCTTTTGCGACCAAGGATTGCAGTAGCTGCAAAGAAACAAAACCAGCTCGTGCGAGCCCAGCGAATGGAAGTGTACCGTATCGTTTTCCATCTTCAATAAGCCAATAAATACGCTCAAGAATGCCCGCGTTTGAACCCATAAGCTCTTCACGCCGCTTGTTCAGGGTCTCTAACTTAGAAGCGTCTTTACGCCACAGACCATCTTTTGAATTTACAATTCCGTTTGTAAGGCGACGGAGACTATCAGCGATTTCATCACGATCTGATTTCGAAAACCCTGGCCTGCCTCCCAAAAAGTGATCCATGCAAATTGAGAGAGTCCGGTTAATCTAAGCCTTGATAGGAGGACGACGATGAGCCGGAAACGTTACACAGCAGAACAGATACTAGGTATGGTCCGGGAGGCCGAGGTGCGGCTTTCCCAGGGCGAGAAGATCGGATTGATCTGCAAGTCCCTTGGTATATCGGAACAGAGCTATTACCGCTGGCGCAAGGAGTATGGCGGTCTGAAGTCTGATCAGGCTAAACGCCTGAAGGACCTGGAGAAGGAGAATGCTCGGCTTCGCAAGGCCGTCTCTGATCTCACTCTGGATAAGATGATCCTAAACGAGGCGCTCTCGGGAAACTACTAAGCCCCGCACGCCGCCGTATTGCCGTTGAACATGTTCAAGGGGCTTGCGGGGTCTCAGAACGGCGTGCCTGCCGGGTTCTTGGCCAACATCGCTCCACGCAGAGGCGTCAGCCCATAGTCCTGGATGACGAAGATGCCCTAACACAGGCGATCATCCGCCTGGCCTCTGAGTATGGCCGCTATGGCTATCGCCGTATCGGCGCATTGCTTCGTGCTGAAGGCTGGCATGTGAACCTGAAGCGTGTGTGGCGCATCTGGCGGCGTGAGGGGCTGAGAGTTCCCAGCAAACAACCAAAGAGAGGCCGGCTATGGCTGAACGACGGTTCGTGTATCCGTCTCAGAGCATGTTGGCCGAACCATGTCTGGTCCTATGACTTTGTTCAGGACCGCACCCACGATGGGAGAGCAATCAAGATGCTGACAGTCATAGACGAGTACACGCGGGAGAGCCTGGCGATCCAGGTGGAGCGGCGGCTCAGATCAGATGATGTGCTGCATTGTCTATCCGAGTTGTTTGCTGAGAGAGGGCCACCGGACCATATCCGCTCTGACAACGGTTCTGAGTTTACGGCCATTGCTGTCAGGGAGTGGCTTGAACGTATGGGTGTAAAGACCCTCTACATTGAGCCAGGTTCACCCTGGGAAAATGGCTACAACGAGAGCTTCAACGGCAAGCTCAGGGATGAGTGCCTGAACAGCGAGATCTTCTTCACTCTGAAGGAAGCCAAGGTTCTGATCGAGAGTTGGCGGCACCACTACAACACCTTCAGACCGCATAGTTCTCTGGGCTACAGACCACCCGCGCCACAGACGGTCTTGCCTCAAACCGTCAAACCGCAATACCTTGAAAACGTCCGGGCTCTCTCAGATCAACTGGACCACTCATAGGGGGCAGGTCATTCTTGTATGTTTCTTTCCGACGGGTTAGCGCAAACCTCAATGCTGTAAAGACTTTAGTGCCTGATCTCAGATCATTTTTATACTGGATCATCTCCATCTTCAGAGGAACAGCAACTGCAACCATTCGAATAAACTTTCTGGTCAATGGATTGAGTCGGATCGGCTGATAGCCCCATTTCTCATAGGCATGGTAGTTAAATGCGGCGAAGACAAGTTTATCAAACCAACTAAAATGTTTCGCACTCTGCTTTTTCTCGATATCTGGGTTAAAACCTCGAATAAATGTATCGCCTTTTGGAAACAACATTTCGCCGCCATCAAGCGTCGGCTCCAACATGTTTGGGTGCCAGTCAGCACCGATCCATTCAGCAATAGCCCTGGTCACTTTTTCTGTTTGCCTATGTACATCCTCGAACCTTACGGCGGCGCTATAGGGTACATAGGTATCGTGAACCCGCCCTGCCCAAGGCAATTGCTCAATGAGCGCGGGTATGTCACGTATTAATGAGGGCTTATCACCATCGAAATTCTTAGCATCGAAATGAGAACTTAACGTTACGTCCGGTCGCCTCACCGGAACCAAAAACTTAACGCTCCCCAGGTTCTGTATGAGCCCCCCCTTTACGCGATCATCTCCGAACGGTGTATGGCGCTGCCAAATGATTGCCTTTAAATCGCTCACATCTCTGCCAAGACTAATGTGATAGGCGTAGTGTATAGCCCTAAAAAAAACACGGGGCTCCGTATACTCTGGCGTTGCCGCCTTTAAAATATGACCTAAGACTTTAGCAAATGAATCGCGCGGCACACCGACCGTGCTCAACGCGGCCGCAGACCTAAGGACGGGCGTCTGGTCCGTCTCCCTAAATAAATAGGGAAAGAAGTACATCGTTTCCTCGATTATCTGCGGAATTGATTTGCCCTTCAGACCTTTACTCAGAAAGAGCAATAACTCTTGACGTGCTTGTGGGATGACAAATGTATGAGCTGGCATAGAAATTAGTTGCGGGTGACCGTCTAACAAACTCTGAAGAAGAACAGAGCCCGACCGGCCATAGCAATTAATGCATACGATCGGGAGGTTATAATCAACCTGAAAGGGCTTAAAACTCACCATTGCGACATGGGTGCCCCACCAAACTACGGACCAACAACGAGGCTCTCTCTATTCTAACAGAGAGGGCGCCGCTCTTTAGGAAATGGTGGGCCCGGCAGGACTCGAACCTGCAACCAGACCGTTATGAGCGGCCGGCTCTAACCAGTTGAGCTACAGGCCCCACCTGCCCTGGCCAAAACTTCACCGGAGCAAGCGACAAAGTAGCGTCACCTTCCTTGAGGTCAAGCCCGCATATTGACAGCGAAACCAATCCTTTATGTGAACCCAGCCAACGACACCTCAACCCTCGAATTCCTTTTGAATCTGCAGTACATCTCAAGGGCATTATTCAAGGGAGCTCTTTATGCCCAAAACCCCAATTTCCATTCCCGTGCCAACTATAAGCCGCCGGACCGCTGCGAGCACCGTTGCGGGACTCATTGCCGGGATTGCGGTCTACAGACCCAAGACCTCCCAAGCTGCCGAACAAGGAGCGACCCGCATGTCATTAGACGCCCCCACGCCCGGCGTTCGCAAAGCCTATGCGGACGGCCCCTTTGGCCAAATCCATTACAGATACGCCGGTGATAAGAACTCAACCGAAGTGCCCTTGATCTGTCTCCATGCCAGCCCGTTGTCTGGCATTCTCTACGATCAGTGGCTCGCCGAAATAGGCAAAGACCGATTTGCCGTTGCCCCAGATACGCCAGGCTATGGTGGATCGGACACCCCCACGGAGCCCCCTCTCATTGGCGATCTTGCAGACGCCATGATCGGGTTTATGGATTCTATTGGCCTGCAGACCGTCGACGTCATGGGATACCACACAGGGTCTTTCACCTCGGCAGACCTCGCCATGCGGTACCCAGACCGCATCCGCAAAGTCGTCATGATTTCTGCACCGATTTTTGACCAAGCCATTATCGATGAGTACAGCGGGCGCATCTATGACCCACCGCCCAAATTTGCAGAGGTATTGGCATCAACGGCTGAGAGTATCCGCGAAAATGGCAGAGGCATGTTTCGCGACATGACCGACGAACGATATGAAGATCTGAGCATTGAGAGACTGCGGCACTTCAGAACTGGAAACTGGGGATTCAGGGCGGCGTTCGCTTACGATTTGACGGCTGCCCTGCCCGAGATCGACCAACCTATCCTCGTTCTCAATCCTGAAGACGATTTGTGGGAACAAACGCCTCGCGCAAAGCCCTTCCTGAAGAATGGCAGAGTTCATGATCTGCCTGGCTGGACCCACGGACATCTGGATGCACACACAGAAGAAATGGCTGAGATCGTCCGCGCTTTTCTCTCAGAGTAATCAGCAGCACCAAAACGTAAAACGGGGCGCCCTTAAGAGCGCCCCGTTTTAGTTTAAAAATGCCTCTGGATTAATTGTCGAGGAAGCTTCGCAATTTCCGTGAGCGGCTTGGATGCTTCAGCTTACGTAAAGCCTTTGCTTCAATCTGGCGAATACGTTCACGTGTCACAGAGAACTGCTGACCAACTTCTTCAAGCGTATGGTCTGTATTCATACCGATGCCAAAGCGCATACGCAGCACACGCTCTTCACGCGGCGTCAAACTTGCGAGCACTCGCGTCGTAGTTTCACGCAAGTTGCCCTGGATGGCAGCGTCAATTGGCTGCATAGCGTTCTTGTCTTCGATGAAGTCACCCAGATGGCTGTCTTCTTCGTCCCCAATTGGGGTTTCAAGAGAAATTGGCTCTTTGGCAATTTTCAGAACCTTGCGCACTTTCTCAAGTGGCATCTGAAGCTTCTCAGCCAGTTCTTCCGGTGTCGGCTCACGCCCAATCTCATGCAACATCTGGCGCGACGTCCGCACCAATTTGTTAATGGTCTCGATCATGTGCACTGGGATACGAATTGTCCGCGCCTGATCAGCAATAGACCGCGTAATGGCCTGTCGAATCCACCAAGTTGCATAGGTGGAGAATTTGTAGCCCCGGCGGTATTCAAACTTATCGACCGCCTTCATCAAGCCGATATTGCCTTCTTGAATAAGGTCAAGGAACTGTAAGCCACGGTTTGTGTATTTCTTCGCAATAGAAATAACGAGGCGAAGGTTGGCCTCAATCATCTCTTTCTTGGCTTTCGAGGCCTCACGCTCACCTTTTTGAACAGTCGACACGACGCGGCGGAGTTCAGTAATTGACAGGCCAGCAATCTCGGATACCTCAGCGATACCTGAACGAAGGTCCTCGATCTCAGATTTGTATTTGGCTCCGAAATCTTTCCAGCCCTTGCCTGTCAAACGACGAACACGCGCGAGCCATTTAGGATCAAGCTCTGATCCGTAATACTGCTCAATATAACCGTCACGCTTGATCTTGCACTTCGTTGCGAGTTGCATGAGTTGGCCTTCCATGACCAACAGCGAACGATTTAAGTCGTTCTTCTGCTCAACCAAGTAATCAATCCGCGCATTATTGAGGTACACGCCTCTCATCAACTCGATCAATTCAAGCTTGTATTTCTGGTAGCGCTTTTCAGTCGGCTTGGGAATTTCTTCACTATTGCTAAGGGCTGTAAGGCGCTGATCTTGAGCGCGCTTCATCTTTGTATAGACGCTTGAAATCTTCTCGAAAGTTTCAATAACTTTCGGCATCAACTCCGCTTCCATCGCTGCAAGCGAAACAGCGCCCTCGTCTATATCATCGTCGTCATTGTCGGCTTTCTCAGTAGAAGAATCCGTACCCGACCCATCTTCGCTTTTTTTCTCGTCCGACTCTGGTTTCTTCGCGTTGTCGTTCGTCGAAGGTTGTCCAGCAGTATTCTGAGCACCCTGAGCATTCTGGGCGCCCGGAGCATTCGGATTGGTATTGTTTTGATTTTGGTTCGCACCAGGATTAGCCACACCGTAGGTGGTGTCTAAATCGATGATGTCACGGAGCAACATCTTTTGCTCAGCCAAGGCTTCGTGCCATGACAGCAACGCCCGAATAGTCATTGGGCTCTCGCAAATGCCACCGATCATCATTTGACGGCCGGCCTCAATGCGTTTTGCTATCGCGATTTCACCTTCGCGGGAAAGCAATTCGACGGAGCCCATTTCTCGCAAGTACATGCGAACCGGATCATCGGTGCGACCAATATCGCTATCGCCGACGTTGCCACTGGCAACAACTTCCGTCGCCTTCTTTTCGGCCTCAGTCTCAGAATTTTCGTCTTCTTGCTCATCTTCTTCGACAACATTAATGCCCATTTCAGAGAGCATCGACATGGTGTCTTCAATCTGCTCTGAAGACATCTCTTCAGACGGCAGGGCGCTATTCAGCTCCTCATAGGTGATGTAGCCCTTTTCTTTGGCTTTCTGAATCAGCTTTTTGACTGACGCATTAGTAGAGTCCAGAAGTGGGCTATCACCCTCTTCGCGCTCTTCCTTTTGGTCAGTCTTAGTTGCGGCTTTTGTCGCCATGGAGCGTCGCTCTCCCTTATTTAAACCATCTCTCAACGGCAGTTATTTTACTGCTTGCCGCTCCCCAACCAGGCTCAATCTGTGCCCGTACGGACGAAGATCAAACTCCTCAGTTATCGTCTGAGGCCTGCCCCTCTGTCCTCAATGACCGAAACACCGCAAAGGTCGAATCGGTCGGCTCGTTTATCATATCGTCAGCTGCGCGCCTGACATCTGCCTCAAGGTCATCGCGCTGACACAACGAAAACGTATGATCCCACCCATTCGTTGCGTCCTCTAACTCAGCTTCTGGACGTGCGAACCCGGCGTGAATGTAAACCTCTGAACTTATTAGCTTCTTTAGCTCGTCTACGAACCCTAATGAGGCTAGATGGGTGTGTAAGCCTTCAAATTCAAGGTTCGGCGATTGCGAAAGGTGCATTAAGGCGGATTGCCTAAGTGAGTCAAGGCGCGAATCGGCAAATGACATACCACCTAAGCGCTCTTCGACATGATCCAAGAGCTCTGGATGGGTTATTAGAGTTCCCAAGAGTATGCGGTGGCGCACGCTATTAGCATCCATAATGGGCGATCTAGCGCCAAATTGCCCAGAAACGGGGGCTGGCGCGCGGCCTTTGCCGTGGCGTTGTGAACCAAATCCAGATGAACTGCGAAAAAGTCCATACACGCGATCACGCATCAACCGCCGGTATTGGCTCTGGACCGAGTTTTCTTTGATCATTCCGGCGAGATCAGCCGCTTCCTTTTCTAACGCCGCCCGCCTTTCGGGGGTATCGAATCGCCGACCTTCTATAAGTCTGCGCCACACAATCTCAGATAACGGGATTGCTGCATCCAGAATGCCGCGCATAGCCTCTCGCCCGTCAGACTTGATCAAGTCATCCGGATCTTGGCCAGCAGGCAACAAGGCAAACCGCAGGGACCGACCAGGCTCTAGCAAAGGTAGACAGCGATCAGCCGCTCGCAGAGCGGCCTTGCGGCCAGCAGAATCACCATCAAAACAAAGAATTGGCTCGGGCGCGATTCTCCAAAGCAAAGCAATCTGCTGTTCCGTCAATGCGGTTCCGAGCGGAGCAACGGCGTTCGTAATACCCGCTTGGGCGAGAGCAATGACATCCATGTAGCCCTCAGCGACGATAATCTCAGCATTGTCGGACGCCACTTTTCGAGCCTGTGAAAACCCATAAACAATCCCACCCTTGTGAAACAAAGGAGTCTCAGGCGAGTTGAGATATTTCGGTCCGTCATCAGCCAAAACACGACCACCGAAAGCGACGGGCCTCCCGCGCGAATCACAGATCGGAAACATCACCCGATCTCTAAAAAAATCAAAAGACGATCGTCCGTCCCGACCGGGACTGAGAACCCTCGACTCGATTGCGATGTCCTCAGGGACCGATTCTCGAGAGAGATGGCCTTTTAGAGCGTTTCCATTCGGCGCATAACCAAGGCGATACAGCTTAATTATATCATCGGTTAAGCCCCGGTCCCGCAAATAGTCGTAGGCAACGCGTCCCTCCGGGGACCTCAATTGTTGCTCATAGAAACGGCACGTTATCTCTACTGCGTCCTGAAGTGTGGTCCGGCGTTCAGCCCTGCGCGCCTCTTCTGGCGTCGCTTTTGGCACCTCAAGCCCAGCCTCTTCAGCTAAGCGCTCTACCGCTTCCAAAAACGGCACGCTTTGGGTCTTCATTAAGAACGTGAAAATGTCGCCGTGCTCACCGGACGAAAAGCAGTGATAAAAACCCTTTTGGTCATTAACGGTGAAGGATGGACTCTTCTCGCTCGTAAACGGGCTCAGGCCGATGAACTCACGACCACGGCGCTGCAACTTGACCGACTTCGATACAACGGAAGAAACCGGTACCCGCGTTCTTATTTCATCCAAAAAATCAGGTGGAAAAGCCACACTTTACCCCCAACCTAAAATGCGTCGCCGCCACTTGAGTGACAGTTTAGGCAAGGTTTTCCTTGACGACGGAGCTAGCCCGGCCGAAGTCCATACGACCAGAAAATCGCTCTTTGAGAGAAGCCATGACCCGGCCCATGTCCTTGAGGCTGGATGCTTCGAGCTCAGTGATGATCTCAGTCACTGCACCTCGAATTGCATCATCTCCCAGCTGCTCAGGCATGAAATGGGTGATGATCTCAATTTCTTCTTGTTCCCGCTCAGCCAGTTCACAACGGCCACCTTGCTCATACATAGCAATGCTATCGCGACGTTGTTTAATCATCGACTGCAGCATTTCAAGAATTTCCGCTTCGTCTACGCCATCCGTATTCCCACGGCCTCGGGCACAAATATCCCGATCTTTGAGTGCCGCAAGAATCAAACGAATGGTGGCAACAGAACGTTTTTCGTTGCCGCGCAGCGCGTTCTTTAACGCGTCAGATAGTTCGGTACGTAACATGGAGAAGGAACTTCCAAAGGAGAAGTTAAGCGATAAAACTAACCCATTCGGTGAGCCAACGCAAAGGCTTCCGACAGCCAAGCAAGCTATTGTTTTTAAAAGCGAAAATCTAGGCAATCCTGGGCTTGACTCATACCATTTGATTGCTTATCAACCGCAAAATTTTTCCGCTACGTGTCACTGACATGAGGCGGTTTTCATCGTTTCGCAAGTCCGGGTTTAATCCCGCCATAGTTATAAAGACTATCCCGCCGCTCTAGGCCTAGCCAGGAGAGAGGGAAATTGGCGAGCCTCATGACCTAAACCTTGAGTGCGCTGAACGGAACCAACCCGGGCAACGATTGCCCCAAGCAGATGGGCCCCTATGCCGGAGGTGAGCGCCAACGACTTTCCCACTCAGCCGCAAGGCGCGACGGGGGTATTGGTTCTCGACGACGGCACTGTTTTTTGGGGAAAAGGACTCGGAGCAACTGGATCCAAAACCGGCGAAGTTGTCTTCAACACGTCTCTCACCGGGTACCAAGAAGTCCTAACCGACCCATCCTACGCCGCCCAAATTATCACATTCACTTTCCCTCACATTGGCAATGTTGGCGCCAATCCTGAGGACATGGAAAGCACGACTCCGGCTGCCCTTGGTTGCGTGCTTCGGATGGACATTACGGAACCAGCAAATTGGCGCGCGAGCCAACATCTGAACGATTGGCTCATTAGCCACGACTTTATTGGGATCGCCGGCGTTGACACCAGACGCCTCACCGCCAAAATCCGTGACGATGGAGCGCCCAACGGCGTCATAGCCCATTCGGCGGACGGCTCTTTTGATCTGGACGACCTTCTTGCTCAAGCAAAAGCTTGGCCAGGTCTCGAAGGTATGGATCTGGCGAAAGATGTCAGTTGCAGCCAGACCTACACATGGACTGAGACCCAGTGGTCCCTTGGCAAAGGCTTCGGCGACCTAGAAACCGCTTCCAAAGGCCCCGTGCGTAACGTTGTGGCCGTAGACTTCGGTGCCAAACGCACCATCCTGCGCTGCCTGGCTGACACAGGGAGCAAAGTCACAGTGGTTCCGGCCACCGCGACGGCAGAAGAAATTTTGAGCCATAATCCGGACGGCATTTTCCTATCCAACGGACCAGGCGACCCAGCAGCGACCGGTGCATATGCCGTTGATACAGTTCAGAAACTGATCAACAGCGGTAAACCCATATTTGGAATTTGCCTGGGTCATCAAATTCTTGCCCTCGCCCTTGGCGCAAAAACCTACAAACTCAAACTAGGTCATCGTGGCGGCAACCAGCCTGTCCAAGACCTGGAGACTCGAAAAGTGGAAATCACGTCGCAGAACCATGGCTTTTGCGTTGACCGTGACAGTCTCCCGGCAGGCGTTGTTGAAACACATCGATCATTGTTCGATGGCATTCTCGAAGGACTTCGGGTCGAAGGTAAACCAATTTTCTCAGTTCAATATCACCCAGAAGCCTCGCCTGGGCCCCAAGATAGTTACTACTTGTTTGAACGCTTTGCTGAGCTGATCGATGCCGCAAAGAACGGTGAGTCGGAGACGGCCTAAGTCATGCCTAAACGCACAGACATTGAGAGCATTCTGATCATTGGCGCCGGGCCAATTATCATCGGGCAAGCCTGTGAGTTTGATTATTCAGGCGCACAAGCCTGTAAGGCACTTCGAGAGGAAGGCTATAGAGTCATCCTGGTAAACTCGAACCCCGCGACGATCATGACCGACCCAGAGATGGCCGACGCGACATATATAGAGCCGATCACCATTGAGACCGTGACCAAGATTCTTGAGAAAGAACGTCCCGATGCCATTTTGCCAACGATGGGCGGACAAACTGGCCTGAACACCGCGATGAGTCTCGCTGACGCGGGCGTTCTTGAGCGTTTAAACATCGAATTGATCGGCGCTGAGCGCGACGTCATCGCGAAAGCAGAAGATCGCCTTCAGTTTCGCGAAGCTATGGAAGCAATCGGCTTAGAAAGCCCAAGAAGCCAAGTCGTCCATTCGATGGAAGAAGCACGTGTGGCGATGGGCGTGATTGGTTTACCAGCAATTATTCGCCCCTCTTTCACTCTAGGTGGTGAAGGCGGCGGCATTGCCTACAACAAAGACGAGTTTGAAACCATTGTCGGGACTGGAATCGCAGCCTCACCGACCGATGAAGTTCTTGTCGAAGAATCTGTTCTCGGCTGGAAAGAGTACGAGATGGAAGTTGTTCGCGATCACGCAGACAACTGCATCATCATCTGCGCAATCGAAAACATTGACCCGATGGGTATCCACACCGGCGACTCGATGACCGTAGCGCCAGCGCTAACGTTAACCGACAAAGAATACCAACTCCTGAGAAATGCCTCGATTTCATGCCTTAGGGAAATTGGCGTTGATACAGGTGGCTCAAACGTACAATTCGCCATTAATCCAGCCGATGGCCGCATGGTCGTTATTGAGATGAACCCGCGGGTATCGCGTTCTTCTGCTCTAGCTTCGAAGGCGACCGGTTTTCCGATCGCCAAAATCGCTGCGAAGCTCGCCGTGGGATACACGCTCGACGAACTGGACAACGACATCACTGGTGTCACACCAGCATCGTTTGAACCAACGATTGACTACGTCGTCACAAAGATTCCTCGCTTCACATTCGAGAAATTTCCCGACACGGACGCGCTGCTCACAACATCAATGAAGTCCGTTGGTGAAGCGATGTCCGTTGGCCGCAGTTTCGCCGAGAGTCTTCAAAAAGGCCTGAGGTCGATGGAGACTGGGCTAACTGGCCTGAACGAAATTTATCTTGAGGAAGCCGGCAAGCCCGTAAACGACTTGGGCGTCATTAAAGCCGCCCTTCTCACGCCCCGCCCAGACCGCCTTTTGGTAATTGCTCAAGCGATGCGTGAAGGCATATCCCTAGAAGACATTCAGCAGACGAGTAAGTTTGATCCCTGGTTCTTGGATCAAATCAAAGCCATCGTGGACGCTGAAGCCCGTCTAAAAACCAATGGGCTTCCGATTGACGCGCCAGCCATGGCCCGACTCAAGCGCATGGGCTTTTCTGACGATCGGATTGGCGAATTAACTGAAACGCCAGTAGCTGAGGTTACAAGTGCCCGGCGCGCTCTTGATGTCGCACCTGTTTATAAACGCATCGATACCTGCGCTGCCGAGTTCCCAGCAAAAACTCCGTATATGTACTCCTGCTATGAGGGTGATGGCTTCGTCACACCTGATTGCGAATCCGACCCTTCAGATAAAACGAAGATCGTAATTCTTGGCGGCGGACCGAATAGGATCGGTCAAGGCATCGAGTTTGACTACTGCTGCTGCCACGCAGCTTTTGCGCTTTCAGATGCTGGCTACGAAACCATCATGGTGAATTGTAATCCCGAGACGGTCTCGACCGATTACGACACATCAGATCGTTTGTATTTTGAGCCTTTGACATCTGAAGACGTTATCGAGCTGATCAAAGTTGAACAGCGGAACGGCAATGTTAAGGGCGTTATTGTCCAGTTGGGTGGCCAAACGCCATTAAAGTTGTCACATGCTCTGGAAGCAGAAGGTATCCCAATTCTAGGGACATCTCCCGATGCAATTGACTTGGCAGAGGACAGAGAACGCTTCCAACAGCTCCTGAATAAACTCAATCTTCGCCAACCTGCAAACGGAACGGCGCTGACTGAAGAAGACGCCGTAAATAGTGCGAACAAAATCGGGTATCCCGTCGTTATTCGCCCGTCCTACGTCTTGGGCGGCCGGGCAATGCAAATTGTTCACGAGGAAGAAGGGCTAAGATCTTACATTCGCGACGCCGTGAAAGTGACGGGTGGAAATCCGCTGTTGATCGACTCTTACTTGTCCGGCGCAATCGAAGTTGATGTCGATGCCGTTTGCGATGGCACAGACGTGTATATCGCCGGAATCATGGAGCATATTGAAGAAGCGGGTATCCATTCCGGTGATTCCGCATGCTCACTACCGCCCTACTCTCTATCCGAAGAAATCGTAGAAGAGCTTAAACTTCAGTCTCGCGCTTTGGCCAAGGGCCTTAACGTCGTTGGCCTGATGAACGTCCAGTTCGCAGTTAAAGGCTCGGATATTTATATACTTGAAGTGAACCCTCGGGCGAGCCGCACCGTTCCATTCGTCGCAAAAGCGACGGGTGTTCAGGTTGCAAA
This sequence comes from uncultured Rhodospirillaceae bacterium, assembly GCA_943787205.1. Lineage (GTDB taxonomy): Bacteria > Pseudomonadota > Alphaproteobacteria > Rhodospirillales > Rhodospirillaceae > WLXB01. The sequence continues at coordinate 141,271 of CALSLN010000009.1, forward strand.
GGTTGCGGCCAGAGTCATGGCCGGCGAACACCTTAAGGACCTAGGTCTGTCTGATCATGATTTTGACGGGCTTCCGGACAGCGGCAAGCATGTCGCTGTCAAAGAAGCCGTTTTTCCCTTCGCTCGTTTCCCTGGCGTCGACATTATTCTTGGCCCTGAGATGAAATCAACCGGCGAAGTAATGGGCTTGGACGTAGATTTCCCTCGGGCCTTTGCTAAGTCGCAACTGGGTGCAGGCACTCAGCTCCCACTTCAGGGGACAGCATTCCTATCCCTGAAAGACAGCGACAAAGGTGGCGCGTTGGCCGTGGCCAATAAACTGATCGCCCTAGGCTTTAATTTGGTTGCGACCCGAGGCACACAAACCCTTCTGAGCGAGCAGGGCATCGACGTTACCGTAATCAATAAAGTGCTCGAAGGGCGCCCCCATTGCGTCGACGCGATGATTTCTGGGGACATCCAACTGGTGATCAACACGACTGAAGGGGCTCAATCGCTCAAGGATAGCTACGATATTCGCCGCACAGCGCTCACTCGACAAATTTGCCATTACACCACATTATCTGGCGCAGAAGCCGCTGTGGACGCGATTGCTGCCCTGAGAGACGGGGCCCTTGATGTCGCTCCATTGCAATCCTATTTTAATTAATTGAAAAAGACCTGACTTGAGGTGCCCTGCTGTGCTTGAGTATGAGCAGGGCGCTTTGCGTTCAAGGAAAATGTAAGAGGTTACGTCATGGAAAAGGTTCCGATGACGGCTGGAGGCTTAGCCCCGCTGGAAGAAGAATTAAGACGTCTGAAGTCGAAAGACAGACGTGAAGTCATTAAAGCGATTTCCGAAGCGCGGGAACACGGGGACCTGTCCGAGAATGCGGAATACCATGCTGCCAAAGAGCGGCAGGGCTTCATTGAAGGCCGTATTCAAGAGCTCGAGGATGTCATCAGCCGCGCAGACGTAATCGACGTCTCAAAGCTATCAGGGTCCAGCGTCAAATTTGGCGCCACGGTAACTGTTGCAGATGAAGATACTGACGAAGAGACAACTTATCAGATTGTCGGGCCCTACGAGGCCGACCTGGCGAAGAAGTTGCTTTCTGTTCAGTCACCTATTGCCCGCGCCCTCATAGGAAAAAGCGTGGGCGACACCACTGAGGTCAGAGCTCCCGGCGGAATCAAGAGCTACGAGGTTCTTGAGGTAAAGTTCAAGTAGCGAAAGTTAGAGTTAACTCTCGTCACCTTCCTCTTCGGGCCTCACGCTTATAGGAACACCGGATAGTTTTTTCGAACTGCGGATAGCCAGTGCGGATTTAACCTGCGCGACATTTGGAGCTGCGGTGAGTTTAGACGTGATGAACTTTTGGTATTCATCCCAATCACGGGACACGATTTTCAAAAGAAAATCCGTTTCGCCCGCGAGCATATGGCACTCACGCACCTCGGGCCATTGATCGACCATCTGCTCAAAAGCCAACAGATCAACTTCCGCCTGGCTGTTTAGACCGACATGAGCAAAGACTGAAACGTTAAATCCAAGCGCTACGGGCTCAAGGTCTGCATGATACCCCTTGATGAATCCGGCTTCTTCTATCGCGCGAACCCGTCGCAGACAGGGGGGCGCTGATATCCCGGCCCTTTTTGCCAAATCAACATTGGTCATCCGGCCATCTTGTTGCAGATCACTGAGAATCTGCCGATCTATTCGATCGAGTTTAACGCGCTGCATGCTTTCTCCGCCGGTTATTGATCCGGTTCCATTCCCCGTAGACGCAATAATATTACACGAACAGGAAAAAATGCGACCGAAATTATCAGTGCACTGCGCAGCCTGGACATCCTCTACGGCACCCCAGAAATGTGCCGTATTCGTGTTGTAACCCCTTATGCCGAGACCTATGTTACGGCACCACTTCAGAATAGAACTCGCACTAGAGGCACGTTACTCCCATGGCTGAACATCACTCCAAAGTCTTAATTCTGGGCTCCGGCCCCGCTGGCCTTACTGCCGCAATATATGCCGCACGCGCCAGCCTTGAGCCGACACTTGTCGCCGGGATGCAACCTGGTGGGCAAATGACCATCACCACGGATGTTGAGAACTACCCCGGTTTTGCAGACGTGATCCAGGGGCCTTGGCTAATGGAACAGATGCAAAAGCAGGCGGAACACGTCGGAACGAATATCATCCAGGACACGATCTTGTCTGTCGATTTTTCAAAAAAACCATTCACCTGCGTTGGTGATAGCGGAGACATTTACACCGGCGATTCTGTGGTCATATCTACGGGGGCCTCTGCACGTTGGCTTGGTCTGGACTCAGAAGAAAAGTTCATGGGCTTCGGCGTATCAGCCTGTGCGACTTGCGATGGCTTTTTCTTCCGTGGCAAAGAGGTCGTCGTGATCGGCGGTGGAAATACCGCCGTTGAAGAGGCGCTCTACCTCACGAACCACGCGAGCAAGGTCACCTTGGTTCATCGTCGCGACTCTTTCCGTGCTGAAAAAATTCTGCAAGACCGCTTGTTCGCACACGAGAAAGTCGAAGTGGTTTGGGATACTGTGCTCGAGGAAGTTGTTGGTGACACCGACCCGCTCGGCGTCACTGGTGTCAAACTTCGCAACATAAAAACAGATACGGTCTCTGAGCTCTCCACCGACGGCGTCTTCATTGCAATCGGTCACACGCCAAACACCGAGCTGTTTAAAGACATGCTGGACATGGAAGACGGCGGATATCTGATCACAAAACCTGACTCCACAGGCACAAACATAGACGGCGTATTTGCTTGCGGAGACGTGCAAGACCACACCTACAGACAAGCGGTAACAGCTGCTGGTACTGGCTGTATGGCCGCTTTAGAGGCAGACAAATTCTTGGCGGCGCAAGGGGCATAGCGTCGTACTATTCCGTAGGGAGACCTACTGACCGGAGGAACGATCCATGCCATCGCGAGGCAACAGCAAGCTCGACTGGGATAAACTCAGAGTATTCCACGCGGTCGCCGAGGCTGGCAGCTTCACGCATGCGAGCGAGGCACTAAACCTAAGCCAATCGGCAGTAAGTCGGCAGATTAGCGCCCTCGAATCATCTTTGGGTGTGATGCTGTTTCATAGGCATGCGCGCGGGCTAATCCTGACCGAACAAGGTGATCTCCTTTACAAAACCGTCCACGATGTCTTCGCGAAGCTGACGACCGTGGAAAGCCAGCTGATAGAAACGAAGGATGTCGCGGAGGGGCCTCTAACGGTCACCACAACCGTCGCATTCGGATCCGTATGGCTGACAGGGCGGCTTCGGCAATTCATCAAGGATTATCCCGAGATTGATTTGACACTCAGACTCGATGACGGCGAATTAAACCTCGCTATGCGTGAGGGAGACGTGGCTATTCGATTCAACGAACCGAAGCAACCGGACCTAATCCAACGTCATCTTGGTAGCCTCTTCGGCCATATTTTTGCGTCGGCTGACTACTTGAAGGAACATGGGACGCCTACATGCATTGAAGATCTTAAGGATCATAAGCTTGTCGTATTTGGAGGCAGCGCCCTGCCCTTTGAGGAGGTCAACTGGCACTACGACCAAGTAGAAGAGACGGTTGGTGAGCTTAACCCGGTACTACGGGTTAACAGCCTTTATGGTGTCTACCGTGCGGTAAAGAGTGGAATTGGCATTGGCGCTCTGCCCGAGTATTTTTATCGAGAAGGCAGAGGCCTCGTGCAGATTCTTCCTGAATTAAGTAGCCCACCGATCGACGCATATTTCGTCTATCCTAAAGAACTGCGCAATTCCATGAGGGTCATCGTGTTCAGAGACTTCTTGCTCAGAGAGATCACTAGGGCGCGCGCTAACCTCACAGTCGTTTCGCAAGACACTGGACCGATAAAGACAGCGAGTTAAGCCGGTTCCATGTGATTAACCTGTTCAGGTCGGCAGAGCCGACTCAGCGTTAGACTTTGAAAACGTTGTAAAGACTGCCTCGGAGTAGAGACCTACTCCTCTAGCAAAAATGCCCTTGCGTCCGTCACTGTCGTCACAGGGTCTTCCAGCATCAATTTGTGACCTAAGCCTGGGTAGCGAATAATCTTGGGCTCGGTGTTGATAAACAGAGGCGCAACATTGCTGAGCCCATCGGCAGTCAGGACCGGGGACTTGCCAGCCCACTGTATAAGAGTCGGCACCGTGATACGGGCAGTCGCCTCTTTAAGGTCAAACGTGCTTTGCGAATTAGCAATAATAAACTGCCGAACGTTCGCAATTGAGTCGCCTCGATTGTTCAGCTCAGCATATTCCAGCACCTTGGCCGGTAAGATCAGGTCATCGTTGCCAAATATGTTCTCCATGAACAGGCGCCAATAGAGCTGCGGACGCCAAACCTTGAGGACAGAATCGCTGAACCACATCATCGCTCTGAACTGCCAGGGTGGCGGCAAACGATCGCCAGGCGTGTAAGCGGGAACCGTTGAAAGTAAAAGCTTCTCAACCCGTTCTGGGTGGTCTGCAGCGTATCTCAGAGCAAGGATGCTCCCTGATGATGTGCCACCGATATGAAACCGGTCGTAGCCAAGCTCCTCCAGCACGCCCTCAATCAAAGGATAGGCCCGCTCCGAACTATACACCCCCTTAGGGTCGGGACCGGACAAACCAAACGGCGGATAGTCGAACCGAATCACACGGAAATCCTGACGCAGATCCTCGACCCAACCGTCCCATTGGCGGTTGCTGCCAAGGTGGCCATGAATCAGGACGATGGCAGGTCCCTGCCCTTCCTCGACCACATGCATTGGCACGCCATCAACCGTGATAAAGCGAGAGCGGTCGTCCGTATATCGAGCCCTGAGGGCGTCCTCTGCCGGATTAAAAAGCCCAGACCGAGCCGCAAGAACCCAGCCGCCAAAGACAGCCAGCACCACGACCAACGCAATAGTGAGACCCTGTTTCATATACCCACCCCCAGTTTCCTGACGAGTGTTACACAGGTCGCCGCGGCGTGCCTAGGTCAGGTTCGCGCAAAACCGTTGAATACGGGTGCAGGCTTCTTTCAGCGCGTCTGTCGATGTTGCGTAGGAGATTCGAAAATGCGGGGACAAGCCAAAAGCTTCTCCTTGAACAGAAGCCACAGCTTCTTCTTCAAGAAGGGCCGTCACGAAATCTGAATCCGTCTCAATTTTACGGCCACCTTTGGATGTTTTACCAATACACCCAGCGATCGACGGGTATACGTAAAATGCACCTTCAGGGGTCAAGCAGTTGAGGCCCTCTGCCTTGCTAAGCATTCCGACAACCAAGTCACGGCGCTCTTTGTAGACGGCATTGCGTTCAGCCAAAAAGTCCATCGGGCCATTCAGCGCTTCAACACACGCAGCCTGAGTCATAGAGCTCGTATGTGACGCACTTTGAGACTGAATATTGTTCATCGCCTTGATCAAATCGACCGGGCCACAGGCATAGCCCATACGCCAACCAGTCATCGCAAAAGCCTTGCTGACACCGTTAATGGTTAAGGTTCGGTCGAACAATTTTGGCTCAACCTGCGCAAGCGTCTTGAACTCAAAGTCGTCGTACACAAGGTGCTCATACATATCGTCAGTCATGACCCACACATGCGGGTGCCTGAGCAGCACATCAGCCACTGCCTGGAGATCATCTGCTGTATATGCAGCGCCGGTTGGGTTTGATGGGCTATTGAGAATGAGCCACTTGGTCTTATCGGTAATCGCAGCCTCAAGCTTTTCGGGCGACAACTTAAATTCTTCTTCTTCGGTGCATTCAACAAACACCGGTGTACCTTCTGCAATCAGAACCATGTCTGGATAACTGACCCAGTAGGGTGCTGGGATAATGACCTCATCGCCCGGGTTCACAGTCGCCATAATAGCGTTGAACAAGACCTGCTTGCCGCCAACACCAATATGGACCTGGCTCATATCGTAGGACAGGCCATTTTCGCGCTGAAACTTATCAACAACAGCTTTACGCAATTCAGGAATGCCGTTGGTGGGCGTATATTTCGTTTTACCGGCATCAATCGCTGCCTTACCCGCCTCTTTAATGTGATCCGGCGTATCGAAATCAGGCTCCCCGGCGCCTAGCCCAATGACATCAACGCCCTGTGCTTTAAGTTCACCAGCTTTGGCAGTTACAGCCATGGTCGGGGACGGTTTAATGGATGACATACGTTGGGCAATAATGGACACGGGTTTTCTCCCGGAAAGGGGTTCAAAAAATAGTGTAGGCCGCGCGGAAGCTACTGCTATGGGGTGCAACGCGCAACCATGATCCTGCTTGAAAAGAGTGTCAGGAGCGTTTTTTCAGGCCTAGTGATCACTTAGAACAATCCCTATGTTAACGGCCATGTCCGTGACCCTGCCAACACATGAGAAACCCGACGCTGGAGAGAGCCCAGAATTCCGACTCGTCAGTGCGTTTGAGCCAGCGGGTGACCAGCCGGCCGCAATCGCTGATTTGGAAAAGGGCCTCAACGCGGCTGAGCGTGACCAGGTTCTTCTCGGTGTCACCGGGTCTGGCAAAACCTTCACCATGGCCCAGATTATTGCGCGGACGGGGCGCCCTGCCTTAATTTTAGCGCCCAACAAAACACTGGCCGCCCAGCTGTACGGGGAGTTCAAAAGCTTCTTCCCAGACAATGCAGTCGAATACTTCGTGTCTTATTACGATTATTACCAGCCAGAGGCGTACGTCCCCCGAACCGACACCTATATCGAAAAAGACGCCAGCATTAACGAACAGATCGACCGAATGCGTCATTCGGCGACACGGTCCATTTTAGAACGCCGTGACGTGATTATCGTGTCCTCCGTATCCTGCCTATACGGATTAGGATCGGTCGAGTCGTACTCCCGTATGACGTTTGCCATTGAGGAAGGTAAGGATTTTCCTAGGGCAGAACTGATACGAAAGTTGGTGGCCCTTCAGTATAAGCGCAATGATATGTCCTTCGTTCGCGGCACCTTTCGGGTCCGTGGCGACGTCATTGAGATATTCCCTGCCCACTATGCAGACCGATCGTGGCGCCTGTCCCTTTTTGGCGACGAGGTTGAGTCGATCCAAGAATTCGATCCATTGACCGGTGAGAAGACGGCGGCGCTACAAAGAATCACGGTCTACCCCAGCAGTCACTATGTGACGCCTAGACCAGCGCTGTCCCAGGCCGTCAAAGGAATTAAAGCCGAATTAAAAAATCAGCTGAACGAATTTAACGACCAAGGAAAATTGCTTGAGGCACAACGCCTCGAACAACGGACCTTGTTTGACCTGGAGATGATGGAGACAACCGGGCATTGCAAGGGGATCGAAAATTACTCCCGCTACCTCACCGGTCGAGCGCCTGGTGAGCCGCCACCGACACTGTTTGAATACATACCTGACGACGCCCTACTCTTCGTCGATGAAAGTCACGTCGCGGTGCCTCAGATTGGCGGCATGTACAAAGGCGATTTTGTGCGTAAGTCGACGCTTTCAAACTTCGGATTCCGACTACCATCCTGCCGCGACAACCGTCCGTTGAAGTTCGAAGAATGGGAAACGATGCGGCCACCAAACTGTCTTCGTGTCTGCGACACCGGGCGATTGGGAGATGGAACGAACAGGTGGAGCGTTCGTTGAGCAAATCATTCGGCCCACCGGGTTGATCGATCCGGTTTGCCAAATTAGGCCCGCCGATAGCCAAGTAGACGACCTTTTATCTGAAGTGCGCGACGTCGCGGCGAAAGGCATGAGGGCGTTGGTCACCACTTTAACCAAGCGTATGGCTGAGGATCTCACCGAGTACCTCACCGAGCATGGTGTACGCGTCCGTTACATGCATTCAGATATCGATACACTCGAGCGCATCGAGATCATTCGTGACCTACGTCTCGGTGTGTTTGACGTTTTAGTCGGCATCAACCTTCTCCGTGAAGGTCTCGACATTCCAGAATGCAGCCTGGTCGCCATCCTGGATGCCGATAAAGAAGGCTTTCTGCGCTCAGCACGTTCTCTAATCCAAACGATAGGAAGAGCGGCCCGCAACATTGATGGGAAAGTCATTCTATACGCAAATAAAATGACTGGGAGCCTAGAAACCGCGATCAGCGAAACAAATCGCCGACGGGAACGGCAACAAGCCTTTAACGTGGACAACGGCATAACACCGGAAGGCATACGCAAAGAAATCGGAGACCTTCTAGAAAGTGTCTACGAGCAAGACCGGGTTACTGTTGATACTGGCCTTGCAGAAGAAACAGAGTTGCTCGGTCACAATTTGCGAGCCGTTATCGTCGACCTCGAGAAAAAAATGCAGGCAGCTGCCGGAGACCTCGAGTTCGAAGAAGCTGGCCGGCTACGTGATGAAATCCGCCGACTAGAAAACTTAGAGCTCGAAACCGCTCCAGACGCCATCTCCGGTCCCCAAGCTGAAGCAGAGGCAAAACGCGCCCAAGTTCCAGAGCCCGGAGCTAAGGGTAAGGGCAGAGCTGTTCGCAAACGTCAACAATCACGCCGTCGCTAAGGGCCTTAAGCCTACATAACCCATTATAAAAAATGGTTTTATTCCACCTGCTATTCGCCGAACGCATAGCAGATAGGGAACAAATGTATATTGACCCAGCATATATCGAACCGATACAAACCGTTCACCTTTAGGGTTGTGACAAGCAAACCCACTCAACCTAAAAATCTGAGGTCTACCGTGGACGCAAAAACACTATGCCTAGGCGCGCTGATGCATGGCGAAGCCTCAGGCTACGAAATTCGCAAGCTGTTCGAAGGCGGCCCCTTTAGCGCCATCTATGACGTGAGCTATGGGTCGATTTACCCAGCACTGACCGTTTTGCTTGATAAGGAATGGGCAACATGTTGCGTGGCAGAGCAAGATGGCCGGCCGGATAAGAAAGTTTACAGCATTACATCGGACGGTCGTGCCGCATTCTTGGATGCCCTGGCCTCGACACCCGCACCTGACAAGATGCGCTCTGAGATGCTTTTCATTCTATCCTTTGGCGACCACCTACCTCGCGCCAACGTCTTAAATCTCATCGACCGTTATATCGCAGACTACGAAGGTCGCCTTGGCAGCATACACGACTGCGGAGACGACACAGACCTGCCTGCTGTTCGGCGATTTGTTCATAATTTTGGAATCACCATGTACGAAACTGCGCTTGATTACCTTCGGACCCACCGTGCCGACCTTACAGAAGAAAGCAACTTAGCCTTGGACTCGACCATAGCTATAAAGAACCAACCCGCAGTGTCAGGGAGCATGCAATGAACAGGTCATATTTAATTGCTGGTGGCATCGCCGCTGCCGCAACCCTGTGGGTCGCCTCTGGTGTTGTGTTTAAGTCTGAAAAAGAAATCGAGTTGTCTGCTATCGAGCAAGCAAACTTGAATAAACCCGAAGGCCTTCAACGCGTTCAGGTGATGCGATCGCGTGCTGTCCCGCGCATACGAGAAATCAAAATCGCTGGGCGAACAGAGGCCTCGCGACAGATTACCATGCGATCAGAAATCGAAGGAACCGTCACAGAAATGGTTGTGCCCAGGGGCACAATCGTCAAGCAAGGCGATCCCCTTGTTCGGTTTTCAATAGAAGATCGCAAAGCTCTCCTCACAAAAGCTGAAGCCCTTTTGGCAAAGCGGAAAATGGAATTTAGCGCTTCAGAGAACCTTTCGAAAAAATCATTTACGTCTGAAGTATCGCTTGCCAACGCCAAGGCCGAGTTGGAATCTGCGCGTGCTGATCTGCGATCTGCTGAACTAGAGCTTGCACGCACAACTATGCGCGCTCCATTCGATGGTATCTTCAATCGCAATCACGCTGAAGTTGGCGACTACTTGCGTCTTGGTGATGAAATTGCCGATATGGTCGATCTAGATCCAATACTAGTCATCGGTGAACTAGCAGAGCTCGCTGTCGGTGAAGTTCAAGCAGGAACAAGAGCAAGCGCTGATCTCATCGATGGCCGGACCGTCCAAGGCGAAGTCTCTTTTGTTTCAAGCATAGCCTCACCGGAAACCCGAACATTCTCCGTCGAAATTTCTGTGCCTAACCCGAATGGCGACTACATCGACGGTATGACGGCAACATTGCGCCTACCCGCCCAGGAAGTAATGGCTCATAGCGTGCCACCGGCAGCACTAACACTGGATAGCAGCGGTGCTGTAGGCGTGAAAATTGTTAATTCAGAAGGCATTGTATCCTTCGTGGAAGTATCGACATCGTCTGCCTCGGCCGACAGCGTATGGCTGGTCGGTCTTTCGCCAACCGTCGAAATTATTACCGTGGGCCAAGAGTTCGTGATCGTTGGTCAAAAAGTAGATCCCGTCTTGATCGATACCAGTCTCATCGGACCTGTCGGAGGCTTGCCATCTACAGAAATTGACCAAACGAAAGTTGCTCAACGTGAAGGACCCCAACAATGACGGCCCTCATAGAAGCGGCCCTGGGTCGCTCGCGCACGGTCCTGTCTCTCCTCGCCATGATTCTCGTGGCTGGGATTATTGCTTTTATTGATATTCCCAAAGAAGCCGAACCTGACATTCCGGTGCCGACCATATACGTCAGCATGGTCTACCGTGGCATTTCGCCTGAGGATGGCGAACGCCTTCTTGTGCGTCCCATGGAACGAGAAATGCGATCCGTCGAAGGCGTCAAAGAAATCAAAGGCCAGTCCTATCCTAATGGGGCGAATGTCACTCTAGAATTTGAGGCCGGTTTTGACGTCGACAAAGCAATACAAGATGTCCGCGAAGCCGTTGACGTTGCCAAAGCTGAACTGCCTGCCGGCGCTGAAGAACCGACAGTCAACGAAGTGAACATGAGCCTACTGCCAATCCTAGCGGTTAGCCTGTCCGGCGATGTCCCTGAACGAACCCTATTCACCATTGCAAAGCGCCTTAAAGATAAAATTGAAGATGTTCCGAGCGTGCTAGAAGCAGATATCGCCGGAGACCGTGAAGAGCAGATGGAAGTTATCATCGACCCTGCTCTTCTTAAGTCATATGGGATCGATGCAAATGAATTCACAGAATTCTTAAATCGCAACAACACAGTTGTTGCGGCTGGAGAGTTAGACACCGGCACAGGTCGATTTTCCATCAATGTCCCGGGCCTGATTGAAGGTGTGGAAGACGTTCTTGAGTTACCCGTCGTCTCGACCCGCGACGCATCCATATCCGTTGGAGATGTTGCAAAAGGTCGCAGAACCTTCAAGGACGCCGATGGATATGCGCGTGTTAACGGCCAGGCCTCTTTGACGTTAGAGATTTCCAAACGAGTCGGAGAGAACATTCTTCAGACCGTCGAAATCGTGCGCGCCATCGTTGAGGAAGATCGGAAGTCATGGCCCCCCCGGCATTCAGGTCAACTACTTCCAAGATAAATCAAAAATGATCAAGGACATGCTGTTCGAGCTGCAAAACAACGTTGTCACGGCGGTGCTGCTCGTCATGATCGTCGTGGTCGCCGCGCTCGGGTTACGCACTGGACTTTTGGTGGGTATCGCAATCCCGGGTTCATTTCTGATGGGTATTCTTGTCCTCTACACCTTTGGCATGACCATCAATATGGTGATGCTATTCGGCCTTATCCTATCGGTTGGCATGTTGGTTGACGGCGCGATCGTGGTGACGGAATACGCTGATCGGAAAATGGCGGAAGGCTTAGATAGAAAAGAAGCCTATGGGTTAGCTGCAAAGCGAATGGCCTGGCCGGTTACTGCATCAACAGCAACAACGCTCGCCGCATTTGCACCTCTTCTGTTCTGGACCGGATTGTTTGGCGAGTTCATGAAGTATCTGCCGATTACTTTGATCGCAACGCTGACAGCCTCACTCCTCATGGCGCTGATTTTCGTTCCGACGTTAGGGTCACGGGTTGGTCGACCAGGGATCGGCAATCCAGACCTTATGCGAGCAATGGCGGCTGGCCAAAGTGCCGATCTAACAGCCCTACCCGGTCTGACAGGCGCTTACGCGCGGTTACTAAGCCGCGCCTTGAGCAACTCTGGTGCGGTCCTCATCGGAGCGGTCGTCATGCTGGTATCCGCTCAAGTTCTGTATTGGAACTTCGGCAAAGGCATCGAATTTATGCCTGAATCTGAGCCGGAAAGAGGTGCCGTATACGTCCATGCCAGAGGCAACCTATCGGTAGACGACAAAGATCGACTAACGCGCCAGGTCGAAGAGCGTATTTTCGACCTACCAGAGTTCAGCACTCTCTATGCGCGGTCAGCTGCCGGCGCCCGCTATCGGGACGGAGGATCAGCTGACATCGTCGGCGCCGTTCAATTCGAATACAAGAATTGGGAGAACCGACGCACGTCCACTGAAGTCGTCGCAGATATGCGTGAACGCCTATCAGACTTAGCTGGCGTAAAGATTGAAGTGTGGGAAGAGAAAATGGGCCCGCCGACCGGTCGCCAATTTCACCTCAATCTCATGGGACAGGACTTCGATGTGCTCGCTGAGCATGTCGCCATGGTTCGCGGAGAGTTAGGTCGAATCGGTGGCTTTGTAGACATTGAGGACACCTTGCCATTACCCGGCATTGAATGGGAACTCGAAGTCGATCGGGCGCAGGCAGCGAAGTTTGGTGTCGACATCGGCAGCATCGGCGACATGGTTCAATTGGTAACAGAGGGCTTGAAGCTTTCAGATTATCGGCCGGATGACGCTGACGACGAGATTGATATTGTCGTGCGTTTTCCAGAAGAATACCGGACCCTCGACGAACTCGACGAAATCAGAGTTACTACGCCAGCAGGCCAAGTCCCCATATCTAGTTTCGTTCGCCGTGTCGCCAAACAAGACTCAGGTGAGATCAATCGCATAGATAGTCGGCGTGTTATTTCGATCATCGCCAGCGTCGAAGATGGCATTTTGCCAGATCAAAAAGTTCGTGCAATTGAGGGCTGGCTTAAAGAGAACGAAAACTGGAACCCGGAAATATCGTGGGCTTTCAAAGGCGAGGATGAAGAGCAACAGGAATCTGCTGCGTTTCTTCAACGCGCCTTCATAGTCGCCCTGTTTTTAATGGGTGTCATTCTCGTCACTCAGTTCAATAGTTTTTACTCTGCGTTCCTCATTTTGAGCGCAGTGCTCATGTCGACCATCGGCGTGTTTTTAGGACTACTCATTTTCCAACAGCCCTTTGGTATTGTTATGTCTGGCGTTGGCGTCATTTCTTTGGCCGGTATAGTTGTGAATAATAATATCGTGCTCATCGATACCTATGATCGGCTTAAGAAGAACTTTGATGATCCAGTTCAAGCCATAATACAGACCGGTGCGCAGCGCCTAAGGCCCGTTTTACTGACGACAGTAACGACGGTGCTCGGATTGATGCCAATGATGTTCCAAATCAATGTCGATTTTGTTCAGCGGGCCGTTCACATCGGCGCGCCATCACTGCAGTGGTGGCAACAGCTTTCTATCGCCATCGTCTGTGGGCTAACGTTCGCCACCGTTCTCACGTTGGTCGTCACTCCGTGCGCACTGAAATTTCGTACAGATATACAGGCTAAGTTTGCACGGCGGCGTTCAATGAAATCTGGTCTTGTTAGTCAGCCAGCAGAGTAGATTGAGTTAATCTTCGGCTTCGACTTCAGCAAGTTCTTCTTGGGTCAGGCCACCACGCTTAGACAGGCGGGTGAACGTGATAATGCTGAAAGGGATACTACCCAGGTAGACCAAGCCCATAAGGCCGAGCGTTATCCAGGTTTCCGTGACCATGAAACCTGCAAATAACGCGATTAGGATCATCATAGGAAGTGCGAATTGGCGAGGTACACGTAGCTTCTTAATCGAGAACGTCGGCACCTTACTAACCATTAAAAAAGACACCGTTCCAAGGAAAATACCTAAGACCCAAGGGCTACTAAACACGCCCGCGTCGAAGTAGAACGACAAAATCATTGGCAGAATAGCGAGCCCAGCGGCCGCTGGAGACGGGACGCCGGTAAAATAGTTATGAGCCCAACTGGGAAGCCCAGGATCTCCAACCATCGTATTAAAACGTGCAAGACGGAGAACACAGCACACTGCGTAGAGAAGACATAAGGCCCAACCTAAAGTCCCGGCTCCTTGCATGGCCCATAGATAAAGCAAGATTGACGGCACCATCCCAAAACTGATGGCATCGCACAGCGAATCCAGTTCTGCGCCGAACTTTGTCGTGCCACGTAACAAGCGAGCCGCGAGGCCATCAATACCATCGAGAAAACACGCAATAACGAGAGCGATAACAGATCTTTCCCAGTCCTCGCTTATTGCAAAACGGATCGACGTTAAGCCACTGCATAGCGCCAACACAGTCAACATATTCGGGAACAGTTTATTGAAAGACATCGTGCGCGGTTGCGCCCGTTCTTTCTCCTGATCGTTGGCCGCGTTCCCCGTCATTTAACGAACCTCACCATCGCGTTGCTCTTCACTAGAATTCGCATCTGCGAGGACAGTCTCACCAGCAACCATCTTTTGACCAAGACACACCAGTGGATTCACACCCGTCGGCAAGTAAACATCGACTCGGCTTCCAAATCGAATAAGACCGATACGCTCGCCAGTCTCGAGAGACTGACCTGTCTGAACATCACACCGGATGCGACGCGCCACTAACCCGGCAATTTGAACGACAGCGAATTCTTTGCCAATGCTCGACATAACCTGCAAACATTGCCGCTCATTATCAGCGCTCGCCTTGTCTAAGGTGGCATTCAAAAAGAGGCCAGGAACGTAGACTTCTTTCGTAATCTCGCCGGCGATAGGTATGCGATTAACATGGCAATCAAACACGCTCATAAAGACGCTGACCCGGGTGAATGTCTTTTGCTCAAGGTCGAGTTCGGGAGGACCGTTCATCTCGATGATCGATTGCACCACACCATCGGCCGGACTGATGACGAGCCCTTCACGGTCAGGCGTAACGCGATCCGGGTCGCGGAAGAAATAGAAACACCAGACAGTTAGCGCTCCTCCAACCAGGCCAAGCGGGGACCAAATCAACCCGAGTATGAACGTCGCAAAAGCAAAGAGGGCCAAGAACCCCGGCCCCTCAGGATGCAAAGGCGGAAACAGATAATCTTTCCAAGTAATTTCACGGCTGTTCACTGGCCACTCCCCGAGCGATATATTTTTATATTGGTTTCTGGATACTGAGTTTAGCGGTTTTTAGCCGTAACCCAAAGCGTGCCCTATTTATGGGCTATAGCCGGTCCCGAACCGGCAACGTGAAGACCTGTCCCGGATATATCAAATCCGGGTCTTTGATCTGGTCCTGGTTGGCTTCATAAATCAGCGTAAACATGACACCTTCGCCGTATACCCGCCGCGCAATTCGCCACAGGCTATTTCCCTTCACAACCGTAATTGCTCCGGTTTGTGCGCCTGGCTGTGGGGGCTGTCTATTAAATGGCACCTCAACCCGCGCAATAACCATGCTTTCGGCATCTAGTTCGTCTGCTCTAACTGTATGTTGCCCGGGCATCGCAAGCTCACTGGATTCGATACTCCAGTACCCGGTGCTATCGACCTCAGCACGGCCCGCAAAAGCATTGTCGAGATAGATCTGAATACTATTCCCGGCCAATGCTTGACCACTAAGGAAAACCCGACCTTGGTCATCATAGTCAACCGTCTCAACACTAAGGTCGATCGCACTCTTCTGCGACGGTGCTTGAAGAATTCTACTCGCTCCGCCGCCACGGGCAGTTTCTATAATTAAGATGTCACCATCTTGTTCAGGGATCGACATCACTACGACACTGTCTGAAACCAAGGCCTCTGAGTCATCCTGGTCTACGCGTAGCGACAATTCATGTGTGCCAGCCCCCAGCGCTTCAGGCGGAATAAAGACCCATTCTCCTCGACCATCCGCCGCAATGCGCCCAATTTCTGTTTCCCCATCGAGGACAATAACGGTGGCTAGCGGACCTGCCCGCCCCGCCATGACAGTATTGCCTTGAGGGTCAATACGAACGACATCGAAGCTGGGTAATACGGGGCCACCTGTTTCTGACGCCCTATCCTGATCGGACTCGCCATTAACCGTGCTGCCAGAGGTCAACGGCAGCAGGCTCCGGCGCAGGAACGCCGGGGTCTTCCAAAGTAAAATTCAATACAATGGCTGCAATCACGACTAAAACGCCAATAATCGCAACCAGAAGCGGACGGTTCACAGCACCTCTCAGCTAGCCCGAGCTTTTTCTTTTAGTACGGGATTGCGGGCTTCGAAGCAACGGGCGAGGCGATCTAGTCGCCGACCTGTGATGACGTTCGTTAGCGACCAGCGAATAAGAACGCCATGATCGCCGCCAAGGATATCGGTAATAGGGCAATCACCATCAACGCTAGAGGGTAAAGTGCTGGTCGAAATGCAGACGGACCAAGAGGCAACCGTTTAGCGGTCCCATCCGCGAATGGCACTAGAATAAGGCACAAGAGCGCGACCGCCGACGCTTGGGACGAGGG
This sequence comes from uncultured Rhodospirillaceae bacterium, assembly GCA_943787205.1. Classification (GTDB taxonomy): domain Bacteria; phylum Pseudomonadota; class Alphaproteobacteria; order Rhodospirillales; family Rhodospirillaceae; genus WLXB01. The sequence goes on from CALSLN010000009.1 coordinate 157,736, forward strand.
CTCCAAAAGCGCCATTGCGACCCCTAAGACAGCACCGCCGCCGCCTAGAACCACGGCATTTCCAATAGCGAGTGCTAAAATCCATGACAGAGCCAGGTATCCTGCTAAAGCCGCCACCAGGCAGTAGGCAACAGCCGCAATCGAGCCCTCTCCTGACATCTGAGCAACTAAGCCAAGCCCCAGTGACAACATGACGCAAATGACTAAACCAGAGGGCCCCTCTGAGCGCAGCACGTTGAGACGCCGGATCAGTCCGAACCAAAGTGACAGGTACAGGACCAACCTAAGCCAGCCCCCTGCTTCGGATGGAGCGGGGCCAAGCAAACCGCCGGAGATCGTGCTCCAAACGCTACCGATAGCGTAAACAACGGAAAGACCAACGCCCCATGACCGTTTTGGCTGAATAAGATCTAGCGCGAATCCAATTACAAATCCGCCAATCGCGATATGTATCACGCGACTGAGAGCATCAACCGGGACCCAAGGTGTCAGGAGCAGCCAGTTCCAGGCCGCTGCAAACCCAAAAAGAATGCATAGCCCCGCCACGCGTGCCCCACGTTCAGGGCCTGCAGCTAGGCGCAAGGCTCCCCCCGTGGCTAATGCCACGCCAAACGGAATGAAATACGGTAGCAATCCAGCCAATAGATTTTTCGGGCCAACGGATGAAGCGCACGATTGCTCCCGATAAGGCCCGCCCTTTATGATGTCCTTATGCGAATAGCAGTCTGCCTTGAAGGCGGTCAAGCATAGCTATGATAGGATTTGTTATGACAGACACTCCAAATTCCGGACCAAGCACTAAACTAACAGTCAAAGTTTGGGATCTCTGGGTCCGATTTTTTCACTGGCTCTTGGTCGCTTTCATTGCGCTCAGCTACGTCACTGGAGAAATCGGAGGTCTGGATTTCACGGTTCCAGGTACGGATCGATTCATTTCGAACATGAATGTCCATGTCTTAAGCGGCGTAACAATCCTCGGGCTTGTTATTTTTAGGGTCGTTTGGGGCCTAACAGGATCAACGACGGCTCGGTTTACAAACTTTATCGCGGGCCCCGCCAAAACACTCACTTACGTCAAAACGGTTTTTAAAGGTCCCTCAGCCTTCTTTGCCGGTCACAATCCCGCCGGTGGCGCCGTCGTCATGATTATTCTGTTGGCGCTTCTGGCGCAGGCTGGAACAGGACTTTTTTCACAAGACGACTCTTTTTTCGCAACCAAGGGTCCCCTTGCGTTCCTCGTGACAGATGAAACCAGCAAAGAGGTTACTGGTATCCACAAGCGAATTTGGGAGTACGGCCTGGTCACGCTGATCGTGCTGCACATAGCAGCGAACCTGTTTTACTGGCTCGTTAAGAAACAGGATCTCATCATTGCGATGATCACGGGGCACCGCAAATTGCCTGACGGCGAACAACAACCGAATTTATCCTTTGCAAATGCAGGCCTTGGAGCCGCAATCGCTATAGGTGTCGCTGTTCTTATGTGGCTTTTGTTGAATGCCGAGGGGCTCTAAACCCATTCAGACATAGAAAAACCGCCAGTCCTGCGAAGAACTGGCGGTCAAACTCTAAAGTCTTAGAACGTCTTACTCAGTTCTATAGATGTCGTGGCAAGATTTACATGTGAACAAGCCGCCCATTTTTGGACCCGCTTCTGCCATTCCACCACTCCGGGCAGCGGCTGCAACTTCTCTTGCTGAGTTCGCTAGCGCTTCAAACCGCGCGCTAAAGTCTTCCCAGTCTTCCCAAATATTCGCGGCGGCAGTTCCGCCAGGGAGATTCTGTTCAAAAGCCAACTGAGCGGCGTCAGCAGCGGCTGCAATCGCATCCGCGTGGTATGCGAGATTGTCACCATAGGGAACTTTGTTTTGGGCGATTGCCCCAAGTCCAGCCGCATGCGCGCCTAGAGATTTCATCAAGTTTTGGCGATAATCGATAACGTCCTTGTCTGCAGCGTGCGCTGTAGAAAGTCCGAATGTGAAGACTGCGGCAGCAAGTGCTGCGCCTAGATACTTAAACGTCATATTTTCCTCCGGCCGAATCCCTGGTTGTCTCTGTCGGCTCTTCATCGTCTAGTCGAATTCAGCGTACGGATTCAGTGCGTTTCTAAGCACTACATAGTTCCGTATCATCACTGGCAACCCGGGCTTCATTCCAGCCCTATGGCACGAAACCATGCTCCCGAACCATTCTCAAGAAGTTGGCTTTAGCCTCTGCGTCTTTTGCGGCTCCCGGTGCAGGAGACGGACCCCGACTTCTGTAAGCTTTGCGTCACAGAACTTGGCGAGGCCATGGCTCAGACTCACAGAGTACATTGGCTCGTTTTCGGGGGCGGCTCCGTCGGCCTCATGGGCGCCGTCTCGTGACGCTGTATCCTCAACTCGATGGCGGCCAGGCAACCTTGGAGTCATACCCGAGTTCCTCAACGACCGGGAAATCGGCCACCAATCCGCCGAGATGGTCGTTGTCCCTGAGCATGCACAGCCAGAAAACAGACGTGATGTTCGAGCGGTCGGACGCCTTCTGCGTATTCTTCCTGGTGGCATCGGAACACTGGAAGAATTTCTCGAGATCATCACCTGGCGGCAGCTGTCCGTGCACCACATAAGCCCGTCGTCCTCGCCAACTGGAAGGGGTATTGGATGACCTGATCTCGGTGGCACTCGCAGAAGCTGGATGAACGACGGTGGGTTTTCGGCTATGGCCCGACCGGAGAGCTCGTTCACTGCCGTCCGGTCTGTGGCCGATATTCTGCCCACGATTCGCCGGAAACTCGCCGATTTACAGCCGACGCCCGGTCCTGGAGCATCCGAATCTGTCCGAAACCTGAACTGACTCGCACTCACGAGGCTTGCGCCCAAACGCCCCCTTGCCCTACTTTCCCGGCACTCAAACACGGGGCCATATGCCCCAAAAGACCAAGCGGGACACAGCCCGCTGCGGAAGGGAGCCATCACGTGAGCAAGATCAAAGTTAAGAACCCCATCGTCGAGCTCGACGGCGATGAGATGACACGAATCATTTGGGAGTTCATTAAGGGCAAGCTGATTCTCCCGTACCTCGACGTCGACTTGAAGTACTTCGATCTGGGCGTCGAAGCCCGCGACGATGCCACTGACGACCAGATCACCATCGATGCAGCCAACGCCATTAAAGAACACGGCGTCGGCGTTAAAGTGCGCCACCATCACACCTGACGAACACCGGGTTGAAGAGTTCAGCCTGAAGAAGATGTGGCGCTCGCCAAACGGCACGATCCGCAACATTCTCGGCGGCACCGTCTTCCGCGAACCAATCATCTGCTCGAATGTCCCGCGTTATGTTCCTGGTTGGACGCAGCCCATCGTGATCGGCCGCCATGCCTTTGGTGATCAATACCGTGCAACAGACTTTAAAGTCCCTAGTGCCGGCACGCTGACCATGAAATTCCAACCCGAAGATGGCAGCGACCCAATCGACTTGGAAGTCTACAAATTTGATGAACCTGGCATTGCCATGGGCATGTACAACCTTGATGAGTCGATTCGTGGCTTTGCACGGGCCTGTATGAATTACGGCCTGCAACGCAACTATCCTGTTTATCTATCAACTAAGAACACGATTTTAAAAGCTTACGACGGACGCTTCAAAGATCTCTTTCAAGAAGTCTTCGACAGTGAATTCAAAGACCAATTCGATGCCAAGGGTCTCACGTATGAGCACCGCTTAATCGACGACATGGTCGCCTGTGCAATGAAGTGGTCTGGCGGATATGTTTGGGCCTGTAAGAATTACGACGGCGATGTGCAGTCGGATACAGTGGCTCAAGGGTTTGGTTCATTAGGCCTTATGACGTCGGTTCTAATGACGCCGGATGGCAAAACTGTGGAAGCGGAAGCAGCACATGGGACAGTGACCCGTCACTACCGCTTGCACCAAGAAGGCAAAGAAACGTCAACCAATCCGATCGCGTCCATTTTCGCATGGACCAGTGGCCTTAAATACCGAGGTGAATTTGACGGCACACCTGACGTCATTAAATTCGCTGAGACTTTAGAGAAAGTCTGCGTCGCTGCCGTTGAGAGTGGCTTCATGACAAAAGACTTGGCCATCCTTATCGGCCCTGAGCAGGCCTGGATGACAACCAGCCAATTCTTAGAGAAACTCGACGAGATGCTTCAGGCGGAGATGGATTAACCCCCCTCTCCCATTCAAATGTAAAACGGCGTCACTTTGAACAAGTGACGCCGTTTTTTTATGCCAAATGACTTAGGTTTCTTTGACCGTAGACTTCAGCTTTTCTTCATCTAATTTATAGAAGAACAAGATGCTGCATGCGATGAGCAAACATACAGGCGGCACACAACCAACAGCGATGTAGATGGCCGTAATAGCGCTATCCGGTTGTTCAATTGCAGCGCCCCGTGTTCCAGCAACATACCCCATAGACCCAAGTAGAAGCCCTGTCAGGGCGGGGCCGAGTGCATAAGCAAACTTCTCTGCAGTCGTATAAAAGCCGGCAAAGATACCAGCCCGCTCGAGGCCGGTCCTGCGACGATCATATTCGATGGTATCGGGCAGCATAGACTGTCCAACGATCAACATGCCTGCAGCTGCGATACCGGTTCCAAGCGGCCTCATTAGAATCATAATAAGGGGTTCTCCTGGCCCAGCCAGCAGCCAAGACGCAGCACTTAATGCCAGAATAGAACAAGCCGCGACTAACGCTTTTGGTTTGCCAATTTTTCGGGAAACGCGAAGCCATATGGGAATCGCTAGCAAACCTGCAATCGTCGATGTCGTAAACATGTACGACAAAACAGTGTCAGATTGCTCCAACACCCTTTGAACGAAGTATGCGTAAGCACCGAAAGAAAACGCGTTAGCCAACAACATGAAAAACTTAATGCCCAAGAGCTGAAGGAACGGCTTGTTTTGACCGACTGTGCGAATTTGATCTTTAAACTTCGGTGCAGGACCAGCAGGCACTTCGCGGCGTGGTGCCTTACTTGTCATCGCAAAGCTTAGGCACCCTGCTAAGACGATGACGCCAGCCATGGTCCACCCCACAATGGCGTAACCCGGGCGAGCACCTCCTGCCTTCACCAATAGGATCGGACCAAGAATAAGCCCGATAACTTGGGCCACATTAATTGCCACAACCCGCCACGACATGAGGAAAGATCGCTCATGGTAATTTTCAGTCATTTCCGCAGGCATTGCGAGATAAGGCACGTTAAAGATCGTATAGCCCGTGGAGTAAAGAATCAGCGCGCCGAGCATGTACCAAGCGGCAGATGTCCCGGTAAGGCCACTGGGAACGCCGAATAGCGCCACAAGTGCCGCTCCCGACACAACAGCGCCTAAAATCAGATAAGGCCTCTGTCTCCCCCATCGGCTGCGGGTCCGATCACTGATCGTGCCCATCACCGGATCTGTAACAGCGTCGTAGACTTTGGACGCAGCCACAGCAATACCGGCCGTGACCGCGGCAATACCAAGGAAATCGGTCATAAACCGCACCAGGAATACGTTCGTAACGTTGAACATGATGGATGGTACAATGGTGCCAACGCCCCATCCGATGGCAACAGCCAGAGGTAGTTTTATCTCCGGGCTCTTTGAATCACTCATATTCCCCCCAAGGAACTTTTTTATCACTGAAGTCATTATGACCGGTTTCACCGATGCGACTAGGTGGCCTTTCAATCCAAAACCACCCACTGACCGTAATAAGTAAAACCCTAACAACAGGAGGCCGATGATGTATCGGCGCGCGTTCATGATCGGATCAACGGCATCGATGGCTGTCGGCAAAGCTTCTGCTCAAGCAGCAAGTACACTTTTAATCGATGATTTCACATCTGGAACGAGCACGGCCTTATCTGGCAACCGCTGGATGGGCTTTACCGATCAGGTTATGGGGGGACGCAGCACAGGAACAACCGTTCTGGACGAGATTAATGGTCGGCCCTGTATCCGGCTCACAGGCACTGTAAATACCCAGGGTGGAGGGTTCATTCAGTTGGCAATTGACCTTGGCGAGAACCGAAAGCCCTTTGATGGACGCCGCTTCAACGGCGTGGAACTTGACGTCTACGGGAATGGCGAAGAGTACAACTGCCACCTCAGGACCACGGATGTACGGTGGTATGAGCAATCCTATCGAGCCTCATTTGTAGCGCCTCAGTCATGGACGACCGTCAAACTGCCATGGTCAGCGTTCGAGCCCAGCGAGATTGAAACTCCGCTCAATTTAGAAGGGCTTTTACGTCTTGGCATTTTGGGGTGGATGCGCGACTTCGAAGCAGATATCGCGGTTGGACGCCTATCTCTTTACTGAGAACGACTTACTGAGGGCGATCGGCAAATGCCTTTTTGGCACCCATAATCTCGGCATAAACATCAGCGGCATCACCGCCTATTTTATCGATTAAGTCGGCATGTATTCGCTGCCCCTTAGCGCGCCACGTCCGCTGCTCTTGCTCAGTCGGATACAGAACATTGAGCCCAGCCGCTTCAGCCCGCTCGAGATAGAGTTCGTTCTGCTCAAGCACCAAACCGCGATACCATGCGGCATTCGGAACCGCGCCGCGGTAAACCGCCTTGTCATCGTCCGACAAACTATCCCACCACGCTTTATTCGCGACAACGCCAGCCGTTGAGTATGAATGATGCGTAAGCGCAAAATGACGCGCGACCGCATCTAACCCAGCGAGTGCAAAAATTTGGGTGCTTTGTTCTCCGCCCTCAACCAAGCCTGTCTGCATTCCCGGAATCACGTCACTTAGAGGAATTTGAATAACGTCGGCGTCTAGCGCCGCCATAAAGAGAAGCGCCGAATCATCCGCCGACACTCGCATCTTTCGATCGCGAAGGTCTGCAATTTGACGGATGGGAAACGTTGCATACAAGTCCATCCAGCCGTCCATCATCCAAGATAGAAGTACGAGATCTTTCTCTGCGAATCTCTGCGAAAGCGAATCCAATAAATATTCGTCTAGGACAAATGACGCTTCTTCAATTGATTCAAAGAGGAAGGGAGCCCGAAGGATTGCCAACTCAGGAACAGCCAGACCGAGCGTACCCGTCGAAATGCCGGCCATCTGAAGCCTATTTCTGCGTAGACCCGAAAATTGTGTTTCTTCTGGCCCAGCTTCTCCGAGCACCATGAGGGCGGCATCGAGGCGATCTCCGCTCAAATCCTTTACGGCATCTGCGAAGCGCTGCCAGTAAACCTCACCCGCTGTGCCCGGCGCCGCGAATCCGGCGACCTTGGGCGGTTCTGCCCACACAGGCTGGATCGAGAAGACGAGAGCGCAGACGAACAACAGACTGCGCACTATGAGTATAGGGTTGACCGATTTCATTTCGCTAACAAACCACACGGGAACGTGAAGGGGTAGTCATCGTGACCTTAGATTGCTTAGGAAAAAATATGGTATGAATTCCTGACGCGGATCAATCAGTCACAAAACACTCGGTTTTCAAGGGGTTTCTATAAATGCAGGATATGGTTCAGGACGTGGTCAAAGCGCGTTACGGCGCCGGTGCTCAAGAGCGGGAAGACGCTTTATGCTGCCCTGTCGATTATGACCCCCAGTACCTAAAGATCATCCCCGCAGAAGTGATTGAACGCGACTACGGTTGTGGCGACCCATCACAGTACGTCCGCGAAGGCGAAACCGTTCTCGACCTCGGGTCTGGCACGGGCAAGATTTGTTTCATCGCGTCTCAGGTTGTTGGCGAGAGCGGTAAAGTTATCGGCATCGACATGACCGATGAAATGTTGGACGTCGCACGCCGCAACGCGCCCATCGTCGCGGACAAGATTGGCTATTCCAACGTTGATTTCCGACGTGGACATATTGAAGATCTAGCAACAGACCTTGCCGAGGTTGATCGCCTACTTGAGGCTGCACCGCTGACTTCTGCCGCCGCCCTTGCTGACTTCGAAACGGCGCGCGCAAAGCAACGCATTGAAAACCCGCTCGTTGAAGACAACGCCGTCGACGTTATCGTTTCGAACTGTGTTCTCAATCTTGTTGCCGATACAGATAAACCCGCGCTCTTCGAAGAGATGTTCCGCGTTCTGAAAAAAGGTGGCCGGATCGCAATATCCGACATCGTTTCTGACGAGACGTCTCCTGACCACCTCAAGAAAGATGACGACCTGTGGAGCGGCTGTATTTCAGGCGCCCTGCAAGAACATGAGTTCGTCGCCTTGCTAGAAGAAGTCGGCTTTTACGGCATTACGTTGGACAAGCGCGATTCAACCCCTTGGCAGGTGGTTGAAGGCATTGAGTACCGCTCTGTCACGGTCCTCGCCTGGAAGGGCAAAGAAGGGCCATGCTGGGACAAGAACGAGGCCGTGATTTACAAAGGTCCCTTCTCCAGCGTCGCAGATGACGATGGCCACACCTATGCCCGCGGCCAACCGATGGCTGTGTGTGAGAAGACCTATAAAATTCTGAGCTCGGAACCCTATGCCGATCATTTTTACCCCGTACCGGCGCAAATCGAGGTTACCGAGCAAGTAGAATTCGATTGTTCGCCTGACTCACTACGTTCTCCCCAGGAAACCAAGGCTGGGATAGCACCTGAAACGCGGGCGGGCGATGCACCCTGCTGCTAACTGATCCGAATCAAAGCGACCCTCTAGCGTTGGGGTATAGGCTAGAGCTGTTATACTAATTGCATAGACACCCACTGCTCACTGAGGATCGTCATGGTTAGAAACCCGAAACATGAAATGCTCAGCCCGCCGAACCATGACGAACTGGCGTTGCAGCAGTATGTGCTGTCCTTAAAGCATCACGTTGGCAAAAAGGTTCAACCGCGCAAGCGCGACATTTACGAGCAACGCGGCAAGCCAACCTTCGAGAAAGCGCACGGTCGCGCTCCAGAAAGTTGGCGCGAGATTGGCGATGTCATGTTGTCAGACCCTGACTATCAGATGTCTATCGCCCTCAACACTATGGCCCAGGACTTGATGTGGGAATCCGTTTCAGAACCGATCTACCGCAACATCGACCACCTTGGAGAGACCTATCGCAAACTCAGCGAGTCCCCAGACAAAAAGGGCTCCTTAGAGTTAGACCCAAGTTTCAAAGTGCCAAAGGGCATGAGCGAAGTTTCAATCCACCGACAGGTCGGCACATACGCGTACGACCGCGGCGAAGGCGATGTCACAGCCGGGGCACTCTACGAAGGTGGCGGTAACATCTACTCCATGGGGATTGGGGTCGGGACCGGCTACAGCAAGGGCGAAATCATTCAAGCGTTCCTTCGGGATCGCTACCCCGGATTTGAGCCCAAAAGAATTCTCGATATCGGCTGCTCTGCAGGGTCGTCCTCCACCCCCTATGCGATGGCCTACCCGGATGCTGAGGTGCACGCCATAGATGTCGCACCAGGCTTGCTACGGTACGCCCACGCCCGGGCTGAAAGCCTTGGGGTTGCCGTGCATTTCCACCAGCGCAACGCGGACGATACCAAATTCCCAGACGGCTATTTTGACCTTGTGGTCTCTCATAACGCGATGCATGAGATGGCTCAGAAAACCACTGAGGCAATGTTCAAAGAAAGTTATCGCATCCTGAAGCCAGGCGGCATTGCCGTACATCAAGACCTACGATTACGGTTCGATCAATTTCCGTTATTCGAACAGTTCGACTTTCGGTGGGACCAATTGCATAACAATGAACCCTACCTGGTGACTTATGCGACGAACAATCCGGACGATCTTTTCCTGCAAGCCGGGTTTCCCAAAGAGAACATCTGGAGCGGCATGGTCGACCAGCCCGACGGTACCATGAAGTGGTTCGTGCCCGTGGCACAGAAGCCCGCCGATTAAGTCGAACGGTAGTCGACGCCCCAGCCGCCTTCAAGATCATGCCCGCCATCCACATAACCACGCATGAACTGTGTGCGCTGGAAGATGTCATTGGGATACCCCAACTCGATAGCGCTGACGTCATCCAATCGTGACATCTGATCATCGCCTAAGGAAATCGTCGCAGCGCCCAAGTTGTCTTCGAGTTGCTCTGCCGTGCGCGCGCCAATAACTGGCAACGGGCGACCAGGCTTCTGCATCAACCAGCGCAGCGCAACCTGTGACGGGCTGGCCCCAATTTCTTCTGCAACCTTTTGCACTTCAGCAACGATGGCCAGGTTGCGGTCGGAGAGAGACGTCTTAACCACTTGCGAGCGACGTGTGCCATCTGCTTCGACAGTGGCATCCGCATCGACACGGTCCTCCGGCTTATAGCGACCCGTAAGCACGCCGCTGCCCAGCGGCCCCCACGGAAGAATAGTGAGGCCCATTTCAGCCGCCATGGGCACTATCTCGCGCTCCACCGTGCGCTCGACCATGCTGTATCGAGCCTGCATGCCGATGAAACGGTTCCAGCCGCGCAAGTCTGCCAAGGTATTCGCTTCAGACACCTTCCAGGCGGGGAAGTTAGACGCGGCGAGGTACAGGACTTTGCCAGAGGACACCACATCATCGAGACCGCGCATCAACTCTTCGATGGGTGTCCGGAATTCCCAGAAATGAACATAGAGCAGATCGATATAATCGGTCTTCAAACGACGCAGTGAGTCTTCAACAGAAAGCTTGAGTGATTTTCTGTTGTTGCCACCAAAGTTAGCGTCGTCTTTGTCCATTCCAAACGTGAACTTTGTGGAGACAACAAAGCGGTCTCTGCGTCCCTCTAAGCAATCTCCCACCACATCTTCCGAATGATAAATATTCGCGGTGTCGAGGAAATTACCGCCCGCATCGGCGTACATGTCGATGAGCCGCTTACACTCATCTGGCGGAGTCGCCCACTCGCGATGCTGCCCCATGGTCATGGTACCAAAACACAGAGGAGACACACGGAGCCCAGAGCGGCCCAGCATTCGGTAATGATTGAGTGCATGCATCTCGCGAATCCTTTGGCGATTGACTGTTTCTCCCACCTTAGGCACCCGCACGGAGGCAGGAAACCCCATTCAGGGGCTGTGATGCTGGCGAATCAGGTCAAGGCCTGCTACAGACGATAATCAGTTTTTTCCGGGGGGATATTGAACCATGGCCGAAGCAACCCAAGCACCTGACTCTACAGCATCGAGTCCGCGCTATTCCTGGTATTGTCTTGGGGTCATCTGTTTCGCCTATTTCTTTGGCTTTATGGACCGGCTCATCGTCGGACTATTGACGCCAGCCATCCAAGCGGACTTGGGTTTCACCGACACGCAGATGGGGCAAATCCAAGGCCTGGCCTTCGCCGTATTCTATTCCCTTTTCGTCATTCCCATTGGCTGGGCTGCTGATCGCTACAACCGCGTTCGCATTCTGACTACTGGTACCGCCGTCTGGAGCCTCTTCACCGCCGGATGCGGTCTTGTCCGCAGCTTTGGTGGTCTGTTCGGTATGCGCGTCGGTGTCGGCATCGGCGAAGCGACACTAAACCCCTGCACGGCGTCTCTCATTGGCGACCTTTTTGAACCCCGCGACCGACCCAAAGCCTTTGGCATCTACACCATGGCGACAGCCTTCGGCACGGGCCTGGTGTATGTCTTTGGCGGATTACTGATCGCTTTCACGATGCAGGGCGTCAACATGCCTTTCTTAGGCCAAGTGCCTGGCTGGCAGGCCGTGTTTATTATTATCGGCCTCGCGGGTCTTGTCCCCGCGCTTCTCATGGCCTTCACGGTCCGCGAACCGAAGCGCAAGGAGATCGCTAAAGACCAAAGTGAGAAGCCCTCATGGGGCGAAATTTTTGCCTTCCTGAATCAGAATAAGACAACTCTGATCTGTCATCACTTCGGTGTCGCGTTTATTTTGATGGCCGTGTACGGCTGGGTGAATTGGCTGCCCTCCTTATTCGATCGCGTTCATGGCTGGTCGATCCCGCAATTCAGTATTTGGTACGGCATTTTCGGCGGCATGTTTGGTATTATCTCGGCGATCTCAAGCGGCTATGTGACCGTTTGGTTCAAGGACAAAGGAAAGACCGATGGGTCCATGCGCACCGTCTTATGGGGTGGTGTCGGCCTGACCATTGGCACAACAATTGCTCCCCTTATGCCAACACCTGAACTTTGCCTGGCGTTCTTTGCTATGGCTGGCATCTTCTCCAACTGGCCGCCCGCTCAAGCCTTGGCCGCCGTCAACGACATGACCCCCAACCAACTGCGTGGGACAGTCACATCAGTTTACATTCTTGTCATCGGGATCGGTGGTGCTGGCGTCGGACCCTTTGCCATGGGCTGGGTGACTGACAATGTGTTTGGCGACCCCAAACAAATTCATTACTCAATGGCGCTCGTGACGATCGTGATGGGATCCCTCGGATCACTGCTGATCGCTTATGGCCTGAAGGCCTATCGGGAAAGTCTCACCCGGGTGAACTGGAGACCGGCGGGAACCACCTAGGCATAGCAGCCGCGCAGACCTAACACTCAGGTCTGCTTTGCCGTCTGTTTTCTAGTTGCTCGTGCCCCAGCCGGTTCCACCGTTGACGGTTTGGACGTAGCCTTTTGGCAAGCCGGCGTCCGGGGTAAACCCGTACATCTGTTCGTCAGTGATCGCCTTAGTAACGATATCGCGCACAGCCATCAGCTTTTCCAGATCGATACCGGTCTTGAGTCCCATGCTATCCAGCAGGAACACTAAGTCTTCCGTGATGATGTTGCCCGACGCCCCTGGCGCGAATGGACAACCACCGAGGCCACCAAGTGAGCTATCGAGGGTATCGAGGCCCAAATCCAACGCAGCCATAACGTTCGCAAGTCCCTGCCCGCGGGTGTTGTGCAGGTGGATACCAGTAAGCTTTTCGCGCCCCACGGCTGCCCAAATGGCCCTAACCATGTTCTTCACTTGCACAGGGTTGGCGTAGCCAGTCGTGTCCGCAAGGCCGACTTCATCGCAGCCGAGCCCAATAAGTTTCTCAGCCATCTCAACAACTTTGGCTTGAGGGACATGGCCTTCCAAAGTGCAGCCAAATGCCGTCGAGAGGCCCACCTTCAAAATGAGGGCGCTGGTCTTCTGGCACCGTCTTGATTAGGTCGACAATCTTCACAACCTCTTCCAGCACCTGCGCATGTGTTTTACGCAGATTAGCTTGCGAGTGTGTTTCTGAAACGGACAACGGCAGCGTGATCTTGTGCGCACCAGCCTTGATCGCATTTTCTGCGCCCTTGAAGTTCGGCACAAGGGCCGCAACCTGTAGCCCCGGAATGGTGCGACCATAGGCAACAATTTCAGCGGTATCAGCCAGTTGCGGCAGCAACTTTGGTGGCACGAAAGAACCGACTTCAATTTCACGAACACCGGCTTCGGCTTCGGCTTTAACCCAGGCCTTCTTTGCCTCTGTCGGCATGATCGAGTCCACAGACTGCAAACCGTCGCGTGGCCCCACTTCGCTGATGAGAATATCGATGCCGTCCATAATGTCGATCATGAGTCGTGTCCTTTCTTTGAGTGCGCCCTTTTAATCCATGAGCGTGGCATCTGTCACGGCTTGAACAGAGATTAGGGCGCTTTTGGAGATCCGTACTCGGCGGCGATATCGCGATAAACCTGATCCAGTTTTTTCATGTCGACCACTTGGTCCAGGTTCTCTAGGAGAAACGTAAGGCAGTAGTTATTGCTAAATCCATGCTCGGCATTGATTGCACGGAGCCGGGTGTAAGCCTTTTCCGATAGCGCGACGTTGAGCCGTTTTGGTAAGGGATAATGTTTCTTCGCCATGGAACACCGTTTTCTTGTTGAGGCACGCTTGCCGTGTGTCCTCCAGGATATATGATCGTCACACCATCAGGTCCAGTGGCTCGAAGAGCCCATTAACTTCAAGATATTGATTAATAAGGATATTATCACATGACGGACGCGCAGAATCTTCCATTGTCCGGAACAAAAGTCGTTGAATTTACCCATATGGTTATGGGCCCTACCGTGGGCTGCATCCTTGCTGACCTTGGCGCTGAAGTTATTAAAATCGAACCCCTAAAGGGCGACAACACGCGTCGGCTTAAGGGCTCTGGCTCCGGCTACTTCCCGATGTTCAACCGCAACAAGCGCTCCATTTGCCTGGACCTGAAAAATAAGACCGGCCACGGGGTCGCGCTAGACCTGATCAAAGACGCTGATGTCGTAATTGAGAATTTTCGCCCTGGCGCGATGGATAAGCTGGGCTTCGGATACGAAGACCTCAAGAAAATCAACAAAGGCCTCATCTACTGTTCTGAAAAAGGCTTCCTTGCCGGCCCCTACGAACATCGCACGGCTTTAGACGAAGTGGCACAGATGATGGGCGGCTTAGCCTACATGACTGGGCCGCCGGGTCAGCCACTGCGTGCTGGCGCGTCCGTGATCGACATTACAGGCGGCATGTTTGGTGTGATCGGCGTTCTGTCTGCCCTGGTCGGACGCAACGCCACGGGAGAAGGCCAACACGTCGTTGCGAGCCTGTATGAGACCTCTGTCTACCTAGTAGGACAACATATGGCCCAGTATGGCGTAACAGGTGCCCCTGCTGCTCCAATGCCCGCGCGCGTATCTGCTTGGGCGATCTATGATGTCTTTGAGACCAAGGATGATGACAAAGTCTTTGTCGGCGTCGTATCCGATACGCAATGGAAAAACTTCTGTGAAGCCTTTGGGCTCGATGAACTTTGGGCCAAAGAAGAATTGAAACTCAACAATGGCCGAGTGGATGCACGCTCTTGGCTCAAGCCTCAAGTTGAGGAGCTATTTAAGGGCTATGACAAAGCCGACCTTATGGCCATGCTTGAAGCCACTGGCATGCCGTTCGCCCCAATCTCCAAACCCCACGAATTATTCGATGACCCACACCTCAATGCAGGTGATGGCCTCTCTGAAGTCACACTCACCGACGGGGATGGTGCAGGCCGCAAGATCAAGCTGCCCAACATGCCACTCTCCATTGGCGGTGATCGCCTCGGTGTGCGCAGAGACCTACCGCGTGAAGGCCAGCACACGCGCGAAGTATTAGCCGAGCTTGGCCACGATGCAGACGCGGTCTCCAAGATGCTTGAGGACGGCATTGCGGCCGGAGAGTAGATCGTTGGTGCTAATGAGATCCATCCGCCGAACCTGGTGGTTGTTTTTGTTAGCACTCACGAATCCTATTTATGCCGATGAACCGCTTCCAGACAATGCAAACGTCGTCCGTGAATCCAACGGAGTCATTGCCTACCGAGCTCTAAGTACGGGCAAAGTGCGTGGTGAAGAACGCTTTCATATCTCTGTACATCCTGACGGCTCTCGCACCGTTTCCACGGTGAGCCGATATGGCCCCCGTGATATTCAACGCCACTCGCTTTACCGTATTGACTCCGACCTGAGGCCGGTTGACGCAACCGTCCAGTATTGGATTGAAGGTGCGTGGCGCGCATCTGGTTTAGTGACTGTAAACTCAACTGGTTTATCCACAGCGAGCCGTAGTCCCATTGGAAACCAAAACCACAGCCTGGTTATAGAGAAAAACTTTGCCATACTGACTCATCAGCTAAGCCCAGATGCATGGCGCGTCCTTCTTTACGACAAATCCGTCGGGGACGTGCAAGCGCTCAATATGTACGACCTTAGCCCACTCGCTGATGGCCCTGAAGGTATCCTTGGGAAACTCACTGCCCAAGAGTTCGACTATAGGGGCGAGACTTCAGTCACCGTTCCCGCGGGTACGTTCGCGGTAGATCACTATCGCTTAGCAGACGCCATCGACATGTATGTCACAGGCCCCGATGCAATCTTGGTAAAATGGCGATTTGAGGCCATCGACAGAGAGCATGTTCTCGTGGAACTCAACCGAACAGAGTGAAGCGTACTATCGGGCGTATCCACAGGATACCGTACCGCGCGCCTCTTCGTTGATCGTAAAGTTGATGGTGCGACCTCTTGCGAATCCTCTGCCATCCACGCGCACAGACTGGCAGGAGCCAGAACTGCGCCGCTTACAAAACTTCAACTCGCTGTCTTCCGTATCCCACGTCACATGTATTGTTTCACTGCCATCGCCAAACCGTCGACGCACCTTAATATCAACGGTTTGGCCTGGCCCAACACCGAAAGCGGGCGCCGTAGCTGGAAACCATTGGTCTTTCTTCTCAACTTCAATTCTGTTGAAAACACACTGAATAAGGCCTGTGTAGCCTAACTCGTTCGGGTCAACTGAACCGCGGCCTAATAGATCATCCACCTTACGCTGAAGGTCGCTCGGTGAGAACTTTGGTTCTTTTTGATACCACGCAGGCCACTCGAAACGGCCGGGGTCACTAGCGTTCACGGGACTATTGCTCATCAACATGACGCACAGAAAAACTAATAGTCCGGTAATGCGAAGTTTGGTGCCTATCATCTGCGTCTCCCCTAAATACTCTACCCAGGCTTTTGACTGTTATGCTTTAGGGTCGTGGAACAATAGGGTGACTTTGTGGCACGCTCTTTCACAAACGGGTGAGCACTCCGTACCGGGAATTTACTGGTCAGACAGAGGCGCGAATTGATCCGTCATCTGGCACTCAACTTTTAGGCCATCAGCACGCACTCGAATTTCATCGCTTAACGCGTCTTCATCGGCCACGGCGAGGGTTTCATTCGTTTCGGGATCAGTGACCATAAGCCTGAGTCTATCGTCCCGACCGAACCCGTCCGCTGCCGGATACTCTGCACGCAGCAAGGTCGCTTCAAGTGCGCGCCCAGCTGACGTTTCAAAACCGATCACGTGACCACGGTCATGAGAGGCAGCCTGAATATCATCCATCGCTTCTATTTGGCAGACATATGGTCGAGCGCGATGCAGTCGAATATGAGTTTTGTCTTCTCGTCCAAGGAACAACATTCCAGCCGACCAATTGTTGTCATACAGCCAGAGTTGCTCCGGTGTTAACACCCACTCGGCATCCGCGCGAAACTCTTCACCCGTGCGTTTAGATATAAACGAGCACGTACCCGGACCATAAGCTTGTTTATCTGGAGCATTGCCCTGAAGCACGCCAAAAATCTGATCACCATCACGGCGCCAAATCCAATCGCAGTTGATTGCGGGTCTGTCACGGAACTGAACCGTGCCCCATAACTCTGGGCGTTGGTGCAAGTTCTCAAACTTTTCCGGGTCAAGGGGGCCTTGGCCAAAGATATTAACGGCGCCGAGGGCCTCGTCTATGACGGCGTGGTACAGCACCTGACTACCACCGATAATTGCTCCATCACGCCCACCAACATTAATTTGGCCATAGAACACGACCTCACCAATCTGAGGGGCATCTATTCTCGCGAAGGTCCGGTGCCAATGCTCGTGCCCGCCTTCCTCTGACGGCATGCGGATATTATTCTCAAACCACACCTGCGGGCCGGAGTCCCATACGCCGGGAAACCATTCAATGAGATAGTCCATTACCCATTCGAGATCGTCACGCCCCTGGTCGTATCCTGGCGCCGCCTGCGCTTGAACCGATACCAGGCACATCGCAAACGCGAACAGTCCAGACCGTATCTTGGGAGTAAACCTCACTACTGTTCCGTTTTTTCGAATACAGCGGCCTCAACGCGATTGCGTCCGGCCTTCTTGGCATCATATAGCTTCTCATCGGCTCGACGGACTAAGTCAAACGGGTCTATGCCCTCAACCGGCACAACTGTCGCGACGCCAATACTCATCGTGACGAAATGCGTTACGTCTGAGTGCTCATGCTTTATTTTGAGTTCTACAATCGCTTTACGCATTGCGTGGCCAAAAGCAATTGCGCCGTCGAGGTCTGTTTCCGGCATGACGCAAACAAACTCTTCTCCGCCGTACCGTGCCACCAAGTCTGCCGCCCGTTTTACTTCACCACTTAAAGCGGCCCCTACTTTTCGAAGGCAATCATCTCCGGCGCCATGGCCATAATTGTCATTGAACGGTTTGAAGAAATCGATATCCATCATCGCAATAGACAACGGCGCTTCTTGTCGCCAGCAACGGCGCCATTCTGACTGCAGTACGTCCTCAAATCGGCGACGCGTCGCAAGTCCCGTCAGCACATCTTCTTCCGCAATACGCTCCAGCTTATCTTTATACTTCTTAAGCTCCATGTGATTGCGCACGCGCGCTTTCACGATCGGCGGGCTGACGGGCTTCGTTATATAATCAACCGCACCCATTTCTAAACCGCGCACTTCATCTTTCATCGTTGTCGACGACGTCACGAAAAGGATTGGAATATCACGCGTACGTCGTTCGTTCTTAAGAGCGTGACACACATCAAAGCCGCTCTGTGGTGCCATAACGACATCAAGAAGAATCAGATCTGGCACGATCCGATTTGCTTTCTCCAGAGTTTCATCGCTATTGAAGGCGAAATGAAGGTCGTACTCATCCTTCAGCGTCGCTTCCATCAGCTGAACAAAGAGTTGCTCATCATCCGCGATAAGAATTTTTGGTTTTTGCTCAGACATAACCCACTCATTAGTTTTCCAACGCTAAGAGAGCCTGAATCACCTAAAACCTCAAGACTAAAGGACTAACCGTAGAGGACCACGGCAAGAATCCCGACCGCCGTTGCCGCTATGCCAAACGCCTCTTGGACTGCCATTTTTTCATGAAAGACAAACCGAGAGGCGATATAGGTAAATAGAAGTTCGACTTGGCCAAGTGCCATTACGTATGCCGCATTTTGCAGAGTGAACGCGCAGTACCAGCAAGCAGATGCCACAATACCGGTAAATCCGATCCAGAGACCAATGGGCCAAGCGTGAAGGACCTTTGTAACAAGCCCCGGTTGTCGCAGGCGAAGCACCACGGCCATCGCAAGCATTTGTGCCGCCGTAACCCAAGCAAGCGTCGTGAATGCCCGAAGGACGAAGTCACCGTCGTCTAACGAAAGCGCCGCAGCCCGATAAAAAACAGCAGCAACGGCATAGAGTGCGCCAACGCAGATGCCGTAGAGCGCTGGCTTATGCCTTAGGGCAGCAGCTAAGCTCGCGGGCGATAGACCGGCCCGGCCTGTGGCCATTAACAGAACGCCGACGAACGCGATGAGAATACCGAGAAACCCAGCCGGTTCGACCTGCTCATCCAGAACCACGTAACCGACCGCAACCGTCTGTATGACTTCTGTTTTTGTATATGTGGTCCCAACCGTAAAAGTACTGAGGCTTAACAGATGCAGAAGTAGCGCATTGCCCAACAACTGGACGACACCGCCACTCCAGGCATAGGCAATAAACACACCGTTGGGATTAGGAACGCTTTGTCCCGTGATTGTCACCAGAGCTGCCAAGCCAACCAAAATCATGGGTAGGCCGAACAAAAAACGCGCAAACGTCGCACCAAATACAGACAGCTCGGCGGCAAGATGCTTTTGCAAAGACGTGCGTGCAGCTTGTACGCCAGCCGCGGCGATCGTGAGGGAAATCCAGAGTTCCATGCTGAATATGTGAAAGGCCTACAGGTAGACCCAGGGCCTTTTTACCTCATCCGTCTTGCGAAACGCTAAGATTTCATCATCTCGCTTCAAGGTCAGTCCGATGGGGTCTAGGCCTTCGACAAGCATCTCCTTGTCTGCAGGCGCAATATCGAAATCGTGCGAGTCACCCGTAGGCCCGGTCACCATTTGGCTCGGCAAATCGATGACAAAAATAGCTGTTTGCGCGCCAGCCTCTGCACTTTCGGCAAAAGCCTTTACCACCGTCTCAGGCAACGCGACCGGCAATATCCCGTTCCGCACACAGTTGCCGAAGAATATCGTTCCAAAACTTGGCGCAATGACACAACGTATGCCCCATTCCTTAAGCGCCCACACGGCATGCTCTCGAGAAGACCCACAGCCAAAGTTTTCACCGGACAACAAAATCTCGGCGTCACGGAACGGAGCCTTGTTCAGAATAAAATCGGGGTTCTCGACGCGGGCATCCACATCCGTGTACCGCCAATTGGCGAACATCCCAACAGACAGACCATCCTTGGTGACACCCTTCATCTCACGGCTCGGAATAATCGCATCCGTGTCGATATTGACGCGCATGATAGGGGCGGCAACAGACGATAGCGTTGTAAATTTTTGCATTGTAAGTGTCATGACTGGCCCCTTACCCCAACTTCCGTACATCAGCGATCTTCCCGGCCAAGGCGGAGGCGGCGACCGATGTTGGGCTCGCAAGATGCGTACGCGTTCTCGGACCTTGACGGTTTTCAAAGTTGCGATTAGTCGAGCTAATGACCCGTTCTTGATCACCGAAGCTTTCGCCACCCGCATAGAAACACATGGAGCACCCGCTTTCGCGCCACTCAAACCCTGCCTCTACGAGCGCTTTATCGATGCCCTCTGCTTCTGCAGCGAGCTTAACCTGGCTAGAACCCGGAACGACGATCGCCTTAACACCCTCTGCCACGCGCCGGCCCTTTACGACCTTTACGACCTCGCGAAGATCAGCGATACGCGAGTTCGTACATGAGCCGATGAAGGCTGCATCAATAGGAACACCCTCAATGGGCATCCCGGGCTTCAGGTCCATATATTCGAGCGCCCGCGCCCACGACGTTTGGGTATTGGCGTCAGGAGCGTTGGATGGGTCTGGAACAGCGCCATCGATCTGCACGGTATGGCCGGGACTGTTGCCCCACGTCACGGTCGGTACGATGTCTGCGCAATCGATCGAAATATCTTTATCGTATGTAGCATCATCATCTGCCTGCAGTGTTCGCCAATAATCAACGGCTGCATCCCACGTCTTACCCGTCGGCGCATAAGGACGCCCGTGGACGTACTCAATCGTCGTATCGTCTGGCGGAATAAGACCCGTGAATGCCGCGAACTCCACAGCCATATTGCAAACGGTAAATCTGTTTTCCTGTGGAAGCGAACGAATGGCTGATCCGGCGAATTCGATGGCATGGCCAACACCTCCGGCCGCGGTATATGCGCCGATCAAATGCAAAATCATGTCTTTTGCCGTCACGCCGAAACCAAGTTCACCGTCAAACGAAATACGCATGGATTTTGGTTTATTTACAGCCAAAGTCTTCGTAGCTAACGCATGCTCGCCTTCCGTGGAGCCAATACCCCAGGCCAGCGCGCCCAACGCACCCAGCGTGCAGGTATGACTATCAGGACACACCTGCGTTAAGCCAGGCAGCGTAATGCCTTGCTCTGCGGATACCACGTGCACGATGCCCTGCCTGTCATCCCCAATATCGAACAGCGTAATTCCGGCAGCGTTCGCAGCGGCGCGGGTTGTCGTGATGAAGTCTTTACCGGACGGCATGATCGTATCGTCGCCACGCCCCGGAAGGGTGTCGACAATATGATCCATCGTGCAGAATACTTGCTCGGGGTTTCGAACTTTGCGGCCCGCGGACTCCAGGCCCTTTAACGAGACTGAACCCGTTCTCTCATGGAGAAATACGCGGTCCATATAGAGGAGCGTGGCATCATCGCCTAGGTCTGCAACGGTGTGCGCATCCCAAAGCTTCTGAACAAGAGTACGGCCCATACTTAGTCGTCCCGAAACGTTATTTATTTCTCTCGGGTATACCGTTCTATTTCGATTTCAGCCACCCCTTGGGAGCCATCCGTATGAGGGTCTCATCGTGATCCACAAAATGATGCTTCAGCGCCCCCACAACGTGCAGACCGAAGACAATTGCCAAGCCAATCGCAAGGTAAAGGTGGGTATCGGCCATAATGAATGACAACGGCCGGATATCCCAAAATAGATGCGGCAACGCCACACCAAACGGGTCGACTTCGATCTTTAGAGCATTAAAACCAGCCCAGCCCGTGAGCGGCAGAAAGACCATCGCCACATACAAATAGACGTGAACCCCATTGGCCGCGAGTCGTTCCCACCATTGCATGTGGGTTGGCAAATCAGGGTGAGGCTGGGAAAACCGCCAGACCAATCTGAACACAACAAGGGCAAGTACGATGATGCCAGCAGGCATATGCCAGTACTTGTAAAACAAGGCCCAGGTGTCGGCAGAGATAATCTTAAAGTAACGAAGAAACCCCGTAACAAACTGGACAAGAATAATACCAGCCGCTGCCCAATGAAGACCCTTTGATACAGCGCCCCACCGATCCGAAGAATTTGACAGTTCCATAGCCTAGCCCTCACCCTCTCATTGACGTCATACTAAATCAGAATGACGGCGAATGATCACCGCACAATAGAGTGAGAGCAGACATGTCCCTAATTAGCCCAATGGTGCGAACAGCGCTTTTCATAAGCGATATCGAGATATCATCCGCGTTCTACCGTGATATTTTTGACCTGGAAGAAGTCTACGCGGAAGGCGGATTAACCCATGCCACGGCCGCAAAATTGCTTGGCATGCCGCCAGAAACCAACGTCAGGTATCGGATTCTGCGATCAGCTGGACTGAACAAGGGTATGGTCGGATTATTCGAACTCAAAAAACCCACGCCTCCTGGCGTAGAGAAGAGAGAAGACGGTTGCAGTATCGGCGAGGCGTGCATGGTTTTTTATTGCGCCGATCTAGACGTCGTACATGATCGCCTTATCGCCGGGAGCCACATGGTTCTTTGCCCGCCAACCCATCTCGAAGTTGATATTGAAGGCGGCGCGATTAAATCCGCAGACCGTGGGCAACGAGAGATGACCTTCCGTGACCCAGACGGGATCATGGTCAATCTGATTGAGCGCGACCCTGCCAGCCAAGATTAACGCGTTGAACTGAGGTTAAATGTTATGTCCGAGACACCGAACAACCGACACGCCCCCCCCTTGAACCACGCTGATGTTAAGTCCAGGCCGGCCAAAAGCCCCTATCCACCGCCGTACAACGACGGTTTCCATCCTGACATGACATGGAAACCTGTTGGCGCCATGTTCGGGTTGACGAACTTTGGGGTCAACATCGTCACCCTCCCACCAGGAGGACGATCTGCGGAGCGCCATTGGCACAAGGCTCAAGATGAATTCGTTTATGTCATTGAAGGCACAGTGACCGTGATGAGCGAGGCTGGCGAAACGCCATTCAGTGCAGGACAGTGCATCGGCTTTAAAGCAGGCGTTGAAGATGGACACATGCTTAAAAAAAAGAGTACAGCCGCGGTTACGTATCTCTGTGTCGGTGACCGCTCAAACCCGGAACACGTCACGTACCCAGACGTCGATATGCAGCTGGTCTCTGATGAAAAAGGGCCGAGGTTCCTACATAGCGATGGAACGCCCTACCCTGACGAACATCAACCAAAGTGGGGCTGAGGCGTTCTTTTCTACTCGTGGCGCAAGGCGTCGATGGGGTCTAGTCGAGCTGCACTACGCGCTGGCATGTAACCAAACACCACGCCGACCAGTGCCGAAAACACAAACGCCATGACCATCATGTCGGGCTGCACGATAAAGGGGACATTGAGGAGCGGTGCCAATGCCATTGCGCCTCCAAGGCCGATGACAATGCCAACCAGCCCACCAAACCCTGCCAGCATGGCCGCCTCAACGAGGAACTGAAGTAGCACTTCTTTTTCGCGCGCTCCGATGGCCATGCGAATACCAATTTCGCGAGTCCGCTCGGTTACAGAAACCAACATGATGTTCATTATGCCGATGCCCCCGACCAGTAGGCTTATGGCCGCGATCGCAGACAGAAAACCGGTCATCACCGCTGTAGAGCTTTGAAAGGCAGTCGACATTTCTTGGACACCACGTACTGAGAATAGATCTTCCGCGCCGGGCTGCGATGGCCGACGCTCTCGCATGATCATTTCGACTTCAGCCTGTGCGGCTGTAACCAGGTCATCATTGAGAGCTGCGACGTAAATTTGGTCCACATTAGTATTCCCTGAAATACGTCGCTGGTAATACTTAATCGGCACGACAACGACATCATCCTGATCACCGGAGAACATGACTTGCCCTTTTGGCTCCAATAGCCCAATGACTTCGCAAGATGCCTTGCCAATGCGTAGAACGTTGCCCAGGTAAGGCCCGTCTTTGAACAACTCCGTTCGGACTGTCAGACCGATAATACAAACTGATTTTCCGGACTGCTCTTCCGCTGGAGAAAAAAGTCGGCCGGTTGTCAAAGCCCAGTTGCGAACATTGACGAATTCGCGATCCGTTCCCACAAGCTGTGATCGCCTGTTTTCGTTCCCGTAGACAACCATCTGACGCCCAATGGACATTGGCGCAACACTTGAAAGCAACGTGGTCTCACGGCGCAAAGCATTCACGTCATCAATTTCGAACGGTGGTGCAGTTTGTGCTGCTCCGCCACGGCGACGCTGCCCTGGGAAGACCGTAAGCATTGTGCTTCCAAGCTTGGAGATTTCCGTTTGAACTTGAGCTTTGGTTCCAGCACCCAGGGTCACCACGACAATGACTGCGGCCACACCGATAACAATTCCAAGGGTGGTTAGGATTGAACGCAACACATTGCGCCGTATCTCACGCATCGAAAGAAGTAAAATATTACCAATCATATTTCGCCCCTATGCCGCCTGAGATCGTGTTTCGTGAACAATGTTACCGTCTCGGAAAACAAGTGTACGCCGAGCAAAGGCAGCCATATCGTCTTCATGAGTGACAAGAACGATCGTCAGTCCCTTGTCCTCATTCAAACGCGCCAAGAGCTCCATTATTTCCTGACTGCGCGCAGTGTCCAAATTCCCAGTGGGTTCATCGGCAAGTAATAGGGATGGATTCGTGACCATGGCGCGCGCGATGGCAACACGTTGCTGCTGGCCGCCAGACAGTTCGGCAGCCGTGTGATGTTCACGATTCTCCAACCCGACGGCATGCAGAGCCGTCATCGCCATATCTCGGCGCTCGGCTTTAGCAATACGCCGATAGATGAGCGGTAATTCGAGATTCTCGAGAGCTGTCGTGCGCGACAGCAAGTTGAAGCCTTGGAACACGAAGCCCAAGTAATGCCGGCGCAAGAGCGCGCGCTGATCGCGCGAGAGAGTTTTTACGTCCACACCTTTAAAAAAATATTGCCCAGACGATGGGGGTATCGAGACATCCCATAATATTCATGGTCGTCGACTTACCTGACCCACTTGTCCCCATAACCGCTACAAATTCACCGGCATGGATTTCGAAACTGACGTCATCCAGTGCCCGGACCGCCATCTCGCCATCGCCATACACTTTAGCGACATGCTCGAACGCAACGACAGGCCCCCCATGGTCTCTTGTCGAAAGATCAGTCTCTGTCATCAGTTGGCGGCCTGAACACCGATTATGACCTGCAATCCGTCCTCTATTCCGTCCGCAATCACCTGAGCTCTTTCGCCATCCAACAAGCCCACTTCAACCTCGATGGGCATGGGACGTCCGTCTTCCATAATCCACACCCGTCCTGGCGCTCCAACCTGGAGCGGTGTTTGTCGGCCCCCACGGTTTCTATTAAACCGAGGCATCATCATTCCCATTAGACCGGGAGCACCGCGACGGTTCGCAGCAGACTCCTCTTCATCTGTCGGTGGTCTTGGGGGTACAAAGCGCAGAGCCGCATAAGGCACCATTACGGCGCCGGTCCGTGTAGCTGTTGTGATGGTCGCGGTCGCGGTCATTCCAGGCCGCAGAGCCAAGTCTGAATTGTCGACAGACAGCAGAGCCTCATAGGTTACGACGCCACCGTCATCCTTCGGTGCAAAACGAACAGACGTAATCGATGCGGGGAATACGCGCCCTGCATATGCATCCACAGAGAAGGATCCTATTTGCCCCTCTTTGACCTGCCCAATATCAGCTTCATCAATATCAACAACCAATTTCATGGCCGACAGATCCTCAGCCAACGTAAACAAAACTGGAGTTTGGAGAGAGGCTGCAACAGTCTGGCCAGGCTCAACCTGGCGGGTCAAAACAATGCCGTCGATCGGTGCCGTAATGCCTGTCTTGGCAAGGTTGGTTTCATCAGCAGCTAAGTTGGCCTCTGCCACGGTCACTTGGGCGTTCACGCTAGCGAGAACCGCGAGCGCGCGGGCGTGTGCCGCACTAGAATTATCTAACGTTTGTTCCGAGACATTGCCCTTTTTATGCAGGCTTTCAGAGCGCTTCAGATTATTGCGGGCTTCCAACTCACTCGCCTTCGCCTCTTCAACCTTGGCCAACGCCGAAATAAGTTGTGCTTCTGTCTGCCTAACCCGGGCGGACAACTGATCTTTATCCATCGTTGCCAGCTTCTGACCCAACGTCACCTCGTCGTTAAAATCGACGTGCACCGCTTC
Organism: uncultured Rhodospirillaceae bacterium; assembly: GCA_943787205.1. Classification (GTDB taxonomy): domain Bacteria; phylum Pseudomonadota; class Alphaproteobacteria; order Rhodospirillales; family Rhodospirillaceae; genus WLXB01. Next base: position 183,908 of record CALSLN010000009.1, read on the forward strand.
GATGAGTCCTGAAATTTCCGCACCAACGTCAACTTGGTTGAGCGGCTGTATGGTCCCTGTCGCTGTAACGGTCACTGTGAGGTCACCCCGGGTTACAGGTGCAGTTCGAAAACTGACCTCCTCTTCTCCCGAACCAGATCGAAAGACCATGAGAGCTAGAAATAGAACCACGGCTCCGGCCGCCACGTACCATTTATAGCGATCTAAGACATTTCGGTGATGTTCGTTAAGACCAAGCGTCTCAGCCATTTCTGCGCTAGGGCCGGCGCTCTTTTTTGCCACACTGTCATCGGTCATAGATTAGGCCTTACCCATAAAAAGCCGCGATCGCATACCTATAGTTCTTGAGCACGGCAGTACATTAAGAGTGCCACTGTACCCCAGCTCGGTATCATCTATGTGTCAAAAAGCGCCCGTCTCTGTAAGAGAGTGTAACACGCGACCTTATTCTCTATGGGGCGCCCTTAGCCCAAAACGACGAAAGGCCCGGATAGACCGGGCCTTTCCTGACTGCCTAAGTCAGATAGGGAGGGGAGAAAAATTAGGCAGCCTTCTTGGAAGCCTTAGTGGCTTTCTTTGCTGTGTCATTCGCAACGTTTACGGTTGCTTGAACGCGATCAGAGATCGGAGCGGAGGCTTCTTTAAAGATGCCGGTTGAAATATCAGAAATCTTCTGACCTTCAGCGACGGCCTTTTCCCAAGAGTTTTTAGCAACCTTGGTTTGAAGGTCGACAGCTTCGTTCACGGTCTTGGCTGTGGCGATCTTCTTTCCCGCTTCGACGGCGTCTTCAAAGCTTTCGCTTGCGAATGCGACATACTGCTTTGTGATCTGCTCAAAACCCTTAGCAAAAAGTGTGGTGCTGGCTACGAAAGCTTCGATGTTGTTTTGGTTAAAGCTAACCACGTCATCATAAGAATTCATTTTGATCATCCTTGTTTCAGATCTTTGTTGGTCAGGCTAGCGCGACCATGTCTGAAAATGCGCGAAACCTGGAAATTACTGTGCACAGCAACATTTAATGCTGCACTGCAACAAAAATATAGGAGTAGCACGGCGTCTGGTCAAGGAAAATATTGCACCGCAACATAATATTTATTGCGCTGCGATTAAGCTCTAACCCATTGTGTAAAATAGGTTAATGAGGCCTACGTTGAGAGCTCGGACTCTATGGCTGCTATAGCATCGGCCGCTTTATCGCCGTCTGGACCGCCAGCTTGGGCCATATCAGGCCTGCCCCCACCGCCCTTACCACCAACAGCAGCCGACCCAACCCGAACCAACGCAACAGCGTCAATCCGATCCGTCAGATCATCAGAAACACTGACGACGAGAGACGCCTTGCCCTCATTCACTGATAGGAGCGCAACGATACCACTACCCTGGCCCTGCTTAATTTCATCTGCGAGCCCCTTGAGGTCTTTAGCCGGAACATCTTCAAGCACCCGTCCCGTAAATGAGATACCGGCTATCGTCTTTGAATCAGAGGCAGCCGCTCCACCGCCACCTGAGGTGACCAGCTTCTTACGAAGATCGGAAATTTCTTTTTCTAATTTGCGCCGTTCATCAAGCAGTGAGGATACTCGGCCGGGAATATCGCGCGGTGCGACTTTAAGAACCTCTGCTGTTTGTCCAACCAACGCTTGCTGCTCAGCGACCCAAGTTTCAGCAGAGAAACCAGTAACAGCTTCTATACGCCGGACGCCAGATGCCACAGCAGACTCGTCTACAATTTTAAAGAGGCCTATGTCACCAGTTCGACTAACGTGCGTACCGCCGCAGAGCTCCACGGAATACTGATGATCCTCCGAGTCCGCTTTCGTCCCCATGGATACCACTCGTACTTCGTCGCCATACTTTTCACCGAACAAGGCCATAGCGCCGGCCTTTATGGCGCCTTCTGGATCCATGAGCTTCGTTGCAACGGTTCCGTTAGCGCGAATTTGGTCGTTAACAATGGCTTCGACAGTCGCGATGTCGTCGTCAGAAATAGGTTTGGGGTGGCTGATATCAAAGCGAAGCCGGTCAGAAGACACCAACGACCCTTTTTGCGTTACATGATCGCCAAGAGTTCGACGTAGTGCTGCGTGCAAAAGGTGAGTCGCTGAGTGGTGCCCACGGACAGCCCCACGGCGCGTCCCATCGACAGAGAACGTCGCCTCATCACCTAGCTTTACCGTGCCGGACTTAACCGTACCCATATGGACGTGAAGGGTATCTAGTTTCTTCTGAGTATCACTAATCTCGATCCTCGCGCCTGACGACGTAATGATGAGGCCCGTATCGCCGACCTGGCCGCCAGATTCTCCGTAGAACGGCGTTTGATTGGCCAGCAGAGCGATCTCTTGCCCTTGTGCAACGGACTGGACCGTTACTCCATCTGAAACGAGTGCAACTATTTTACCCTGTGCGACCTCAGTCGCGTAGCCAAGAAAATCAGAGGCCCCGACTTGATCGCGCAAGTCGAACCAAAGTTTATCTGTCGCAGCATCGCCAGACCCTGACCACGCTTTGCGGGCCTCTTCGCGCTGGCGTTCCATGGCAGATGCAAAAGCGTCCGTATCAACATCAATACCCCTTGGCCTTAGGGCGTCTTGTGTCAGATCGAGAGGAAAACCATAAGTATCGTAAAGCTTGAACGCCACTTCACCGGGCAGCTGATTCCCTGACGACAGGTCTTTTGCCTCGTCATCTAGAAGCTTCAGGCCTCGGTCCAACATCGTTTTAAATCTAGTCTCTTCAAGATGAAGCGTTTCCGTAACGAGTGCCTGCGCACGATCAAGCTCCGGAAACTGTTGGCCCATCTGCTCTATCAAGGCCGGGACAAGACGACAAAGCAACGGATCGCTACACCCCATCAGGTGCGCGTGACGCATTGCCCGCCGCATAATACGACGGAGGACATAACCGCGACCTTCGTTAGAGGGAAGAACGCCGTCTGCAATGAGGAACCCAGACGCTCGGAGATGATCAGCTATTACGCGATGAGAGATCGAATCTTTGCCATCAGGGTCGGTCCCTGCAGCTTGCGCGGTCGCTTCAATGAGAGACCGCATGAGGTCTATAGCGTAGTTATCGTTCGTTCCCTGTAGAATTGCGGCCGTGCGCTCAAGCCCCATCCCCGTATCAACACTAGGCTTGGGTAGATCAATCCGCTCATCAGCGGAGATCTGCTCATACTGCATGAACACGAGATTCCAGATTTCTACGAAGCGGTCGCCATCTTCATCGGGAGAGCCTGGAGGGCCACCCGGAATGTGATCTCCGTGATCATAAAATATTTCCGTACACGGACCACATGGTCCCGTTTCACCCATAGCCCAAAAATTATCTGATGTTGGAATGCGAATAATCTTATCGTCTGACAAACCCGCAATTTTCCGCCAAAGCGTCGCAGCCTCTTCGTCTGACGAATGGACGGTAACAAGGAGCCGGTCAATCGATAGCTCATACTCTTTCGTCACCAAGTCCCAAGCTAACTTGATGGCCTCTTCCTTGAAGTAATCCCCAAAAGAAAAGTTACCGAGCATTTCAAAAAACGTATGGTGGCGAACCGTATAACCAACGTTATCCAGATCGTTGTGCTTACCCCCTGCTCGAACACATTTTTGAGAGGACGTCGCACGCGAATAGGCACGTGTTTCATTGCCAGTGAAGACATCCTTAAACTGAACCATGCCAGCATTTGTGAACATCAATGTTGGGTCATTGCGCGGAACAAGCGGACTGGACGCAACGCGCTCATGGCCGTTGCGGGCGAAGTAATCCAGGAACGTAGCACGAATATCGTTCGTAGAGCCCATAGCACCTAATCTCAGCTAGTCGATTGGGTCGGCGACAATACTTGTCAACCGACGGCCACGTATTCTGCGCAGCAAGGCCTCAGAGAGACCTCTTGCACGAGTTGTAAGGCCTGGTTTTTAGAGGTTTCCGCCCAACCTGTCCAGAAAACGGCTCTGGGTCGTCAATCCACAAGTCCCCGGAGGTTATACGTTAACAACGATGAACTACGTCCCTAATACTAGGATGGTTTTGGAAAGCCGGTTGGGCTGGCAGTTTGCGTTCCCAATTTCGCACCCAGCGTCGGGTTCGCATAATAGATAACCATGTAATAGATCTTGCCATCACGACAGCGAAAGAAATTGGAATTATTCAAGGTTAACGCCCCGGTCTCTTCATAGTCTGAACCTGGCTTAGGGGTTAGCGTGACCAAGAAATTCGCCGCGCACCTTTCACCCTCAACATCGACCGTGTGTTCAAAGTGCTCAAACAACGCATCGTAATTACCGAGCAAGTGATCGTAAAAGGCCTCAAGGGGGAGTTGCTCACCTTCTGGGCTGCCAAAGAAACGACGGACCTCGTTATCGCCGTGGTAAATTACGACCTCTGAATCGGCCGTAAAGCACGCACACGCTGCGGCAATATCTTCCTTCATGACATTGCCGAAGTAGCCTTCCTCGACAAGCTTAACGTAGTAATCGCGATCGTAATTAGACATAGCAGGTCTTTCCCCAATTGCCTGTTAAACCCTCAATGCTACGCAGCATCAAATCAGTGGCAAAAGTAACAGGCTACACTTGAAGATGCGACCTAAAGAGATACGGACAACAGATATGAGTGCAGCGGCGGGCTGAGGGGAAGCGCCGCCGCTGCAAGGGACCCGAGGGGATCGGGGTAATTATTCTGAGACTGGAGCCTCAGGCTCATAGTCTTTTGTAGGCGCTTCTTCTTCACCAATCATGGTGTCAGCGATCAAACCCGCGTTTACGCGAATTTGCCGCTCAATTTCATTGGCCATGTCAGGGTGTTCTTTCAAGAACGTCTTCGCATTCTCGCGGCCTTGACCAATACGCTCTGACTGGCAGGAGAACCACGAACCGGACTTTTCGACAATCCCGGCCTTAACGCCAAGATCAAGCAACTCACCCGTCTTCGACACGCCTTCGCCATACATGATATCGAATTCCACCTGTTTAAACGGTGGCGCCACCTTGTTCTTAACAACCTTCACCCGGGTTTGATTTCCTACGACTTCATCGCGATCTTTAATCTGACCAATGCGACGAATATCCAAACGGACGGATGAATAGAACTTAAGGGCGTTCCCGCCTGTCGTCGTCTCAGGGTTACCAAACATGACCCCGATCTTCATGCGAATTTGGTTGATGAAAATGATCATAGTATTCGATTTGGCAACCGAGGCCGTCAGCTTACGCAAGGCTTGGCTCATAAGACGCGCCTGCAACCCAACATGATGGTCGCCCATCTCACCTTCGAGCTCAGCGCGCGGTGTAAGTGCAGCAACCGAATCAATAACCAGAACATCAATTGCGCCTGAACGAACCAACGTATCGGCGATCTCCAGGGCTTGCTCACCGGCATCAGGCTGCGAAATCAAAAGGTCATCGAGATCGACGCCCAGTTTACGCGCATAGCCAGGATCAAGGGCATGTTCAGCATCGATGAATGCACATGCGCCACCCGCTTTTTGTGCTTCAGCAATAACGTGCAGAGAAAGAGTCGTTTTACCGGAACTTTCAGGACCGTAGATTTCAATAACACGCCCTTTGGGAAGGCCACCTATTCCCAGTGCCAGATCAAGACTCAAAGACCCTGTTGGAATGGATTCAATATCTATTGCCGAATCGCGCTGGCCAAGGCGCATGATTGAGCCCTTACCATGTGCCCGCTCTATCTGAGAAAGAGCCGCATCTAAGGCCTTGGTCTTATCCATGCTGTTCTTGTTCTCCACTACCTTGAACTTCGCTTCGGCCATGTTTGTCTCCCTCTGTGTTTAGTGCGGTCTCGTTGACTGTGCAACGAGGACTAATGTACCCATTTTGTTCTCACTGTCCAGAAAAAAGAACATTTATGGAACAAATGAAAAAAATGCGTTAAAACAAAGCCTTAAGTCGTCCCCAATGGAGGGATACAGACTAGCACTCGAGTAATGAGCGGTGGTTAACGCATTAACAACGGCAAAGGCGTCACGAATTCAACCAAACTTATGGATTACGGACACCACTCAACGTATTTTGAGCCCAAATATTAAATTAGAGGATTAGCAGATGTCTTTTCTACGTATTTTCACTCTCACGATAGTAGCGGGATGCCTGCTCTCCATAGCGGGATGCAACACGATTGAGGGCATGGGAAAAGATATTCAAAAGGCGGGCGAAAAGATTGAGGACGCCGCTGATTAAGGCACTCTACGATTCGACTGGAAGCGCCAAAACGTCTTTCACCTTACTTGCTAGCTGACCCAGGCTAAATGGCTTCGGTAGGAAATGAATATCAGGACTATCGAGGACTTCGCCTCTAGCGACTTCTTCAGAGTACCCTGAAATTAGTATCACCCGTACATCTGGACGCTCAACCTTCACAAAGCGTGCGAGAGTCCCGCCATCCATACCCGGCATCATCATATCCGTGATTAAAAGATCCAAATCCTCGGCATCATGCAGCATTTCCATTGCCTGCTCACCAGTCCGAGCTTCTAGGATGTTGTATCCCTTGTTCTTAAGCGCGCGAGCAGCAAATACGCGCACCGCGTCTTCATCCTCTACCAGAAGGATTGTACCACTGCCTGACAGGTCCCCCTTACTCGGGCTTTTAGCAAGCGCTGCACCAATTTTACCAGCTAATGCGACTGGGTCATCTTCATCAGTCGTGACAGTCTGATTAGTTGTTATTGATGCGACATCACTCTGCTCTGGCTCATCTCCTTCAGGTTCAATACGAGGCAGATAGATAATGAATTTAGCCCCCTCACCCGGAGACGAATCAACCAATATAAACCCACCGGTCTGACGCACAATTCCATATACCGTCGCCAGTCCTAACCCCGTGCCTGCCCCAGGTGTTTCTTGTTTTGTCGAGAAGAACGGCTCGAAAATTCGCCCAATGTCCTCGCGGGCAATACCTTTCCCCGTATCAGTCACAGAAATCGTGACATAACGACCAGCAGGCACCTGCTCTGCGCCGATCTGGGTTGGCCGCTCAAACACTTTTGTATCCGTTGCGATGGTCAATGTGCCACCGCCCGACATCGCATCGCGCGCATTGACCGCTAGGTTAATAATAATCTGGTCAAACTGACCAGGGTCCACGCGGACAGCACCTAGGTCTCGTCCGTGAACAAGCTTGAATTCGATAAACTCGCCAATAAGCCGGGTTAACAAATGAGACAGCTCTGTTAGATGGTCGGTGCAATTGAGTTCTTTAGGTTGGAGCGGCTGCTTACGAGAAAATGCCAAGAGTTGTCGCACTAAATTAGCCGCACGATTGGCGTTTTGCTTGATTTGCATAATATCTGCGAATGAGGGGTCGCCCGCAGCATGTCGTTGCAACAATAAGTCACAAAAGCCGATCATAGCCGTTAGTAGATTATTGAAATCGTGGGCAACGCCTCCGGCGAGTTGCCCCATTGCTTGCATTTTTTGAGCTTGCGCAAACTGAACCTCGAGACTCTTTTGCTCAGTCGTATCGATGACGTGAACAACCGCACCTTCAATCTCACCGGCAGCCGCAGCGACTGGACCCGCCATAGGGCCGAGAAAAACGGAGGCCTGAACCGCATCACGCCCCACCCCACCTCTAGCAAGTCGAACATCGACTTGCGCACTCTGAGCCGCGCCTGAAACAACTCTATCCAACTCACCTCGAAGAGCCCGACGGTCGCCGTCAATTAAGAATTCGGATAAGCCACTTCCTATAAGCGCATCCCGACTTTGATTCACTAACCGCGCAAAGGCCTGATTGCTATCCGCTATGGACCCATCCGGCTCGGTAATCGCAATAGCGACTGGAGCGGAATCAAACAAAGCGCGAAATCCAGTCTGACGCGAACCATCATTCTGCTCAGGTTCGGAGTTCACGTCTCGCATAACGAGTGTTCGCGTTCGCGTTACACCTGCATCATCGTAGGTGCTTTGGAACACCAACGTCTCAACTGTTTCGCCCTGAGTTGACAGGAACCGAACATGACCATGCCATTCACCGTCAGGGTCTGGGCGAACTGTCCCTGCAAGCACTTCATCTAACGGCGAGCCGATTAAGTCATCTGGGCTTCGACCCAACCATTGGGCAAACCGCTGATTGGCATAGTGGAACGTCCCATCAACATCGACGGAATAAATACCTGTCGGCATAAAGTCTAAAAAGTCAGCAAGGTCTTGGCGTTCCTGACTCAGGATATCGTTGATCGCTTTTCGCGCCGTTATATCTTCCAATGACCACAATAGAAAATCAGGCAACGACTCTAGAGGGCGAATAGCCACCTGAAACCAATCGGGTTCCGGCATATCACCGCGGAGCGGAACTTCAATTTGATCCGTGAGACGCGCTTCGGCCGCTAACCTGAGCCGTTCAACCAGCTCGTCGCCGTCATACTCGCGCGCGGCCAGCGTTTCCAAACGGACCAGCGGTGCGGCACCGTTAAGCCAATCCAAGCCAGACGCGTTTGAATAAACGATATCACCACTATCGTCCGTTACGAATCTTGGTCCAGGGGCAGCTTCAAAAATCGCCGTGACAGAGTCGAGCCGTTGCCCGACGGAGGGTGGCTGAGACAAAACGGACCAAATCAGCCCGAGGGCGGATCCCCATAGAAACGCCGCCGCAGCCACAGCCCATAGCCACGGCACACCTTCGAATGCGAGATTGAGCGCAAGCCCCCCAAGCGCTAACGCGCTTAGGCCAAACGCTAACAAAGTCCGTGGATTAGCTAGCAACCTGACCCTTACCGTTGACTTGCATTACGTAACCGATGATCTCGGCAACGGCCTTATAGTGCTCTGGTGGAATCTCTTGATCAACCTCAACTGCCGCATATAAGGCACGGGCAAGCGGCGGATTCTCAACCAGCGGCACGTCATTGTCTTCCGCAATTTGGCGAATACGCCTGGCCAAATAGTCCACGCCCTTAGCAACGAGGACAGGCGCGTGCATATCGTCCATATCGTACGTTAGCGCAATCGCATAGTGAGTTGGATTCGTAATAACAACACTGGCATTCGGCACCGCCGCCAACGCCTCACGGGCCGGTTCAGGTAGATTTTGCGATCGTGTTTGATAATCAATATCAGAACGGCCAAACACCGTCATGGGACCAATATATCCCGACTGCCTCAAAGACTGGGACACACGCACAGCTCTCGCTAACGACAACTCCCAATCAGATAGAAACGGCTCAGAGCCAATTTCTTCTGGCCCAACATGTCCTGTCACCGCAATCGCATTCTCAAGAACACTCAGGAGGCCAGCAAGATCGAAGACTGCTGAAGTCGCAGCCTCGCTCAATTCTGCAGATCCGGGTTTAAAAAGCAGGGAGCTAGGCAACGATAAGACAAGGTACTCGTCGGTCAATCTTGTCGCCACCGTTCCAAAACGTGCGTCTCTGGTTAGAGATTGCGTCACGACAGATTTAAGATACCCAAGGTCTTCTGCCGGGCGGAGTTCACGCTGAGAAATAGTAAAGTCTGAAGTTGGCTCCTGTGTCTCCGCGAGCAACGGTTCAACGCTCGCGAGGCCAGTAGACCGAGAAAGCGCACCATAGCGTCCAAGGTCAATGTCTGACATTGCAAACAACAGAATAAAGAACGTCAGTAAAAGAAGAACGAGATCGCTAAAAGTCAGCAACCAGACCTGCGTAGCACGCCCCGGCACGACAGGCTGCGCAGCTTGCAGTGAACCTAGTGGGTTCATGGCGCACCCCCCTCGTTTAGAGGGCTAAGCTTTGACCGGCTCGCTCCATCTTCGAGGGCGAAGAAAATAAGTTTGAAGAACTGCGGGTCTCCACGATCCATGCCAATGGAAATGGTTGTCGGCGGCATTCCTCTTGAGCCGAGAGCCCTTGCAATATTGCCTACACGGGCAATTTCCGTATTCATATCCGTTGGCAAAGGTCTTGCTTCTTCGCCGGTAACCTGCGTGACAACAGATAGCTCATACACGACACCTGCAGGCGGAGAGCTAATTGTCGCGACAATTCTATCCAGCATGGGAAGCGGGTCGCGCACGACCACACTGTCTCCGGAGAAGAAGACTTGCGCGGGGACATCGACTTCCATTCTTGTACCTGGAGCAACAACTTTCAGCGCTTCAAGCGGTATCGCAGCCTCAAAAATGTCTGTTACAGAATCCTGGAATTGACGCGCTTGCAAAGCATCTCCGGTGGACCCACCCAGGTTCTGCTCTAGTCCTGGGCCAGCCACTTGCGCAAAGGCATCGAGAACACTGTTAATGACAGCATCCCTGCGACCGCTGTCGAAAGTAGAAAAACTGTTTAAGACCACAAAAAATGCGAAAAGGAGTAAATATAGAGAGAGAAATAGCCACACGGACTCGTCACCGCGCCTATTAGCTGAGGCGGGTGTTAACACGATGGGCAACGGAGGGCCTAATACACCTCTCAACGCCATACCGTCTTTGCCTTTCTCCCCGCGAGCTCCCTATCGAACTCGCTCACTCCATACCGAAATGTTCGGTAACCTCAGAGACCAAGGTGCTCGCCCCGAAAGGCTTAACCATGAACCCCGAGACACCGGCAGCTTCGGCGGCTGCCCGCTTCTCATCTGTCGGCTCTGCCGTCATCAGCACGAACACAGTGTTTTCGTACTTAACTTCCGACCGAACCGAAATCAGTAAGTCCAAACCAGTCTTCGGATCCATATTCCAATCCGATAAGATTAAGTCGTACCCACCAATCTCCGCCGCCGCATCTAGAGCTTCAGCAACCGAGGACACTTCGTCCACGGGACTAAATCCCTGTTTTCGGAGAAGGTTGGCGACAGAGCGACGCATTACCTCAAGGTCATCAACCACTAAAGCTGATCTATGACGCATACCGCTTGTCACGGCCTTCTCTCATCTGATCCAGGCAGACGGACCGCATCGTTTAAGTTAGGGGGCATTGGTTAGCGACCGGTTAATTTTATGGACTCGAAGAATTCGATTTATGCTTGATATTCGGTAACTTAGGGCTCGCTCACAGCAGATAATCCGACGAACAATCGAGCCTTAACCCTGCGGATCTCCCTCGAGGCCCGGTATAATTTTCCGCATGGAAAGTGCCTCTGTAACGGCTGTCGCCGTGGCTGCATCCATCTGAGATAGAATTGGTGCAACTTTGTTTTCTTTCATGCTTTCAACAACCGTGATCAAAATTGGCATGTCGAGGTCATTGAAGATACGAGCCGCATCTTTAGGCTTCATCGCACCATATATCCGAACCAATTGCCCGATCTTAGCTTGTTGCTGCTCGTCGGCCTCGGCAACCAAGGCCGTTAGCGTCTGCTCCAGTTGCTGTAGCTCGGCGATTTTTCCGTCAATACGTGACTCAGCCGCCTGAAGCATAGCTTCCCGAGTTTTAAGCTCTTGTGCCTGAGCCTCAATAACTTTCCGGCGCTCGGACAAGCGTTGCAAAAGCTCAAGCTCGGATGGCGTGAAAGACTGCTGCTCAACATTAAAAGATTCTGAGTCTTGCTCACCCTGCGAGAGAACACCACCATCATCCATTATGGCGTCTTCTAGCATTGGCTCGTCCATCATCGCGTCGTCAGTGCCACCCTCTTCAACGCGCGCGCCACCATCTTCTTGGGCAAACGCAGTCGATTGCTCAACGTTGACTGAGGCTATCATCGAACGCATATCCTGCACGACGATCGTGACACGGAATCCAAGCACGAATACGGCTGCAACGATCAAGATCGGCAGCATTCTTATAATCGAAACACGAGCCCGCGCGGGTGCTTTGACTGATCTCTTACGAGAAGAACCAGATACACGCTCGCCCTTAATCGCGGTGGGCCTGGGATGTCTTTTATTCTTAGTCATTACGAGATCATGATACCATAATTTTGCACTGTTTTAACGAGCAGATTGCAGGGCTTTTAACAGCTCTCTTTCAGCTTCAGACCGATCATCATCAACAGATACAGCTTCCGCAGCAATCGGACGCACTCGACCAAAAGTCGGACCTGCGTCGCGTTGCCCGTTGACCTTAGCTTCTGCGCGAGCCGCACCGATCACCGCCCGAAGGTCGAGGTCATCGCCTTCATCTGGGGTGGTCATTGCCGCGCCAGCCAGAGTTTGGGCGGGAATTGATGGCTCAGTCACTGCAAGAGCCGGACGTTGCGGTGCTGGACGCGCGGTCGCAACCGGAGACGCAGGCGCCTGAGAAACCTCAGTCGCACGCCCCACCTTTATGGACCCATCTAACCGGTCAGCCATTTCTTCTGCGCGCTCAATCATAAATGCAAGATCGTCTCGCAATGCATGTGCTTTCTCCACACGCTCTTGCAAAGCATTGTTCGCGTCTAGCGTCGCTTTCTTTAATTTAGGAATCCCGGCTTCAGCGCGCATGGTCGCTTCGTTGAAGCTGCCAACAACTTTTGCGAGTTCATCTCTGGAATTTCGAAGCGCTGATAAGCGGCGATTGAGAATTACGGCATACACGATGGTCGGAACAAGAAGCAGAATGATGGCTAAGTCCATAATCGTGTCGAGTGGCATATCCATCATCCGTCCGCCTTTTTCATCTCTTGCTGGCCGCTGAACATCACCCAATTGAGTAACGCCAAATCAGTGCCTGCCTCATCCCAATCGCAATCTAGGTTAAAGCCCATAATAAAGGGTTAAATCCCTAGCCTGGCCTTCAGTTCCGAGCCCTATCCGCAAAACACTTGTAACTTTAAGGACTATGCACGTCTCGCCTTTGCGAAAAGCCCCTTCAAGCCATTGATATTATTGAACAATCATCTCTTTAAAGAGGACTTCATTAACGCGAGCCGGCCGCACGGCAGAGTTCACACGGTTGAGGAGCTCCTCCCGCAAACGATACATGCCAGCCGCCCCCTGCAGGTCTTCCATACGTAACTCACGCAAGTAGACCTGGAAATTGTCGACAATCCTCGGCAACACCATTTCGATCGTCGTAATGTCAGCTTCATTGGCTAACTCGAGGCTAACCCTCATTTTTAGAAAATTACGTTTACGCCCAGCTGTGTTGAGGTTCACCAACATCTCGGGCAAATCATAGAAAATAGCCGAACCGACAGGGGCTCCACCGGCTCCGGGGCCTATATCCGCCGTCCCCTCAGCTCCGTCTTCCCCCATTTGCTCAACAGGAGGCGGCTCTTCGCCACCGAGCATCGCCAGCAGAGGATCTGCAAGACCCGAGAAATACGCTCCAGCCGCGCCACCAATAACAAGGAGCAAGGGAAGGACCACAAACCATTGTTTTAATTGATTAATATGCTTTGGCACGGTTTGTGCATACCTAGGGCCTGAATAAACGCGCAAAAAGCGCAAAGTGAGTAGGTCATGGATAATACAACATACATTTCGCTATCGCGGCAGAATGCGCTGTGGAACCAACTTGAGGTGGTGGCCAATAACATGGCCAACGTTAACACCATCGGGTTTAAGGGTTCAGACGTTCTGTTCTCGGAATACCTGGTAAAAGTGAGATCTGACGATCGTCCCTTTAAGGACAAGGTCGCGTTCACACAAGATTTCGGTCTGATCCGGGATATGAACCAGGGGCCACTGCGGCACACGAACAATACGCTCGACCTCGCCCTTCAAGATGACGGCTACTTTGTTCTCCAAGGTAAAGACGGCGGGGAGAATTATTCACGCGCTGGCAACTTTACACTCGATATCGAAGGCCGGATCGTAAACCAGGAAGGTTTACCTATCCTGTCCACGACCAATCAACCAATCATGGTTGATGCGAGCGTGGATGACATCGTGATCAACGGCGACGGTGGCATCATCGTAAACGCAGAAGAAGTTGACCGCATCCGCGTCGTCGATTTCGCCGACCCGAGAGAATTACAACAAGTCGACGGCACTCTCTTTAGCGCCGCAGGCATGCAGCCGATTGAAATCGAATTCCCGCGCATCGCGCAAGGTGCACTTGAAGATTCTAATGTTAACGGTGTCACAGAAATGACCCGACTAATCGCGCTGAATCGCGCGTACCAAGACATCGGAAAGATGATCGAATCCGAACACGCTCGTCAGAAAAAAGCGAACGACGTATTTACAAAACAGGTCTGATTGAGACCGATTAACTAATAGGGAAGCGAGGGATAAGCCATGAGTATCCGAGCTTTAAACATTGCCGGCACCGGCATGTTAGCGATGCAAACGAATGTGGAGGTCATCTCCAACAACATCGCGAATATGAACACGACCGCCTACACACGGCGGCGCACAGAATTTAACGATTTGCTGTATCAAGACTTACGGCGCGTTGGATCAACATCCTCTGATGCAGGGACTGTCGTCCCGGCTGGGGTGCAACTCGGCCTTGGTGTTAAAACCGCAGCTGTTTATCGCATCACCGAACAGGGCAGCGTGATCTCTACAGAAAACAGTCTCGACCTTGCTATTCAGGGCCGCGGGTACTTTCAAATTGATCTTCCTGATGGTGAGACTGGTTACACCCGAGATGGGTCGTTCCAGCTGAGCCCGAACGGAGAAGTTGTCACACACGACGGTTTCTTGGTGCAAGGCTTGTCAGCAGTTCCGGTCGACGCAATTTCGATATCCGTGAACCAGCAGGGCGAAGTCTTTTACAAACAAGACGGCGTAATTGAACCCCAATCTGCCGGTCAATTACAGCTTGCCAACTTCCCGAACGAGGCAGGCTTAGACGCTATTGGTGACAACCTGTTCCTGACCACACCAGCTTCGGGTACGGAATCAACGGGTGTTCCAGGTGACGCTGGCTTTGGAACAATCCTCCAAGGCTTCTTGGAAACATCAAACGTCAACGTGGTGTCAGAAATTACGGATCTCATTTCCGCACAGCGCGCTTACGAGATGAATTCCAAGGTCATTCAGACTGCTGATGAAATGTCGTCAACCGTCAATCAGATGGTCTAACGAGAAACCGAGGAACTAACCCATGAAACGGGCACGTCTTATACTCACAGGATTGGCATTCTCAGTCGCGACTTTTGCCGCCCCAGCTAGGGCCGACATTAACGACTACACTGCCGACCTAAGAGCATCCGTCACAGTAACTGGGGCGACTGTTACGCTCGGCGATCTTTTTGAGGGCGACATTATGCGCCCCGAGAAAGCGATCGCCAAATCGCCGGATCCAGGCAAACGCTTTGTTCTCGGTGCAAAATGGCTGGCTGATGTTGCGCGCACTTACGGGATCGATTGGCGCCCAACCAGCACCTATGACCGAGCAACAGTCTTCCGTCCCGGCCACACAATTAGCCAAAGCGAAATCTTAGAGCATGTCCGCGATTCTTTGATCGACTTCGGGCTACCCAGCAACTATGGCCTCGAAGTAACAACACCACTAAGCAGCGTGACTATCTCAACAGAGGTGCCGGCAGACATCGGCGTCCGCGAAGCTTTTTTTAACGATCAAACGCGTGTTTTTTCTGCGGTCATAGAAATCCCCAGAGGCACACCGAACGCACAGTTCATCCCAATTCGCGGCATGGCTTTTCCAACCGTCTCCGTGCCGACTGTCGACCGCAGCGTTAGAAAAAACACAATCATTACCGATTCAATGATCGAGTGGGTCGATGTCGCAGAAGACAAAATCCGCAATGATACAATCATGGATGCACGCCTGCTAATCGGTAAAAGCCCTCGCAGCTATTTGAGACCCGGCGATGCCGTACGCAACAATGATGTTATGCAAATGACACTCGTTGATATCCCTGTTCCAACGCATGATCTACGCGAAGAGACAAAGATATCGACCGCTCACATTGAGTGGGTAACCGTCAACCAATCAGATCTTGGGAAGAACGTAATCATAGATATGGATCGGCTGATTGGAATGTCCCCCTCGCCGCTTTCTTCCAGCGGGCGCACCTATTCGAACCACGGACGTTCATACAGTCATTCCAATTGATGTCCCGGTCGCCCTTCGCGACATTCGGCGCGGCTCAGTGGTTAATTCCAAAGACTTTCATTGGATTACCATGAATGAGCACGACCTGAACGGAGACGTCTTAGTCGATGACATCGAAATTGAAGGGTTAATGGCACGCCGCACAATCCGGTCAGGACAGATTTTTCGAAATCGCGACTTACGCACACAAGTTGTCGTCGCTCGCGGCCAGGCTGTTAACATTATTCTCCGAACTCCCTTTTTGCAGCTGTCCGCCAAAGGCAAAGCACTTGAGAACGGCGGGTCGAATGAAACCATAAAAGTAATAAATACTCTTTCAAACAAGACCGTCTTCGCGACGATCGTCGACAGCGATACGGTCCGCGTCGAATCCCAACAAACCGCGATGCAATAGCAAAAAAATAGATAGTTAGAAAAACCGCCTAACGAAAAGGACAAAGGCCATGACAGTCCAGAGATCAACACTTAAGACACTCGCCGCAATACTCATTGGTGCAACTGCACTTTCCGGCTGCAGCAACTTGGAACGCCTCTCACGTGTTGGCGCCCCTCCAGCACTAACTCCAGTGGTTAGCCCGGCGAAGCAAAGCGATTATCGCCCTGTGAGCATGCCGATGCCGACACCTCAGGTGCTCGCACCGAACTCAAACTCGCTTTGGCGCCCAGGCGCACGTGCCTTCTTTAAGGACCAACGCGCTGGCGACGTGGGCGACGTACTCACGGTTATCGTAAATATTCAAAATGAAAGCGCTTTACTCAATAATCAGTCTCAAAGAACACGAGATAATGTTTCAGAAACGCTCACCGTCAATAACTTGTTTAATGCACAGAACAGAATTTTACCTGGCAGCAATCAGGCTCCTGCTTTGGACATTAGTAGTGGTAGCAACTTTCGTGGAAGCGGTAACATCGCGCGTGCAGAAACGATCAACATTCGTCTCGCAGCCGTCGTCCTGCAGATTCTGCCAAACGGCAATCTCGCGGTGGCTGGCAGACAGGAAGTTCGCGTTAACGACGAATTGCGTGAGCTCACGGTCGCAGGTGTGATTCGGCCGGAAGACGTGAGTTCAACCAACACCATCAGCTGGGATAAAATCGCTGAAGCCCGTATCTCTTACGGCGGACGCGGCAGCATATCCGATGTCCAACAGCCAAGATACGGACAGCAAATCTTCGATATCGTATTCCCATTCTAATATAGCGCTGGCGGGGCAGACGCGGACAGAAAGACCGATACGTCCGTCCCGCCAAGGCGCTAGCCCGGATACTTCCGGTTTGACGTCGGGCAGATCTGGTTGATTGGGCTGCGCCCATCTCAGCTCTACTCGGTCATACCAGCCGCAATAAATCATGGCCTATTGTGGCGCAGAAGCAAACTAGCCGGCGGGGCATGTCCTCGCCGGCCTTTTTTTTGCCTATATATAAAGTGAAGACTCATGACGGCTCAGACCCAAAAGCGGCCAGATTCACACGGGACTCGACTTCAGGCAAAAGCGAAAACCGGCTCTTACAAGGGGGCCGAGTCCCTCCTTTTTAAAGAAAAGAGGGCGATTCAAGGTCTCCGATACTGGCTTTTTTTGCTAATTCTGACATAGATCAGAGTCGAACCAATAAGACATAAGGTATTGTAATATAATGATAATATTAGTTTTTTTGCCCCCATTCAATATCTGTTGAAATTAGCCTGCCAGTACAACCATTTGTTAACCATCCACCGTCATAAAAGGAGCCTGTAGAGATGCAGAAAAGGCCGCGGGCCAGAAACCAACGATCCTTAGTAAGGGGAAAACGGATGACTTTTATGTCAAATATAAAAACTGAAATGAGCCTTCTTAAAGAGGACGCATTCGCCCTCACCCAAGCCGCTCTTGAGATCTCCCAAGCGCAAGAGAGCAACGACGAGAAACGTCTCGCCGCAGCTCTTGATAATAACTTGCAGCTTTGGGTCGGAATTCGCACCCTGGTCGAGCGTGATGAAAATCCGCTTCCATCAGAGGTCAAAGAAAACCTAAGCCGTTTGAGCCATTTTGTGGCCCAGAAAACGTTCGAAATGCAGGACGGGTCTAACGACAAAACCCTTGAGGCGCTGGCCAACACCAACCTCCAGAGCGCCGAGAGGCCTGCTTGGAAGGCAAAGGCGCCTAATCAGCGCTCGTTGTCTGGCTGCGAACGCACACTTCTCTCGTGGCGAATAGAATACGCCCTTGAGCTAGCTTTACGTTCGAACGCCCAGGTCCGCGAACCTCTCTTAAAGAGGCGCTTTCGCGACAGGAAGCCGCCTTTTTTTAGTGCCCCCTCCGTAAGTTTCACGGTAACCCATTGCCATGTCCTGCCCGGACGGCCAGTGGCGTGGCTCATCCTGGCACTCGCTCATCCCCCCTCCTCCTTCCCCTAAGTATCTTCCCACGGAAGATCACGCGAACACCTTGGGAGAGCACACAGATGAACCGCAGACATTTTATGGCGACCACGGCGGCTGGTGCGGTCACAGCGACTTTGACCTCTACGCGTCAGCGTGGGCAGCGAGCTGTGCCATAACCAAACCCACCATCGCCCTTATGGGCGCAACGGCCCGGTCTGGCCGGGAGATCGTCCGCCAAGGCTCTCGCCGAGCGGATACAAAGTCAAGGGCATGGCTCGCACCCCGTCGAAGCTGGGGGTCGAGCACGAGAACCTGCAAATGTTCAAAGGCGACATCCGGGACCGGACGTCGATCCATAGACGCTATCCTCGACCGGCGACGAAGTCGTCGTCTCTATGGTCGGGCGCGGTCGCGCCAGGCAGACCCGATGGCCGAGATCGGCCCCGTCGACATCTATACGGTGATGGCCGACCAATCTGATCGGCGCGATGAAAGCCAAGGGCAACAAGCGCCTGATCATGGCGAGCTCGACTGGTGTCGAGCACCAGTGCCGACGTGAACGGCCCCAAGCGACCACCGCCCGGCGATATGTCGGCCGGTTGGCGCTGGAACGCCACGGTATCTCTACAACGATATGCACGAGATGGAGAAAATGATCGTCGCCAGCGGGCTCGAGCACATCTCTCCTGCGTCCCGGATTCATGGTCGAAGAGCCGGCCCGCAACGACATGAAGTTCAGCACCAACGGCAATGACACGCCGGGCGCCCGGGTCATTACCTATGAAGACTTCGCAGCCTTCATCCTCGATCACCTTGGGAGGTGAAGACTATCTCAAACACCGCCATCGGTATGTACTCCGACACCGTCATGAACCCGCAGGCCGAGATCGATAAAGTTCTTGGCGCCAACAGAAAGAATAAATAAGGGATGAGTCACATGTCGATGACCAACTCCATGCATGCCCGTCACGCCGCACATCTCCTCATTGCCGCACTCGGTACATCCGCTGGCCTGCATGTCTCTAACTGCTTGCAGCACGTCGAATAGCACGGGCGACCACATTTGCTGACGATGGCTTCGAGCGCGGCTTCAGCAAGTTTTACGAGCGGGACAATCGCTACGTTCACGAGTCATTGAAGAATCAGAAGAGTTTTTCAATGACCGGAATATTGAAGGCGCAATTCTAAGTCTCGACGACGATTTCACCATGTATGAGATCACCCCTGAGGGTGTCGAAGAGCGTGTGCGCGGTGTTGACGAAGTTCGCAAAGCTGTAGGCATGTCCTTTGGCACCGGCAAATGGCTCGGCGCCAATGTCTACAAGTGGGGTCTAACGGACAACACCTTAGTCCAAATTGAAGAGGATTTTTTCTCTATGGATGATGATGGTCAACGCTCCGTCAAAACCCTTGTGGTCTTTGAGCATCGTGATGGTAAACGCTGGCGCGAATGGCGGTTTAAGCCAAAGGCAGAATAAGGAAGCCGTGACACTGAACACCGGGTTTTATGAGCTCAATGCCAAAGAATTGGCCAGAACCATCGCCGGTTTTCTAGATTAACCAATAGAATCGTAGAGGCATTGCAGGCGCTGACTCTTGCGGCAAACTCAGGCACTCTTTCTATCATGATTCGACCTTTCAAATTAGCAGCAGCATTGTGCGCGTCATTTCTCATAGCGAGCGCAGGGCTTGAAGCGCAAGCTGACACAATAAAGATCACCCTGCGGTCCATGCCACCCGGCAACGGCAACCCCTCATACGTCCGGTGGGTTTCCACCGCTATTGATATGGCCCGCCTTGTTCGAGGCGCTCACCGGGATTGGTGAGGACGGGACGCTCGAACCAGTCCTAGCCGAAAGCTGGCACTTCGAAGACGACACGACTTGGGTATTTACCATTAAGGACGGGATTCGATTCTCCAATGGCGAGCCCTTTGACGCCCACGCCGCAGCGGCGACCATTAATTACCTCCTGACCGACGAGGGACGCGTATTCTCGGTCTATCGAGAAGTGCGCAATGTAGCGCAGGCGACTGCACGAGATCGACTGACGCTCGAAGTCAAAACCACACAACCCGATAGCATGATCCCCGGGCGGCTCGCCGGTGTTCGAATTTTACCCCCAAAATATTTTGCAGAAGTCGGTGCAGACGCCTTCGCGTTGAAACCGCACGGCACCGGCTCGTTCATGGTGGACCGCTGGGAAACAGGACGAGCCAATTTAGTTAAAAACCCCTACGCCTGGCGGCCAGCTCAGATTGACGCGATTACCTATACGGCGGCACCGGATTCAACCGCGCGGACACAAGCCCTCCTCTCCGGGGCAGTTGATATCGCCTATGATCTTGGGGCTACCGACGTGCCGCGGATCGAGCAAGCCGGAGCGCGTATCGACTACCGCACCCGTGCTGCGGTGCAGATGTGGCAATTTGTCACTGAAGTTGAAAGTCCACTGCAAGATAAACGGGTGCGGCAGGCACTGAATTACGCCACCAACATTGAAGTCATTGTTGCAGCATTGCTGCAAGGTGTGACTGTCGCGACGGGGCAGGTGGCTGCGCGGGGCACGTTCGGTTACGACCCCGGATATCAAGCCCTACCCCTACGACCCAGCCAAGGCGCGTGCCTTGTTGTCCGAAGCCGGTTACCCGGACGGTTTCACGATTCCGTTCCAGGTTGTCTCGTCGAGCGCCGAGGAAGAATCAGTCTATATTCAAGTGGCCCAGGACTTAAGACAGGTCGGCGTTCTGGTCGAGCTCATCCAAGTGCCGTTCAGCAAAACAGGTGCAAAGTGTTTACGGTGCGCCCTGGGACGCCATGGCTTTCAATATGAACTATGGATCGGTGCCGTCGCTCGACCCCCTCGCCTCAATGGGGTTTCACTCGTGCCTATGGCCTTGGCCTTGGATTTGCCGAGAAGATATCGCTGAACGCACTCTCGCCGCCGACCGCGAATTCGATCCCGACAAACGTCGTAAAATCGTTAGGGGTATTCTGCGCGACTTGCATGATGATCCGCCGGGTATCTACCTCTATGAAAATATCCATGTCGACGGCATCAGCAATAGGGTCACGACATACGAAGCGCCATACGGCTTCATTCAGTACCACACCCTCGAATTGTCAGACTGAGTCCTACGCGTACCAGAGCGCAAGCCACGCGACTGCCCGACGACATCCTCCTTTGGGACTCTGCCGCTCAAACGAGAAAGGGCGCTCCCTAGAGGGTGCGCCCTTTGCAAAACTTCTATTGAGCTAAACCCTTAATCTGACCTGTGGGTTCTTTCCATCCGTTCGTGCTGTTCCTGAGCCTCTAAACTCATGGTCGCGATTGGGCGCGCCTCAAGACGCTTCAGACTGATCGGTTCATCTGTTTCTTCGCAATACCCGTAGGTGCCGTCTTCAATACGCTTGAGAGCTGAATCGATCTTAGAGATCAGCTTACGCGCGCGGTCCCGCGTTCTAAGCTCAAGGGACCGTTCCATCTCTGCCGTGGCACGGTCAGCAAGATCGGGCTCTTGCAGCCCGCCGCCGTCCTGAAGACTTTCTAAGGTTTCCTCAGTTTCCTTCATCAGCTCATTGCGCCATGAAAGTAACTTCTGGCGGAAATACTCTTGCTGATGAGGATTCATGAAATCCTCTTTCTTGGTCGGTTTGTAGTCTGGTGGAAGAGTAACAGTCATAAGCCCCTAACTATGGGAGTCTATATCAATGGCGCGGGACTATAGGGACACAGTTTTTAGGCCGCAATAGAGAAACGGACCGAATTCACAACCTTGTCATCCAGCGGGTTACGTTGGAACGATAGAAAATAACCCATTGATATTGTTGATTTTTTATTTTTCTAACGTCTGGACAACTTCGCTAGCTCGACCTCAGCACGCAACTCAATTTCATCCAATAACTGGGGAAATTAGCGGATCCGCCCCTTTTTCGCGTTTTTCACGAACCAACCGCGCAAGCTCGCCAAGACGGTCTTTAGGCACCGATCCAACGAGTAAACCTTTCCGCACCTCGTCTAAACGCTCCAGAATATCCTCTCCACGGCGCGCTCGGCGCTTACGCTCTTGATAGTCTGGTCCCTGGCCTGCGGCAGGGTCTACAGCCTGAGCGGCCAGAATTCCGCCAACCCCAGCGACGGAAGAGACCTGATCAGTCGCGCCTACCTCTTCGCCAGTTTGAGCGTCCACATGACGCAGATGAGCCGCGAAAGCACCAGTTTTCCCGGTCTTCTTCGACTTTTCAGTCTTACTGGTCTGTATGCGCGAGGGTACACCACAAGCCATGGCCTCCATCGCGACAAGATTCGTCCCCCCTTCGCAACGATTCGGAAAAATTGCGGCGTCCATATCTCTAAGCACATCTGGGGTCTCACCATTAGCCATGGCACCGAGGTCAACAAATGACTCTGGTGGCAGACCCTCAGACTGGAGCCATCCACTGATATCAAGTGCCCCATCACCACCGGTCCCAGGAACGTTCTCAATATGAGGTCGACGCCGATAGAGAATTCGCCGCCTCAGGCCACGGGTTGTGCCAAGCCGTCACAAGCAAAGCTTCGGGATGTTTTTCATAAAAACGTCTAAACGCCGCAACGACGAGATCCTGCCCTTTGCGGTACTCAAGCTTTCCCCCGGAGAAAATGGTGTAACGGTCACCATACTTCCGAGACCGTGGACCAGGGTGAAAGAGGGTCGGCTCTATACCCTGAGGACAATTAAAAACGTTTCGTAAACCAGCCTGCTCCAGAATTTCCGCATTCCAGGACGACCCGGTAATCACCGCATCAAGTTTTGCCGCTCGTTCAAGATTCTCTGCGGGGAACTCTGCGGACTCAAAGAACACCACGCCAATGTCTGGCTTGCCCGACCAGTCATCGAGGAACGGAAGAAAATCCAAACCATCGCCCAGCGCCCTTAGAAAGGTAGAACTGAGTCTCTTGTTAAGGTCATCTTTCCCGAGCCGGGCATATCGCGCGTGACCATCAAGCGCTGTCTGGATGGATGATTGCTGGCCAGCCGTCACATTTATAGTGTTCGCCAGAAATGGTAGCCCCACCTCAACCCCTTTTTCGCATAATTGTAGGGCAAGATTCAGCCCGTAGGTCCCCCAACCGCTAGGAACCCCGACTTGCCACCCAATAATGATCGGTACCGAAACTTTGTGATTCATCAGCTATTCCTTAAGGGCTTATTTACCAAAGTGGCGTACCTGACCATTGCGGGGTATAAAGTGATGGCGGAAAACGTTAACCATAATCCGTTGCCGCTAAACATATAGACAACACACGGACCATATAAAGTCCGAGTTCAGTCAAGAAAGGGAGTTTCCATGTCCGATTTTATGATGAGCCAAGTCAAAGGCCTTCTCTCAAAGGTTTCTGACGACATGGAAGATCTGGCCACATCTAATACTGGCCAGTTTGAAATGCTACTCGGCGCGATCGACGATCTAGCTGCAAACGTGTTTGCAACGCAGGCGATCATGACTCTGATGTTGAAGCAAAACCCAGTGGACGCTGAAGAAGCGAAAGCATGGATTAGAGAGCAAGCCGAATCAGCTGGCCAAGAAGCACCCAAGGCGGAAGCCATGGTCGACTTCTTGATTACAGACACAGACAAAGCCTAACCAAAACCTATCTTTCACGTCATACTATCTGCCAACCCGGTGCACCGATCTGCACCGGACGATGTTTCTAGGGCTGTGTGACGGTCTATGATTTCTCTATATAAATTTATAACCGACATCGCGGCCTGGCCGCTGCGTCTAGTACTACGCGCAAGAGCTTTGCGGGGAAAAGAGGATTCCTCACGGCTAGGCGAGCGCCGTGGACTCACGTCAGCGATACGCCCAGCCGGCCAGCTCATATGGTGTCACGCCGCCAGTGTTGGTGAGGCCCTCGCATTACTCCCCCTCATTGATCGACTACTAGAAAACCCCAAACTGAACGTTTTGGTAACGACAGGAACCACCACAAGCGCACGCGTTCTTGCTGAGCGGCTCCCTGATCGCGTGATACATCAATTTGCGCCATGGGATCGTCGCGCCTGGGTAGGCCGTTTTTTATCGTTGTGGCAGCCCAATGTAGCCATACGCATGGAATCTGAGCTTTGGCCGAACACTCTCTTCGCACTAAGGGACAGAGAGATTCCAATCGTCATAGTGAACGCACGGTTATCAGAAAGCTCCGTTAAAGGATGGCAGCGATTCTCCGTAGTGGCCCATAAAATCATGGATTCACTCACGTTGGTTCTCGCCCAGACGGATGAGCACGCAACCCGATATCAGACGCTAGGTGCCAAATCTGTACGTGTTACAGGAAACATCAAGTTGGCAGCCCCGGCGCTACCAGTAAGCCTATCCGATGCAAATGATCTCAGTACGATGATAGACAAGAGGCCTGTTTGGCTTGCGGCAAGTACGCACCCAGGAGAAGAAGAAATCGCGTTCGCAACTCACAAAGAGCTGGTTAATAAGAGTCCTGGCCTCTTAAGCATTATCGCGCCGCGTCACCCAAATCGCGGCGAAGGCATAGCAGAATTGGGAAAAGCTTCAGGTCTGGAAACTGCGATCCGCAGCCATGGTCAGACCATCGAGAGTTCAACGGATGTCTACATCGTCGACACTCTAGGTGAACTTGGAACCATATTCTCGGTTTGCCCGATCGTATTCGTAGGCAAGAGCCTGGCCTCAACTGGCGGACAAAACCCGGTTGAGCCCAGCCACTTTAACTGTGCCATACTGTTCGGCCCCGAATATGGAAAACTTCCAGGACATCGCCGATAAAATGATTGCGCACAAAATGGCTCTTCAGGTTTGCGATCAAAATGACCTGTCTCGCACTATCACCGCTTTACTTGAAGATGAACATGCTCGCGAGACTCTTGCGACCGCTGCCAAAGGGATTTTTGCCGGCGGTGAGAATAGCCTCTCATTAACAACGGATGCCATTCTAGACTTGATGGCTAAACCCTCGCGCCTGACCCGGACCCCTTAAGCATGGATTCAGAAACCGAAGTTAAATTAAGAGACCTGCGCCTGGAGCTGGCTGAAATATGCCTTGATGCTCGTATCGATAAAATTGCGGCACTAAGCAACGCGTCTACTGGCGATGCGCTTGCAGCAATGTACAACACTGGCTTGCGTCAACTTCCGATGAGTAAATCTGATCAAGCGATCGCCGAGCGCTGCCATCGCATGTTGACCGTAGAACACGATCCGGTTCGCAAAGCATGCGCCTACCTAGCACTATCCCTGTTTATGTATTCATACCGAATAGAACGCTCGTTTGAGCTTATCGACGTGCCAACAGAAATCGTGGCAACTATGGTTCGCGCCCTTCTCGGCCTGCCCCAATTTTTTGAGAAAGATGGAGCACGACGCCAAGCATTGACGCACCTATCAAAAGCCACTGAGGAAATTCACAAAGCCGCACGTGTGATCGATGAAATCGATTTCCGGCGCAACGTACTAGATGGGTTCCTTGACGGATTTATTCTAACCCCCGTTTATGGCGAGGACGTATCCCTGCGAGATATCAGCGTAAAACGCGCCGAACTCATTCAGCTGCATCTACAAGTCTCCGGCCTCCTCCATGAGCACGTTCCCGTTTGGCCAAGCCAAGTGCCGGAGCAATTAAGAATCGGCATCTTGAGTCCAGGCGCTCAGTCAGAAATGGCTGCGATCAGAGGCCATCTATTCGGGTTGTCAAAAGAACGCTTTAACATCACAGCATTCGTTCCAAATGCGGCGGCAGACAGTGTAAGCCGCGGCGTCGACGATTTGGCGGACGCCCTTATCTCTCTGCCCGTAGACGACATCGCAGAAGCAGCGGCGATGGTCATCAGAGAAGATTTGGACGTCCTCATTTGCGCGGCCAACATTACAAACATCTGCACATTCCCCTGGACCCAGCTTATGGCGCAAAGATTGGCCAGACTGCAGGTCGCTATGCACGCATCTCCTATGACGTCGGGCTTCGATACGGTCGATCTTTATATTAACGGAGCCCTGAATGAGCCAGAGGACGCAGATGCCGATTACACAGAACAACTCGCTTTGGTCGAAGGGTCTTCCAACCACTATCACTTCATTGATGGAGTAACAGAACCCCAGGCGCTAACGAGAAGAGACTTGGGCTTGCCAGATACCGGGACAGTATTCGTCTCCGGCGCGAATGCGTTCAAAATAGGCCCCGACCTCGTGAGAGCTTGGACAGATATCCTAGGAGCAGTGAAAGATTCACACCTGGTCCTTTATCCGTTCAATCCCAACTGGTCGGCGCATTATCCGCAAAGAAAGAGCTTCGTGAAATTTCTTCACAACCGGTTCGCCGCGGCCGGAATTGATATAGGTCGGCTTCATCTCTTGGAATCTCAGCCGTCGCGCGCGCCAATACTCGGCCTACTAAAACTGGCCGATATCTATCTAGATAGCTTCCCTTATTCGGGAGCGGTTTCAATCATCGACCCACTTTTATGCGGCTGCCCGCCGGTCGTACTGTCAGGGGAAACTGCCCGATGTCGTCAAAGCGCGGCTCTTCTCAGGGAGATCGACCTAGACGTGATGGTCACGGAATCACGGGATGACTACGTCGCAGTCGCTGTGAGGCTAAGCAGTGATGTGTCTCTTCGAGACGAAATATCTCAAGCTGTCGAAGAAATGACGGAGCGCGCCGGACTTGGCCGGTCCGATTTTATCGGCGGTGAAGTTGGAGAACTGATTTGGCACGCTTTCGAAAGTCGGCTAAACAACAGTCCGGCCATCGAAGTCTTTGTCGGCAACTTTGGAACACCTGATGGCCTTACGCAGTTGTCCGGTAACTTCCAGCTCAACTTCTTGCAACAGAACGGTGCCAAATTCGGTAACTTTGCCGGTGTGTCGATTGGCGACGATGGTATCGTTACCGCGTTATTCGATAACGGGGTGACGCGCCCTGTCTTCCAAATTCCTGTAGCCACGTTCACCAACCCGAACGGCCTCAATAACTTGAGCGGCAACGTTTGGATTTCAACCGATAACTCTGGTAACCCGGTGTTACGTGAAGCCGGTGATGCCGGCGCTGGCGCCATCGCCTCTGCAGCTTTGGAATCTTCGACCGTCGACCTTGGACAAGAGTTCACGCGCATGATCACGACGCAGCGGGCATACTCCTCCGCCGCTAAGGTCATCACGACAGCCGATGATATGCTCGACGAATTGCTTAGAATTAAGCGCTAAAATTAAGCGCATAACCTAATTAAAAAGCCCCGAGGACATTGTCTTCGGGGCTTTTTTAATTCTTGATACAGAGAACTACTGTTGAAAATCGAGCCCAACATCGAGGGTTGGTGCAGAGTGCGTAATCCATCCGACTGAGATGACATCAACGCCACTTTCAGCGACAGCCGCAACAGTATCCACGGTAATAGACCCTGATGCTTCGACGACAGCACGACCAGCAATCAGCGTGACAGCCTCGACCATTGTCGGTGGGCCCATGTTATCCAACATAATCACATCAGCACCGCCAGATAACGCGGCCTCAATTTGATCGATGCGATCAACCTCAACTTCAATCTTAACCATGTGGCCAACTTTAGCTCTCGCCTCAGCGACTGCAGCGGCAATACCTTGAGCCGCAACGATGTGATTATCTTTAATCAACAAACCGTCACCTAAACCAAATCTGTGGTTAAACCCTCCGCCACAGCGAACCGCATATTTTTCAAGAGCTCGCAGACCTGGCGTTGTCTTCCGCGTACAGCAAATACGAGCCTTGGTATGAGCCACTGCATCAACAAGCGTCCGGGTTTCGGTAGCAACACCGGAAAGGTGACCAAGAAAATTTAAAGCCGTCCGCTCAGCCGTTAACACCGAACGGGCGTGCCCAGACACGCTTAGAACAGCATCACCAGGCAATGCTGAGCTTCCATCTGCACAGAGGGTTTCAAGACTCAGTGTAGGGTCAACCGACCGAAAGGCTTGGACAGCAACCGGCAACCCAGCAACCGTTCCTGGACGACGCACCACTATGGTCGCGACGGCCTGGGCATCCGCGGAGACGGTTATGCTGGATGTAAGGTCTCCGGCAGTACCCAAGTCTTCTTGGAGAGCCGAAGCGACAACGCCTTCGAGCAAAGAGACAGGCAGTGGAAAAACGGGTTCCGTCATAGACTGATCCTGAGCGCTATGACGTCGACGTCCCTATTATTGCCCGGGCTTCCAACCATTAAGCATCCGATCAACCGACCGCCGTGCGTTATCTGCAATCGCCGGATCAATGGTCACTTCATGCTCCATGTTTTGCAGAGCGGATAAAATGTTGTCGAGATCGATCCGCTTCATATGCGGGCACAAGTTGCACGGCTTCACAAATTCAATATCCGGATATTGCGCAGACACATTGTCACTCATGGAACATTCCGTAACCAATACGACGCGGCCCGGGTTATTCTCACCGACGTAGTCGGCCATGCCGGCTGTAGAGCCGGAATAGTCCGCTTCATCAATGACGTCCGGTGGGCATTCAGGGTGCGCGAGGACAACAACACCGGGATAATTCTCGCGGAACTCACGGATATCCTGTGGTGTAAATTTTTCATGGACTTCGCATCGACCTTTCCAGGTCACTATTTCAACGTTTGTCTCACGGGCAACATTCAGCGCCAGGTATTCATCCGGCAGCATAATAACTTTGTCGACACCAAGAGATTCAATAATCTGAACCGCATTACCGGACGTGCAACAAATGTCAGATTCAGCCTTAACATCAGCTGACGTATTAACGTAGGTGACGACAGGCACGCCGGGATATTTTTCTTTCATGAGCCGAACATCTGCACCGGTAATAGATGCCGCCAACGAGCACCCTGCCCGCGTGTCCGGAATAAGAACCGTCTTATCCGGATTAATCAGCTTCGCTGTTTCAGCCATGAAGTGAACACCGGCCATGACGATAACATCGGCATCCGTATCCACGGCATGGCGAGCCAGCGCCAAAGAGTCTCCAACAATATCAGCGACGCAGTGATAAATTTCAGGGGTCATATAGTTGTGGCCAAGAATGACAGCGTTACGCTCCACCTTAAGGCGGTTGATCGCGTCAATCTTCGGGGCATGCACAGCCCACTCTATTTCAGGAATGACCTTCTTAACCCGCTCGTACAACGGCGCGGTTCGGCTCTGGATCTCCTCATTAAAGGTCAGATCAACAGGTGCAAGATTTGAAGCGTTCATTCCGCCACTCACTTTTTCAAATTACGTGATGCTTATACTTATTTTGAGCATATGGGGGGCCCATAAAAAAGCACCGCCCTTATGCTCGCGCTGAGCGGAACCTATTCATGGGACTATCATATGTCAAGAAACCGCTAGCGACTAACAAGCACCACGACACCTCTGAGCCACCAGAAATCGTGTTTAAACCCTTATTTTGTGCGCTTTCCACGAGGCATACGAACCCCTGGAGCTGGTCGCTCGCGGACAACATCTGGTCGAAAGCGAAACAACTCTGCAGGCCGCCCGCCGGTCTCAGCCGAGACTCGACCTGTTGGTTCAACAAGCCCTTCCGCAGCCACGAGGCGCCGGAAATTTTGCTTGTGCAACGGCGCACCAGCCAACCCCTCCACTGCCCTTTGAAGTTGCAGTAGCGTAAAATCTACCGGCATAACTTCAAAAATAACCGGTCTGTACCGAATTTTTCCGCGCAGACGCCCCAATGCGGTGGCCAAAATACGCCGGTGATCCTGGTGGAGCGGAAGCCCCGTCCAAGTATGAGCATCAGATTGATCGAATTCGGTCTTAATCCGCCCATCTGTAAGGGTTTCAGCCACCAGGCCCGCCTCATACAGCAACTCGTAGCGCTCAAGGACACGGTCTGCATCCCAACCCGCATCACTAAAACCAAACGCGATGTCTGCTCTTTCTTGACGCCCCTTCCGGGCTTTCGGACTTTCTCCGCCATCAATCCAGCTTAAAATCTTGGGCTTGAGCAGCTTATCAAGCATCGTTGGTCGGCCATTACGCCAATCTTCCCATGGAAATAGACGATACCAATCGAACCAATCCGAGCCTGCTGGTCGTTTGGCCGCCGATTGCCGCACAAGCGCGACATATCCCACAGAAATGGAGCGTGGGCCGCCGGCTCTAGCATCTGGATCACGGAACCGATCGCCGAACGTATAGAGCTGCTCCACAAACCCTAAGTTGAGTCCCGTCTGATCTGTAACCCAGCGACGAAGCCCCTCCTCCATAGTCCTGTCAGATTCCGGATCAAACGGACCAGACGGCAATCGAGGTCTCGAATTTGGCTCTCCCGGCTCAACCAGCAAAACGCGCGGCTCATCAACTGTAACCGTCGCAATAACGGCTCCAAGATCGAGAAGAACGGCCTGATTCGTGCCTGATGATTGGTCTGTATTCATAATCCCTTAGTGGGCGTTGGTTCTTGCGTGGGGTCAACCCGGCAATTCTTGCCGAGTGTTAACGTCTTCTTCACCCAGCCCTCTTAACGTCCAAACCTAGAGGCAACAAAAGTTTTTTGATCCACGACCTCAATAAATCCCGGGACGGATGAGGACATTGGATCAAGCGGGAAAGGGACGAACCGTGAATCCGTTTATGCAGCAGCTCCAGAATCTTGGACCTGCCCGACTGGCTGCCATGGCAGGCGTCGCGGTTGGTCTCATCGCGTTCATTATCTTTTTCGCAACGCGCTTTTCATCATCTCCAATGGAACTCCTGTACGGAAACTTGAACTCCACAGATTCGAGAGAAATCGTCCGCCAACTCGAACTCACCGGGATCAAATTCCAAATGGCTGATGACGGTGCGGAAATCATGGTCCCGGCCGACCAAGTCACCGCTATTCGCCTCGACATGGCGAAGCAAGCCCTTCCCTCTGGTGGATCAATTGGGTACGAGCTTTTCGACAATATGGATGCCCTTGGCGCGACCAACTTCATGCAAAATGTGAATTTGGTCCGCGCACTAGAAGGTGAATTGGCACGGACCATTCGGTCTATAGAAGGTGTCCAGTCCGCGAGAGTCCATCTTGTGATGCCTCAACGCGAAATGTTCACGCGCGAGACCCAAGACCCAACGGCTTCAGTCTACATCAAGATGTCTGCCGGCCGGTTAGATGCTAGCCAAGTAAGTGCAGTACAGCACATCATTGCCGCGGCAATCCCAAAGCTTAGACCAAACAACATTTCCATTGTAGATGAGCGCGGCACTTTGCTCTCGCGCAACTTCTCAGACGATGATGAAATGGCAGCGGTGCAACAGGAAGATGCCAAGATTAGGCACTGTCAGAGGAAACCGGCTTGAGTTGCCAGTCGCCGCCTCGTAGCGTCCACGGATGAAAAATCCATTCCGTTATTTCAAGACTTCGCCAGAGATCATTCGCTTAGCTGTGATGATGTATATCCGGTTTCCCCTCTCGCTTAGGCAAGTCGAAGATCTCCTTCATGAGCGAGGGATAGACGTGAGTTACGAGACAGTTCGATTCTGGTGGAACCGGTTCGGACCTCTATTTGCAGCCGAAATCAAGAAAAAGCGAACTACAGATAGACAAGTCAGCACTCAATGGCGCTGGCACCTTGATGAGGTGTTCGTAAAGATAAACGGAGAAAATTATTACCTTTGGCGCGCAGTAGATCACGAAGGCGAGGTGTTAGAGTCCTTCGTTACCAAGAAGCGAAATCGCAAAGCCGCGCTGACTTTTTTGCGCAAAGTCATCAAACATTACGGAAGTCCGAAAGTTATAGTCACTGACAAGCTACGCTCATATCGCGCCGCAATGAAGGAGTTAGGCATTGATCATCGCCAGGAAACTGGTCGATGGCTCAACAATAGAGCAGAAAATTCGCATCAGCCGTTTCGGCGACGAGAGCGTGGGATGGCAAAATTCAGGAGCACCAAATCGCTCCAGAAATTCGTTTCCATTCACGCTTCAATTCACAACCACTTCAACAAAGAACGGCATCTAAGCAACGCCAATACCTTCAAAACTAGTCGTGCAGCAGCTCTGCGCGAATGGCGTGAGTTAGCCGCCTGAACAACTAGGGTTTTGGCATCTTATCGAGTTGCCTAAGTTAGTCTGACAATGCCACGAAAAGCGTTGGGGAGCGCGATAGGTCTTAAACGATGCGTCTAAAGTCCTACACAGCCGCCACCATGGCAGAGGCCATGAACTTAGTTCGCGAAGAACTGGGAGAAGACGCAATCATCGTCTCGACCCAGCGGTCTTCCGACGGACAGGGCGTGCGCATCACAGCAGCCCTTGAAGAGCCGGATGGTGAAGAGGATATAGCACGTGCGCTGGCGGGTGAGGGTACGACCCCCTTCTCGGAAGGCGTACGGGAAGCATTGACGTATCATGGTGTTCCGGCACGCTTAATCGAAAAAATGGTTATGACGGCGCGCTCCGTAGAGGTTGGCTCACCAACTATGGCCTGTGCAGCGGCCCTCGAAGACCATTTCGATTTTGCACCATTGCCAGAACGCAAGGCACCTCGCCCCTTTATGTTAGTCGGCCCACCAGGTTCAGGCAAAACGATCACTGTCGCCAAGCTCGCAGCACGTGCACGGCTCGCTGGTCGACCTGTTGGAGTCATCACAACAGACACTATTCGCGCGGGAGCCGTTGAACAGCTCACGGCATTCACTAAAATTCTTGAGGTTGAGATCCATCAGGTGCGTGGGCCCGACGCCCTCCCTCATGCAGTGGACACCATGATGGAGAACTATGATTTGGTCTTCATCGATAGCCCAGGCCTAAATCCCTTTAGCCATCACGATATGGATTACCTAAAGGCACTGACGCATAGCGCCGATGTCGAACCAATTCTTGTTTTGGCTGCCGGCGGTGACGCTGGCGAAGCCGCTGATATTGGAGAATCATTCTCAGCCTGTGGCGCGACCCGAATCCTAGCAACAAGGCTCGACATGACTCGTAGGCTCGGCTCTGTACTCGCGGCGGCCGATGCCGGACAGTTAATGTTCTCAGAGGTAAGCCTCAACCCTCACGTTGCGACTGGTCTTTGCGCCATCAATCCTGTTTCAATGGCGCGCATGATTTTGCCGCCGGACGAAGATTTACAGCCGGCCCGCTTTGAAGACAACGAAACGCCAGAACGGCCCGAAGGCCCCCGAACTGAGGTATCTTGATGAACTCCGATTTGCCACCATCGTCTCAAGGTCCGAAGGGCTCTCAAACTCCTTCGCTAGCAGGTCGTCCCGCTGTATCCGCTAAACGCGGTCGCATCATTGCCGTTGCTTCTGGTAAAGGCGGCGTTGGCAAAACGTTCTTTTCAATCACCTTAAGTCACGCCCTGGCCATGCGTGGTGAACGTGTCCTGTTATTCGATGGCGACCTTGGCCTAGCCAACGTCGACATCCAACTGGGCCTTATGCCGCATTACGACCTTGGCAGTGTCATTGCCGGCAAGCTTTCTCTTAATCAAGCGGCCATGCACTACGAGCAAGGCGGGTTTGATGTCATCGCCGGACGTTCAGGGTCGGGAAGCTTGGCGAACATCCCCATATCGCGTTTGCAAATCCTTGGCGAAGATTTAGCACTTATGGCGGCGCGCTACGACAGAGTGATTCTTGATCTCGGGGCGGGTGTTGAAAAATCAGTCCGTCAGCTTGCTCGCGCCGCTGACACTGTTTTAGTCGTCACCAGCGACGAGCCAACATCGCTTACAGATGCGTATGCTTTTATCAAGTTGACCGCGCTCGAACGCCCGAACTTGGACATACGGGTCGTCATAAACGCATCGAATTCAACGCGCGAAGGCGAACGAACATATCAAACCTTGTTTAAAGCTTGCCAAGGCTTTCTGAAAATTTCACCGCCGCTTGCAGGAATCATTCGCCGCGATGCGCGAGTACGAGAAACAATCCGCAATCAAACACCAATCCTAATCCGCTCACCAAATTCGGAAGCCGCTTTGGACGTTACAGCTGTTGCCGAAAGGCTGATCGCCGGCTGACATGGCCACAGTCCCACCGCCGAGCGCTCAAGCGCCGCCGCCGCAACCGGCTGTCACAGCCCAGGCGACACCGACAGCTGTGGTTCGGGAACCCTCAACGGAATTACTTCGCCTCGCCGCCGGAACGCGCGTCGAAGGAACGGTCCAACCTCCTCCTCCACCGGCGCAAGCGGACGCAGCCAGAGCAGCCGTGCAAACGCTGCAAAATGCCGTGGACGCCAACAAACAAGACGTTCGAGTAGAGAACCTCCGAACAGATGCGACCCCGGGCAGACGCATCACGCGCAGCAACGCCCGCACCGTCTGGGACGACAGCACCACCTGGACAATCGACAACCCAGCCACCACCACAACAACAACCCCCCGCTGTGCAAATTCGAACGCCTATTGGCGACGTAACGTTACGCACGCCACTTCCTTTGCCTGAAGGAGCTCGTGTCGCCTTTGACATTGCGTCTAACAACAGTAGCCAGGTCACCGTTAGGCTTACATCGCTCAACGGGCAACCGATTCAACAAGCGCTCGTGCAGCTTGCCGCCGATCGAGCGGCAACGCCCCCGCAAAACAACCCTCTGCCAGCACAAGGCTTAGGCCGAGCGGCGAGCGCAGGAGCGCTGGCATTTGGGCAAGCTTGGACGCCCACAGGCGCTGTACAGCTAACCCAAGCCAGCTCCGTGAATGCCTTTGTGCTTAATGGTACGACGCCGACCAATGCGGCACAGCCGCCCGCAGGCACCCAAACGCCTGGAATTCAAACCACGCTTTTCTCTGGATCTGACCTAACCGTGCGGATTACCAACGTCACTGCTGGGCAAGTTGGGGCACAGACTCCGAATGCCTCCGCACAGACTAACGTCCTCACCCAAACGGCGACACAACCTGGTAGTGGCGCGCAGATAGCCGGAACGGCGACACCGACACCCGCCAACACGGCAGGAACGCCTAACCAAGCAACGCCTCAAGGCAGCACACAAACAACCGCCCAAGTTCAACCCCCTGGGACAACAACGCCAGCCGGAGGGTCATCGCAGTCAGGATTGCGTTTGGTCAGCGCCCAAGGCTGGCCCTCGCCTCCGTTTACAACTCCAACACAAACCCAAGGATCGCCGGTGCAGCTCGCGCTAAGCGGAACCGTAACCGGCCAATCAACAACAGCTCAACCGACGATTCAGACGGCGGCAGGCACCGTTCAACTGGCCAGCCCAGCCAACTTGCCCGCGGGAACGATCGTCAGTCTTGAAGTTCTGTCGCAAACACCAGGGCGCACTGATGCGGCCGGTGGCGCTGCAGCGCCGCGACCGTCAACCGGCACACTTCCATTTGCCGCAGGGACTGCGCCGTGGCCAACTCTGACAGAAGCCCTTCAAGTTCTTCAGAGGTCAGACCCACAGGCAGCACAACAGTTGGCAAACACTCTGCCAGATGGCGGACCCCGAACCGTCGCCGCTGCCCTGTCGTTCATTCAGTCCATGCGCGGCGGTGATCAGCGACAATGGCCAGGCGATAACAATTTACGCGCCCTTGAACGGACGGGACCGCGAGGGGCCCACCTTGCTAAAACATTATCCGGTGAAGTCGCGCAGTTGAGCGCACAAACACGAGAAACCACTGGCGAGTGGAGAACCACTCCCATCCCCTGGAATGCCGAGGGACAGATCGAGAAAATTAATGTCATCACGCGCCGAGAAGAATCGCCTGAAGACGATGAAAACGAAGAAGAAAAGAAAACGGGGCCTGGACTACGTTTCCTACTCGATCTGGATTTGTCACAGCTTGGCCCGCTTCAACTAGACGGCATGGTGCATGAAGAAACCAAAGGCTTCGACATGATGATCAGAAGCCACGAACCATTGGATGAAAAGATTCGCCACGACTTAATGGGTCTCTTCGTAGCGACCAATCTAGCCGTAGGGCTCAAAGGGGGACTAACATTCCAAGTAACCCCAAAGTTTGCGGATCCCATTGCCTCAAGCGAACCCCGCAAACTTAAGAGAGATGGCGTTTGGGTTTAGAGACCCGCGCTTAAACGTGCTGATCAATCAGGACAGGGTTTCCATCCGGGTCCATGAGAATAAAACTTGCCGGTCCCTCGCTCTGCTCATCAGCTTCACTGACGAATTCAACGCCGTCTGACTTAAGTGCCTTTTGAAGATCTCGAATATCTTGGAACGACGCCAGTGGGCTCGCTTGTTGATCCCAACCAGGATTAAACGTCAGTGTGTTTTTTTCGAGCATGTCTTGGAACAAACCAATTGTGCAGGCTCCGTTTCTGATGATCAGCCATCCCTGCTCAGCGTCACCGCCAGCAACATCAAAGCCTAGCTTCTCATAAAAAGCCTTAGAGGCTTGTATATCGGTAACATTTAAACTGACGGAAAACGCGCCGAGTTCCATAGTCTCTCTCCCGTTGAACTATGAGCCAAACTGGTTGGTCCATACGGCAATTCTAACGGACTGCAGCTCAACCGCAGATCACATTTGCTTGCGTGAGGCGGTATTCAGGCCTTGGATTAAGAAATATTGGTGAGCGGGAAGAGGTAAAAAACTGAACCAGAGGTCAGCTCGTTTCTTGTCCCGTCTCATGGCCAGAGTCGAGCGGCGGAGCGCTCCTCCGGGTTGCAATCCATACAGCGATAGGGGCGAGGACAGAGGCAAGAATCGTTGGCGCCTGCCAAGACCCAGCCGTCACAGTAACAATCGCGACGCTAACCATCATCATGGCAACCGCGGCCACTTTCGCCGGTGGGGGAATAACGCGATGCAAGTGCCATTCCCGCAACGTCTTTCCAAACCTTGGGTGTGTCCAAAGCCACCAGCGCAGCCGGTCTGAACTCTTAGAGAACGCCCAGAGCGCAATGATCAGGAAAACAGTCGTTGGCAAACCGGGCAAAAATGCGCCGATAAACCCGAGACCGACGCAAACCCAGCCCAAAGCCAGAAACACTGGACACAGGCTCGAATGCGACAGCGGCGGCGGTTGAACACCGGTCCACCCCTCTGGCCGATTATCTGTTTTCGGTTCGGTCATGTCTCACCTAGTACGCGGGAACTTGGGTTGTAGAACATGCCTCCACGCGGGAGCAAGGCGACAGCCCGAATTTACCTTGCCAGACGATATGGGAGGGAGCCAATGCCCCCTCCCATTCCGACGCAATTCCGTAGGGAGAGGAATCCGGAATCACGAGGGTTTCTCTGGGCATGGGACGCATTAATGGAGGCTGTAGCGAACCCCGCGGCAGGTACTTGCTGGGGCTCGGAGGGATCTCTGGAAGGACAGCCCTTTTACCGACCAAGACCTATCAGGCAGATAAAAGCCAGCGTCTATGAAAGCGTTCGCAAGGGTGCGCGTGAAATTGAGCGCAACCCGGACAGCCGCGCCAGGCAGACGATTGACCAATACATCAAACGCTTCGATTGGACGTCCATTCTGGATGGATGACACAGCCCATAAAATACGTTTCTCGTCATCTGAAAGAGTGGGCTCATCGGTGACATTCGTCCCGAGAGGTGTGTCACAAGCCACCTGGAACACCTGTTCTAGCGACCTGATCGGAGCAGCAGAGCCATCAATCTTACACCGCTGCCAATGTTCCGCCGCCAGCACCCTGTCCGGGGATCGTTCAAGCCTGAAGCCAATGAGCAAAACAAGCTCTGCCGTCTGCAGCCCGTTGGTCGATGATAAATCTGGTTGAGTTCGCCGTGCTTTCACTGCCCCCAACGACTCTAAACCGCCACTCTCTTGAATCCACGCGCGCCCCTGATTTTTGGTGCCATCGTTATCGACGAATGACGACCTTATGCCAGAGTTAATAATCATTCGCAATGAGAATAATTATTAATATCAATCAATAGGGCGTGGTACCGATCGTGCCGCTACGCGGGCGTCCATTCCCCCTTAATCGCCACACGATGCGCGACCCCCAGGATGACTCACTCTTTCAGCTACCCGTCGCGTTCACACCAACCCGGTTTGGACAGGTGCTCTGGTCCACTGGACAGCGACGCGCGCCAATATCTGAGGCAATACCATCACGGTCCAAGGCCCCCCGCACGAGATCACCCAATCCACGAATGAACGTGCAGTCTGAAGCAACGGCGGGAACGCGGGAGAAATGCGGAACACCGCTTTCATCTGCCAGCTCTCGAAATTCAATATCCAACTCCACCAAGGTTTCAACGTGCTCTGAAACAAAAGCGATGGGTGCGATCACAATTGGAACACCATCTTCACCGGCCCGTCGCACTTCATCTTCCGTATAGGGCGGAATCCATTTCACAGGTCCAACTCGGCTTTGATAACAGGTCACCCAATCCAGGTCAGGCATATCCAAGGCCTCCACAATCGCCATGGAGGTTTGCTCCATTTGCCATTGATACGGATCACCCGCTTTCACAGTGCGCTCGGGCAAACCATGCGCCGAGAGCAAAAGCCGCGGCGTACCATGTTGAGAGGCTTCGTCCATCGCTTTGCGGATATTGGCAACCGTGGCATCCAAAAACCCATGGTGCAGCGGATAACAACAAATGGTGTTTCGCGGAACATCGAGCCCCTGACGCTTCGCCTCTTTATCGAAGGCCTTTAATGACGTTCCCGTGGTCGTCGTAGAGAACTGAGGATACAGCGGCAGCATCACAATACGATCAGGATCGAAGGCCTTAATCTTACCGACGGTCTCTTCAACCATGGGATGCCAGTACCGCATGAAAATGAAAACTTCGACGTGATCCGCGAACCCTTCGACTTCAGCCTTTAAGGCTGCAGCCTGTTCTTCGGTGTAAGGCAGCAACGTCGATTGCCCCCCCACCTGTTTGTAAATTTCTTTGCTGGTCGGCGCACGACGCCAGGAAATCAGCTTCGCCAGGCACCAACGCAAGGGATTGGGCAATCGCAAGATCGCCGGATCATTAAACAAGTTGAACAGGAAAGGCTGAATCGCTTCGGGCGAGTCTGGACCGCCTAGATTAAAGATGACCACGGCCAACCGACCGGATTCTTTGCTGTCCTGATTGTTCACCATCGCCCGCTCCTACGCCCGTTACGCTTAGACTTAACGGAATATCTGTACCATAGAGGTTTGTGAACAGTCCCCCACCGAGACAAAGGTTTATCATGCGTTTGAGCGGGACCAGCGAGACATAACCCTATTGCGCGTGGGGTACCGGGGGACCCCAATCAGCATCGCGAGCAAATTAGGGAAACGGCAGAAGACTGGCATAAATTAGGGACCGTTCACGACAGAGGGGGATCACCTGCGACATCCCGCTACACAGCGTGCCGCCCCTGCACTACAAACGATCCAACAATGAAGGGGAACAGCATTGGCACACGGATCCGCGACAGCAGAACCAGATCGCAGCGGCATTAAGGTTGGCCCGGTATGGATTGAACCAGGCTTTTCACGCCTAAACGTCTACACGCTTCTGTATGCGTCCTTCTTTACCATCGCCAGTTCTGTCTTTCTGAGCGCAACGCAGCCATACTTATTCAACACTATTCTCAATATTCCTGTCGAGAGTCAGGGCGGCCTATCGGGGCGCTTGGTCTTCTTCGCCGAACTCGTCGTCATCGTTCTTATCGGCCCTCTCGGAGTACTCGCCGACAAAATTGGCCGCCGCCCCATTTATGCAGCGGGCTATTTCTTCCTGTTCATCGGCTACATGCTTTACCCAACAGCTGAGAGTGTTCCAGAGTTGACCTTGTATCGCATGGTGTTTGCCGTGGGGGTGGCCTGTAACACAGCAATGGTCGCAACCGTTCAGGCCGATTACCCTCAGAATGCCTGGCGTGGCAAGCTGCTGGGCCTTTGCGGCCTCCTTCAAGGCACCGGCGTCGTCATCGTGCTCGGTGTCTCGCGTAGCGTACCCAGTTGGCTGGTAGACGCTGGCATGGATCAATTTGCCGTTGGACGTCTTACGTTCTGGACCTTCGCAGTCATCTGTTTAATCAATGCGGTCATCCTTCGCCTTGGACTGAAAGGCGGCATCCCCTCAACCAAGACGGAAAAAGAACCCCTACCCAAGCTTCTAAAGCGCGGCTTCAGAGCTGGAAAGAACCCTCGCATCGCCTTGTCCTATGTCGCTGCCTTCGTCTCACGTGGTGACCTCATCGTCGTCAGCACCTTCTTCTCGCTGTGGCTGGTACAAGCAGGCATGGCCAATGGTTCCACCGCTGAAGACGCGCTCGAAGAGGGAATTCTATTCTTCATAATCGTCCAAGCTATCGCCGTCCTGTGGGCGCCGTTCGCTGGGATAATCATTGATCGCTTCGACCGTGTCACAGCCCTCAGCATCGCCATGGCTATCGCGGCGGCCGGTTACCTGTCCCTTGGTTTTATCGGGGACCCAACCCAACCCATCATGTATGGCGCTGCTGTGATCCTCGGTATGGGTGAAATCAACGCTGTACTGGCAGCCCAGGCCCTCATCGGCCAGGAAGCCCCAAAAGACGGTCGCGGTGCAGTCGTAGGGGTGTTCGGGTTCTTTGGCGCCATTGGCATTCTGCTGGCCGCTTCAATCGGCGGATACCTGTTCGACGCATGGATGCCCGCAGGACCTTTCGTGCTCATGGGCGTTGCTAATGCAATCCTCGTGGTTATCGCTGTCTCGGTTCGTATCCTTGCAAACCCATCGACACAGAACATACCGACAGAAGAAACACTCTAGAGACTGAAACGGAGCCTCTCATGAATTTCCATTACCCAATGTCACGTCCCCTTACGGCCGATTTAAACCGCCGGAACGCCCTCAAAACTTTGGGCGGCCTCGGTGGCGCAGGTTTTATGGGAGCAGCTTTTGGTGCTGGGCAAGCCCATGCTAGCTTAACGCCAGGCAGCGATGAAATCAGCATCGACTTATCAGACCCAGCCCAAAATTTGAGATCTTACATCCGCCTCCAGGGTGATCTGGACTCATCCAACGTCTCTGTCGGTTACTACTCAGGCACGATTTACAACGTCGTCGGTGATTGGAAGAAAGTCACCCCCTTATGCGGACTAGCCGGCATCGGTGTCCGTCGCATTGAGCCCCAACCAGAGAATAAATACCGTGTCTTCAACCGGGAACTGGCGTTCTATTCAGACATCAAAACCGGCGAATTCGTCGACGTTTGGGACAACCCCCTGAACAACGAACGCGTGGAAGTCCTACCGATCCAGAACAAGACCGTGAACGCCGAAATCGCGCCGATCTTTGAATTCGATATGGAAGGCACGATTGTTCGGTCACCATTCAATCCACCTTGGGAAATCTTGAATGGCTCGGCACTCGCGCTGTTCGAGGTTCATCAGGAACTAAAATCAGAACTTCAACCTGATGAATGGCCCCGAGAGAGTTCAGGCGAGATGATGCGCATCTCTGAAATGTTTCACCGTCATTGCCGCACCGCCGATTTAGAGAATCAAGACCTGACATCTATCCCCTACGTTGGTACCTGGATGCGCCTTGCGCCGTATTTGCCATGGATGTTGATGGGACAAACAGAAGGGCATCTGTACTACCGCTGCTCCATGCACAAGTTCACAAGCATCGAGCAACTACCAAAGGCCTTCCTGGCAAAAGCAGAAAAAGAGTATCCGGATTTTCTGGAAGCACCAAAGCAAGAAAGCTGGGGCACGCCGAACAATTCGAGCTTCAACGTATACAAGGAAACACGGTCACCGATGGCCGTTAAAGGTCAAAGCTAAGCACTAAAACTGGCTGCCTTCGCCCACATTCTTGGCCGACATCATATGGGTGCGCATTTGGGTTTCTGCCCATTGCGCATCCCCTGCCTCGAATGCGGCGATCAGTTCACGATGATGCCAACAACTTCGCTCTAGATGCTGCTGAATGGTGTGCTGGTACCGTTTCATCAGCACCAGTTGCACCTGCATCAACGGATGCACCAAATCTTTCATACGTTTTGAGCCGGCGTGCTCCAAAATTACGGTGTGAAACGAATCATTGAGATCCGAGAACGTCAGCGCCGCCTCTTTGCCAACTTCAGCCACAACGGCTTCCATTTCGGCTGCAAGCCGCTTCAGCCCATCGATGGCCGATGGTGTGAGCCGTGTTGCCGCGCGCGCTGCTGCATAGCTTTCAAACAGCGCCCGCAATTCAAAACACTCTTCGATTTCTTCTTCGGTAAAATCTCGTACGAACGCGCGCTTATAGCCGCTCATCGAGACAAGCCCTTCGCTCTCTAAGCGACGAAGGGCATCCCGGACCGGCGTTCGGCTTACACCAACGACCTCGGCTAAGTCTTGCTCAACCAGAAACGCACCGGACGGCAAAGAGCCGTCGATGATCCGACGGCGAATCGCCTCATAGGCACGATCAGCAGCACGACCCTTTTCGGGCTGAAGCGCGACGGCAGATAGAGTGGGTGCCTCGATTGGCATAGAAAACACAATCTCCGGCGGCGCGCGCCCTGTCAATCAGCCTCGTTCAATATGGGGTGTGGTTCAGCTCTCGGCTGACATCGGCGCCTGTTCGGGTACGCCCGCGCCAATATCGACCCAATTCACATTTGACATGTTCAAATAGCGTTCGGACTGATCGCCATACTTTAACTTCTCCACGACTTCAGAAAGAGAAACCAGACGGTCGGGCTTACCGTCCTGAGTCTCAAGCGGAAGAACAAGGGCCTCGACAGAAATCTCAGACCCATTGCTCGCAGCAAACATCATTTCCATCCGAAATCCGCAGGGCGTGGACACTGATAAGATCCCGTTTTCATAAAGGGCCCGTTGCATGCCTGGTGGTTGACCTTCGCCGACAACCTCCCCCGTCTTGTCACGCCCCCATCGCTCCACGACCTTGGTTCCGATCAAGCGAAAAACAAGATAGCCGTCGTATACGTCGGCGATATGCAGATGCGGTGCATACTCTGGATGGGCTTTATCTAAAAAGACAGATTGGAGTGGAGCATGTTGCCCCTCGTCTCTGAGCGATGCCCAATGCTCGAAAAAGCCTCGACATTTTTCTGTCTTAAACGTTGTCATCGGACCCCAACACACACTTTGCTAAAGACGAAGACTCAAACTGAACAAATCACGTAAGCTTACCCTATACCGCCCATCTTACACACCCAGCATTAAGGCCGGAATGACCCTAGAGAGCAGATACACAAACACCCGCCATGGGACGGTGCATTACCGAACCATGGGCGACGGGTCACCGCTTGTGCTGCTGCACGCCACACCGAAGTCATCCCGATCCCTATTAAACGTTATGCCACATCTCGCCACTCACCACCGCGTGATTGCACCGGACACGCTGGGTTTCGGTGAATCGGATCCCTTACCCACCCCTCTCACCATAGAGGTTTTGGCCGAAGCCATGGCCGACCTTTTGAACACATTAGGTGTGGAGCCGGCCGCCGTTTTTGGTTTGCATACGGGAAACAAAATCGGCACTGCCTTAGCGTCTCGCTGGCCGGAGTTGGTCTCTCGTTTTATTCTTTGTGGCATGACCCACTCAATCATCATAGATCGTGAGGCGAGAGAGGCTGCCATTAGAGCGTTAGTCAGCACACCGTTCACAAAAAAAGACATCTCTGACGATGAAAAGTGCGATCGTGAACAAGGCGGGGACAGCATCGATGCCATCTACGCCGCCAACTATGGTTTTGATCTTACGAGCACCTTAGCGTCGCTCTCCGTACCAACTTTGGTGCTGGAACTCGCCACGCCGGAAGAAGACCACCTGGGTCGCCAAGCCGAAAACCTTGCAGCCCAAATTCCCAACGCACAGGCATACACCTTTGAAGGCAGCGACCGCGACGCCCTAGATCAGCGACCTCAAGACCTTGCCCGGGCTATTTTGAGTTTCACCCACACCTGAGACCACCTATTATTAAAGCGCAGCAGACGGAGGACATAATGCGAGAAAAAGCACGAACTCTTGCGCTTATTGGAGCCGGGCTGATCAATTTTATTCCCGTGATTGGTGTCCTGTCCGCACGTCAAATTCAGCAATCATACGGCGTGGATATCTCCAGCCCTGACCTTGAGATTCTACTCCGGCACCGTGCCGTCCTGTTCGGTTTGGCGGGTGGCTTTATCCTCTATTCCACCTACAGGAAAGACTTACAAAACCTGGCAATAGGCGGCGGCTTCGTCAGCATGGTTAGCTTTATTGCTCTTGCTGTATCCATCGGAGGCTATAGCGCAGCTCTCAACACCATCATCATCGCTGATGTTACTGGATGCATATTCCTGTTAATTGCTTTGGCGTTGAAGCCGAGCAAACCAAACTAAACGTCCCGTTCCGACTCCACCGCTCCGGCTGGCCACATGCGCAGGAGGATGTTGTCCTTTCGTGCGAAATGGTGCCACAGCGCTGCTAGAATATGCAGGCCCAAAATTACGCCACCCGCGTACAGTGCGTACCGATGAATGTTGGCAAAGAAGACGTAGCCAAATTGATGGTCTAGCGGCAGTTGGGGCAAAATCGGGGGAATAATATCCC
Organism: uncultured Rhodospirillaceae bacterium; assembly: GCA_943787205.1. GTDB lineage: Bacteria > Pseudomonadota > Alphaproteobacteria > Rhodospirillales > Rhodospirillaceae > WLXB01. Next base: position 228,585 of record CALSLN010000009.1, read on the forward strand.
ACGCAAAGAACCATAACTCCGTATCACCGAATTGGGGCGAATCCCCCAACACAGAGTTAGCCGCCCAACCCGACAAGGGCATCACCAACAACAACGTGTACAGAAACCCGTGCGTCAGCCGCGCGATCCACTTTTGATATGCCTCCAACGATGCCGGCAAGCCGGGTGCTGGATTCCGATAACGCCACGACAGGCGATAACTCACCAAGGCGAGAATGAGGATGCCATTGGTGATGTGTACTTGGGCCATCAGGTTGTGCAGCCCCAACATCGTCTCATCTTTGAACGACGCGCCATAGGTGGCCGACATAATAAAGCCAACGGGCACCTCAAGCAGAATCATGAAAGCGATCAGCCAGTGCAACCATTTAGCGCGACCGCCCCAGGATGTGTCCGTATTCTCTGCCATGCCTTGGCCTCCCCAGCGCCAATAATCCGACGCCATGGTTCCCGGAATATCTCGTGAAGGCAAGGGCCGGTCATAATCTGACCCAGCGATTTTAGTCGTGCATGGGGTCGTTCCACCGATCATACGTGTATGGGCTCGACCCTTCGAACCAACGGTGCATGGGCTCGTTCCGAGCATTTTTGTGCTCTAAAAATTGGGAGTCCCAGACTTGTGCCATTTCCTGGCATCGAGCCGCCGGTCTGTGGACACGGGTTGCGACCGTGGTTCTCGCACCTGCGAATACCGGTCTAGGGTTGGGCACACTTTAAAAATAGGACTTTTCTTATGCAGTCGAATTTCGTCAATGACCTGATGACCAATCGCCGTTCAATGCTGAAAGGCCTGGGGGGTGAGCGCCCTTGGCGGCCTCGCAGGAGGACTAGGGTCGACCTTGTCGCCCAGTCCAGCTGCGGCTGCAGTCAACAATCGGTCAGGAGGTCTCGACTGGAGTGACCCTAAAGACAACCTGTGGGCCTTCGGGAAAATTTGGGCTGGATATGATGAGCCGGTGATCGGCTCTTTCTACGGCCTGTTGTATGCGCGGATCGGCAACAAACGCATGATCCCTCTGTTCGGTTATGAAGGGACTGGCTGTCTTCAATGTAAGTGGGACCCTGACGGCTTCCTCAACATCAAATCCCGCGAAACAGGCTACTTCACAGATCTCGAGACGGGAGAACCGCTCAAGCACTGGTACAATCCATTCACAGAAGAAACTGTCGAAGTCTACGACTTCTACAACGATCTGCTCGGCGGCCGCCTCGGCACCCAGATTCCTAAGTTTGCCATGGGCGGCGCAGGCGACAGCCCGACCTTGATGAACGAAGGCACAGTGTTCCCAGACGAGAACGGTGAGTACCCGTTCCTCCTGCCCTTCGAGCAGTACGGTGAAGACCTGTTACTGAGCTGGGATTACACCCACGAATATACCAATCCAGTCACGCCAGAAGGGTGGCCAAAGTCCTCGACCGGCAAGACCATCACGCCGTCCGAACACTTCCTGTTCTATGTCGATCGTAACGAAGTTGAAGACCGCAGTATTCCGGCAGCCCGCTTCAGGGCCGAGTTCTCGCGTCAGTGCAACTGGTGGCCTTTTATGAAAATGGGCGGAAGCAAGTATCAGGACGGCGTCTTGATCGGCCGTATGTTCAGTCAGAAAGGACTGCCCGGCACGCAATCTGTCAGGCCGAAGCTCCTGAACTACATTGAGAAGCATGCGCCGGAGTATCTAACCCTTCCTGACGGTTGGCCAATCCAGAACCACCGTGTCGGTACTTGGGAAAGCTATCGCCAGGACATCCCACCCGAGAACCCCGACTACGAGTGGACGACCCAACGTCGAGACGACATTCTCGCTCCCCCGACCGGTTCAGGGTCTACCGCCGGAAAGGGACTATAGAGCTGTGAGATCTATATTTGTCGTCGCTCAGAGCGCTTGGGTTTGACAGCTAGCTCAGTACGGAGACTGAGTTAGCTAGTCCAAACCCAACTCCAGACCCTAAAACTTGATATTTAGGTCTACGCGGAACCTGTTGCCTTTCTCTTTCGTGGTAATAGCATCAACAAGATAGAGCCGCGTCAGCACGTTTGCGTTGTTAGTAATCGCATATCCTGCACGCAACTCATGGCCTTTGATGCTGCTGGCACGTGTTTGACCACCAGCACCAAAGCGCACCCAATCACCTGCGGCATATGAGTTATCGATAGCGAACTGCTCAATTCGCTTCCTGTGTTTGAATGTTGTAAAAGTCTAGATCGAACGGTTTCGCACGCCTTAAAAAGCTAAGGGCTGTGCTAAAACCGTTCGATCTAGTTTGATCTCACGAGTTGAGACAATCGCCACGACGCCGTTAGGCTGCCGTACGCACCTCTTGCATGAAGTCATTGACGCGAGCACGTAGCGTCTCAGCCTGCTCCGACAATTCTCCGGAAGCATTGAGAACGTCACCAGACGCCTGGCCTGTTTCGCTCGCACCCTCTGCGACACCCTGAATACCGCGGGTCACATCTTGCGCACCAGTCGCAGCCTGAGTTGTATTTTCAGCAATCTGCTGTGTCGCTGAAGCCTGCTGTTCAACCGTTGCAGTCACTGTATTGGTCGCACCTTCAATTGACGAAATAGCTTCACCCACAACTTCGATCGCAGATGCAGAGGCATTGGTGGCACTTTGAATAGCGTTAATATGCGCCGACACTTCTTCCGTCGCCTTTGCCGTTTGTCCGGCGAGGTTTTTGGCCTCACTGGCGACTACGGCAAAGCCCTTACCAGCTTCACCAGCTCTGGCTGCCTCAATGGTCGCGTTCAGAGCCAGAAGATTGGTCTGCTCAGCAATATCAGTAATGATATCGATGACGCTTCCGATCTTCTCAGACGTCTCCTGCAGGCTTCTAATGTGCTCGCGGGAAGTGCCAGCCTCTTTGACCGCAGACGACACATTGCTGGTCACCTCTGTCATCTGGCGGGATATCTCCTGAACAGAACTTGTCAGCTCTTCAGTCGCAGCAGCCACTGTCTGCACGTTCTGAGATGCCTTTTCCGCGGCGTCAGAGACATTTCCGACCTGCGTATCGGTCAATCGAGCTGTGTTCGTCATCGATGATGCTGTCGATTGAAGTTGAGTTGCAGCAGCAGCGACCGACTCAATGATCGCTCCAGCGGTTCCTTCAAAGGAATCGGCCAGGTCACCCATCTGCTTGCGTTTCTCTTGTGCAGTACGGATCACAGTTTCTTCTTGCTCCTTCTGCATGCGTTGAACAGCAATCGCGTTGTCCTTGAACACTTGAACGGCAGCAGACATCTCACCGATTTCGTCGGCGCGACCAGAAGCAGGGATTTCGGCTTTAAGGTCACCTTTTGCCAACGAACCCATGGCGCCAGTCATTCCAACGATAGGACCAGAGATTGCGCGACCGATGAAGAATGTGAGAACGACACCAATCAGCGTTGAGATAACGGAAATGAGCAGGGTATTCGAGACCGCCGTTTCCATCGCTTCTGTTGCCCTTGGACCGAGCTCATCTTGAAGTGCTTTGTTGTCTAGTTTCATGCTCTCCATATGATCGGCGACCTGAGGTCCGACGACGTCCAATGTTTTAGTAATGACTACATTGCGCGCAAAGATCACTTCTTTGACGTCCGTGAATGCCGCAGTATAGGAACGTGCTGTGTCATTTACTGTATTCGCCAGTTTCAAGCGGTTCGGGTTTTGCAACTCGGCGATCATTTCTGATGAAACACTGTTCAATCCGTCGATTTCGCTCATCGTGCGCTGGGCACTTGCTTCGGCGTTGTCTACGAGAAAGCGGTTCGCATACAGACGAGCCAGCAACAGATGACGCAGCGCTGTACCAGCGAGGAAACTCGCTTTGGGATCGCCGTCATCGTAGGCACTGGTCATGATACCCGTCAGGGCACGTTCAGCTATTGGGCCAAGCGCATTCAATTGATCAACAAGTTCGTTGCGCTGTGTTGCAAATTCCGTGACCTTTTCGAAGCTGCTCTGGTAAATCTCCATAGCCCCATGAGCCTCTTTCATCTGCTTGATGGCTTCGGGACGATCAAACATTTCGGCGGCTTCATCGACTAACTTGATTGTCGCAGCAACCCGCGTAGAAACTTGCTCCGCCGACTTGTCAGTGTTGTTGAGAATAAAGTCTTTAGCGGCGAGACGAGCGCTCAGCAAGTTTGCCTGCACACGACCCATTTGGTTCGTTTGCAGCGCATAACCACGGTACTGTTTGAAGTTCCCATTTGCCCCCGACAGGCCAAAGTAACCCACAGAACTCACGATAATGAGAAGTGTTAAAATTAGTCCAAAACCAAGAGCAACCTTCGTGCCAATTTTGAGACCAGTAAAAATATCAGACATGACAGTTTCCATAATTATCAGGTGTGAATATTCTCTCGGGGCATCCCGAAATTTCGACACCTGTGCCTAAGACGCTAATTCGCACGTTGGAAAAAACTCTATGTCTTATCTAGAAAGATCGCGACTGAGCCTTGGTATTAATGGCCAGTGCATTAGGATACGACGACACCAATGGTATTAGTCATGATCTAAAATTGCCCAGAGCATCAGCGCATGGAAAATCTAAGGAGACCGTCATGAGAGCAGCCACGGCCTTCGGCCTCTCACTACTCGCCGCAACAGCCGTGGATGCACATCAGACGCTAGCTGTCGCCCAGGAAGAACCGGATTTTGAGTTCTTCAGTCTGATTGATGATAACGGACAGGTCTCGGCAGAAAACATCGCGATGCACTGCGAAGATTCCCCTCGTGCATTATCAGTCGAAACCCGCGACCTGGTGCATACAACGCCGCATCAGCGTGCATGGTTTACCGGGCGTCAGATCACCAACGTCAACGCAAACCCTGGTGAGTGGACCGGTGCACTTTACAAACCTTTATGTCCAGGCCTCTACAGTTTCAATGTTGATTACATGACAAGTGCCGCGGATGGGGCGACAGATGGCGAAGTGATTGTCCATCTGCACGTCTGGCATCGCGGCGGCCGAGCCCGGCCCGGCGAACTCACGGCCCTCGCCGTCAAAGCACCTGGCCCAGAGCGTGGTGTAGGCCACGCCAGCGTCGTCGTGGAAATGGCAACGGGTGACGAGTTTAGCGTGTTCACGCTATCACCTGGCGCTGAAAAACGGCGTTTCGAACGCCTTCAATTAACCGCGTATCGGGTCAATCATATTGCTGACCTAGCCCGTCCGTTCGACACCAAAGTATGGGATCAAGAACGGGCTGACTCAGACGCCGTTCCAGGAGCTATGCCATGAAGCGGGCAAGCCTCGCAATTATCGCGACAACATTCGCCGTTAGCCAAGCTTATGCGCTCGACACAGATGTCCGGGATCGACTGCTCGCCATACCTGTAACGTCTGAACTTGGTGGCGACACGACCCGCCCACTCGCAACAGCAGAGGCCTTCACCTTCATTTCGGCTAACGCACCCTCAAAGGTCAAAGGCGGATTCACCTTTGGCAACCAACTGTTCAACACAGTATGGGTTCCAGCACCCGGGCCGCAAACCACGACAGATGGGCTTGGGCCCGTTTTCAACCGAGAAGCCTGCTCAGACTGCCATATCAACAATGGTAGAGGTCTGCCTCCACCCGAGGTCGGCGCACCAATGGACTCCATGTTGGTGCGCATCAGTGTGCCTGGTGAAGACCAACACGGCGGACCAAAGGGTGTCCCAGGATATGGGGATCAATTACAAGACCGCGGGGTTGATGGGCGTTCCAGCGGAAGGCCGAGCAATTATAGAGTGGGAAGAGATTGCTGGTTCGTATGACGACGGAACCTCTTACTCGCTGCGCAAACCAACCGTCCGCTTCGCAGACCTTGCATTTGGGCCCATGCCCAAAGACCTCATGACATCCCCCCCGCGTGGCCAATCCCATGATCGGGCTTGGCCTGCTGGAAATGGTATCCGATGACTTACTCTACGCCTTAGCCGATCCCGACGATTCAGACGTTGATGGCATCTCAGGACGCGTGAACGTGGTGTGGGACGCGCGCGACAAAACGATGGCAACTGGCAAGTTTGGCTGGAAAGCGAATGCGCCCAATCTCACCAACCAGAACTCTGGGGCCGCCCTTGGAGACATGGGAATTACAACGCCCGTCCGCTCAAGTGACAATTGCGAAGCCGGACAGGACCTTTGCGCAGCAGCAGCCACACATGACGGCGTTGAGCTGAGCGGAACATTCTTAAACCAAATAAATGTGTACACGCGGCGCCTCGCCGTACCCCGTCAACGGGGCCCCAACCTTCCAGAAGTCATTCGAGGCCAAACGCGATTCCTCGAGGCCGGGTGCCAAGGCTGTCATATAGCAACACTAGAAACAGGTGTGGACCCCAGAAGCCAAGACCTTGCAGAACAAACCTTCCACCCCTTCACAGACCTCTTACTTCATGACATGGGCGAAGGCTTATCCGATGGCCGGTCCGATTTCTTGGCTACAGGGTCTGAGTGGCGCACCGCGCCATTATGGGGGGTCGGGCTAACGAAGAAAGTGACCGGTCACGAACGCTATCTGCATGACGGACGCGCTCGTGGACTTGAAGAAGCAATCCTGTGGCATGGTGGTGAAGCGGAAACATCTAAAGAGAATTTTAGGACCATGCCCAAGGACGCGCGCGAAGATCTAGTGGCATTCCTTAAGTCACTTTAGGCTCAGCGCACCGAAACCTCGTCACCGTCAGCCGCTGCATTTTTCAGCGCATTCGCGATAGCATCTGGGCGCTCGTCGGCAATGGTTGAGAGAAACGCGACAACCAATCTGAGCGTATGTTGTTTCTGTTGCCGCTCATCGATTAGCGCCTTGCCGTCCAGTTGACGCAGGTCGAACTCACCCGGCCCCTCTGTCCACCCAAAGTGATTGCACCCCTTCTGGACTACCTTCGCAGTCGGCGCCATGTATCGAGAGACCGTATCAGACACGAGTTCTGGCGTGGCCATGCCATCAAACTCACCAGCCAGAAACAGCAACGGGAGTCCTGGCGGTTTCGTGAGGGCGGTATCATTCTGGCGCCATGGAATAGTCGTTCCCATTACGTCCGCCTGAAGGGTCGCACCAATCACAACACCACCATGGATTAGAACAGGAGGCGCATACCCCGCGCCGACACCAGAGCGTGGATCAAGCATCGCCTGTGCAGGATCTAGGTACTCAAGAAAAATAGAGCCACCCAAAGAATGCCCGACTATAAATGTTAGGCCATCTCCTTGATCATCTTCCCAGGGCATGGCGAGGGTCTTGATCAATTGATCAATCGTAACGAAAGATGCTTTTTTTCTTAACTTTCGGGTCAGCAGGCGACGGATGTTCCAACTGCGGAGGGTTGGGTACAAGCACCATGGCTCCGCCCGCCGACAACGGCTCTGCAAGCCATCGGTAGCGCTTGGCATCGCAGTTAGCGCCAGGCAGGATAACAATTCTGACCGCACGCTTACGGCCATCTGGCGGAGAAAAAGCCATCACCTGGAACGGCGTACCGTCACGATCAATTAGGGTGTAAATATCCGCCACAAGCTTGGCCGATCAAATAGATGCCGCAATGTCGACACGCTTTGTCGCCTTAAGTTTTTCTTCCGTGAGGTCGTAGCGGGTAAGGGAGACCGCTCCGATGATACCCATCAATGCCGGAAGCCCAGCTGCACATATGTAAACAGCGATGATCGCACTTTCCGGCTGCTCTGCCATACCGTCCTTAGACGCGACGTACCCCATAGCGCCTAGAACAGCGCCAGTGATCGCGGGGGCCAATGGCATAGGAGAACTTTTCAATTGTCGTGTAAAACCCTGCGTAAATGCCCTCACGACGCAACCCAGTCCGCCGAAGGTCGTATTCCATCGTATCTGGAAGCATGGCCTGTCCCATGAGCAACGTTGCACCACCCAGGAAACCAAGGAACACGCCACGAACAATCGTAATTGCATAAGGCTCAGCCGGGGTTGCGAGCAACCAGGTCAAATTTACAATCGCCGTCGCCAATAGAGCGAAGATAAAGATATTGCGCTTACCGTGAGTCTTGCCGTAACCGAGCCAGAACGGTTGCGACAATATCATCGCCAAATAGAACGCGACCCAATAATAGCCAAAGCTGGTCAAACTTGCGCCGAGCACCAAGGGAAAGAAGAACGCCTTAGCCGGGGCACTAAGAGCAGCACCGAGAAGGCCACAAAGCTTCGAAATCATGAGCCACAAGAATGGTCTATTCTGGGCTGCAAGTTTAATTTGATCCTTCATTGAATAGTGTGACGTATCTATATTGTTCTTAAACGAGGCATCTTTCGTGAAGTAAAAACACAGAAGAGATGCCAAAAGCACAGCACCACCCATGATCCAAGACATCGCTTCAAAACCACCACGTCCGCCACCAAAACCATCGATAAGCATCGGCCCGGCCGCCAAACCCACGAACCCTGCCCCTGCAATTCCATAGACACGGAAGCTCATGAGATAAGAGCGTTCGTGGTACCCCTCTGTCATTTCAGCGGGCATCGCCAAGTAGGGCACGTTGAAGACTGTGTAAGCTGTTGCATAAAGCAACAAGATCGCCGTCATATAAATAATCGAGCCATTCTCTGATGCAAAATCCGGAACGTTGAACATCAGCACCATTGTCGCCGCGAGCATAAATGCACCGACAAGGAGATAGGGTCGACGGCGGCCCAACTTCGTATTCGTCTTATCAGAAATTACACCCATCAGAGGGTCGGTGAATCCGTCGTAAATCTTAGACACGCCAAGCAAAAGGCCCGCAATGCCAGCGCCAATAGCAAGCTGATTGACCATAAAGGACAAAGCAAAGGTATTGATAAGACCAAACATGATAGCCATGCCGAGGCTACCAACGCCCCAGCCCATGCAGACCTTGAGAGAGAGTGTGCGATCAGGGTTACCTGATAAAACGCCGGCAGTATCAGCCGTTTCCGGCGTTGGGTCGGTCATGCGTATACTTTCTTAGCGTTGGCCCCGTTCGACCAGGGACTCCACAGTAAACTCGACTTCCCACGGCGCACCAGCGACACGGCGAACAAAACGGTCACGTTCCTCGTCAAGTTCCTTAGCGAAGTCACCTTCTGGCGCATAGTCATCTATTGATTTACGCGCGACCACACCTTTTTCATCGAGTAATTTCTCAAGTACAGCAACGCGGTCTCTCAAAATCCAAAGCTCAGACATGAGTTCTGTATTGATCCGCATTACAGCATCCATCTCTTCTGAACCCGTTATGGGATTGGGAGGTGGTTTCGTCATATCTAAGTCTCCGACTCTACGAGCAAAGGTTTAAGCGGGCTTTGTACCAAGATTAACCCAAGGGTACCCTTGCGATCCCAATCCAAAGGCCTTCGTGTCTACAAAGCCAATATCCTTAAGTACATCGACCCATTCCATAGCGCAGGTCTCAGAGAAGAACGGCTCACCGCGATTGTCTGTATCCCAATCCAAAACGACGGCTTGGAACGGATGCACAGCGGCAAACGGTGGTGGATCATTAATAATGATGTCGCCACCCGGTTTGAGAATGCGAAGAGCTTCCTTGAGCGTTTCGACACAAACATCGACAGGCATTTCATGGAACAGAGCGTACGATACGACGGCATCGACACTTTCATCGGGCTCCCCTGTATTCCTAGCGTCGCGTTGCTTGAATGTAATGGGGATACCCATAGCCCGCGCAGCTTTATGGCCTCCATTCAGCATGGCCGGCGAAAGGTCACTACCGACCAACTCTGCCTCAGGATAGTTCTTGTGGCATGCCGCCAATGTGGTTGCGCCACCACATCCCATTTCGTAAATGCGATCATAATGATCCTTAGGAAGTTGCTTTGTTACCTCGACTCTCTGATTGCCAATGTTGTCACTGACCTCGACAGCAGCATAGCCGCCCTTACTAAAGACGTACGGCCCAATTGCCGCCATAAACATTGGGCCAGCTAAATCGTAGCCATCCCAACCGCCTGGTTCCAAATGCCACTCAACGCCGTCATAATATTCTGGAATTTGTAAACTCTCATCCAGTTCGAGCGAGCCACCACAATCTGACACTGGTGCATTCACGATCTTTTCGGCTTCAGCGCGCTTTTCTTCGATCGCCGGAATTGCTCTTACAAAATTCTCTTCAGCGACATAGCGCTGATAAAAACGTTCATGTTTATAGGCCACCGATTTCTCAGCAACTGCCTTCGCCTTTGCAATGCGGTCCGGCCATGGTTCGTTCGAACCACCACGCTCATGCTCCGCAACGATTGCTGCACCCTCTGGATCACTTTCGAAGGCAGTTTTGGCGATTCCTCGGATACGACTGGATGCATAGGGCTGCAATGAGCCAAGGAATTGCATGCCAGCACGGCCTCTCTGAGACAAATTGAGCATAATTTGGAGCCTTTCGTCAGATGCGCTATTCGCGGATAGATTGTCAATAATGAACAAGGCCTACAATGCCTTCAACCGCAACAACAGGCTGGGTCGGACCTCGTTCTCTAGGTGATTAGTTTAGCACGAAAAGGCGCATCGAAGCCTTGAAAATCCTCATGCCAACCCTGCATGGTGCCATGATGTGATCCCTATGGTTCTAGTACCAGCAAGTATCCTGCTGTAGCCTTATTGCCTGAGGGAAAGAGAGGATCAGCCATGACGTATACCCTAACCCGCATTGTCGGTGGGATTGCCCTAGCATTTTCACTGGCTGCATGTGGAGAACCTGAGAAGGTAAACTCGCTCGATATTCAAATCGTTGACCGTGAGGATTTCACCTATTCAGCCGGATATGGAAATGGATGCAGGTTTAAGGTGCAGGTTATTAACAACACAGACCTGGCACTCGCGAAACTCGATGCGTTCATTATGGTTGATGAAAAGTTTTTGTTCTCCATCAGCAGTGAACTGCCACCGATGGGGGCCTCAATTCGAACCCACGATGTTCAGCAAAACAAAAGCTGCAGTGACATTGGCAATGACGTCAAACTCAAGAAGAACATCTGCTCTCTTGGAAGTATGACTCAAGAGGAATGCTTCACCATCCTGCAAATCACACCGCCCGACGCGTAGTAAAAATAATTTGTTGGCACAGGTTTAGACTCTCCACCCATGATGCAAAATAATCGATCGCTTGTGATAACCGGCTCAGGCTTAGTGGTGCTAGCACTGGCCAGCTATTGGGGCATTACATGGTGGACCGTTGGACGCCACACAGAAAACACCAACAACGCCTATGTTCGCGCTGACATCACGACGGTAAGCGCGAGAGTTGAAGGCCAGATTGAAGCAGTCTTTGTCCAAGACAACCAGCGGGTCGCCAAAGGCGACGTCATGGCACGTATTCAGCAAAACACCTTTAGAGCGCGCCTTGCCCAGGGACGAGCTGATCTCGACAAAGCACGAGCTACATTGAGCGCTCTAGAACACAAACTGAAGTTACAAAGCAGCCTGATTGAGGAAGCACGGGCCGAATTTGATGCAGTCATTGCCGATCAGGCCCTCGCTAAGGGCGAGCTCGATCGAGCCAAGGGATTGGTCGCGGAAAACGTTACCTCGGCCCAGCGGTACGACATAGCCGTGGCAGAGGAACTTCGCGCTAATGCTCGCGTTGCAGGAGCCCGTGCTCACGTGGCCGCTGCACAGCAAGAGCTAGAAATTCTTGGAATGGAACGCCAAGCATTGGCTGCTCAGGCCGCAGAAAAATCCGCGGCGATTGAACTTCTAGAGATTGACCTCGCATACACCCAGATCGTGGCACCCGTGGATGGTATCGTGGGTAATAGATCCGTTAGGACGGGACAGTTCGTACGGCCTGGAACCCACCTCATGGCGCTAGTCCCCACCAACACCCCCTGGGTGGTAGCAAATTTCAAAGAGACTCAGCTCACACACATGAAACCAGGACAAATAGCTGAAGTTACCGTGGACACCTATCCCGACGTTGTCTTGAACGGCAGCATTGAAAGCCTGTCGCCTGCAAGTGGGGCAGAATTCAGTTTGCTTCCGCCGGAAAATGCTACGGGAAATTTCTCTAAGATTGTTCAACGCATACCGATCAAGATCGTGCTTCCTGACGGCCATGCCTTAAGTGGTCTCTTGCGACCAGGCATGTCGGTTACCGTTAACGTCGACACGCGCGACGGCCAACGCGACTCAGGCTCTAGCGCCCTCGCCGCAGATACGCGCTGAAGTGACTGGGTCAGCCGCCCCCTCCAATGGCATCAGCGCTTCTGGTAAAGTTATTGGGCCAGCTGCCACCGCCGCGGAAGTAAGTTGGCGACATTGGCTAGGGTTCTCAATTCTTCTGATCGGCCAGTTCATGGCCGTCCTCGATATTCAGATTGTAGCCAGTTCTCTGGGCGAACTTCGCGCAAGCCTCGGCGCCACTGTTGAAGAAATAGCGCTGATTCAGTCCACCTACCTAGTCGCTGAAGTCATTATGATTCCGCTATCGGCTTGGCTAGCTCGGCTGCTCTCCATCCGCATTATGTTCGCCGGTTCCGCTGCCTGCTTTGTTGTAGCAAGCCTGCTGTGCGCATCGGCTTGGAATTTGGAATCCATGCTGGTGTTTCGAGCCCTACAGGGCTTCTGCGCTGGCGCACTGACACCTTTGTCGTTCGCGACCATATTTTTTATGTTCCCCCGATCTAAACATGCCATTGGCGTCGCCATTGCAGGCATGATCACGACAACAGGGATCACCTTAGGACCGATCGTCGGCGGTTGGGTAACCCTCACGTTCTCCTGGCACTGGATATTCCTCATGAATGTGGTGCCCGGTCTCATTGTCGTGTTCGGCGTACTCGCGCTTATCGACGTTGATCGACCTCAGCCTCATATTCTCCCTCAAATCGACATCCCGGGCGTTGTCCTTGCAGGGCTTTTCTTGGGCAGCTTGGTCATTCTATTGGATAAGGGGCCAGAAAATGACTGGTTCGACACGCCTTGGGTCGCGCGCCTCGCAGTCGTGATGCTCATCAGCGGTGGGCTATTTCTATGGCGAGAGTTAACCTGCAGATATCCCGTGGTCGAGCTGCGACTCTTTAAGGATGGAACATTTACCGCGGGCTGTATTTGTTCTTTCATTCTAGGCGCGGCAATTGTCGGGTCCGCATATTTAAGCCCCGCGATGTTATCGACAGTACGGCGATTCAATAGTCAGCAGATCGGCACCGTGATGATGTTCACGGGAGCAGCTCAAGTGTTCTTAGCTCCGTTAGCAAGCTACATGGTGCAACGGATGGCCGCGCGCGTTGTTCTAGGCATAGGACTATCGATTCTTATTACATCGCTCGTACTGCATGGCCAAATGACATCGGAAATGGGGCTAGACCAGCTCGCAGTTCCGCAATTTCTTCGCGGGCTAGGAATTATGATGTGCTTCATGCCGATTACGATCGTGGCCATCGGCAGCGTCCCTCTCTCAGATGTGCGAACAGCAAGCTCGTTGTTCAATCTCTTTAGAAGCCTTGGCGGCGCCATTGGCTTAGCATTAATCACAACATTCCAAGAATCGCGGTTCAACTTCCACCGCGAACGGTTACTCGCGCAAGTCGGCGAAGGTGGAATTGTTGCAGGACAATGGTTATCCAGCCTGCAACAACGAATCGAAGACGCCTATGGAGCAGCATCTAACCCTGAAGCCGCAGCCATGAAAATCATGAATGGGTTTATTGAGCGGGAGGTTTGGGTGCTCACGTTCAACGATATGTGGGTCGCGATGGCGGTTTACTGCGGAATCGCGTTTCTCATTCTCCCTTTTCTGCCGGACCGCGTAAAACAGCAGTCGGATTGATTAGGATTGCATTCTCTAGTCGCCTCCCACGATTTCGGGGCTAAGATTACAAATGCCCTGCACATGTTTGACGGAGAAGGACACATCATGAGCCATACCCATACGCTGCAAGACGGACCGTGCGCCCTATGCGACGCAAACACAGAGCAGGTGCATAAAGAAGATCAACCGTCATTAAGCCGACGCGCGGCATTTGCTGCATCAGCAGGCGCTTCCGCCTTCGCTACTGGCGGGTTTTTTGATGCGTCGGCGAAGGCCCAATCCACTCGGCCAGAAAACATTCCATCCGGACAATACGTCATTGAAGCGGGCTGGCTTCTTACCGAAATCGATGGTCGACATGAACTATTACGAAATACGTCAGTGCTCGTCGATGGCGATCGAATTGCCAAGATCTCCGCAGGCCGAATTGCAGGCACCTACAATCGTATCGAAACCCACAAACACATCGTCACGCCAGGCTTCATCAGCGGCCATACTCATGCCTGTACGGCTACACCAACGCGAGGGTTGATAGAAAATGGCCGGCGACCAAGTGGCCGACGCCCCCAAGAGCTCGTTGAGCAACTCACCGATAGCGAGCTCGACAAATTAACTGCATACAACGTTGCCGAACTCCTTCGTGGCGGAACAACCACGCACGTCGAAATGAGTCTGAGTTTGCGCCAAGCTCAATCTTATGTCCGCGTCGCTGAAGCCTGGGGTGTTCGCGGATACCCTGGCGGAATGATTCCTGGCACAGCACGGCTCGGCCCCATTTGGGCGCGCACAGACGATCAAGTGCTTCTGGAGTCAGAGCAAGGGACACTGAAAGAAGTCGCCGACAATCTAGCCTTTGCTAAAGAGAAAATGGGTGCAAGTGATGGCCGCATCCAACCCATGATGACCCCCCACGCCACTGACACCCATACGCCAGCAACCATGGCAGCAATCGCCGCCGCAGTTAAAGAGCTTGGCACGGGCCTGCATATTCATTTGTCACAGTCAGCTGTGGAAACGGAACGTGTAAAACGACTTTGGGGCGTCACACCAACACAATGGCTTGATAGCTTCGGATTGCTCGATGGCACAGTCTTCGGCGCACATATGGGCGGCCTAGACTGGGATATTGACCCTGCCATTCTGGTTGAGCGCGGCGTCGTTCTTGCACATTGCCCGTCCGCTGGGGGAGCCGGCGGCTTTAGCCAAAACTACCCAGAAGCTCTAGCGGCAGGTATAGCCGTCAATATTGGCATCGACACACATTCCAATGATTACTTAGAAAACCTCAAGCTCGCCGTCCTCTATGGCCAAGCGCGCTATACCCTTCTCAAGGATGGCGCACAGGCTGTTAAATGGCCGACAGCATGGACAGCATTGCGCAATGCCACGTCAGTTCCCGCAGCGGCTCTAAAAAGAGACGACATTGGGCGACTCGTCGAAGGGGCCAAGGCTGATCTTGTGGCGATCGATGTATCTGGATTTTTGGTTGGCAGCGGTGCTTTGCCACCGGAACCCCTGAATAATCTACTTTATGCCAATGGCTTAATGGTACGCCACGTGATTACGGATGGCTTAATTCAAGTGTATGACGGTCATCTTGTTGTCGACGATGAAGAGCGCGTCATGTCTGATGGTGGGCTCATTATGGCCTCCATATACGACCAGCTGAGGACAGAAAACTGGTTCACACCATTACCGCGAGAGTAGAGGCTCCAAATACCGTTGGTTCACCGGCCTATACGGGCTATGACAGGTTAGTATTTTAGTTTGCTATATGACCAATAAGTGAGCCCTGCGTGACCGACACTCCTGACACGATTTACCCCCATCTTTTCTCGCCCATCACTCTCGCGGGCAAACAGCTGCGAAACCGTTTGGTTCACGCTTCTATGTCATTGCGTTACGTATCCGACGGCGCCGTGAACGATGAAACGATTACGTATTACCGAAACCGTGCGCAAGGTGGCGTATCCATGGCCATCACTGAGCCCATGGGGACAACACGTTGGAATATTGCACCTCGGCGTATTCAGGTCTTTGGCAAAGCCAATGAAGATGGCTTGAAGCGCTTTGCCGATGAAGTCGGCAACGACGGCTGCTTGATGATCGGGCAACTCCAAGATTCCGGACGTGGCAACCACGAAGGCGGCCGCAGGGCCAACTCCATCGGCCCCTCACCTCTGCCAGACGATTTAAGCTGGACAGTGCCCCACGCCATGACGACTGACGAAGTTGAAATCATGATTTCGGATTTTGCGGAATCAGCGGCTTGGCTCAAACAGTGTGGATGGAGCGGGATAGAAATTTCCGCCGGGCACGGACATATTTTTCACCAGTTTCTTTCGTCCCACTCGAACATTCGAGAAGACAAGTTTGGCGGCGATATTGAAGGCCGCACACGGATTGTCCGAGATCTCATGTCCGCAATTCGGAGTCTCGCTGGAGGGGACTTCATTATCGGAGTCAAACTACCAGGCGAAGACGGTGTCCCAGGCAGCATAGATTTAGCAGAAGCAAAACGCATTTCAGAACAGGTCGCATCGAACGGCACTGCCAGCTACGTCACCTATTGCTGGGGATCACATTCAGACACCCTATATTGGCACCTACCCGATCTTCATGGGGAGCGCGCGCCATTCGTTGAGAAAATCAAAGAAATCGCAGAACCGTTTGGAGATACACCCGTAGGCGCACTAGGGCTCATCACAGACCCCAACGAAGGCGATCGTGCAGTAGAGTCTGGCCAAGCTGATCTTGTGATGCTCGGCCGCCCGCTGGTAACTGATCCAGCCTGGGGCAAGAAGGCCATGGAAGGTCGCGAGGCACAAATCCGTTATTGCGTATCAGGCAACACATGCTGGCAAATGATCATCGCTGGCGGGCGCCTTCAATGCGACAACAATCCAAGAGTCGGGCAGCCGGACGAGGTGGATTGGTGGCCATCGCCAGCAAAAACCAAACGCAAAGTCGTCGTCGTCGGAACTGGGGTCGCTGGAATGGAAGCGGCTTGGATTGCTGGCGCGCGCGGCCACGACGTCACGGTGTTCGGGATTTCTGGTGACGTCGGTGGCAAAGCCCGCGTGCATGCAGAGCTTCCTGGTGGTGAAAACCTCTCCAGCATTTATGACTATCAACAACTCAGTGCGAATAAAGCAGGCGTTAAATTCGAACTTGGCATCACCGCATCGCTGAATGACATATCTGCCCTCAGTCCTGACGCTGTAATCTTGGCAACCGGCTCAACAATGTCTTGGCCGTCCTTTCTTCCAGACGAGTACAAAGACGAAGGGTTTTTCCCAGATCTTCGTGACACTATGGCGATGCTTCTTGAACGCCCCTCGCCCCAGCCAGGCACGGCCGTCATCTACGACCAAGACCATACCAAGATGACCTACGCTTCCGCGGAATGGCTCGCTGATAAGTTTGATCGTGTGATCATTGTCACACCGCGCGACAGAATCGCATCTGACGAGGCCCTCGTGAATCGACAAGGCATATATGCTCGATTGCTCGAGAAAAAAGTTCAAATCGTAACGAGTTGCGATCCGTCCCCCGAATCCTTATTCGAAGAAGGCCAAGTTACCGCGCGCAACGTTTTTAATGGGCAAGAACAGATCATCGATGACGTAAGTCTATTTACGTACTCAACGTCCCGCATACCGAATCTGCACCTCGCGCCCGGACTTCGCGATATGGGTGTCGACCTGCATATGATCGGTGACGCCTATGCACCGCGCCTTGTTGTGACGGCGACGGCCGACGGCAACAAGGCTGGACTAACTGTCTGATCGTTAAATCGGTTTCGGCTTACGGGCCTTCATAAAGTCACGGTAATTGTTTCGCACGCCCGTCCAGCTATCGAGATCAAACATCTCCGGCAGCGTCTCCTGCAACAAAGTTAACGGCTCTGCAGGGATTTCATCCATAGACAAGAACTTCATGCCGAACCCGCGAGACAAAGAGAATCCAGGACGCCCCGCCATCTCCAACCAAGGTGTCCATGTTACGTTCTCTTGGTAATGGTTCAGCGCGCGCACTGCATCAAGGTCGGCATTCTCAAGATCCGCCAGAGAGGCCATGAACAAAATAAAGGACTGCCAGGTCGTCGTTTCGCCCGAAGATTCCTTTGGCCATTTTTCTGGCGATAGGGGATTCGGGAAAGAGAACTCTGACTGCACCGGCATCCATACGGAGCCACCCATGACGGTCCAATCCATATTCACCGGCTTAATCGTAGCTTCTGGGCCAGTATCTGATCCGTCAGGCGTTACCAAGACTTCAATAGGGCCAATGACGTAGGGCATCGGCTCCACGTCTTCGCCCGTTAATGGATTGCGAAACGTCTTTAGTACGGCGAATTCATCGAATGGCGTATAGAGCGCACATTCATGCATCTTGTACGTATGCTCAGTCTCGCTGACCCGGCTCCACTGCGTTACATTATAATTGATCATGCTGTAAAACGGCGTGAATGAATCGTCGTCAGGGTTGTAGCCATAGACCCACCCGCGGGAGACTCTGTGAGACGTGACATTGTCTTTTAACGTGCCAATCATTTTGACCTTGGCCCGCATTTTAGAAATCGGATCATCAAGATTAAGTGGCTCTTGAGCCGAGGCAACCCCTCCGATTTCTAGAGGGGGAAGAGTCCCAAGCCCGGTTGCCAATCCGGCACCACCAGCAAGCATCGTGCGACGATCAAGTGAAACGGTCATGACTCAGCCCTCCCCTGCGATCGGTTCGAGAGGCGGTTTTGGTTTCTGATTGCGCAAATACCACAGGAACTCGTTCTGAAAATCACCCCAGTTTTCACGATCCAGCACCTCTGGAACATGTTTCTCCAAACGCTTCAGCCGATCGGCGGGAATTTCGTCCCATTTCATCTTTTTGCCGTAACCACGCGCCACCAATCGACCTGGCCTCTGCCCCATTAACATCCATGGCTGCCACCGGGTGTTTTCCTGATACCAGCTATGCGCCATTGCCTGCTTAACGTCGGGATCTGCCAAATCATTCAACTTGGCAGCAAACATAATAAAAGAATCCCAGCCAAAAGTTTCCCCCGCAGACGCACGAGGCCAAACGTCAGGTTGAAGCGGATTCTTATAAGCCACTGACGAATCTGTCGGCATGTACACGGTGTCACCCATCACCATCCAATCAAGATGATTGGGCACGATGACGCGCTCCGCATTCTCCGCGCCCGCATCAGCATCGGTGGTGTTAGGGTCGTGCGTGGCCAACATTGGGCCGATGACGTAATGGTGGACCTTCACCTTCTCATCGGTGAAAGGGTTTACCCAATCCTCCATCACTTCATCAGTACCGAATTTCAAGTAGACCGCCACCTCAAACATCCGAGAGC
Organism: uncultured Rhodospirillaceae bacterium; assembly: GCA_943787205.1. GTDB lineage: Bacteria > Pseudomonadota > Alphaproteobacteria > Rhodospirillales > Rhodospirillaceae > WLXB01. The sequence continues at coordinate 247,680 of CALSLN010000009.1, forward strand.
GAATAATGCCATCATCGCCATGGGTCCATTCGGACACGTTGTAATTTTCCATGGTGCAAAATGGATCGAACTTATGAGTCTCCGGGTGATACATCCAGACATGGCCAGTCGAGAGCCGGTGGACCGTTTCTTCAGCCAGGGTCCCCGTTGTTTTTAGCTTGGCTTCAAACCGTGTGATGGGATCTTGAAAATCCTGCGAGGGTGCAGCGTTTGCTGTCCCCATCATGGGGAATCCGAAGCTACCCAATGCACCAAAGGCTGAGCGGCGGTTTAAACTAGTCTGTTCCATAACTTCGGTTTCCTTACAGCGGCTCAAAAAATTCTAAAAAGACACCATCCGGCGTCGCGACGGAAAATAGAGACACATCACCATATGGTGGCATAGTGACGGTTGCAGGTTCGGCCATCAGGCGCCCACCTTTTTCTGCGATCTCAGCGGCACGTCCAGCAGCATCGGACACGGGGAACCGCAAGGTTAGAATGCCAAGATTAGGCGCTATCGCGCGATCAGATAAATCCCGCCCATCGAGACCATCCCACTCCACGAATTCCACGCGCCCACTCTCACCACCAACCGGGTGCATAATTGCGGACTTGAGCGGTGTAGACGTTACGAGATTCGCCGGGAGCCCAAAGTTGTTAGCCTCAACCTGCGCCGCAGGCGAATTGCCGATGGACATTGATACGAAGCCCAGAACACCTTCATAGAAGGCAACGGTCGCATCACGGTCTTTTATGATTTGCATGGAGTTAAAAGGGCGGCTCATTTTCTTGAGGTTGGGCCAACCATCCAGTCCTGGAACGACGCGCTCGTACACACCGAAGTTTATGCCGTCAGGGCCACGCAACACGACATTCCGAAGTCGCCTCTCAGGCCCAAGAAAAAGCGTGACGGGATCATTGTAGCCAGTCCACTGATATCGCCGAGCATCTGAGAAGTTTTTATCCACGCCTCGTGAACGCAATAGCAGCGATAGGAAACCGCCAGTATCCCAAGACTGGGCGCTAGAGCGAATCTGCACCTGTTCGGCTCCAAAGAACTGCACCAATCGAACGAGGCCTTGTGTTTCACCTGGATTTTGCATGACGGTTACAGTCGCAGACACCTCGTTATCGAGTCCCCACTGTTCTAATTGCCGCCTATCCACATCTCCTGAGTAAATCGCCTCCCATCCGGCGATATCCTTCAACTGTCTTTGCCATTGCGACGCGTCGGAAACACTCAGGACGGCTTCTTGCCAGCCGACATTCACCTCCAAAGGCCAATCGGAGTCGGCCTGTGCAGATGAGAATGCCATAACCACACCCGCGAATACTGACGATAGAGCCGGTTTGCTAAATGCCATGATTTTTTCAATCCCCTTTGAAGGCCCTAACCCTACCCGTCCGAACCCAAATCGCACAACGGTGAACAGATTACAGGAGGCGATCAGTGTTGGGCCTTGCACAACCATGCCGTTTTGTCGTCCAATCACGAAACACCAAATTTAGGGGCACTCAGAATCATGATGGAAATCGGCATCTTTCTTCCCATCGCTAAGGGCGGATTCGTTATATCTAAAAACGTTCCACCCACATGGCCGACATGGGCACTCAACAGAGACGTCACGCTAAAATGCGAGGCGCTGGGTTTTGATTTCGCGCTATCCATGGTCAAGTTTCGCGGATTTGGTGGAGAAACTGAATACTGGGATCACGCCCTAGATTCTTTCACGCTGACGGCGTCTTTAGCGCCGATTACCAGCACCATTAAACTCATTCCGTCGGTCACGAACCTATCCCTACACCCTGCCGTCGCCGCACGAATGGCCGCAACGATTGAAGCTGTGTGCCCAGATCGCTTCGGCCTAAACATCGTTTCTGGCTGGTACAAAGAAGAGTTTAACCAGATGGGGCTTTGGCCAGGCGATGAGTTCTTCGGCACACGTTATGACTATGCAACTGAATACGTAACAATCCTTAAGGAGCTTTGGGAAACTGGACAATCCAATTTCAAAGGGCAGTTCTTTGAGATGAACGAAGCGGAAATCAAACCCATGCCGACAACCCCCATACCCTTGGTATGCGCGGGTCAATCAGACAGGGGGATTCAATTTACAGCTGAAATGGGCGATAGAAATTTTGTTATTGCCGGCGGCAATAGCCACGATATTGAGAGCGATATTGCTGCGTTCAAGAGCATCACCACTCGACTACAGGCGCAAGCAACCAAGCTAAAACGCGACGTCGGAACAATTGCCCTATTTAACGTATTTGCGGCAGAAACAGACGACGCTGCCAACAAACGGTTCGAGCACATTGTCGAAGGGGCTGACGAAGTCGCAATTACTAACCTTGTAGGTCAAGCAGAACTCGACAAATCTGATGGCATGTCAGAAAGCCTCAAGAGAAAATCAATGTTTATGGGGCTACCGACTCTGGTTGGCTCATACAGCACCGTCGCAAACTATCTAGATCGCATCTATGACGAAGCAGGCGTTGATGCCTGTATGTTCGCCTTCCCAGACTTCGAGCATGACATCGACACCTTTGGCGAGCATATACTGCCGAAACTCGAATCTCGGAAATAGCGACCAGTATTAAGCGTTACGCGTTGGAGTTACGGCGCATCTTTTTTAGGGGAAATTAGGGACGGGAAAAACCATTTTCCCGTCTTTGACGGTGGATAGCAGAGATCTCCGAGCGAAAACATGTAGGGGTCGACTGGCCATATTATACCTCTATCGGCGCAATGAACGATTTCATCTGCTTCATCCGGAATAGCCAATATAATGAAATCTAGAGCCAGCCTTGTTTTTGTCCGAGGCGGTGATGCCCTATGGTCGACGGCATTGGCATCAAATAGAATCCAGGAACCCGCTTTACCGACAACCTGCACAGGGTCGTCGGATCCATCGACCGGTTTATACTCGAACCCGCCCTCATTGCCCTCGACATCGACGAGATATAGCAACCCTCGAAAAATACTTGGGGGACAGTTGTCTCTATGAAAAGCCTGTTGCCCAACACCATCACCGTCATGCGGAGTGGATTCAACTGGCCGAACGTTGATGATTGCGAACTTTGACCCGATAAGTGAGCGTATTGAGTCACCTATGCTACCGGTAACAAGCACTTCATGCAGAAGTTCCAGGCCGTCCGGGCCGATACTTCCGTATTTTATTACGTCTTTAAATTTAGGGAAATCCTTATCCGGCGGCGCATGCCCCCAGTCATGATTTGGTCGCGTGCATATGAAGTAATCGAGGTCTCTGACGGCGTTACGCAACCGCTTTATCTGCGCATCATCGACGGCCAACACAGGTTCAGTAACGCCAATCTGTGATATTTTTGCGGGCAGCTTCGATTTGTTAACTAACGCATTCCAAGTGTTGTAGCGCAGCGTGCTATCTGACGTTCTACTGTACAGCCAAATCTTGACGACCCGAGCCATTGAAATCAGAGAGTACTTTGGGTCTGCGTGAACGCCATCAAACTCATAGTCAGCGTTTAGACAACCCGTTTCATCAGCCAAATAGTCGTTGGAGTGACAAAAATTTACGCCCGCCTTAGCCGTATATTGCGCCAGCAGCGCATTAAAGAGCTTGTACACCTCGCCCCTCCGTTTACGGGGGAAAGCAATTTTGTTAACAGATTTAAAAACCTCGTCGTCCGCAGTAGGCGGCGTTAATTCATGGATGCAAACACGCAATCCAAATGCGCGACGCATGCCAGATATATTACCGACATATGTTTCTATAACTGATCGAAAGTCACTTTCGATTTTGTCATCATTCGACAAGTCATCTGCCGACAACGTGCCAAGATACTTTCGAACATAAATTTCGCCGACGTTGAAAACAACAAGCTCAGTTTGGAAACACTCGCCAGTCGCATAATGCTCGGATAAAATGGCAGGGTCATTGGTTAGTGCCGCCGGCCTTCCATCACTAGATATTAAGCCTTCATTGATTAAGAACTGAGCAATTCCACTGTTTAGCTTCCCGTTGGGCAATATCGTATCTGGCTGCAAGCCACGGATATACGAAACATTCGCAGAAAAAATCATGCCAAGGTCAGGTAGAGAGATACTCTTGTGCTTAAATGCTAAGGCGTGGGAATCACCGATAACGTGAATAGTCTTCGGACTGACAGTATGGATATTCATGCGCTAGTCAGCCTCTTTCTTATTCAGATACGCGTTCCATATGTTCTCTTCTTCGCATACCGGATCAACACCACTCGGCGGACCCGGTTCTTGCTCGACTAATGGAGAGTCGACAGCGAAGTCTATCGATATAGCGGGTTCATCTATGCCACCACGCACAAACCGGCGACGGAAATGGTCCATGACGCGATCGACACCCATTTCACTAATGGTTCGCATATCAGCTGCAAAATTCTCTTTTATGCAATACGGGTTCATGATGATTTCGTACGACGGGAAATAAGTCACTGAGGCCATGGTGTCTGAGCTATCGGATAACACATTAGAAATCGCCTGACGCAAAATAGATTTCGAATAAAATGTCGCCTCTTACCGCAGATACAGACGTATAGGTCGCCACCAACGGTACGGGAGAGAGCGTCAGTATAATTGAGAGCTCTGGATTAATTCTTTGAAGTAGATCAATGCTTTCCCTTAGCTCAGCGGTGACCTCTTCAACGGTCGAGTTATGAAAAACATGTTTTGATTCATCGTACTCACCAAACCCACACCCTGGCGCAGACGGAAACGTGATACCAGATTCTTTATCAATCCATTGCTCGGTGAGACCTAAGGTAAATGTAAAAACCGTCGCTCGTTCAATAAACGTCTTTATGTTCTCGATGTGCGCGGTGTCATCGCTACGTAAAGTCTCGACTGAATCATAACTCAGCACACTTGGTCGAGAAAGGTTTCGATACCGACCGGCTCCATCCACCACAACTGGCGGCTCAATGATTTCTTCTCCAACGACGCGTTGAAGTAATTGCAGAAGGTGACGGGTCGTATAAATATTGCCATAGCGGAGCGAAAAAATTGCATCTGATTCTTCGCGCACCAAATCATTGTCGGACACGACGCGGTCGTCATCAAAAAGGTAGGTTAATCCAGACGATCTAATAAAATTGGCAATGCGCGCCGCAAAGCAACTTCCTGCAGAAACAACCTTGTCATCGGGACCAAGTGAAACTCGTTCATCTGGAACAATGCTTAAATCACCGTTCCGTTCTCCGACCTTCTTGAAAAAGGCGCGGTCAGGAAGGTCGTTATATGGACAGGTATGATATGATGAAGTCATTGCTTGGCCCACTGCTTGTGCACTGCTGTATACTGGGTTTAGCGGTATACATTCTAGCGATGCAAGTAGAAACAGAGGCCAATTTCGTTACAATCCCGATATGACCGCCTGATCCGGCAAACACTCCCCAGACAGTACTGACAACCCACGAGAACACGACTAAAGCCAGATGCAAGTTAACACACACAAGATTAGGCTTTGGTATGCCCACGGAGTCTTGGGTTTTGCCGCGCTCCTATTCGCATTCCTCGCCCAACTCTATGTTCTAACGCCTCTGAACGGCATTGATATGTTTGGGGTTAGCGTTTCTGGAGAAGCCCATTCCATAACATTTCTACGAACCGGTGTCGGCGCAATGTTTTCTAGCTTGCTCGTCGCATCAGTGACCGGCCTCGCCAGACCGAAACTTTTTTATACGTGTATTTCTATTGTCGTGACCACCATGACTCTTATCGTTGCCATCAGACTCTTTGGATTGAGCGTTGACGGCATCACAGACAAGAACCTATCCGAGTTGCGCACAGAATCGGCATCATGGCTGATTTTTCTAAGTGGGTGGTTGTCTTACCCAAAACAGAACGACTCAACAGATTAACGGTTTAAGCGATTATTGAACGCGTACGACAATCTTCCCGAGCTTGCCTCCGCTCTTCATATACGGAATCGCTTCTAAAAAATTCTCAAAGTCGTAAACACGATCAATGACCGGCGTAATGCTATTCGTTGTCATGGCCTGAATTAAGTCTTCAAACATGCGACGGCTACCGACGATGATCCCTTTGATTGTGAGATCTTTGATGATGAGATTAGCAAGCCGCGTCAACGCAACGGGCTGGGTCACATCTTGACCATGAACAACGGGGTTGGCGCCGATGTACATGACGCGACCATTAGATGCGGCAGACATCAAACAATTCTCCATTTCTTGCATGCCGACATTGTTAAGGATGACGTTCGCCCCAACCCCACCCGTTAGCTCCAAGACTTCTTCTGACCATTGCGGATTGTTGCGATAATTCACTGTTAGATCAGCCCCAAGCACCTTCATGCGTTCTAGCTTCTCATCGCTGGATGATGTCACGATGACCCGCGCGCCCAACATTTTCGCCCATTGCAAGCCAAACACTGAAACGCCACCGGTGCCTAGGGTCAGAACTGTATCATTTGGTCGCACTTGCCCCGCTTCAACAACAGCGTTCCATGCCGTTAATCCTGCGCTTTGAAGGGTGCTGGCACCTTCATACGACATGGAGTCAGGCAATTTAATTAGCGCATCTGCAGGCACGACCACTTGTTCTGCCAAGAAACCATCTCGTGTCGCCGCGAAGTCTTCCTGAGCCATCGAGACATTCCAGTCCCCATCGAGCCACTGCCAGTAGTGGGTCATAGTAACGCGGTCCCCGACGTTAACCCGCGTCACGCCGGGCCCCACGGCGAGGACATCTCCCGCGTTATCACTGAGAGGAACCCGCGTATGAGGCATAGCTCGTGTTGATAAAGCGCCCTCCATAATAGACAAATCACGCGCATTCAGGCCTGTTGCACGGACTTTCATAACGACCTCGCCGTAGCCCGGGATTGGGTCGGGACGGTCGACGATACGGAGATTTAACCCATTAGAATAATCTCCAATTTCATAAACTCTCATAATTCATACCTACTAAATGGGATGCGTATCGCACCACCTCACTCGGACAATATTAAAGGCGGACACTATTAAACGGGCTTCATAAACTTCAGAGTCATGCGATCTGCTTCACCGATCGCTCTATATTTATCTTTCTCGTCTTCGGATATCCCCCGCAAGAACGGCGGCAATGACAACGGGCCTTCTGGATGATCTTTGGTATCTCTCGGATTCGCGTTGATTTCAGACTTACCAAGCAAAACAAACCCGGCACCTTCCAGAAGTTGAACCGCGTAGTCTTCTCTCACATAGAGCTTCTTAGCGTGCGGGTCTTGGGGCTTACCCGGATCGCCTCGATGTTGCTCCAAGGCAAGAACACCACCAGGCTTTAAAATGCGCATGAAAGACTCGAACACTGCCTCATAGTAAGGCGGGCGAGCATTCCCCGAATAATCAGTATCCCAAAGCCAGTTATGAAGATTCCTAATGGTGATGATCATATCTGCACTATTGTCTGGTGCGTAATTGAAATAACCGTTCCCAAAGTCTCCAACGCGAGGAGTGCCATAGAGATCAGGGTTATTGCTCAGAAGATCAATAAAATCCTGTCGCTGCACATTCATATAATCTTGCTTGTTATCCGGCGGGAAAATAGCCGCAACGTACTGGCCGTGATCTTTAAGCAAGGGTGCAATAATATTGGTATACCACCCGAAAAACGGCCATATCTCTATAACCGACATGCTCTCATGGATACCAAAGAACGACAGCGTTTCGAATGGGTGCCGGGCGGCATCACGCTCTTTATCTTCCTTTGATCTGTGCGCACCATCTAAGACGTCACGCAACTTCGAGGCCGTTGTCGGATTAAAGCCAGTCATTCACCATCATCTTTCTTGAGGAATTCGCCCGCGCCACACACTGAAAACACTACCATTGAGCCCTCCCTATTTATACTCGCTCTTATTCCGTGTTTAATAATTTAAATCTGTACGGAGTCTACGATGCGCCTCTTAGATGTTAAATCGTCACCGTTCTCGTCCCGATGTCGCATGGTGATCTATGCAAAAAACAGAGGCGACGCGGATGAAGTGGACATCATTGAGCCCCCTGGCGGACTCGGGTCTGATTCTTACAAAGCATTCCACCCGTTCGTCAAAATACCGACACTAGATCTTGGCGACGGAGAAATGCTGCTCGAGTCAGACGTCATATGCGAATACCTTGATGATGTTCTCACCGGGCCCTCTTTGAAACCAACCGGTGTAAGGCAGTTAGCACATATGCGCCTAATTACGCGCATCGCAGATTTATACGTCATGGCCCCCATGATGCCCTTATTCAAACAGCTTGATCCATCACACCGCGACAACAGGATCGTAGAGCGAGAATTAAGCACAATGATGCTGGGATTCGATAAACTGGAATTCTATTTAAAGGACGGACCTTACGCATCTGGGGAGTGCCTTACTCTATCGGACTGCACTTTGGTGCCAACCCTGACTCTGACATTGGAATTCTTGCCCCGATTCGACCAAGCATCTCCTCTCTCTGACTGCCCAAGACTGAGAAAATACTGGGATTACATTACCCATGACCCAATCGCAGGCCGCGTCATAATGGAAATTAAAGACAAACTTTCTGAATATCGCGCAAAAAAGAATGAGTGAGCGCGCCAAACCGATGGGAACTTTAGAACATATTCTCGACCTCGATTTGACACTGCAAATCGCTGACGTCGGCGCGGCTGTCATCATTGAAGAGCCCCCATACCAGCAACTCATGGACGGTGGACTTGCTCACTTGCATGCTTTTGATGCGGAGGAACGGAACCATCACGCTCTTAGACTCAAGCATGGTGACAAAGTCACTGTATATCCTGACATCATCGGAGATGGCCGAACACAGACCCTGCATATTGCAAGCATTCCTGAAAGCGGCATGACATCCCTTCTGAAACCGTCACAAAAACACCTAGAGTTTTTTAACGGATTCGAAAACTTTGGGGCCATCAAAAAGACCACGGACGTAAAGACAACGCGCCTTGACGATATTTCAGATCTCCCCTCCATCGACTATCTAAAAATAGATATCCAAGGTGGTGAACTTCAGGCCCTGCAGAACGGCTTACAGAAACTGGCCACCTGCATCGCCGTGCAAATGGAAATCTCCTTCGTGCAGCTATACGAAAATCAACCCCGGTTTGGAGAGGTCGACGTCTGGATGCAATCTCAGGGTTTCATACCACACTCATTTGCTGACATTAAGCGCTGGTCGATCGCCCCTACCGTAAGGAATAACGACGTTAGGCAACCCTTTAATCAGCTTCTAGAGGCTGACATCGTCTACATTCGCGACCCCATTAAGTGGAGTGGCATGTCGCACGACGCCATGAAGAAGCTTATTTTGATTGCGCACTATTGTTATTCGAGTGTGGACCTAGCCATTTATCTCATCAAGAAACTTGAAGAAGAAAACGTGTTACCATCGGCGAGTGTCGCCGCGTACATTGAATTTATGCGCGCTCCGAAGCCCTAGTATTAAGCGCGCCAGCACACAGATCACCCATCGGCAAGAGTGATCTTGACGATACTATTGTCTCCGCCACAACTGACAAAAATCGCGCCTGAGCTATCGACTGCAATTCCAATGGGCGTGCTTGCAGGTAAGTGATGGTGATCCAGAGAGATCGGTAACCCATGCGCCAGAATAGTGCGTTCGTCTGTTAAGAGATCAATCGCAGTCACTGTGCCTTGGGCGGGCTCAACAACGGCAACCCTCCCATCTAGCAACATCGCGAGACCGAGAGGGTTAACCAAGCCAGAAACCAATTCCATGCGCTGCCCGGTGCTTAAATCGACACGACTGACGGTGCCCGTCCCAATCTCGGTCACAAGAACTGAGGCATCGCTCTCCAACACCAGTGCGACCGGCTCATCCAACCCCGTCGCCACATCTTCAAATTTGTCCCCGACAAGGCGCATAAGTTTCCCGCTGTCAGCGTCCGCAACAATGGCGTCGCCAGTGCTGGTTAACACGACACCGCGGGGAGCGGCGACGTCCCGAGATAGGAAAACAATCTCTTTAGTTCGGCGATCTATTTTCCGTACCGCAGCATAATTAACATACGTCGTAACAATAAAATCATCATTGGCCGCAGCCGATGACGACCCACCCACACTCCACATTTCGGGTTCGCGTGTCATCTCAGCCGTCTGCGTATCAAGGAAGCGATAACCGAATGGATCAGTGATTAAAACAGACTCTTCGCCGTCGAGAGTGGTGAGCGCCATTCCAAGCGGCACCGTGAAAGACCCGGTCGTCACGATCCAACTCTCACCGGTTTTTGGATCAAAAGCCGTAAGTCCGCTAACCGCAAGGTCAGCCATGTAGATGACGCCGTTCTTATCGAATGTGAGATTATCGATGGGCGGCGGGAAATTGGCGAAAATTCGAGACTTCCCCGTTTTCATATCCGTCAGCCATAAATCGCCTGTCATATAGTCGACGTTCCAGACATCTCCATTGGCGTCGACTTTAGTGGCGGCCGTTGTCCCGACACCTTCTGCGATAACTTCAAACTCACCGCTGTCCACATCGATCGCGAATAATTCATTGGTTCCGAAATGGGGAGCATAGAGCCGGCCGTCCGGACCAAAGCCAAATCCATTGAGGCGACCTTTGTTCTTAGCCACCAGCCTCGGGGGTTCATTTCCAATAACATCCAATTCCCACAAGGCGTTCTCACCTGCACCTGACTGGGCTGTGAATAATCTGCCTTCTTTATTAAACGCTATGGGGTTAACGCGAGGAACGTCGGCCATGAGCACTTCCGGCATACCACCGGGGCGTTGAATGCGAATTTCACCTGTTGTTTGCGCTGTCCAAGCCAGCAGCCCTTCTACAGGGGTACCTTTAGGGCCAACCGCAACGTCATCTGACTCACCATAGGGTGAAGGGACAGCGACGGTGACAAATCCCGTATCAGGATCAATCCTATAAACGGCCTGCGCATGAATACTTGTGCCGTAAATCATACCGTCGGGGCCAATGTCGATCCCCTCGATCGCCTGAATCACTGATCCAGGGACTACTATTTCGACCGTCGCAGGCCGCCCAGGATTCTCAGGATTCTCAGGATTCTCAGCTGCGGCGAAACCAAGAGAAAGGGTAGTGGTCAAAGCGGCCGAAACAGCAAGTAACGTCGTTAGGCGCATAACTCAGAGTCTCCAAAATCGAGGCGGTTCGTAGCTTTCATTGTGAACCATGACGACCAGCCAGAAAAGTGTAGTCGAGGAAACAGTTCCCAATCTCTGCCGAATGTATGAATTATGCTCCTGCGCTATTCACCAGCCGAACCAAGACTGAACGCTCCTTCTCATCCTTATTGCCATATGAGACCGTTCAAGCTCATTCTTATAAATTCCAGACAGTTTAGAAAGAAGGCGGCGCTAGACTATGTTGTTCCCCAGCATCTCAGTAGATGAGCACGGCCATAGCTATTTGAGCGAAGTTGACCTTCCTCAATCCGGAAATGAGCGGCGCGTTGGCGCCGCCAGTCAGGACGTTAAACACTGGCAGGCCGCAAAATACTTACCCGGCCACTACGTAGACTTTAAGACTGTCGAAGACATCCAATTCGTCTCAGTCATGTCTGGTCGCATAGAGCTGACAGTAAGCAACGGCGAGAAGCACCACCTCTCTCGCGGCGACATGATACTGTTTCGGGACACGTCCGGCCAAGGCCACTGCACCCGCGTGCTGGGTCATGAACCTTGCCAAGTTCTGATTATCGCCATGTCTGATCTGGGAGATTTCGTCGTATGAGAATCGCGCCCACAGCCTCACTTGCAACAATAGCCCTCGCAGTTTTCACCCTGGCGTCAGCTTCGGCTCAGGATCCGCGCATCATCCATATCCCTTCGGAAGACGCCGCCATTTACACGGAAGCCGAATGGGATCTACCGCTGCCGAAGGCAGACGGCCCCATGTACGACCGCTCGTTTATCGCCGAAGGAGATGCAGCAGCCACTGCACCTGAGGGCGCAAGCCGATACAGTGCCCAGGAATACAATTTTCCTATGGGCGCACTCAGAGTACTGAAGTGGGACTCCGGACCTGTCATCCATCAAATCACCTTTGAAACCCAACTCTATGTGCTTAAAGGGACAGCGACGGTCGGGGTTGCCGGCGAGATAGTGACAATCAACGCCGGGGACGCAGTATTCCTACCGTCAGGTATTTTGCGCAACACTGATCCAGATGGCGAAACAGTCGTGTTGACCTATATCGTCTCCAACACCAGTGATGCACCCAAAGCAAAGGTCGTGCGGGTCGAAGGCCTAAACGTGATGGCTATTGCGCAATGGATGGATGGTGAAGCCCCAACCACCGCAACAGATCACGATGCCATACTCAAGGCACCAGATGGTGCGGCAAAATTCACCGTTAAACGCTACAGTGGTGATGGAAATTCATTCCGGCATGCGGTGCTCGAAGCCGGTGGCCGCACCACGCCTGCGACCAATGGGCGTGACATCCTCATCTACATAAACAAGGGCCGGATGACGCGCACGGAAGACGGTATCGAGTATACGGTTGAGGCTGGCGACGCAATCCGCGAGGAAAACGCCAAGAGTGGCTACTGGGAAATCCTGGAAGATTCGGAATTTATCGCCACCGACATGCCGTTTGACCCGTCACAGCCACGTTACAACTTGCAACGGTCACCGAACGCAGTGGCTGGCGCCGGATATAGACAAGAGTAATACCCGTGAAGGAAATTCAATTATGAAACTCTGTGCCATGGACATGGATGAGAACGACCGTTCCATCATGACAGAAACTGAAGTCCCCCTCACCCAAGTGAGTGATACGGAATGGATTTCAGAAAAGCAGGATGCCAAATACTGGGGAATAGCAATAAGCCAGCCAGGAGAGCCATTTCCAGGCGGGCCTACCGAAATGCATTTAACCAATGGCCCGCGTATCGTTTGGTGTATGCAGGGCCACGCGGAAATTACCCAGCAGGATGGAAACACCTGCCGCCTCGCCACAGGTGACGGCATTTACGTGGATGGACGCGCGCTACACCACTCAGCTTTCGCACCGAGCCGTGTTCCGGTCATAACCCTCAACGTGACTTTCCCCGGCACCGTAGATTACGAGTTCAAATAGTACTTTTAGAGCCAAATACGGATGACAACTCTGAACTGCAAATACGTCTGACAGCCGCTCGGGCCATCTAGAAATCTTCGAGCAACCGTCCGAACCCGTGAACCTTGTCGGTGATGCCATTGGCGCGCAATGCGTGCCAATACGTCGCAGCGTTGATAGCAATCACTGGCTTATTCAACCACTTCTCAGCGAATGCAGCCAACCTCATCATGCTCATATTCGTACCAACCTGAACGATAGCATCGACATCAGGCCCGTCGAGTTGTTGCAGCACTTCAATTAAGCGACTGTCTGGCACTTCAGAAATCGCAATGGCGCTTGGACACTGAAGATTAATGTTTCGAACAGTTTCGAAACCATTGTCAGAAAAAAACTGCTTAACTTCTGCATTCGCAGATGGGTAGTAGGGAGACACAAACGATATACGCTTGATGCCGCCGTAAGCTTCTAATGCGGCAACACACGAATGCGATCCTATCGAAGCCTTGATGTTAGACTCTGACTCAATACGTTCCAGGAATTCATAGGACCCCTTCTTTCCGCCATAGAAGGTAACTGCCGACATGCCCATAACAAGATAGTCAGGCGCACAAGTCATTACGCTTCTCACAGCATCAATGACGTTGTCGGCGATACCACGCGTTAACGCCATGAATTGCTCATCGCTCTCAATGGTTCCGTCCTTAACCAAAATTCGGCTGTAGTGATTTGTGACGCCTGGAACGCGTAGATCATCAAAATCAGGCTGGACAATGGTGTTGGTCGACGGACCCATGACACCAAATTTACGTCTCCATGCTAAAGCATCAGTCATTCTTCTAATTCATCCTTGGACTTCGAGTTGGGACTCTCGCCAGTGTTTCAAATCGGTCAGTGCGGCAAGATATACTACTTGCGCCTACAGTCGTATGATACGAAACCCATAAATTAACGAGACAACATAGATTAGGTGGTTCGCCACACGACTATTTCACACTACAACCGAATACATCCTTTCTGACGGCACAGCCCAAAATCAACGCTCACAACGTGGACAACGGCATTGAAATGCTGTCGGTCGGCCAATTTCGCGGCAATGATCGCCGCCACAATAGCTTGGAATTACGAGGGAGCGCTCCACAATGCTAACAGCACCACAAGAATTCCAGCGCGGCTGGCGAACGTTACTAGCTTGCTCAGTCGGGAATGGGTTCGGCCTCAGTGGATTTGCCTTTTACACGTTTGGTGTATTCGTCGTGCCTCTGACAGTTGCTTTCGGTTGGACGCGCGGTGAGGTCTCAACAGCTGCAAGCTTTCTCCTTCTAGGCACAGTGTTCACAGCACCCATTGTAGGCACAATCGTTGATCGATTTGGGGCCAAGAGAGTGGGCCTAATTTCGATGGTGTTGCTTTCAATCGGTTATGTGTCATTGACGCAATTGGGTGGCGAGATCGCATTTTTCTATGCCATGTGGCTGACGATGTCTCTCGTTGGCGGCGGCACAACGCCTGTTGTTTGGACACGCGCGGTAAACCTTTGGTTCGATAAAGGCCGTGGCTTGGCCCTCGGCTTAGCACTAGCCGGATCTGGTTTAGCTGGAATCATCGGCCCAGGTGTCGCGACAGCACTGATAGAAAAGTATGGCTGGCAAGCCGGTTACCTAGGAATCAGCGCGCTGATTCTTCTTGTCGCATTGCCGCTTATTGGGTTTCTGTTCAACGACAATGCCCCATCTCATAGTCAAAGCGAGCATGCAGACGAGGCTGCCACACACCCCGGACTTACGTTCAAAGAGAGTTATAGAACGGTTGTGTTCTGGAAGATCGCAATCGGATTCTTCTTTATTTCAGCGATCATCGCCGGATTACTCATCAATCTAGTTCCGCTCTTGATTGATAGAGACATGAGCGCGATGGATGCGGCACAGATTGCAGGTGTGCTCGGTTTTGCCGTCCTATTTGGTCGAATCGGTGTCGGTTACCTCATAGATCGCTTTAGAGCTCCACTCGTCGCAGCGATAATGTTCTCAGCCACCGCTGCGGGGTGCCTATTACTGACGCTCGACTCGGCCCCAACTTGGGTCTTCCTAATTGCAGTCATTACGCTTGGCTTGTCAGCTGCAGCTGAAATTGATTTGGTCGCATTTCTAGTTAGCCGTTTCTTCGGACTGAAGGCATATGGCAAAATTTATGGAAGCCAACTGTCAGTTTTTTATCTTGGTGCCGCGACCGGCCCCCTCGCCGTTGGAATGTCATTCGATATTTCCGGCAGCTATACGCAAGTTTTGTACGCAGCTGTTGTCATCTTACTATTCGGTGCCATCGTGATCGGTGGCTTAGGAAAGCCCCGTGACTTTTCGGATTAGGAAAACGACACTGTGCTTCAGGTAACAGACTCTATAATTTCAGAAGGTTCCAAATGAATCGTCGAACTGCCGTGGCAGCGCTGCTGTCCATCACCTTCGCTATGGGCCTTCCAGCCTACGCACAAATGACGTCACGCGAGTTTCATGCGGACCTATCGGCCTGGAATCAGACACGACTAACAGAAAGTGGTGCGCTTGGATCTGCAGACCTTCAACTCGACCTGGCCACCCTGACACTATCCTGGGACATCCAGTTTAGTGGTTTGATCTCAAATCCCACTGCGGCCAGTTTGCATGGACCGGCGCAGCCAGGGGCCAATGGACTACCGTTCATCGATTTAGCGCCCGCCGGCATTGTCAGCCCTCTAAAAGGGTCCGCCGTAATCACCGAAGCACAAATTCAATACCTTCTTGCTGGGTGGGCCTACGTAAACATCACCACCGAACGTTGGCCTTACGGTGAAATTCGCGGTCAATTGGATGTCGGTCCACGCGATTAATGTATACTGGCATAGCTTGCGCGCATTAAAGCTAAGCAAAAGAGGTCGGCGCGGGCCCTAGAAAAAGCGTCCAAACGGTGGTCACCTCACCGAAGGGGAATTGCCCTTTTTGGGGTCTACCGCCCATAGATGCCCGATCAAACCGAAGCTAAAGGATATCGTGTGACTCGCGTTAAGTTCTCATTTTCCCTTTCTCACTCTGCTGTGGCTCTGTTGGCCGCCTCCACCCTAGCGCTGACGACCCCAGCGCCAGCGCAGGAGCCCGTTTCGACCAGCGCTCTAGCTGACAGCAATGACCCAGTTCAGCGCGGTTTGTATTTGGCAACAGCAGGTAACTGCATGGCATGCCATACGCGGGAGGGCGGTGACCCATTCGCCGGCGGCGTCGCATTCCACACAGACTTTGGCGTAATCTACTCAACAAACATTACCTCCGACGAAACCACGGGCATCGGTGCGTGGACAGAGGAGCAATTCATCCGCGCTATGCGCGAAGGCAAGTCAGCAGACGGATCAAACCTTTATCCTGCTTTCCCGTACCCATCTTTTACAAAAGTATCGGATCAGGACCTGAAGGATCTTTTCACCTTCATGAAATCAGTCGGGACATCGTCAGATACACCGCCGGACAACGACATGGGCTTTCCCTTCAATCAGCGAAGCTTAATGGGAGTGTGGAATACCCTGTTCTTTGATGGCGAACGCTTCGAGGCCGATAGCACACAATCCGAAGACTGGAATCGCGGTGCTTATCTCGTTGAAGGCCTTGGTCACTGCGGCACCTGCCATACGCCACGCAATGCATTAGGCGGTTTGCAGACTGATCAAGCCCTGAGCGGCGGTACGTACAACGACAAAGTAGAGGACGATAAAATTCGCCCCTGGTCCGCAGTCAATCTGACGTCTGCAACCGATGGTCTAGCTGCATGGTCGGAAGACGACATCGCCTCTTACCTAAAAACTGGTCACGGCGGCGCGGCGGGCACGTTCGGCCCAATGAACGAAGTTATTACAATGAGCACGTCGCAACTTAGCGACAGCGACGTGCGGGCCATGGCCTCATATCTAAAAAGCTTACCGCCGGTCGAGCGGTCACCGCAGCATAAGATGAGCGATCAGGATTTCAGAGCTGGCGAGCTGGTGTACACGATCCATTGCGGGACCTGTCATTTACCGACAGGCCTTGGTGATCCAAGCATAGGCCCCCGTGTTGCCGGAAGCAGCGTCGTGCAAGCAGAAGACCCTGCCTCACTCATAAACGTCATTATCTACGGTGCGGAAGTGCCAGCCCCCTCACCGCCCGGCGCATGGAAATCCATGGAGGCCTTCGGCGACAAGCTGGAAGATGACGAGATTGCTTTATTGAGCACTTACCTAAGGTCAAACTGGGGAAACCGGGGTGGCCCGGTGACAGAAGCTGACGTAGAAAAACAACGCTGAGTGTTGGTCAGCCCTGTCCTGTGTCCTTAGTGCTCCAGGAATCGCAGTAACCGTTCTTGCTGGCATAACCTTCGAAGATGCTGCAATGACCGCAGTTAGGCACTTCGCCATCTGGCCCCGCAGGCTCCGGCGTAAAAAACGCGCAGTTGAGGCAGTCGTTTTCAGGCTCGGGCGATGACTCTGTGTATTTATTAGCCTGACGGATGCTGTTTTCACCAAAGCTCAAACTGTTGGGGTCAGCGCATAAAGCAATTTCTTCTCCGCCGTCACAAGCGGCGAGAACGCTGACTGCAGCCACAGTGAATGGCACTTGAATCCCAAGTTTGACGACAGAGCGCCGACTGAATGTCGTATTTTTACTCATGGTGAATCCTTAAACATTTGCCTCACAACTTTCGTATTTGTCGCATGTAGGCCGAGTTCTGGAAACATGAATTTCTGCGAAAAGACTCTAGATGTCCACTTTCGGATATGACCTATGGCCGACGAAGCGTGCCCTGCAAAGCATCGCCGGAGTGCATGACAACATTTGCCGCTCGATTGCCGCCATGCCGATAGCCCAAAAACGAGCCTTGCGTCTTGTCTCGCACATTGGTGAAAAGGTGCCGGCCCTTGTAAGCCCACTGCCGACGACCATCAGAAAGCGGCAGGATCGCCCAGTTTCCACCAGGTGCGACATCGCCAGTCTCTGCGTACATCGGCACCCACTCATCAGCCAAGCATTCCACTCCACATTCTGGGGCCGGCTGAGCTAACCTCGAGAATAATTTGCTAGGGTCCCAGGTGTATATCGTATTGTAGTTTTCGTCAGCGAGCATTTCGCCGGCATCGGTGTCTTGGACCCTAACCCAATCCGGATAAGGTGGCCGAGGCTCAAGGACCATGGCTCCCATCGTATTTCCATCAGAATCAAATACAGCTCCGTGTCCTGACGCCTCACCAAATAGAACGTCACCGGAATATCGGAATAACGGCCGACCTTGGTATGCCCACTGCTTCAAACCGTCTTCACGCGAGACAACGTCCCAATCACCAATAGATCGAGCGACTTGAGGCGCCGTGACTGGGCTCCATTGCTCCTGGCAGGGGTTTTCGACACACAATGTCGCAACATCCACCTCGGCCTGTGGCGCATAGAAAGTTTTCTGATGTTGGTCCGCAGCGACATACCCCATCAACGTCTTGTTGATTAGAACTCCGGGAGGCGTTGGCGCTTCGATAAAGGCAATGTCCCATAACAGACCTATACCTTCGCCGTATGTGTCGCCTGGGCCCTGATCGACGCTATATCTGTACAAAGGCTTGTCTTCGTAAGCCCATTGCTGACTGCCATCCTCCCGAGTGATGATCGACCAGCCTTCGTCCGCGACTGCATCTTCGGGAGCCAAATACGGTGGCCAAGCCACCGCGCAGCCTTCAACACAAGTTGACGTGCCAGGCAGTATGTCGCGTTTCGAGGTATACAGGGTCATCTGGCCTGCGTCAGTGACAGCCCATCCGTGACCTTTTGCGGCTAGAACGAAAGCGTCCGGCGCATTGGGTGCAGGGATGTCAGCCAAGCTAATGGCCGGCGTAAGTGCAAGACAGAAGATCGGCGCAACGGCCCGAACTACAAGAGCGCACAGCTGCGTATGAACCTTCATTCGTCTAACCTTTTCACTTATTTTCCAGCCACAACCCCGGTTGCGGTTATGTCTAAACTACTATTTCTGAAATCGTCTTGGAGGTAGCCAACGATTTCGTACCCCAGTTCTGAACGGGCACACCCATAATCTGCATGGCCGTCAACCCAACACGCGTGATCGGGTCACCGCCACCAGCGACATACATGCCTTGCTTCATACGACCGCCGGCCCCACCGATGAGGTACACCGGCACGCCGTCTATCGTATGCAACCGAGCGTAGTTTGTCTCAGAGGAGGCGAAGATCAAGCAATTGTCGAGCAAAGTTCCATCACCCTCAGGAATACCATCGATGATATCAATGAACGACGCCAAACCGTCCATAGACTGCTTATTGAACCAGTACGTCAGCGGCTGAAAGCCGCGCTCAGCATCTACGGCTTCTTCATGAGTCAGCAGGTGATGGGTATAGGTTTCACCAACCCGCCGCACGTTAGCGAAGCTATCCGTAAAGACCATATTGAACACATTGGTTTGGTTGCAGGCCACCGCCATGGCTAGAATTTTAGTCATGACCTTGTGAGTCTCAACGACGGAATCCATTTCACGCACCTTGACGACTTCGTCAGGTCCCAACTCGCCCGGCCGCGTTGGCACAACGCAGGCTTTGTTAGGTTCGGGCTTCGTCAATTGCAGCGCCAACTGGTTTTCGATCTCACGGATAGACGTGAAGTACTGGTCCATCCGCTGTTTATCGGCGGCTCCCAAAGTCTTCATGTAGTCTTTGGTTTCCTCCGTGAACGAAGATAACACGCTCTTACGCATGCGAACGTCTGGATCAGGCTTAAAGTCTGCCTTATTGGGATCCGCGAACTCAGGCCCATAAATACGATCGAACAATGCTACGGGGTCGATTTCGGCCGCCGCGCGATTAAAGGTGTTGCGTGCGCTATAGTTCTCTCTGGCCATCCCCACGCTACTGACGTCGAGGGTGCGGAACCGGGTGCCTTTGCCAATTTCATCGGCAATCAGAAGATCTAAAGTTGGAGCCGGAATGTTTCCACCAGCCTCCGGCGCAGAGCCGGTGCGATTGGCGACCCACCCAGAAAAGTGAGTGTAGTTGGAGCGACCATCCAGAGGCATGTTGAATTTACCAAAGTAATTCAGCTTGTCCTTATGTGGAATCAAGGCTTCGGTCTCTTCCAGGAATTCAATGCCTGGTCCCGTTGCAATCTTATCCTTCACAGCCCGATCAGGCGTATGCCCCATACCCCAATACCAGGTACCGAAGCGCGTCGGGAGCGGCGCGCCGCTCGCTAGCGCCGTGCCATTGGTGTTTAAGAAGGCATCCAAGAACGGCAATGTCAGGGAGACAACACCGCCGCCCACCATACTGCGCAGCACTTGCCGACGGGACTTCTTACTGTGAAGAAAAAAGCTCATGATCCAAGCTCCTGTTTGGTCTTGTCGTTAAGAGAAGCAGCCCGCACGCCATCATCCCCATTCTCGGGCTGAGTGACCGCATAAAACGCGTCACTAGTCGCGATGTCGCGAAGAAGGGCTTGTAGACTGTATCCGGATTCAGCAAAACTGGCTTCTAAATAGCGGACGAACTCTCTTTCGTCGCGCTCTGGCGCCCGTCCAGCAGCATAAGAATACAACTGATTGGTAAGGCAGGCAGGAACCCCAGGGCTGTCGTGCATTGCCTGGGCTAAAGACTTGGCGTTATCGAACTGGTTACCATCAAGGTCGCCGGAAACATCGATAACTGCGCCCTGCTCGGCCACACGGAATTGACCGATTCCATCAAATTGCTCGAAACCAAGGCCGATAGGATCCGTCAACTTGTGGCAACCAGCACAGGACGGCACCGTGGCATGAACTGTCAACCGCTGGCGCGCCGTGCGGCTCGGTGCGTTTGGATCATTGAACAAAGAAAAATCAATGTCTCCGGGTGGGTCTGGAACCTTCTGGCATAGCAATAATTCCCGCACGGCCTTTCCACGCAAGGTCGCCGAACTACGCCCTGGATGGGAGTACAAGGAAAGGAAACCCATCTGAGTCAGAATGCCCGCCCTGACGTCATTTTCAGGGAATTCATATGATTCCCAACCACCGTCTGGCCGGGTGACAGGCACGCGATAAACACGCCCGAGATGAGAATCTACGAATGTACTCCGCGTCGTGAAAATTTCCGGATATGGCGCATCCTTGTTTACCGTATGGTCAACGATAGTACGGAGCAGCTGTTCCTTCGCACTTTCCGCAGCTTTAACGGTGTACGCAGGATAAATGATGGTGTCTTTTTCTAGAGTCTCGAATTTTTCGAGGTCGAGGAAATCCTCGAAAAACGCGCGCACTCCACGGGCCAGGAATTGAGATTGCAACATGCGATCAACTTGCCGCGTCATGCCCTTCTCGGTGTGAAGGTCGCCCGATTCCGCAGCCTTAAGAAGCATCTCGTCGGGTGCCGAATTCCAAAGGAAAAAGCTCAAGCGAGCCGCCTTGGCGTAGCCAGTTAAGCGCTGCCCACTCGGCGACGAAGTATCAGGTTCAGTCTCATCAACAATGAAAAGGAAACTCGGTGTGACCAGCAGTCCCGTCAGGCCGAATTCAATGCCGGTGTAGAAATCGCCGAATTGGTCAGCAACTTCATTGGCAGCGGAAACAGCGGTCTCCATTTCAGACTCAGTCAGCGGCCGACGATAAAGATATCTTCCGACCTCAGAGAAAAAGTGACGACTGCAGGCGTCGTCCGCACTGGACGCATCCTCCGGCGTGCAGGACACGAGTACAGCGCGGTTGTCCTCGTTCACCACCTGCCCCGCGACAGAACGCGCGACATTGTAAAATTTCTCGAAACCAGACGGCGTGACTAAGGCATTGCGGGCGCCGATTGCAAATAGACCATCCGTGCGAACCAATGGATCAAAACGGCTCGCGATTTCAATATGTTCACCGAACACATCATGGATCACGTTGCGATATTGCTCCACCGTTACGCGCCGCATATCCGGAGGGACACCGCCCGTTTGTGGTTCACTCTCGCCGCACGCTGTCAATGCGAACACGGCGACCGCAACACATGCGGTTCGGCTGAAAGAGAGTTTCATTCTAGATATCAACATGTCTCACCTAAACTCCACGTGACGCGTGTCAGATGACAGGCTCAACGTTCGGCTGTTTCCATTTTACTTGTTTGCTCTGGGTGCACCACAAAGGCCGCGTGTGCTTTGACCTCAAATGCTGATGAAATATGGGTGCACTCGCCGGTTTCTGGATCAGGGTACCCGTCGGCCATGCGCTTGGCCGCTTCGAAGAACGCCGGGCAACTGAAATTTCCAGTCGTAATGACCGGGCCTAGACCGCCCGTATGGTATAGGTACTGCTCAAGGTCATAGTATCCCGCAACCATGCCCTTGGCATCTGCTCCATCGTCCGTGATTTCCAACGTCATCTGCATATCCCGAATGACCGGATGCAAATAGTTGTAGTTGCCATAATAAGGCAAGCGAACATCTCCAGAACTGGTCTGAATGACACCATCGACAATAGAAGCCTTCAAGCTGTCGCCGTAGCGGGGGCCGTCATCCTTATGATCAATGCGGTAGCTCGAGTACGGAATAACCTGCCCAGAGCTATCCAAGGGGAATTGATCGATTGAGCGATAGAAGGTCACCGTTACGTCGTCATCATTACGAGCATCGTCAACATCCGTCACTTCAATGAGGATCATGGCCAAGCCGCTGGTGCGGCGCATCTCGTTGGCGTTGATCTCAATGACTCCCTGGTCGCGGAAGCCGTAGACACAGCCGATCAGTCTGTAGAGCTGATTGTCGATGCCAGGAACGCCAGCTGGGCTGCTAAAGTTGTCATGCCGACAGGACTTCGGTGTCGCGCTGCCATCAACATTGCCGTCGAGGTTGACCCCAAAGGACGTTGCGCCTTCAACCGTCAACAACGGCGGGTCGTCTTTAATCACTTCCGGGTTGATACAGACATCTTCACCGTTGGGCCCACGGTTCTTGGATAAAAACCAGCGGTCCAGAGTGGTAATCAACCCATCCTGTGTCTTTTCGCTTCGCTCAGCCTTGGATAGACTTCTCCACCAAATTTCATCGTTGCTAATATTCAACCCAGCCGGGCATTCATCTATAAATTTGGACTCATAAACTGCGGGCATCCAATCTCTAACAACGAAACCAAGCGTCCGGTTGGGCGGCGCATCTGCTGCGGCGACGCCTGTTACAGCGGACGTCAAGATAGCGACTGTTGCTGCTAATACTGGAAGAAACTCTCGTTTCATCTGGTTCTGCTGTGTCTTCATTTTACAATTCCCGCCGAACTAACGGCCAAGCCCTTTAAATTGCAGGGTTTTCCTATGATTACTCATACGCTTTTCCACGCCCAACGGCCACTTTGCTGTCTCCCGGTGAGCGCCGTGTGAACACCGCCACAACACCAAGGTCGGCTATTCTGGACGCACCCGCATGATTTGACCCCGAACTTCCCCTGCCGGGTGCCGCGTTGTGTGGATATTCACGTACAAACGTCCCGTAAGCAGGTATTCAAGTTCACCATCATTCAAAATAACAGAATCTACCAATGGACTAGCCATTCCGTTGGGGGCCAAGTTGAACAAGACGCCCGCGTTGCCGCCAGGCGTCTGTGGCCCGTGAATGTGGGCTGCAACCGCTTCTGACGTAAGATTATTGTACGTGATGGTCCATTCGAGCCGCTGCGTCGGCCGGTCGAGAACAAATTCGGCCGTGCCAACGCCCGGACTCTCGGTCGGTGCGCTCTGCTCATCAGCAGACAAGGAGGTGCGGAACTTGATCGGCGGCCCCTCGGTGCCAGCATAATCCGGAGCTGCTCCGGACAGCCCTGGTGACAAGGCACCAAGAACAGCGAAAACGGCGATATAGCGCTTAAAAACCATGGTGAAAGTTCTCCGAACGGTACCGCGAATGAGTGATTGCCACGGGCGTAACGACCGGGCTTCTCAATGTCCAGCGGCGCTCAGCAGCTTGACCAAAAATCAGCGGCGATTGGGGAGAATTTAGGGCAGCACGTTCGCTTATTGGTCATAATGCGCTGGCGGAATTTATCAGCGTCAAGTGGCCAACCGTGATTGATGGCCTAGACTAGCGCCTCTCGGTAGTGCAACAGGTGGCCGCCGCCAAGAAACGGGTTTTGATTTCACTGCCCGATTAAGCATGATGGCTAAGTATCAAGCGGGCCAATCAGGTGACCGGGATGCGCTCTCAGCTAGATAGCAGGAACTTTGCGTAGCATGAAAAAGAACATGAATTTGACGACGGCATCGGCAATCGGGGCGCTTGCGCTTGGCGCTATTTCGGCTACCCCCACAGCCGCAGACGTGGATACCGAGCGCACAATCGGGCTGGTTGTCGTATCCTTTTACACGTCGGTCTACGAGACCAAGTACATGGAGGAATGCCCCCGCGGCCTGGCCATCGGCAACGACGAAATCTGGTGGAAGAGCCTAGAACCAGGGATACGTGATGAACTCACGAACGGCGGTGAGATAGAGCCCGTTACGGGCACGCGCCGCGCCATGTCGGCCAAGCGCGGCCCCGGTGGTGAAGATGTCTGCGCCATGCCGACTATCGTTCAAGATCCACCGCATAAGACTGTGCAAGGTGACATTTCATTCGGCATGAACTTGGACGGACAAACAGACGGTGCCGCGACGCCGAAAACTTGCAGCCATAAGAACTTCACTACACCTGATGGCCAAACCGGGATCGATAACCAAATGTATCGGTTACTGGGCTGCACATTCGGATGGCGCGATAGCGGTTACGTAGAAACCAATGCGAATGGCGAGCTCATCGATACCTCGCAAGGGGTCATACTCATTGAAGTCAGCGACGTGGACGACAAGCGTAATGATGACGATGTCACCGTGCGCATGTACCGAGCCAATGACATCTTTCCAAAGGACGCCCAAGGCAATGTCCTGCCCTACGCAAGCTATCGAGTCCATGACATCCCCGGATACGGCAATGCCGCAAAGGGTCGGATTGTAGATGGCGTTCTATCAACTGACCCAATTGAGGCCTTTCTGCCCTACTATGGCAACCTGGCGCACTCTGAGATTCACCTGAGAGACATGCGTATGGAATTAGATCTGGAAGCCTCAGAAGACCGCGCCAAAGGCATTATCGCCGGCTATCGCGACGTTGAGAATTTCTGGAGCTATTTTCGTAAGGGCGGTTATTTAGCAGTAACGGGTCAGTTCAGCTGCCCATCAATGTACGTCGCAGCGCACGAACTTGCGGACGGATATCCTGACCCAGAAACCGGCGAGTGCACCGCGCTCTCGTCGTCCTATACCATTGAGACAATACCAGCTTTCATCGTCAGACCGGAACAGGACGACCTAAACACGTCCGAAGCACCCACTGAGCCCAGCACCATGCAACTTGCCGCGCGCGGCGAATAGAATTTAGAGCAATAATGATTTATCTGAAAAACATACTTCGCATCGGACTACTGTCTACGCTGGCTTTTACTGTCAGCGCATGCGGTGAGGACGAACCTCTGACTGAAGGCACTGAACCGCAACTGCGTCGCCTAACAGAACAACAGTACCGCAACTCTATTAGAGATGTGTTTGGCGGTAACATTATTGTCGCCGGTCGCTTCGACCCACTAGAGCGTATAGATGGTCTACTCGCCCTCGGCGCTAGCAGCGCAACAATCACGCCTGCCGCATTGGAACGGTATGAGGCATTAGCTCGCTCCATTGCCTTGCAAGTGGTCGATGAAGACAACCGCAAGGTTCTGTTATCGTGCACACCGGCTGCCTCCAACATCCGCGACGATGCCTGTGCCAAAACATTCGTCTCATCAGTTGGACAGTTTTTATTCCGCCGACCACTCACAGACTCTGAGCAATCCCTATACACGAACATCTCCGGATCTGGGGCAGATGCGCTCGGCGATTTTTACCAAGGCTTAGCGTATGGCCTAACAGGCATGATGGTGTCACCAAAGTTTCTGTACATCAACGAAACCGCCGTGCCTGCCGATGACGGCTTGCACCAACTAGACGGCTACTCCAAAGCATCACGACTAAGCTTTCTATTATGGAACACCACCCCCGACGCCGTGCTCCTTGATGCTGCAGCTACAGGTGATCTGGATACAAAAGACGGTTTGAAAAAACAGTTCACCCGAATGATGAGATCTCCTCGTGTTGAACACGGAGTAGCGTCGTTCTTTGAAGATATGCTTGAATTTGAACGCTTTGAAATCCTCGAAAAAGATCCCGTCATTTATCCCGCCTTCATTCTAGACGTGGCAGAGGATGCAAAAGAACAAACTCTACGCACGCTAACTCAGGTGCTCATCACAGATGAATCCGATTACCGTGACATCTTCACAACCCGCAAGACCTTTATCAGTGGGGCCTTAGGGCCGGTTTATCGCGTCCCCATTGAAAACCCTGAGGGCTGGATGCCTTACGAATTTCCAGAAAGTAGTCCCTGGGCAGGTATTCACACCCACCTGAGTTTCCAGGCGCTTTTTTCTCATCCAGGAAAAAGTTCGCCAACCTTGCGAGGGCAGGCCGTTCGCGAAAGCCTGCTCTGTCAGAAAATCCCCGAACCACCCGGAGATATTGATTTCTCCGAATTCAATGATGACGCGAATCAAATCAACAAAACCGCGCGACAGCGCCTTGACGTACATAACAAGGAAGCGAGTTGCGCTGGTTGCCATAAGTTGATGGACCCTATCGGCCTGGCTATGGAAACCTTTGACGGGGCAGGCCAACTTCGGACAACTGAAAACGGTGCTTCAATCGACACATCCGGCGAACTAGATGGCATCACCTATGAGAACGCTGTTGGCTTAGGTCTAGCCTTGCAACAAAACGCTTCCGCCCCGGCGTGTCTCACGAATCGGTTATACGCTTATGGTACCGGGCATACGCCGGCACGGACCGAACGACAGTGGATGGGATATCTCGGAGAAAAATTTGCCTCGGCAGGATATAAACTTCCAGAATTGCTACAAGAAATGGTGTTGAGTGATGCGTTCTATCGCG
Source organism: uncultured Rhodospirillaceae bacterium (assembly GCA_943787205.1). Taxonomy (GTDB): domain Bacteria; phylum Pseudomonadota; class Alphaproteobacteria; order Rhodospirillales; family Rhodospirillaceae; genus WLXB01. The sequence continues at coordinate 274,733 of CALSLN010000009.1, forward strand.
TCGTCCCACCGTCTTTAGATACGAATACTGCAGACGCTGGCATCACATCTGCTAAGGAGACAAACCTATGACCATAAGTCGTCGCTCTTTTCTAAGAGGCACAGTTGCCGGCTCAGCCGTCGCTCTAGGACTTCCTTTCCTAGATTGTTTTCTTAATGACAGCGGTACGGCGCTAGCTTCAGGGGCGCCAATTCCCGTACGCTTTGGATCGTGGTTCTGGGGCCTTGGCCACACACCAGGACGTGGCATCGCCATGGATGGAAAACCCGACATCACGTTTCTGGAAGAAACCCAGCCACTGGTGCCGCACGTCAAAGACCTCAACTACTTTAACGCATTCAATACGCCGCTCGAACGGCCGGCCCAGCGCCGTTCACTTTACCGGCTGGGTCGCGGCCAAGACCGGCAATGTGCCGCGCACCTTCGGGGACACACCAGAACCAACCTTAGACGTCATTATTGCTGATCAGATCGGAAGCGACACGCGTTTCCGCTCGCTCGACCTATCCAGTACCGGTAGCGCGCGCGCGACAGCTACACCTTCCGCAACTCGACCAGTCGTAACGCGGCAGATATTTCACCACTTGCGTTCTATCAAAGAGTTTTCGGTGCCGGCTTCGTTGACCCTAATCAGGCCGACTTCACACCCGCACCAAGCGTCATGGTTCGCAGCAGCGTGCTTTCTGCCGTGCATGAAGAAAGCAAAGACTTCCTTCGTACACTTGGCGCAAGTGATAGGGCGCGCATGGATGAGTACTTTACGTCCATTCGTCAGCTCGAGCATCAATTGGCACTGCAGATGGAAAAACCAGACGTCTCTGAATCTTGTGGCATCCCCACCCCACCTCCTGAAGACGAAGTGCTGGGCATTGAAATAGAAGTGGCGCAGAACAATCACAAGCTTCTGACAGACATATTAGTGATGGCATTGGCCTGCAACCAAACCCGCGTCTTCAAACATGTTGTATTCGCAGGCACTATCACTATTGCGTCGTCGCGGTGAGTCCTTCACCCACCATACGCTGACCCACGAAGAGCCCATTGATGCAAGCTTGGGTTATCAGCGCGAAGTAGCGAAGCTGCACTTGACCAGCATGAAAGCGCTCGCATCATTCATCCAAGCGTTCAAGGATATCCGCGAAGGCGACGGTACGCTGCTCGACAACACGCTGATCTTCGCCAACCTCGGATACTGGAAACTCACGCGTTCACTCGGTCGACAACATTCCGGTGATGATGATTGGCAAAGCTGGTGGTCGACTAAAAACCGGCATGCATATTACGGGTAGCGGTGACCCGATCACCCGCATTGGCCTTACGGCAATGCAAGTGATGGGCATCCCAGTGGAGCGCTGGGGCAAAGGCTCGCTAGAGACGACAAAAACAATTTCCGAAATTCTCGTATAGCTGACCTATGAAAAATCGAATGCTACTAAAATTCCTCAGCGCACTTGCGTTGGTGCCATCACCAGTATGGGCGGTGGACAGCGCGCTACCATCAGACGTCGCCATGCGCGACATGGGCGGCGGCCGCCTTTTCGTGAACGCAGACGGGCTTACGCTTTACACCTATAAAAAAGACCGCGAACAGTTAGGAGCGTCTACGTGTTTGGATGAGTGCGCCGATATTTGGCCACCAGTCACAACAAACGCAGATGCCAATCCGGTCGGTGCTTGGACGATAATCACTCGGCCAGACGGCACGCCTCAATGGGCGTACCGTGGAGAACCCATTTACACCTACGTCAAAGACACGCACCCAGGCGCCATGGCCGGTGAAAAGGTATCTAGGTCCTGGGACGTGCTGTACGAGCCGATTGGCACGCCGCCGAATGTACAAATCAAGGCGACTATGTCTGGCCAGACATTCTCTGATCTAAACGGCCATACCGTTTTACACAGGCCCCGCGTCAGATTGCGACGAAGCCTGCCTCAAGTCATGGCTCCCCGTAGAGGCACCCTGGCTCGCTCGGCCAATTAATGACGACTGGACGATACAACAACGTACCGACGGCTTGCTTCAATGGGCTTACAAAGAACAACCCCTCTATACGTTCTCAGGCGACTTCAACAATGAAGACAGCAACGGGGTAGACTCTGACGGTGGGTGGAACGTCGCCGTTCTTCAAGACGCCCCCTGGCGTACCCGATTGGGTTACTTATCAAGAGACCGACATTGGCCCCGTGATGGCGACATCTGACAACATGACCTTGTACACCGTTACAGGAAACTGGGAGAAGATCCGCACGACCACCTGTAACGAAACTTGCGTTGATGCGAACTGGGATCCAATCATCGCGCCAGATAACAGCGCACCAATCGGCAACTGGTCAACACGCCCTCTACCTGACGGTCAACAACAATGGACGTACCTCGGTAGCCCCGTATCCACCTTTAAAGGCGACAGGATACCTGGGGATACCTACGGAGATAAATTCGGAACTGGCTCAGATATCCGTGGCGGCTGGGGCGCGATACTTCAGGAATCATTGATTCAGAACTTAGTGCGCTAAAGCCACATTACTTTAGCGCACTACGTTGTTCTTACCGCTGTGGCGGAATATCGGTTGCTTCGTCAGGATTGATATCTGACATATCCAGAGGCAAGCCGCTGGTTGTGACAAAACCGGAGTCTTCAATAATGCTCCAGTTATGCATTGCGCCAGCGACTTCACGAATGAAATCCCCCTCATCAACAACGAATTCAATACCATTTTGATAAAACGTCATCGGGCCACCGGTGACATAGATCATCGAATCGGTCTTAGCACTATTTGGATTAGTGCTTCCGCCTGCTGCTAATTTTACAGCCCGAACAGAGTTCCCTGGGAACGAGTAACGCTTAAGCTTGATTGCGCCACCACCACCTTCTTCAACATCCGCACCCTTCACATGGGTTGGCGTAGTTTCTCCCGTCAAGCTGGGAACGTTCCATGTGATGATGGATGCATCCGATGCACCTCCAGCGTTACGAAGGGCCCCAGACGGGAAACTGACAACATCACCTGCTACGACAGTGACAACGTCGTCGCCAACGCCGACTTCTGCAGTACCAGACCGCACATAAAGTAGCGTTTCATCTGTGATGGGATGTAAGACACCACCTGTCTCTTTGCTGAAGGTCATCATCCGCACGCGGCCCGTTGGCCAAACTACTTGCTTCGCGGCATACGTAACTGCGTCGCTAGGTGCGCTGGACGCGTCAGCGCCAGCTGCGGATTTGACTTCGCTGCCGTCTTTCCACGCAGCCATAGCAATCGATGGCACCGTAGAGTCCGCCATCACATAGACGTCATTTCCCATCGGAGTTTGCGCAAATGCAGACATGGGTAAAAGACAGACACTAACGGCTAGAGCAAGAAACGATCTCATGAGAAAACCTCTACATTTAGGGAAAAGAGTGACTTAATTGAGCATATAGTTCCGCCGCAAAAGGTGAAATGCAATACGGAAGGTGCCAGTCGCCCGGCACGCGAATAGTCAGCTGCAACGCCTGACGAACTCAGTTAAGCCCAGTACGTCGTAATCTATGACGCCTCCGACCGGATTCTGCAGCGACTCTCACAAATAGCGAGACTATCTTTCTGCACCATCGCCGCGTCTAAATTTAGACGCTAAGCGGTCTGTCGCTGGCGGCCACGAAGGCCGCCTTTAGTGCTCCAAAATCGTGCACAGCCTGAAACTGTGGAAACTCATCAATCACGTTTTGTGGCGCGTGAAATAGTATCCCGACCTCGGCCTCACTCAGCATTGTGGTGTCATTGTAAGAATCACCTGCGGCAATCACCCTATAATTAAGTGTGTGCAGCGCTTTTACTGAAGCCCTCTTCGGGTCCACTTGCCGTAATTTATAATCTACGACCCTACCCTGATCATCCGTAATTAAGCGGTGGCAGAGCAACGTGGGCCATTTGAGTTGACGCATGAGTGGTTCTGAAAATTCGTAAAAAGTATCGGACAAAATAATGACCTGGAATCTCTCGCGAAGCCAATCTAGAAAGTCAGCTGCACCTGGCAGTGGTTCGAGCGTTGAAATTACGGCTTGAATATCTGGGAGACGGAGGCCGTGGTGATCCAGCAGAGACAACCGTTGCTTCATTAGAACATTATAATCAGGAATATCACGTGTCGTTGCACGCAACTCATCTATTCCAGTCTTTTCTGCAAACGCAATCCATATCTCGGGGACGAGAACCCCCTCCAGGTCTAGGCAAGCTAATTCCAAGGTTATAACTCCTAGTTGCGATATAAATTAGCGGTCCCTAAGAGACAATCTAACCAAGGTTTATCGCTGAATACGACGTCTGAAAAGAATGGTGCCCAGGGGCGGATTCGAACCACCGACACGCGGATTTTCAGTCCGCTGCTCTACCAACTGAGCTACCTGGGCAAACCCCTAGAAACGGCTAGGAAAGGCGGCTTATAAAAGAGATTTAGGGCTCTGTCCAGCCGCAGACCACAACCCGATGGTGGGTCAGTCCTCGTCCATTGGCACATCGAGCTCAGTGCCAATTGCAGTCTCATCGGTCGGGATACGGTACTGCGACGTCAACCAGCCCGCAAGATCGAGATCGGAGCACCTTTGTGAGCAGAAAGGCCGGAAACGGGGCACAACCGCTTGTTTGCACCGGACACACTTTCCTGCCGTTACACGCACACCCGTCTGGTCGCGCTGCATCAGCATTTCCGCTCGGTTTTTTAGCCATGGTCTCTCAACCCGTCACAATATCTATGTAAGAAATATCGACGTCTGGAACGACTTGCAATGTTAGCGAGGTTTTTAATCGCTCTTCCGCTTCGAGGCGCGCCACTTGCAAGGGGCCACGAAGCGACGAAACAACCCGCTCAGACGCCCGCACCGTGATACGAACTGATCCGCTCGCTAATCCCTCACGGACACTTTTCCGAAGCGCCTCAAGCGCGACAGCATATGTGGCAGAGTGCGGAAGTGCTGGTTCAGCCAACAGTAAATCTGCAAGAGAGGACCTGCTTCGGCGCCTGTTAAGCTCTAGTCGACCTTCTGGTGTCAGCCCAGAAACACGCGTCGGTACCGGGTCGTCAGCAACGGCCTGCCGAAGACGCTCTACAAGGTCACCTCGGCCTTTAGACGGAATGAGGTCCACAATAACCGGGCCAGCGATAGCACGCAGGCGCAGCTCACGCGCCAAGGTATCAACAGCAACTCTATTGGCCTCACCAGCCGGCATAGGACCAGCGTCGACATCCACAGCTGTCACCGCCGCCGTATGTTCGACAATTAACTTACCACCCCCCGTCGAATGGCACGATCGTATCTAAGGCCCGTTCGATCGCCTCATCTACACCGTAATCACCGAACACATCGGCGGGCTCAAGCTGAACGAAACTATGGAGACTGCTGTCCAACATACCAGTCATCGACTGATCGGTATCGTTGGGCGCCACAATGATACTCTTAAGACTATGCTGATATGTCCGCCCGCAAAAGAATAGAGGGTGCTCAGCCTCGGCGAGGCAAACCGGTGCTTTAGCATCGGTCAAAACGGCCGGTATATCGGCATCACTGATAAGAGCAACTTTAGCGCCCTTATCATTGCGAGGAGGCTGCACAATGCGCACATCTACGGATGCGCCTTCGCTCGGGCGATTCACCCCGCATGCCAAAAGAGCAGCGCTTTCAAGCCCTATGTCCACGAAGACTGCTTGCGCGCCAGGCAGCGGCTTACCGACCCGGCCGCGATATAGAGCCCCTGCAGCCGGCAGACCAATACGGTGATGATACACTTCAATGACATGATTTCCCGCAAGCGCTGCCACTCGGGTTTCACCGGGACCACGGTCCACAAGAAGTGTATCAATCGTCGGCATTGAGAACCGGACCAAGAGACCCGGCGAGCATTGCTTCGGTCACATACAAACAAAGCCCTACGACATTCGAATACGAGCCGTTGATCTCGTTTCACGAATGTTGCCGCGCGGCCCTGTATCGCGTATGCGCACCAGCCTTATCCCCTGCCACTCACCCCCCGGCCAGGTAAGATCCGCATCTCCTCAGCACGCGAGAGCCGTCTTGAAGGTCACTGTGGTCATAACAGACCTGACACGTCGCGCCCTTGCGGCGCAGCCCAATTACCGCCAGCCCGCCGTACACGCGATGCCGCCGTCCCGACAAGCAAAGTGAGGTATCGCTGGCGGGCCTCCTGCTCATCTTCCGGCTTCGCGAAGTATACGGCGCCCGCAGGCGACCACTGTGTCGGCGGCCAGAACAATGTCGTCGGCCATGCGTCTCGGCCACGACGTTCGCTTTTGCCAAGCGCTAGGCGTGTACTGCAAGCCTTTGGGGTGATTCATGCTACGCTGCGGCGTCTCATCTATACGTCCGCAGGGACGACAGCGTCTGGACTGTCGCCCGATTTGGCCGTTAGGAGTTCGAGGCGGCGAGGCGAGGCCGATGCGAGGATAAACGCCATAAGGTGAGACGTACCAGCAGTTGGTCAAATGCGTGTGCGCCGAACCATCACTTAAATCGAAAAGTGATACGCCCTTTGGTCAGGTCATAGGGGGTCATCTCAACGTTGACCTTATCTCCCGCCAGGACGCGAATGCGGTTCTTGCGCATTTTGCCAGAAGTATGAGCAAGTATTTCATGCTCATTTTCCAGCGTGACCCGGAACATCGCGTTCGGAAGGATTTCCGATACGGTTCCAGAGAATTCCATCATTTCTTCTTTAGCCATCAATCCTCATCACTAGGTGCTGCAGGTGTGCGACACAGCCCAAGCTGCCACGCGGTGCCCAGGAAGAGCATAGAATAGCCTCGGGTCAAGGTTTTTCCGCAAAAACCGCCAGATTCCCGAACAATGTTGCTAAAATGCTCCGCCTTGGATGGGCGGAAATATCCCCAGAATGCGCTGCTGGAGGCGGTCTCGCACCTCTCGATAGGCCGTCAATCGAGTTTCCCTCGAGCCCTCGACCAAAGTTGGGTCGAACGTATTCCAGAACACGACTTCGCATGCCATGTACCGGGTTAGGTCGACAGCTTTATGTTGCGCGTGAGGAGATAACGAGATGATGTAGTCAAAGGAATCGTCTTTAAGATCTTCGAATGACTTTACCTTGTGCTTGCTGATATCCACCCCAACCTCCTGCATCACCTCGATAACAAATGGGTCAGTTTCACCGGGATGCACGCCGACGGAGTCAACGAAAACCTGACTGCCATGCAACCGCTTCATTAATCCTTCCGCCATCGGCGAACGGACAGCGTTATGTGTGCAGCAAAACAAAACAGATGAGGGCAAGAAATCCATCGCCTACCCCCTCATGTGGAGAACACAGAGGAGTGTAAACAATCTTCGCGCTGTCGCATTGTCCAGACTTACGTGCTCTTTAAGACGCTCTGCGAGCACCTTAGCACCCTCGTTGTGCAACCCACGTCGCCCCATATCGATTGCTTCAATCTGCGAAGGTGACATCGTCTTGATGGCATCAAAGTAGGATTCACAGACCATAAAGTAGTCTTTGATGATTGAACGGAATGGGCGAACCGATAACACGATATCCTGGATCAGGTCGCCCGCCACAGTCGACAAAGCGAATACCAAACGATCTTCTTTAAGAGCCAAGTTGACGTGATAGGGCCCTGGCACCGCTCCCTCGTCCGACAACTCAAAGTGATTGCGTTCCAAGAGGTCGAACAAGGCTACAGCGCGTTCGTGCTCCACCTCAGGCCGACGGCGTAAAAACGAGCCTTCATCTAATGTCATTTTAAGAATTGAATTCTTTGTATTATCCTCGCCGGACATGTCGTTGGAGTCAGCACCGGACGGCACGACGCCCCCCTACCCCAAATTCAGCCGGATAGACACGGATCGCGCGTGAGCTTTGAGGTCTTCTGCTTCAGCCATTGCTACAGCACTTGCTCCAATGGAGCGCAAGCCATCCGCCGTACACCCGATTAAAGACGTTCGCTTTAAGAAATCCATCACGCTTAACCCGGATGAGAATCGGGCTGTGCCAGACGTGGGCAGAACGTGACTGGGCCCGGCAATATAGTCGCCAACCGCCTCTGGTGTATGCCGGCCCAAGAAGATCGCACCGGCGTTTTTGATTTTATCTGATAACGCGTCGGGTTCATCGACAGCCAGCTCAAGATGTTCCGGTGCAATCCGGTCTACAAGCGCTGGGACATCTTCAAACGAGCGAACGACAATGATCCCGCCATGCGCCTGCCAACTGGCTTCCGCGCCGTATCGGCCCGCGCCTAAGGTTTTTAGTTCTTGTTCAACGCGACCGCTTCTGCCACACGGCCTCCGAAACGTGCGATCATCTGTAATCAAGAATCGCTTGTGATGACGCAGTCATCGTGCTCTGCCTGGGCCAGAAGGTCTGCAGCGATCCACGCCGGGTCATTCTGCCCATCTGCTACAACCGTCACCTCGGACGGACCAGCGACCATATCGATACCCACCGTCGCCAAAGACTTGCTTCTTTCGCGGACGCCACATAAGCGTTGCCTGGCCCAACGATGACATCCACAGGCTGCTATCGTGCTCAGTGCCATAGGCCAGTGCCGCTATCGCTTGCGCTCCGCCAACCCGATACACCTCGTCGACGCCCGCAATAGAGCACGCCGCAAGCATTGACGGCGTGGCTCTACATCTGTCAGGGGTTGGTAGCGTCACAACCAAGCGTCTCGACCCCAGCCACCCGAGCTGGAATCGGCGTTCATCAGCACTGATGAGAACAGTGGCTGCCGTGCCACTGCAGGAACATACAGCCCGGCCGCCTCTCATCGCAGTCCAGCGATACCCAAGCGCCACACGCATCGTCCACGCGCATCATAGCGCAGGTCTGCCGGCATCTGCCGCTCGTGGTAACTCCCAGATGCGCGCTGCGGCACCTCTCGCATCGTAGCGCTAGAGAGATCCGGATCACATGCTGACGCACGCCGCTGCAGAGATCTCGTATCCGGAGGAATCGCCAATTCACCGAAGCCGATTACGTCTAACCGATCAAACTTTGCGATGTATATTCGAAAGCATCGCGCTGTCACCACCGCGCGCTTTGACGTCGGCAAGTAATGCTCGCATACTACACCGATCATCAACATCCGACTTCTCGTCTCGGCTTACGCAGTCAGCATGGCGCTCGAACGCGGTTTCAAAGTCTGCGTCCGGTACTGTTAAGCCGCCTGGGCATCCACCGCTCTCCGGAATTTCTCGATCCAGCCGCCAATCTCTTCAGACCGCACCTTTAGCGCCGTCCGATTGACAACCAAACGGGATGAGACGTCAGCAATGGTCGCTACTTCCACCAATCCATTCTCTTTCAGCGTCCGGCCGGATGACACAAGGTCAACAATCCGTGGCGTCAATCCCGAGCTTGGGCGCCAAGTTCCATCGCGCCGTTCAGCTTTACGCATTCCGCTTGTAGACCCTGCGCCGCAAAATACCGGCTGGTCGTTTCAGGATACTTTGTTGCGACCCGCACGTGTGAAAGCCTTGAGACATCAAAGGTATCACCGAGCTCTTTCGACTGCGCAATACACAGCCGGCACCCACCAATTTTGAGGTCGAGAGGCGCGTAAATTTCCGGATAATCGAATTCCATAAGAACGTCATTTCCGGCGACCCCCAGCTGAGCAGCGCCGAAGGCCACAAAGGTCGCCACATCAAACGATCGCACGCGAATGATCGACACGTGATCCAGGTTAGTAGCGAATTGCAGTTGACGTGAGCTGTCGTCGTCGAAGGCAGATTCAGGTTGAATCCCGACCGCATCCAAGAGCGGTCGCGCCTCTTCCATAATTCGCCCCTTAGGTAGAGCGATAATCAGCGGATCTTGGGCCATTTCCAGACGTCCAATTAAATCTCGATAATGGCGGCGCGTTTAGCACGCAAGGCGTTCCAGGGCTAGGGGTGGCCTCAATTCGCCACCCCAGCTCTCGGTTAGCGATGCTCGGGGTTGTCCGAGTCGAACCGGCAGCCTGCATCCCACAAAGACCGCTGATTGCCATGAGCTGGCACGCCGCCCGCATCTTTGAGCATTCTGGCCAGATGAATCAGATTCCAGGTCATAAAGGTCGTGTTACGATTGGTGAAATCATTTTCCCGACCGCCCGAACCTTCGTCCATATAGGACGGTCCCGGACCAGCCTCACCCAACCAGCCAGCATCAGCTTGTGGTGGGATGGAATATCCCAAGTGCTGGAGCGAATAGAGAATGTTCATCGAGCAATGCTTGGCGCCGTCCTCATTCCCGGTGATCAGGACAACCACCGACTTTGCCGTAGTAGGCATATTGCCCAGCTTCGTTGAGGTCACCAGAAGACGCATACAAACGCTCAATCGCCTGTGTACAAACAGACGTTTTCTCACCGAGCCAGATGGCAGATCCAATGATCAGGATATCGGCTGCCTTAACCTTCTCATAAATGGCCGGCCAGTCGTCTTTATCCCAGCCATGCTCTGTCATGTCTGGGTAAACGCCAAAGGCCACGTCGTGATCTATGGGGCGTACCGTTTCAACAGAAATGCCATTCTTTTCCATGATCGCTTTTAAGATTTCGAACAGCCCTTCCGTATGGGACAGGCTTGGCGATTTCTTTAGAGTGCAGTTGAGAAAAAGTGCCTTCAAATCGGAATAATCAGCCGGCTTCTCGTCACACCACTTTTGTTGAACGTCATTCAGCATCGGGACCTCACAGGTAAAAAAACTATGACCCCAACGTGACGCGTTAAACGCCCGGACAAAAGACCCAATCGATCACAAATCCGTATGATTTAGAAGTTTTGAGAGACTACGCCTCAGACGCCCTGGATCCGCTCTATCCGGGCCCCGCATGCCGCCAAGCTTTTCTTCCAAGCCGCTCATAGCCGCGGTCGAGGTGGTACACACGGTTCACGATCGTCTCCCCCTTGGCCGCGAGGCCCGTCAGACACCAGAGGAGACCGACGCCCGCAGGTCTGTCGCCATGACCGGCGCACCGGATAAGTTTGCCTTGCCGCGTACGATCGCCGACGCTCCGTGGACGTTCACGTCTGCACCGAAACGCCCGAGCTCCGGGACGTGCATAAACCGGTTCTCGAAAATCGTTTCCGTCACCATCGCCGCCCCGTCGGCTGGTCGTCATGAGCGCCATCCACTGCGCCTGCATGTCCGTCGGAAATCCGGGGTAAGGCTCCGTCATAACGTCCACGCCCTTCAACCCGCTCGCGGCCGTGACCGTGATCGAGTCATCTTCGATGGTGACCACATCCACACCGGTCTGGCGCATCGCATCTAATCACAGAGTCCAAGAATGTCCGCCCGCGTGTTCGTTAAGCTTTCAGCGTGCCGCGCGTGATCGCAGCCGCCAGCGCGTAGGTGCCTGTCTCGATGCGGTCGGGCACCACACGCGATGGGACCCAGCGTGCAGGCGATCCACCCCTTGCACTAGTGAAGCGTGCCCAGTACCCCAAGTCCACGTAATCTTTGCGCCCATGGCAATCAGACACGTCGCCAGATCGGTTATCTCCGGCTCCCGCGCTGCGTTCTCAATCACGGTTTCGCCATCTGCCAGGCAGGCCGCCATGAGCAAGTTCTCTGTGCCGCCAACGGTCACCATCGGGAACGTAAAGTGCGCTCCCGTTCAGCCGGCTTCTGTCCCGCCGGAAGGCGCGCCTCTACGTACCCACCGGTGAGTTCGATCTCCGCGCCTAAGGGCTTCCAAGCGCCTTGAGGTGCAGGTCGACCGGTCGCGTCCCGATGGCGCAGCCGCCGGGCAAAGACACCCGGGCCCGCCCCTCGCGCGCCACCAGCGGCCCAAGCACGAGTACAGACGCCCGCATCTTACGAACCAAGATCATAGGGCGCTTCCGTGCTGGTAGATCGTGTTGAGCGTGTAGCGTGACCGTATGCCCGTCTTCAGCTGCTTCAATTGATGCGCCGTGCTGTTCCAGCAACCGCCCCATTGTCTGTGATGTCCGCAAGCGCCGGCACGTTTGACAGCACCAGCGGTTCGTCGCTCAGCAAACACGGCTGCCATTAAGCGGCAACGCCGCATTCTTGGCGCCTGATATCGCGATCTCGCCGTTAAGCGGTATACCGCCGTGTATACGAATAGCGTCCATGCGTTACATCATTCCGATTAGGTGGGGCAGAAGAAAGGCTGAAGCGTGGCGCACCAAAGGCACGTCGCTTAGAGCTTTGGCAGGGTTACACCCTGCTGACCTTGATACTTTCCTTTGCGATCCGCATAGGAAACATCACACTCACTGTCGCCCTTGAGGAAAATAAACTGGCACGCGCCTTCGTTGGCGTAGATACGCGCCGGTAGCGGCGTGGTGTTAGAAAACTCTAGCGTTACATGACCTTCCCACTCTGGCTCAAGTGGCGTCACATTGACGATGATTCCACATCGCGCATATGTCGACTTGCCGAGACAAATCACCAGCACGTCACGAGGGATGCGAAACAATTCAACGGTGCGCGCCAACACAAAACTGTTCGGCGGAATTACACAAACATCGGTTTTGCGATCGACAAAGCCTTGGGTCGAAAAATTTTTCGGATCCACAACCGTATTATTGACGTTTGTGAATATCTTGAATTCGTCCGAAACACGGGCATCGTAGCCGTAAGATGACACGCCATACGAGATGACATCATCGCGCTCGAGCCGATCAGTGAACGGTTCAATCATGCCATCTTCTGTCGCCTTACGGCGGATCCAACTATCGGGCATTACAGACATGACTGGGTTTCCCTCACCTCAATAGACACAGAAAAAGTAGCACATCTTGTAGCCCAGGGGTCGCAGGGTCTCAAGCTATTGAGTTTGATCACCGTTTTGACTTTGCTTCTGGCCAGCATCCGCCGTCGGCTCAGACTGCTGACGCGCCTGTGCCTTACGGCGCTTCAGGTTCTCCCGGAGTGCCGCAGCGGACCGCGCCTTGGCCGCCTCTGTCTTCGTCGGCAATTTCTGCTTGGGCGTATCGGGCATAAACGTTCGCTTGACCTTTGCGAGAGAATGAAACGTCAGTTTGGCGGCGTCTGCCAAGTCGGTCAACGGTCGCTCTGACCCCGGAAAAAGACTGGTTTAAAGCCAAAAACCGCGCCTTGCACCCCTCAGGGCCTTGTGGCATTGTCCGCGCCGCTCAGACAGATAAAGATCATCGAGCTCGTGCTGCCGTAGCTCAGGGGTAGAGCACTCCCTTGGTAAGGGAGAGGCCGAAGGTTCAATTCCTTCCGGCAGCACCATTTTCCAAAATCTCAGCGATTGCGAATATAGGCGCAGGCTAAGACTTGCGCATGGCCTCATCAACGAGGAACAGGCTAGTTAACAGCGCCCTCACATGGATCGATGCATTGAGATTGTCGACCAATTGGGACGAGATCGAAGGTACAGACAGAGCCAAATCAACTGCCGCAGCGGCGCGCTTTGCATCGTCACCTAAGACAGCAGCAAACCCGTTGAGTTGCTCTGCATTTTCACTGGCGCCATCAGAAATTTCGCTCCGCAAGGCGGGCTCGACCGCATGGAGAGCCCCACTCAAAGACGTCAGAAACGCGCGGATGGATGGACCATCTGCACTTGAACCTTCTTTGTCTCTGCCTTGTGCCGCATAGGCGAGCATAAACTCATAAGCAGATTCAATGGCTTCAACACAGCCAGAAAACTTTAGATCATCGCTCATGCTGAGTGATCTCCCGCGTCTTTCCATAGGGCTGGGTCATGGTTCTCTTCCAATTCTTTGCGCGTAATCCAGCCGAGGATCATGGAGCGCGTGTAAAACAGTTTTTCTGGGCGCAGTGCAAAATAAACATGCAACATGATCACGCTAACAAAAATAAGAGCAGCGAGCCCATGGAGCACATAAATCCATCCCCATGTTGATTGAGAGAGGAGATACGGATCTCTCTCCCAGAACGGAGTATCGATACGGACTAACATCAACAGACCCGTCACAAGCGCGGCTACGCAAAACACAGTCACGGTGCTGTGCATCAACCGTTGCGCAATCGAATACTTTCCTGGCTTCGGAAAGACACCGCTTCTGAGAGACCCAATCGTTTTCAGAAGTTCAATTGGGCCGACCCAGATTGACCTCAGGTCCTGTTGCAGCAACGCGCGAACAATGTGCCAAACAACAGCAATCGTTAAAACCACGCCGGAGATCCAGTGAACTGGCACCCAATCAAACTCTAAGCCGAGAATCGGACATAGGCCTGTGCCGAGCAGGGTTAACATACTGGCCGCCATGGCCCAGTGAAACAGGCGGTCGACCAAGTGGTGACGGACGATTCGATCAGATGACATGAGCGTAGCAGTTCCCTTTTACTTTTCAGCCCCAGAACCTAATGGCTTATTGGGTGCGGAAAAAGGGCCCAGATGGCCAAGAAGAGCAAGCCAGACCGGCGGATATGATCGCACCGTGGCGGCGAACCGGGATTCAAGCGTTATCCGGGGTAGAATTCACTACATTTGCCTTAGTTCCTGGGGTATTCAGGGGGACTAAGGTTTTCGGATATTCAGCCACGCACGCGGCTTACGAAGAGAGAGATTGAATTTATGGCGAACGACACCCCGCAGACAGCAATTGAAGAACCGGGCGACCAGCCTGTTTATGAAGATGCCCGGGACCCCGTCACGCGACGGACCTTTATCAAGAGTGTTATCGCAACCGGCGCCGTAGCCTCTGCTGGTGGGTTCATGCTGACAGGCCTGAGCGGATGCTCAGATGACGCAGCACCAGCCGCTGGATCGGTCGAACGCCTCGTTACGCTCAATATCAATGGCAAAAGCCGCCCCGTCGATGTTCTGCCAAATGAAACATTGGCGATGACGCTCCGTTACAAACTAGGCCTCACCGGCACCAAACTGGCTTGCGACCGTGGCGAGTGCGGTGCTTGCACCGTTTTGATCGACGACGTCACGCATAATTCATGCTCAACGCTGACCCACTCTGTCCGTGGACGAGACGTAACGACAATCGAAGGGTTGGAGCAACCAGACGGAACATTACATCCTGTCCAACAAGCCATGATTGATGAACTCGGTCCTCAATGTGGTTTTTGCACCCCAGGACAAGTGATGTCTGGCGTGGCCCTCCTCAAGAACAACCCCAACCCAACCCGTCAAGAAGCGCGGGAAGGTCTGGCTGGAAATCTTTGCCGGTGTGGTGCCTACGACCACTACCTCAATTCAATCATGCGCGCAGCACGGGTGAGCTAACATGGCCTATAAACATATTGGAAAAAACTTCACGCCGCCCGACGTCCGCGCCAAGGTCACGGGTAAAGCGAAATACTCTGAGGATTTCCGTGCCGAAGGGATGCTGTTTATCAAGCTTCTCGCCAGCCCGATGCCTCATGCCATTGTGCGCAACTTGGATACATCTGAAGCTCTGAAGATGGATGGCGTAATCGACGTCATGACGGCGGACGACGTGCCGAACATCCCAGAACCGCAAATGCCAATCCTGACAAACCACCCAAAGTATGTCGGCGACCCTATCTTAGCCGTTGCAGCAATCAGTGAAGAGATCGCATCCAACGCCCTCGAAAAAATCAAAATCGAATATGAATCACGTCCATTCGTCATTGATCCGTTAGTCAGCCTTTTCCCAGGCGGTCCGGACGTCCATGACGGCGGTAACGTGGCGCTATTCAGAGGAAAAGCCGAACAACACAAATGGACGGCCCGCGACTTTCGCAGCTGCCGGTGATGATGAATTGCCACGTGGCAAACCTCAAAGTGAGTGGGACTACGGTGACGTGGACGACGGTTTCTCCAAGGCCGCTCTCGTTCTCGATGAAACATTTGTCGTCGCTGGGCATCCTCACATGAGCATGGAACCGCGTAGCGCGTTTGCCTATTGGGAAAATGGGAAATGCTACCTTCATGCATCGTCCCAAAGTCACACCTTTAATGTTCCTGACTACGCCAAATACTGTGGTGTCGAGACGGAAGACCTCATTCTCATCGCCGAATACTGCGGTGGCGGATTTGGATCTAAGGGAACAGCCTATCCAATCGCGACAATCCCAGCCCACATGTCCAAGAAAGTCGGGCGCCCGTGCATGATGCGTATCAGCCGTGCAGAAGAATACTTCTTGGGCTCTCGTCGCAATGGATTCCAAGGCAATGTAAAACTCGGCTTCAGTGAAGACGGCCGGTTGATCGCTGCAGATTTATATGTCGTACAGCAAAGCGGGGCCAACGATAGCTTCCCCGACTATGCAAATGCTGGACTTGCACTTTCTTTGGTCTATCAACCCGAGGCAATGCGTTGGAAAGGCATACCTGTCGCCACAAACACACCGCCCACCGGCGCTCAACGTGGACCGGGCCAAAACCAACTGGCGTGTGTCATGGAACCCCTCATGGATAAGGCCGCAAAGACCCTTGGGGTCGACCGCCTTGCTATTCGTGAGCTTAATGCGCCTGACAGTGATTCTAAACTTGGTGGACAACGCACCTCAGTTTCGAGCGCATACTTAAAAGAAGCCATGCGCGACGGTGCAGAACGCTTCAACTGGGAAGAAAAAAAGAACGAAAGCGGCAAACGCACCGGCTCTAAAGTTATTGGCATCGGCGTCGGCCAAGCCTTTCACCCCGGTGGCTCCAGTGGCTTTGACGGTTTGCTCCGCATTGCGCCAGACGGCAAAATTCACATTCACACCGGTATCGGGAACCTTGGAACCTATTCTCTACGCCAGCACATCGCGTGTGGCCGCGGAAGTTCTCGGGTGTTCTTGGGAAAACTGCGTGATCGAACGCGGCGATACCCGACGCCACCTGCCATGGAACTTGGGCCAATTTGGCAGCAACACCTCTTACACCATGTCTCGCACCAATTACGCAGGCGCAATGGATGCCAAGATGAAGTTGCTCGAAATCGCAGCCATGGATCTGGGTGGTAGTGCCGAAGATTACGATTGTGGTGATGACAAAGTTTTTGCCACTGCAGACCCCAGCAAGCATTTGACGTTCGCCCAAGCCGCGCAGCGCGCCATCGAACTTGGCGGTAAATATAGCGGCGAAGAAATGAACGAAGATATGCACGGCATCACCAAAGCTTCCGTTACGGCCTTAGCAGGAACAGGCCTCATTGGTGCCGCGAAAGACAAGCATCCTAGTAAGGGGTTGCCGCCAGCGCTGGCCACATCCTTCATAAAAATCGAGTTGGATGTAGAAACCGGAAAGTTTGAAATCATTGACTACGTCGGCACCGCAGATTGCGGCACCGTTATCCACCCTCAAGGTTTGGAACATCAAATTCGCGGCGGCGGCGTGATGGGTATCGGCATGGCTAGCCTGGAACGTATTGTTTACGACCCACAAAACGGCCTACCCGCTAACGTTGGTTTCCACCAAGCGAAGCCACCGTCTTATTTGGACGTGCCGCTTGAGATGGATGTCGGCTATGTGGACAAACCGGACCCAACTAATCCGGTCGGAGCACGTGGCATTGGCGAACCCCTAATGGGTTGCGCAGCATCCGCTCTATTGAGCGCCATCTCAGACGCCCTTGGTGGCGTTTACTTCAATCGAACACCGGTGGTGCCAGACATGATTATCAATGCCCTGGCTGAAAAGCCGCAATCATATAAAACGCTTCAAGTAAGCAACCAGTAGGGAGGCGCAGACATGAGTACTAAAGACATGATGCCGCAGTTTGCGCTATTTCAGCCGACAGACATCGAAAACGCTCTAGACCTTCTAGAGAAGTATGGCGAGCGCGGCTGGAAAGTTGCCGGTGGCCAAGACAGCTACGATTGGTTCAAGGATCGCGCTAAGCGTCCTGAAGCCGTGATCGACCTCGGTGGAATTGCAGACCTTCATGGCATTCGTGAAACTGCGGATGGCATTGAGATCGGAGCGATGACGACACTGAGCGAGATCGTCGACAACCCGATGATTGTCGAGAAGTATGGCGTGCTTGCGCAAGCAGCAGGCCGCGTGGCTAGCCCTCAAATTCGTAATGCTGGCACTTTAGGCGGCAACCTATGTCAGGACGCACGCTGCTGGTATTATCGCGCTGGTCTAGATTGCTACCGAGCCGGCGGGAACACCTGCTACGCCGATACACCGGAAGGCATGAACCGGGAGCACTGCTTATTCGGCGCCTCACGGTGCGTCGCCGTTACACCGTCTGACACAGCCGCCGCCGTGACTGCACTCGATGCAGAAATGGTTATTCACGGCCCCGCCGGGGAACGCGTTGTTCCAGCCGCAGAGTTCTTTATCGGCCCAGCCGTCAACATCACACGCATGACAGTTGTTGAGCCCAGCGAACTCCTCGTCGCCATCCGTATCCCGTCCAAATGGGCCGGAGCTGATTTCTACTTTGAGAAAGTCGCAGACCGGAACACTTGGGATTTTCCATTGGTCAATGTCGCGTCTGCGATGATCATGAACAATGGTGTGGTCGAAGACATCCGGATCGTTTGCTCCGGTGTTGAATGTGTACCAAAGCGCATAACCGGCGCTGAAGAAATTGCGCGCGGCAGCGCACCAGATGCGGAAACTGCCGACTTGGCGGGAAGCACAGCCTCTCGAGGGGCTACACCGCTCAACTACAACCATTTCAAGATTCCTCTTATGGAGAACCTGGTGAAAGCGGGCGATCCGAGGCGAAGCCATCTAGGATGGAGCTGTTTCGCTACAGCCGCGATGTGTATGGGCAGCAAACCCTTGAAGGCATGTCCTGGGACCTATTTTGGGTGTTCCTGGGGACTTGCCGTCGCGACAATCGTCGGACACATGATCTTCAAAGCGATGACCGGCAAGAAAGCGGGTGCCGACTCTTAGAGCGGCACGTGGAGACCAATGCCAAGATCACGGGTCTCCAGCGCAACCTCCCGCGCCGACAATCGGTAATCACCGTCCACACACCACAACAGTGTCCAGATAGCGTCCTACGGCGAGCGTCTGTGTTCGACCATCAAGGTCGGGGTGTGATGAACAACAACACTGCTCACCACGGAATATGACCCTGCGTCAGCCTGCTCCTCAACCGTGTAAACAGACACATGCCTAGAAAGCCTGCCAGACCGCTGCAAGTGCTCTGGTAGAGTTTCGAACAACCCGGATAATCCGTCACGATCATGGTCAAGCCAAACCATGTCTTTGCCGAGTTCAGGGCTCCAAACAACGATACGATACGCGAATTCAGGCGCACAAAGATCAAGGTAGCCGTCAAAGTCGCCATCATTGAGAGCGAGGCAACTTCGACCGACGAGTGATCGTATTGAGTCAAAATCGCTCATGATGATACGGGATGCCCTGCGTCACGACCGGTTTTTCAGCGCCCATTCTTTATAGAACGCCCGAAGCACCGCATCATCCTGCCCTGTCATGCCTTCGTCCCGACCGATAATTTGATAGCGCCCGGCGTGGCTACGAAAGCTGTCAGCGCAGGCTTCAGCCGCTATTGTATCTTCAGGCACGTTCCGACCGAAGGGACCCCCAATACTGATTATGGTGACGTTGACGCACACAGCGGTGCTCTTCAGGCTCGCCCTTAACGCCAAGCCCCCGCATCTCAAGCAATGTCTTATCAGGACCCATTGGCGTTGCCGTATCAATACGAACGACAGTGCCCGCGTGAAATAATCGCTGTGGAAGGGAACAGGTTGATAAAGCGAAAATCTGTTGGCCCCATTCCTGGCAAAGGCGGAACATCATTCCCTCGACCAGCGAAACCCTTGTAGCCGTCATAAGCCGCCTTCAGAGCGCCACCACTGCCGCCGTGCCCATTTTCAAATACAACGAGTTTGCGGTCTTTCATCGGCATGGCATTCACTTGCGTCTTACGCAGAACCACATGCATGAACTCATGGTAAAGATCCATGTTGGTTTCGTGCCATGCCTTCCAATTACAATCTAAAACCACCCGATTGTAATGAAACACCTCAAGCGGCTGCCCAGTAAGCATCTCTGCAAATCGATCGAGAGCCTTGCCCACGAATGGCGTTAGGCCTGGTACCGAGTCATCCAGCGTGACAAACACTAACCCGTGCAGAACTTCGGTCCGCACTTCGCGTAAACCCATAGTCTCTTTGCTCACCGCGCCCCCCGAATATCCCGAAGCTCGAGGAATTCCGGCACAATGGCCGTGACTGTCGTAAGTCCATCGATGATAAAAGCACGTGATGAGTTTGGCGTTGCCAGCAGGCTGATCTAGGAGTTTAGCGCCACGGTGAGAGCAAACATTAAGAAACGATCGGACGACGCCGTCTTCGCCCCGTATCGCGAATAGAGACTGCCCATCCTGCTCAAACACCCGGTAGTCAAACGCTTCTGATAGCTCGCTGTCATGGCAAGCGAACCGCCACGCTTTTGCGAAAATTTTCTCGGACTCGTCTTTATAGATATCCGGATCCGTGTAAACGTCACCTGACACGAAATGCCCAACTGGCATATCAGGTGGTTCGTCCCAAGCACTTTTATCGCGTGAAGCCACGGAGGATTATTCCTTCACATACCCTAAGCGAGCAAGGTTCTGGGCCAGCTTTGATGGAACCGTATCGTTCCGCGGGTCGACATCAAAATCTTCACCATGCTCTGCCAATGCCTTTTCTAAGTAGTCGGCAGGCAAATCATCCCATGATTTTATTTTATAAAATTCCACATGCCAAATGACCTGACCGATGTCGGGATCTGACATCCCAATGCTTGCCATGGAGGGCATCAGAATTTGCCCTGCCCCATGCGCTGGTATCCATGATTGATCAGGGTCTTGAAGATCAGAAAGCTTGGCAAAGAAGGTATTGTCTTGATTATACGGATTGCGGACTAATGGTTCAGGCCAGCGCATCTTGGCGTGGAACGACACATTATCGCCGATCAAATTCATTTCCACATCACGAATTGAACTCTCGGTGTAGAAATCCGGGAACGCTTCTTCGATGATGTTAAGCGTGACACCGCGAACGGATATGCTTTGACCTTCTGGAACACGGCTCCAATTGGGTCTGAACGTAACATCCTGGCCCGTCATTGGGTTCGTAAAGCCGTCGATAATCTCATCACTCTCGAAATCGCTGTAGTAGGTCAGAAGCGAGTTATATTTAACGAATTCTGCGTCTGAGACTTTCTTCACCCACTGCTGCTCACACCCCTTGAACCGGACGAGCGGGATGGGCGAATCGGGCGCCTTGAAGCCATATATAACCCCACGCGTCCGCCAAATCGCTTTGCCATCATCGATCCGGCCTTGCTGCTTTGCCAATGCGTAAACACGGTCCTCAGGAGTCCAATCTGATATTGAATCTGGAAGCATAGGAGTTTTTGCAGACTGCGCAGCCTTGGATGAGCCAACGACCGCACCAACGGCGCCAGCCGATGCGAGCGCTTTGCGACGACTCAGAGTGGTCTTATTCATACTCAAGCTCCTATCAGCTTTCATGACTACTTCGATCTGGAAACAGAGTTTACAAAACTCCGGATGTCAGCGTTAAATTTCTGTGGTGACTCAAGAAATGGAGAGTGCCCTACGCCAGGATACATCAACACTTTGGCCTGAGGTAATGCGTTCTCAAACGCGTTACCCAGCTGACCAGAATCCCGAAGTGGGTCTTGATCCCCCAAGACAACAAGGAATGGCACATCAATGCGCTCAACGAGATCGGCATATGAAGATATCGCATCCCCGTTCGGATCAAGTGTCGGACTGCGCATAGCACGGCGCGCATAGGGAGGAGACATGATGTTCATGGCTTTCGAAACGGCTAACCAATCATCGTCGACCAGGTCCGCTGTCATAAGCGCCGCAAAGGTTTTGGCACCAGCCAGGTTTTCTGCAAGATCGCCGGACTCCAACTGAACTTGGCTGATCCGCGCCGGATTGTCGTCCAGAGGCAGCGGCACCTCAACAAGGCGTCCTCTAGAGGCAACCATAGCAATACCTGACAACCCATCTGTCCCCATGCACCGGACATAGTGCATGGCCATCAACCCACCTCGCGACCAACCGACAACAACCGGCTTTTCCAACCCAGTTTCTCGGATGATGGCCGCAATATCTTCAGCCCAGATACAGGCCCGATTGTAGGACTCAATATTCCATGGCTTGCCCGAGCCGCCATGACCACGAAGGTCAAAGGCAACGATGTGAAAATCGTCGGCAAGGTCAGAGTTTAATTGGTTATGCCAACTGAGATAACTTTGCCCGTTTCCATGAATAAACAGCACGCCTGGATTTCCAGGTTGCCCAGCCTCCGCGACGTTTAGCGGCACACCGCCAAACCCTTCAATAACACTCAATGAAACACTGTCGTTGGCCTTAGCAACAATCGCCATCGATGTCGCGACGCTGGCCATAACAGCCAGTACAACGACTATGCGGTCGATGCTTTGCATCATTCCCGGACTGTAATGTTTTCAAGGTCAACGCGCTGGCCAGTAACCGGCAAGTCGTTCAATCGCGGGCTGTATCCCAGCGTATCGAAATAGGGAAAAAGATAGAGAGCCGGAGGATCAAAGTGCAGGGCCTCGACCAACTTCTGTAGTTTCTTCTCTCGTGATACCGGATCAAAATCTCGGTTGCTGTCTTCGATCAGAGGGAGAAGCTCCTCATTGCAGAAGTAAGCGCCCGCTTTCAAGCACGAAGCTGTTTCGATACTCCGGATCGCGTCTCCATGGATAGAGTTATTGAAACTGGTGTCTAAGATGTCGGCCCCGTCCCAATCCCCAGAAAAATACATACTCAACCAACGCTGCCCAGGGACAGGGTCTAGGTCGACCTCAACACCAATCGCCGCAAGGTTTTGGGCCAGGACCTGATAGATTAGAGAAGACTCTGGTACGGACGGATCACTGCGCACGACAGCTCTTAACTCAAGCCCATCCCCATAACCAGCGCTATCGAGGAGCGCCTTTGCCGCCTCTGGATCATAGGGAAAGAGTGGGATATCTGGCGCGTAGCCGTATACATCCGCTGTTGCAACTTGTGAAACCGGTTGCGACACCCCAGACAAAATTGAAGCCGCGATACCCTCACGGTCTATAGCCATGTTTAATGCACGTCTAACCCGAATATCAGAGACGGGAGATTGATCATCAACCTGATGAAAAGCCCATGCCCCAACGGAATACGTTGGCCGCGCAAGCGTTTTAAACCCAGCCGCGGACAGATCGGTTAAGAGGTCCAGACTCAGCTTGAACGAAAGGTCAATCTGGCCACTCAAAATAGATTGCGCACGGGCTGTGACATCACCAACAGCCGTGAAATGAATTTCATCAAAGTTCTGAGAGTCACGCCATGAGTTTGGGTTCCGCTCAAAGACATAAGTCCCCGTCGCTTGCCCCCAGTCTTTAAGCTTGTATGGGCCGGATCCGACAGGAGAAAGGCCAAAGGCATCCATGCCGACCTCGGCCAAGTACTCCATCCCAACCATATAAACAAAGCTCATACGCTTCGGCAAAATCGCGTCGGGGCGGTTTGTGTTGATGCGCACGGTCAGTTCATCGATCACGGTGGCAGAATCGATCATCGCGGTTTCACCAGCCACCAAATACCCAGCCGCCTGCTCGCTTCTCAAGTACGTGACAACATCAACAACGGTTTGAGCGTTAAACGGCTCACCATTCGAAAACGTAACGCCTGGACGCAACGTAAACACCCACGATTCGTCCCCCGTCGAAGTCCACGTTAAGGCAAGCCCGGGCAGGACCACACCTTTGTCACCAATACCTGTCAGAGCGTCATAGAGGATATAATTGGAATTGATTGCACCGATCGGGAGGGATGAATAAGGATTGCCCAAGCCAGGCGGCCGCCCCGGGACTGCGACACGCAAAACGCTCGGAGCGTCACTTTCGTCGGCGAAAGCGTTGCCATCAAACAGACCCATTAGCCCTACGGCTAAAACGACTGACAACTTTAAAACAGAGTTCATTTATTGGTTACACTCTAGGTCAGTTACAGAAAGAAAAATCAGATTTGGATGTATTCACCATCCATCTTTTCTTCGTCCGCTAACGTCTTGGACTTAGGCGTTCCCCCGGCGCTAGGCTTGTCGAAATCTGGTTGCGCCTTTCCTGGGACGGAAAGAGACCGAGAAGATGGCACCGTCGGTGGCGTAAAAATGCCTCGGTCGTAATAGCTACTTAGCACTTTCCGAAGCGGCTTCATGCCACGATATGGATTACCGAGCGGGTCTCCTGTGCCGAGGTTGTTTGGAAGCCCAACCTCCGCCGCATAATCCTCGACATAGACGTTGGGGTCATCCCACATCGGCAAGTTGAGGTGTGGGTTCGCCCGCGCACGGCGCAGGGCAAGTAAATCAACCGTACCGGCCAGGGTAGCAGCTCCCGGCGTATCCAATTCTCCTTGGATAGACCCGTCGAAGTTCACCATCTTCGTATACCCGCGCATCTGATTGGTGTGTTCATACTTTGAGTTCGGCGTGAAATGCTCACCGCCAGGCAACGGTGATAAGATGTAAGCAACGTTCTCAAAGGCCCGGGTCTGGCGCGCATAGTCCCAGCCACGTCGGCCGGATCCATGCCCCTCTGAAGAGGGATGAATAATGACCTCAGCCCCATTTTTGACCAGCATACGGGCGATCTCCGGGTGCGCTTGGTCAAAACAAACCATCGTGGCCAGTCGGCCAATTGGCGTGTCTGCCACTGGGAAGAGGAAGTCATATCCGTACGTATCCAGATACTCGTCGTAGATCGTACTTGGCGTCGTGTCGGGTAGAGATCCCCAGACATCCGCGCATTGTATTTTTCGATATCGATGTATGAGATCACCGGAGTCATTGAGAATAAAGGCTGAGTTGAAAACGTAGCCTGGAAGCTTGTCGTCGATCTCGAAGGTCGATCCAGAGAGGTACACTTTATGCTTAAGTGCAAACTCTGACAGTAACTCCATCTCTGGCCCAGGGTAACGAATTGCAAGACGTTGCAATGTGATAGGCGAGCGATACCCATGACCGCCCTGCCCTGTCATGAAGAACTCAGACAGTGCCACAAGTCTGATGTTTGGATTAGATGCCGTGCGCGCAGGCAACTCGAGCGCACGCGTCACGTTTTCAGTGAGCATCTCTCGCACATCAGACGTTTTCTGAATCATCGTTTTCACGGACTGCACCAACAGCACGTCGTATTCCGTCTCAGGCCCCGTACCTTCGGCCGCTTTCGCCGATTCAAGACGTTGCTTTGCGTCGCTCACCCACTCTTTTTTATTCCGCGGCTGGGCCGGCGCTGACTGTTGATCAACGATTAGTCTGCGATACCCCTCCGCAAACAAATTGGCGCGAAGGTGGAGTGGAGCAATGCCAAAAATAGCAGCACGCTTGCGGCGCAACTTGTCGACGTAGACATCTGTCTTGAGGAAGTCCTCAGTAGCAGCGGATCCGATTTGACGACCGTTCCAATCGCAAAGACCACTAGCGCTTGGGGCTGACACTTCCACGCCATCTTTCTCGCGGGAAATAGCCGACGCCGTTGCAATAAAAGCGCTGTTCTCAAAAGCGCGGGCGATCCGCGCATTTTGGCGCGCCTCAAACAAGTCGTCCGCCGTTTCTTCGGTTGGGTTGAGAATGATCTCCGCACCCTTCCAGACAACACTGCGAGCGTAGTGTGGAAACAGAATGTCTTCGCCAGGTAGAATACCCACTTGGCCAATCGGCGTGTTCGCGACTTTAAATTCTTTCGGTTGACCCAACCCGCTGGTTTGATCCGTCGCCAATCCATTCACCAGTTCCGGGGATACTTTCTCTGTCTCGATCAATACGTCGCCTGCTGCACCGACCAGAAAGCCCAATGTGATTGCGGTCCCAGCCCCAGTGCCTTGCACCACTGCCGATCCAGCGATAAAGACACTCTTGTCCGCAGTGAGAGCAGCTAAAGCCTTAAGCAGTGCTTTTCGATCCTGCGGTGCGCTTCCATTTGAAGAATGGGGCAAAAGGATCACCGAGCTAACGGGTGCATCAACCTCGAACCGAGCAGAGTTGGCTGTGATCGTTGCAATGTGTTTGGTCAGCGCCGGAATATCTTCGGGAGACCACGATTTCTGGGAGATATAGAGCATGCTCATATGGCTTTCTTTTCTGAGTCGAGACCCGTGTTTGATCCACAGACTTATATTGACTGATGGATAGTATACCGGCGCAAACAAAGAACACCGCATAACCACTGATCGAGCGCGATTTAGCCCATTTCGTTGGATTCTGGCTGCGCGCAGGCCGATTTGGTTGCTGTTTTTACGAGGCTATATAGATTGAATAAAGCCCACCCATCCCAGCCCTAAACAACCCAGAGTATATACCTCCATGACGTCCGCTATCGACCTCATCATATCACCCCGAAAACGAGACATCGGCAGCCTCGAAGTCAGGCGCGCCCTCCCCTACGCCAAACGGAGAACGGTCGGACCATTCATCTTCTTCGATCACATGGGGCCGGCTAAATTCGAACCTGGACAGGGCATTGATGTTCGCCCCCACCCCCATATTGGACTGGCGACAGTGACCTTCTTGTTCGATGGCGAAATCCATCACCGCGATAGCCTCGGATTTCACCAACCAATACAACCAGGCGACGTAAATTGGATGACCGCCGGTCGCGGTATCGTCCATTCAGAACGAACAGGACCGGAGGCTCGGGCGAGCGGTCAAACGTTGCACGGAATCCAGACATGGATTGCCTTACCCATAGAACATGAAGAGACAGAGCCCGCGTTCTATCACCACCCGAAAGACACATTGCCTACCATTCAGCGTGATGGTGCGAACCTGAGCCTAATTGCTGGAAACGTCCACGGCGAGACATCACCAGTCAAAGTGTTCTCGCCGATGTTCTATCTCGGCGGCTCATTGGACGCAGAAGCGGACTTTGCCATAACGGACGAGCATGAAGAGCGATCTGTGTATGTGGTCGATGGCACCGTTTCCGTCGACGGCCAAACACTCGAGGAAGGGGATATGGCGGTTCTTCTCCCCGGCAAATCAGCAAGAGTAAAAACGGATTCCGGCGCACGAATCATGTTGGCCGGAGGAGCGCCTTTAGATGGCAAACGCCTCATTTGGTGGAACCTGGTCGGTAGTGAACAGTCTTTGATTGACCGGGCCAAGCGGGGAATGGAAGAACGGAGACTTCGCAACCGTGCGCGACGATGAAGACGAGTTCATTCCATTACCGAAAGATTGAGTTTGATGGCCAACATCTATCGTTTTCTTACGACGAGCTTATCCACGCTCATTCTTGTCATTGGCGTTTCGTCAGCTGCTGCGGCCCAAGCAAGCGCGATAAAACCTATGCTCATCGTCGGTGGCACGACCGGAGTACCAGAGGGCACTGCCGGTTATGAAAAATGGATGATGTTTCGTGATCGCGTAGCAGACCACTCAAATGGCGCCCTCGAGCTCACTCCAATGGTTTCAGGGGAGTTGGGTTCAGAAGAGACGATCCTGAGCAGCTTGCGTCGAGGGCGCGTCCAGGTCGCAAATTTATCAGGATTGGTTATCGGTTCTATTGTGCCAGAAGTGGCCTTGCTACAGACACCCTTTCTGTTCGATAGCACGGAGCAAGCGGATCACATTTTTGACACCGTATTGTTCGACATATACAGCGATTTGCTCGCACAAAATCGTCTTACGCTTATGTCATGGGATGAGGTCGGGGTTCACCACGTCTACGGAAAGAAACCAATTTTAACACCACGAGATCTTCAGGGTGTCCGCTTTCGGGTCTCATCCGGCCTTGCAGCCCGCCTTTTTGCAGAAGCAATCGCGTCCGACATCATTCCACTTGCCTTCACAGAAAATATCATCGGTCTCCAGACCGGGCTCGTTGACGCAGGTGCTAATGCGGTCATTCTATATGCAAGCACTGGCATCTCAGAGGAGGCTCCACACCTCTCTCTGACAAACCACATGCATGCCGTCAATTTCATGATCGCTGATTCTAAATGGCTTGGGCGACTACCGAAAAGCCAACAAGACATCGTGCAGAATGGCTGGCTCCCGATCGATCAAGCACGCGCTATGTCACGGGCTGAAGAACAGAAATTTCTCGACCAGGCCGATCAGATCGGGTTTGAGATTCACACGCTAACACCCGCCCAGAGAGACTCGTGGATCCAGGCATCTGCCCCGGTAACGGATCAGATTATTGAAGGTATTGGTGGCTCAGCGGCTGAAATCTACGCGGCAATACAAAGGGCAAAACGGGACTTCGCAGACTGATACTCAGTCGCCCTTTGGGGCAACAAAGATGCCCTCTTTGGCATAAGATGCGATTACTTTTTTGATCTCAACACCGCCAAGATAAGGGTTTCCTAGCGGGTCATCTGGCCAAAGATTATTTGGCAACCCGCGCGGGGTCTCAGCATATTCGTGCGCGTATACGACGGCATCATCCCATAGCGCGATATTGGCCTGAAGGTCTGCGCGGGCCTGCCGCAGAGCTCTTAGATCAATCATGCCGCTTAACGGGACCTGACCTGCAGTATCCGCTTCAGCCTGCACCGATCCATCGAAGTTAATAATCTTCGAATAACCGCGACCGCGTGAGCTGGGGACTGGTCGGTCCGGCAGAAAATATTCGCCGCCATGACCAGCTGACAGAACATACGCGACATTCTCAAACGCGCGCATCCGACGGGCAGCATCCCAACCCGCACGGTGAGAGCCGTGGGGCTCTGATGTAGGGTGCAGAATGATCTCTGCGCCGCGCCGCGCCATGGCTCGGTATGTCTCTGGAAAATTGTTATCAAAACAGATCGTCGTTGCAAGACAGCCAATTGGCGTATCCACAATGGGGAAAAGATGTTCGTATCCGTACTTATCAACATACTGATCAAATACGCTTCCCGGTGTCGTGTCTGGCAGAAAGCCCATCGCATCGCCGCAGTGAATTTTGCGATACCGGTGAATAAGATTGCCGGAGGGGTCGTAAATGAAAGCGGTGTTAAAAAATCGGTCCGGCCAATCCGGATCATGTTCGAATACTCCGCCAGAAACGTAGGCCCCAATCTCTTGTGCAAATGCTGCAATCTGATCCATTTCCGGACCGGGAAAGGTCACCCCAATCTTATCTGCGATGTGCCCAAGCTTTTGACCTAATGGGCTAACAGGACCGGTCAAAAAGAACTCTGGGAACACGACGAGCTTGAGGTTTGCCGCACGTGCCCCATAGTTCCGCACCAGATCAAACGCGTCGTCTAGGTTTGGCTGCCGGCACTCAACTAGTTGTTCAGGTTTATGAGATTGATGCACCACGTGCTGGGCGACCATTGCGCTGTAGGCTGAAACTTCTTTTCCCACAGGCGGCTTTGGTAGCGCCTCAGCTTTTCGCGCACCTTCAAACAACCAGTCTTTTCGGGTTTGTGGAGAGGGCCGAGGCGTCGATGCTTCCACCTTATAGCCGGGCGCATAAAGATTCATCCTGACGATCGTCGGAAAATTCAAAGCCGGTCCAGATCGCTTGCGTCGCAAAGCTTCAATATCGACATCTACACGGACGTACGATTCCGCACCAACCACACTCACGGCCTTTCCCTGTGGCGGATACAAAGCTGTCACAGGCGGAAGCGCAACGCTGGTGCCATCAATCGTGACGGAATGCGGAGACGCAACGGCTACATAAGCAAGGTTTTCATAGGCGCGCGCGACCCGCGCAACAGTCCGGCTATCAAGCAAGGCGTCCGTTCGCTCGCGCGATGGATTGAGAATGATCTCTGCACCACTGACCAGCATCGTACGAACAACATGTGGCGCTAGAATGTCTTCGCCACAGAGGATGCCAATCTGCCCCAAAGGTGTGTCAGCCACTTGGAATGATGCAGGGCGAAATGTATCAGCGCTAGTGTCCGTATACCCTTCAACGAGGTCGGGCATGATTTTAGGAGTCCGAGACAGAATGCTGCCATCAGGCCCCACAATAAAACCAACTGTTCTCGGCGAGTCCTCACCGTCAACGGTCACATAAGCTGAAGCGCCCACATAAACAGCATGCCCTGTCGCCAGTTGAGCCAACGCATCCACGATTGCTTGCTCATGCGGCGCGTCCCGCTCCGACCCGTCGCCATGGGGCAATACAATAAGCTCAGGTCCATTCTTGACCCGCGTTCCGAGCGCTTGCCGGATGACCCCATCGGCCAGATTCAGAGAATCAATTGCCCAAGGCGTTTGCAAAAGAAACATAGAAGAACCTCCGACTCTTGAACGGCTGGGTGCAGAGCGTCCTATTCTTCGCCAGCAGGCAGTGCGGGATCCCATGCGTAGAGAATTTTCTGATGCGTGGATTCGTCATCCAGAATGTCAACGATCATGCGACCCAGCTCTTGGCGGTCGATAGAGCCACGATACTCATAGTCTTCGAAAATGCCGGTGCCCGTCGTTTCGCCGCGACGCAATCCGCCCGGACGGACAATTGTGTAATCCAAACCGCTGTAGATCAGGTCATCTTCCGCCAGTGTCTTTATATAAAGCACTTCAGCCATAAAGTTTGCACCTTCACCCGGGATTTCCCGAGTCGTGCCGACGCCCATTGAACTCACCTGAATGACGCGACTCACAGCATTCGCTTTCGCGGCAGCCGTGATGTTCAGATTGCCAACAAGATCAGGACGCCGTTCACCGCGCCGCCCCCCTAATGAACTAATGACAACTTTAAAATTGTCAGCCGTATAGGCTTGGTCCACGTCATCTGCATTCAAGGCATTGCCGACCACTGTTTTGACATCCAAACCGTCAAAAACACTCAGGTTGGATGTCGGCCTCACGAACACCGTCACCGGCACGTCCATAGCGCGCAGATGCTGAACGGCGCTTAGGCCAGTTCCACTGGTGCCACCAAAAACGAGTACGGGGCCATCGATGGCCTGGGCCATATTCGCAGCACCAAAAAACAAAGCGGCGAAAGCGATAAGAAAGCGTTTGAAACTCATGGAGTGTCTCCTGACGTTGCCGTTATTCGTTGATTTAGTATGGCACGACCATAGTACAGCGCGAGTCACGATTTAGGGAAGGCAGTCGCTAAACTACAGCCTGCATAGATTGATCGATCGCTGGCTTTTTACCCGCACCTTCTGGCCGAATATAAACGCCGTCGCGCTGATAAATATCGATCATTTTCTTAATTTCAGCGCCATCTTCATAGGGATTAACCAAGGGGTCACCGGCCCAGACATCGTTTTCAATGCCGCGCTCATCTGCGTATTTGTGGGCGTAAACGGCCGAGTCATCCCATGCGGCTAAATTCCCCTTGAGATCAGCACGGGCGCGACGAAGCGCCGTCATGTCTATAGATCCAACCAACGGCACTGCACCTGGCCCATCAACGATGCATTGCAACGAGCCGTCATAGTTGACCACCTTAGAGTAACCGCGCTGCATGGAGCCTGGGAAACTCAACCCGTCTCCACGGAACTCGCCGCCGTGACCAGCCGTAAGAATATACGCGGTGTTTTCAAACGCGCGGACATGGCGAGCAATATCCCACCCCCGACGCCGCACGTTATGGGGCTCAGATGTCGGATGAATGATGACTTCTGCACCTCGCTTCACCATAGCGCGATGGGTCTCACCGAAATTCATGTCAAAGCAGATAACCGTGCACAATTTACCAAGCGGCGTGTCAGCGACCGGGAACAGGTGGTCATAGCCGTAACGATCCACATACTCCGTATAGACGCTGCCTGGCGTCGTATCGGGCAAGCGACCAAAGACATCTGCACAGTGTATCTTACGATACAGGTGCACGAGATTGCCGTTGTCATCGAAAATGAAAGCAGAATTGAAGAACCGGTCCGGCCACTTAGGGTCGAACTCAAACACACCACCGGACACATAGGTGTTGTTGTCCTGCGCAAACTTCGCAAGTTGATCCGCTTCGGGCCCAGGGAACGTTATTCCAATCTTGCTCGCAAGGTGCCCTGACCGACTGCCCAGTTGACTAACAGCTCCGGTCAGAAAGAACTCTGGGAACACGACCAGTTTTACACCCGGGGATTTTGCAAAGGGCCCTGCAACATAGAGTGCGTTATCAAGATTTCGCTGCCGGTATTCAGGCAAGGCATCTGCATTCGTGGAAACCTGGGTCACAGTCTGCCCCAGCAGGACATCGTATCGGTCAATCTGATCATCCGCACCGGACTTGGCTTGAATAGACGATGACACTTTTTCTTTTCCGGCGGCAATCCAGTCCTCTCGGGTGGTCGGCGAAGGGGCCGCATTTGAGGCCTCTTCCGCATACCCGTGCGCATACAGCCGCATACGAACAATGGCAGGAAGGTTACCCATGGGTTCCTCACGCCGGCGACGCAGGCTTTCAATATCGATGTCGCCAACAATAAAAGACTCATCCGAAGATGCGCGAAGTTCTGTGCCCCACATTTCAGCAAGCGCTGTGGCGGCAGGCAGTTTGACAGTCGCACCGTCGATTGTGACCGCGCTCGCTGATGCTGATGCAACATAAGCCGCGTTCTCGTAAGATCGGGCTTGGCGGGCCTTTTGCCGAATCTCGAAGTGTTTGTCCGTGCGTTCGCGGCTGGGGTTCAGAACAACCTCCGCGCCACTGGTGACGAGCGCGCGCACAATGTGAGGGGAAAGAACATCCTCACCGCACAGAATACCAACTTGGCCTTCTGCCGTCATCGCCACCGGAAACTCTGCGGGCTGCGATACGGCAGAAACTGAATCCGTAAACCCTTCCACAAGGTCAGGCATGATTTTCGGCATACGAAGCAGCAAGCCTCCG
Source organism: uncultured Rhodospirillaceae bacterium (assembly GCA_943787205.1). Classification (GTDB taxonomy): domain Bacteria; phylum Pseudomonadota; class Alphaproteobacteria; order Rhodospirillales; family Rhodospirillaceae; genus WLXB01. The sequence goes on from CALSLN010000009.1 coordinate 307,413, forward strand.
TCTGGGCCCGTCAAGTATCCGACGGTTCGCACGGCATCGTCTTCATCGCGGACATAAGCAGATCCGCATAAAGAAATTCCGTGGGCTTTAGAAAGCGCGGCCAAGACGTCGACAACCTTTTTCTCTGGTATAGCTTGGCTCGGGCCGCCATCAGCATGCGGCAGCAACAGCAATGCGCCCTGTGGCTCCACCAGAGTCGCAAGGCTTTGCTTTATGACTCCAGATAAAGTGTCTTCTGCTGTACCAGGGGTCCACGGTGTCTGTAGCAATATCATTCTTTATGCGCCCTTCTATTACCCGCTATCACATCCGCTGAACCTTGCCGTGTTCGCATTGGAAGGCCTAAAACAGATCATGTCCCGTTCCTTGCGCGGACAGCAGTAACTGAATGGCACGTATGACCCACCAAGACCATCGCATACAGAATACCGGCGCAACCTCGCCAGAAGCCTTGGCTCTAGAGGACTTGGTAAGCGAGGCCGACGCGGAAGAGCTACAAGACCTGGCGCGACGGTATGCAATTTCAGCACCACGGCATTTAATTGACCTCATCGACAAGGGGGCTGAGAGCGATCCCATCGCCCTCCAAATTGTACCGTCACTACAGGAACTCATCACGACGAATGACGAACGAGTCGACCCTATAGGGGACCACACGCACAGCCCGCTAAAGGGACTGGTTCATCGCTACCCCGACCGCGTCCTTCTCAAGGTCCACAGCGCCTGTGCCATGTATTGCCGGTTTTGCTTCAGGCGCGAGATGGTTGGGCCTGGCGGTGACATGATGACCGACACGGACATCACCGAAGCACTAGATTACATCCGGAAACACACAGAAATATGGGAGGTCATCCTTACTGGCGGTGACCCAATGATGCTGTCTGCAAGACGCATCTCCACGTTCTTGGATGCATTGGATTGTATCGAGCATGTCAAAGTGGTGCGGTTTCACACCCGCCTACCCGTTGCCGCGCCCGAGCGCGTTACGGAAGATCTAAGTGCGGCGCTGGCTAACCGACGCGCAACGGTCTACGTCGCGGTTCATAGCAATCATGCACGGGAATTTTCAGAGGAGGCTTTGGCGGCATGCCAAAGGCTAACAGATGTGGGGATACCACTCGTCGGCCAGACCGTTCTCCTAAAAGGCATCAACGATAATGCTGAGATGCTGGCAGACCTCTTCCGCACTATGGTGGAAGCGCGAATCATGCCTTACTACCTTCACCATCCTGATCTGGCCCCCGGAACCAGCCACTTTCGTGTCTCAATCGAAACTGGGCAGGCTCTGATGAAACAGTTACGCGGCCGCATATCTGGCCTAGCGATCCCCACGTACATCCTCGATATCCCCGGCGGATACGGCAAAGTGCCGGTTGGGCCGTCCTATATCTCGGACTCTGAAGATGGAGCCTTGGAGATTCAGGATATCAATGGGCAATCCCACATCTATCAGCCCCAGAAAAGCAACGCGTTATAGGACTTTGTGCCTCGCCTCAGAGACCGTTATGCTTACGCAAGCCTGATATAGGCCGGGGGAAATTCTTAGGGGTTACGAATGGACAATTTTACCAGCGTTTTGGATGTAATCAGCGGTTGGGTCTGGCTGATTATGATGTTTCCACTGCTTGGAATAGGTCTCTATCTGACCATTGGCCTAAAGGGCATGTCGATCCGTCGTCTGCCTGAAGCCCTCGGGGTTCTGTTCAGTAAAGATGCTGGTGACAATGCCCCCGGCGACGGCGAAATTTCCCCCTTCAAAGCCCTCATGACCGCACTGTCTGCGACGGTAGGAACCGGCAACATTGCTGGTGTCGCAACGGCCATCTTCCTCGGTGGACCAGGCGCGATCTTCTGGATGTGGATGACGGCCCTCGTCGGCATGGCCACGAAGTACGGCGAAGCCGTGATGGCTGTGCATTTCCGTGAAATTGATGAAGACGGCCGCTATGTCGGTGGACCGATGTATTACATCAAGAACGGTCTCGGCCCGAAATGGACATGGCTCGGGACAACCTTCGCTCTGCTCGCAATTTGCGCCGGCCTCGGCGCTGGCAACACCGTTCAGGCAAATTCAATCTCCGACGTGTTGGAATCCAACCTTGGCATTCCCATGTGGATGACAGCCTTTGTCGTCCTCACCTTGGCGGCCATGGTTTTAATCGGCGGCATTCAACGTATTGCTCAGGTCGCCGGTAAACTGGTTCCGATCATGGTCGTGCTCTATGTCAGCGCGAGTTTGATCATCTTAGCAATGAATGCGGCCGAGATTCCCGCAGCCCTCGCAATGATTGTCTCCGATGCCTTCACCGGTACAGCGGCGACAGGTGGGTTTGCTGGAGCCGCCGTAATGGCCGCCATTCGCTTTGGTGTCGCTCGTGGTATCTTCTCAAATGAAGCTGGGCTTGGCTCTGCTCCGATTGCGCACGCCGCCGCCAAAACGAACGATCCTGTGCGACAAGGCGCCATTGGGATGCTGGGGACCTTCATCGACACCATTATCGTCTGCACCATGACAGCCCTCGTGATCATTGTGACCGGCGCCTGGATGAGTGGCGAGAACGGCGCAACGATGACAACCATCGCCTTCGGTAACGCTTTGCCGTACGGCAATTACATCGTCATATTTGCGTTAACCGTCTTTGCCTTCACAACTATTCTGGGATGGAGCTATTACGGCGAGCGCTGCGCTGAATACCTGTTTGGCCCAAAAGCGATCACCCCGTTCCGGGTTCTGTGGTGCGCAGCCATTCCCGTAGGCGCTCTCACTGGCTTAGAAGCCATCTGGCTGATGGCAGACATCATGAACGCACTGATGGCTGTACCAAACCTCCTCGCGCTCCTTCTATTGAGCCCGATTATCTTCAAAATCACCTCAGATCGTTTATCCGGTGGCCGCAAGCTCGTTGAAAAAAGCGACAGCCAACCTGCTGAATAGATCATCGAAACAAACTTAGGACTCTCAACATGGCTAGACATCATCAAATACTCATCGTCGGTGGCGGCAGCGCAGGCATTACCGTTGCGGCCTCTCTGAAGAACCACACGCACGATGGTGAACTAGACATTGCGATCATCGACCCGTCGAGCGACCACTATTATCAGCCCGCATTTACGCTGGTTGGTGCCGGGTCCTATAACCTGAAGGACACCCGCAGAGACGAAGCCAGCCTAATTCCCGACGGCGTGCAATGGATCCAAGACTCAGCGGCTAGTATTGACCCTGACGGAAAAAAAGTTGGCCTCTCTAAGGGTAGAGACGTCACGTACGACTTTCTCGTCGTTTGCCCGGGCCTCGTGTGCAACTGGGATGGTATTGAAGGACTTGCCGAGAACATCGGTAGCAACGGCGTATGCTCCAACTATTCGCCAGAGCACGTGGAATATACATGGGAGAGCATCAAAGCGTTTCCAACCGGCGGCACCGCCCTCTTCACGCAGCCGGCGATGCCCATCAAATGCCCTGGCGCGCCGCAAAAAATTGCTTATCTCATGGCCGATTACCTGCGGCGTGGCGGCGTCTTGCAGAACTGCAACGTCCACTTCCTGCCGCAAGGCCCGTCCATGTTCGGCGTTCCTTTCTTCGCCCGTGAACTTGCCAAGATTGCCGACGACTACGGCATTCATAAGCATTTCCATCACAACCTGACCAAGATCGATGGCGCCAATAAGCGAGCGACCTTCGCCGTGGTGGGTGGCGACAACGAAGGCAAGACAATCGAGATGGACTATGACCTGCTCCATGCGGTGCCCCCTCAAGGACCGCTCGATGTTGTTAAAAATTCAGCCGTATCGAACGACGGTGGCTGGGTCGATGTGCATCAGCATTCCATGCAGTCGACGAAGTACCCGAATGTATTTGGCCTCGGTGATGCCTGCTCCACACCCAACTCAAAAACAGCAGCAGCGATCCGCAAACAAGCGCCTGTGGTGGTGCACAACCTGCTCGCCCTCATCCAGGGTGGCAGCATCAACGAAGGCTACGACGGCTATGGCTCCTGCCCGCTAACCACGGCGTACGGCAAAGTTCTAATGGCCGAGTTCACGTACGGCGGCAAAGTCACACCTACATTCCCACTCGACCCTCGGGAAGAACGCCGCTCCTACTGGTGGATTAAGAAGACCGGCCTACCGTTGATGTACTGGAACTACATGCTCAAGGGGCATGAAGCCTTCCCAGAGCACAACACCAGCTATGACGCGCCAGAACAAGCCCTGCGTCAGTAGCTAAAAACGCAGCTTCGGCCCTAGGGACAATTCGGAAAGAACACGCAATGCCGTCAGACGGTTTCAAGATCCAAGCAAACATCCATGAGGTCTATGACGAAGGGTATGTCGGCGAATCTCCTTGGCGCGAGCTGGGCGGAAAGTTCAAAGCCAAGAACATTATGGAAGTCTGCAAGCGCAATGACTTCAAGCCAAAACGTATTCTTGAGGTCGGCGCCGGGGAAGGCAGTGTTCTTCTTCACCTGGACAAGGCCGGATACTTTGAAGAGCTTAACGCCGTCGAAATCGCCACCTCCGGCATAGATGTCATAAAGAACCGCAAACTCGCATCCGTCAAAAGCGTTGAGCTCTTTGATGGGTATTCTCTGCCGTTCGAAGATGATGCTTTTGATGCCGTCATTCTCTGCCATGTTCTGGAACACGTTGAGTATGAACGCATCCTATTGCGTGAGTTGATGCGGGTCGCCCCCTATCAAATTATCGAAGTCCCGCTGGACTACCATTTTGAAATCGACACCAAGGTTGATCATTACTTGGGCTATGGGCACATCAACGTCTATACACCGTCCAGTGTTCGATTTTTGCTTAAGTCTGAAGGCTTTGACGTTGTTGAAGAAATTCTAGAGATCAGCCACGAGGATGTGGTCACCTACAATGAATTCATCAACAAGAAGACGCCCGAGACAAAAGAAAACGAAGCCGCCCTTAAGCAGATGCTGCGTAATAAGCGACATGCATTTTACGATGCCAACAAGGAAACGGCGGAAATGATTGCCGAGTCCATCACCATCCTGACGAAACGCGGCAAAGGCAGCCTCAAAATTCGAGAGAAGCAAGCGACCGTTTAGTCGCAGGGCACTCCGGCAAATACGACGTCACGCTGCTGGGTGCTGATGGCCCGTATAAGCTTGACGGTGCGTTTGGATACATCCCCAAAAGCTGAAATTGCGCCGTTGCTAAGCGCGGCAATGCTGTCGTCCAGCTTGGTTGCGCCGCTATTGCAGCCTGCTGGAAAAACCTGACCGTTCCAGGTCATCGGCACTTTAAAATCAAAGGCCTCATCGCCATCGATCATCCCAGCCAAATGGCAATGGGTTGGGAGTCCGTTCTGCGCCCCCGTCCACGCGGCTGTTTCAAGGCGCACAGGCACACCGACAAGGGCCGAGTAATCAACAGTGCGGTGAGCGACACAGAGGGCGTTCTCGATGGCCAGCCAGGGATTGGCATCGTCAGAGATTGCCAGCGCAGGACTCGGCGAAAACAACACAGCCGGAACTGCTGAAAGCAGCAGAGTCGGGACAGACAGCACAGCAAGGATCATGCGTAGGCTTTTGTTCAGCATGGCCAACCTTACCAATCTAGCCTGGGTGTGGACAGAGACACTGCACCCTGCTTACCCTCAACCTCAGAGGGGATATCCGTGGCATTAAAGAACACCACACAGAGATGGGGCTGGCTGGCGCAGGCGTTACACTGGGCGATGGCGTTGCTGATCATCGAGCAACTGACGACGGGCCGAATCATGGCGTGGCTCGGCGCTGGTGAGGCGCAGGACGAGCTATTCTACGCGCTACATGAGCCGCTCGGTGTGCTGGCTCTCCTGCTGCTGATCGTGCGCTTTGGCTGGCGCATGCTGAGCCCCACACCGACCCTGCCCGAGGCAATGCCGACGTGGCAGGTCCGCGCCTCTCACATTAGTCACTGGGGATTGTACATCGCGATTACTCTGATGATCGGCAGTGCATGGTCGATGGCGTCTTTCGCGAACTTCCCAGTATCCCCGAATGCGCCGTGGACCTTGCCGAACTTCTCAGACTACAACCGCGACATCGCGCGCCGCTCCTACAACGTGCACGTCTGGGTGGGCTGGACGATTGTTACCCTCGTCAGCGTCCACATGATCGCCGCGATCAAACATCACATCATTGATAAAGACACCGTGCTTCGGCGTATGCTGCCAGAGCGCTTTTTTAAGCCGGATGGAGAGACCTCATGACCTACCCCGCAACACCCCATGCGAAGCCTGGCTTTGCCCCGATTCGCCGCTCTTACATCGATGGCCGAGATGGCCAGATTCATGTCCGCGTGGCTGGCGACCCCAGCAGCAAAAAGCGCCCGATGCTGTGCTTCCACCTCAGTCCGTCATCAGGCATCGTCTATGAAACCTGGCTCGGTGAAATGGGCAAAGACAGGTTGATCGTCGCGCCGGACACCCCGGGCTACGGCATGTCTGACTTCCCGTCTGAGCAGCCGACAATTGCGACATTCGCCCAGGCCATGACAGACGTAATGGATGCCCTCGACATTCAAGAGGCCGACGTCATGGGCTATCACACGGGATCAAAAACCTGTGTGGAATTGGCCCGGCAACAACCAGACCGAATTAAACACCTGGTGCTGATTTCCTCGCCGATTTACACGGAAGCCGACCTCGCAAAACAGAATGACGAGATGGGCAGCCCCGACACCCCGGTCGCCGACGGCACACACCTGGTACATTCTTGGGCCGGCCTGTGGCGGTGGCGCGGACCGGAGCACACCCCAGCCGACATCATGCATGCCTTCCCCGATCACATTAAGGGTGGCGAACGCAAACACTGGGGACACGCGGCGGCGTTCTCCTACACCTACCCCGAGAATATCCCAGCCGTGAAGCAGCCGATTTTAATCATCAACACCAACGATGATTTGGTGGAGTACACCCGGCGCATCACCCCACATCTGACCAACGGCAAAGTCATTGAGCTGATGGACTGGGGCCATGGCTTTTTGGATTATCACCCAGAAGAAACATCAGCGTTTGTGCGGCCTTTCCTGGATTCGGATGTCTGGCCCGACTCGGCCAAATAACACCCCCCTCATCAACCAGAAAAAATTAAAGTCGATTTTGCTCGTAACGAGCCCATGCATCGTTGGTTCGAAGGATCGAGCCCATGCACGTATGATCGGTGGAACGAGCCCATGCATGGCAAAAATACAAACGACCCCATGCATCAAAATTTTCAACGGGTTATAATGTTGCGCTGAACACCTGAACGTCGCGTCCTCGGCCAAGCGACCTAAACTAAAACGCGAAGAGCACAGGCCCATTTTGAACACAGAAAGGACGCGACCATGAAGCGCGGCTACGTCGATACGGATATGGGACAACTGCACTATTGGACCACCGGCACCGGACCCAACCTGGTGCTGCTTCATCAGTCTACGCAAACCTCAGACGAATACCTTGGCCTCGCCCCCCTACTGGCAGGCAGCCACACCCTGTGGGCGATTGAATGGCTCGGCCATGGCAACTCCACCAACACGCCCCAAGAGCCGACCATGGACGACTACACCCGCACGATGATTCAGGCGATGGATGGCCTGGGCATCGACAAGACGGCCTTGCTTGGCCACCACGGCGGCGCGGCAATTGCCATCGACATCGCCGCCGCCTTGCCCGACCGCATCACCCATGTGGTCGCCTCGGGCACCGGCTACCGCAGCCCAGAAGACGCCGAAGCCATGCTGAAAGACCGCCACACCGTAGCGGAACCGATTACGGAAGACGGCGCATTCCTCAACAAGATGTGGGGCATCTACACCAAACTGGGCAGCCCCGGCACATCGATGGATGTGATCCACCGCATCTTCCTCAACAACATGCAGGAACGGTTGAAGCCTTTTGATGCCCACGACCCGATTTTAAAATGGAACAAGGGCGACGCCTGCGCCAAGGTCAAATGCCCGGTGCTGTTGCTGCAAGGCGACCTAGACAGCTTCGTCAGCGGCCAGGAAAAACTATTGGATATTATCCCCGATGCCCGCCGCGTCGTGATGGCCGACGCCGGACCGTTTTGTTTTTACGACAAGCCGGATGAGATGGCCGCTGTGGTGGATGAGTTTTTGGGGGCTTAGCTTGCTCACGAAAAACATTTTCAATTCTCATCGGAGAGACCAGCCAATCCGCCAACAACGCCCGGTGTTAGCAGGCGATTAGGTGGGGAACCCTTATGGTGATAGGATCACATTTCTAACGATCCTCGCATCAATTTCCGCGTCTCCAGCACGGTCGGATCGCCTACGAGCAAAACTGCTCGATCAGTCAATAAAACATGTCGATGACACGGTGCATTCCGCATCGTAAGCTTTCGTATGCGTTGAAAGAATTCGGTCACCTGACGCGGGCTTTGCCCCCAATGACCGACCGGGCGATTAATGCCCTGTCTTATTCACGCCTATAAAGCGCAACACGCAAAAGCCTATCTCAGTCTGCTCTCTCAGAGCGTACCCAAGACAGATTGAACACGCGCATATCAGACCGTTACCGGACGCCCCAATTTCTTGGGGTGTCGAACCTCTATATTTGGAAAGGCTAGATGATGGATTCCCTACATCTACCAACAGCCCGTATTGTTAAGGCTGACCCTCCGCGTGCAATCGTTAAAAAAGCGATTCTCCTCGCCGCCGGTGTTGGTGACCGATTGCAACCCTTTACGCAGGAATTCCCCAAATGCATGGTGCCGGTGAATGGCGTGCCGATTATCGTCAACGCCCTGACCCACCTGAGTGATGCGGGCGTAACCGAAGCCGTTATAGTCGTCGGTCACTATAAAGAGAAGCTCTACGAGCTTTTCGGAGACACCTTCAAGGCTTTGAAGATCACCTACATCGAGTCCGAAGACTTCACGACCACAAATAATATCTATTCGCTGTGGCTCGCCCGAGACCATCTCGATGAGGATGTATTCTTACTAGAAGCCGATGTGTTTTTTGAGTCGGCACTGCTTGAAAAAATGCTCGTACATGAAAGTGGCAGCCTCGCCGCCGTTTCTCAGCACCAACCCTGGATGTCCGGTGCCGTTGTGAGCCTGAGTAAAGATGGCAACATTCAAGCGCTGATGGATGCCCGTGAACAAGGCCCAGATTTTGATTACTCGAAGGTCTTCAAGACGGTCAATATCTACCTCTTCCAAAAAGAATTCCTGCGCCGCTACTTTTTGCCGCACCTTGAGGCGTACATCGCCTCGGGCGACGTTAATGAATATTACGAGGTTATTCTCCATGCCATGGCGCATCGCGTGGACCGTCAACTCGGCGCAGTTCAGTGCGACGATACGCGTTGGTATGAGATTGACGATGAAAATGATCGTCTCGCTGCTGAATACCTATTTTCATCACAAGAGCGCCGCTATGAGCTGATTGCCGATCAACATGGCGGATATTGGCGTTTCGACTTCGTCGATCACGCTTATCTCTATAATCTCTATTTTCCGCCGGCGCCCGTGTTCGTCCATTTCAAAAACAACATTCAAGACCTGGTTTTGAATTATCCGGTTGCCCAAAACCCGCTCGCTCAATTGGTTGGCGGGTTGATCAATCAGCCAGCCGAGAGGATCGTCGTCAGCAACGGTGCATCTGAGCTTATCAAAATCATCTCGAATCAAGTCACTGGGCGACTGATTATTCCTGTCCCCACCTTTAATGAATACGAAGAAGCTGTACCTGAAGGAAAGCTTGTTCGCTTTATGTTGGAAGCACCAACCTTCCAAGTCGATGTCGATGCCTTTGCCGAAGAGGCTGCGCTCCACGGCGCGACCATCGCGATTGTGGTCACACCGAACAACCCAACCTCTCTCTCAGTTCCGAAGGCAGACCTATGCCGACTTGCAGAAAAGCTAGGTAAACAAGGCTGTATTCTTATTGTTGACGAGTCCTTTATCGATTTCTGTGCGGAGCCTGAAAGCCTGACCTTGGTCAACGAACTCGACACCTATCCGAATTTGGTCATCCTCAAGAGCATGAGTAAGTCTTACGGAATCGGCGGGCTTCGGCTTGGCTACCTGCTGTCGTCGAACATCGAGTTCGTTGAGGCCGTGCGGGCCGAAGTTCCGATCTGGAACATCAACGGATTTGCGGAATCATTCTTACGCCTGGCACCGCGCTATCGCAGAGAATTCGCCAAAAGCTGTATTAAAGTGAGGGAAGATCGAGACGATTTGTACCAGCGGTTAGATTTGATTCCGGGGATAACCGCCTTTAAGCCGGACGCGAATTTCGTGTTCTGCGGTCTGCCCAGTGCCGGGCCGAGTGGGCCCGATGTGGCGCGAGCCCTGTTCGTCGACCACAACATTCTGATTAAGCATTGCGCGGGGAAATCCGTACCAGAATCAGATCGCTACCTACGGATCGCCTCCCGAACGGTTGCTGAGAACATCACACTCGTTAACGCACTGGAATCCGTTCTCGATTCCTACGGATACCTAAACTTCGGCGATAAATGATGAATGATGAATTACCCCATGACCTTGGGGTCGATCAAACTGAGGCACCGGTGAAGGACGCCAACGCGCCAATCCGTTCGTCCCGCGGCAGTATTTTCGCCCATGCTGCGGATCCCGCTAACGCGCTCACCTTAACGGGATTGCTTTGCGCGCTGTTGGGGATTTACTTCGCGGCGCAAGGAGTCTACGCGGCGGCCATCATAGCCCTGCTGTGGGCCATATTTTTTGATTGGTTTGATGGCCCCGTCGCGCGCCGAACGAAAGGCCGATCGGACGACCTTCGCGCCTTAGGGGGGCAGCTTGATTCCCTCGTCGACATCGTCAGCAGTGGTGTCGGCCCTGCGGTTCTTCTCTTAAGTGTTGGGGCCTTTAGTCCGTGGTTCATTCCAGGGGCATTCGCGATTGTCGCCGCGGGCGTTTTGCGCCTCAGTTACTTCAACGTCTTTGGGCTCGACGATGACGCGTCATACTTAGGCCTACCGATTGACCACAACATTATTTTATTATCGATGGTGTTCTTACTGGAAGGCCAGATTGGCGGACCTGAGTTCGCCATTGTTCTTTATGTCGCGACAGTCCTTATCGCCATGCTGAGCATCACACCATTCCGCATGCCGAAGCTCGTCGGTTATTGGTACTATGTGTTTACGGGATTTGTTGTAACGCTCACCGCTGTATACGGATGGCGGCTATGGACTGTGCCATCTTAGTTAGGTTTTTTCTGATGGGGTCAAACGGAAGAAATGGTTTTGCAAGTGCGGCCAGTTAATCTGAAATCGTGACAGGGCGCGGGGCAGAAGCCAAAAACTGAGCGGCGTTAGCGCCCTGAGCGCATACCACGTCAAAGCCCCAAGAAAGTCAGACTGATCCGGCAAAAACCGGAGGTACTTTCGCCGCGCCTCCACAAGCTCAACGGCCACTTCCATGTTTGTGTACGCGTAGTTGCGGCGAAGGTCGGCCGTCGGAAAACCCGCTTCACGAATGAGGTCTTGGTAGAGGTTTACGTTTCGATAGACCACTTGGTATTCGCCCTCTGGCATTAACTTTCCTTGCGGGACTGTCGATTCTCGAAGAACGATAGAGGCGCCTGGGGCAAGACGGGCGATCAACGACCGCAGCATATCCACCGCATCAGCGTCGTCCAAATACATGCACAGCCCACCAAGAAAAATCAGGTCGAAGGGCCCATCGGGAATATCTTTTCGGACATCGCCTTCAACGATTTCCGCAGCCGGAAAAGGCGCTAAGTGAGTCCGCGCAGCTTCCACCATAGAGGCGCTTTGCTCGAAGCCAATGACGCTGTCGTAGCGGTTTGCAAATATTTTGGTCCATGCGCCCGCGCCACAACCAAGATCGAGCACCCGGCCCGTTTGGGGCACGGCGTCGAGCCAATCAGCAATCGTCGTGATCTCTTTGCCCAAACGATAGTGTACTGAATTCTCGGGTAGATTTTGCGCGTGCGCCATATAGCTGGCGGTTGCTGCGGTATCGCTGCCCGCCGCTTGAAAGTAGCGTCGAACAGCCGCGTAATCGATTCGTCGTCCCGACGAGCCAGAGTTGTTCAAAATAAATTCCAATGACAGGGGCGTGCCCAAAAGGCTGAGCAAATCAGTGCATATGCTGAGCTTACGCATCGTTAGAGTGCGTCCGATATACGACGGTATCACGTTTTGAGAGCGTCTCGTTTAAATTAAAAACGCCGTAGTGACTGGCTTACCGCAGCGAGGATGCCGAAACACCTATTACCGCTGACCCACCCCCTGGCTCTCTCGATAACTTTTTACCAGATGAGGCGTGTACCTGACGGCGACTAAAAAAAGAACAATGCTCGTCGTCACCGCATCAAAGCCAACAAAAAATACAGACATCAGAAGTGCGACTATTATGCCGCCGCCGGCCAACAAAAAATCAACCTGCATGGTTTTCTTTTTGTCGTCGCCTTGGTCTTGCGTCTCAGCATCGCTGGATGGACGAAGCCGAGTCCGTACGAGGCGAACGAGATACGGCAGGTAAAAAAGAACAATCAAAACGATCATAAAAATGACGAGCTTTGGATTGAACCCCAAGACGTAGACGCCCGCCACAAAAGCGGCGCCCAAGCCCAACGCGATGAGCATGAGATCGTTTAAGAGAAGTCGTATTTTCATCATCAGCCCCCTACCAGCCCCAAGTGCCCGGACCGCCTTTGAAGGGGCCCTCGATTTCTGACGTGATCCAGCCGCCATAGAAGTCGCCGTCTTGCGCTTGCACCTGTTCGTCTCCGACGAAGCAGGCGTGCATCTTGCTGGGGTAGATCGATACATAATCTTTAATGTTGGCGAAGCGTTTGCTCGGCTTGGGGTAGCTCCATCCCGCGTTCTCGACAATTTGCAGGCCGACCTTAACGGTCCAATATTCAGCCATGCCCTTCCATTCACAGAAGGACTGCTTTTCGGTGCCGACCAGGAATTTGAAATTCACGTCAGCGGCGGGAATATAGAAAGACGGTGGGTGGCTGGTTTCCAGCACCCGGTAAGCACCGGTGGTGTTTGCGATGGTCTCGCCCGCGAATTCGACCTTCACGTTGCGGGTGTCGGGCTCCAGCGCGGGCGGACGCGGGTAATCCCATACGGATTCTTTTTCTCTAGAACCAGACCCCATGACGCGCTTAGTCCTTATCATTCTCGTGAACGATGGAGACGGAATTGATGCAGTAGCGCAGCCCGGTTGGGTTGGGGCCATCGGGGAAAACGTGACCGAGATGGCCATCGCACTTGGCGCAGACCACTTCCGTGCGGACCATGCCGTGGGTGACATCGCGGTTTTCTTTTACGGCGTCGGGATTCACCATGTCGTAGAAGCTGGGCCAGCCAGAACCGGAATCAAACTTAGTGCCGGCATCAAACAGCGCCGCGCCGCAACCCGAACAGAGGAATACGCCGTCGCCTTTGAAATCATTGTAAACACCACTCCACGCGCGCTCGGTGCCTTTGTCGCGCAGGATATGGAACTGCTCGGGCGTCAGCTCGGCTTTCCATTCGTCGTCGGTTTTTTCAATCTTATCGGACATGGTTATGGCCCCTTCTCGGTTATAAATTTTATACGGCCTTGAAACGGGAATGGATGACGCGGCGATTTATTTAGCCCACCCTATTTAGTGAGTGCGTCGGTGAGTTCTTTCAACTGGGTGCGCGCGCGCAGCAGGTAAAAGCCCTGGGCCGACAAGTGCGACGGCACAAACATGCCGTCTTGTTTGCCATTGGCGACGATCAGCGGGTTCATCTCGGCGGCCGTACGCAGACTGGCGAGCATTTGCTCCCACAAGCCGTTGGCCTGCTTCTCGCCAATGATCGAGCCAAAATCAGACCCGACATCACGGAGGATCAGGGCATAGCCGTAGAGGCGGCCTTTGATGTTGTAGAACAGATCATCGGCGCGGGTATCAAAATAGCCGGCGTTGGACTGCAAGGTACGCTCATCCAACGCGGCAGAGGCGGAGCCGAGATCGGACGCGATGCGGTTGAGCAACTCGATCAGATTATCGGCGCGGCGCTCATAGGTGGCATCGCCATCAGCCAGACGTTGGTTGTAGGACACCAGGGCAGCAACGCCTTCGCGGTATTGGGAGTCAGCTGTGGCGGTGGGGACAAAGTTACCCGAGCCCCAATACCAAATGGTGCCATCGTATTTGAGCAAGCCAGCCGCGCGGTCTAAATCCGAATCAATCGCCGAGGAGCCACGGGTGCGACCAAGCACATCACCCAGTTCGATGGCAAAACGTGAGGCGGCGTAGAGAATACCAAGCTGGTAGTTGGGCATGTTGTCCAAGCCATAGGCCGGATGCAGCCAGGGCTTGTTCGGCGACCAGCGGTTGGCTTCCAGATCGACTAACGCGGCGGCGGTGCCAACAGCCTTTGACCCGCCCGTGACCGCGAATTCTTCGGATGGCTCAAACTGGAGGTCATCGGCGATGGTGTTGTACCAGGCCATGCCGACGCCATAGTAAATAATGAATAGCGCCACAACGGCTGCGCCTATGCGTAAAGGCAGCGGCGACGGGGTATCGGCGGCATCGCGAGCGACGAGGCGTTTGATCATGCCAAGGAGGCGGCCCAACAGGCCTTTGATCGCGGCGACGAGCGTATTGAGGAGATCGAGGACTTTGGCTTTGAGAGCTTCCATAATGCTCTGAACATGGGGCTGAACGGGCCCCAGGTCAACGGCAGGTGTGTGATATTTCGTATCACAACCCTGCCGTTTTCCAGGTAACGCATAGTTTTTAGCGACAGCGAATCTTACTGCGGGAGCGTTCTGGGGTACTCGAGGTGTACTGCTGATTGCCACAGGAATACGTGACGTCGAGAATCTTTAGCCGCCCGCGATCAGGATCGCCACAAATGTTGTTCGATGCCTTCACGGTGCAGGACTGATTGCCATCGCACTTTTTGTGGGCGTAAGAATAGGCATTACAGGTCCGGCCATCGATAGAGCGATAGGTCGCGCCTAAAATGGTAAGCCTCGGTCCGCGATGGTCTCGAGCCCCGTAACCGCCATAACCATAATTTGGATTTCCATAACCCGGGTTGCGGTAACCAGGATTGCGATAGCCTGGGTTTCTATGGCGACCAGGATTGACGTTGGGGTTGGGGTAGCGTTCCCGCCCGTAGCCTCTGCCGTAGCCCCGACCAGTTCCGCGACCATAAGGATCGTACCGGTGATTATGCGGGTGACGGTGTGCGCCGGGCGCGCGCTTCCATCGATTGCCACGACCATATCTTCGATCGTAGCCGCGGCCATTTCTGTAGCGCGGCGGTTGCCCGTAGATCACACCTGAAACCGAAAGCGTCGACGATGATCCGTATGAGCGTCGATCATGACCGTTCTCAACGATAATCACATTCGGCCCGGCGTAGAGCGGCGCGCCTTTGGTCTGAAAAGCGTTGGCCGATCCAACGCAGACGGTGAAAGCAATGATTGCTGATGTTATCCCTAATGCACCTAGCTTCATCTTGGCCTCCCATGCCAATGTTCAGTCCTGCTATGAAACAGCCTTGCTTGGGCGAGATTGTGGCGAACGCTGCCACTTTCCTTCACAAGGCCGTGAGGCCGAATTCGGACGAAAACACAGACCTTTATGCTTGCCGTCTCCCTTCCCGCCCTGATTCTCACGCTATTCTGTGCCGCCGGCTTTGCGGCCAGCGACTACTTTCGAAAAGCAGCGGCGGACCATGTTCCACCGGTGGTTTTGTTGACCGTGTTCGTCGTCGGGCAAGTGCCGATACTGGGCGCGTGGGTGTGGGTGACCGATGGCTTTACGCTGACCGACGGATACTGGCCCTATGGTTTAGTGACCGCGGCAACCGGCCTACTCGCTAACTTATTTTTTCTTTTGGCGCTGCGAATTAGCTCCCTCAGTTTAACCGTGCCCGTGCTCGGACTGGTACCGGTGATAACCACAGTCTTCGCGGCCATCGCATTGGACGAAATTCCAACGACACAACAAAGCGCAGGCATCGCGTTGTCCGTTCTCGGGCTGCTGTCGTTATATGTGCCAGAAGATAATCCAAACCCGATTGCGGTGATCAAACGCTTCGCCACCGACAAAGGCGCGCGTTACATGCTAGCGGTTGCGGTGTTGTGGTCCGCCACCGCACCGCTGGATAAAGCGAGCATGGCGTTGTCGTCGCCGGAAACTCACGGCTTCATTCAAGTGTGCCTCATGTCGATCGCACTGGTCGCGTACCTACTGATAGCGCAACAGCAACGAGCGCTTTCCATTGCCAAAGACGCGTTGCGGCCAGCGGTTCTCGCCTCAGCCGCGGCCGGCGTGGCCTACGGCTGTCAGCTATTAGCCTATCAAATGACGTTAATTGGCGCCGTCGAATCCCTAAAGCGGGTGATTGGTTTGCTGTCAGCGCTCTTGCTGGGACGAATTTTTCTCGGTGAACCGTTGACCACACCAAAGTTGATTGGCATTGCGCTGATGATCATCGGTGTTCCGCTGATTATTCTGCCGCCACTTCTTTAAGCGACCTGTTTAAGAGGGACGCAACTCTGTCTCTTCGATAGGCGTCTTTGGGTCCCCAGCGCAGTGACGTTGCCACATAATGCGATAGGCGCGCTCTAACGCCCGCGTAAAGGCTTCGCCGTCACAGGCCGGAGAAGAGCTCATTTGATCTCGCAAGGTCTCACGCAACGCAACGCGTCTTGATTCATCCGCGGCTAACGCAACCGCACGGGTGACGTAGTCTGCCGCATCATCAGCAATATACTCCGGAAGACCAATCGCAGTGAGATGCGTAACGCTGTGGCGAGAGGCGAAGCGATCGCCATCTGCTTTAGTAATCACGGGAACGCCCATCCAAAGTGCTTCCAATGTTGTGAGTCCACCAGAATAGGGAAAGGTATCGAGCGCGATATCGATATCGTTGTAGGCGCCAAGCAATTCTTCGCGCGGACATCTCCCTCGGAAATCCAATCGGTCGGCCGAGATACCATGACTAGCAAACATCGATGCGATGCGCGTTTGCACATTGGCATCACCGAGATCAAAGGCGATCAGGAGAAAGCGGCTCCCGGGGACCGCGGTCATCACCTCGGCCCACACGGCGACGACCTGGGCGTTAACCTTGTCCAAGTTGTTGAAACACCCGAACGTGACATATCCATTCGCTTCGCTCGGTGACGCGCCAACAACAGGTGCTTCGTCCAAGGGTGCGAGCGTAACGTAGTTGCCGGGCATATAGACGGGCTGCTCAGTCATCAGACCCAGGTCCTGTTCGACGGTCTGGCGGTGATCGGTGATGAGGTAATCCATGGCATCGAGGCCGGTGGTGCCCACATACCCGGCCCACGTGGCCTGGAGCGGCGCAGCGCGACGAGTAAAGACCGGAAGCCGGTTCGGGCCAGAGTGACCGTCGAGATCAATAAGTATATCGATGCGATCGTCACGAATTCTTTGGGCTAGGGTGTCGCCCGTATCACGGAGGACGTTAACCCAAGACACACCGGACGCTTTGAGCTTGGCCACTTGGGGATCTTCTTTTCCCGAATCGGCGTAGCAAATCACCTCGACATATTTAGGGTCGTGATGCGTCAGCACGGGCTCCAGAAAGTAGCCAACGGGATGAGACGTGAGATGGGGAGAAAGATAGCCGACCCTGAGCGGACGATCAGCTTGGTCATTGGAGGGTTGAGGGAAAGTAAACGAATCATCAGTGGCGTGTTGATCACTCCACCGCCGGGCCTCAGCATATAACATCGCCGCCGATTGGGCCGGATCATATTGGGCCTTGAAAATGAGATTGCTATGCGCTGCTGGATAGCCGGTGTTCAACTCAAGGGCCATGCGGAGTGAATCATACGCCTAGTCTACCCGCCCAAGACTCCATAAAGACCGCGCGCGGTTGGTGCCAGCTTCAGAGTGATCCGGCCTGATCCCCAGTGCTTTCTCATAATGGCTCAACGCGCGTTCGAAGTCGGGCACAGCATTATATGCATTACCCAGATTGTAATGGGCTTCCGGCGCTTCAGAGTTAAGCTTCAGTGCACTTTGCCCAGCCAACACCGCCCCAGCCACATCGCCAAGGTCAGCTAGGACCGCAGCCAAATTGATATAGGGTTCAGTCAGCGAGGCATCCACTTCAATAGCACGCTGATAACAGTCTTTCGCCGCACTGGGGTTCCCAAGGGAGCGATAGCATAGCCCCAAATTGACATGGGCCTGGCCAAAGGACGGGTTAGCCGCGATGGACTTTTCCAGCGCTTGAGCCGCTTCCTCATACTCCCGCAACGCCATGGCAGCAGACGCCCCGTTGTACAAAACTCCAGGATTATCAGGTGCGAGGCCTTGGGCTTTCTCCAGAACAGTTTTCGCTTCGGGTATCTTGCCCGCTTCCGCAAGCAGCGCGCCAAGATTACTGAGCGCACCCACGAGATCAGGATTAGCATCGAGTGCAGCGCGGAACTGTTCCTCCGCACCAATACGATCACCGCTCTGACGCAACACCATAGCCAAATTGTTATGCACCGCGGCCCAGTCCGGCTTCGCATCAAGCGCTGCCAGATAAAGATCACGCGCTATCGCAAGGTTGCCAGTACGGAACGCGTTATCAGCATCTGCTTTTATTTGATCGGGGTCGCTCATACTCTCAAAACTATCCTGTTCACGCTGTGATCCAATAGCATGCGCAACCTGACTAAGGCGTGACTTGGTCACCGTTGCCCGCCACAGTACCTCACACATTTACAATAAAAAGGCCCGATAGGAGAGCCCCATCATGTCTAATTTTATGCATCCGTCCCTCAAAGACCGCGTGATTCTCATCACCGGCGGCACGGCAGGTTTTGGCTGGTTCATGGCTGAGAAGTTGTTGGAGGGCGGCGCAAAAGTGGCCCTTACAGGGACGCGCCCACCTGAGGATAGGGCTGAACTCCTCGCCAAAGCCGAAGCCATTGCTGGGCCAGGCCATTGCATCGCCATCCAAGCAGATGTGCGTAACTGGGACGATTGCCAGCGCACTGTGGACGAAGCCCTCAAAACCTACGGCCACATCGATGTCTTGATCAACAACGCAGGACGCGGCAGCCGCGAGTACCGCATTGATTACCAGGGTGGCCCGACAACGAAATTCTGGGATGTCCCTGTCGAGGCTTGGCACTCCGTCATCGATACGAATTTGACCGGTGCGTTCCAAATGACCAAAGCCACTGTGCCGCACATGATTGAACAAAGGTTTGGCAAGGTGTTTAGCATTTCAACCAGTCTGACAACGATGATTGGGAACGGCTTATCACCTTACGGCGCATCAAAGTCCGGCTTAGAGACCGCCCATATTGTCTGGGCTAGGGAGCTGGCAGAGCATAATGTGGACGTGAATATCCTATTGCCCGGCGGCGCATCAGATACCGACTTCATTCCCCAAACGATGGTGCAAGGAGGAGTGGGAACGCGTGGTGATAAGATTTTACCGGGCGACGTTATCGTTCCGCCAGCGGTATGGCTCTGCACCGATGAGACCAATGGGCTGACAGGCCGCCGAATCATTGCGAAGTTTTGGGACCACGATGCCGAAGCAGGCCAGGCGTTTGAGGGATGCTTGCAGCCCAAGCACGACCATCCAGAAATTATGTGACGTTATATGAGCCCAATGCGGCTTAACTCTGCCCGCATATCAGCTGGCATATCCGGATCAATGTAGCCATCGGTGGACGACAGATCACTCGGAGCATCTTCAGCCTTGAGATACCTCCAGCCCTGGAATGGCCTCTTCCCCTGCGGTGAGACAAGAACATGCTCAGGGGCTAACTCAATCACGCAATACTTGCGGCCATCCGGATCAGCTTCACGGTGAAGCGCGATGATCGTTTGGCGCACGGCCACCAACCTCTTGATGACCCAATACATAGACCCACCATTGAGCAACTCATCTTCGCGTTTCGGGAACATCCGTGTGGTGTGCTGGTAGTTGCCCGCCGCATTCATGAAGCGATCTTGGCGTTCTTTCAGGAGGTCGACGTGTTCAATCCCGACCGCAAGCTTGAGTAAATGCAGGGTCACGAGTCTGAACGCCCCTTGATATCATCCTTCGGGATATACTTCACAACGACCAACGTCACGTCGTCGCGATAGGCCTCCCCCCCGCGAAACGCATCTAAGGCTTGCGACACGGCCTCGCAGATCGTTTCAGCCGATCGGTGAGCATGGCGTTTTATGACGTCTCGCAGTGCATCTTTGCCGAACATTTCACCAGCACCATTCCGGGCTTCCCAAACACCGTCCGTACCGATGACCATAATCGCGCCATCGCACCACTCATCTCGTTGTCCTTCGCGAAAATGCCAGTCCCCTTGGATACCCAATGGGATATCTTGTCCGTCCAATTCACTGAACTCACCTTTGACCGGTTCATAAACAATCACCGGATCATGCCCTGCACTGACCCATCTGACATTCCGGGTTTGCGGCTCAATCACCATGTACACAAGCGTGACGAATCGCCCCCCCCGTGGAGTCTTCCGTCAGATGAATATTGACGTCTTCGATCAAGGCACGGAGTGATGAAACCTCTTGAGACTTAGACCGTAATAACGCCCGCACCGTTGTCATTGTTAAAGCAGACGGAACGCCGTGACCGGTCACATCACCAACAGCAATGCCGATGCGCGGCCCAAAGCCCGCTTGAGGCAGCGCTAAGTAATCGAAATAGTCGCCGCCGGTGTCATCGCAATACAAGCTGCGTCCGGCGATATCTAACCCATCAACAGACGGGGCATGAGCCGGCAACAGATTTTGCTGCACCTCAGAGGCCAACGCCATCGACTGACGCACATTCATGTTCTCGCGCAACTGGGGCACCATGGCGTTAAACGCATTGGCAACGTCTCCAATTTCATCCCGACCATAATCCGGCGCTTGAGTATCAAACTCGCCACGTGCCAAACGGGCGGCCATACGGGATAGCTCGCGCAACGGGCCGGTTACCGATCGAGAGGCCGTTATAGCCAATATGCCAACCAGCACGATGAGGAAGACGGATGCCACGCCCGCTATTTGGATTTGCTCGTCCGTCGCTTCACGAATGAAGGATTGAGCCTGCTCAGCCATATTTTCGATATCGGAGTAAGGAACAATATAGAGAAGCGTCGCACCCAGCCGTTGCAGCGGCCCATAGACCCACACCGAGTCTCGGCCCTGATAGGGCATACGTAACAACCCATCGCGCTTCGCCATCAAGTCATCGAGGAGCGACACAAGGGATGTGGCGTCATCGCCCATCAGCGTTTCAACTGTAACGTCAGTCTCCCATGACTGACCTTGGGCCTGGTATCCACTATGGGCCACGATAATGATCTCAGGCTTGGCTTCGGAAGAGACCGGATCGTAAACACCGCCATTCGAGTCCTCTAACCGAACAATGAACCCCTCAGCTTTCTCATCGACTTGAAGCTGCATTTGTAAGCGGCTGAGAACAGAAAGGATTTGGACGTCAATCGCAGTAACACCGGCAAAAGAACCCGAGGCATCGTATACGGGCATCGCTGCCGTTAAGACCAATTGCCCGGTCGGCGCATCGATCAAGGGCGGCGCCCAAACCAACGCGCCTGCTTCCTTTGCCAATTTGTACCAAGACCGTTGTCGTGGATCATACGTCTCAGGGTAACCACCACTGCCGGGATAGACGGAGTGGATGCCGCTTTCTAGCGCGGTATATTGCCAAAAGATGAGTTGCTCATTCTCTTCTTCCAATTCACGATAGACACTCGTCATATCGGAAAGACGAAGAAGGTCTGGAGCAACGGTATCCCGATCCGTTTCACTAGGAACAAAGAACGACTGATTATCAACGGACGTTGAAATGGGTTCAGACGTGTTGTCCGCGTTCAGGCGTGCGTGTTCTTGCGAGAGCATTGTGCCCGGCGGCCAGCTCGAACGGTCATCGAAATCTTCGCTAAAATAGATAGGCCCAGGATTCTGCACCCGCGCAAGACCTAGCCGGCGCTCAACTGCGGCTGCTTGAATACCAAGCGTTAACTCGATCAGGCGCTGCTCCTGAAAGAGAATTGTCGCGCCCAGGCCAACCGCCTGCCGCAACTGGGATTCAACCTGCGCTGATACCGCAGTCCTGCCCCGATCCGCGATCGCCATACCCAAGCGTTCGGTTGCTACTTGAGAGCGCCAACTCAAGGCGATCAAAGGTAGGATCGCTATCACGATCAACAGTAAGAAGAGTTTTGCTTGAATACGCATGAGAACCCTAAGAAGCCACCAACCCAGCGAAGGGGTCAACACCAATTCTTAAAAGGTGGGATAGAAACGAGACAAGATTAAGGCTTTATCGTGAAGACATTAGCTAAAGCGAGGCCTAGCCCTTCTTCAACATGTCATCAATGAGGAAGCCTTGATACATGGTAATCCCCATCTCAGCTCCGACCTCAAGGGCACGATCTTGATCAACCCTAATGAGAACGGGGAGAACACCAGATGCGATCAGGCTCTCGATCGCAGCTTCTCGTTCATGGAGAATTTCCTCTGCACCATTGCGCCAGTGGATTTTTGCGATACTCGCGCCCAAGAAATCCAAGTCCACCAACCCAACGGTTTGGGGGAAGATTTGGTCGACAGCAATGTGAGCGCCCTTTGCACGGATGAGACCGCGAGCGACCTGGAACTCGTCGAAGTTTTCTACAATGTTGGCTTGGCGAAATTCGAACACGACCTGTTGCATGATGTCATCAGGCGTATTTTCAATAAAGTTCTCGAACGCTTCGGTGAACACACTCTCAACATTGAGATTGAGAGAAACGCGAAGCTCGCCGATCGGTAACTTATCAAAGGCCTGCAAAAGAATCTGGTCGAGCACGAGCGTAAATTCATTGAACAAGCGCCCACTGCCACGCATTTCAACGTCAATGAACAGCGGCTTACGCAGCAAGTCCATACTGATGAAGTATTCCGTCATCACCGGCTCTGGCTTACCACCCTCGATAGCCAGGCACACTTCCTGACTACGCACGAATGTCTTGATGAATTTTTCGGCCCCAAATTTGTCGTAGGCCTTCATGACGTTCTTGATATCAGCCGGTGTCAGAGGACGAAGCTTGCCCGATTTAGATTCAGGTTGTTTCGCATTCTGCGCCATCTCCGCATACTTAGCGACGCGGTCGGCTGCAGAACGATAGTTACCTTGCAGTTCATAACTCAGAACAAGACGCGTTTGATCAATCGTTCCGAAACTACCGGGGAAATGACGTTCGAACGTGCGCAACATCTCGACCTTGAGATCGCGCACAGTTGCGATCATCGCCGTTTCTTGTAGCTTTACGAGAAGACCAAAATCACAGTCCGATAACTTAAAAGCTTTGCCACCACGCAGCATGGATTGGGCCAGAACAGAATCTTCAATTTGTTCGATAAGCGGGGCTGTTCGCTTACTCTCCGGAAGGGCACTGGAAACGCTGACGACAATAAAGTTCATGCCGCCAACTTGCTTCTCGCGCCACGCACCGAGATCGCGCACGAGGTCGTTGAGGCTTTTGACCTTTTGGCCAGCCCCACCACCTACCGCTGCTGTCGTCTGAGCCGTCGTTTCCGGCATCCAGCATTACCCCACTATCGGTTCTGCGATGCACCGACTTGCCAGAGGGCAAAATCGAGAACTGGCGAATCCAAGCTTTATTGCTCGGAAAACTATCAGTCTTTCTGCCAGGCGGTCAATTAATGCTCTGAAAATCAAAGAGAAAGAGGCTCTTAGACTCTTTGACCCGAAACCAAAAACCCCTACTTTTCTTGGCCCTTCCTAGGGCTCGACCGGTGTTTGGTCAGCGCCTCTAAGGCTTCTTATGATCAGATTAGGCAGTTCAGGCTCATCCCAGAGGAAAGCGCCCGTTTTGAAATCCAGACCACCTTCACCCATCCTGACAATGACAAGGTCTTCAGAGGCAATGACATAAACCCGCTGGCCTTGAGCACCATCAAAGTACACCACATCCCTCGCTTCAAAGGGCTCTGAATGCGGCACATGGGCCGCAACGCCTTTGCCATAGTCGACTTTTTCTCTGTATTCCGTGCCAAGCCAGGTCTGAAGGCCATAGTTCGGATTATTCGGCGACGGCGTTGTCACCTCTGTGATCCAATCCTCCGGAACGACCTGTTCATCGCCAACCCGCCCGCGATTGAGGTGCAACAGCCCCAGCCGTAGCCAATTGCGCGCAGGGGTAAACAACGACCCTGAGGTTTTCGCCAAACCACCCGGGCGATCCAGCCAGACCCAGGCACTACTCTCAGCAACTTTAGACCACAGCCTCGTCTCTAAAAACTCGGCATAGGGTATACCCGTTGCGCGCTGAAGGATCAGGCCAAGCAACTGCGAGTTCAAGTTGCTATAGGCAAACACTGAATTGGGCGGATCCTCCGCCTGAGCCTTCAAAGCGATCCCTGCCCAGTCGGTGCCCATGTTGAGCTTCATATTGTCGCCCAGAGGACTAAAGCCACCGGACGCACGACCCAGACCATGGGCCATTTGCAGCATGTTGCGGATGGTGATCTTGGACCGCGCGTCGTCTTGCCATTCAGTAAGGTAGGTCGCAGCAGGCTCATCGACAGATGGAATAAAGCCCTGATCAATGGCTAGCCCGTACAGCAGCGCCATGACCGACTTATGCATGGATGCAGATTCCATATAAGACGTGCGATCAGCCCCGTCCTCGTACCACTCCATTTGCAGTGCACCCTTGTGCCACACCAGCAGCGACATCGAGCCATTGCCTTCCGCGTAGGCTTCAAGATCCGCCACCAAATCATCCGACAGAGTCCGCTCGTCGGGCTCAGCGACAACCAAATCAAAAGTCTGACCGGCCTTCACTTCAACGACAGGGTCATACCACTCCATATTGGTCATACTGTTCATGCGATCGAATGTGGCTAAGCGCATATAAAACCGCCAGTCCGAGGCTAAGAAGACAACACCTGCGAGCACAAGAACGCCAATAAGAAGCCCTAAACCCTTCGCGATACGTTTGATAATAGCCACCGTGTTTGCTCCTTCAGGAAAAACAGTCGAAGTGATTACAAATTAGTTCTGAATAATGCCGCGCATCAGCATGTTTGGAATGCGAGAATCTTCCCAAACAAAAGAGCCCGCCGCAAAGTCGATCCCGCCCGTTCCCGTACGCACAATCACCATATCCTGTGAAGGAATGATGTAAACGCGCTGACCACCGGCGCCGTCAAAGAAGATGACATCATCGGCATCATAGGGCTCATCATGGCGCACATAGGCATCAACATACGGGCCGTAGTCGCGCTGCGCTTTGTAGGGAGACCCGAGCCACGTCTGATAACCATAATTGGGCCCAACATCTGATCCCGTGATCACGTCTTCCATCCAAGACACAGGCAGAACCTGCTCGCCATCGACCGCGCCTTTGTTCAAATGGAGTAAGCCAATGCGGACCCAATCTTCCGCTGTGGCTTGCAAACAACAATAGGTCCGCGGCAAACCACCCTCGTGATCTAGCCAGACGTATGCGTCCCCGGTTCCAATTTTAGACCACAGTTTTTCTGACAGAATTTGTGCATAGCGCTGGCCCGTCGCACGCTCCAAAACAATAGAGAGTGTCTGCGGATTGAAGTTGTTGTAATCAAACTCTTGGCCCGGCGCCTTACGCACCGTCTGAGAGAGCGTCATATCTGTAATTTCAGTACCAAGATTTAATTTCATCGTCGCCCCGAATGGGCTCGGGCTGAACGGGTCGCGGTACATACCACTGCTCATCTGCAACACGTGCTTGATCGTGACCTTTGAGCGATCATCGTTCGCCCACTCGGTCAGATAAGTTGCGACCGGTTCGTCGACAGAAGGCAAGGTGCCGTCTGCAATCGCCGCACCGACCAGCAGGGCCATAACCGACTTATGCATGGACGCAGGGTCCGTGCGGGACGTGCGATCAAAACCTTCACCGTAGTGCTCGTATTGCAAAGCGCCTTTATGCCAAACCAGCAAGGCGACCGACCCGGTTTCTTCTGCGTATGCCCGTGCCGATGCCCAAGCCTCTTCAGAAATCGTTCGGGTGCTAACTGCCGCTCGAGGCAGAGAGTCCCCTTCTATGCCGGGGACTCGCTCAAGTGGCTCATACCAATCCACATCCTTCACGGGATCGATGGTAAAAATCGTTGCGATACGCCCGTAGAACACGGAGTCCGTCGTGTACAACACACCGAAGGCAACAAAAGGCAGCGCTATAAGCGCTGCCACCCCAATACCGATCCACTTTAGGATGCGCATAAATAAAACCTACTTACGGTGAACGGCTACCAGGGCAACTCGCTGCCGTCGTAGACCATGTATTTTCCAGAGTCCTCGAGCGTCAGGCCATCGATGACCTTCTTCATGCCCGCTGTACTGGTATCCGCGTCGATATCAGCCACCGGGCCACCCATCTCGGTCCGCACCCAGCCTGGATGCATAGGAATAGCTGTAACGCCCTTTTCCTTAAAGTCGACGGCCATGGATTTCATGATCGCATTCACGGCCGCCTTGCTAGCGCGGTAAGGATATATTTTGCCAACATTGTTACCGCCGATGGAGCCGATGACGCTGGATAGGGTAACGAGTTTCTTTTGATCGCTCGCGATCACATTATCGATCAGGGCCTCAGCCATTTTCATGGGGCCATAAACATTGATCCGCATGGTCTTATCCCACTCGGAATAGTCGGACGTTCCGAACTCTTGGAGGCCGCCAGGGTCCGTCACGATAATCTTGCCGTAATACCCCGCAACATTGAGAAGGACATCAATGGGTTGATCCTTAAGCGATGCAGCGAGTGAATCAATCGACGCATGGTCTTCAACATCAACCGTGTGCAAAGTCATGGATCCATTTGATGCATCTGCCACCGCGGACAATTCAGATGCCGAATCAGGATTTCGACAGCATGCGAACACACGCCAACCATCAGCAACATAAAGTTTGGCTAGACCAAACCCTAGTCCGCGATTTGCTCCAGTAATTAGAATACTCGGCATGGATGCGCCTTCCTTTTTTGCATGGTCATTAATCGTGTTGCCTATCTGTGTCTTGCATACCACCATGGTAGGTAGGGCGACCACAGAGAATGGAAAGCGGAGCCACAAACAATGAATTTCGACCAAATCGTGGACGAAGTCCGATCTCGGGCAACCGATCTGACAGACTTGAACCATACGGTGCTGTTTGACTTAGGAGATGACGGCAAAATTCTAATTGATGCCACGGGGGATGAAGTCGTGATTACGCCGAATCCCGATGACGACGAGGCCGAAACGACTCTCGCCCTTTCGACTGAGAATGCACAGAAGCTGGTGAGCGGCGACCTGAACCCCATGGTCGCCTTTACCATGGGCAAACTCAAAATCTTCGGATCTAAGGGAGTCGCGCTCAAACTCAGCAGTTTGCTCGACGAATAGGCCCAGAAGACCTGGAAAGCGGCTGCGGCTATCTTTTCCCGGAATTCATAAGCCACTGTTTATATTTACTATTTCTCCCTAATTACATTTCTTAACGCAAATGTGACGTTAACGTCACTATTTTTACTTGAACTGCCATTTTTAGCTCTTACCTTAAGATCATCGGCCCATTGTGGCCTCATCCATGGTCTAGAGAGTTTGAATGACGTCCAGCGCCATAACCATCGAACAGAAACCCTGGCTGGCCAGTTATCCGTCATTTGCTGACTGGAATATGGACATCAGGCCTGAACCAGCCCACGCCGCCTTTGAACGCAGCGTCGCGGCCTACCCTGACCGCATCTGCATGGAATTTATGGGTCGCACCTGGACCTATAGGGAAACTGGAACAATGGTTCGTGCCGCAGCCAAAGGGCTGCAGGACAGTGGCATACAAAGGGGCGACCGGATCGCCCTCATGCTTCCCAATACCCCCTACTATATTGTGCTCTTTCATGCCGTCCTGCTGATCGGCGGTGTCGTCGTGAATATTAATCCGCTCTACGCACAACGGGAGTTGGATGGACTGGCTAAGGATTCACGGCCCCGCATGCTGGTAACCATGGATCTAGAGGCAACGTATCCGAAAGCGCGAGAAACGGTAGACCGAAACAATATTGAACAGTTGCTGTTGTGTTCCATGACCGAAATTCTGCCGTGGCGCAAAGCTGTGCTGTTCAATATTTTTAAGCGCAAAACTCTGGCCCGCGTTGAAGACGATGACCGCCAAATCTGGTTTGAAGACCTCATCGAAAACAATGAAGATTACAGGCCAGCAGCGATAGACCCAGAAAATGATCTAGCCGTTCTTCAATATACCGGCGGAACGACCGGTATCCCCAAAGCCGCCATGCTGACTCATGCCAACATCAGTGCCAATGCGATTCAAGTCGCCGCTTGGTACGACCCAAGCGATGTCGATGAGGAAAAATTTCTGGCCGCGCTCCCCTTCTTCCACGTATTCGCCATGACAGTCACGATGATGACGGCACTCCGCTACGGCGCACAGATCATCATGCTACCGCGGTTCGATCTGAAAACATGCCTCCGCGCCATTGCAAATAAGAAACCGACCTTCTTCCCGGCGGTGCCAACAATCTTTAACGCCATCAACACCTTTCCAGACATCAGCAAGTACGACCTGTCCTCACTCAAGCTTTGCATTTCAGGCGGTGCGCCATTGCCGGTGGAAGTTAAAAAAGAGTTTGAGCGAATCTCAGGCTGTGTCGTCGTTGAAGGATATGGCCTGAGCGAAACATCCCCGGTGGGCAACGACAAACCCCACTGTTGGAATCAATAAACCAGGGTCTGTCGGCATCCCCATGCCGGGCACGACAATCGAAATTCATTCGGTTGAAGAGCCCCATGAAATTTTGCCCATTGGGCGACGCGGTGAAATCTGCATCCGCGGCCCACAAGTCATGAAGGGCTATTGGGATAGCCCTGATGAAACAGCGAATGCCATTAAAGATGGCGCGTTTCGTAGCGGTGACGTTGGGTACATGGATGAAGATGGATACGTCTTCATCGTCGACCGTTTAAAAGACATCATCATTGCTGGCGGGTACAAAATTTATCCGCGCCTGGTTGAAGATGCGATTTATGAACATCCCGCCGTCGCTGAAGTGACCGTGATTGGCGTTGAAGATAAGTACCGCGGCCAGGCTCCCAAGGCTTTCATTCGCTTGAAGGATGATAAGACGCTGACAGAATCTGAGCTGAATGTATTCTTAAAAGACAAGTTATCGGCCATTGAGAGGCCTGACTCGTATGAATTCAGAGACGAACTGCCCAAGACATTAATTGGCAAGCTATCAAAGAAAGAACTCCAGGCAGAAGAAAATGGTGAAGCGAAGGAGAGCGCAGCATGAACAGCGCCCCGGCAGCCGCTTTAAGAACAGCAACAGAACGGTTCTATAGCACCAACCAATTGGCAGAAGATGCGGGTGTTACCGCCCGCACCGTTCGGTTCTACGAGGGCCGTGGCTTGCTCAGCCCACAGCTCGCCGGATCAACGCGCGTGTACACGCACAGTGATCGCGCAAGACTGCAGATCATACTGCGCGGCAAACGCCTCGGCTTCTCCCTCGATGAAATTCAAGAGTATCTCAATCTCTACGACGTCGATGCTGAGCATATTGGACAAGTCCGTCACATACGACACAAGGCTCGTGAACGGGCTAACGATCTGCGCACCAAACTCAAAGATATTGAAGACTCTCTCAGAGAACTCGAACAGATCGAAATCGATGCTATCGATCGTTTACGGAGTAAGGGTGTCGACCCAGACAAGCCCGCACCGTCGCTCACATCAACAACACGAACAGCAACACAAAAGAAAGGGATGGACCCATGACCGGAGCCGTTATTGCAGGCTACGCCCGCTCCCCACTGACGCTCGCCAACAAAGGCGCGCTGATTAGAACGCGACCCGATGATCTCGCGGCCGCTGTTGTTTAAAGCGCTGGTTGAGCGCACTGGAGTTGATCCGAACGCGATTGAGGACTTGGTTCTAGGCTGCGCCTTTCCCGAAGGCGAGCAAGGCCTCAACGTCGCACGCAACATCGTGTTCTTGGCCGGACTTCCGAACAGTGTGGCTGGAACTACGATCAACAGGTTCTGTGGATCGTCCATGGCAAGCCATCCATACCGCGGCTGGGTCAATTGCCCTAGGCGCAGGAGACGCTTTCCTTTGTGCCGGGATTGAGAGCATGACGCGAATCCCAATGCCTGGTTTTAACCCGATGCTTAATCCCAAACTGGTTGATGCGGGACACGCCGCTTACATGGGCATGGGCGAGACAGCCGAAAACTTTAGCGAAGAAATACGATATCGCACGCGACAAGCAAGATGCCTTTGCGGTCGAAAGCCATAAACGTGCAGCAGCTGCACAAGCCGCTGGAAGACTTAGTGACGAGATCGTGAGCATCGAAACCCGTAACGGTATGGTCGACAAGGATGGCTGCATCCGACCGGATACGACCATGAAGATTCTCGGTGATCTAAAACCAGCGTTTGATCAAGCAGGATCCGTTACAGCAGGAACATCGTCACCGCTTACCGATGGAGCTGCCGCCGTTCTGCTGACTAGCGAAGCGTTTGCCGAGAAGAACGGCCTCAAGCCTTTGGCCCGTATTAAGTCCATTGCGGTCGCAGGGTGCGACCCAGAGATCATGGGCATAGGCCCAGTGAATGCCACCAACAAAGCCCTGGAGCGCGCCGGACTCACTCTGGACGACATTGATGTCATCGAGCTCAACGAAGCCTTCGCCGCGCAATCGCTAGCAGTCGTCCAAGACTTGGGACTAGACCTGAGCAAGACGAACATTGATGGCGGCGCCATCGCGCTTGGACATCCCCTTGGCGCGACTGGTGCCCGCATCACCGGCAAAGCTGCTCAGATTATGCAGCGCGAAGGTAAGAAGTACGCCCTCGCCACACAGTGCATCGGCGGTGGCCAAGGCATCGCGACCGTTCTGGAGGCTATGTAATGACCGAAATCCGCAAAGCTGCGGTGATCGGCGCCGGTGTGATGGGGGCTGGAATTGCCGCTCATATCGCCAACGCTGGAGGTCCCCGTGGTGCTCCTCGATATCGTGCCCAAAGATGGCAATAACCGAAACGCAATCGCCGAAGGCGCGGTTAAGAAAATGCTCAAGACCGAGCCTGCTCCGTTTATGTCGAAGCGCGTGGCGAAACTGGTGACGCCTGGCAACATCGAAGACCATATGGACTGGCTTGCGGATTGTGACTGGATTGTTGAGGCCGTCATCGAACGCCTAGACATCAAGCAAGACCTGTACGCCAAGATCGCCAAAGTGAAAAAGCCAGGATCAGTGCTCTCCTCTAAACACGTCGACTATTCCACTAAAGGAACTGACCGACGGCATGGACGACGCCCCTCGTTCCCGATTTCATGATCACCCACTTCTTTAATCCGCCCCGCTACATGCGATTGCTTGAAATCGTCGCGTCCGACAAGACCAGGACGGACGCGGTTGAGGCGATGACCCAATTCGGCGACGTCAAATTGGGCAAGGGTGTTATTCACGCCAAAGACACCCCAGGATTCATTGCCAACAGAATTGGCACCTACTGGTTTCAACTTGGTCTCGTCGGTGCCATGGAGCACGGCCTGACCGTTGACGAAGCCGACGCCATTGGCAGTCGGCCATTTGGTATTCCCAAGTCCGGGTTTTTTGGAACACTAGATTTGGTCGGCCTCGACCTCATGCCGCACGTGGCGGCGTCTATGTTAGAGCGCCTACCCGACGACGATCCTTATCGCGCCATTCATTCAGAACCGCCTGTCGTTAAGATGATGCTGGAAAAAGGCTGGATTGGTCGCAAAGGACCCGGCGGCTTTTACCGTCTGAAAAAAGAGAACGGTAAACGCCAGAAAGAAAGCATCGACCTGAACAGCGGCGAATATGCGCCATCGCAAAAGGCAAAATTGGATAGCCTTAAGGCGTCGAAGGCTGGCGGTTTAAGAGGTTTAGTCGAACACGACGACAAGGGTGGAAAGTTCGCCTGGTATCTGGCGGCCCATGCCCTGCCCTATGCCGCATCGCTCGTTCCAGAAATTGCGGATACTGTGGTCGACGTCGACGCAGGCATGAAAGACGGCTACGGCTGGAAACAAGGTCCCTTCGAACTCATCGATGCCATGGGCGCAGATTGGCTCGCAGAGAAACTCACATCGGACTCCATTCCCATACCGCCAATGCTAGCGCTCGCCGCTGAGAAAGGGGGATTCTATCGCGTCGAAAATGGCGTTAGACAGTTCCTCACAGTTGACGGCACATACCAAGATGTTCCTTGTCCGGATGGCGTACTCCGTCTTTCGGACGTGAAGTTGAACACCAAACCGGTTCTGAAGAACGGATCAGCATCGGTCTGGAATATCGGAGACGGCGTTCTGTGTTTTGAGTTCACCTCCAAGATGAACAGTCTCGATCCGGACATTATGGGTCTCTACAAAAAAAACGATTAAACACATCAAAGGCGATGACTCTTTAAAGGCGATGGTCATCTACAACGATGGTAGCAACTTCTCCGTCGGCGCCAATTTGGGCCTCTTCCTCTTCGCTGCAAATATTGCGCTGTGGGGTGAAATAGAAAGCCAGATCGAGGACGGCCAAAAAACCTACCTCGCCCTTAAGCAAGCGCCCTTTCCCGTTGTCTCCGCCCCGTCTGGCATGGCCCTCGGTGGTGGCTGTGAAATCCTGCTGCATTCAGATGCCGTTCAAGCCCATGCAGAGACATATACGGGCCTCGTCGAAGTTGGCGTTGGCATCATCCCCGGCTGGGGCGGCTGCAAAGAAGTTCTACTGCGGCTTCAAAACCATCCTCGCCTGCCACGCGGCCCTATGCCCGCAGTTGCCAAAGCCTTTGAGTTAATCGGAACAGCACAGGTTGCGAAATCAGCAATGGAAGCCACGGAGATGGGCCTGTTCCGAGACACAGATGCGATCACTATGAACCGAGAAAGGTTACTGGCCGACGCCAAAGCAAAGGCCCTCGCATTGGCAGAAGACTATACAGCACCAGAAGAACAAGAACTGGTTCTACCCGGCCCGACCGGACGCGCTGCGCTGCAACTGGCCCTCCATGACCTAGCCCTAAAGGGTATGGCTACTCCGCACGATCAAGTGGTGGCCGGTGCACTCGCAGAAGCTCTGACGGGCGGCGAAACAGATATGACTGAAACGATGACTGAGAAAGAGTTCCTCAAACTCGAACGGGAGACGTTTATGACGCTCGCCCGCACAGAAGGCACGCTGGCGCGCATGGAACACATGCTCGACACCGGCAAGCCACTCAGAAATTAGGAGGACTAACTTATGGCCACGTATACCCCGCCCCTCCGCGACATGCGGTTTGTTTTTCACGAACTTCTCGACGGCGACGCGCTAGCCGAGATGCCAAGCTTCGCCGATTACACGCCTGACGTGATCGATGCTGTCCTTGAAGAGGCCGGCAAGATTACGTTCGAAGTTTTGTTTCCGCTGAACCTGAGCGGCGACACCGAAGGCTGCACGCTGGAGAACGGCGTGGTGAGAACGCCGAAAGGATTTAAAGAGGCCTATGACCAATTCGCACAAGGCGGATGGACGGGTATAGCCGCTGACCCCAAATACGGTGGCCAAGGAGCCCCGGCAGCGCTGCACTTTCTGATTCAAGAAATGATTTGCTCAACCAATATGGCCTTCGGAATGTACCCAGGCCTAACGGAAGGCGCGTACAACGCCATCAACTTGCACGGCTCTGACGATCAGAAGGCCTTGTACCTGCCGAAGTTTGTTGAAGGGACGTGGTCCGGCACGATGTGTTTGACGGAACCTCAATGCGGCACAGACTTAGGTCTGATCCGCACCAAGGCCGACCCTCAACCAGATGACAGCTACAAGATTACGGGCACAAAGATTTTCATCTCGGCAGGGGAGCATGACCTGACCGAAAACATCGTTCATCTGGTATTGGCCCGCCTTCCGGATGCACCGGCAGGAATCAAAGGCATCAGCCTATTCGTCGTGCCCAAATTTCTACCAAACGAAGACGCCACCGTTGGACCGCGCAATGGCGTCACCTGCGGCTCAATCGAACACAAGATGGGTATCAAAGCTTCATCCACCTGCGTCATGAACTTCGATGATGCGACAGGCTGGTTGGTCGGCAAGCCCCACAAAGGCATGAGCGCGATGTTCACCATGATGAATACAGCCCGCTTGGGTGTTGGCGTTCAGGGCTTAGGGTTGGGTGAAGCGGCCTACCAAGGTGGCTTAGACTACGCCAGAGAGCGTCTTCAAGGCCGCGCCCTTACAGGCGCAGAGTCTCCAGATAAACCGGCGGACTCTATTCTGGTACACCCTGACGTGCGCAAAAACTTGCTAACAATGAAATCACTGACAGAGGGTATTCGCGCCCTATCACTCTGGACCGCGATCAGCCTCGACACGGCAGAGAAGTCCGACGATGCCGCAGAGCGGCAGAGAGCTGACGACCTAGTTCAGGTCCTCACACCGATTGTAAAATCCTTCGGAACTGACAAAGGATTCCTCGCCGCCAACTTAGGTGTGCAGATATATGGTGGGCATGGATACATCCATGAACATGGCATGGAGCAATTCGTCCGCGATGCGCGGATCACCATGCTTTACGAAGGCACCAATGGCATCCAGGCCTTGGATTTGATCGGCCGCAAGATGGGCGCCCATTACGGCAGATACCTGCGGGCATTTTTCCATCCGGTCCAAGAGTTCATCGAAGAGAACGCCGACAACGAAGAAATGCAGGCATTTATTCTTGGCCTCGCCAAAGCCTTCGGGCGACTGCAACAAGCCACCGGCGTTCTCGCCCAGAAAGGTTTGCGCGAC
>CALSLN010000010.1 GCA_943787205.1 uncultured Rhodospirillaceae bacterium
GAGTTGCTGCAGAGTATCGTCGTCTGCGCGATAATTGCCATCGTGATGAGCAACAGGGATGCGAATGACTTGGCTCTTTTTGTACTGGGCCGTAAACACGCTGTCCGGTTGCTCGACGCTCAAATTGACATCGCGACAGACGAACTTGAGGTCTTGATTGCGGATCAAAGCACCGGGCAGAAGGCCGCACTCTGTCAGAATCTGAAATCCATTACAGATGCCTAGGGTCAGCACGCCCGACTCAGCTTTCTTTTTCAGATCAGAAATAATCGGTGAATTGGCCGCCATCGCACCTGAGCGAAGGTAGTCGCCGTAAGAAAACCCGCCAGGGACAGCAACGAGATCTAGGCCATCGGGCAGAGTGGCGTCTCGATGCCAGACCATTTCTGGTTTGTGGCCTGTGACTTTGGTGAGCGTGACAGCGATATCGCGGGTCGCAGTTGGAACCCGGGAAAACAATGACTGCGGATTTCATATCTTAGTCGCTCACCTCAACCCGATAGGATTCTATGACAGTGTTGGCGAGCAGCTTGTCGCACATCTCTTCAACAGCGGACTGCGCCTTACCATTGTCGGATTCTGCCAGGTCTAATTCGATGAACTTCCCTTGGCGTACGCTCTCAATCCCGGAAAACCCAAGGGTTTCGAGTGCATGTTGGATGGCTTTGCCTTGAGGGTCGAGGACACCGGTTTTCAGGGTTACGTGAACCGTCGCTTTGGCCATAAGACTAACAATTTCTCTCTTGGTTGATGCGTGCTTCGTATGCACGGGTTTCATTTATTGCAGTGTTGTCGTTCCCTGAATATCGCCTGGTCCGCTCTCTGGCAGAATTCCCAAGCGTCTCGCGACCTCCTGATACGCTTGCTCGATTTTACCGAGGTCGCGACGGAAGCGGTCTTTATCCATTTTCTCGTCCGTATGGACGTCCCAAAGGCGACAATTGTCCGGCGATAATTCATCAGCCAGGACCAGTTGGATTTCGCCGTTGTCGTGATACAGGCGACCATATTCAAGCTTAAAGTCGACCAGCTTAATGCCGATGCCCAGGAAGAGGCCCCATGAGGAAGTCGTTGATGCGAAGAGACATGTTCAGCATCTCATCGATTTCTTGAATCGTTGCCCAACCAAATCCCGTGATGTGTTCTTCAGAAATTGGCGGATCGTTCAATTCGTCGTTTTTTGTAATAGTATTCGACGATCGAGCGCGGGAGGCGCGTGCCTTCCGGAATAGAGAATTTTTCTGAAATGGATCCAGCCGCAACGTTACGGACGACAACCTCAATGGGAATGATTTCAACTTCGCGGACCAATTGTTCGCGCATGTTGAGGCGGCGAATAAAGTGAGTGGCAATGCCAATCTCTTCCAGTCGTTCCATCAGATACTCAGAGATTCGGTTATTCAGAACCCCTTTACCCGTGATGGTGCCTTTTTTCTTATTGTTGAATGCTGTGGCATCGTCCTTGAAATACTGGACGATTGTGCCGGGCTCAGGACCCTGAAATAGGATCTTGGCCTTGCCTTCGAAGATTTGTTTGCGCCTGGGCATGGTGTGAGGTGCACCGGAGTTTGCCTTCTCAGACTGTGTCTGCGAAGGACGTTAAGGAGAGCGGGATATAGCAGGCCCACTCGTCCCCCTCAATTGCTGTTATCTACCCCTGGAAACGGGCCGTTTTTACGGTCCAATCAGAGACCGACCGGTTCAAAGGGGGCCGAATCGGGTGCACCAGCAGCGAAGAGCCACTTTATGGCCTGAGGTGGGGAGGCCATTGCAGTCTCAATAGACGGCAGGGCCACAAGTGCGCTTGAGGTGGTTCCAAAACCGGACTCTGGGGAAAAACACATTGCTACTCCCACCGAATCTGGCTGCGGGCCGGCGCCTAAGAGCGTTTTCCAAGCAGTCCAATCGTCTTCATCGGGGTCAGGTGTCTCCGCCGATCTAAATTGGGGGAGGAACGCCGCGATTCTGGGGCTTCGGTCATCGTTCATGTCGCCCGCGGTGAGCATCGATAGCCCAGTGGGTATCTCTTGAACGGCTATAGCGGTCGATGAGGATGAGTCTAGTTTGAGCCAATAGGCGTCGCGATTGTCAGCGATGAGCAAATTAAAGTCTCGAAAAGCGTTCCCATCCAAGTGCTTAAGGGCCTCGGCCGCTTCCGCTGCGTCAGGGTGGTCGAGGGCGTCTAGGACGATTTCTCCGCGACTCAGCTTACCATCCTGAGGGCCCAGGGTTCCTCGACGGTTAAGGATACAGGCGACAACGCCATGGTCGTTCAGGCCCATCCACGACCCGCCTCCTAGTTCGTCCAACCCTGCCGTGAGGTCTGGGCGGTCGGGCCAGTGGCGGCTGGGCGCTAGCCATGGACGAGAAATTTGCTCGTCGCGATTGGCTCCAACCAGCAAAGGCCAGCGGTGATCTGGGCGGCGAAGAATAACGACAGTACACATGATGAACGGTGTCGCAGAAGCTTCTCCGTTTGGCAATTGCGCCGACCGATCAAGGCCATTATATCAGTCATATAAATTTAAGGCGGGTTCGGCCTGTCCACTTCAGAAAACGAGGGTTTGCACCATCATGACGGATGCGTTTCAGGATCGCGAAAAAGGCTTCGAACGGAAGTATCAATTGGACCAGGACCAGGAATTCCGGGTCCAAGCGCGCAGAGACAAGCTATTCGGCCATTGGCTTGCTAGTCGCTTCGGAATGAGCGGCGCCGAAGAAGAGGCCTATGTGCTTGAGGTGGTCGATTCGAATTTCGAAAAGCCTGGCGATGACGACATGCTAGACAAGGTGAAGGCTGATATCGCGGCTAAAGGTGCCTCAATTGATGCGGCAGAGCTAAACGTGAAGCTTTCCGAGTGTTTTGCCGAAGCTCACAAGCAGGTCATCGAAGACGCATAAGCTATTGAAAGCGGGTGCGGCCTTAGCCGAACACCCGCTTGAAAATTGTGTCCACGTGTTTTGGTGTGATGCTCCATTGCGAAGAGCTCTGTCAGCGACTCATCTGAGATTTTGTCAGTCACGTCCTTATCGGCCTTGAGCCTGGACAACAAATCACCTTTGCCATCCCAAACGTCCATCGCATTGCGTTGGACCAGCCTGTAGGAATCTTCGCGGCTTACGCCCAGCTTGGGTGAGGGCGAGCAGTACGCGTTGCGAAAAACACTAAGCCGCCCATGGCGTTCAGAATTACGGTTCGATGGCGTCTGGATAAATCACGAGCTTATCAATAACGCCAGTGAGACGGGCTAACGCGAAATCCAGGGTAACGGTCGCGTCGGGTCCGATCATACGTTCGACGGACGAGTGTGAGATATCCCGCTCGTGCCATAGGGCAACGTTTTCCATAGCCGGAATTGCAAAGCCTCTGACGAGGCGCGCCAGCCCTGTTAGGTTTTCCGTTAAAATTGGATTGCGCTTGTGTGGCATTGCCGAAGAGCCTTTTTGGCCCGGTGAAAAATACTCTTCAACTTCGCGAACTTCAGTTCTCTGAAGGTGGCGAATTTCTGTGGCAATGCGCTCAACGGAGCTCGCGATAACGGCCAGCGTTGCGAAGTAGGCAGCGTGCCGGTCACGCGGAATGACCTGTGTCGAGATCGGCTCAGATTCGAGACCGAGGGCTTTGGCAACATGCTCTTCCACGCTGGGATCAATATGCGCAAATGTACCGACGGCACCAGAGATGGCGCAGGTCGCGATTTCTTTACGGGCCTCTTTCAAGCGCTTGAGATTGCGATCGAACTCAGCGTACATGCCAGCGAACTTCAGACCCATGGTCGTCGGTTCGGCATGAATGCCGTGACTGCGCCCCATACAGACGGTCACCTTTTCTTCATGAGCGCGCCGTTTAACAACCTCTAGAAAAGCCTCAATATCAGCGAGCAGGATGTCGGTGGCTTGAACCAGTTGAACCGACAGGCAGGTATCCAATACGTCTGAGGATGTCATGCCTTGGTGCACAAAGCGGGCCTCGGGGCCAACATGTTCAGCGAGGTTTGTCAGAAAGGCGATGACGTCATGTTTGACCTCGCGCTCGATCTCGTCGATTCGGTCGACTTCAAATTTACCCAGCTTCCAGACGGTCTCAGCAGCGCTCTTTGGGATAACCCCAAGCTCAGCTTGGGCGTCACAGGCGTGGGCTTCAATTTCGAACCAAATGCGGAATTTGTTTTCTGGCTCCCAGATCTTAACCATCTCTGGGCGCGCGTAGCGCGGTATCATTAGCGGCATCCTGACAATGTGAAACTATTGGATTGGGTATAGGACAGTTCTGCTCTCTACTTCCACCCGCAGAACTGCAAGGCAGGTGTGAAATATGAGGCGCGCTAGCGTGCGCTAGAGTAGCCCGTCTTGCCTAAAAGAGACGTGTTGACCTCGCCCGATCACAACGTGGTCGTGTAGCACCAGGCCAACAGCATCAAGGGCGTCTTTGACCTTTTTGGTCATTTCGATATCGGCCCTCGATGGAGCAGGGTCTCCCGAGGGATGGTTGTTGCACCATGATGAGTGCGGTGGCATTCAGAGCCAGGGCGCGCTTGACCACTTCTCTGGGGTATACAGGGGTGTGGTCCACGGTTCCCTTTTGCTGGGCTTCATCGGAGATGAGTTTGTTCTTTTTGTCGAGGAAGAGAAGACGAAACTGTTCTGTGTCTTCAAACGCCATCAGCGCGGTGCAGTAATCGATCAATGCCTGCCATGATGAAATGATGGGCTGATCAGTGATGCCAGCTCTTAAGAGTCGGGATGCTCCTGCTTGAATAGCTTTGAGGCTTGCAACTGCGCTTTCGCCTAAACCGTCGACTGCTAGAAGTTTGTTCTTGTCAGCCGCAATGACCTCGGCAAAGGACCCGAATTCATCGATCAATTTCTTTGCGAGTGGTTTGGTGTCTTTGCGTGGCAATGCTGTGAACAACAAGAGCTCTAGCAGTTCGTAGTCTGCCAACGCATCTGGCCCGGCATCTAGGAAACGAGTGCGCAAACGAGCACGGTGTCCGTGGTATCCCGCCTTTGATTGTTTTCCGTCTGATGGAAACAGGTCTTCACTGTTCTCGCTGACGTCGCGTCCCGTTTCTATGTCTGGGCGCTTCGCAGCCATCTAGTGTCTCACACAGTGAAGGGAGGGCAGGCATGGCCTTTGGGTGACAACGTGAAGATTTCGAAACCATCCGACGTGACGCCTATGGTGTGTTCGAACTGTGCAGAAAGAGATTTGTCCCGCGTCACAGCCGTCCAGCCATCCTCAAGTATTTTGGTCTCGTACCGCCCAGCATTGATCATGGGTTCGATCGTGAAAATCATACCCTCTTCCAACGTCATTCCTGTGCCAGGGCGCCCGACGTGCATAACGTTAGGTGCGGTATGGAAGACTTGCCCGATGCCATGCCCGCAAAAATCACGGACTACGGAAAAGCGCTCTCCTTCTGCGTAAGATTGTATCGCATACCCAACATCACCCAATGTCGCGCCTGGGCGAACGGCCTCGATGCCCTTCATCATTGACGTGTATGTTGCTTCCACCAACCGGCGGGCTTTGATTTTTACATCGCCCACATAAAACATGCGGCTGGTGTCACCAAACCATTCGTTCAGAATTGGAGATACGTCGATGTTGACGATATCACCGTCTTTAAGAACGCGGTCGCCGGGTATCCCATGGCACACAACATGGTTGATGGAGGTGCATATGGATTTTGGATATCCGCGATAGCCTAGCGGGCCAGGAACAGATTTGTGCTCAATGTGAAAGTCATAACAGAGCTTGTCGAGTTCTTCAGTCGTCACGCCAGGGACGACGTGAGGCGTAATGAAGTCCAGAATTTCCGCCGCAAGTCGACCGGATTTCCGCATCGCTTCGAAGGCCTCTGGGCCATGAAGAATGATCTCATTGGGTCGTGGTCGTTCTTGAGTTTCCAAAGCGCGGTTCATCCCGTAACCAGTTTGACTAGTAATCAGCCTAATTAGAGCGTGACATATAGTAGTTTTCAGCTTGGTAAATCCATGGGTAGAGGGCCGGTAATGCTGATTTCCTCAGGTGTTACGTCGCATTGGTAGCAAATGACTTCTACTCCGGCCTTGAGGGCCACGGCTAATCCTGCCTCATAGGCTGGGTCAATATCGCCTGCCACGGAGAAGGACGGACAATCACCGCGCTGAACCAGATAGAACATGACGGCGCGATGCCCCTCAGCGACCATATCGGCCAACTCGACGAGATGCTTAGCGCCGCGCGTGGTTACGGAATCTGGAAACTCTGCTTTTCCCTCGGGTGTGAGTTCCCGCTTCATGGTGACATTCTTGACCTCAACGTAGCAGGGTGGTTTCCCCTCACTTTCTAAGAGGACGTCGATCCGGGAATTTTTGCCGTATTTGACCTCGCGTCGTTGCGTCTCATATCCAGCGAGTTCGGCAATCTCTCCTGCCGCTATGGCTTCTGCGACAATTCGATTCGGGTGGGCCGTGTTGATGCCTACATTATGCCCTTCAATCTGAATGATCTCCCACGTGTATTGCAGTTTTCGTTTCGGATTGTTGGCTGGGGATATCCAAACGGTTGCGCCTTCGGGTTTAACCGAAAGCATGGATCCAGAATTCGCGCAGTGCGCAACTACCGTTTCGCCGTTCTCTAGGATGACGTCAGTAAAGAACCGTTTATATCTTTTAACGAAGGTGCCTTTGATGAGTGGCGTTTCAAATTTCATGTGGTTCGGTCCTGTGTTCTCAATCGAATTCGAGTGGCGTTTCTTTTGAACTAAGAGCATCAGATAAGCGATTCTGAGCCGAGCCACGTGCCATAGGCTTCTGTTGCGTTTCTGCTGGAGCCCAGGCGGTCAGAGTTACAATTTCAAAGGTTGCGCGTAGCTTTCCTTGCTCTGTCCCGTGACGGTTACGGTATATTTCTTCGGCTGCAGTGAACAAGCGAGGCGTCGTCAGCCCCTTGAATCGATCGAGAATGGCATTGGTTTCGCCCATCTGGCGCAGCTCGTTAAACAAGTCCGCTAAACAGTCATACTCTCGTACGATGACGTCAGTGTCTGCAACGGGCAGGGCGAGGTTTGCACGAAGAAGCAGGTTGCCCGCATCTCGAACATCGACAAAAGGGGAGACACGCGGCGTCACCCCGCCCAGCAGATTGCTCTCGGCTTCAAACAAGGCGGCCCGCAATTCATGCAAAGTTGCACTCCCAAAAAGGCTGGCTAGAAACAGACCGTCTGGCTGGAGGCATCGCTTAAGCTGAATCAGGGAACCAGGGAGGTCATTGGTCCAGTGTAGGCACTGTTCCGCGATAATGAGGTCAAATGCGTCTGGTCCAAATGGAACCCATTCTTCGTCAGCGGTAACCGCCGCTATGCCGTCCATATTCGCTTTGCAGGTGAAGGCGTGTGATAGGTCGGTGGCGATCACAGTTTCAAGATTGTGATCTTGGGCCAAAGCCTTAGCCGTCTCTCCTTTTTTACACCCCATGCTTAGCGCGGAGTGAAAGGACCGTTTCATATCGAGCAATCTGTCTAGAAGCTGCTGCCTGTTGGCCGTTTGTAGCCAGTCTGCGGTGTTTGGCATGTGAGCCGCTTTCGCTCGATTACGGCGGGTTTTATGTCGGTCAAAGATTTTTGGTGGAGAATTCATGCTACGCTTATGACACAGCAACCGGACGGTCGAAAAGGATGCCGACGCTGAAAATACAAACTCGATGGCGAGAGATGGGGCGGCGGGCGCTGGATACTGTGATGCCACCGCGCTGCATGATGTGTGGAGATGTGGTGGCTGACCCTGGTGCGCTCTGTGCCTCTTGCTTCGAAGACGTCACGTTTATCACTGAGCCATTTTGTACACTGTGTGGAATCCCGTTTGTCGATATCTATGTGGAAGCTGCGGAAACGGCCGTTTGCGGAGCATGTGCACGACAGGCTCCTATTTTCGATAGAGCGCGTGCTGTCTTCGTTTATGACGACAAGAGCCGCAATTTGCTGACTCGTCTCAAACATGCTGACCGGACCGATTTCACGCCCGCTTTAGCCCGATGGATGGTGAGGGCTGGAGCAAGCCTACTAGAAGATGCGGACCTCATTATTCCTGTACCGCTTCATCGCTGGCGATTGTTTTTTCGGACCTACAACCAATCTGCTTTGCTCGCTCGATGGGTGTCTCGGTTGAGTCATGTTCCATCCGTTTACAATGCACTCCGCCGTAGCAAAATGACTCCATCACAGGGTGGGCTATCGGCGACAGCGCGACGTCGAAACGTTGCGCGGGCATTTGTTGTGACCGATGAAGAGGTCGTGTCGGACAAAAAAATTATTTTAATCGATGACGTTCTCACGACAGGGGCGACGCTTGATTCATGTGCGCGTGTTTTGCGTGAGGCCGGTGCGTCGCGCGTCGATGCTCTCGTGGTTGGGCGGGTTCCCGCGCCCAGCGGTTAATCGGTGCGGTTTAGATGTGGGCCACAAGCACGTGTCCTTATGGCGACTTCATCAGGCTGTGTAGATGCATCAATCGTGCACAGTGCGTCACAGTCTGCTTTAGACCGTTTCTTTCCCGACCACCCTAAGCGTTTTGTGGCGAGCCGCCCTGGGTTGGTTGCAAGCGGTTTTGCAAGCCGACCGAATAGACTGATCAGCAATTTGAATGAAAGCGTGTCGAGAGTTTCTAAGTCGCAATCATCAGGGACCGGGAACCATTCTGCCGTAATAATGGCACC
This sequence comes from uncultured Rhodospirillaceae bacterium, assembly GCA_943787205.1. Lineage (GTDB taxonomy): Bacteria > Pseudomonadota > Alphaproteobacteria > Rhodospirillales > Rhodospirillaceae > WLXB01. The sequence goes on from CALSLN010000010.1 coordinate 8,699, forward strand.
CTCATCGACCCGTTCTTCCATTTCATGAACTGTGACACCGAAGTTTTTGGATCTTTCATATAAGGCAAAAACGCTGGGATACCGGCCGGGATAGGATGGTGGACCCGGATGAAAATTGTAGCTCCCACAGTCCATAGCCTCGAGGTGACTCTTTGGAACGATGACTGGAGAGTAGAAGGAAATGAGGCGTGTTCCGGGATTCAGATCGTCACAGGCCGCATCTAGGCGTTCTCTGTTTGGGGCTGCGATGATCTCTAGCGTGGCGTTCTCAGCCAACAAAAACCGGCCTAAAGATTGGGCTTCGGCTTCACCGGCAAGCAATATAATTGTGTTGAGTGCTGTTGGTGCCATGAGGCGGAAGCCGTTTTCTAGGTGTAGCGCTTGAAGCGTGTGGAACAGAGCCTAATATGCCATGAACGAGCACAACGTTACAGGAAGCTGGAATTCACAGCCATGGCCAACATAGAAATTTACTCCTCCCCGATCTGCGGGTTTTGTTACCGCGCTAAGAGTTTGCTTGATCAAAAAGGTGCGGCATTCAAAGAGATTGATGTCTTGATGGATTCTGGCCGGAAAAAGGAAATGATGAATCGCGCCGGTGGACGCCATACCGTGCCCCAAATTTTCATCAACGATATGCACGTTGGCGGATGCGACGAACTATATGCGCTCGACCGTGCTGGCAATCTCGACAAAATGCTGGCCGAAGAGTCTCTGAGCTAAGCGCTTATCCATGGACACCGGACAAACATCTTTTACGGCGTCTTGCCTGCAGGTGAATGCGGGTAATAGCCTAGAGCACAACATTGCAACGGCCGTTGATATGATCGGAACTGCGGTCGGTGATGGGGCAGACATCGTCTTCATGCCAGAAAACGTCACCATGATGGAGTGGGGACGGAAGGCGATTACAAGTAAGGCCGCAACTGAAACAGATCACCCAGGACTAGTTGCCTTCAAAGACGCAGCGAAACAGCATGGTATCTGGGTACATTGCGGTAGCCTATCGATTCTGTTGGATGATGGCCGCATCGCCAATCGTACATACGTGTTGGATTCTGATGGAAATATTGCCGCCCAGTACGACAAAATTCACATGTTTGACGTCGACCTTGGAAACGGCGAACGATATGCAGAAAGTTCCACATTCGCGCCTGGCGATAGGGCTGTCGTGGTTGAGCTGCCGTGGTGCAAGCTGGGTCTCACGATTTGCTATGATCTTCGCTTCCCTGGATTGTTTAGAGACTTGGCGCAAGCTGGCGCAGACCTAATTGCGGTGCCATCGGCCTTTACGCAGGTCACGGGAGAGGCGCATTGGCATGTTCTGCTTCGCGCACGGGCAATTGAAACGGGTGTTTATGTGGTCGCGCCAGCCCAGACAGGCATGCACCCCGGTGACCGGGGTACGTATGGGCATGCATTAATAGTTGACCCCTGGGGCAGCGTCATTGCTGATGCTGGGGCGGAGGTCGGATTAATTACGGCGACTTTAGACGTGCACAAAGTAGAGCGTACGCGTCAGAAAATGCCATCATTGAGCCACGACCGCGCTTTCGTGAGTTCCTCTAAGTAATGAAGGTGGCTAAAAGAGCCTAATGCCTGTGCTTCGGTTGTTTTAACAAACTTGAAACTTAGTTGGGGCAAGCTTAGAAGGGCGAGGTCTGAACTAGGTGTGTGCCCATGATTGTTTATGATTTGGTATGTGAGAGCGAGCACGATTTTGAATCGTGGTTTAAGAACAGTTCCGCTTACGACACACTCCGCAAGAGCCGAAAAATAGCCTGCCCTATATGCGGCAGTGCTAAAATTCGTAAGGCGCCAATGGCCCCTCGAATTTCTAAGTCAGGTCTTAAAGATTTAGCTCCGGCGTCAGTTCCAGATGAGGCTAAGGTCAAGGTGCCGGAAATTTCAGAATCAGATGATATGGCGACCGCTATGACCAAAGCTGTGGAGGCCATCAAGGAATTGCAGACAACGATTGAGAAAAACTTCGATAACGTTGGCGTTAAGTTCCCGGAAGAAGCACGCAAGATGCACTACGGTGAAACCGAGGTGCGGGGCATCTATGGTGAAGCGTCAGTGGAAGAAGCAAAAGAGCTCATCGACGAAGGTGTCGAGATTGCTGCTGTGCCGTGGCAGAAACGAAAAACATCCTAAGCGGCTTGTGGCCGACTTTCATTCGAGTTCTCTTTCCACATTGTTTTAAGCGCAGTCCCTAAGTCTTGGCCAAATTGCTCGGCGTTGCAGAGCGGTGACTGAGCCATTTTCTGCCGTAGATTTTTCCGCAGCTCAGACAAAGCTTCTAGATCTACACATTTCTCACTGATGATTCTGATGTAGTGGTCTTCGTCGTCAGCAATCCAGTCCGGCAATCCTGTTGCACTCAAGAAACTAGCGCTATGCCGGCCGGCAAATGTCGGTCCGGGCAAAGTCACGACAGGTACCCCCATCCAAAGAGCTTCGCATGTCGTTAGGCAGCCAGAGTAGGGGTGCGGATCAAGCGCAATATCAATTCGGTGATAGGTTCGAAATAGGTCGGGATGGGGCGTGAATCCGATACACTGAATGCGAGAGGCATCAATTTTGTGCGCGGCAAACAATGCGTAGGCATGCTCAATACTGTTTGGGTCATCGAAAGTTTCGTTTTGAAGAATCAATCTGCTGTCTGGCACTGCTCGTAGGCATGCGCTCCAAAGCGAAACTGTTTCTGGACTGATCTTGTTGAGTTTATTGAGGCTGCCAAACGTAATGTACTCGTTTGTCAGCGCAGGAAGGGAGCCGACCGTCGGCGCCGCGACAGGTGGTTCGTAACAGGCGTAAACTGAAGGCAATCTGTGAATGCGTTCGAAGTATAGATCGTCGTGACTGCTAGGCGACTCAACTGGGTCGGATAGAAAATAGTCAATCGCATCAATCCCCATGGTGTTGAATTGCCCACCGATCCATTTGATTTGCAGAGGAGCAACGCGCCGTGCGACCACCGGAAGGCGGTGGCCCGCCGCATGTCCTGACATCTCTATTAGTATATCAATACGGTCCTCTCGAATGAGCGACGTGAGATGCTCGTCGTTGAGGTGAACGATTTGACGCCATCGGTCGCTTAGCTTGCGGAATCTTTCTGTGTAGGAGTCACCGCCCACTTGGTTCGCATAGCAGGTTATTGAAAATTCAGTTCGATCTAATTGCTCAAGGCCGGCGAGAGCAAGGAAACCAACAGGGTGCTGACGGAAACTTCCTGAGATAAGTCCAATGCGAAGTGGTGTCTTAGCGTTGCTGTTTTTTGGCCGCACAATTTGCTTCTGGGTCGTTCCATGCTTTCTGCCCCATGTCCCGGCATGGGCTTTGAATTCGTTTTGTTCCACACGTTTTAAGTAATGCTGCGAAAATATCAGATCGCTTAGATTGTATGGGTTGCTCGGAGAAAGTTCGACGCTTCTCTCAAGTTCTTGCACCGCTTCTTCCGCACGGAATGTTGCACCAAGAAGGTTGGAGAGATTTTTATGCAACGTGGCTGACGTTGGGCTGAGTTCCAATCCACGACGATAGAGAGATTCAGAACGTACAAAATCTTTAGATGCTTTGGTGAGATTGCCTAGGTTTGTTAAGGCCTCCACGTGTTTTGGATCTGCCGCTAAAATGTCTTCATAAATCTTGGCTGCCGCCGTCCTATCACCTTGAATTTCTTGAACACGGGCATAGGCGATAGTGGTCTCTGACGTTTGTGCCGGGCCCATCATATAACGGCTTAGCAGGGCGCTAGACTGCCCATATTCACCTTTGTCGCCTATGAGGCGCGCATGTCGGCTTTCCATCTCAGGCGCAACCGGACCCAATGATCTGTAATGACGAAAAGCGGCTTCGGCTTCTGTTGACAAGCCAATGAACTGGCACGATACGCCAAAAAGTAGCCAGTAGTCCGGTGAGTCTTTGAGTTGGCGCCGATACCTAAACAGAACTTGGAACGCAGCGGTAAACTGTCGCGTGTCGACTAGGCTGCGGGCATACGGAAGAGCTGCGTCAACCGGCATTTGAGACAGAGAGGTGACTTTTTGAAACGCGGCCGTGATCTCGGGAAGGCGATTAAGTCCGATCTTTACTTTTGCGGAGTTGATCAGAGCCGGCCAACAGTTTGGATCGAGTCTTAACGCTTCATCCATCGCTGATAGACCGTTTTCGGTCTGGCCGTGCAGGATAAAGGCCGTCCCTAAACTATAGAGCGCCGTAACTGATCGTGGGTCTCTGCGCGTTTCTTCACTTAGCGTGTTGATCGCGTGTTCATAGTCGCCGCTCTCAATAAAAGATATGCCAGCGTCTAGGTTCGACGGTGTTCCGGCTGGCCCACGTCGCGTAAGAGCGTTTCTAAGTCGTTCAAACCATCCCTCGTTCGGCTTCAACAGTTATGCCCTTGTTGCGGCAAGGATGTAGTTGACGGAGACGTCCTCACTACTGCTCCATTCGCCAGTTGAGAGATCGTAATCCATGCCATGCATCGCATGGACCCTGAAGCCTTCACGGCGGAGGTGTTGGGAGAGTTCGCTCGGTTTAACGAACTTCGACCACGTATGTGTTCCAGCGGGAACCCAACGTAAAATGTATTCCGCTGCGATCTTGGCGAGGGCCATGCTTTTTAAAGTGCGGTTGATTGTGGACATAACCAGTATGCCGCCCGGCTTAACTTTCGTCGTAAGGCTGTTCACGAATGTTTCGATATCGCTGACATGCTCAACCACCTCGAGTGCGATGACGGCGTCAAAAGCGAGACGATCAAACGCTGCATCCTCTGGGGCGCCAACGTGGTAATCGATTTGGAGACCCGAGCTTGCTGCATGCTCCTGGGCGGTAGCGATGTTTTCTTTAGAGGCGTCCATACCCGTTACGTCAAAGCCGAGGCGAGCATAGGGTTCCGCAACGAGGCCTCCACCACAGCCAACATCGGTCAGGTTTAAGTCGCAAAATGGCGTGTTTCCGCCAAGTGGCCTCGAAAAATGCTCCGACAAAAGGTCAGCAATAATACGAATTCGCGTCGGATTCAGGCGGTGAAGAGGCGCAAAGGGGCCTGCTGTGTCCCACCAAGACAGCGCATGGGCTGAAAAGCCGTCAATTTCGCGCTGATCGCGAGAACTTGCGGCTTTTTGCGGTTCCAAGGTGGTGCTCATGTTCGCCATAGATCGATTCACCTTAGGTTACAGGCCTTTCTTGCCTGTTTCCGGGCCTTTCAGTATGTATACGCCGCCCAAGAACGTGGGCTCCGAGAGTCTTACTTACCAAATAGAAGGGCCATCGGTCACGGAACAACAAGCCTGTTAACGTTTTTCTGGCTTATTGGGCCGTGTTCTGCAGCTCTGCTGCGATACGACGGCAGCTCAGCTGCCATACGAATAGGGTTGAACAATGCGGATCGTTCAAAAATTTGGCGGCACATCAGTTGCCGATATAGAGCGCATCCAGGCAGTGGCCGAACGGGTCAAAGCTGAGGTGGATGCAGGTCATCAGGTTGCAGTGGTCGTTTCGGCCATGTCAGGCGTGACCAACCAACTTGTAGAGTATTGCAGCGCGGCATCGCCAATGCATGACGCGCGCGAATATGATGTTGTTGTGTCAACTGGAGAGCAGGTGACGAGTGGTTTGCTCGCCATGGTGCTTCAGAACCTAGGGGTTCAGGCCCGCTCCTGGATGGGGTGGCAGATTCCAATTCATACAGACAGCGTTCATAGCAAGGCCCGCATCGCCTCAATTGAGACAGATGAACTGGTCAGTCGCCTTGAAGACGGTCAAGTCGCGGTGATTCCTGGTTTTCAGGGGCTCGGCGCAGACAATAGAATTACGACGCTCGGTCGCGGTGGGTCCGATACGACAGCTGTTGCGCTGGCTGCAGCATTGAACGCGGATCGTTGCGATATCTACACAGATGTTGAAGGAGTCTATACGACTGATCCTCGTATTGTGCCGTCAGCACGTAAGCTCGATAAAATTACCTATGAAGAAATGCTAGAAATGGCGTCTCTTGGTGCCAAGGTTCTTCAAACACGGTCTGTAGAATTGGCAATGAATCACCATGTGCGTTTGCAAGTGCTGTCTTCATTCACGACGGCGCCTGGGACCCTTGTATGTGACGAGGATGAAATTGTGGAAAAAGAAATCGTAAGTGGAATCGCTTATAGCCGCGACGAAGCAAAGGTCACCTTGATTGGTGTTGCGGATAGTCCAGGCATAGCGGCATCTATCTTTGGCTCGCTTGCGGATGCCAGCATCAACGTTGATATGATCGTTCAGAATGTGTCGGAAGATGGCACCACGGATATGACCTTCACGGTCGGGCGCGCCGATGTTGATCGTGCTCGCGGTGTCGTTGAGCGCGCGGAGGCTATCACGTGCCGCGAAGTACGCGTTGATGCTCAGGTCGTGAAAGTATCCGTGATTGGCGTAGGGATGCGATCCCACGTTGGTGTGGCCAAGACAATGTTCGAGGCGTTGGCGGAAAAGAGTATCAATATACAAGTCATCTCAACGTCTGAGATTAAGGTGAGCGTGCTTATTTCTGAGGAGTACACTGAGCTTGCATTGCGCTCCTTGCACACCGCTTTTGGTCTGGACGCTGAATGAGAAGAGTTACCAAATGAGTGAATCAATGACCCCTGGCCACCTGACTGATTTATGGCGCCGTGGCACCGAATTTCTTGGGTGCCAGCACGCGATCATGTGTGGTGCGATGACGTGGGTGTCTGAGCGGAACTTGGTTTCTGCAATCTCCAATGCTGGTGGCTTTGGGGTTATCGCGTGCGGTTCTATGACCCCTGATCTGTTGGACGCAGAGATTAAAGCGACTGCTCAACTGACGTCTAAGCCATATGGCGTGAACCTCATCACGATGCACCCGGATCTCGATGAGTTGATTCAAGTATGCCTTAGAAATTCGGTGACACATGTCGTGCTGGCCGGAGGCCTGCCGTCGTCTGCTTCGATAAAAACGCTTAAGGAGGGTGGGGCAAAAGTAATTTGTTTTGCTCCCGCACTCGTTATTGCCAAACGTCTTATGAAGATGGGCGCAGATGCCTTAGTGATCGAAGGTTCGGAAGCAGGGGGGCATATTGGTCCAGTGTCGACCAGTGTGCTGGCTCAAGAAATTCTGCCGGCCGTTACCGAGGTCCCGGTCTTTGTCGCTGGCGGCATCGGTAGAGGCGAAGTCGTCGTGAATTACCTTGAGATGGGTGCATCCGGCGTTCAAATGGGAACGCGGTTCGTTTGCGCTGAAGAAAGTATCGCGCATCCGAATTTCAAGAAGGCATTCATCCGTGGGAATGCACGTGATGCCATGCCGACTGTTCAAATCGATAAGCGCTTTCCGGTTATTCCCGTGCGAGCCCTTACCAACGCTGGAACGGAAGAATTTATGGCGACCCAGAGAGCCATGATTGAAAAATTTGTGGCGGGTGAGATCGAACAGGGGGCGGCCCAACTGGAGATCGAGCATTTTTGGGCTGGCTCATTGCGTCGTGCGGTCATCGAAGGTGATGTGGAAAACGGCTCTCTCATGGCGGGGCAGAGCGTGGGTATGGTTAAAAAAGAGCAGCCTACAGTAGAGATTATTGCTGAGATTTTTGATCAAGCTAACGCTGCTCTTCGGAAACGGAATCACTAGGTCACCGTCCGGCCAATAGGGCGGCGCTTTTACCAACGCTACCGTTAATTGTTCTAATTGTATCAATATGATACAAAGATAGGGCGTAAATGAGGGTTGATAGGGGTGCCTCAGATGCGGCTCTAAAGCTGTATTAAATGCGTCCCAAGATTTTCAGATTTGAATTCGTGGAAGAGAAGACCGAAGATTTGAACAAGGCAGACCCTTTTGGCGGCGCAGCGCCTGCATCTGAACTGGCTTCGGATGAGGGGCAAGGTTCTGGGGAACCAGGAGAACGGGCGGATGAGCCGGTTCAAGCTGACCACATTGGCGCGCTGCTATGTGCCACTCGCATGCGAACCGGTGGCGACCTTCAGGAAATCGCTAAAATTCTGAGAATTCGGTATGGCTACCTCGTTGCTATTGAGGATGGCCGCCACGAAGATTTGCCTGGTAGCGCGTATTCGATCGGTTTTGTCCGGGCGTATGCCGATTACTTGGGCCTTGATGGGAATGAGGTCGTTCGTCGTCTGAGAGAAGAGACCGACGGGACTGTTACGAAGACCCGATTTGAATTCCCTATTCCAAGCACAGAGAGTGGTTTGCCGAACGGTGGGTTGCTCGCCATAGCCGTAACAATGGGAATGGTGGTCTACGGTGCATGGTACACGATGACCAATGCTGACCGTGATGCTGTAGATTTAATCCAAGAAGTTCCAGGCCGCTTAGCCGTGTTGATTGACGAAGGTGATGCCGTTCAATCGGCAGAAGTAATTGAACCGATGCCTGTTGAGTCGCAGGTTCCAGAAAATCAAGTTGAACTCGCGGCCAATGCCGTTTCGTCGGAGACCGGTGTTGGTCAAGACGAGGGTGGTGATGAATTGGACGTTATGCCTGACGCTGGTGCGCCAGATGCTGCCGCTAATGACGAAATGGTAAGCGAAACCCAAGACGATACGGTTGCTTCAGATATAGTCACAGCGGATGCTGACGTTGTCGTTCCGGCCATAGAAGAAGCTCCAGTTGAGCCTGCCCAGGATCTGGCCGAAGCTGAAGCGGTCGTGGCGGAAGTGGTCTCGGTTGAACCTGTACCGGTTCGTTCTGCGCCCGTCGAACCCGAGAATACGGTTGTTGTTGAGCCTGAAATTGTTGAGCCAGAGTCTGTACCCGCGCCTGAGCAGTCACCGACTCAGGGTGAGCCATCTGTGGATGTTGAAGTCGTGGCTGAGTCAACGGACCCCGTGGACGAAGATGTGGTTGTGGCGTCCGAGAGCATTGATGCTGCGCCGATAGAACTAGCGAATGAAACACCAGACGGTGAAAGCATAGAGCCTTCTAGTGAGGTTGCGATGTTAGAGACCGAGGAAACGCCTCCGGTTGACGTCGCTGAAACCGCTGTAGTTGTTGAGCCTACCGAGACTGGGAGCGAAGAGCTTGAGGTCCAAGCTGAGGCAGACGCGGATGCGAGCACCGTCACCGAAGCGGCGGCAACCGAAACTACGCCCACGGCCACCGACCCTGAGGAGCCCCTTGTTATAGAGCTGCGGGCAAAATCGGATAGCTGGATTCAGGTGCGCGACGGCAATGAGCTTCTCCTTACGCGGTTGCTGCGGGAAGGCGAAGTTTATCAGGTGCCAGGTCGCGACGGCCTGACCCTGATGACTGGCAACGCAGGTGGCCTTGAAGTTTTCGTTGGAGGCGAGCTTATGCCCCCGCTGGGTGACGTTGGCGCTGTACGACGGGGTGTGCCTCTCAGTGCAGAGCGGTTGAGATCTGGGGTTGCCCCAAGCTAACACGATCCAAAAGCCTGACTATTGTGGGCTAGTTTTTTAAGCTATAAGCCCAGCCAACGTAGACACTAGACCTGAGCAGTTGCAGAATCCGATGAGCCTTCGGCCTTATAGAGATATCCACAGACGAAAATCCCGCCAAGTTATGGTTGGGCCTGTTGCCGTGGGCGGTGATGCGCCGATTTCTGTGCAATCTATGACCAACACGCTGACATCTGACCCTGCAGCGACAATCGCTCAGATTGAGGCGCTGGAAGAGGCGGGTGCAGATATAGTCCGCGTTTCCTGTCCGGATGAAGATTCCACGGCTGCGTTGGCAGAAATCGTGAAGTCGGTCAGTGTTCCGATCGTCGCTGACATTCATTTTCACCATCAGAGAGCCATCGAAGCGGCTGAAGCTGGCGCAGCTTGTTTGCGAATTAACCCAGGAAACATCGGTTCCAAAGAGCGCGTGCATGATGTGGTGCAAGCGGCCAAGGATCACGGCTGTAGCATGCGTATCGGTGTTAACGCAGGAAGTTTAGAGCGACATCTGCTGGAAAAATATGGCGAACCCAATCCAGAAGCCCTGGTGGAAAGCGCATTGTTCCATGCGAAAATTCTAGAAGATCATGACTTCACGGAATTTAAGATCAGTGTGAAGGCATCTGATGTTTTCTTGGCTGTTGCCGCATACCAAGGCTTGGCGGATCAATGTGACTACCCGCTTCACCTCGGTATTACAGAAGCCGGTGGTTTGCGATCTGGCACGGTAAAGTCGGCAGTTGGGATCGGGAGTTTGTTGTGGGCCGGTATCGGCGATACCATTCGCGTGTCCTTGTCAGCGGACCCTGTAGAAGAAATTAAGGTTGGCTTTGATCTCTTGAAGTCTCTGGATCTGCGCCATAGAGGGGTGCGTATCGTCTCTTGCCCGTCATGCGCAAGGCAGGGTTTTGACGTTATCAAGACGGTTGAAACGCTCGAGCAAAGACTGGAGCATATTGCCACCCCCCTTTCTGTATCGATTATTGGATGTGTGGTGAATGGGCCCGGAGAGGCGCGCCTCACTGATGTTGGCATTACCGGCGGTGGGAATGGCGCCCACAAGGTATATCTCTCGGGTTCGCCTGATCACAATATTGGTGATGATGAGAAAATCGACCACCTCGTCTCATTGATCGAGGAAAAGGCTGCGCAAATCGAACGCGATAAGGCCGACAATATAAACGAACCTGCACACGCCGCCGAATAGCGACTAACTTAGACTAAACTGACTCAGCTTTGATTGAGGACGATTCCTTGTGAGTAATCTCCAACCCGTACGCGGAACACACGACCTCCTACCCGAAGACCGCAGGCGCCACCGTCACGTTGAAGATGTGGCGATGGCAACGTCGGGGCTTTATGGGTTCGAAGAAATGGCAACGCCGATCTTTGAGTTCACAGATGTATTCGCGCGAACACTAGGCGACACATCAGATATCGTGACGAAGGAGATGTATACCTTCGAGACGAAGGGTGGTGACAAGATTACTTTGCGCCCCGAGGGCACGGCTGGTGTTGCGCGAGCGTTTATCTCGAATGGGATGGCTCAACATGCCCCGATCAAAGTATTTTACAATGGCCCAATGTTTCGTCACGAACGACCTCAGAAAGGTCGACAAAGACAGTTTCATCAATTCGGCGTAGAGCTGATTGGCGTCGAAGGACCTCAAGCTGATATCGAAGTCATTGCGTTAGCCCATCAAATTCTTGGCGGGCTGGGGTTAGCTGATCAAGTGAAGTTGGAGATTAACTCTTTGGGGGACGTCGAGAGTCGTTCGGCGTTTCGCACTGTATTGGTCGATTACTTTAAATCGTATGAGTCGGAACTGTCCGAGGACAGCAGAGACCGTCTTGGAAAGAACCCGTTGAGGATATTAGATTCCAAAAATGAAGGTGATCGGAAGATTATCGCCGGCGCTCCAGATTTCGCAGAACACCTCAATGATGCGTCAAAACTATTCATTGATACGGTTCAGACAGGTTTGACTGATCTCCATATTCCATTTGAGCGCAACCCAAACCTGGTGCGTGGTATGGATTACTATTGTCACACGGCTTTCGAGTTTATCACCACTGAGCTTGGCGCGCAGGGTGCGGTTCTCGCTGGAGGGCGGTATGACGGCCTTATTGGCCAGATGGGTGGCCCGTCTACACCAGGCGTTGGTTGGGCAGCAGGTATTGAACGGCTCGCGATGCTGTCAGACGTAAGCCCGACACGAAACCGGCCCATATCCGTTATCCCGGTCTCTGCGGACTTGGGGAGCAAAGCACAGACACTTGTTCAAGACCTCAGGAACGCTGGGCTTTTCATAGAGTTCTCTTTTACCGGAAATATGAAAAAGCGCTTGAAGCGGGCAGATAAGAGTAACGCCCGGGCTGCCGTTATTTTGGGAGAAGACGAACTCAAGGATGGCAACGTCGTTTTACGTGACCTTGATAGCGGTGAGCAGAAAGTTATTTTGTTGAGCGACGTCGCTCAGACTCTCAAATCCAATTACGGGTGATCGAAGCAGTTAAGTTATGAGTTTAGAAGAAAGCCTTACGCGTATCGTTGCGCGACACGAAGAGATTCAATCTCGGTTATCAACTGACAGAGACCTTGATTCAAAGCTTCTTTCCGAACTCGGTAAAGAGTTGTCGGACCTCGGCCCTATAGTCGAGAAAATTCACGAGGTCGGACAACTTCGAGACGAGATCATTGAAGCCCAAGCGATTGTCCAAGAGTCCGCGGGTGACAAAGACATGAAGGCGATGGCTGAGGAAGAGCTGTCCAACCTGTTGAGTCGTGTGCCAGGTGAAGAAGCAGAACTCCAGGTCATGCTGATTCCGAAGGACGCTGATGATGCCCGCAATGCGTTGTTAGAAGTGCGAGCCGGTACAGGTGGTGAAGAAGCGGCGTTATTCGCGGCCAATTTGTTCCGCATGTACGAACGGTATGCGTTTTCAAAGGGATGGAAGTTTGAAATTATAGACCTTAACGAAACAGGGATCGGCGGGTTTAAGGAAGCCATTGCGACGATTTCCGGCAAAGGTGTGTTCGGTCGCCTTAAGTTTGAATCAGGCGTTCATAGGGTCCAACGTGTGCCTGCAACGGAATCTGGTGGTCGTGTTCATACGTCTGCTGCGACCGTCGCCATCATGCCGGAAGTCGAAGACGTCGATATCGACATCGACACCAAGGATTTGCGCATTGATACCTATCGTGCGCAGGGGGCGGGTGGTCAGCACGTCAACAAGACGGACAGTGCCGTAAGGATTACCCATATTCCCACGAATACGGTCGTTCAGTGCCAGGACCAGAGTTCCCAGCACAAGAACAAGGCTAAAGCGATGAAGGTGTTGCGGGCGCGTCTCTACGACAACGCAAAGCTTGAAAAAGACTTGGCACGGGCGGCAGATCGCAAAGGCCAAGTCGGTAGTGGTGACAGGTCAGAAAGAATCAGGACCTACAACTATCCGCAGGGCCGCGTTACTGAGCACCGTATTAATCTCACCTTGTACAAGCTTGATGACATGATGGAAGGGACTGCGCTCGATGAAGTCGTCGATGCACTGACATCAGAGGATCAGGCGGCCAAACTTGCTGCGATGAGCAACTAGCCAAAACGGCAAATGCCATGAGCTATAAGATGGAAGAGGTTCTCGAAACCTGCATAGCTGAGCTTTCTAAGTTTGGTGTTGAGTCTCCGCGGCTCGATGCGCGCATTCTTGCGTCTTCAATTCTGAAATGTGAGCCGACTGAAATCCTCATGCACGCGCGCGCTGAACTTCTGGACCATGAACACGCGGCGCTTTTGACATTGGTTCGACGACGATGCTCTGGTGAACCCGTCAGTAGAATTTTGGGTGTTCGCGAATTTTGGAGCCTCCCGTTTTTGTTATCGGTGGATACTCTCGACCCTAGACCAGATTCTGAAACCATTATCGAGGCTGCTTTAGAACTAGTTTCCGAATCGCAAGACCATGAAATGTTGTTTCTTGATATTGGGACTGGCTCGGGATGCTTGCTGCTTGCTCTGCTGAGTGAGTGGAAATCTACATGGGGCTTGGGTGTGGATATATCCTCGGGTGCCATTCAGACCGCGCAGAAAAATGCGGATGCGCTGAGATGCGCTGACCGGGCAAAATTCTGTGTGAGTAACTGGGTGGATACTTTGGACGGCCAGTTTGATTTGATTGTCAGTAACCCGCCCTACATTCGTGCCGACGATGTGCCAGGTTTATCCCGTGACGTTCAGCTGTTTGATCCAATGCGAGCATTGGTGGGGGGGGCTGATGGCCTTGAGGCATATCGAAAAATATTGCCAGATTGTCGTCGATTGTTAAGGCCTGGTGGCGTCGTAATCGTGGAATTTGGTCAGGGGCAACACAATGAGGTCGAATCGATTATGCGGGCAGAAGGACTACTGCGAATCGAAAGCCATAAGGACCTAGGTGGAACTATTCGCTGTCTTTCTGCTCAAGCAACGTAAAAAAGGGTTGGAAAACTGAAACAAGCTGTCTACGATCTTTTTATCAACGAAGACCTTGATGAGTAGGCCGGTTGGCCAGAGAAGTAAGGTCTTCGTTTTAGAACAGCAGGGGCTGTTCACAGTCAACTCCCATAAGACGAGACCCGGGAGCCGCGAGGCGGAGAGTTTTCCGTTGCGGTTATGGCTGGACCAAAAGGAATTTGATCCAACAACTCGGCACAATATTCTATGTCAAAAATGACCGGTTCTAAGGGACGGGGACGCAACCGCAATAATAATAACAGCGGAAAACGTCCTCAGGGGCGAAGTGGAAACTTCGACCAAAATGGCGGCCGTAACCGCGGCAATGCTCAGCAGCTTATGGACAAGTATATGGCCATGGCTCGTGACGCGACTCAGCAAGGAGATCGCATTGCGGCAGAGAATTTCCATCAACATGCGGATCACTATTATCGAATCGTGAATGCTCGCAATGAGCAGCAAGCGCAGCGGAATGATCAGCAGAACACTCAGCAGAACACTCAGCAGAACACTCAGCAGAACACTCAGCAGAACACTCAGCAGAACACTCAGCAGAACACTCAGCAGAACACTCAGCAGAACACTCAGCAGAACACTCAGCAGAACACTCAGCAGAACACTCAGCAGAACACTCAGCGGAATGATCAGCAGAATAATAACAACAGCAATGACGCATCGAACGTGCAGACGATACCGGTGCAAACTGCAGTTGAAGATAAGCCTGCAGAGGTAAAGGCTCCGCCGCAGGTTGAGACTCCGAAAGTAGAGCAGGCTGCCGCTCCGAAAGCAGAAGAGTCTGCCGCTCCGGTGAAAGAACCTGTTGTCGAAGCGAAAAAGGCGGCCGCTAAGAAAGATGCACCGGCTGAAAAGAAGCCTCGGCGTGGGCGTCCACCTAAGAAAGCAGCTGCGAACGAGACTGATACACCAGCCCCGGAAGCGGCTGAGTAGCTGTTCTTAGAGACTCAATTTTACTTACTATCTAATTAATTCGCAGGTTCACCTTGCGGGGATGATGTCTGTCCCCAATATTGGTGTCTAAGCCCAATTTTGAGGGCTGAGGATTTTGCCTTGCTAGGGGAATCCTTGGCTTGTCGCGCATAAGGGACTTGGACCTATGAATCTTGAATCACTGACCGAACGGTCAAAAGGGTTTCTTCAAGCTGCTCAAACGATTGCCCTTAGAGACAATCACCAGCAGGTATTGCCGTTTCATCTCCTAAAAGCACTGCTTGACGATAACGAGGGGCAAGCCAGTCGCCTTATAGATGCCGCGGGCGGCGATTCTAAACGTGCGCTGACGTTGGTCGACCAAGCCCTCGGCAAGGTGCCCGGTGTTGAAGGCTCCAATACCCAGATGTATTTCTCTCAAGATTTGGCGAAAGTTGTTGATCAGGCGGAGCAGCTTTCAAAGAAAGCTGGTGATTCGTTCGTCACGGCTGAGTACCTCCTCCTCGCTCTCGCTTTTGACGCTAAGTCCGATACCGGAAAAGCGCTTGCTGATGTGCAGGCAACGACACAGGGTCTCAATGCGGCCATTAATGACTTGCGCAAGGGGCGCACTGCCGATTCCGCTAGCGCTGAAGATCAATACGAAGCTCTGAAAAAATACACACGGGATCTCACTGAAGCGGCAACCAATGGCAAGCTTGATCCAGTTATTGGTAGAGACGAAGAAATTCGCCGGACTATTCAAGTTTTATCGCGTCGGACGAAAAATAACCCTGTCCTTATTGGTGAACCCGGCGTCGGTAAAACGGCTATCGCGGAAGGGTTGGCGCTGCGAATCGTTCATGGTGATGTGCCAGAAAGCCTAAAAAAGAAGTCTCTGCTTACGCTGGACCTAGGGTCTCTTATTGCGGGCGCGAAATTTCGTGGCGAATTTGAAGAGCGGCTCAAAGCTGTTCTGAATGAGGTCACGGAGGCAGCCGGGCAGATTGTGCTCTTTATTGATGAGATGCACACCTTGGTTGGCGCTGGCGCTGCTGAAGGGTCGATGGATGCTTCCAATTTGTTGAAACCAGCGCTGGCACGGGGCGAGCTTCACTGCATTGGAGCGACGACTCTTGAAGAATATCGCAAGCACGTGGAAAAAGATGCTGCCCTAGCCAGACGTTTTCAGCCTGTTTTTGTCAGCGAACCAACTGTTGAAGACAGCATTTCGATTCTGAGGGGAATTAAAGAGAAGTATGAAATGCACCATGGGGTGCGTATCTCAGATAGTGCTCTGGTTTCTGCTGCGACGTTATCCAATCGTTACATCACGGACCGGTTTTTACCTGATAAAGCGATCGATTTGATGGATGAGTCTGCAAGTCGTTTACGCATGGAAGTGGACTCAAAGCCAGAAGAGTTGGACGAACTCGACCGTAAAATCATTCAGTTAAAGATCGAACGAGAAGCGCTGAAGAAAGAGAAAGATAGCGCGTCACGGGATCGTCTGGAGAAGTTGAGTGCCGAACTTGAAGAGCTGGAAAACAGCTCTGCATCACTCACTGAAAGGTGGCAGGGCGAGAAGAATAAACTCGCTGATGCCACTCGCGTGAAGGAAGCGCTTGAGCAAGCGCGTCTTGAACTTGATCACGCGCTACGTGGCAGTAAGTACGAACGTGCCGGGCAATTACAGCACCAGGTCATTCCCGAGTTGGAACAAAAGCTTGCAGATGCCGAGCGTCAGGACAGTGTGGCGGCGGTTGTGACCGAGGAAGTCACTGCCGAGCATATAGCCAGTGTTGTTTCGCGTTGGACCGGTATTCCGGTTGATAAAATGCTCGAGGGTGAGCGCGATAAATTGTTGCAAATGGAAGAGCAGATTGGTCGGCGTGTTATTGGCCAAGAAGAGGCTATTGCCGCGGTTTCTAACGCGGTTAGGCGCTCGCGGGCAGGGCTCCAGGACCCTAACCGTCCTATTGGCTCGTTCTTGTTTTTAGGGCCGACCGGCGTTGGCAAAACAGAATTGACGAAAGCCCTGGCAGAATTTTTGTTTGACGATGAGACCGCTATGGTGCGTGTCGATATGTCCGAATACATGGAGAAGCACGCAGTCGCGCGATTGATCGGTGCGCCGCCCGGTTACGTCGGCTATGAGCAAGGAGGTGCGCTTACAGAAGCTGTGCGCCGCCGACCGTACCAAGTTATTTTGTTTGATGAGGTCGAGAAGGCCCACCCAGACGTCTTTAATGTCTTATTGCAGGTCCTAGATGATGGGCGGTTAACGGATGGCCAAGGCCGGACGGTTGATTTCCGTAATACGTTGATTGTTATGACGTCTAATCTCGGATCGGATGTGCTGGCGGCACAGAGTGACGGGGCCGACCCAGATGACGTTCGTGAAGATGTGATGGCTTTTGTGCGCAGCGCGTTCAGGCCCGAGTTTCTCAACCGTCTTGATGAAATGCTCTTATTCCATCGCCTCAGTCAGAACCAAATGGGTGCTATCGTTGATATCCAGGTCTCCCGCCTCGCGGCTAGACTTGCTGATCGGGACATCGTTCTCGACGTTGATAGCGCTGCGGCTGAATGGCTTGGTCAACAGGGGTACGACCCAGTTTATGGCGCCCGGCCTCTTAAACGCGTGATCCAGCGTCATTTGGAAAACACGATGGCGACAATGGTGTTAAACGGCGACATCCGAGACGGAGAGACGGTCAAGGTATCTGTCGACGGTGACCACCTTTCCATTAATGGCTCAGCGGCCGCCAAAACAGCATCATAAGATGCAGACAGTCTCTATTCGACGGAGCGTTCGTCTGTCTCATTCGTGAGAGAGGCAACATCCCGCTGAGAGGTGATGCCGACCCACAAGCGGTCTGTTTCTGACCGTGCGTCCTGAAACGCGACAAGTTCTTCTCCCGTCAGTGATTTGGATGCCGGGAAGCGAACTTTCATGGGGTTCACCTGGCCGCCATTTTTGAAGACTTCGTAATGCAGGTGAGGGCCTGTGGACCGACCCGTCGTGCCGACGTAACCGATGACTGCGCCCTGCTTCACGCGGCTACCAACACTGTAGCCTTTCGAGAAGCCTTTCATGTGGGCATAGGCCGTAGCAAAGCCATCGCCGTGGCGGATGCGGATGTAATTGCCGAAGCTACTCCAGCGTTGCCGTTTCTCGACGATACCGTCGCCGGCTGCGTAAATGGGTGTGCCACGCGGTGCTGCGAAATCGACGCCTCGGTGCATTTTGGTATAGCCAAGGACGGGATGTTTACGCCGCCCGAAAGATGACGATAAGCGAGCACCATTAATAGGCGTGCGCATCAGCGCTTTGCGGGTGCCTTTGCCCTCTTCTGTGTAATAGTCGGTCTCGCCCTCGGTGTGTTCAAAAGCATAAATTTTAAACGTCTTGCCGCGAAGCGTCATAGACGCATAAGCGATTCCATTATTTGCGACAACGAGGCCATCTTGTGTAACGCGTCGGTCAAACATCAACTCGAAGCTATCGTTGCTCCGGATGTCGCGTTGAAAGTCGACGTCATATGAAAATAACTTGATCATATCGACGAGTACTGGGGCTGGGACCCCTTTGCTGACAGCCGCTTCATATAAGCTAGAGTTAATCGTACCTGCGAAGGCCTGTGTTTCTATTGTTGTCTCCGCCTTTAACGCCGTCGCAACAAATCGATTGTCGGTTTTGCGTAGGGCTAAGACGTCATGACCCGGTCCAACAGCAATGCGGATAGCATCCAGGGACGGGGCAGTAGATCGTGTGGTCGCAGAAACGACGATTTTTTGTCCAACCCGGATATCTCGTGGGTCAAAAACCTCATTGAGGGCGCTAACGGCTGCGTGGGCTTCCGAATTCGGAATCTTGCTTTTCTGCAGAAGGGCAAGAAGTGTGTCACCAGACCCGACGACTATCTCGTTCTTGTCGAATACGGGTGTGGCATTGGCGGAAACTTCGATTGGAAGGATGCCCAATGCGTCAGCGGCAGATTCAACGACCGTTTTCGCTGACGTGCCGCTTGGGCGCTCTGCAATGAGCCGTGACACCGACTCTGACGTCGAACTGACCTGACTACCTAAAGCAATGGCCGCGCCCAGCAGCGCGCCTACCCCAGAATACCAAACGGTGTTCGGATTCAAATTAACCCTCATTTCGCCCCTCGCGTAACGAGGTTCTCTCTCTCATGTCGTCGTACTTGTTCTTTTTATCGGGGCTTTGCGGCAGCCTTTTAACGGGCTACTGATCTCAACCCCTTGATTCTTAATGGAAACATGAGTCATTCGAATCGTGATGTCAACTTTTGGCGCACAAAAATTGCCCGTGCCCGCGTACGATATGGTAAGGTTAGAGGGTACAGCGCGCTTTTGGCATAAATGGCACCTGATAACGGTGCTCTAAGCGTATGAATTCACTAGAGATTCGTTTAACAGACACAAAACTGACGCCTAATTTTTGAACTTTGCGCCGATGACATCGTTTTTGGCCGGTTTAGCGCCCTCAGTGTCTTGATTTTACTAAGTTTTTTTAATTTTAAAACTATGCTTGACGTAGGGGGGGGCACCCTGTAGAACCCGCCTCTCTCGCAGTAAGGGACCCCACGGGACCCGCGGTTGCGAGACCTTTTTTGAGGGGTTCAGGGCTTCGGCCTCGGGCGTCTTAGTTAAGCGCTATTTGACATCGTAAAGAGATCTCGAAAGGGATGCGTAGGCGGCGGTTCGCTAGTTCGGACGTTGTCAACGTATCTTACGCAACACCAAATAAATTGTGTAATGTGTTTGTACAGGACAACTCCAATTCAACTTAAGAGTTTGATCCTGGCTCAGAACGAACGCTGGCGGCAGGCCTAACACATGCAAGTCGAACGATCCGTGGTCTTCGGACCACAATGGATAGTGGCGCACGGGTGAGTAACGCGTGGGAATATGCCCTGGAGTACGGAATAACTAATGGAAACGTTAGCTAATACCGTATACGCCCCAAGGGGGAAAGATTTATCGCTCCAGGATTAGCCCGCGTCTGATTAGCTTGTTGGTAAGGTAACGGCTTACCAAGGCTACGATCAGTAGCTGGTCTGAGAGGATGACCAGTCACACTGGGACTGAGACACGGCCCAGACTCCTACGGGAGGCAGCAGTGGGGAATATTGGACAATGGGGGAAACCCTGATCCAGCCATGCCGCGTGTGTGAAGAAGGCCTT
Organism: uncultured Rhodospirillaceae bacterium; assembly: GCA_943787205.1. Classification (GTDB taxonomy): domain Bacteria; phylum Pseudomonadota; class Alphaproteobacteria; order Rhodospirillales; family Rhodospirillaceae; genus WLXB01. The sequence goes on from CALSLN010000010.1 coordinate 28,762, forward strand.
AGGGTTGTAAAGCACTTTCAGCAGGGACGATGATGACGGTACCTGCAGAAGAAGCCCCGGCTAACTCCGTGCCAGCAGCCGCGGTAATACGGAGGGGGCTAGCGTTGTTCGGATTTACTGGGCGTAAAGCGCGCGTAGGCGGTGTGCATAGTCAGAGGTGAAAGCCCGGGGCTCAACCCCGGAACTGCCTTTGATACTTGCACGCTAGAATCAGTGAGAGGGTAGTGGAATTCCTAGTGTAGAGGTGAAATTCGTAGATATTAGGAAGAACACCAGTGGCGAAGGCGACTACCTGGCACTGTATTGACGCTGATGTGCGAAAGCGTGGGGAGCGAACAGGATTAGATACCCTGGTAGTCCACGCCGTAAACGATGAGTGCTAGTTGTTGGGATGTTTACATCTCGGTGACGTAGCTAACGCGTTAAGCACTCCGCCTGGGGAGTACGGTCGCAAGACTAAAACTCAAAGGAATTGACGGGGGCCCGCACAAGCGGTGGAGCATGTGGTTTAATTCGAAGCAACGCGAAGAACCTTACCGGCCCTTGACATGGGCGTCGCGGATTCCAGAGATGGTTTCCTTCAGTTCGGCTGGACGCCACACAGGTGCTGCATGGCTGTCGTCAGCTCGTGTCGTGAGATGTTGGGTTAAGTCCCGCAACGAGCGCAACCCTCGCCTTCAGTTGCCATCATTTAGTTGGGCACTCTGAAGGAACTGCCGGTGACAAGCCGGAGGAAGGTGGGGATGACGTCAAGTCCTCATGGCCCTTATGGGCCGGGCTACACACGTGCTACAATGGCGACTACAGTGGGCAGCGAACTCGCGAGAGTGAGCAAATCTCCAAAAGTCGTCTCAGTTCGGATTGCACTCTGCAACTCGGGTGCATGAAGTCGGAATCGCTAGTAATCGTGGATCAGCATGACTACGGTGAATACGTTCCCGGGCCTTGTACACACCGCCCGTCACACCATGGGAGTTGGTTCTACCCGAAGACGGTACGCTAACCGCAAGGAGGCAGCCGGCCACGGTAGGGTCAGCGACTGGGGTGAAGTCGTAACAAGGTAGCCGTAGGGGAACCTGCGGCTGGATCACCTCCTTTCAAGGATGTCCTACGGAGCAATCTGTAGACTTCTTGCTTAAAAGACCGTTAGCTTCGGCTAACATATACGGCGCACCGCCGTCTTCGTATCCCTTTCGATCTAATAAGACTACGTGCAGTAAAAGCATGTACAGCAACGCTCAGGTTTAGCCTGGTATGGCTAATGCAGGATGTGCGTAAAACCAGTTGTTGGGCCTGTAGCTCAGTTGGTTAGAGCGCACGCCTGATAAGCGTGAGGTCGGTAGTTCGAGTCTACCCAGGCCCACCATTTGTTTGCCGCTCTTAATTGAGTTGTATTACGAAAGCCGAACTTCACGGGGCCATAGCTCAGCTGGGAGAGCGCCGCCTTTGCAAGGCGGAGGTCGTCGGTTCGAACCCGTCTGGCTCCACCAGTTCGGGGACCCGGCAGTTGGTGGTCTTATTAGATTAATAAGTTGCCTCAGTGTCCACATTGGACGCTGAAGTGAGATCTTTGACATTGTGAATAGATGAATGAATGCCGTGGACGTTCCGTGACCTTTCCGTCCGGACGTCCAAAACTAAGTTGGCCGTATGCGTGGCCGCCTTCATAATACCTTTTTTATGTTGGCGTCTGAGTATGCGGGATCTCAAGTGTGAAAAGAGCATCTGGTGGATGCCTAGGCAATAAGAGGCGAAGAAAGACGTGGCACCCTGCGAAAAGCTTCGGGGAGGCGGGAGCATCCTTTGATCCGAAGATATCTGAATGGGGAAACCCACCCGCAAGGGTATCGTGCACTGAATACATAGGTGTACGAGGCAAACCCAGCGAACTGAAACATCTCAGTAGCTGGAGGAAAGGACATCAACCGAGACTCCGTTAGTAGTGGCGAGCGAACGCGGACTAGCCCAGTGGCATATCAGTAAGAACCGGAAGTGTCTGGAAAGGCACGCCATAGTGGGTGATAGCCCCGTACGGGTAGAAAGCTGATATGTCCTCGAGTAAGGCGGGACACGTGTAATCCTGTCTGAACATGGGGGGACCACCCTCCAAGGCTAAGTACTCCTTATTGACCGATAGTGAACCAGTACCGTGAGGGAAAGGTGAAAAGTACCCCGATAAGGGGAGTGAAATAGTACCTGAAACCGGATGCTTACAAGCAGTCGGAGCTCTTCGGAGTGACGGCGTACCTTTTGTATAATGGGTCAGCGACTTAGTGTTGCGTGCAAGCTTAAGCCGATAGGCGTAGGCGAAGCGAAAGCGAGTCTTAAATGGGCGACCGAGTACGTAGCATTAGACCCGAAACCAAGTGATCTAGCCATGGGCAGGTTGAAGGTGGAGTAAAATCTACTGGAGGACCGAACCCACCTATGTTGAAAAATGGGGGGATGACCTGTGGCTAGGGGTGAAAGGCCAATCAAACTTGGAAATAGCTGGTTCTCCGCGAAAACTATTTAGGTAGTGCGTTCTGTATTACCAACGGGGGTAGAGCACTGGATGGGCTAGGGGGACGCGAGTCTTACCAAACCTAACCAAACTCCGAATACCGTTGAGTATTAGCAGGGCAGACAGACTATGGGTGCTAAGGTCCATAGTCGAAAGGGAAACAGCCCAGACCGCCAGCTAAGGTCCCAAAGTCATGGCTAAGTGGAAAAGGATGTGGGAAGACCATAACAACCAGGAGGTTGGCTTAGAAGCAGCCATCCTTTAAAGAAAGCGTAACAGCTCACTGGTCTAATTAAGTCGTCCTGCGCCGAAGATGTATCGGGGCTAAAGCCATGCACCGAAGCTGCGGACCGTGCTTGCACGGTGGTAGCGGAGCGTTCTGTAAGCCTGTGAAGGTGTACCGTGAGGTATGCTGGAGGTATCAGAAGTGAGAATGCTGACATGAGTAGCGATAAAGAGTGTGAGAAACACTCTCGCCGAAAGCCCAAGGGTTCCTGCGCAAGGCTAATCCGCGCAGGGTGAGTCGGCCCCTAAGGCGAGGCCGAAAGGCGTAGTCGATGGGAAACAGGTTAATATTCCTGTACCTGCTGGAAGTGACGTGCCCCGGAATTTGTAGTTCCTTATTGGATTGGAGCTGCAACCAAGGGGGGCCAGGAAATAACTCTAGCATATAGACCGTACCCCAAACCGACACAGGTGGGCAGGTAGAGTATACCAAGGCGCTTGAGAGAACGGTGTTGAAGGAACTCGGCAAATTCCCCCCGTAACTTCGGGAGAAGGGGGCCTATATCTTGGGCAACCAGGATATAGGGGCACAGACTAGGGGGTGGCGACTGTTTACTAAAAACACAGGACTCTGCGAAGTCGCAAGACGACGTATAGGGTCTGACGCCTGCCCGGTGCCGGAAGGTTAAGGAGAGGGGTGCAAGCTCTGAACCGAAGCCCCGGTAAACGGCGGCCGTAACTATAACGGTCCTAAGGTAGCGAAATTCCTTGTCGGGTAAGTTCCGACCTGCACGAATGGCGTAACGACTTCCCCGCTGTCTCCAACACCGACTCAGCGAAATTGAATTCTCCGTGAAGATGCGGAGTAGCCGCGGCTAGACGGAAAGACCCCGTGCACCTTTACTATAGCTTCGCAGTGGTATTAGTGAACAAATGTGTAGGATAGGCCGGAGGCTTTGAAGCAGTACCGCTAGGTATTGTGGAGCCATCCTTGAAATACGGCCCTTTTGTTTTCTGATATCTAACCGCGGCCCGTGTATCCGGGTCCGGGACCCTGCGTGGTGGGTAGTTTGACTGGGGCGGTCGCCTCCCAAAGAGTAACGGAGGCGCGCGATGGTGGGCTCAAGCAGGTCGGAAATCTGCTGTCGAGTGCAATGAGCATAAGCCCGCCTGACTGCGAGACCGACAGGTCGAGCAGAGACGAAAGTCGGTTCTAGTGATCCGGTGGTCCCGCGTGGAAGGGCCATCGCTCAACGGATAAAAGGTACGCCGGGGATAACAGGCTGATACCGCCCAAGAGTCCACATCGACGGCGGTGTTTGGCACCTCGATGTCGGCTCATCACATCCTGGGGCTGGAGCAGGTCCCAAGGGTATGGCTGTTCGCCATTTAAAGTGGTACGTGAGCTGGGTTTAGAACGTCGTGAGACAGTTCGGTCCCTATCTGCCGTGGCTGTAGGAAACTTGAGAGGATCTGTCCCTAGTACGAGAGGACCGGGATGGACGTACCTCTGGTGTACCAGTTGTTCCGCCAGGAGCACCGCTGGGTAGCTAAGTACGGACAGGATAACCGCTGAAAGCATCTAAGCGGGAAACCCCCCTCAAAACCAGGTTTCCCTTGAGAGCCGTGGTAGACCACCACGTTGATAGGCCAGGTGTGGAAGCGCTGTGAGGCGTGTAGCTAACTGGTACTAATTGTTCGATAGGCTTGAGATTCCGTATACTCAGACGCCAACATTTGCATCAAATGTTTCAGGTCTCCTGAAACGATGCCGGCATTCATTCTTCATTATGACTTTTGATGACCTGGTGGTTATTGCGAGGACGAAACACCCGATCCCATCCCGAACTCGGACGTGAAAAGCCTCAGCGCCGATGGTACTTCATCTTAAGGTGCGGGAGAGTAGGTCGCTGCCAGGTCTTCAAAAGTCATAGTGAAAAGACGTTCGTCTCATCTATTTACAATGCGTCCGCCGCTGTCATGCGCCCAAACCAGAACGGCACACATACCTGACAGCAATGGTCGACGAAAAGCCCGATTAGCGCGGGATGGAGCAGTCTGGTAGCTCGTCAGGCTCATAACCTGAAGGTCGTTGGTTCAAATCCAACTCCCGCAACCAAATTACCCCGTTAGGTCAATGACTTAGCGGGGTTTTTCTTTTGTTCTCTTCGAACATAATTTAGATTTGGAAGCATATTGGAAGCATATTGGAAGCAACAGCAACGCTTTCGATCTCAATAAATTTTTGAGAAATCCCAATTGTTAGAGATTGCGCATGTATTGGCAGACTCCCGTGTTATTAATCACAGGTGTTTGCTTTGCGGTCGAACTTGAGCATGAGTTAACTTCGGTACATTTCTGCTACTGACCCTGTCCTGCCCCCGTAAAACTGGGCCAGAAGTTGGTATGATTTTGGCTTGGCAACGGGAGGGCTGGAGATGGCGCGGAAGCGGCATTCGGATGAGGACATTCTCAATCTGCTGCGGCAGATCGAGCTGGATCTGAACAACGGAAGTGATGTGACAGCGGCTTGCCGGAAGGCAGGTATTAGCGATGCGACGTACTACACATGGCGCAAGCGCTATGGCGGGATGGCGAAGTCTCAGCTTCTGGAACTGAAGAGCCTTGAGAAGGAGAACGCCCGCCTCAAACGTATCGTGGCCGATCTGGAGCTGGACAAGCTGATCCTCAAGGAGAATTTGGACTATTTAAAGCCCAAGGCCTGACGGCGTCCGACCTCCGTCAGGCTGTTGTTCATGTCCGGCAGAGACTGGACACTTCGGAACGGCGCACCTGCAAGGTGGTGGGCCTAGCCCGCTCCACATATCAATACAAGGCAGCGCCCAAGCCCAATGATGAAGACCTGCGCCTGGCCCTGATCCGGCTGGCCAAGCAGTATGGCCGATATGGTTATCGCAAGATTGCCAAGATGCTGTGTATCGAAGGCTGGGCGGTGAATCACAAGAAGGTGGAGCGTCTCTGGCGGGAAGAAGGTCTGCAATTGCCCCATCGTCACAAGCGGCGTAAACGGCTCTATCACAAAGACAGTTCCGTCATCCGGCTCAGGCCTCAGTATCGCAATCACATCTGGAGTGTGGACTTCGTCCACGACAAGCTCAGCAATGGCAGGCCGTACAAGATGCTCACTGTGCTCGACGAGTACACCCGTGAAGCGCTTTGTGTGGAGGTCCGCTCTAGAATGGGGTCTGCGGAAGTTCTGGAAGCCCTTTATCCGCTCCTGCTCAAGCACGGCAAGCCCGCATACATCCGCTCCGACAACGGTAAGGAGTTCACAGCAGAAGCCTTGCAGGATTGGCTCACGAGGGCCGGCATTACACCAATACAGATCTATCCAGGCTCACCTTGGGAGAACGGCTACAACGAGCGCTTCAACGGCACGCTCAGGCGGGAGGTCCTAAATGCTGTGTGGTTCTCAACCATCAACCAGGCCAGAACTGTCATCGGAAAATGGCTCAAACAGTACAATCACGTCCGACCGCATCAGGCCCTCAACATGAGCCCCCCAGTCCCAGAAACTCTACGAGCAAGTGGCCCATAACAAGGGGGCTTTACACGTCGCTGGCTCGGAGAAAACCCAGACTTTGAAGTTGAGCATTACCGGTCGTACCATGTTGCCGCTCGGTCCTTTATCGTTCACCGAAAGTCTTAAATTACAGATTCACCTCATTAGACGGGCAGCGTAAACCCAAGTCATCAAGGACCCGCTGTAGATCGTAGCAGTTTGCAGTTGCAGCGCGGGCAGCCCGAGCTCAACTTCGGGCCACCGTTGCTCCTAATCGTGCAGATATACCTATCTTAGTGGCTTTTTCTCATAGAGTTTTGGGGTTGCTGGCTAGCACATAATTGCTAACGCTCACGCGTTACACTAAGCCCCATAAACTAATCGTCATGATCGCGACTATGGCCATGGTCGTCATCGTCATCGTCATCGTCGTCATCGTCGTCATCATTATCTTCATCTGTATCGTCTTCTTCGTGACCGTAAGCATCACTCGAGTCGTTGTCGTTTGACAATCTATCGTCAGAATCTCCACCTATCTCACAGGCTGCAGATAAATTGGCAAAAGTGGCCCCGCCAGTAGCAACGGCGAGGTGCTCTAGCTGGAATTCACTGTCACCATGATAAATCAGCTCATCTTCAAGCATTGTCACGCTGATAACGGATACGGTTTCTGGGATAGGTGGTGTCGCCGCCGCAGCAATAGAACTTGTTGAAATGGTTATCGCAGCATTAGCCGGCACAGAAGAAGACGTCCATGTACCAAGTTGATCGCCATTTGCTGCATCGAAAAGAGCTAGGGTAACCGACCCAGCAGTTCCACTCTGATTAACGACCCTTATAAACCCTTGCAAACCAGCATAGCCAGGCCCCTCCACAAAGCCCAACTGATCTTCTCTTTCGCCGCAGCCGCTTTGATTTGCAACCTCCCCGTTTGAAAGGCTGATCTCCTGGACTGTACCCTCGAACGTGGCAGAAGCTCTTGCGTTATAAGCCGAAGCTATTTCAGAAGGAGAAAGAGCTGGCAAAGCCGCTGTAGCAATTTGCGTGGTCGTTAACTCGATACTACCCCGAGGCGGTATAACACCGCTGGTCCAAGTCGCTAGTTCGTTCCCAAGAGCAGCATTATAAAGGGTTAGACTTACGGTTCCTGAAGTCGAGTCTGTGTTGGAAAAACGCAGCACAGTAACCGAAGCGCCACTCCCACCTAGTCCGCTGAGAAAGCGATTTTCACTATAGGAATAAGCATCATCGGCTTCGGAGCTACTTGCAGATACTTCAGTGTCAAAAGGAAAATGTCTAGTTTCATGGTCATTGTCTGCAAAGGCTGACGATGACCCAAAAACAATTAAAGCAGTAAGAAAAGTAATCAGAGTATTTTCGCTGTTTCTCTTGGTATTTCTGTAGTTCATCGCTGGTACCCTTCAATCTGTAATCAGAATCCGTAATTGGATGAGTGGGTATTTACGACAAGTAACCTGAACCTAACCTGAACATTGAGAACTATCTGATTAAGTTATTCATCTGCTATTCATCTTGATACGCTGATAGTCATATAGATGATGGTAATCACTTTAGAGATTTTTGCGTTATGCGGGTTCTAATCGCTGAAGATGAAGTCCGCCTTGCAGAAAACTTGGCGGCTGATTTGGTTGCAGCCGGATTTGCTGTAGATATTTCTGGTGACGGCGAAGACGTTGCCTATCGCGGAGCAGTTGAGCCCTATGATGTCGTTGTACTTGATCTCGGCTTGCCAAGTATCGATGGTTTAAACATTTTGAAGCAGTGGCGAATTGATGGGGTTAAGGTTCCGGTTTTGATTCTCACTGCTCGCGACACTTGGTCAGAGCGTATTTAAGGGGATTGATGCCGGAGCAGACGATTATGTTTGCAAGCCTTTCCACACCGGGGAGGTGGTTGCGAGAGTTCGCGCCCTCATTCGCCGGTCAAAAGGTATTGCTACCTCCGTTATTAGTGTTGGCCATTTAAATCTTGATACGACAACCGGTATCGTCACAAGATGATGGAGAAGTGATCAAGCTAACCGCGTTCGAATTAAAAGTGCTATCGTATTTGATGCACAATAAGAACCGAAGCGTGTCACGCACCGAACTTATTGAACATGTTTTATGCTCAAGACTTCGATAGGGATTCTAATACAATTGAAGTTTTTGTGCGCCGCTTAAGAAAAAAATTAGGGGCTGACCTATCCAGACCCAACGCGGTTTAGGTTACATACTAAATGACCCTAATGCCCCAACAGCGCAATACAATGCTATCGATTAGAAGTCGCCTATTGGTCTCTGCTGGAATATGGCTTTTTATAGTCATGGTGATGTCCGGCTTGGCGCTCACCCTATTATTTCGCAATCATGAACTACGCGAATTTCGTGAAGGGTTAGAGGTTGAATTAATCGAACTCGAATCACTAGTTGATGCTACAGAAAACGGTGAGATTTTTATCATCGGTCATCCAGCAAGCCCACGCACAAACAAACCTCTATCAGGATGGTATTGGCAGATTACAGCTGATGATGTGCTGGTAGAAAAATCTAGATCCCTGTGGACGTATCAACTCCCATTTCCAACATCCCCGCCGGTTGGCAAGGGAACCTATAGCGCGGCTCTTGGTCCACAAGGACAAGATATTCGCATGCTTGCGCGAGCCATGAGTGTCCCCGGAAGCAACAAGCTAGCGATACTGCAAGTTGCTGGGCCTGAAACACAACTCAATGCGAACGTTTTGTCATACAGCTATGTCATTGCAGGTGTTCTCAGCACTCTTGGTATTGGTTTATTTGTGGCGATATTGATCCAGATTAACTTTGGTTTACGACCCTTTAAACGCCTTAAAGAGAGATTGGCAGCCGTCGCACAGGGGCGTGCCGAAACTCTGCCTGAAAATTTGCCTGCTGAAGTACGTCCACTAGCAATCGAACTAAACACTCTGTTGTTGCGCAATGCTGAGATGCTTGAACGGGCCAGAACACAGGTGGGTAATCTTGCGCACGCTTTAAAAACACCTTTGAGCATTGTGCGTGGAGAAGTAAGTCGATTACCGCCGCCAACAGCAGAGGCAATCTTACCTCAACTTTCAGAAGTGGATCGGCATGTAGCGACATATCTCGCGCGCGCGCGTGTTGCTGGGATGCGTGGAGTTCTCGGGGCACGAGTTAGCGTTCAAGACGTTGTGACGGCCGTATGTCGCGCTATTGCCGCTGCTCCTAGCGAAAAAGTAATTGAGACACATACGGAAGGATTGGCGAATTTATGGTTCGGAGGAGATCAAAACGACCTCGAAGAAATATTGGGGAACCTCATCGAAAACGCACATAAATGGGCTCGGCATTGCGTCATGATTACTGGTCGGCACTCTGACTTATCCATTATTGTTGTTATTGATGACGATGGCCCAGGAATCTCTCCTGATCAGCGTCAAAATGTTCTGAATCGCGGGCAGCGTCTAGACACTTCTAAACCAGGAAGCGGAATCGGTTTATCGATCGTGAGGGATATTGTGAGCGCCTATGAAGGGATACTCGATTTAGGGCCATCGGATAACGGCGGTCTCCGCGTTCAAGTTGTCCTTCCAGCAGCCGTGAGTGATGGTTAATCAGCGGTTCATCACACTTTCACTAACTTACAGTCTTATTTGAAGACTGAGGAAAGCCACAATGACGTTAATTAGTTCTAACACCTCAAAACATCACGATCAGGAGAGAGGAATTAGACGTTGGTCCCTATTTTTTGTGGCGGCGCTATTTTTTCAAACTATCGCTGTCGCAAATATGCACATGGCTCTGGCACAGGGTGACGAATTAGACTCGGCTCCTGAAACTTTTAATCAACAAACAATTATTCAGCAGGCCGAATCTTTTTTTGGAGAAACGAGCGAGATTGTAGTCCGCGCCCTTGATCATGCGTTTGTCGAGTTCGGTGAACCTAACGCTTATATCGCTGGGGAAGAGATCTCAGGCGCAATAGGTGCCGGGGTTAGATTTGGAAAGGGCTATTTGAAACGTCAGTCAGAAGAGCCTGATGAAAAAGGGCAGAAAGTTTATTGGAAAGGCCCATCGGTCGGATACGATTTTGGAGCTAACGTCTCAAAAGTCTTTTTCCTAGTGTATCGACTTGAAGATACGGAATCGATCTTTAATAGGTTTTCTGGTTTACAAGGCAATATTTACTATGCCGGCGGAGTGAGCATTGATGTACAGGCTCATGATAACGTTACGCTTGTTGCGATGCGAACCGGTGTTGGCTTGCGCGCAGGGGCAAACATCAACTATGTCCGTTTTACTGAAAAAAGCTCTTGGCTTCCCTTTTGATTTGCTAGTCGAACTTGCATAGACCCCGTGAAGAGTAACGCAGCGGACTCCAAGTAAATGTGGGGGCGACGATAGAAATCTCTATCTGCCAGGCTGTCCTGCCCCCGTAAAACTGGGCCAGAAGTTGGTATGATTTTGGCTTGGCAACGGGAGGGCTGGAGATGGCGCGGAAGCGGCATTCGGATGAGGACATTCTCAATCTGCTGCGGCAGATCGAGCTGGATCTGAACAACGGAAGTGATGTGACAGCGGCTTGCCGGAAGGCAGGTATTAGCGATGCGACGTACTACACATGGCGCAAGCGCTATGGCGGGATGGCGAAGTCTCAGCTTCTGGAACTGAAGAGCCTTGAGAAGGAGAACGCCCGCCTCAAACGTATCGTGGCCGATCTGGAGCTGGACAAGCTGATCCTCAAGGAGAATTTGGACTATTTAAAGCCCAAGGCCTGACGGCGTCCGACCTCCGTCAGGCTGTTGTTCATGTCCGGCAGAGACTGGACACTTCGGAACGGCGCACCTGCAAGGTGGTGGGCCTAGCCCGCTCCACATATCAATACAAGGCAGCGCCCAAGCCCAATGATGAAGACCTGCGCCTGGCCCTGATCCGGCTGGCCAAGCAGTATGGCCGATATGGTTATCGCAAGATTGCCAAGATGCTGTGTATCGAAGGCTGGGCGGTGAATCACAAGAAGGTGGAGCGTCTCTGGCGGGAAGAAGGTCTGCAATTGCCCCATCGTCACAAGCGGCGTAAACGGCTCTATCACAAAGACAGTTCCGTCATCCGGCTCAGGCCTCAGTATCGCAATCACATCTGGAGTGTGGACTTCGTCCACGACAAGCTCAGCAATGGCAGGCCGTACAAGATGCTCACTGTGCTCGACGAGTACACCCGTGAAGCGCTTTGTGTGGAGGTCCGCTCTAGAATGGGGTCTGCGGAAGTTCTGGAAGCCCTTTATCCGCTCCTGCTCAAGCACGGCAAGCCCGCATACATCCGCTCCGACAACGGTAAGGAGTTCACAGCAGAAGCCTTGCAGGATTGGCTCACGAGGGCCGGCATTACACCAATACAGATCTATCCAGGCTCACCTTGGGAGAACGGCTACAACGAGCGCTTCAACGGCACGCTCAGGCGGGAGGTCCTAAATGCTGTGTGGTTCTCAACCATCAACCAGGCCAGAACTGTCATCGGAAAATGGCTCAAACAGTACAATCACGTCCGACCGCATCAGGCCCTCAACATGAGCCCCCCAGTCCCAGAAACTCTACGAGCAAGTGGCCCATAACAAGGGGGCTTTACAGCGATGAAATCAAAGATCCCATCTTAGAAAGATCAAGCAGCCATCTGTACATTAAAGCGAAAACGGTTCACGCTTTCATTGCTAATGGAACGCCATCAGGGGCTCGAACTAAAGTCTGATAGCTCGGCCAAAGTTAACACAAGCACCCAGTGCCCAGTTTCATCCTTACTGGCCCACGGGTCTAATAAAGGCATGTTTGCTATTTGGGTGGACCAGACAGGACTCGAACTATTCGAGTATGGATGAATCCTGAACCGCGTGAGCGCCTGAAACATCGCAGCCCATACGCTTAAGCCAAACAACGGCTCGGTCCCATCCGACCCGCTCGACCATTGATAGAAAATCGGCGACGAGGCGTTTTTCTGTGACTTCGTGCCAAGTCTTTTCATTCATGGTACCGACAACATGTTCTTCTAATTGATCTCGAGTTCGTTTTTTTGGTCTTTTCTTTTTCGATACGTTCTTTCGGAATGATTTGAAACGCTTTTTCATTCGTTCTACCTCTGCCTAATCTGGATAAAAAGCCCCTGAATTTCTGCTGCGCAACGAAGTGCTAGAAAGAGCGTTAATGAGCACTTCTTACATGGGGGGGTTACTTAACTTGCGTAGTACCAAGGGAAGGTCTTTGCGGCGCTTCGCGCCGAACGGCTTTTTGTTTTAGAACCATGACTTAAGCGGAGTTTCCACTATGAGCACTTGAGTAAAGAAACGTAGGCCGAGGTAAACCGGGGTCCGAAACTGTCGGACCCCGGTTATTTTTGAGGACATAGGTCCCAAAACACCCCGAGGTGCCGTTACCTCCCTCGGGGCAAAAACTTGTTGTCTCTAGGGCCCAAATTTTCACGGCAAGCAATATTCAGAGGTGCTACCGCGTCTATTTTGTTCGAGCCATTCTACAAGGTCGCCTAAGCGGTATCGAACCGTTTTGGCGACTAATTTATAGAATGGAGGCCCGCCGCCGCGTATGCGCCAGTTCTGGATCGTGCGAACGGAAACCGCAAGAATTTCTGCGGCCTCCGTCTCTGTAAGAAGCATATCGTTTCTATCAGTAGCGAATGTGAGTTCTGGCATAGGTTACCTCCGGTGACGTGGAAGTAACCTTGTAACCGCAGAAAGACTCTCAAGTCCTCCCAAGACGCTGACATCTATTCAGAACATATTCCAGAATAGATGTCAGTTAGCTCTGAATCCCGCCGGACCTATAGATCGGAGGCATTGAACGCGTAGATTTTATTCAGAATGGAATCCCGCCTAGCTTTGCGCGCGGCGGTGACAACCGCTGTCTTTGGGGCATCAGGATCTATCCTGTCTAAGACGTCTGCGATAAAACACAGTGCCGGGCTTGTGGGTTGGCCATTGTGTGCATCGATTGTGAACGACTTGCTTGTATAGGCTTCCCACGCCTGCAGCCCATACCAGACAAAATAGTCTGTTCCGAGTTCTCTCGGATGGCCTCTTCGTTTTGGTTTCTGATGAGGGATCTGTTTCACGAAGTGTTTTTTTAGGGCCCTAAGAAATCTCTGGGTAAATATGAAAGCTGCACGGTCACTATCTAGTCCTGCCGTGCTCGGAAACTCTGTGCCGAACGATTTGGGCATTGCGATATAAGAGTTCTCAAGTTCGCTAAGGACACCCGGCCAATGCTCTCGCCCATAGGCTGACAATGTGCTTCTTAGGGCACCGACTTGGGCGACAAGCTCATTTAGTGATGCTGCCTTCGTCAAATCAACGTACGGATCTCGTACACCATAGGGACCTTCGTCCAAATATATAAACGCCATCTCCTGAATATCGCTTCGAAGTAATTCGGTCGTAACCGATAGGTTATGAGTAGTTTTCAAGTCCTCAATAAATTTATCCGTGAACCAGATCGACATCTGTTTTCCGTCACGGATGTTCAGCAGAATCTCTTGAAAATATTTCTGTCTTGAGTCGCGCTGCGCCTGATCCATAACGCCCTAATCAATGGAATTTGAATTCCGTTATATTAAACGTATTAGAGCGTAAATTTGTGCACGGAGCTGCATATATATCGCTGTATATATGCAAATAAGAAAACCTCTATATATCTATAGCCAATATTAGGTCACCAGCTTCAGGTGGGGCGCATTCGGCCTTGGCTGGGCAGTGGCAAAGCCCATGAGGGCACCGGCTATTGTCCCTGCCGCTTCTTGAACTTCTTCTTCGGCGAGGTGGGCATAGCGCATAGTGGTTTGAATCTGGGTATGTCCGCACAGTTTGCCGACGATGGGTAGCGGGACACCATTCATCACAGCATGAGATGCGAACGTGTGCCGGAGATCATGAATGCGCACATCAGCTAGTCCGGCTATATCCCGAATGCGCCGCCAGGGGCGCTCAAGATCAGTGATATGACCGTCTTCTGTAGCGCCGACTATTACGTGCGGATTGCCGTCAATCTGCGGCAGCTCGTCAAGAATACCCTTCGCGTCGGGACTGAGCTGAATTCGTTTGGGTCCGGTTTTAGAATCGGGAAGGGCGAGAGCGGTTGCGGTGACATAGGCCCATTTCAGGGTCTGTATTTCCCCACGCCTAGCGCCAGTCAGTAAAAGCAGCTTAAACGCACTAGCCACGTGGATCGTTTCGGAGCCATTGGCAACGCTTTCATCTAACACGCGCCACAGGGTCGCGATTTCTTCCTTGGAGAGAAAACGCTCCCGGCGCGTCTCCGGATACTTCGGCACATGGCGGCAGGGGTTCGATCCGTCTCTGCGCAATTCCCAGACCTCCGACAGAGTGAACATTTTGGAGAGCACGCCAAGGGTGCGATTGGCCTGATAGGGAATGTGTTTGAACTGGTAGTGCAAAGCCGAGATGTCGGCCCGTGAGATATCAACGATCTTGTGGGAGCCGAACGCCGGTAGGATGAACAGGTCTATGGCCCGAGTGTATTCCTTGGCCGTGGAGGGTTTGAGCCGGATCGCGATGTGCTCATCTTTGAAACGTTGGCAGACTTCGGCAATGGTCGGTGACTTCCGGTATTCATGGCGGAGCTGGGCCGGGTTATCGCCGTGAGCGATGGATCCCAGGATCCTTTTGGCCGATGCTCTGGCTTGATCAGGTGTGACCTTACCGTAGACGCCAAGACCGAACCGGCGTGTGCGTCCGATTTGGCGGTATTGAACAACAAAGGTTTTGCGCTGGGAGTGGGGCGAGATGCGCACACCGAACCCAATTAATTCATGATCCCATATGATGATGTCTTTGCGCACAGGCTTTAACGCATCGATATAGCGCTTGGTTAGCCGTGCCACAGTCAGTCCACCTCCAAATACGGGTTTTCGAATTTGTAAGCATATTGGAAGCAGAAGGTTGGAAACTGCAAGGTAGGTACGGGTAGCAGAGCGCGCCGGAGAGTCACGAATACGTGAGTAGAATCAATGGAATAGGGGGGGCCCAAGTATATAAGGGGAAGCTAAAGTAAGGGGTCGGGACCCTCTCATAACCTGAAGGTCGTTGGTTCAAATCCAACTCCCGCAACCAGCGTTGTCTTAAGCCCGGTTCCATTGGAGCCGGGCTTTTGATTTGCGGAAAAGGCCAGTATTTCTGCCAACTCACCCTTGAGATGGATCTTTAGTTGGTCATCTTGTGGCACCAGTCTGATTTCTTCAATTAGACTCCGAATAATCTCTCCTGCTTCTAGGCGGGTATCGTTAGCATTTAAGGCCTCACTGAGGTTTTGCACCTTTTCTCGATAGACCTCTGAGAGATTGGGATGAAATCTGATCGGAGGTGGTGGTTCAGTCTTTAGATCTTCCTCTAATATCTCTTTTCGATTTTCCAGGACCTGAAACTCTGCTTGGAGGGTGCTCGATCGGATACCGGCTTTGATAGCGGAGACAAGCTCATCAAGTTCCTTGGTAACCTTGCGGAGCTGACTGGAGAGCTGATCTCGGCGGCCGGTCTCTCCAGCTAGGTGTGTATTCAGTTCTTGATGATAGGCTTTGATGAACTCCTTAACCAAGGAGGGTTCCATCAGTTGCTCCTTTAGACCATCAAGAATCAACTCTTCTAAGTTGGTGCGTTTGATCGTGAGCTTGTTCGTGCAGGTGCCTCGTGTTTTCCGATTACTACACCCGTAACTGGTCGTATTGACCATGGAATAGGTGCCATTGCATTCGCCACATTTGAGAAGGCCAGAGAATAAGTAAACCGGCCTCTTCGCGCGCTCCGCCCTAATCTGCCGCTGAGACGTCGAAGCGACAGTTTTACGTAATCTCGATTGTTTTTGTTTAACGGCATCCCATAAATCCTGCCGAACTATGCGAAGGTGCGAAACCTCTTCTATGATCCATTGAGATTCTGGATTTGGCCGTGCCTGTCGCTTACCCGTTGATGGGTCTTTGATGAAATGCTGGCGGTTCCAGATGAGGCGCCCGATATAGAGGTCGTTGTTGAGTATGCCAGTCCCCCGGCGCCAGTTTCCGTATATCGTCGAGGGACCCCATACTTTACCGCGTGGCCCGGCTACGCCGCGTGCATTAAAAGCTTTGGCGATCGCGTTGGGAGATAGACCGCTAGAGAAGTCCTGAAATATGGACCTGACGAGTTCTGCTTCTTCTTCATTAACACTGCGTTTGCCGCGAACGGGTTCGCCAGCAGTGTCAGTTTCTCGAACAACATCATAGCCAAAGCATAGTCCACCTCCCGAAAACCCAGCACGGACGCGGCCCTCTAATCCTCGATGGGTCTTGAGCGCCAGGTCTTTGAGAAATAATGCATTCATTGTTCCTTTTAGGCCGACGTGAAGTTCACTGACCTCACCCTCTGCTACAGTTACAAGCTGCGTATTTGCGAAGTTCAAGTTCTTTGTACCCCGTCAGCACCAATGGAACTAATTAGGGTAATTGCATAAGGGAGCGTTTTTGGCTCATCGTCACCGTAAGGAGTGAACGATGAGACAGAGAACAGAACGTCATCAAGAAGCAGCAGACCGGACTGTAAAGGATATCCGGCGTAAGACGCGCAAGCGTTATTCTTCCGAGGAGAAGATTCGTATTGTGCTCGCCGGATTGCGGGGCGAGGACAGCATTGCCGAGCTTTGTCGTCAGGAGGGCATTGCCCAGGGCCTGTATTATACCTGGTCGAAGGAGTTCCTTGAAGCTGGGAAGAAGCGCCTGGCTGGTGATACGGCACGTGAGGCCAACACAGGCGAGGTCAAGGATCTTCGCCGCGAGGCGCGTGATCTCAAGGAGGTTGTGGCTGAACAGGCCCTCGAACTGCGTCTGCTTAAAAAAAGCATGATCGGGGATGGGGGAGACGAAGAATGAGATACCCTGCCTCCGAGAAGCTTGAGATCATCAAGCTGGTTGAACAGTCGCACCTGCCGGCCAAACGCACATTGGATAAGCTCGGGGTTCCCCGCACCACCTTCTACCGCTGGTACGACAAGTATCTGGAGGGCGGGGTAGAAGCTCTCGAAGACAAGTCGCCCAAGCCGTCGCGGGTGTGGAACCGGATCCCGGATGACATCCGTGACCGGATTATCCATATGGCCCTGGAGAACCCGGAGCTGTCGCCCCGGGAACTGGCGGTACGCTTCACTGATACGCAGGCCTACTTCGTCTCGGAAGCTAGTGTTTACCGGCTTCTCAAGTCCCATGACCTGATCACCAGCCCAGCCTTTGTGGTGATCAAGGCAAGCAGTGAGTTCAAAGACAAGACGAGCCGTATCAACCAACTCTGGCAGACCGACTTCACCTACATCAAGGTGATCGGATGGGGTTGGTTTTATCTGAGCACCATCCTGGATGATTACTCGCGTTACATCATCACCTGGACTCTCTGCACGACCATGAAGGCCAGTGATGTGATGGACACTTTGGAACGGGCCTTACAGGCCTCAGGCTGTGATCAGGTTGAGGTTCAACACAAGCCACGTCTGCTCTCAGACAATGGACCGTCTTACCTCTCTGGTGAACTGGCCGAGTGGCTCGCTGACAACGGTATGGATCACGTGCGTGGTGCTCCCTATCACCCACAGACGCAGGGCAAGATTGAACGGTGGCATCAGACTTTGAAGAACCGCATCTTGCTGGAAAACTACTTTCTACCGGGTGATCTCAAGGCCAACATCGGACGCTTCGTCACCTACTACAATCACCACCGCTATCACGAGAGTCTGAGCAATCTGACACCCGCCGATGTCTACTTTGGTCGCGGCGAAACCATTCTAATCGAAAGGGAAAGGATCAAACGAAACACCATCAAACAACGGCGCTTGCAACACCGCAAAGACGCCGCTTAAAATCAACAAACATGATGGGCCAAACTCTCTCTTAGTTTATCAACCCTTCTGTTCCAAATACTTTGATGACGGACACCCTTCCCCAGCGTCAGCACCTGGGCGGATTGTATAGCGAATATCGGCGGATGAATAAAAAGAAGGGACAGGTTATTTTATGGGTGGAATCTCGAACGTATTAAGAGATGCACCATTTGTAGGCGCGTCTTCTACATCAGAGGACGTGTCTGCGCTACTGTCCGACTCATCAGGAGCAAGAGGCGGAGCGCCAGATTGGAAACTATCCGTATTTAGAATAATTGGAAGGCCATCACCACCGCTGCCAATAATAACCACCTTAGCATTATCTGATTTAGACAATTCCAGCGTAGCTTCAATACCGCGCCACCGGAGGTAGCTGTCTGTGATGCCCGGCGCTACAATTTCTTGGAATGTCCGAATGCCTTCTGCTTCAATCTGCTTGCGCCGACGTTCTTTTTCTTCAAGCAAAAGTCGAAAATCATAGGCATCACTCATATGCCTAACTTTCTCCTTCTCCTCAATTGCTTGGCGCACGAATGGCGGTAGAACAATCTCTTCAATAAGCACGTCCTCAAGCTTTATGTAGGCCTCATTAAAGCCTGTGTTTGAGGAAATTTCCGATAGCTCTTGTTGGAACTGTGTTGCGATTATATTTTGAACTTGAGACCTCCGCGTGGAGTAAAGGTCTTCAGCTTCGTGCTCACTTATATACGTTAGGACTTTCGTGCGAAGTTCCGGGCGCATCAAGCTATCCGTATAGTTTGGGCCGATGTTCTTATGAAGGAAGCCTGCGTACTTGCTGTCTATAACGAAGCGTGACGAAAGTGACACCTTGACCGTGAGGCCATCGACGCTGAGACCGGAGACTTCTTCGTTTATCTTTTGCAGCCGCGCATCATAGGTGAAGATTTTGTCCCAAGGCAGAATGATATGAAAGCCTTCGGGCAACGTCGAATCTGCCTTTGTCACGGTACCGCCAAAAAAGCGGTACCACATGACGCCAACATTACCAGATGGAACGTTGTAGATAATCAAAGGCCATAAAACGATCAATAAGAGTAAACCGACCGACGCGAAGCTGAAGAACTCCAGCCAGTGACGGTCTACCCAGGCAAGGGCCCAGCGACCAGCGCGCCTAATCATGGAAAATGGCAGGATCGAAATCGCTCATCTTACCATCCTCCATGTGAAACTGTTGTTCAGCCGCGTCGAAGAAACGGCTGTCGTGGGTGATCGCGATGATAGTATGGCCACGTTCCTTGAGCAACGGCAGCAGTTCCATGTAAAACGTGCGCCGGAACAAGGGGTCTTGATCGGCTGCCCATTCGTCAAGCACCAATATCGGCTTGCGATCAAGAATAGCAGCGACCAGCGCTAGGCGCTTGCGCTGACCAGAAGAGAGGTCAGTTGTTGAAAAAGCATCGCCTTCGATTTGGACTTTGTCTTGGATTTCAAGCCGTTCCATCCAGTAATCTGCTTCCTCAATATTTTCTGGCGGAATGCCGTCTAAATAACGTGATAAGTGGAAGTCGCCAAATACTGAAGAGAAGAGCTCACGGAAATTCTGTGCAGATTCCCCACTTCTCTTTACGGCCTTTCCGTCTAGTAAAATGCGGCCTTTGTCCAACGGATATAGGCCGGTGAGTAATCTCAATAGCGTTGATTTACCTGAGCCGTTTCCACCGGTGATAAATGTTGTTTCGCCCCGCGTGATGGTCAGATTGAGGGGGCCGATCTTAAAGGCTTCGTCCGTTTCCCCCTCTTTGGGAGGGAACCGGAATACGGCGTCGCGTAACTCAATTGTTTCGAAGGCTGGCTCTGCATCATCCAAACTTGGGCTCGGGTGGAACGTGAAGTCATCAACGCCGGAATCAGCAGTGCCATTTTGTGAGAGGTCGGTAAGACGTTTTTCAAGATCAACGATAGCTCCAGCTGCAGCTGAGGCGTTTTCGAAAATCGGAATTGAACCTATGAGTCCCGAGATTGGTCCAATAATAAACAAGACTGCTGTCGTCGACTTCTGTACCTCGTCGGAATAACCAGAAGAGAGAATCGGCACTATAAACACCATCGTACCTAAAAGCAGATAGAACGATGTCTGAGAGAATATGAAATTTTTGGCAAGCAAAGTCTGGGTGTCGCCGCGAACCGCGGACGCTTCACTGCTAATAGCGTCGGCGCGTTTTAGGATAGATTGTGTCCGTCGTCGGCTTAGCTTGGCCTCTTTAAACCCACTCAACAGATCGTCGACTGCAGCATAAACCCCGTTATCCATTTCCAATGACGTTTGCAGATTGCTGCGCACCGAAAACGACTTGCGGAAGTATATTGAGAGAGCGATCGCCATAAAGACGATCAAAACCGCAAAGGATGTGAGTGAAAGATAAGCGATATAGAGGGTCGTGAAGACGATCAAGATCGCCATTTGAACAGCAATGGTGACCGTCGATGCTGATTGAGACAGCGTTTGTGTATGCCTGGCGAGCCCGCTGTAGATGACTGTACGGCCCAGTTCCTCGATATCAAGCAACTCGCAGTCACGAATGCGGCGAACAATCCGCATACGAACTTTGTGGATAATTTTTTCTATTTCTTGCGCAACTTGGATTAGAACCCATCGTTGAGCAAAAGCATAAAGCACAATTGCAACGGCGAAGGCGACCGCGAAAAGCGGTCGAGATTGCGACTCTTCAGCATGTTCGGCAGCAGAGTTGATCAGCGCAAGTATGAGGGCATTACTTAAGCCTGCTACAGCAGACATAACTAAGACGCGTCGTGGAGCTAAATCTGATTCCGATTGTAAAAAACGACTGAGCTTGCTTTCGGAAAACAGAAAGCGTGCGGAGAACGCTTCCGCCATAGTTTACTACCCTTTCCCGCGCCGAATAATTTACTCGGGTTGTTGGTCTTGTTTAATAACTGGCATGGGTCGAACGATGGCGAGTACGAGGCCAACAACTATTGGAGTAAAGAGCACGGCGAGCAAGAAAATGCCAAAGCCGCCAACTCGGGTGTTCCGCCCCGCCACGCCGAGTAAGAGTGAAAAGGCCGCATAAATACCTATCATGATTGGGGTCATGGTGCGGCC
The DNA here is from genome assembly GCA_943787205.1 of uncultured Rhodospirillaceae bacterium. Lineage (GTDB taxonomy): Bacteria > Pseudomonadota > Alphaproteobacteria > Rhodospirillales > Rhodospirillaceae > WLXB01. The sequence goes on from CALSLN010000010.1 coordinate 50,009, forward strand.
TTATCAGGCAAAACAGAGATGTCTAAACTAAGCGGCTGCCTTTGACTGTGATTTTCCAGCAGACTTTTCAGAGGCGGCAGCTGTTTCGAATTCTTCTTTGAAGTATCCGCGCATCGCTTCTGTATCAAAATCCAGAAGATTGCCGCCCATCTCGAAATGTTTGACGAAAACTTTACCCACTGCGTAGGTGGAAGCAGTCGTGAATACTGGTGCAGTGAGAGCACCCAGCGCAGAGCCAACCCCTGGTATAGCTTTGATTAAGCTAGATAGTCCACGCGCCAATGTGGCCGGAAGAACACTACCAAGTAAGCTGACAATAATTGTTTTCACAGCGTTGCGTGAAAATGGGACCTCATAGATTTTGGCTAAATCTGCGACCATTTTGATTTGCACACTGGTAACTGCTGCTAAATCGACGAGTGGGACTGGGAGCAACGCTGCGCCAGCAGACCAACCCGTATAAATTTTAATGGTGTTAGAAGTGCTTTCGTCCCGTGCTTTGATTTCTTCTTCAGTCATGATCGTGTACCCCAATCTTAGGTTAACCCCATACTGCATGACTATCGGCCAAACATACCGAAATCACACTGCGTCATTCTTAGTATCTGATTTTGTCTCTTATTTCAACGGTTTCCGCATAAGACGCTAGTTTCGAAAACCGGCTATTGGGCGGCCTCACCTATGCGATTTTGAGGCTTTCAGCGCTTTTGTAGCCGAATCCTAAAAATGCGTGACAAAGCGAAGTTGCGGCACTAGGAAATCTTCGGTGGAATCTGATCCTTGCAGCGTTGATACGGATGCTTGAATCTCCGTTGTTTCCCCTAAGCTTAGGCGGACCCCAAGTTCAACAAGTAGGGCTTCTTGGCTGCCAGCATCAATATCAGAAGAGATCGCCTGACTAGAGGGCAGACGGCCAGAGGCGGTCCAGTTAGAGCCACCGATACCCCGCTCCCAGACTGCGGTTAGGACAGGCGTGATTGTTCCGCCGGTGATCTGTATTTCCGTCCAGGCGTTTATACCCAATCCGAGGCGCGTCTGCGTAAGGGACATATCGTCAATGGTCAGGCTCAGGAAGCGCGCGCCGGTCTCAGTAAAACCGTCGAGATCTGTTGACGCATGTGTCACACGGGCAAGTGGTGCAAGCCAGAGGGTTTGCGACCCAAGGGGGGCTGAGAAATCGGTGCGCACTTCAAATTCGCCTGAGAAGGCATGCCCCTTCGTTTCTGAAAAGGCTGTGTTCAGGACGCTGAAGCCGGTCGGTCTTTCAATGCTACTGATCTCCAAGTCATGGTAAGCGGCTTGCGCGGTGAGCGTGACGCTACCCGTACGTAACCCAGCGTGGACCCCAAAGGCATAGGCAGTACTATCGAACGAGCCCCCTCCACCGATTTCCGAGTCTTGATCTGTGTAGCCAATGTGGGCGCCAAGTAGGCCCTTTACGGCGTCATGTGCGAACCGGTTTTCAAACCCGACGACTAGCCCCCGTGCATCGTAATCGTAGCCAGAAAAAGCACTTCGGGCTGACCGTGTACCAAAGCTATTGGAACCAACTGCAAACATCGCGTAGCCATTTCTGTCCGCGGTTTGCGCCCCTTGGACCGTCTTGGCCCGCCACTCATCGAGTTGACTGCGCAGCCCACGAACAACCTGCGTTGTCTGAACAAGGGCGGAATCGGATAATGTCGATAGCCGGCCACCGTCCTCGTCGACGGCCTGCAGGGTCGCTGTGACCAGTTCATGAATATAGGCATGTGCCGCTGTAGTTGGGTGGGTTCCATCCCAATACAGGGTTCCCTGTTCCTCTGCAGCTGTCGTGCAAGCACCAGTAGCCGTGCCCGTCCCATCATCGGTGATGCAGCCGATGGTCAGATTAGTGAAGCCATAGAGGAGCGGGTCATCGAATATGTCCGTGTAAAGGGCGTCGACATCGACAAGCACGATGTCCATCCCAGTTGCAGTTCTTACGTTGTCTAAGCGTCCTGCAATTCCTGCATTGTGCAGGTTCGCTGCTTGCTGCGCCTGACCTGCCGCTTCAGGGCCGAGGCCCGAAACAAAGGAGGGGATTCGATCTAGGGGAAATATATTGAGAACTAGAGCGCGAGTGGCCCCCAAGGCGCCAATGCGAACAAGTCCGCTTTCGATATTGCCCAGTACTTGGTCGACGGCTTGCCCGACGGTTAGTCCATTGTTATTCACTGCAAAGGCCGAATAGTCGTTCCCACCTGTCCAAACGCCGAACACGGAGCCTGCGAGGTCGGGGATACGACCCGACTGCACATAGGTTTCCAAATCGCCGAGAACGGACAGAAAGCCCGGAGCGCCAGGAGCGAGTATACCGTCGTCTCCGCTCAAAGAACCGCCGAAAGCAAAGCTTAGACTAAGGCCAGGTTGGGCGCCGGGGTTTAAGGCGGTGTCGCATATGCCCGATCCCCCAATAGTCGGGTTTTCGCTCGAACAGTTGTCGCCGCTTAAGTAGTAGTCCGCGTAATACAGTTGTGTGGGTGCCAGTCTATCAGTCCAGTTGATGCCGTTAGAAAAACGGCCATCAAAGTAGGGCGGAGTCAGAGGCGTGACAGGAACCGGTAGACCAGCGTTATTGAGATTGTTGGTGAAAATAAAGCTGTTTTGGTTGTCAACAAGGCTGTCTCCCATGAAAACGTACTGCTGAGCAGCAGTCTGATGAGATGTCGAGAAGGCAACTAGTAATCCTAGAGCCAATGGAGACGCGAATTTCATCGGTCAGTTTTCCTTAGTGCCCTTGGTGCGCTTGAAAGCGTTAAAGCCGTTTCATCAGATGCCAAGGTTAGGTGTTAATTCATCAATGTTCTATTGGTTTTATGTCCTGAGATCAAACGCCAATCAGTCATACTTGGATTAGCGCCTGTGATGGCCCTAATACTTTATTTGATCAGGTCGTAAATGTAGGCGTGTGCTGCCGTCGTCGGGTGAATTCCATCCCAATATAGGGTGGCTTTTTCCTCAACATCAGTCGGGCAAGCTCCGGTGGGCGCGCCTGTCCCGTCATCGGTGATGCAGCCTTTCTCTAAGTTGGTAAATCCATAGGATGAGGGTGAAGAAAATATGTTCCGATAGAGGCCGTCTACATCGACAAGCACGATCTCCATACCCGTAACAGTCCGCGCGTTTTCAAGACGCTCCGGTAATCCCTCATTATGTAAGTCTGCGGCCTTCTGGGCGATAGCGACCCGCTCTTCGCCAAGGCCTGCGATGAGGGCGGGTATCTGATCTAGAGGAAATACGTTCAGGACCAGAGCGCGGCTAGCACCTAACGCACTGATTCGAACAAGCCCACTTTCGATATTGTCTAATACCTGATCAACGGCTTCCTCGACAGTGAGGCCACCGTTGTTAATTGCATAGGCCGAATAGTCATTCCCGCCGGTCCACAGCCCAAAAATGGAGCCTGTGACACTCGGGATACGGTCTGATTGCACATAGTTTTCCAAATCACTCAGAACCTTTAAAAACCCAGGCCCAACAGGCTCTAGCAGGCCTTCGTTTCCACTGCGCGAACCACCGAAAGCAAAACTGAGGCTTGCTCCATATTGGGGGCCAGGATCGAAGTCGGTACTGCATATACCCGATCCGCCGATCACTGGATTCTCGATCGGGCAATTGCCATCGCTCAAATAGTAATCAGCGTAGTAAAGTTGCGCTGGCGCCAGTTTGTCTGTCCAGTTGATACCATTGGAGAAGCGCCCCTCAAAATACGGAGGGGACATTGGTATGGCTGTTTTTTTGAATAACTGATCGCTCGACGGCTGCTTGCTTGATAGATGATTCCAAAAAATTGCCTTTTAGAGTCTGGGCGCGCCTAGGACCTGCCTGCTGAATAATCATTTCCCGGATGCCTGCTTTTAAGCCGCCTTCGGCATTTAGCCTGCTGGTGAAGAGAAAGCTGTTCTGGTTGTCAACGAGGCTGTCCCCCATAAAAACAAACTGTTGGTCAGTTGCCGAGCGGCAGCTTGAGATAGAAATTAGTATTCCCAGCGCCACGGCCCCCGAGCGTTTCACTGGCCGAGTTTTCCTAGAACGTTATCACGCTAGACACCGTGATCGATGCTTCGTGATAGGCTAAGTTGGAGATGTCCGCGCTACTGACCCATTGGTTTGACGCGCTGACATCTAGCGTAAGTTCAACCCGGTCGTGTGCCTGCCAGGCGAGTGAGGAATCAAAAGTGAAGCTGTCAGCCGTGACCCCGGTCCCCTCGATTTGATAATACCGATAAGTTGGGCCAGCACGGAGATACAGGTCATCTCGGATTTGATACAATGCGCCAATTGACGCAAGATTTGTGAAAAGGCCTGCTGAGGTCTCGATATTCGTCTCGTCAAAGCTACGTTGGACCTTGCCGGCGACGGACAACTTGTCATTGGCTTTCCACACGAGTTGTGCAGTGCCGACAACGTCAGTGAGTTTGCCAATGCTAGGGGCATCAAACTGCTGTTCGAACCCGAACACCCTGAATATCCCTTGCCAATCGCCGCGACTAAACTCAACACCGGCCCCGATGCGGATTCCGTCAGAGTCTCGGTCCTCAGGCAATAAGAAGGTTGATCCGGTATACTTAAATTCTTGTCCGCCGAATGTGAAGTAGGCCTTTCCGCCTTTGAAGTTACGCCCAATTTGGACTGTGCCCTCAAGTTCATCTCGGTCTTGTTGTTGAATCCGGGAGACGACGGTGAGGTCTAACTGTGTCTTGTTGTTGACTTTATTAAAACGACCCTCAAAGTTTACGAAGTATGCTTCGTTTTTCCAATTTATCCCGCCCTCGATAGATTCTGTAGCTGTCGTTCCGTTCAGGTTGCCGATGAATTGGTTAGGGTCGTTTTTCCCAACAATGGACTCGCTATGAAGAAGCCCGGCATTCATGCTCAGGCTGTCTGTGAAATCGTATCGTCCACTCACAGTGGCAGAAAAAGGCTTCACTGGTCTGGTTGTCCGTGTCTAAGGCGTCTTGGCGAACATAAGTGGCGGTGAAGGCAAGGGCGTGTTTATCCCAAGTTGATCGCGCGACTGCGGCGCCCGCGAATATGAATTTTAGGTCGCTTTCTTCAGTTGGGTCTTGGCGGATATTGTTAGTGCCCTGAAGGCCGGTTTGTATGCGGTTGAAAAGTGCAAAGTCCCCGACGGTTAGGTCGGCGCCCTGTTCGAATCCTGGCGGCGGCGCTAGGGGTACGTCCTGGGCCAAAGCACTCAGGTTGCAGCACTGCAGGGTCGCAACACATCCTGCTATCAAGCTTAACTTTCTGATTTCCCATCCGTTTGACCCGCGTGTGGCCAGTGTCGTTGACCTGCTGGTCAACATATTAGCGGTCCGTTTTAAATACATTCTGATTTCCTTATGCGCCTTTAAGTGCCGCCATCCAATACAAGCGGAATGATTCCGCGATCAGATGCGGTTACGAGTGCCGTGCATGGGGTACCATTAGTAAGCGTGCAATGGGACACACGCAGCACTCCAGTGAGGCCTTCGCAGCCAGGCACGAAAAGTGATGCCCCCGTGATATTTTTTTCTTCGCCTTTATCAAGAGCATCGAACATCATGGTTGTGCCTGTGGTCGCGCCTGAAGGGGATGAAAACTCAATTTCGACCAGCATTTCGCCGAGTGATTGGCGGTTGAGATTGAGCGCGCTAACGACCGGGATGCAATTGTCGCGATTACTGTGTGCGCTGTTCTTGGTGTCGATTGCCCTCGTAATGAAGACGTGAATAAGGCCGCCGCTAGCGCCAATAGCTTGCCACTTTTGGTCAATGCAGCCGCTCGGTTCTGTTTGCCGCGTCAGACCGATCGACTGGCCTGTATCGGTCACGGCGTCAATGACATCGACACCGACAGGCGGCACTAGGGCCCAGGAGCCATCAGGGTTGAGCGCGACGCGGAGGCCCATGGTCGTCGCTTCAATGACCACCTGATCTGATAAATCTGAGTCATTCTCCATTTGACCGGTTCCAGCACAAACAGGCGGCGGGGCGTTCGTTTGGCCGCCGGGGTTGTTCGCAGCATTTGAGCTTTTCGCGGCGTTTGCCGGAGCCGTTGGCATCTGTTGCTGTGCGTAAGCGGGCTGTATCATCGCACAGGACAGGGCAGCCAAAGCAAGCAGGTGGACAAGCCGACAGTTATTTTGGACTTGTTGCATCATCATATTACCGTTTCATGAAATTTTAAGTCACGTCTAACCGCGTCAAAGGCGGGAATGGGATTCTCGGTCGCAAAAAAATGACCGCCAGCTACTTTAGTAAGGCGGTGCTTCGCTCGGGTCCGATGAGCCCAATCTGCGCCGCGGCTTCCTTCTGTAGATGGATCACTATCCCCTATAATCGTCGAGATTGGACAGGAAACCTTCACGTCAGAGGATGCGGAATAAAGGTCATTGGCCCGAAAATCCGCTCGAAGTATTGGCAGCAGCATATCAAGAAAAGCCAGTTCGGTCTCTATCTCGGCAGGAATGCCGCCAAGATCTCGAACGTAAGTCAAAAGTTCATCATCGGCCAAGTCGGCGACTGTTTTTCTCGGCGCCACCTGAGGCGCAGCCCTAGCGATCGCAACAACCTGGGAAATGTCAGGTAAACCGTCCAATTTCTCCAATTCTACGGCCGTTTCAAAGGCAAGAAGTGCCCCAAAACTATATCCCAAAAGCGTAATATTCCGCCAGTTTTCGTTCTTGATCGCGTGCGTCACGGCGATTGCGATCTCGCTGGCGTTCGCCACGGTCGGTTCTGAGAAACGTTCCTCACGCCCAGGCAGTTGAACCGGAACGAGCATGATTTCTGGTAGCTCTAAGTGCCAGTCGCGATAAAAGCCTGCTCCAGCGCCAGCTGGCGGAAAGCACACTACGATATCGCCGTCGCCTCGCCGGCGTCCAGTGGGCAGCCAATTTGATGGTTTTGACGGAATAGTTTGCTCGTTCACGAGCTCAGATCGCGCACGCTTTTAGGGCGCATATCGGTCCAGACCTTCTCAGCGTGGGCCAAGCACGCGTCTTTACTGCCTTCAAAAGCAGCGCTCCACCCAGCTGGGACAGGTTTGGTGCTCGGCCACAATGAATACTGCTCTTCATGATTTACCAGAAGGAGATGCGTTGTTGAGGCTGACGGCGCGTTGTCAACATGTTCACCCTGCACTTTTTACTCTCCAACTATAGTTTATTGCTTTTGTATCCGAAGCAGACAAAGCGGCCACCTGTTGGAACGCTAGAGCACTTATAAGCTTCGCATTTTCATGTATTGTAGTAAAGTAAGCCTAGGACAAACACCAGTTAGACTATTGGCGTCCAGAGCAAAATGTTCGGCTGAATTGGGGCGAGAGTCATGCAGGTCTCACAAAGTGGTAGCCGTTGGTTTATGTTGCGGCAGAAATTCGTTTTTGCGGTGATCTGCAAGCGTTAACGTCTGGGGTCTTTGTGCGCTTTTACAATACAGAAACGAACATTCTTGAGGATGGCGCTAGAGATAGCTCGTCTATAGCACTGACGAGTTGAGTGTCATCATGGATATAGAGGCACCGGCTCGTTTGGGCTCATTGGAAGATTCTATTCCGCTTTCCGCAGCGCAACGGGAGGTCTGGCGAGAGCATGCTCTCTATCCGCTTAGCGCAATGCATACCATCGGTGCGCGAACCGATATTCACGGAGATTTTGATGCTAAGGTATTCGAGCGTTCGCTTGAGTGGATTTGGCATCGGCATGACGCGCTGCGTCTAGCACCAATACCCGGCCCAGAGGGTGATGAACCCAGGCAGTGCGAAGTCTCTCAACCGGATAGTATGTTGCATCAGCATGATGTGAGCAGTGAATCAGATCCGAATGCAGCGGCTGACAAGCTTGCCTTAGAGCTGGGTCGCCAATCTATCCCGCTGGATGGTGGCGCGACCTTTCGTTTTCACCTTATCCGTGTTGCGGCAGATCGCCATGTTTGGGTGATGTGCTACCACCATATCAATATGGATGCTTGGGCAAACGGAATCTTGGTCCGAGATGCTGCGTTTGCGTATCGCGCGTTCTCTGCCGGGCGGGCGCCAGATTTGCCAGTGGCACCATCCTATCGCGATCAGGCTGATCGTGACGCGACTTTCTTGGCGGGTGCTAGGGGGAGTGTTAACCGCGCGTATTGGCTGAAGCTTCATTTAGAACAGCCGGAGCGGATTTTTGAATCAGCTAAGGGTGTTTTTGAATGGTGCTGCGCCGCCATCGACGACATTGCGTCGCATTGTGGTCGATGGTGAGATGCTAGAGCGGTTACGCACAACAGCAGCAGCGCACTCTGCAGCGCCGTCACGACTTTTCATGGCGGCAAGTCTGATCCTTTGCCATCTACAGACGCGTGCGCGCGATTTGGTTTTTGGTATTCCCGTTTTAAACCGACAGACGTCGGCTGCTAAGAACACATTTGGTTTGTTTTCGTTAGCCACTGCCCCGCGCATTGAGATTAATCCAGGCGATGACCTTCCCACAGTACTGACGAGTCTTGACCGGTCCATGCGTGGTGCTATGCGGCACTATCGTTGTTCTTTGAGTGACATTGGGCGCGAACTGGGGCGCGCAAACCGTCGCGTTAGCCAGCTCTTCGATATCAATATCTCTTACGAGCGCGTTGATTACGGCGAACTCAACTTCGGTCATGCCAAGGGATCTGTGCCGCGCGTACTTCTAAACGGTGTGGCACGCACACCCGTGGAACTGTTTGTACGTGAATACGGAGATGCAGACCGGATCGAAGTGGATCTTGATTTGTCGCTTGGTGCATTTGATGAGGTGCAAGCTGATGAATTTGCGTCACGTTATTTACGTGTATTGGAATGGTTGTCTAATGGCGGCGTTGGAGGGGTTTCGAGTGTTTGCCTGACGACCCCGTCTGAGCGGTCCTGGCTTGTTGACGAAGTGAATGCGACGGATCGGGATTACGGAAGAGTTGTTCCGGTTCATGAGCGCATATCTGAGATGGCTGCTTTGCATCCGTCTGCAGTTGCGGTGCGGTTTGAGGGTGTTGAGGTCAGTTATGGTGAGCTTGAGTCTCGCTCGAACGCCTTGGCACACCGTTTGATCCGGTCTGGTGCTTGTGTTGAGGGGCGTGTTGGCGTTTGCCTTGAGCGTTCAGTTGAACTGGTTGTGGCGCTGGTTGCAGTTCTAAAGGCAGGGGCAGCTTATGTGCCTCTGGACCCTGAACTCCCTGCGGAGCGCCTGTCGTTTATGATGACGGACGCCTCGATAGATGTTGTTGTGACACGGGCACGTCTTCTGGATGCATTACCGCCCCATGGCGGTCGTGTTGTCACGGTGGATGGTCTCGGTCGTAGCTCTCGTGGTGGGGACGCTGCACCGCCTGTCACGGTAACGGAACATAATGCCGCGTATTTAATTTACACCTCTGGTTCGACTGGGCGACCGAAGGGTGTGTTGAACCAGCATGACGGTTTGTGGAATCGCCTTCAGTGGATGCAGGAGGCGTTTCCGATTGGTCCTGGTGACTGCGTTCTGCAGAAGACCCCCTTTAGCTTTGACGTTTCGGTGTGGGAGTTTTTCTGGCCGCTGATGACGGGGGCCTGTCTGTTGGTTGCGCGCCCTGGGGGGCATCGTGACCCAGATTATCTCGCAGGTGTTTTGCGGGATGAAGAGATCACGGTTGCGCATTTTGTGCCGTCGATGCTTGAGGCCTTTTTGGGTCACGGTCCTGCGGCAGCAACGCTCGAAGAGTGTGCGGCCCTGCGGTTCGTAGTGTGCAGTGGTGAAGCGCTTCCCGGCCCGCTTGTGGAGCGTTTTGTGCAGCATGCGGGGACTTGGACAAAGTTGCATAATCTTTACGGTCCGACCGAGGCTGCAATTGATGTGACGCATTGGCCCTGTGGGTCGCCCGCTGCGGAACCGGTGCCGATCGGGCATGGGATCGCGAACACGCGTCTTTATGTTTTAGATGAGACGCTAGAGCCTGTGCCTGTGGGTGTGGTTGGAGAGTTGTGGATTGGCGGCGTGCAGGTGGCGCGTGGCTATTTGGGCCGTCCGGGTTTGACGTCGGAGCAGTTTGTTGCGGACCCTTACTCTGGGAGTGCAGGGAGCCGGATGTACCGGACAGGGGACCTTGCGCGTCGTCGCGCGGACGGAGCATTGGAGTATGTGGGGCGGATTGATCATCAGGTTAAGCTGCGCGGGTTCCGGATTGAGCTTGGTGAGATTGAAGCGTCCCTCCTGAAGCATGAAGGGGTTCAGTCTGCGGCGGCTATTGTGCGTGAGGACCGGGCCGGCGACCCGCGTTTGGTGGCGTATATTGTTGCGAAGGGTGGGGTCGTGCCGTCCACACTAGACGGCCACCTTCGGGCTGCGTTGCCGGAGTACATGGTGCCATCGGATGTTATGGTTCTTGATGGCTTGCCGGTGACAGCAAACGGCAAGCTGGACCGTGCGGCGTTGCCAGCCCCAACGGGTTCGACGTCCACCGGGGCAGAGATGCCGCGGGGGCCTGAAGAAGAGGTCGCCTGCGCAGTGTTCGCCAGTGTGCTTGGTCTTGATACGGTCGGCGCAGAGGATAACTTCTTCGCTCTTGGCGGCCATTCCCTGCTCGCTGTTCAAGCCGTCGGACGTCTCAGAAAAGCCCTCAATACAAATATTCCTGCAAATGCCGTGTTGGCATCCTCTACGCCACGTGAGGTCGCTGCCTGCATCAAATCGGCACGAAAGATAACTCGCCCCGTATTCCCAGACCGCGCTACCGAGGACAGGCGTCCCGCAAGTGCATCTGAAGTTAGACTTTTCTTTTTGCAGTGTCGCGCACCTGGTGACAGTGCCTACAATATGGCGGCAGCAATAGACTTGGAGCCCAGTGTAGATTTGGACTTGCTGGCGAGGGCGCTCGTAGCCGTTCAGCATCATCATCAGACACTGCACAGTCGATTTGAAACGCGTGAAGGTCTGGTCTGGGTGATTCCCGACGTCGCCCTTATTAAACGCCCCTCGATTGTGGGTCCGTTATCGGAAGACCAGGTGGTTGCCTTTGAACAGGAAGAAGCTTCGATACCATTTGACCTTATTGCCGAACCCCCATTTCGTGCGCGTTTGATCCAGCTTGACGGCGGCAGGGCTCGCCTTCTGATCGTCTTTCATCATGTCGGGGCCGATGCCCAGTCGGTTTCTATTTTCGGGCGTGACCTAGGGGTCGTCTATCAAAATGCGATAGCTGAGCCAGGTTTGAGTATTGAAGAGCTCTCACAGCAACTGCCGGACGTAATGGCAGACGCTCTGCGGGCAGATGAAATGATGACGGATATAGCGTGGCAAGAAGCGGCGCTAGACCGTTGGAAAAATCGACTACAATCCATATCGGGCGAGCTCAACCTACCAAGTAACGACGACATCCCGGGCACGCCAGTGCTAACCAACCACCTCCACGTGGATGCTGGCCTAAGGCGGTCTCTTGGTCAACGCGCTTCGGCAAGTGGCGCGACACTGTTCATGGTTCTGCATAGTGCGCTTGCTGTGCTGCTATCAAGGCTCAGTGGTCAAGCTGATATTATCATCGGGACACCAGTCGACTTGCGTAGTGATGAAAGTCTCGCCGGAACGGTCGGTATGCTTCTCAACTCTGTACCGCTGCGCGTCACAATCACACCGGACACATCTCTTTCCAACGTGTTGTCACTCTCGCAACAGGCGGTGATAGAGGCTGTTGCAGATGCCTCGGTGCCGCTGGAGAAGATCGTTGCTGCCGCTGCTCCTGAACGCGGTCACGAGAACGCGCCCTTGTTTCAGGTGCTGCTGACAAATCATCCACCACATCTGGTCGATCTTACTTTGGGCGATACAGCGACATCTGTGCGCGTTCTGCCACAAGCGGCTGCAAAGATGGATCTCGTATTGCTTTGTTCCGATGATGGCATCGAAATTGACATCACCATTGAAGCGTCAGGGCGTTTGTTCAATGGAGACGGAAGCTCTCGCTTTGCCGTTATGCTGAGGGCATGTCTAGAGGCTATTGCCCATCATCCTGAAACACCTATCGGTCAAGTCGCTTTGCTTGATCAAGACGCGGTCGCTTCTGAAACACAAGGGGCTACGGTATTAGACGCTCGCCCGGCGCCTGATGGCAGCGTTGTCTCTACATTTCGAGGTATTGCTGAGCGTCATTCTGATCTGGCTGCGATTGAGGGGGTTGATGGCTCCAGTCTTGATTACGCCGGTCTTGATGAGGTGAGTGATCGGATTGCCGGAGGTCTTGTCGCGCGGGGCGTTCGGCGTGGTGACCGTGTTGGCCTTCATATGTCCCGGGGTAGTGAGCAGATTGCTGCGATGTTGGCGGTGATGAAGGCTGGGTCTGCTTATGTACCGCTGGACCCAGATCAACCCGTAGCGCGGTTGTCTGACATGATTGCTGATGCGTCTCCCCACGTTGTTGTGACGAACCTTCCGGAAGATGAGCGGCTGCCGGATACGGTTACCTTTGCTGAACTCGCGTCGAGCAGCGACCGGCCACCTGTGGTGGATCTCACTGGGGCTGATGCCGCTTATGTGATGTTCACATCGGGATCGACCGGCCGGCCGAAGGGTATAGTGGTGCCTCACCGCGCCATCTTACGTCTGGCGATAGAGCCTGGCTTTGCCAACTTTGGCCCGGGCAAGCGTGTTGCCCAGATCGCGACCACAGCCTTTGATGCGGCAACATATGAGATCTGGTGTGCGTTACTGAATGGCGCCACCACAGTTGTTATTGATCGCATGGCGGCCTTTGAGCCCAAGGCTCTGGCCGAAGCGTTTCAGTCTGCCCGTATTCATTCCACGTTCTTGACCGCGACCGTTTTTAACCGGGCAGCGTTTTCTCAGGAGGATGTCTTCTCTGGGTTCCAAGAGGTCTTGTTCGGGGGTGAGGCTGCTGATGTTGCGGCTGTGCGTTTGGCCCGAGAGCGTTGGCCATCGGTGCGTTTTGTTAATGGCTATGGACCGACTGAGACGACGACCTTCGCCAGTTTCCATGAGGTGACGTCTGTTCCCGCAGGAGCGCGGACCGTGCCCATCGGCTGTCCGATCCGAGCGACTGCACTTTATGTCTTGGATGAGAATTTGAGCCCGGTGCCACGCGGTGTTGCAGGTGAGCTTTACATTGGCGGGGAGGGGGCTTGCCCATGGGTATCATGGCGACCCGTCGCGGACGGCGACCTCTTTCATAGCCGATCCGTTCAGCCAACATGTTGGTGCGCGTATGTACGCCACCGGCGACCGTGTGCGGCGGCGGCCTGACGGAGCGGTTGAGTATCTTGGCCGGATGGACCGTCAGATTAAGTTGCGCGGCTTCCGCATTGAGCCGGGCGAGATTGAGGCGGCGATTAAGGCATGCCTTGGCGGCACTGTAGATGCTGTGGTCGACGCTCGGCGTGATGTCCGCGACGATGGGATGGATGACCATGCCCTTTATGCCTGGGTGATTGGCCGGACATTAGATGCAACAGAGGAACGTAGCTTGCGCCAAGAGTTGGCAAGTCAGTTGCCTGAGTGGATGATGCCGCGGCGGATCTTTGGTCTTGAAGAGCCACCGCTGACGCCGAATGGCAAGCTTGATCATGCAGCCCTAACGGTTGTGCGCTCTGACGATGATGAGGCCGACGTCCTGACGGAGGGGTTTGCGACGGCAACAGAGGAAGCTCTGGCGCACATCTGGTCAGAGTTGCTCGACGGGGTCGCCATCACTCGAAACGATTCCTTCTTCTCAATCGGTGGACACTCCCTGTTGGCATTTCGTCTGCTGTCCAAGATACAAAAAAACTTTGGCGCCGAAGTGCCTCTGCGCGCTGTCTTCGATGGACCTCAATTAGTAGAGATGGCGGCTGGTATCGATGGCATTTTAGCAACCGGCAGTTCTGGTAAGACTGACACAGTGATAGGTCGCAGTGAACGCCTCGATAACAGCCGTCCTGTTTCCAGGACTCAGGCGCGCCTGGCTCTTATGGATTGGATCGATGGGTCAGGGCTTGCCTATACTGTTCCGATCGTCGCTGTGGTTGATGCACCAATTGATGCAGTGGCTTTAGAACGTGCCTTGCATGCACTGCTTGATCGCCACGAGCCATTGCGCACGACAGTACAGATCGATGACGGCAAACCGGTGGCTTACCTTCGAGACTCTGACAAATTTACGCTTACTGTCGAAGACCGCTCTGAAATGTCTCTCGTCGAGGTGCGCAAGGTGACAGAGGCTATGGCTCAGGCTGATGCCGCCAAGCCTTTTGTTCTTGCAAATGATTTGCCAATTCGGGCTCGCCTTCTGCGGTTCGGCCACAAACGAACTGGCCTTATCCTCATAGCGCATCATATTGCAGTCGATGGTCGTTCAGTTCCGATAATGATGCGTGAACTCAAAACACTTTATGCGGCTGCTGTAGCGGGTGATCTGGCAAGTGCGGTGCTTCCGGAACAGTCCTTAACCTATGCGGATTGGGTGGACTGGATTGCAGCGAACCCGTCATTTGATGGAGGAGAGGGTGCTGTAGCTGCTGCCGTGCAAAGACTGAAGGGGGCTCCAGAGGTGCTCGCTCTGCCCCTCGACCGACCGCGTCCTCGACAACGTGATCATCTCGGCGGGGTCGCCACATTCTCGATCCAGCCAGAATTGGAATCCAAGGTTCATTCTTTGGCGCAACGCTTGGGAACGACTAGCTTTGCGATCCTGGCTACGGCCTATGCTGTTCTGCTTTCACGTGTTTCTGGACAGAATGAAGTCGTGTTCGGTGTGCCCGTTGCAGGACGTCCTCGCGATGAGCTGCATGACCTGATCGGGTATTTCGCTGATACCGCAGTCCTCAGAGTGTGTTTTGACGGAGAGCCTGATGGAGAGGCGCTGGTTGCGCGGGTCCATGAGGATTTGAGCAATATGCTTTCGAACCCAGTGCCATTTGACGCTTTAGTCGATGCCATGGGGTTACAACGTGACACCAGCCACACGCCGATCTTTCAGGCAATGATGGCGTTGAGTGAGGATGAGTCCACTGATGTGGAATTTGGTGGTCTTCAAGCGGAGATGGTCGCGGTCCATCCTGGGACTGCCAAGTTTGATCTTCAACTCCAGATATTGCGACATGATGGGGCGTGGTTGTGCGGTTTAGAATACGCGAGTGATGTTCTCAATCACGAGACTGCCACTCAATTTGCGTCACGTTATTTACGTGTATTGGAATGGTTGTCTAATGGCGGCGTTGGAGGGGTTTCGAGTGTTTGCCTGACGACCCCGTCTGAGCGGTCCTGGCTTGTTGACGAAGTGAATGCGACGGATCGGGATTACGGAAGAGTTGTTCCGGTTCATGAGCGCATATCTGAGATGGCTGCTTTGCATCCGTCTGCAGTTGCGGTGCGGTTTGAGGGTGTTGAGGTCAGTTATGGTGAGCTTGAGTCTCGCTCGAACGCCTTGGCACACCGTTTGATCCGGTCTGGTGCTTGTGTTGAGGGGCGTGTTGGCGTTTGCCTTGAGCGTTCAGTTGAACTGGTTGTGGCGCTGGTTGCAGTTCTAAAGGCAGGGGCAGCTTATGTGCCTCTGGACCCTGAACTCCCTGCGGAGCGCCTGTCGTTTATGATGACGGACGCCTCGATAGATGTTGTTGTGACACGGGCACGTCTTCTGGATGCATTACCGCCCCATGGCGGTCGTGTTGTCACGGTGGATGGTCTCGGTCGTAGCTCTCGTGGTGGGGACGCTGCACCGCCTGTCACGGTAACGGAACATAATGCCGCGTATTTAATTTACACCTCTGGTTCGACTGGGCGACCGAAGGGTGTGTTGAACCAGCATGACGGTTTGTGGAATCGCCTTCAGTGGATGCAGGAGGCGTTTCCGATTGGTCCTGGTGACTGCGTTCTGCAGAAGACCCCCTTTAGCTTTGACGTTTCGGTGTGGGAGTTTTTCTGGCCGCTGATGACGGGGGCCTGTCTGTTGGTTGCGCGCCCTGGGGGGCATCGTGACCCAGATTATCTCGCAGGTGTTTTGCGGGATGAAGAGATCACGGTTGCGCATTTTGTGCCGTCGATGCTTGAGGCCTTTTTGGGTCACGGTCCTGCGGCAGCAACGCTCGAAGAGTGTGCGGCCCTGCGGTTCGTAGTGTGCAGTGGTGAAGCGCTTCCCGGCCCGCTTGTGGAGCGTTTTGTGCAGCATGCGGGGACTTGGACAAAGTTGCATAATCTTTACGGTCCGACCGAGGCTGCAATTGATGTGACGCATTGGCCCTGTGGGTCGCCCGCTGCGGAACCGGTGCCGATCGGGCATGGGATCGCGAACACGCGTCTTTATGTTTTAGATGAGACGCTAGAGCCTGTGCCTGTGGGTGTGGTTGGAGAGTTGTGGATTGGCGGCGTGCAGGTGGCGCGTGGCTATTTGGGCCGTCCGGGTTTGACGTCGGAGCAGTTTGTTGCGGACCCTTACTCTGGGAGTGCAGGGAGCCGGATGTACCGGACAGGGGACCTTGCGCGTCGTCGCGCGGACGGAGCATTGGAGTATGTGGGGCGGATTGATCATCAGGTTAAGCTGCGCGGGTTCCGGATTGAGCTTGGTGAGATTGAAGCGTCCCTCCTGAAGCATGAAGGGGTTCAGTCTGCGGCGGCTATTGTGCGTGAGGACCGGGCCGGCGACCCGCGTTTGGTGGCGTATATTGTTGCGAAGGGTGGGGTCGTGCCGTCCACACTAGACGGCCACCTTCGGGCTGCGTTGCCGGAGTACATGGTGCCATCGGATGTTATGGTTCTTGATGGCTTGCCGGTGACAGCAAACGGCAAGCTGGACCGTGCGGCGTTGCCAGCCCCAACGGGTTCGACGTCCACCGGGGCAGAGATGCCGCGGGGGCCTGAAGAAGAGGTCGCCTGCGCAGTGTTCGCCAGTGTGCTTGGTCTTGATACGGTCGGCGCAGAGGATAACTTCTTCGCTCTTGGCGGCCATTCCCTGCTCGCTGTTCAAGCCGTCGGACGTCTCAGAAAAGCCCTCAATACAAATATTCCTGCAAATGCCGTGTTCGAGTATCCAACACCGCGACGTATTTCTGAATCAACACGCTTAGCCCGCCTCGATACGGGACCGCAGATGGCGAAGCGCGATCCTTGCGCTATCGTATTTCCATCTCTTGGACAGCGCCAACTCTGGTTTCTTAGTAAGCTCGAAGGTAGTGAGGCCTATAACGTTCCCGACGGCTTTATTGTTGAGGGGGCGTTAGATTTGGATGCTTTCTCTGACGCTATCGCTGACGTGATGAAACGACACGAGATACTAAGAACCATAATAGTAGAACGTGATGGCGAGCCGATTATAGAAATACTTGAAGACCCTACAGTATCGATATCTGTCGACTCGTTACCTTTAGATGGTGATTCAGCCGTCATGGCATGGTTCCGCGCTCGCGCTGTGGAGCCCTTCGACTTGGCGAATGAGGTACCAGTTAGGGTGTTCGCGGCTAACCTCGCCAATGGCCAGCAGGCCATAGCAATAATTATGCACCATTTGGTCACGGATGGTTCGTCAGCACCGCTATTCTATCGCGACTTGTCAGATGCGTACCGCGCTCGATGTCAGGGGCTTTCGCCTGACTTTAGTGAGCTTGAATTTGGGTATTATGATTGGGCGATGTGGCAACGAGGCTGGCGCGAGTCTGAAGACTTCCGGGTTGCATTGGATCAGGTTTGCAAGAGACTCAATGGAGCGCCTGACGATCTGAATCTTCCAGAAGACTTTGCCCGGTCTGACATGGGCACATTCAGCGGGTCTATGCTCCGAACGGCGGTGCCTGTTGATGTATCGCGCGCTCTAAAAATCCGTGCTCGCGATGCTGGCGCTACTCTATTCATGACGTTGGCTGCGGGCTTGGCTGTGTTTCTGGGTCGGGTTAGCGGTCAGGATGATATTATTATCGGAACGCCTATTTCTGGTCGGGATCGTGCTGAAACGGAAGCGCTTGTCGGGTATTTGGTAAATACAATACCTCTACGTTTATGCCCGAAGCCTAGTTTCGCCCTTGATGAGTTTCTGAAAAAAACGCAAGACGAAGTGCTTGCTGCCTTTTCAAGCAGTGGTGTCCCGCTAGACAAAGTGGTTCAGGCTGTTCAACCCGAGCGTATACGGTCGCGCACACCACTGTTTCGTGTGCTCATTGTTCTCCAGCCAATAGGCAATATTGCGCTTGAGTTAGAAGGCGCTTCGCTTAAGCAAGTCAACATTGATGCGGTTAGCGCGCGGTATGATCTTGTGTTCGCGTTCGACGACTATGATGGCTCTCTTGAATTGGTGTTGCACTACGCTAACGATTTGTTTCTCCCTGAAACGGCGCAAATGATGGTGCGTGGTTTATTGCAGGTGCTCCGTAGCGTCGCCGATGATCGTGAATGTCTGATTGGTGATTTAGATATTATCGATTCATCTGAGCGACTAGCCGAAACGTCTGGACCTCGTGTGGTGCATCCAACGCCTGCGCCTGATGGCAGCGTTGTCTCTACATTTCGAGGTATTGCTGAGCGTCATTCTGATCTGGCTGCGATTGAGGGGGTTGATGGCTCCAGTCTTGATTACGCCGGTCTTGATGAGGTGAGTGATCGGATTGCCGGAGGTCTTGTCGCGCGGGGCGTTCGGCGTGGTGACCGTGTTGGCCTTCATATGTCCCGGGGTAGTGAGCAGATTGCTGCGATGTTGGCGGTGATGAAGGCTGGGTCTGCTTATGTACCGCTGGACCCAGATCAACCCGTAGCGCGGTTGTCTGACATGATTGCTGATGCGTCTCCCCACGTTGTTGTGACGAACCTTCCGGAAGATGAGCGGCTGCCGGATACGGTTACCTTTGCTGAACTCGCGTCGAGCAGCGACCGGCCACCTGTGGTGGATCTCACTGGGGCTGATGCCGCTTATGTGATGTTCACATCGGGATCGACCGGCCGGCCGAAGGGTATAGTGGTGCCTCACCGCGCCATCTTACGTCTGGCGATAGAGCCTGGCTTTGCCAACTTTGGCCCGGGCAAGCGTGTTGCCCAGATCGCGACCACAGCCTTTGATGCGGCAACATATGAGATCTGGTGTGCGTTACTGAATGGCGCCACCACAGTTGTTATTGATCGCATGGCGGCCTTTGAGCCCAAGGCTCTGGCCGAAGCGTTTCAGTCTGCCCGTATTCATTCCACGTTCTTGACCGCGACCGTTTTTAACCGGGCAGCGTTTTCTCAGGAGGATGTCTTCTCTGGGTTCCAAGAGGTCTTGTTCGGGGGTGAGGCTGCTGATGTTGCGGCTGTGCGTTTGGCCCGAGAGCGTTGGCCATCGGTGCGTTTTGTTAATGGCTATGGACCGACTGAGACGACGACCTTCGCCAGTTTCCATGAGGTGACGTCTGTTCCCGCAGGAGCGCGGACCGTGCCCATCGGCTGTCCGATCCGAGCGACTGCACTTTATGTCTTGGATGAGAATTTGAGCCCGGTGCCACGCGGTGTTGCAGGTGAGCTTTACATTGGCGGGGAGGGGCTTGCCCATGGGTATCATGGCGACCCGTCGCGGACGGCGACCTCTTTCATAGCCGATCCGTTCAGCCAACATGTTGGTGCGCGTATGTACGCCACCGGCGACCGTGTGCGGCGGCGGCCTGACGGAGCGGTTGAGTATCTTGGCCGGATGGACCGTCAGATTAAGTTGCGCGGCTTCCGCATTGAGCCGGGCGAGATTGAGGCGGCGATTAAGGCATGCCTTGGCGGCACTGTAGATGCTGTGGTCGACGCTCGGCGTGATGTCCGCGACGATGGGATGGATGACCATGCCCTTTATGCCTGGGTGATTGGCCGGACATTAGATGCAACAGAGGAACGTAGCTTGCGCCAAGAGTTGGCAAGTCAGTTGCCTGAGTGGATGATGCCGCGGCGGATCTTTGGTCTTGAAGAGCCACCGCTGACGCCGAATGGCAAGCTTGATCATGCAGCCCTAACGGTTGTGCGCTCTGACGATGATGAGGCCGACGTCCTGACGGAGGGGTTTGCGACGGCAACAGAGGAAGCTCTGGCGCACATCTGGTCAGAGTTGCTCGACGGGGTCGCCATCACTCGAAACGATTCCTTCTTCTCAATCGGTGGACACTCCCTGTTAGGCGTGCGGTTAGTCGCGCGAATCCGTACACGCTTCGGTGTTACTCTCGACCTAAGACAGGTATTTGAAAAACCTAACTTGGGCGAGATGGCGAGTGCTGTAGACTCATTGATCGAAAAAGGTGCAACGGCAGAGCCTGCTATAAAGCGTCGGGTGAGGCGGGGCGGACGAGACCGGAAACAGGCCGAGCAATGAGTCCAGATGCGACTCAGTCGCAATCAATCGATTTTGTGATCGAACCTGACTTGCCGCTTTCTACAATGCAAATGGGGATGCTGGCTGGGCATACGCTTGATCCGGAAGCTGCGCGTTACAACGTTCCGTTGGCTTTCCGGATAGAGGGCCCACTTAACACGGATGATCTTGAACGTGCTTTTGATCAGCTATTGTCCCGCCATGAGATTCTCCGCACAGTATACAAAGACAGCGAAGATGGACCAGTCCAGGCCATTGCTGACGAAGTCCCGCCGATCTTAAAAATACTCCAATGCGCTGATGGTCAAGAGGCTGAAATAGGATGCCAGGCTGAGGCAGCGCGCCCTTTCGACCTCTCATGCGACTGTCCTGTTCGTGCCACTTTATTTGTCGTTGGATCACACCATCACTTTCTCTCTCTCGTGTTTCATCATGTGGCAGTGGACGGCTGGTCTGTCCGCTTGATTCTGGATGAATTGTCGAGCTTCTATGCTAGCGGTCGGTCCGGTACTGATGCGAATGAGCTTAAACTCCAGTACGCGGACTGGGCGGGTCATCAGCAAGACGAATTGGTCGGTGCCGGCTATGAGGCCGCGATTACATCTGTCGTTGACCAGTTAAAAGGGCTCGATCTAGATTTGGGTTGGCCCCCCCACCAGCCTGGCGCACCAGCAAGGATGTTGCCCTTCACTCTGAGCGCGGACACAGTTGCTCAGGTGGAAGCTTTGGCTCGGCGCACCGGTGTAACGGTCTATAGCATTTTGGCGGGTGCTTTTGTGCTGTTGATCAACCGGTTATCAAGTAAGTCATCGGTGTTGTTCGGGACGCCAGTTGTTCTAAGAGACCGGGCTGAAGTTCAGGATATGGTCGGCTGTTTTGTGAACACGGTGCCCGTGCGTGTGGATGTTGACCATACGAGCACAGCCGCCCGGTTTTTGAATACGGTTTCCACTGCTGTTGTTGAGGCTCTCGAAAGACGCGACGTGCCTTTTGATCAAGTTGCTCGGCGGATCGCGGAAAACAATAGTACGGCTCCCCCTTTAAGGGCGTTCTTCAATTTCGATGATGCCACCGTAATGCTGCCCTCATTTGAGGGCTGTTCTGTATCTGTGATTGAGTGCGACCGGGGAACAGCCAAGTTTGACCTAATGTTGTCGATGGTGAGGACAGAAGGTCAAATCAGAGCAGCCTTCGACCTAACCGAAAGCTTGTTTGATGGGGTACAGCAGTCAGCCCTTGTCGAGACCTATCAACGGCTTTTGGATACTCTATGCGAGAGTCCAGATGCTGCGCTGGCGACACTTGGTTTGTTAAAGTCAGGCGAGTCTGCCTCTGTCCTTAACTTGGGACGAGGAGAAGCACGCGAGATCGGTCCCTCTACTGTACACGGGCGCGTTCTAGCGATGGCTGAGCTATCGCCGCACGCACCTGCGGTTTGCTTTGATGGGACGGTGCTCGACTTCGCTGATTTGCGGGCTGATGTCGTCGCCCTGGCGCGATTGCTTAGCGAAAACGGGATATCACGTGGAGATAGGGTAGTTGTGCTGATGCGGCGAGGCATCGATCTACCCACAGCAATGCTGGCGGCAATGACTGCATCTGCCGGGTATGTCCCACTGGATCCCGGGCTGCCAGATGCCAGGCTCATCGACATTTTAGAAGATGCTGATCCCGCTGCCGTTATCTGCGACGTGGCGGAAGCGGCGCGGCTCAAACGTATTGTTTGTGACACAGTCGCTTTGATATCCGTTGAACAGCGAAAAGCCAGACTGATTAAGGTCGGTCGCTCGCCGCAAGAAAGCGGTACAGCCAGCCCCCTTGATTTTGCGTACATGATCTACACCTCAGGCTCAACTGGACGTCCCAAGGGAGTCATGGTGCCCCACAGCGCAGTGATCAATTATCTCGACTGGGCGATTGATGCGTATGGTGTGATGGCCGCGGATGCCGGCAGTGCAATTGTAACGTCTACGGCCTTTGACGCCACAGTGCTTTCCTTTTGGGCTCCACTAATGTCGGGTAAGTTGATCGAGCTTATGCCAGAGGATGATGGTATCCAGGAGTTGTCAAAACGATTGGCTGAGGGCCGTGATTATAGTTTTGTGAAAATGACCCCGGCGCATCTGGATCTCCTAACCGAACTTTTACCGGTGGCCGAGCAGCGTGACGGTGCCCGTGCCTTTGTTGTTGGTGGCGAAGCGCTTTCTGGTGGAACAGTAATCCCGTGGCGTAGGGATGCACCAGATACCAAAATTATAAATGAGTACGGACCAACCGAGACAGTAGTCGGCTGCTGTGTCCATGATGCGCGAATAGTAGATGGTGATGCGGCGTCGGTTCCTATTGGTCGACCTATCGCCAATACTCAACTCTATGTTTTGGACGAAAACCTGAATTTGGTACCGCCTGGTACACCTGGGGAGCTATACATCGGCGGAGCTGGTGTGGCTTGGGGGTATTGGCGAAGACCTGGCTTAACCGCCGAGCGCTTCACACCTGACCCGTTTTTCTGGGTTTGCTGGCGCGCGGATGTATAAGTCTGGCGACCTCGTATGTATGACCCCAGAAGGTGTTTTCAATTATCTCGGACGTGCCGATGATCAAGTGAAGATACGCGGCTATCGTATTGAGCCGGGAGAGGTTCAGGCTGCGCTGCGTTCTATCGATGGAGTGCGCACCGCAGCGGTGCTGGCTGTCGGCACGGGATATGATAAGCGACTCGTTGCCTGGTGCACGGGCAGCGCCGACGCTGTGGAACTCCGGGAACGTATTTCATCCCTGTTGCCCTCTTACATGGTTCCCGATGAAATCCATAGTATGGAAGCTCTGCCATTAACAGCTAACGGAAAAGTTGACCGCAATAGCCTTTTGATCATGGCAGAGAGCGCTCATAAGGCATCTGACAGTCAGGGCTTTTCCGACGGTGGCGCTAGCAGCGAATTGGCGACCGCGCTGGCTGAGCTTTGGTCCGAAGTTCTAGATATTAGCGCGTCTGTCGATACCGACTTTTTTGAAGCGGGTGGAACATCACTTTCTGCGGTTCGCGTTCTGGCGCGGATCAAACGCCGTTTCGGATACAAAACCGACTACTCAGATTTGGCGGCGGGCCCGACCCCATCAGGACTAGCCTTGTTACTTGAAGGTGCGGATCGGTCAGGGGGCGGCAGTGTTGAACACAATGCTGTTGTTCCTGAAGATACCCTACCAGTTCCAAGCCCAGCAGAACGCCAGCTTTGGCTCGACGGTGTAGTGGAGGGGGCCGGTGGTCACTACGTAATGCAAGCTGCCTTCGTCGTTGAGGGGCGTGTCGAGCGCAGACGCATTGAGGACGCAATGCGTACTCTCATAGCGCGGCATTCTAACCTCAGGACTGCGTATCTTCATGATGGCGTTAATCTGACCATCGAAGTTTCTGAAGGCCTTGAAATTACGCCTAAATACGTTGCTGTCGAAGGCGATTTCGGCAAAGCCGTACTCGCTTGGGCCAGGAGCGACGGGGGCAGGCCATTTGACCTTGCGAACGGAGAAACGTGGCGCCTTACAGTTGTTGAGGGCGATGCTAAGGTCGCCTTCGTTCTCTCGGTTCATCATATTATCTCAGATGCCGTCTCCCGCAGTAT
This sequence comes from uncultured Rhodospirillaceae bacterium, assembly GCA_943787205.1. Taxonomy (GTDB): domain Bacteria; phylum Pseudomonadota; class Alphaproteobacteria; order Rhodospirillales; family Rhodospirillaceae; genus WLXB01. The sequence continues at coordinate 73,908 of CALSLN010000010.1, forward strand.
TTTGTTGAGAGACTTTATAGGTGCCCTAAGAGGTGCTGATGTTAACGCTGTGCCGGTTGCTGATTATCGCAGCTATGCCTACGATCGAGAGCAATCCTATCAACGAGCTGCTGTTGAACAAACCAAGTATTGGTGTAATCAGCTCGACCGTCCCCCTGGCATTTTAGATCTTCCGTCAGACCGACCACGCCGCCAAGGCCACCATCCGACAGGGAGCGCTCAAGCATTTAAGCTTCCACCTGAACTTGTCGCGAGGGTTGACGCTGTGGCCCAGCGACGGGGTGTTCGGCCGCACCGGGTTTTGATGGCTGCGTATGCTATCTTGCTGAACCGGTTGACTAGTGAAAGAGATTTAATTGTCGGTATTCCGATCAGTGATAGACCGGAAGGACACGAGAATACGGTCGGACTTTATCTCAATACTCTTCCACTTCGCGTGCCGGTTGGAGCCGATATGACGGCGGGCGATTTGGTTGATCGCGTGGCTGATGCAATGAATGGTCTCCTCGATCATGCGGATGTGCCGCTAAGTGCCATCGTTCAAGCTGTGAACCCGCCGCGTGCGCCGGGCCGCACTCCACTTCTTCATACGGTTTTGGATTGGCAGGAGGAGGTCAGTGCCGCCGTTGGTTTCTCTGATGTCCAACCCTTTGATTTGGATGTGGCTACCGCGCCTTTCGACTTGGCATTAACTCTAAACCGAGAGGCTGACGGCTCGGTCCTTGGCGGGATGATATTCGACAAGGCGCTATTTGATAGTGAAACGATTGCGGTCTGGTCGCGCGCGTTCGTCACAATCTTAGAATCGCTTGCGGCCAACGATGATATTGCGATTGGCGATCTCAATGCCATCCACGCGCATGACCTCGATCGCTCAATAATCGAAGGTCCACCTGCGGGCTCGGACTCTCTTGAGAAACTATTGTCTCAGGCCTTTGCTCGCCATGCTGACGGTGTTGCTTTGGAAACGCTTAACGAATTCATCAATTATCGGGAGCTATGGGAACGCGCTGGAGCCATTGCTCCAGCCGATGGGGACTTCGTTGTCATTGATACGGTTGACCCTGTGGCGCGCGTGATCGCCGCTCTTGCTGCGATACGACAGCAGAAGGGCGTCGTTCTTCTTGACTCAACTTTGCCACCGGCGCGGTTGGCCTTGATGCAGCAGAGCTTGGAGCATGGTATTTCTAAGCAAGGGGTGTCGGATGTGGACCGAGATCAACCCGCTTACGTCCAGTTTACCAGTGGTTCGACCGGCGTGCCCAAAGCTGCTGTATTAAGTCGCCGTGGTCTCGCAAATTTATGCACAGCTGTTGTAAGCGAACTGGGGCTTAATCCGAGCGCACGCGTTGCCCAAGTTGCGACGCCCCGCGTTTGATGCCTGGATGTGGGAGGTATTCACCACTTTGGCCGGCGGAGGGACGTTGGTGTTAGCTGATCGCGAGGACCTTGCGCCCGGTCCACCGCTGGCGAACACCCTGAAGGCGAGGCGTGTGACTCATGTGACTCTGACCCCTTCGGTTATCTCTGCCCTTGGCGATGCGGAGTTGCCGGACCTATCAGTGCTTGTGGCAGCGGGTGAGGCCTTAAGCGAAGACCTTGTGAAGCAATGGGCGCCTGGGCGCCGTATGATAAACGCCTATGGGCCATGTGAGGCTACGATTTGCGCAACGATGGGTGATTGCGCAACACAGGAAGAGATTCATCAACCATCGGTCGTCCGATTGCCGGTGCTATTGCGATGGTAATGGATGGTCGTGGCCCGTCCTGTCATCCCTGGCGCTACAGGTGAACTCTGGATTGGTGGTGCTGGTGTTGGTCTTGGCTACCTTGGATTGCCAGAACAGACTGCTAAGAGTTTTGTAAAAGCTCCAACTGGCAGTCCTGCTGGTGACGAGGTTATGTATCGCTCTGGTGACGTTGTTCGAGTCATGGGTGATGGTCGCCTGCGATTTATTGGCAGAGAAGACCGACAAAGTTAAGATTCGTGGTGTGCGGATCGAGTTGGATGAAGTTGAGGCAGCTTTACTGTCCGTGACCGGCGTTGATTATGCGGCCGTCAAGGTTGTCAAGGGGCCCGGCAACCTCCCTGTTACTTGCTGCGTGGGCTTCCGGACCGATGATACAAGATGAACGGATTCTTAGGGCAGAGCTCGGCCACACAGTTGCCCGAGGCAATGATGCCCGCACATTTTTCGCTGGTTAAAGACATGCCAATGACGGCAACAGGAAAGATTGATCGTCAGGCTTTGCCAGATCCGGTTTTGGGAATGGCCGCGCTATCAGGTGAACTCCCCAGTCGGCCCAGTCGAAGAAGCGATCGCGGCTGCTATGGCTGAAGTCTTAGAACTGTCCGGCCCGGTGTCACGGAATGCTGACTTTTTCACGTCAGGTGGGCATTCCTTACTGGCGGTCAAGTTTTCCGCTATTTTGAGCGAGCGACTTGATCAACCGGTCCCCCTGCCTTTGCTGTTTACGCACCCGAGCCCGGTCGGTTTGGCACAGGCGTTGGCGGACCTGGAAAACCAAGCTCCATGTACCCTGCGCACCCTGCGTAATGGGGGCGGCGCCACGATTTACTTTATGCACGGCCTGGACGGAACCTGCCAAGCTTACGCTGACATTGCCGATGTCTGGCCTGAAAATCGACATATCGTTGCTGTTGAACAAGCCAAAAAATACAAAACCCTTAACTTGCTTGCTGAAGCCTATGCATCTGTGATCATGGCTGATGCACAGTCGAATGACATGGTTCACCTTGTTGGTTGGTCGATGGGTGCATCGGTCGCTGCAGCGGTGGCCCAGGCGTTGAATCATAAACATCGTGCCGCCCGCGTTGTCCTCATTGATTCAGCACCGCCGGATGTTGAGCACGACACCGTTGAAGAAGCCGAAATCGTTCAGGCTGTGCAAGACCTGGGTGGTGATGCAGGGTTTGAAGAGCAGGTGCGCTCAAATGTTCACTTGTTGTCGACGACAGCCTTTGGTCATATACCCTCTGTCGCGGCAGTCATCCGTGCGTCAGGCACCAAACGGCGGATTAGAACAAAGGACTTGGGATGGTCTGCTCACTTTGAACAAGTGATCACGTCTGAGTTTCAGGGAACACATCATACAATTTTGCACAATAATCCCCGGGGTATGGCTGACATGGCCGACGATCTGATGCGTAAAATCTCTAGCTTGGAGGGATGAGGTGAGCGACCTGAACGTTTGCTCCGTATTTTCTGATCGTGAGTTCGCGGCGCTGATAGAGGCCGAACATCCTGAAATCGACCTTGCAATATGGGTGAGTGAGAATCGGGATGCACTTGAGCGCCTAACCACAGATTATCCAGTGCTGTTGTTTCGAGGGTTCAAAGTCGCGAATGATGGTGACTTTGTTCGTGTCCGACAGTCACTGATACCAACGCCTGCGGAGTATCTCTATCGTTCCACTCCGCGCAGTCACGTGGACAGCGGTGTGATGACTGCAACCGAATATCCCGCTAACCAGGAAATTCTGCAGCACTGCGAAAATGCCTATCAGGCGCGACTGGCCAATGCGTTTGTTATTCTGTTGTTTGGTTCCAGCACAAATTGGAGGTCAAACGTCGCTGTCAGACGTATCGAGAGTGACGCAGCGCCTCGGCCCGGAGGTTGTAAAAGTGTTCGGCAATCTCGGCATTTGCTACATTCGCAATTATCAAGAGGGGTTTGATCTCGATTGGCGGGTTGTTTTCCAAACGGAAAGCCGTGATGTGGTTGAAGCCTTTTGCAAGGCCAATGAAATCACTTACGAATGGTTAGACGGTAGTAGCCTCAGAACGCGTCAGGTTTGTCAGGGTGTTGCCAATCATCCGGCGACAGGGGAGCAGTTGTGGTTCAATCAAGCCCATCTGTTCCATCCGTCTGCCTTAGGGGATGAAGTGATGCAGGACATGTTGGATATTTTTGGTGCAGATGGTCTGCCGCGCCACTCACAGTTCGGAGACGGCACAGCGATTTCACCTGATATGCTTGCGTGTGTGCGTGAAGCATTCGCAGCTGAGGCACGCTCCTTTGATTGGCAGGCTGGTGACGTCATGATTGTCGACAATATGCGAGCGGCTACACGGTCGCCAGCCCTATTCTGGCGATAGACGCGTTCTTGTCTCCATGGGGGCTTATGTACTCCGAAATGCTTTAAAAGTTGGAGGATAGTTAATAATGCGGGTTGCCCTAATGCCTATAGGCCTTATGTACGCTAAGACGATTCAAATGCTGGGGGATAGTTAATAATGCGGGTTGCTCTTGTGAACATGCCGTTCTCGTCACTGCAAATTCCTTCTATCGCCCTCCATCAGATTGAGTCGGTGATTGCTGAATCCTTCAAAGGCGAGGTGGATACCAGCGTTCACTACCTCAATCATGATTTCGGCGCACATGTTGGGCCGGATACATATGCTTGGATATCTGAGAGTCTCGCAGGGCATACCAGTGGGTTTGGTGAATGGCTGTTTCGAGCGGCTGCTTTTGAAGAAGAAACCGACAATACAGACACGTATTTCCGTCGTTACGCTCAGCACTTTGGGCCAGAACAGATTGAACGCTATCACAACAAGTTGGCGCCAGTTCGAGCTAGAATGCCTGAAATTCTCGATGAGCTGATCGACCTTCATGGCCTCGCTGAGGCTGACATTGTCGGCATTACCTCAATGTTTTTTCAAAATGTACCGAGTTTTTGCTCTTGCTCGTCGTTTGAAAAAGAAGCGACCAGACATCACAGTCATCATGGGTGGCGCTAACTGTGAGGGGAACATGGGGATCGAGATGGTCAACCATGTCCCGTGGCTCGATTTCGTGTTTTCCGGTCATGCGCTTATCAGTTTCCCTGAATTTTTATCCCGCCTACGGGCTGGCGATGTTGATGGCTTGCACCAGATTGATGGTATTTTCAGTAGGGTAAATACCTGTTCAATCGAGTCTCTTGACCCGTCAAAGAAGCCTTCCGTCCCTGGCCAGGCTGTTCCAGAACCTCACCTTTCTGGCATTTCCTGGATTGCGCCGGTGCGCCCACTCAATGAGGCAGTCCCTCTGGACTATGATCTATATTTGGACTCCTATGACGCAAAGTTTGGCGACCATCGGGCGCGACGAGATCGAGCTTCTGTTTGAAACGTCGCGGGGATGTTGGTGGGGTGCTAAGGCGCATTGTACCTTTTGCGGACTTAACGGGGCTACGATGACGTTTCGTGAAATGGGAATCGCATCTGCCCGGCGCACCATAGAGGAGATTGTCGAGCGTTACTCTGGTCGTGTGTCTCGGTTCGCCAGCGTGGACAATATTATACCGGAGTCCTACGTTTCTGATTTGCTGCCAGAGTTAAATATTCCAGGACCATGTGACCCTTTTTTATGAAGTCAGAGGCAACCTCGACCGCGAGCAGATCGCTGTCTTGGCTCGTGCTCGAGTTGTGGAAATTCAGCCAGGCATTGAGTCAGTTTCTACTGGAACGCTCAAGTTAATGCGTAAAGGCACGACCGCCTTCAACAACATTCGGTTTCTCGCCGATTGCGCTGCCGCGGGTGTGAAGCCGATTTGGAATCTGTTAGTGGGCTTTCCGGGCGAGCCTGCCGAAACATACGAGATGTATCGGCGGAATTTACCTATGCTGATGCACCTGCCGCCGCCATCTGGTGTTTTCCCAGTGCGTTTTGATCGGTTTAGCCCATATTTTAAAGAGTCCGAAGAGTATAGCCTCGACCTTAAGCCGCTTGACTACCACGACCTTATCTATCCTTTCAGTGATGAAGTGCGGTCCAACATGGCCTACTATTTTCGTGATCGAAACATAGACGCGCCGTATCAGCGCGATCTCGCGGGGCACTTGGCACACTTACGAGACAGCATCACCCGCTGGCGCGCAGGATGGGAAGGCGAGGCCACTGCGCCGCGCCTTAGGTTGGTTCGGGATGACCTCGGCTGGGTGGTCGAAGACAGTCGCTTAGGTCATATGGTTGAGCATGAGATCGAAGATGATGATGTGGCTTTGCTGCGTGAAGCTGAAACCGTTGTGCCGGTGGAGCGATTGCGCCAAAAGTATGGTGAGAGCTACGATCTTTTGATTGAACTCGGCTTACTTTTTGAGGAGCGAGGCAGAGCAATGTCTTTGGTGTTCGAAGGGTTAAGACATGATCTCGATACTGGCATCCACAGCTTTAAAGGGGCGAAAGGGCGCGCCGAGGCGGCCTCTCTGGGTCTCAGCTTCTAACCATGACTGTTGAGTACGCGGTTGTGGCGCCTGGCGAAGTCACGCCACAGCCGATGAGTGATGCGCTGTTATCCGGTCGACCTGAAACTTACGAACGCATGGCGGCTTACGGTCTACTTGCTCAACTACTAGGTAAAATCCAGGATGATCTGTCCATAGAGGGGCTCATTAAAGACGAGCAAGGGCGGCCCTATTTCCCCCAATATCCGAGTCTGTGGCTTTCCGTTGCTCATACGCAAGGCGCGGTGGCAGCAGCGGTTTCTTCTACCGGCCGGATCGGTATCGATGTCGAAGCACCTGTTAGTTACGATCCAGACGTTGGCGAAATGACACTGACATCTGAGCAACGTGCTGCTATTGAAAGCGCGCCCAATCCGGCAAGCGCTTTTTTACGGATGTGGACGCGTAAAGAGGCTATTGGTAAGGCCTTAGGTGTTGGCATTACAGAGACTGTATTGTCTAGCTCCGCAGAACAGTCCACCCTCAGAGTGCAAGGCGTTCATTTAGCGCTAAGCGACCTTACTGCACCCAACGGCTGTTTTGCAGCGTTGGCAGTAGGAATCTGATCGAGATCGTCACATGAATAGCCGCTCTACTTTGGCAGGCTGTTTGGTACCCTTGTGTAGCTCGCGTTCAACCTTGTTTGAAATTATTTATAACCACACCTCATCCAGGTGTAGACAACGCTGGTAGCGCCCTCCCGCAACCAAATTGCCCCGTTAGGTCAATGACTTAGCGGGGTTTTCTTTTGTCTGCGAGAAAGTGAAAAGCGTTTTAGCTGCCAATCGTGGGCGCTGCATTCAAGGGTAACCCATTGTTGTGAGCGGCAGTCAGGCTTCAGAAGAAAACACCCTGGAGGGCGGGGAGCGAATACATGATCGGCTTCATCCACTGGAATTGCCGAAAGGTGGTGTAAAATAGCTGGCCCGGTCGTGTTTCCAAGTTGAGAGTATACAAAGGCCTACCCATATAGGCCCACTGTAACGTCTGGTCTCCTCGTTCAAGGACAGACCAGCTACCAACGGGCGCTGTTTTTGAAGGGGCGGGTACCGCCGTCCAATACTTATCCAAGCAAGCCTCATCGCATTGATTGCCACCCATGCGCGTTTGTTCCAGCCCATTCCGATCTTCGTAAAGAGTATACAAGGTCATGCCGTTTGAATCGGCGTACAGAGGCCCGCCATCAGAGCCAACAACTTTAACCCAGTCTGGCATAGGCGGGGCAGGTTCCAGGAGCATGGAGCTCCATAAACCGTCAACGCCATCTCCATTCAAATCGCCCCGTTCAGAATCACCAGAGAAGAGAAATAAAGGTTTGTCTTGATAAGCCCATTGGTAGATGCCGTCTGCTCTGGCATGGACTGAGAAATCACCATAATTGGTTGCAGCCCAGGGCGCTTTCGCAGGCACCCAGGTCTCCAGACACGTATTATCGCACTCAATGGCGGCAGAGCCCTCGTCGCTGTTGTTGACGTAAAGCGTCAGGCCGTCAGATGAGGCAAGCACATGTCCAAGAACTGTAGACGTGACGGATAACTCTGGTGGCGTCTTAATCGTCTCAAAAGCGATAATCCACCCTTGGCCCTGGCCATAATCTGCACCTTTATGGCTATCCATCTGGGATCTGTACAAGGGCATTCCCTGAAAAGCCCATTGCTGAGCGCCGTCGTCACGTTCGATCAATGTCCAGTTGCTAGGAATTTGAGCGGGTATGTCTGTGGCTAAAAGAGGGGGGTGCTTAACCGCACAGTCGTCATTGCATGTAGACGTCCCTGGTTCTCTTAAATCGTTCTCGAACTGATACAGCGTCATACCTTGTGTGTCTGTTAGTCTTGTCCCATGGCCAAATTGACTGGTTGTGACGCCGTCAGGATAAGGCGTCGCACCAATGCCAGCGTTGGGAGTAATTGCCAAAATGCCAACAGCACAAACACCATAGAGCGCGTAGCGCGACGCGCGATGTGACAAACGTGAGGTCATAAAACTGCTCTGTCCTAAGCGAGGATGTCGCTAATTACTTTTGACGTCTCTAGGGATCGCGTACCCCAGCTTTCATTCGACACACCCATTATTTCCATGGCGGTCAAACCAACGCGGGTTGTCGGCGAACCATTGCCGTTGACGTATAGGCCCGTTTTGATGCGGCCGCCGGCTCGTCCTACAGTCATGAAGGGGACTTCATCAATAGAATGGGTTCTCAGCGTCACCGGTTTCACTTCCGGCAATTAACAGGGTGTTGTCGAGTAGCGTTCCGTCTCCCTCTCGGATCGATGCAAAAACATCAATGAATGTCGCGAGGGAATCCATGCTGCGTGTATTGAACCAGGATGTCTGAGGCTGGAGACCGAGTTCCGGGTCTACCCGTTCTTCGTGGGATAGGCTGTGGTGAGTGAGGCTTTCCCCCGCTTTACGAAGGCTTGAGCCGGAGTTGCTAAAGGTTACATTGAAGACACTTGTTTGATTGCAGGCCACCGCCATCGCCAACATGCGTGCGAAGGTCTCGTGTGTTGATTGGACTTGCGCTATTTCCACACCTGCTGTGCCGCCGACCAAGTCGCTCACCTCAGGAGGAGGGATGATGTGGCACGCTTCATTGGGGGCGGGCTTTTGTAATTGTACTTCGAGCTGATTTTCGATTTCACGGATCGATGTGAAGTATTCGTCCAATTGAGCCCTGTCAGCGGCGCCAATCTGTTTCATGAACTGCTGCCGTTCTTCTTTGACTGCAGATAGAACGCTTTGTCTGACGATGACGCGAGGGTCCGGCGTGAAGTCCGCTTTGTTTGGATCCACGAAATCGGAGCCAAAGAGGCGCATGTACAGTGTCGTCGGTGAAATTTCAGCCGCGGTTCGGGTGTACGTGCCACGAGCGGAATAGCTATCGTTCGGATTATTCGTGCACGAAATATCGATCGTCTTTAGGCGGTTCTTGTTCCCAATCTTATCGGCGATCAGCAAGTCAAAGGTTGTTGCTGGAATTTCTTTGTCTTTGTCTGGTGCGGAACCTGTCCGTGATGCAATCCAACCGCTTTCATGGGGATAGTTAGAGCGGCCATCCAGGGGCATGTTGAATTTACCAAGGAAATTGATGACGTCTTTATGGCGGTTCAGAGCCGCAGGTTCGCCTAAAAAATTAATGCCCGGGCTCGTGGCTGGCTTTTCCTCAACGCCATGGCCAGGTGTGTGCCCCAGGCCCCAGAACCAGGTCCCGAAACGAACCGGCAGCGGGGCTCCAGCAGCCATCGCTGTGCCAGAGTCGTTTAACATGCAGTCGAGGAAAGGCAGGCTTACTGTGACGGCTGATCCGGCAACGGCGCCTCTGAGCAGAGAGCGGCGGCTCATGTTATGTGTGCTGCGAATTCTCATGGTCACAGTCCTCTAATCTATCGCTGCGTTGTTTGCGGCGGTTTCAATGGTTTCACCAGACATGTCTGGCGCTGAAACAGCGTAAAAAGTGTTGCTGGTAGAAATTCGTTTCATCAGTGACGTTATACGGTAACCGTCGGCGGTGAAGCGGTCTTCTAAATAGGTCATCCACTCGCTTCTGGATGACATGCTGTTCCCGCTGCCGTATGCGTATAGCCGGTTTATAAGGCACTTCGTGGTGGCAGGATTATCGCGCAGAGCGAGCCCTAATCCCTTGCTATCCGCGTAGTCGATTCCATCCAAATCTCCACTGGTATCAATGGGCGCCCCGTTTTCCGTTTGCCGAAATTGGCCGGCGCCATCAAATTTCTCAAGCGCGAGACCTATTGGGTCCGTAATTCTGTGGCAGCCTGCGCAAGCGGGACTGGTGGAGTGCGCTGTAAGGCGCTCCTTGGCTGTTTTGCTCGGTGAATTAGGGTCATTAAATCCGCTGAAATCGACATCGGGCGGCGGATCTGGGACTTGCTGACACAGCAGCATATTACGAATGGCTTTGCCACGAAGAGTAGGAGAGCTACGCCCTGGGTGAGAGTTTAGCGCTAAGAAGCTAAGGTGCCCTTGTATTCCGATCCGTGGATCGTCGGGCGCGAATTGATAGGGTTCCCAGGTGCCCGGACGAGCTTTGACTTGGACGCGATACACCATTCCTAGAGTGCTGGTCATGAAGGTATCGCGGGTCGTGAACAGATCACGGTAGTCTTTGTCCTTGGTAACCACATGATCTGTAATGGTTCGCAGTGTCTGCTCCTGCGCATCCCGCACGGCGCCAGCGCCAAATGCGGGGTAGATAAGAGAATCTTTTTCCAGGAAATCAAACTCGCTGAATTCAAGAAGATCACTGAAAAAAGAGCGCACGCCAGCTTTAAGGAGTGGCGATGCCATCATCCGTTCGACTTGGCCTTCTAGGCCGTCTTCGGAATGCAAATCCCCGGTTTCGGCTGCCTGTAGCAACGTATTGTCAGGGGATCTGTTCCACAAAAAGAAACTTAATCGGGTGGCTTTGGAGAATGCGTTTAACCGAGAGGTCCCAGGGTTGTCTGGGTCATCTTCAACAACATCTGCAATAAAGAGGAACTGAGGGGAGACCAATAGACTGGCCAGCCCACTGGAAAGCCCTTCCTTGAAGCTACCAAGTCGCTGTGTGGTTTCGCGGACGACATCCGTTCGCGCAGAGGTCTCATCATCTGTCAGTGGGCGTCGAAACAAGAGGCGGCCTGTCTTGGAGATGAATTGCGTTGTACAGCTTTCGTCAAAAGCCACCTGACCTGGCATCGCACAGGGCACTAGGAATTGGCGGCTCGGTTCGCTCATAACCTGTTCTGAAATGGATCGTGCCATTTCGTCATATTGGGATAGGGCGGCAGCGGTCACGGTTGCGTTTCGGGCCCCAACGGCTTGAAGGCCTTCCGTGCGTACTGGCGTATCAAAGCGTCCACCGACAATGATCGAGGCGCCAAATACGTCAGAAATAATATTCTTGTATTGATCTTCGGTGAGGCGACGGACGTCTGGCGGTGGCCCTTCGGTGATCGGCTCGGAGGGCCCGCATGCGCTCAAACAAATGGCGCTTACGCCAATTATCGTCAGCAGGGAAAGCTTAGGCGGTGAAAATGTCGAAACGTTCATTGTTAAAAAGGTCCGCTCTCTTAACGCCGGTTCATCGCTAGATCACCGGAATTATCCGATGTACTGGCCAATTTCTCAACGTCTGGATGGTTTATGAAGGCCCTAACGGCCTCAAACTTAAAGGCCGATGACAATGTTGTGCACTCACCTGTTTCTGGGTCCGGATGTCCGTCAGCTAAGTCATGAGCGGCCACATAAATGGGTGAGCAGCTGTATTTGTGGCGGTTAGGGAAATTCCGCAACATTCCTCGGACATAGCTATAAAACTGCTCAACGCCATAGTAGCCATAAACCATTCCACTGGTCTTGCCGCTATCAGGTGTGATGTCCACTTCGATTTGCATGTCGCGGATCAATTGGCGGATGTACTGGTAATTTCCGAAATGGGGAAGATTCACGTCGGCAGAGTCGGTCGTCAAAATGCCACCAACGATTTTGCCTGAAACCCTGTCGTCATACCTGGGTACGCCATTGTCATGATCGATTTCGTAGCTGGTAAACGGCAAAACTCTACCTTCGCTGTCGATGGTGAAGGAGCCCACGCCTCGATAGAAACTCACTTTGACACTGTCGTCATTCATAAGGTCGTCGATGCCGGTGATCTCCATAAGAATCATGCCTAGCCCGCTGCTCAGGCGGTGGCCGTTCGCATTGTTTTCAATGTGTCCGTAACTGCGCCAGGCTTCGACGCATCCCATCAACCGGTACATTTGGTTGTCGACGCCGGTCTCTCCATTAAGGCTTGTGAAATTCTCGTGTTTGCAGGACTTTGGTGTCGCTGCGCCGTCCGTGTTTCCGTCTAAATTTATGCCATAGCCATATTTGCCCTCTACGACATTGAGGGGCGGGTCCTGGACTGAGGTTGGAACTTCGCAGACGTCTTCACCGTTGGCGCCACGAAAAAAGGCGGGTGGAAATGAATTTATCTTTATCGGCTCGTACGCGCGGCGTTCTTCCGGCGTTAGCGTCGATTCCCAGATTTCCCAATTGCCTGGGTTAGGCCCCACGGGGCATTCGTCCATAAAGCGGGTTTCATGCATCGCCGTGTTCCACTTCGTAACGGCGAAACCCAAAGTTTGTGACTCTGCATAGACAGTGTTGTCCCCTGCCGCCAGCGCAAGAAACGATGCCAGGAGAAAAACTGTTTTTGACGTGTGTGAGGTCATGGGCAATCTTTGATTTGTTGTTTCTTGTTCAGAAGGATATCACGAGGCCGGCGCGGACATCATCAAAATACCCTCGCACTCTGTGGGCCCGCGACAACAGAGAATCGCCTCGAAAAGCCTTGAAAACGTTTGGTTTTTCGCGAATTCAGTTGGCGAAGTGAATATTATTCGCAAAGCCGTTTCGCGGTACGCGCTCAGTAGTGCGTTAGAACAGGCTAGGTCTGTTCAGTGTCAGTTCACCTCGGGGTCATGGGGCATGGCCCGCTGTAAACGCTATGTCTTACTCTGAAAGGCTAGCTAATTTTTCAGATTCTGGATGGTTAATGAATGCCCGCACGGCATCGAACTTAAAGGCTGATGACAGCGTCGTGCATTCACCGCTATCTGGGTCTGGGTGTCCGTCGGCAAGTTCATGAGCAGCAACGTAAATAGGCGGGCAGGCGTACTTGTGACGGTTTGGAAAGGATGTCAGTAGGCCTCTTACGTAGCTATAAAACTGTTCAACACCGTAATAGCCGTAGACCATGCCGCTGGTGCCGCCGCTCTCAGACGGTAGCTCCATCTCAACCTGCATGTCTTGTATGAGTTGGCGTATGTATTGGTAATTTCCGAAATGAGGAATGTTCACGTCGGCGGCTTCCGTCTTTAAAACACCGTTAACGATTCTTCCAGAAACTGTGTCGCCATACCGAGGTGTGCCATTTTCATGATCGATCTCGTAACTGGCGAATGGCAGTGCCTCACCTTTGCTGTCCAGGGTGAATGACCCGATGCCCCGATAAAAGCTCACTTTGACGCTGTCATCATTGGTTAAGTCATCGACATCGGTGATCTCCATCAAGATCATCCCGAGCCCGCTGCTTAGGCGGTGGGAGTTGGCGTTGTTTTCAATGTGACCATAACTGCGCCAAGCTTCTACGCAGCCCATCAACCGGTACATCTGGTTGTCGATGCCCGTCTGGCCATTTAGGCCAGTGAAGTTCTTGTGTTTGCATGTCTTAGGTGTTGCCCGCCCATCCTCATTGGCATCTAGGTCAATGCCATAGGAGTATTTGCCTTCGACGGTTTTAAGAGGAGGGTCTTTAATAGACGTCGGTTCAGCGCAGACATCTTCCCCATTAGGCCCGCGGTAATTGACGTGTCGAACCTGGGTGATGAGCGCCTCAGGGTAAGAGCGGCGTTCCTCAGGGGTAATCATTGATTCCCAGATCTCCCAATTGCCCGGAGTCGGTCCCGCAGGGCATTCGTCCATGAAACGGGTTTCATGCATCGCCGTATTCCATTTTGTTACGACGAAACCGAGTGTCTCAGGCTCTGCAAAAGCGTTGCTGCCGGGTGCAGTGAGTGCAAGAAGCGGTGCCAGGAGCAGAACTGTTTTCAATGTGCGCGCGGTCATGGGCAATCTTTGATCTAGTGGCTCTTCCTCGCCATGGTATCACGACGTCCACACTGGTTTCATTAAATACACACGCATTTTCGGGGTGTGGGGCAAGTGTGAATCTTATTATCGATGCTTGAAAACGCCCAGTTTTTCGCGAATTCAGTTGGTGAAGCGAATATTATTCGCAAAGCCGTTTCACGTTGGACACATTATAGTGGATTTCATCCCGCCAATGGCGTGTGATCGCTATTAATGAGATTGGGTCGGTTAACGTTGGCTGCAGTTTGAGACAAGCACAGGCGGCAAGGTTTGTAATGACCGGCCGTTAGATTGCTTAGATACAAGGGAAGGCGAAACACGTGGGGAAAATAGGCATTTATGCAAAACGAGCCATAGTCGCTCTCATTTTAATGATTGCTATGCCATTCAGTGTGGCCACGGCTCAGCCAGAAGGTGCCTCATCTTGTGGTTATTTCTCGACCGACCCGGACGACCGATCTGGCCCTCCAATCCATTTCTATGCGGACCTTTCTGATGGCCCACAGCGCGCCCCGACTGAAAGCCCTGGCGTGGGACGAGTGGACTTTGTGCTTGAGCGAGACACCTTAAAGCTCTCATGGGCTATGAGCTTTAAAGATCTAACCAGTGACCCCGTTGGCCTGCATATTCACGGCCCTGTTCCTGCCGAAGGAGACGCGCCAGCACTTTTTGACCTGGCGACGGATCCAATTAGGTCTCCATTAAAGGGTGAAAAAATTCTAACCTTGGGTGAGGTTGCTTTCTTTGTGCAACACCTTGTTTTTGTCAATCTCCACACCTCCAAATACCCCCTCGGTGAATTGCGCGGTCCCGTTAGAAAATTGCCACCAAAGTGCTGAGCCGTATGCAGCCTTCAAGGCCGTTCGAATATATACCTAGAGCGATGATCGTTTGTATCCGCTGTTAGTGTCGAACGGGTTCGACACTACGGCGATAAAGATGCCAACTGGCGTGACCGAGCACCGGCAGAACGACCAAAAGCCCTATGAGCCCCGAAAGAAGTGAAGCTCCGATAAGGGCGGCAATGATTGTGCACCAAACGGCCATCACTTTTGTATTGAGGGTCACGAAGCGTACGCTGGTCAGCATGGCTGTAACGAAATCAATGTCGCGGTCGAAAAGAATCGGGATGGAGAGCACCGAATAAGAAAAGACGCTAAAAGCGATTGCGGCACCCACCGTATTACCGACCAGCAAAAATAGCCAACCAGGCGGGGTCGTAAATATTAAATCCAGCAGATCAGAGAAACTGAACAGTTGGAATCCCATGAAGCCGAAAGAGAGTAGTGCGGCGATATCCATCCAAACAAACAGTGAGAAGCCAGTCACCAATGCCATCCAAACCGAGGTCTCGGCTGAACATTGATTTGACTGTGCGAAAAACGACCGACCAAGCGAGCGTCTGGCCGCCGCCGCCAGATTCAAGGTTTTGGCTCACAACATAGAAACCACTGGCGATAAATGGAGCGATCAATGCAAACCCCGCTTGCCAGAGGGTGAATTAAATAGGGCAGGTCAAAATAGAGCAGCATAAGAATCAAAAGCCAGCCGCCGCATACATAAATGCCGCTGAAAAAGAGCCCATATAGGGGCGCTGTCCGGAAGTCTCGAAGCCCCATGGCTAGGGACGTCTAAGAGGTCGCTGACCGACACTCTAGTTACGACCGGCTGTCTCGAATTCTCTTTAGAGGCTGGTTCCCAAAATTTTCCAGCGCTCCATCTGAATTCCTCAGATTTATCTTCGCTCACCATTTGGATGCCCCGCGCTATTATGCGTCGTAATACAGGGTAAGAAATTGCCGAAAAATTTCCTTGATCAATATCAACCGGTTGCGGGGGGGCTTAGTGACCGAAGAAGAGCATGTACCGCCGTGTGCGAGGGCAGCTGCTGCATGTTCGTGCGGCCGGGAACGCGTTCTTTCGCCGTAGCCCTGTTATGATACGCTCAACAGAGACCTCGTAACCAACGAATACAGGCCACCTTTGCAAGGAGTAAGGGGATGAAACGACGTGACGTACTGAATGGCTTGGCTATGGCGGCCGCGGTACCAGCAATGGCAAAAGTTGCAGTAGCGCAAGAAACCGAACAACTAAAGCCACAGAAAACGGCATCCGTTGAAGGATGCGTTGCTCTTGTGACGGGGTCGAATAGGGGCGTCGGCCTCGGCTTTGTTAATGTCTTATTGGAGCGCGGTGCAAAGCGGGTCTATGCGACAGCGCGCAACCCTAAGAACTTCCCTGCAGTCGTGGCGCTCGACCCAAGTCGGGTCGTGCCTTTGGAGCTTGATGTGAATAACGACGCTCAACGCCAAGCTGCCGCGGAGCAGGCGAGGGACGTCACATGGGTTATTAATAATGCGGCTTACCCTGGAAGTCGCATTCCTGAAGAACGACGCATACGGTCAGCCAGTTCACTCGACGACAGTAAAATGGTGATGGAGACAAACTGTTGGTCACCAGCGGAAATTGCGCGTCTGTTTATACCCACCATAATCAACAACGGTGGCGGGGCGGTAGCGAATGTCTTGTCGGCGGCGTCTTGGTTTTGTTTGCCTGAGTACTCAAGTTACAGCCTGTCGAAGGCAGCGGCGATGATGATGACCAATGGGCTAAGGGCCGAACTAGACCGTGATCCCATTCTGGTGGCCAGCGTCTTTACTGGTGGTGTCGATACTCGTGCATCCCCGGCTGGAACGAGTGGTGGTATCTCACCAAATGAGCATGCCCACCAAGTGTTTGACGCAATGGCGCGCGGTGATACGGATGTCTATGCCGCTGGTTCAAAGGGGATGCGTGACATGATCAATGCTGATCCCGAGGCCTTCGAGCGCGGTCGAATCAAGCGGTTCTATGAAAGCCCTCTTACAATACCGCAATCACATATTGTGATTGTATGAATGGTACGTACTCCGACTACCGTGCCAAACACTGTATAGTGGGTTTGATCGCAAGCGCGTAATAGACTTATCTGCTGACTAAAGTCCAAAGGACCCGAGGGCCGAGATGAATACTGACGTTGTTCTTACGTGTGCCCCACAGGGGCGGGTGATACGTCCTCTAAGAGCGAGCATGTTCCTGTTACCGCCAGAGCAAATAGCAGTTTCAGCGATTGAAGCTGCAAACGCCGGGGCTCTGCTGTTCATGTTCACGTCCGTGACGTGGAGACCGGAAAAGGTGGGCGTGACCCCGCGCATTTTCGTGAGGTGGTTGAGCGTATCCGAGACTCAGGAACGGACATCATCCTAAATTTGACCGTTGGAATGGGCGCGCAAATCCAAATCGGTGAGTTGGACCCACGCGTTCAGGGGACTGAGACGGATCTCGTTCCTGCGCAGGAACGATTCCGTCATATTGAAGAGCTCAAGCCAGAAATTTGCACTCTTGATTGTGGGTCGATGAATTTTGGTGAAGATACGGTCGTGGTTAATCGTCTGATGGATTTGCGCTGGATGGCGCAGCGGGCGAAGGACCTTGGCGTCAAGCCAGAGCTTGAAGTCTTCGATATGGGGCAAATACAGCATGCCCTTACTCTCATACGAGAGGGGCTAATCATCAATGCTCCGCCCCTTTTCCAGTTCTGCCTGGATATTGCGAGTGGAGCGCCGGCGGACAGCGGAGGCGATCATTGCGATGCGATCAATGTTGCCGCCTGATGCCACTGGGGCCGCGTTCCGGGATTTCCAGATCCCAGATGCCTATGGTCGCACAGGCGATGCTGCTTGGTGGGCACGTCCGTGTTGGTTTAGAGGACAGTTTATATTTTATCTCGGGGTGTCTTTGCGACAAATGCTCAATTGGTCGCTAAAGCTAAGCGCATAGTAGAAGAACTGGGCGGGCAGGTGTTGAGTCCGGTGGCCGCGCGCGAGAAGCTTAGTTTAAAGAAGCAGTGGTAATGAGAAGGTAAGAGTTATGGCTGAAGCCGCTCCAAATACAGAAGTGCTTGTTCTTAAGCCTGTTAAGGCGGACGCTCGAAAACCTTAAAGGTTATGGGTCGTTGATTGGCGAACCGGACGACAGTGTCCTTGAAAAAATTGATTTCTATGGGGCAGATGTAAAAGTCACCCAGCCTGCTGATTTCCATGGAAACGATGACCTGTGCCTCAATTTGGTCTCCTTCAATCCGCGGCAATTGCACGTGAAGTGGATGGAATACCACTCCAAGCATACGCAGACGTTTATCCCCCTATCAGGGAAGCCGTTTTATATGGTGCTCGGTAAACCCACCGCACGCAAAGCGGATGGGTCCTGGGATGAATCGAAAGCCAATCTTCCTGAGTTAGATAGCATTCAGGCATTCGAATTCGACGGAACCGGTGGCTTGGTCATGGACGTGGGGACTTGGCACGAAGTGCCTTTCCCTATCGCTGGTCCGACTCATTTTGTTTGTATCTGTACGAACGAGACCAATGAAAACCTCGAACAAGGTGACGACAAAGGTGAGTGCGAGGGCGGTGACCTGTCGAAACGTCATATTAAAAGTCAGTTCGGTATAATTTTGCAGATCGAAGGATAGCGCCAAAACAATGATCGATTTCTATACGTGGTCCACACCAAACACGCGTAAAATCTCAATTGCGTTAGAAGAAATGAGCGTTCCTTATGAGATCAAATTGGTCGCCTTAAAGGAGCAGCAACAAAAGCAGCCGGACTTTCTAAAGCTCAACCCCAATGGTCGCGTTCCGGCGATTGTTGACAGAGACAACGATGACTTTGCCGTCTTTGAATCTGGAGCAATTCTTGTCTATCTGGCGGAAAAAACAGGTTTGTTTCTGCCGACAGATACGAAAGGCCGCTCGATTGTCATGCAGTGGCTCATGTGGCAGATGGGTGGTCTTGGTCCTATGCAGGGGCAAGCCAACGTTTTCTATAGGTATTTCCCAGAGAAGTTACCGTCGGTTATCAGCCGGTATCAGAACGAAGGGCGCCGTCTATATGGTGTGATGGATACGCGTTTAGCCGATGAACGATATCTGGCAGGCGAGTATTCGATCGCGGATATGGCGTGTTACCCATGGGTGGCTCAGCACGAATGGTCAGGCATTAAGTTGGAAGACTTTGATCACCTCAGCCGTTGGTTTACAGATGTTGGTGAGCGCCCGGCCGTTAAGGTTGGTATGACAATTCCAGAGTCGCACAAATCGCCTGATAAGCCTCAAGAGAGTGTCAAAAAGTTTCTGATGACCTGAGTATGCTGCGTTGCGTACCCCGGCCAGTTCAGTACGGATTTCTATGGAATTACACCCATGATGCTAACAGAGAATATGAATCGTCTTGGAACGGAGACAGCCTTCGAGGTTTTGGCTCGTGCTGAACAGCTCATGGCCGAGGGGCGTGACATTATCAATATGGGAATCGGCCAGCCCGATTTCCGTACGCCGGACCATGTTGTCGAAGCCGCTATAAAGGCGCTACGTGACGGTCATCATGGTTACACGCCAGCGCAAGGTATTCTTCCCTTGCGGGAAGCTGTGGCTGCTGACCTTCATGCCCATCATGGAGCAGAGGTTAGTCCAGCAAATATTGCGGTCATGCCAGGCGGCAAGCCGACGATGTTTTTTGCGATGCTTATGTTTGGTGAGCCTGGTGTCGAAATTATGTACCCCGACCCAGGGTTTCCAATCTATCGGTCGATGATTGAGTTTACTGGTGCGACACCCGTTCCCATTGCGCTGCGCATGGAAAACGATTTCGCGTTCTCAGCAGATGAAGTGCTTGAGAATATTACGGACAAGACACGCCTTATCATCGTGAACTCGCCCGGTAACCCGACCGGTGGCGTTACGCCTAAGGAAGAAGTCGATAAGTTGGTTGCCGGGTTAGCCGGTTGGCCAGACGTTGCGATCATGTCAGACGAAATCTATAGCCGCATGCTCTACGATGGGCTGGAACACGTTAGCTTTCTAAACTATCCCGAGATTCGCGATCGACTTATCGTCCTGAACGGCTGGTCCAAGACGTACGCCATGACAGGCTGGCGTCTTGGGTACTCGGTGTGGCCGGACTCCCTCATCGAGAAAATCGTGCGGTTGTCCGTCAATAATCATTCTTGCGTTAATGCGCCGACCCAATTCGCGGGGATCGCTGCGTTGACCGGTCCACAAGATGCCGTGGATACCATGATGGCGGAGTTTGATGGGCGACGACGGCTTATCGTACCTCTGTTGAATGAAATACCAGGCTTTCGATGTTTAGAGCCAGGTGGCGCGTTCTATGTCTTTCCGAACATTGAAGAGACTGGTCGAACGGGCAAAGAACTGCAGACCGAAATGCTTGAGGTTGCAGGGGTGGCGGCGGTTCCCGGGAATAGCTTTGGTATTCACGGAGATGGGTTCGTCAGGTTCTCTTATGCCAACTCAACCGAAAAGATACAGGAAGCCATCCAGCGGATTGGTAACCTGTTTTGACGCCTGCGTGAACGGTGGTTAAGACAGGGGTTGTGTTTTGCAGCGTTGGACAGAGTATTCGCATATGAATGTACCCGCAGTTTGGTCCTGGATTTTTCAATGAATCCCGGCAGAAGACGTATTGTTGCGCTTGCGCTAGGGCTGATTGTGATCCTGGCTGTTGTGGGTGTTCAAACATTCCTTATTGGTCCGAAAGCTGAGCCCATTGATGCGGCGACCGAGGAAGAACAGGCTTTGCTCAGCGAAGTGTTTCCTGACGCCAATGTTTTTTCCGTCAAAGGCGGTAGGTTGCCCCACCACAAGGCTTACAGTGTCGACGAGAATACGGGCGAGAATACCTTAGTCGGGTTCGCGTTCATGACCCATGAGGTCGAGCCAGAAGAATGGGCATATGAAAGCGAGCTTGAGATTTTGGTAGGGTTGACTCTTGAGGGGTCAATAACGGGCATTAAGGTCGTCGATCACTATGAGCCGTTTGGCTACTTCTCAATCGACCCGCTAGAGTTTGCCGAGCAGTTCAAGGGTAAGAGCATCCTAGATGCCTTTGAAGAAGGGCGAGATGTGGATGCAGTCTCTCGGGCGACGATTTCCATCGAAAGTGCGGCGCGTGTCATTAGAAAAAGTGCCCGTCAAATTGCACGGCAGCACTTAGAGCAGGAGCGATCTAAGCCGTGATGAGGTCTGCGCTTGTTGTCGTAGCGGCACTTTTCTGTTTTTTCACTGTGCCGGATGTCATCGCGCAGGATAGTGCTTCACCGGCGCTTTCGCTATCAGATCTGGATGCCCTCATTGCGCAGGATGAAGCACCGCAACCCACCTTAGACCAAAGTGGCATTGTGGATTTGACAATACTTGTCGCGTTCTTGTCTTTGGCCGTCCTCAGTTTTCTGATGAAAAGTACGACGCTTAAGTACGTTACGATGGTTTCGGCTGTCGTTTATATGGGGTTTATGAAGGGCAACCTCGTTTCGGTGGTGCATCTGTTCGCTCTGATGGAATGGTCGTTCCCGCTCTTTCAATACAACATCGCATGGTACGTGCTCATGGGGTTCACCGTCGTGTCTACGGTGTTGTGGGGTCGTTTGTATTGTGGGCGAATTTGCGCGTTTGGATCACTCACTCAATTAATGGACCGGATTCTACCGTCTCGGTGGCGCGTTGAATTGCCACCTTGGATCGATAGGCGTGCCATCTACGTTAAGTACGTACTGCTTGTTGCTGTGCTGGCCTATTTTTTGGTCACGAAGGACACCTTAGTCTACCGGTATGTTGAGCCATTCTGGATGTTCACGCTCAGTGGGTCCACGGTGATGTGGTCTTTATTGGCGGCTCTTCTGTTAACGACAGTTTTCATTAGAAATTTCTATTGCCGCTACCTTTGCATTGTCGGAGCGGGTTTAGGCTTGCTCTCCAACCTGACGGTTTTCGGAATCAAGAGATGGCAGCAGTGCAATACATGCAAATTGTGTGACAAAGAGTGTGAGTGGGGCGCGATCCAAGGTCCGAAAATCTCTGTTTCCGAATGTGTTCGGTGTGACGACTGCGAAATTTTGTATAACGATAAAGCACGCTGCCCTCATTGGTTGATGATTGGAAAGAAAGAAGCCAAGCGTGAAATACCAAAGGCTCCTTAGCAGGGCTTTTCTACTCGCAGCTGCGCTTTTGGGGGCTTGCTCGGAGTCTTCAGACGAACTAGAGCCAACTCGCCGAGCCTGGGCGGTCATGGGCACGACGCTGGAGATTACGGTCTACAGGCCAGCCTCTCAGGCTGTGCAAGCCGCTGAAGACCTTGAGGCGGCTTACCAAGAAATTCTAGAAATAGATTCCCGTATGAGTCTCTATCGCCCAGATAGTGAGCTGGTCCATCTCAACGCGCATGCGGGGCAGGGCGCTATCACGGCTAGCCAAAAAACCTTTGACGTTATGAATGCCTCAAATCACTTTGCTCGTATCTCTGATGGGGCGTTTGACATCAGCGTCAAGCCATTGGTTGATCTTTGGGGATTCTACGACGTATCCACGGCGTCTGTTCCAGAGCCAGCAGAAATTGAGGCTGTTCTGTCCCGCGTTGGCTTCGATAGTATTTCGTATAATCGAGACGCGCGACAGGTCACGCTCGAACTAGGCGTCAGTCTGGATTTCGGCGCTATAGCGAAGGGGTATGCTGTCGATTTGGCGATTGATGCATTGCGCAGTCGTAGTGTTCCTGCGGCGGTGGTCAACCTCGGTGGTAATGTCGGTGTGTTGGGGCTTGCTCCGGGAGGGCGGCCATGGGTGATTGGTATCCGCCACCCGCGTAGCGATAAACTAATCAGCAAGGTCAGTATAACTGAGGGGGCGGTCGCGACGTCCGGAGACTACGACCGTTACTTTGAGGTGGATGGGCAGAGATACAGTCACTTGCTTGACCCTCGTACCGGGTATCCAGTTGTCGGGCTGTATTCCCTCTCTGTCGTAGCTCCCAATGCAACGACAGCAGATGCGTTGTCTACGGCCGCATTTATTCTTGGCCCTGAGATTGGGGTAAAGCTGCTCTCTGACTGTGTAGGGGTTGAGGGTTTGCTCGTTCAGGTTGGTGATAATTTGAACGACCTTTCAGCGATCACAACTGATGGTCTTTCTGGCGCAGCGTTTGAGGTGGGCACGGGGTTATTTAAGGCACAACGCAGCTCTGACGTTGAAGGGCAGCGACTAGAGTGCGTCTGGCCTCCTTGATCCGGTGCTAGGGGAGAGCGGCCGTATCCATTGCATTTTGCTTCGCCTTGTTGAGTCCGTTCACGGATTTGGTGCGGTTCGGTGTTCGCATGAGAGAGTGTGCGAATTGCTCGGCTGCTTCGCTTGTCCGACCTGCCGCTAACAAAAACTCTCCATACATCTCAAAGGATGGTTTCATCGGCACTGGTGGCCCAGATGGCGCATTGAGGGTTGCCTCAATGGCAACCGCATTTTTTAAGAGTTCCTCCGCAGTGTCCATGTCGTTCTGAGCTGTAGCGATTGCTGCTTCAACTTCCAGTTCCGATACTGCGATTATTTTTGCGCGATAGGCACCATTCGCTCGCGCCTCGGTTTTTTCGCGTAGCGCGTTAAGACGACTAGCAGCGTCTTTGGCTTTGTCTATATCTCCACGCTTAGCAGCGCTAAGTCCAAGTGCAAACTGCAAATCGAGATTGGCATAATTTTTCTCTTCCGATGAAAAGTCTGCCAACTCATCCCATTTTTCAGTCTCTACAACATAACGCGCTAGCATTGCCATGGCGCCGTTGTGCACTCTGCGCGTCGGCGAGTCTTTTTCTGTTT
Source organism: uncultured Rhodospirillaceae bacterium (assembly GCA_943787205.1). GTDB lineage: Bacteria > Pseudomonadota > Alphaproteobacteria > Rhodospirillales > Rhodospirillaceae > WLXB01. Next base: position 97,480 of record CALSLN010000010.1, read on the forward strand.
TTTGTGCCAGTTGAAGGGCGGCCTTCGCCTCGCTGAAGTTGCCGAGTTGAGTCTGTCCATAGAGGAGCCATGACAGGGAATGGAATTCGGATCGGCCGCGTTCCATATTGTTCTTTACTGCGATATCAACGGCGGCTTCATAAGACTCGATATTGGAAGAGACGACGTCTTCCCACATACCCAGTTGTACGAAGATGTGGGATGGCATGTGAAGGGCGTGCGGCGCATCTGGCGCTATGCCGGCATATGTCCGCGCTGCTGGCAACGCGAGGATCGCATGCTCAGGGTCATCCAGTGCGTGAATGATAAAGTGTGCCGCTCCTGGATGATTTGGGTTTTTCGTGAAAACAGATTGCGCGATGGCGGCAGCGCGCATCTGTCGGCCAACGCCTGAGTCGCCCTGTCGCACGGTGCCGAGTAGAGAGAGGGAATAAAGCGCGGCCACCTCGTTGTCATCCGGATACGTTTCGTGCAGGTCCTGCATAGCCTTAGAGTAGGCGGTGTCTCTTGTTAACTTGTCTCCGTCCCCAAACAACGTATCCACCGCTCCCATAAGCCCGCGTTGAATACCGGCTGGCGTTTTCGCTTGCCTGGCTTTGGGCGAAGGGGCGAATTTATTGAGAACCGAATGGGCCGCGTCTGGGTCTGTTTCCTGCCAAAGAGCATGGTTGTAGCTCATGGCTTCGCCCCAATACGCCATAGCAAAATCGGGGTCGGCTGCTTGTGCAATACGGAAGGCATCCGTGGCCTCGTCGAATTCAAAACTATACAGCGCCTTCACGCCGGTTAGAAAAGCCTGTTGTGCGCCTTCTGCTCCGTCGTTTGGGAAGTCGATTGTTCCAAGGTCATTGAGAATAAGCGCTGGTTGTTCAGCGGACGCTGTTTCTGCCCTGACGGGTAGAGAGAATAAAAGCCCAACTAGAGCTGCTGTCGCAATGGCTACGCGTAGCCCAATGGTCTGTCGAGTCATGTGCCTTCTCCGCCGATCTATTTGATCCACTTAGACTAGGCTTTTATGGCGCGTGGACCAAAGATTTCATGGTTTGTATTAGGTCTTTTTCTGCCCGCCGGATGCGAGAGGAAAACCCTCCAACACCGATGATTTGAGTGCTCAGGCCAGATTCATCGGGTAAAACCATAGCGATGGCGCCAGTATCTGGTATGACGCGATCGTACCCGAGGGCATAGCCCCGCTTCTTCGTGGCCAAAATATCCTGTTGCACTTCTTCCAATGTGACCTTGGCCGCTAAGACCGCTCCGGCGCGTTGCGCACGGTCCAGAACTTTCCCGAGCTGTGATTTATTGAGCGTCGATAGATAAGCAATACCGACGGCGGTACCGAGAATTGGTGCCATAAATCCATCTTGCACCGCTAAGGAGATTGGGAACTTGCCTGGAATCACCGAAACGAATTGCATATTGAATCCGTTTCTTATGGACAGGGTCACGGTCTCACCGGTCCTATCGCAAATTTCATGCAGAAGGTTGGTGCGTTCGTCACCGAGCAGGGCCGAGGGTAACCATTCACCAAGGCCATGAACGCGGATCGTTGGGAAATACTCCAGCGTTTCGCTATCGAAAGAGAGGTAGCCAAGCTCAACCATGCTTTTAAGAAGCGCGTTGGAGCTGGATTTTGGATAGCCCAATTCAAGGCAGACTTGATTGGCTTTAATGGGTTTGCGTCGGCGTTGAAACAACTCAAGGACTTCGAGGACACGTCCGACAGACTTAACGACTTCGGTTTTCACGCTTTGGTTCTTCCAGGTCACACAGAGTGGCCGCTTCTTAAACCATCGACAGCCCTATTCATAGTTCATATACGTGAAAAGATTGTGCATATAGATGTAATTAAGTTGCCCTTCGATCTTGATCAGGGCGCCAGCCATCGGCACTCTAGAGGGTATGCAAAACCCCGCCGTTCCACAGTTCATCATCCTAGAAGTGTTGCCAGCGTTTAGTGCGGCAGCGCTTTCCTACGCCGACGCAATAGAGACGCTACTCTTGGATCATCAGGGTAGTGTTGTATTCGCTGCGCCGGCCGACAAAGCGGAAATCTTGGAAGAGGGGAGCGACCCTCGCGCCGTTGTGGCGCTTAAGTTTGAAACTGGGGATGCTGCATCGGCTTTTTGGTCTAGCTCAGAGAACCAGACAATATTCGCGCAAATGTTCTCCGACGGTGGCGTTCTACACGCCATTTCTGTGCCAGGTATTCCCGAAGCAGGCTTACCAGATGAGCCGCTTCCCACGGTGGCTAATGTTACTATTCCTGAGAGCGACGGTCCCAAGGCATTCATGCTGGTTCAGGGAACTGTGAGTGACCCAGAGCCGATCGGCACTTATATGGAAACCATTATTCCAATGATTATCGAGCGCGGCGGAGTCTACCGGGCTTGGACTCCACCGGAAGGGCCTGTGGTCCTGGCTGGTGAGTGGGACCCTCAATACATTGTTTTGTCTGAATGGCCGTCCGTCAGCGAGCCTCGAGATTTTTGGTATTCAGACACGTACCAAAACATCGCTATTCCGACCCGCAAACCTGCGTCCGACTTTACCGTTTTATTGTTTGAGGTTGCCTCATGAAACGTCGAACCTTCTTATCCGGCACGAGTGTTGTGGCCATTTCCATGTTGGCACGGCCATGGCGTTTGGCCCTTGCTAGTGAACAGCTGACGGATGCCCACGCGTCAACTTTGTTGCGTATGGTGAAGGACATTTTCCCGCATGATATGCTGAATGATGACCCGTATCTGGCTGTGGTGTCTCAGCTCAAAGGCGCGTCAGCGGATCCAGACATGTCCGCTATGTTGGTCAGCGGGATGGCTGACTTGGATGCCGCGGGTGAAGGTCGATGGGCGGACCGCGATAGTATGCAGCGGGTCGCCGACCTTGGCGCGATAGAAACAACGCCCTTCTTTATTACTGTACGGGTTACTGCGTTATTCGGATTGTATGGCAATCCTGGCATATGGTCGGCCTTTGGCTATGAAGGTGCGTCCTATGAGCAAGGAGGCTACCTGTTCCGAGGTTTCGACGACCTCGATTGGTTGCCGGAGCCACTGTCATGACTCAGTTTGATAAATCAGACGACAGCGTGGTTGTCGTTATTGGATCTGGCGCTGGTGGCGCAACGGTTGCTCATGAGTTGTGCGAGAAAGGCATCAAGGTTGTGGTGCTTGAAGCCGGGCCTCGTTTTACCATTGATGACTTTCACAACAATGAATTGGCTGCATATCAACAGCTGACATGGGCGGATAAACGCTATGCCACCGGTGATTGGCCCGCTGCGACACTGGCCCCTGAGGGTCCCAACTGGATTGTCAAAGCGGTTGGCGGTTCGACCATCCATTGGAACGGCCTCAGCTTCCGTGCTCAGCCTCACGAATTCAAAGCCCGCACGGTGTATGGCGATGTTGATGGAGCCTCGTTAGCCGATTGGCCCATCACTTATGATGACCTTGATCCGTATTATAGTCGTGCTGAAGACAAGATGGGTGTGACAGGCACGCATGGTATCGAACGCCACCCGCCGAATAATAATTACAAAGTGCTCTACAACGGCGCAAAGCGTATCGGGTACAAACAAATTTCTAACGCGCGGCAAGCCATTAACTCGGAATTCCGAGATGGCCGAGGCGCCTGTATCCAAATGGGCTTCTGTAACCAGGGCTGCAAAATGGGCGCGAAGTGGTCCACGTTGTATTCCGAAATTCCAAAAGCTGAGGAAACAGGAAACCTTGATCTTCGTAGTGGCTGCATGGTCTTGCGCATTGAGCACGACAAAGCAGGCAAGGCGAATGGGGTTGTGTACGTTGATGCAGATGGCGTTGAACACCGCCAGAGCGCTCGGGTGGTGTGTGTGGCAGGCAATTCCATAGAAACGCCACGGCTCTTGCTGAATTCAAATTCTTCCATGTTCCCTGATGGATTGGCGAATTCGTCCGGCGAAGTTGGGCGCAACTATACGCGTCATGTTGGTGCTATCGTATTCGGTGAGTTTGATAAGCCCGTGAATATGCATCGCGGCATTACGGTTCCAGGAACGGTCTTTGATGAAGCGCGGTCTGATCCATCACGTGGTTTTGCGGGCGGTTATCTTATTGAGGCGGTAAGTCTTGGGCTGACCAACTTGGCTGTGGTTGGAGATGCCTCAGGTTGGGGCAAAGATTACACGTCGTTCCTAGAGAAATATTCGCATCTGGCGGGTGTTTTGCTCAATGGCGAGGACATGCCACGCTCTCAAAACGGTGTGACTCTGCATGATACCGAGCGCGATCAATATGGTTTACCGATCCCGGTCATTCACGTTGAGGAACATGATAACGACCATGCCATGTCAAAGCACTTCAAGGGGCAGGCTGAAGCTCTGTTGGGCGCGGTCGGCGCAACGAAGATGCATCACGTTGTCACCGCGGCTGCGACCCACAATATGGGAACCTGCCGCATGAGCGCGGATGCAGATAAAGGTGTGGTTGATGGCTTTGGCCGAACCCACGATGTGTCTAATCTCTTTGTCTCAGACGGCAGCCAATTCACAACGGCAACCGCGGAAAACCCGACGCTTACGATCGTGGCACTCGCTATACGCCAGGCAGAACACATCGCGGCGGAGATGAGCGCGAAGAATCTTTAAGTGCCTATAAAGTCGCGAACAACCTTGGCGCAAGCTTCCGGTTGTTCGTAGAAAAGCCACGCCCCTCCGTCAGCGATTTCCACATAGGTGCTGTTTGCCATCTGCTTGTGCCGTGCAGCGACGTCGCCGCTATACAAATCTTCCTGACCTCTGATTAGCAATGTTTCTTTGCTGAACATCTCACGTGCTTTCTCTCCGTCCCAGCGATAGAGCGCGTGGTGCATGTCGAAGGGGCGAAGACGGGCCTGCAATCCGACAGCGAAGGGTTTGACCGTGAGTTCTGGCGGAGTCTTCTTCGCGCTCATCTTCCGGTAGACGGCCCAGGTTTGGGCTAGGAAGTCACCGCTGTCGTCCATAGGAAAATCTCTTGTCATGGGCGTGTTTCTCAACGCTTCAAGCTGCTCAGGACTACGAGTACCACCGCCCGACATGATAACTTTATCAACGCGACCCGGGTGCCGGTTGGAGAGGTCAATTGAAAGGCTGACACCGCCGTGATGTCCCAGCACGTGGGTGCTTTGAACGCCCACATCATCGAGCACAGCTAAAATTGAATCCGTTAGTTCTTCCAGTGCCAATTCGTGATTGGGGTCACTGGATTTGCCGTGCCCGGGCAGATCGATGCCCACGACACGGAAAGAGTCCGTAAGCAGAGTGGCCAGCGCTACATATTCTTCTGAAGATTGTGCTGATTGATGGATCAGCGTAAGGAATGGCCCGGATCCGGTGACCCAATAATGCACGGTGCCGAAAGGTGTCTTGAGATACCGCCGGTCTATCGTTTCTGGTGTCATGCCGACTCTCTTATTGCCTGTTTAATGTACTCACTAAGCATGGACGTGTGATACCCACAAGTTCAACGGAGAATTCGCTGTTTGGCGTTTTCAAACTCACGGAGGCCACGTGCCTAATTCAGCAAAATTCTGGGATAAGACCGCGGAAAAGTATTCGAAGTCGCCAATTAAAAATATGGACGCCTATAACCAGACGATGGACCGGGCCAAAGCACACCTGTCGAAAGAAGACTGTGTTCTGGAGGTTGGCTGCGGGACGGGATCAACAGCGCTCCTGTTGGCTGATAGCGTTAAGCACATCACGGCCAGTGATATTTCGGGCAAGATGGTTGAAATCGCTCAATCCAAGGCAATCGATCAAGGCATCAAGAATGCAGATTTTGTCCAAGCGGATGTCTTTAGTGACGCCTTGGTGCCAGGGTCCTTCGATGTGATCACAGCTTTTAACCTGTTGCACCTGGTAGAGGATTTGCCAGCGGTCATGCGGCGTATAAACGTGCTGCTAAAGCCAGGAGGGCTGTTGATTTCTAAGACGCCCTGCGTCGGACAACAAACAAGGCTCTGGAGTATCCCGCTGTACGTCGTAAATAAGCTGAAGGTCTTGCCTTACGTTGGTTGTTTCAACTTCGATGCATTGGAGCGCATGATTTCCGACGCGGGCTTCGATATTCTTGAAGCCGTAAAATTTTCTGGTTCGGCGATCAACCGTTTCGTCGTCGCCAAGAAAACCTAAAGGAAAACCCTTTACTCAGGGAATGGCATGGTCGGTGTTACGCCGTCCCAATTCTCTGCGGCATCACGCATGTAGTGCAATAACCCGCCGATGAATTCGTTGTATTCGACGTATTCCATATATCCGCCATAGGTCGAGCGGGCATCGACGTAGGCTAATCGGTTGCCTGGTTCGAAATGGCCGAGAACGGCGAGAGGGTGTCCAGCCGCTTCTGATTCCGCAATGGAGGCATCCAAGTCACTGGTGAGCTTGGCGATATGATGGAATCCGCCGCCGTTAGCGGCGACCTCTGAGTATATGCTGGGGCGATCATCGTTCGGCTGAATCAATTCGATGAAACTATCGCCGGAGTACGCCAAACCGATTTTGATGTCGAAGGGCAGGGGTGCGCCATCTTTGTCGTTCATGACAAAACTTTCGAAAACCAGGAACGGACCAATCTTAAGCTTTTCCGTCCATTCTTTGATGCTGGCCTCGAGATCCGTTACGACGAAACATGTTTGGTAGATGGTGTTTATCAAGTGCTCAGCCTGGGGCGCGTCCACATCTGTATCCGCGTCAGAGCAGCTGGAAACACCAACACCCAAAGCGGCCGTTGTTGCAGCAACAGTGCCGAAGGAACGACGAGACATAGGGGAACTCGGATTGGTCATGGTTTCAGCCTCCTAGGCTATTGTTCGATTTCAGCGATGGGGTCTCCGACCTTGTAGGTGACGCCGGTTTCGCCAAGACGTTTGAACGTGCCCTCAAAAGGACACTCAATTTCAAGCGTCGTTTTTTCGGTTTCGATGGCATAGATCGGTTGGCCGATCGTCACTTTGACACCGTCTTCAACGAACCATTCGACGAGTGTACCTTCTTGCATGGAAACAGCGCCCTTTGGCACCTTTAAGGTAAATTTGGCCAACGCAGCGTACTCCTAACCCATCAAACTTTTTGCTGTATCCTTAATCCGACCTGCATTGGGGAAGTGCATGGACTCGAGGCTTGGGGTGAAAGGAACGGGCGTATACTTGGCACCGACTCTTTTGATTGGTGCCTTGAGTTGACCGTACAGTTCTTCACTTAATTTTGCCGCCAACTCAGCTCCAAAGCCTGAAAACTCAACAGCTGCGTGGGCGATAACGCACCGTCCTGTTTTCTTTACTGAAGCGAGGCAGGTTTCTATGTCCAGCGGCACAAGAGACCGTAAGTCAATGACTTCGGCGTTCACACCAGCTTCGGCTAAGGCCTCTGCCGCAGCGTTGGCTTCTACGGAACACCATCCATAAGAGATGATGGTCACGTCTGTGCCTTCTCGGCGCACTGCTGCTTTACCCAAGGGTATTTCATAGCGACCTACGGGCACTTCATCTGGCACGTAGTAGCAGCGCATGGGTTCGAGGACGAGTACAGGGTCTGGATCAGCGATCGCGGACAACAAAAGGCCTTTAGCGTCGGCCGCTGTGCTTGGTGCAACAACTTTGATGCCGGGGATATGAGTGAACCAAGCTTCTAACGATTGTGAGTGCTGGGCTGCGAAGTTACCAACATTGCCGGCCGTGACTGTGCGGATTACCAGCGGCACACTTGTCCGCCCGCCTGACATGTAGCGCAGTTTGGCCGCATGATTAGCAATCTGATCCATACACACCATGGAGAAATCGTTGATCATAATCTCGGCGATGGGCTTCATGCCGCAGAGGGAGGCGCCGATAGCGGCGCCGATGATCGCTTGTTCTGAAATCGGTGATGGCCGTACGCGGTCGACACCGTGTTTGGTCGAGAGGCCGGCCGTGGCTTTGGTGACGCCGCCAGCGGGGTCTGCAATGTCTTCGCCGATTAAAAACACATCCGGGTCTTCGCCCAAGGCAATATCCAGGGCTTCCGTAATAGCTGCGACCATGGGGACGGTGATGGTTTCGCGATCTGATAAGTCAGGCTCTTCGCCGACAGTTCTCGCCGTTGCGTATGGCACATGAGAGGCATCTTCAAAGATATCAGCGTATAGCTCATCTTCGCTTGGCATCTCTGCAGCCATAGACTGCTCGACAGCGCTTTCGACTTCTGTTTTCGCTGCGGCGTCGACGGCATCTAACTCTTCTGCCGTTGCGTCGCCCCGTTCAATCAGTGTTGCGCGAAATTTGGCCAACGGCGGATTCGCGCGTGCTTCTGCGAGTTCTTCCTGATCCATATGATCTTCTTCACTACCGAAGGAGTGGCCCTGCAAACGGTAGGCGGTGCATTCCAGCAATGTTGGGCCTTCACCCTTACGGGATCGGGCGATGGCGCGACCAGCCGCCGCATGTACGGCATCGGGATCTGTCCCATCGCAGGTTTCGCCCGCCATACCGTATCCAGCTGCTCGGGCAGCAATGCTCGGGCTCTTTGTTGAGCCAGCGAACGACGTGTATTCGGCGTAGGCATTGTTCTGACAAAGGAATACGATAGGTAGGTCCCACAAGGCCGCCATGTTCACGCTCTCGTTAAAGGCGCCAATGTTTGAGGCGCCATCACCAAAGTTGACGATGACGACATGGCCCGTGTCTTTCATCTTTGCCGCAAGCGCTAAACCGTTGGCAATCGGCATGCCCGCGCCAACGATCCCTGTTGTCACCATCAATCCCGAGTTAGGGTCAGATAGGTGCATGGCACCGCCTTTGCCCTTCGACGTCCCGTTAATCTTGCCCATCATCTCGGCAATGACTTCAACCATGGGCGTGCCCTTGGCGACAATGTCATGAACACCGCGATAGGTGGTGACCACTTGGTCATCGTCTTTGAGGTGCGGCGCAATTGACGCGGGGATCGCTTCCTGGCCACCGCAGGGGTAATACTGAAATTGCAATGCGCCCGCCGCCAGTAATTGTTGAATGCGTTGGTCGCAGGCCTGAATACGAGTCATCGTCGTATAAATTGAAAGCGCAACGTCTTGGGGTAGTGCGTTCGGTAAAGCTTGATCAGACATTGATGGTCCCCCGAGTCTTCGTCAGCGAAAAAAGAGGGCCAGCCGGTCTTGAAAATTGCCGCTTCTCAGCCCGTTCATGCGATAGCTTGCACGCTAGGGCGGACGCTGAATAGTGTCAATATGTCCACATATTAAGCCAAAAAGTTCATGGATAAGAACTTTGTGACGGCTGTTATGACGCGCTTATGGCTCGATTTTTCGACGCGCAAATATGCAGGCGCAGATCAGAGAGAAGGCCCCTGCAATTTGCAGGCTGGTTTCCGGCGTAATCTTGTCGGCTATAACGCCCCATACTGGACTTGAGAGGGCAGTAGCGCCCATGAAGACGGTTGTCATAAGGGCAAGGCCGCGTCCGCGTATTGCATCAGGTAATTGTAGCTGAGCGCTGACTTGAAACGTCGTCATGGTGAAGAACGATGCGACACCGATAACGCCCATTAAAACGGCTTTCGTCATGAAGGCGTCGGCGACGGAGAGAAGGGCGATGCACGAAGCATGTACGAGAATTGCAATCGTCACGGCTCGCGTTCTAGAGCCTACTCTCGACAGATATCCATAAAGTGTTGCGCCCGCAATCGCGCCAAAACCGAACAGGCCATAGAGCAACCCGAATTCCGCTGCGCTTTTTGTGATCAGGGGAACGATGGCCAGGACGGTTGACCAAACGCAAAAGTACAATCCGCCGCGTAACAGGATGGCGCTAAAGCTTGGCGTTTGGCGAACCCAGGCTTTGAGGTCGACTAGTCCTTGGATAAAGGAGGGCCGGTCTGCCTTCGATGTAGTTTCAACGGACGGTAGGCGCAATAGAACTGCGACATAGAGAAGGTATATGCCTGAGTTCGCGATAAAGAGCGCCATCGCACCGATAATGGGGAGAAGCGCGCCTGCTAAAGCCGGCCCGACAATGCGTCCACCATTGACGGCCATGCTGTTTAGGCTAATCGCAAAGGGGAGGCGGTCTTTATCAATTAAGGACGGTAGCAGAGCGGATTGGCTCGGCAGCTTCATCGCATTGCCCACCGCGAGAAGAATCGTGCAGAGCAACAATGCGGTGGGGCTGCGGATATCCAGAATCGCTAGTACGGCGACGGCGAGGGGCGCTGTCATCATCCATACTTGCGAGAAGATCAGAAATTTCCGACGGTCGAACATGTCTGCAATCGTGCCAGCTGGAAGCGAAAGCAGCATAACAGGGAGAAATAAAGCGGTTTGAACCAGCGAAATCATGATGGCATCGCCATCGGTCCAGGATCGCATCAACCACGTCACGGCGATGTTTTGCATCCAGAATGCCGTCGTAGAGAGCGACATGCCCACCCAGAATGCCCGGAATGTTGGTACGCTTAAGGGCGACCAGACAGAGGTTGCGGGATTGGCATGGTTCTCTGTCATGTCTTTTTCTTTGTCATCAAACGCGCTATTGCGATCAGGTGGGGTGTATAATGAATACTTCTATGTGCACCTAGACTGAACTGCTTTCACTGCGAAATCCCAATTTAAAGGACGCGTTCATCGTGCCGACGTCTAATAAACCAATCGAGACGCCGCTGAAGTTCCCTTGGGACGAGCCGCCAGCCCCCGAGATGGCAATAGAAGTCGCGCCGGGTGTGCATTGGATCCGTATGCCTCTGCCTTTCGCACTCGATCACATTAATCTGTGGGTGCTGGACGATGGCGATGGTTTAGCGTTGGTCGATAGTGGTTTTGATTCGGCGGTAACCCAGGAGACTTGGGAGTCCCTCTTCCAGAATTACTTCCCCGGGAAGAAACCCACGCGATTGATTTGCACCCATCATCACCCTGATCACATGGGTTTGGCAGGTTGGCTCACCAAGACCTACGACATTTCCCTGTCTACCACCCAGAAGGAGTGGGATGCCTTCCACCAATGGTCACGGCTTGAGCCCGACGACCTGACTGACATCATGCGGGCCTTCTATGTAACCGGCGGTGTCTCGGATGAGCGGCAAGAGTCCGACCTGAAGCGTCGCCAGGGTTTATCGATCCGTAAGCGCGTAGAATTAAAGAAATTCGATCGTCTCGAAGACCGGGATGAGGTTAAGGTTAATGGGCAGCCTTGGGTCGTCACCATCGGGACCGGTCACGCGCCTGAACTCGCTGCGCTCTATCGAGCTGAAGACAAAGTGCTTATTTCGGGCGACCAGGTTCTGCCCAAGATATCGCCGAACGTTAGCGTGATGCCGTTCGCTCTGGACGCTGACCCACTCAAAGACTTTATGGATAGCTTGGACCGATTCCGGACGTTACCGGTTGATACGCTTGTGCTGCCGTCCCACAAATTGCCGTTCTACGGCTTGCACGATCGCATTGATGCGTTGAAATCTCATCATATGGACCGACTTGATGATGCTTTGAACGCGTGCGCTACGTCAGTTACGGCAGCCACTGCAACGACGGTCCTGTTTCCCAGAGCATTGAATGATCACCAATACTTCTTCGCTCTCGGTGAGACTTTAGCTCACCTCAATTACTTGTGGCATGCCGGGCAAATTTCCCGATCAGAATCGAAGACTGGGACCTACACATTTCAGCGCACTTAATCGCGCGGCTCACCTTGAATCGTTACCGCTGCCGCCATACAGTGCAGCTCGATATACGAGCTAAATAGAAACCAAACGGCACTCTGTGAAGGCGTATGACCCAGCCCGTCCAATCCTTTAATCGCGGATTGCAAATTCTTGAGTACTTGAATTTGCACAACGGTTCGAATGCGAACGCGGTCTCTCGTGGCACTGGGTTAACGCGGGGCACAACTTTTCGCCTTCTTGAAACGCTGCGGCAATCGAACTTCGTCCGACGAGATTCTAAATCTGGTCAGTATTGGCTTGAGCGACAGGTGCGGGCGCTCTCCGATGGATATTCCGACGAGCAATGGGTCGATGAAATTGCGCGCCCAAAATTGCAACAGGTGGGTGAGGACCTGGTTTGGCCTCTGACGTTATCGACGCCATCCGGTATTTATATGCTGATCCGCCTCAATACGGATTTCGAGAGCCCCTTATCGCAGAATCGTTTTCTCACGGGGCATAGAGTGCCATTACTCGATAGTGCATCTGGTCTCGTATTCCTAAGCTTTTGCGATGATGAACAGAGGCAGACGCTTATTGAGATGGCAGCACAGGCCGGTCAATTCAAATCCAATTCTCTGTTCTCAAACGAGAAAGCGCTTTCTATTCGCATGGATGAAGTCCGAGCGGTCGGCTTTGCCAAGCGCCAAGAAAAAACACGATCAGTTTTGTCTGTGCCCATATTTTCAAATAAACGCGTTTTTGCTTGTGTCGCTATGCGATATTTTTCGTCTGCCGTGGCTGAGAAAGACATGCAATCCAAATTTCTACCGGCTCTCTTGGACACGTCTGAAGTCATTGGGCGGGCGTTTGGAGCTGGCCGTAAGGCGACCCAAAGAAAGCTCGAATAGTGAGCACAGTGCGCTCTTGGTTCAGAGTTATTCGCAGTATCCCTTACTTTATCGTTTGAATTAAAGGATTTACCGGGTGAGGGCGATATCATGACGGCGAAGGGGAGCGGCCCACTATCAGGCTTGCGCGTACTGGATTGTGGGACGGCTATTGTTGGTCCGTGGAGCGCGACCTTGCTGGCCTTCCTAGGCGCCGATGCGATCAAGGTTGAGCGTCCGTCCGGCGAAATTACGCGTCTTGCGCGGCCCCAGCAAAAGGGCTGGTCGACGGCTTATACGATTGCCAATCTCTGTAAGCGGTCTATCGAGCTGGATTTCAAAGATGAAGCCAACAAGCCTGCAATCGAGCGCCTCCTCAGTCAGGCGGATGCTGTCATCGAAAATTATCGCCCCGGTGTCTCTGATCGAATTGGGATCGGGTATTCCCAGGCCAAAGTTCTAAATCCCAGTATCGTCTATGGCTCTAGTTCCGGCTGGGGGCATGTTGGCCCGATGCGCGATATGTCCGCAGTTGATTCCCATTTACAGGCGTTCAGTGGGTTTGCATCCCTCAATGGGTCCCCAAACGGCGCGCCAGAAATGCTGCGGTACACGCACATTGATCCGAGCGGAGGCACATTCCTGGCTGCCGGTGTGTTGCTCGGTCTAATCGGTCGACAACGGTTTGGCGCTGGTGCGCATATCGTGACCAGTCACCTCGCAATGACTTTAGCAATGCAGGCCAGTCGAGTTGCTGAAGCCCTAGGGACTGGCGAAGCCGTGCCGAGGATGGGGAGTGCCAGTTCAGCGAGTGCGCCCAATCAGTGTTTCGTCACACAGGATAAATCTTACATTGCGGTGACGGCACAGACGCAATCCCAATGGGTTGCACTATGTGATGTGATCGGTGCGTCTGAACTGACCGAGGATTCAAGGTTCGCTACGAATATAGATCGCGTCGAAAACCAAGCTGCTTTGGCTCAGGTGATCGGTGACAAAATCAGCACCAAGCCGTCGCGCTGGTGGACAATTCGGTTCGCACAAGCCGGTGTTCCCGCTAGTCCATTGTTCGATGCCAATACGCTGGTCAACAATTCTCATGTTCGGGACAATAGTTATCTTGTCGACGTTTCGCCTGACCACACAGGGCCAATGATGACTGGCGGACTACCATGGGCTTTTTCTAAAACGCCAGCTTCCATGGCGCAGCCGACCCCAGCACCAGGCGCTGATACTGAGGCAGTCTTGCGTGAAGGCTTTGGCGAAGGGGTTGAACGTCATAACTTAGGTGAGGCGTCTGAAGCCTCTGATCGGCCCTTGTCTGGGCTGCGGGTCGTTGAGTTCTGTTCGGGCTATGCTGGTCCGAATGTCGGACTGCTGTTGGCAGAAGTCGGGGCCTCTGTGACTAAAGTTGAAACGGCGTCTGGAGATTGGTCCAAAGACCTTGCGCCTTCAAATGCGAGTGGTCGCGGCGAAATCTTTGACGCTCTCAACCGTAACAAAAAAATTATCGCGCTTGATCCGTCTAATACAGATGATGCTAAGAAAATTAAGGCGCTTGTAGCCGACGCCGACATTGTGCTGACCGACTGGTCTGCCAACACCGATGATGCTTTGGCATCACTGGTTAGTGCGAGTGCTCACGAGAAACTGATCACACTTGATCTGTCCTATTATGGTGAAGAAGGGTCCCTGGCCGGGCAGGCTGGCAGCGAACTCACCATTCAAGCAATGACGGGTTATCTGCGCGCTCTTGGCGCATTGGATGGTGAGCCTGTGCGCGTTGGAGCTGATATCGCTGAAAGCGCGGCGGCTGGTATGGGATTGCTCGGCGTTCTTGCAGCCTTGTATCACCGCGAGAATGCTGGTGAGGGACAAACTGTGGCTGTCAGCCGCTTGGGAGCGGTGATGTCACTGCGATCATTGCAGTGGGCAGCCATTTCGAATCCCGATGACTGGTTGGGGCCATCCTACTGTTTGTCTGAAACTGATCCGCCACGGCACGGGTACCGCACCAAAGACAACAACATCTTTGTCTCAATGATGAACCTGCGAGACGAAAAGAATTTCACTGCGATGTTGTCCGAGTTGAATATGCTCGACGACGTCAAGGATGATGAGCGCTTTATCAAAGAGGGACGCACCACGATCGGTATGGGGTTCCTCAGCGGCCAATATCATGGCCTCTGGGAAAAATACCTTACGCAAGTCCCATCTCACGACGCTTTAGAGATTTTCAATCGTCTCGGCGGAACAGCCGTCGAGTTTCCAGAGCTAAATCAGCTCATGTGTCACCCACAGGTCGAGGCCTTAGGTTTGGTTCAAACTCTGGGAGAGCGACAGTTTTTGCGCGCACCGTGGAGCGGGCCATGGTCGCATCCGGAGCTTGCGGCAGTCGATGACAACATGACAGATACTGATGTGCCGCGCGCGGCTGAAGGATAAGACTATGGATTTCGATCTTCCAGAAGAAACACGAATGTTGAAAGACACCATTCGCCGTTTCGTCGATGCAGAGCTCATTCCACTAGAGACATCATTACCGGATAGACCCAACTCATACGAGCTTCCTCAGGATGTGTCGGAGCCGCTGGAAAAGAAAATTCGGGACCTTGGGCTTTGGGCTATGGATGCCCCAGAAGAGGTCGGTGGGGCTGGTCTCGGCTTGCTTGATCATTGCGTTGTCATGGAAGAAGCCTTTCGGTGCACAGCAGGCCGTAGCCTGTGGTCATCGCTCTTTTTTCCGGTGCTATACAATCTTGGTTCAGATGCACAGAAGGAAAAATATCTCATTCCGTCCGTGCGTGGAGACTTCCACGGCGCAGCCGCATTCAGCGAACCTAATGCAGCGGGTGATCTTGCAGGCATTCAAACCTCGGCTGAAAAGGTTGATGGCGGCTGGAAACTCAACGGCTCTAAGTGTTGGATCAGTCACGCAAAAACGGCGCGCTACGTTCTCGTTCTAACGCGCCTCAAGGGCACCTCCCGCCACGACGGGATAACCTGGTTTATCGTTGATGCTGATACGGAGGGATTCTCCGTCGGGCGCGAGCAAAAAATGATTCACGGCCAATCAACCTACGAGTTGTTCTTCAACGACTGCGTTGTTCCCGATGGCCAATTGCTCGGAGAGCCGGGGCAGGGGTGGAGCGCCAGTGAGACGGCGTTGTATCGAGGCCGGGTCATGATTTCGGCGCGGGCGATCGGTATCGCCCAACGGTGTTATGAAATGATGATCGACTATGCGCATCAACGCCAGACGTTTGGTAAGCCTTTGTCGTCACGGCAAGCCATTCAATGGATGATTGCTGATTCTGCGACGGATCTCCATGCTTCACGCCTGATGGTCTATGACGCGGCGTGGCGTGCCCAGAACGGCGAACAGGTCCGTACCCAAATGGCGATGATTAAAGCCTTTACCTCTGAAATGGCGGGGCGCGTGGTCGACCGCGCTGTCCAAGTCCACGGTGCATCGGGTTTGTCCGACGAGACGATCTTGGAGCGGTGCTATCGCGACGTGCGGCCTATGCGGACGTATGAAGGCTCATCCGAAGCTATGCGCGGCGTCATTGCGAAGAACATTCTTCAAGAGGGACGCAATCGTTAGTCGGTGAGGCGGATGCCTTCGTAGGCTATGCCGACCGGACGAATTTGCACGTTTTCAATACGCTTCGCATAACCGAGTACGCTGCCGTATTCGATCAGGTTGATCGTTGGCGCTAAGGTCTGCATGTCCGCCATGATTCCGCGCAGGATGCTAGCTCTTTTCTCCGGATCCATTTCCTGATTGCTTGCGATGATTTGTTCAGAGACCGCATCATCGCAGAAGAACGGGTTGGCCTTCAGGCACGAGAAATCCTTTAGCGCGCGGCCCGTATCGTTGTAGGGCGCGTTATTCCATAGGATGGAGAACCCGTCGACATCTCCCCAGTCGCCACTGAAGTATTTTCGCGTTCGTTCCGGATAGGTTGTCGTTCTCAGGTCGACGGCAATGCCGACATGGGACAAATCTTGAGCGACTTGTTGGTAAATCAGAGAGTCCGACGGCCCCATGCCGACCAAGACTTCGATAACGAGCTCGAAGCCATCAGCGTAACCAGCCTCGCTCAGCAGAGCTTTTGCGCGTTCGATGTCATAGGCATAGGGCGTAATGTCTGGGTTGTGGCCCACGTTTGCTGGTGTCGCCCCTTGGGTGGCGAGGGGGAACATGCCGCCAAGAATGTAATCAACAATGGCCGTTCGATTGACCGCATAGTTGATCGCTTGTCTCACCCGCTGATCATTCAACGGAGACTCGTCCTTCAGCGCATTGGGAAGGCCGAGTGCCATGACTTGATTGCCATAGTGAATCTTAACCCCCATGCCTTGGCTTTCTATAAGTGGTGCATCTTCTGGCGTGAGGCCGAGGGCGAGATCAATCTGGCCGGCGATGAGCGATTGCGTCCGCGCGATCGAGTCTTTCAGCGTGAAAATGCGGAGCTTTGAAAAATCGCCGGGATCACGCCATGACGCGGCAAATGCCGTAAAGGCGATAGCGCCGCCTTGGTTCCAAGAGTCTAAGGCGAAAGGTCCAGTTCCAATAGGCGCGCGAGCGTAGGCATCGGGTCCAATGTCTGACCATAGGTCAAAATCCACAATGCGCAGGAGGCTGAACCGTTTTGCCAGCATCGGATCGGGAAACTTCGTGATGACCTCAACGGTCTGCTCGTCGATAGCCCGCGCCGATTCAATAGCGGACATTTCTGTCGCGATTGGATAGCCCGCGTTTTCTGCGAGAATAATCATGTTGATGTTCGCGGCGACGTTTTCTGATGTTAATGCGGCGCCGTTTTGAAATTGCACACCTGAGCGCAGTTTAAATTCCCACCGCCGATCGCCATCGTTTTCCCAAGACACTGAGAGGGCTGGTTTTAAGCTGCCGTCAGAATCGATTTGGGTCAGTCCATCGTAAATTGATCCAAGAATGGAACCAGGCGTGACGCCGATTGCGGCATAAGGATTGCCGAGGCTCGCCGGAAGTTCCGTGCCCCCAATGTTTAGCGTCTCAGCAGAAGCGGGGCCGGTGTACAGAAGAAGCATACTCAGCGCAAAGCCGCGCGCCGCTGCCGGCAGTGTCTTGGGAATGATCAAAGGTGCTGCCCTTACTGCGCTAGGTCTCGTGCCACACGAAATCCGAAAATATGAGACGCTAAGTTTTCCGGGTCTCGACCACGAAAAGCCGGACGGTGACGGGAAATCATGGAAAACCAGCTTCCGCCTTTAACGCTGCGGCGATCACAATGCCCCGATACTTGGTTGGGCTCCTCGTTGATGTCTTCATCGTCGTAAAGCCACAGGGAGCAATCTTCATTCCACTCCCAAACATTACCGCCAAGGTCGTGAAGGCCAAAACCGTTGGCTGGAAAAGACCCGACGGGGGCAACGCGGCCAAAGCCATCGTCACACTTAACAGGCTCCCAAGATGAATGCTCTTTGGCGTAGCTGGTCTGCGCTCCGCTTTCGTCAAAAACGTTACCGGTCTTGCAGGCGAGACCGGAGTCTTCACCCCAAGCCCAAGTCGACTGCGTGCCATCGCGCGCCACGTATTCCCATTCGGCTTCCGAAAGGAGGCGATATCGCTCACTGGTTTTACCACTGAGCCACGTCGTGAAGGCCTTGGCGTCATGCCAAGACACACAGACGACGGGCTCGTTCTCTGTCGGCGGTCGGCCGTAGTCGGGATCCGTCCAATCTCCGCCAAAGAAATCGACTTGGCCGAGCCATTTTGAACAGGCTGCTGATGGGCGGTATCCGGTCGCGTCGATGAATTCCCCGAACTGGGCGTTGGTGACTTCTGTTTTTCCTGCCGCGAAGGAATAGCGAATGGTGCGTTGGTGAACGGGTGTCTCCGGCCGTGTTTCGTTGAGCACAAACTCACCGCGCTCTGATCCCATGCTAAATTCACCGGGTGGAATAACCACCATCTCAGGGCAGGTTTCGCAATCTGTAAAGGTTTCACCGGGCTTCATGTCAGCAGCGCTGGCAGATTGGGCCAGATATAGTCCTGAAAGGAGAGTTAGCGTTGGAATAAGGCGATTCAGCATATTGGGCTCCAAAATCAAACAAGCTCTGAGCTTACTGGTACGTGTCCCACCGGTCTAACGGCCAATCCAGAAAGATGGTAGCTCTAATCGTGAGCTTGTCCGATCTGCGATGTAGGCCGGTGCATCAAGCCTGACTATGAGTGATGTTCGTGTCCATTTTAGGAAAACGCCATGAAAAGAATCTTTGGAATAATCGTGTTGCTTGCCAGCGGAATAAGCGCGTTACCGGCTGTCGCGGCTGAAGGTGTTCTCATATTCGGCGCCACGCGGAACACTGGTCTCGAGATCGCGAAGATTCTCGTTGCTCGAGGTGAGCCAGTGACTGCTTTTGTTCGGCCCACTTCGAACCTGGAAAACCTTGAGCCATTGGACGTGACCTATTTCAAAGGCGACGCCATGAACGCGGAAGACGTTGCGCGGGCAATTGCATCGAAGGACTTCAAAGCCGTTATTTCAACGTTAGGCGGTGGGCGTGGAGAGAAATCCCCCGATGTGGTCGGTACAATCAACATGGTTGATGCAATGGCCATAACCGGCCCAAAGCGTTTCCTTGTGGTGACAATCATTGGTCCAGGAAAAAGTATCAGTATGGTGCCAAGGCAACAGGTCGTTCAGCTCGGTCCGATTATTAAGCTCAAAGAAGAAGCCGAGAACTACATCATGGCCAGCGATTTGGATTACACCATCATTCGTCCGGGCCAACTCACGTCTAACCCGAGGACTGGGATTATCCGCATGGATTTGGAACCAGCGCCAACGGGGCCAATCACACGGGCTGACCTCGCAGATATGGTAGTCAGCGCCTACGATGATGACTCAACAATTCGTAAGGTCTACCAGACCATTGGCGATGACCCGCTCGCGACGAATCGCATGGATGAGCAGCCAAAATAAGGCCTCTATGCTATCGTTCAGCAGAAAAGCGCCGCTTCTCTAGATCAGAGGGGCGGCGTTTTTCTTGAGCCAACTCGCTTTGGGATCAAAGCTATGCATACAGCTTGTATCTTGATGCCTAAAAGGCATTTGGTGGCGTGCCGGCTATAGACCATATAGGCTTCCACAAAGCGTATTGGTTGAGGGTAATGCTCCGTATGTCAGAGAAAATCGGTTTACGTCGGATTGTTTTGGGTGGGTTGATCGCAGCGTTGGCGTCGACGCAAATTTTCTTCTCCAGCGGCTCAGTCCTTGCAGATAGCACGACCCTTCGCGTCGGTTTTCCAGTCGCAGCGGCAACAGGCGGTTATCCCTTTGGGCGCGACGATGGTGGCGGCCTCCGGTTTGCATTCTACGATGGGCTAACCCAATTTACGCCAACCGGTGAGTTGCTACCGGCACTGGCCGCGTCTTGGCAAAACGAGACGCCAACGACGTGGGTTTTCAAACTCAAAGAAGGAGTCGTATTTAGTAACGGCGAACCGTTCAATGCGGACATCGTCGTTGCGACATTGGCCGAGCTCTACAACCCGGACGTCCTACATCCCAAAAAATCCGATATGGGGCCGATTTCTGAGTACCGTGCCCGCGACCCGTACACGGTTGAGATCACGACGTCTGAGCCTGATCCCTTAATTCCAAAGCGGATGGCCCAGCTTCCCATGATCGAACCCAAGGCCTGGGCGGCCCTGGGCAAAGACGGGTATGCCAGAACGCCTGTTGGGACGGGGCCCTATACGATTGAATCTTGGGGCGCGAATAACACAAAGCCTGTTTTGGTCGTAGCCGAAACGTCTTGGCGCAAAGTGAAGCACATCAAGCGGGTGGAAATGACCATCATTCCTGATCCAGGAACCCGTGTCGGCGGTCTTCTGTCTGAAGAACTAGACATGGCGATTAGCATAGCCAGCGACGATATCGCGATGCTGGAAGCCAACGATGTAACCATCCGGATGACAACCAATCCAAGCATACTTTCCATTGCGCTCAGAACAGTGCGTCCTGATGACTCGCCGATTAAAGATGCGCGTGTCCGGCAGGCGCTAAACTACGCCGTCGATAAACAATCGATTGCAGACTTTATCCTGGGCGGAACAGTTCGTGTCGCGCACCAGCCATCGGCACCTGAACTTATTGGGTACAATCCGGACGCTGAGCCTTTTGATTATAATCCTGAGAAAGCAAAGCAGTTGCTCGCAGAGGCAGGGTACCCCGACGGGTTTTCCCTCAAGTTCGCCGTCTACGGTGGCGTCCTGCCAGGCGACACGCTTATCTTTCAGAAGATCGCACAAGACTTGGCAGCCATCGGCATACAAGTCGAACTGCGGCAGATATCATTTCCCGATTATGTCCGGCGCTTATTTAATGCCGCTTGGGACGACATTGATGGGTTCTCCATTGGGTGGTTGAACATGCAACTTTGGGATCCGCAAAAATCTTTTGAGCAGTTCTCTTGCATGTACACGGCACCCTTCTATTGCGATGAAGGGATGATGCCTCTCCTAGAAAGTGCCCGTACAGAAATGGACCCAGGTAAACGAGAGGCTATGCTCAAGGATATCGTCTTGCGCTTTAGGGATGAAGCAGCCGCTTTATGGCTGGTCGACTTTGCTGGCGCGAACGGGCTGCAACCTAGTTACGAGGTCGGTCAGTTCCGCCTGGATGGCAGTGTGTTCGAGCAGATCGGCTATGTCGGCGACTAGCTTGCTTTCTTTGCCATTTCACTGAACAGGGCATCTTCATTCACCGTGTCCCGGCGTTGGGCCTGCCACGTCGTCGCAAATCCGGTTGGGTAGTTTTCGTCATTCTCTCGCGTTCCGTCTTCGGACCACAGCACCGGGAACAATGGCCCTGCGGGTGGGCTGCCCTCAACCATTTCATCAAAGCACACGCCAGCGATATTGAGACAGTCTGGTCTTGGTTTCCAGCGAATGTCATCGCCGAAGATCCGTGCGGAGATAGCAATGCGCCAATCGTCGCTGGTATTGCCCGATGAGTAATGGAGGACCCACGGGTGAACCACCAACATGTCGCCCGGCTCCATTTCCCAGTTTAGAAAACGCGCATTTGGATCGGCACGCAGCTTCGCTTCGTCTGGATGTTTTGCTCTGTCATCCGGCTTAATCATCTTCCGGGCATTAGGTGAGAACAACCAATACGGCACGTCTTGGGTCTGAGACCCTGCGAGAACTTCCAAAGAATTTTCCGGCGCGACTGGGTTCAACGGAATCCACAGCGATGGAACCATTTGGCCAGAAACGGGCCAGCCCATGCGGTCGCAATGCCACAAGGTTTTTGAATCTGATTGTGGCGGCTTGGCAAAAATCTCTTCAAAGAAAAAACGGGCCGTTTTAGAGCCAATCGTCTGCGCCGCAGCTTGGCCCATTGGCGAATTAAACATGAAATTGCGAAACTCAGGAAAGATACGTGACATGTACCGCCCGGGTGCAGAGGGTAAGAGGCCGACATCTTCTTCATCTACAGAAATACGCCGTGCCGTTGACTGCAAGCTTTCGATCCACTCAGGGTCGAAAACCTTGCGCAAACATACAGCCCCGTCACGGGCGTATGTCTCGCGGTCTTCATCTGTGATGGCTCTTATGGGGGCAGTGTTTAGAGACATGATCGAATCTTTCGTTTGTTCTAAGCCTAGTTTCGAACGTGCCGTCTTGTCTTACAAATAGAAAGTTGGCTTAGCGGTATGCGTCCTCTGCATGATGGTCATCCAGTGATCTCACAGGCCGAGCGCGCCTGGGTTGATTAGCCCGCGGGGATCAGTCAAATCCTTGATTTGTCTGACCAATGCAATGGTCATATCAGACCGGTCTCGGGTGTAGGGATAGGCTTTGCCAATTTGCAAGTGCACGCCACTGTGCTCGTGCATAATCGTGACCATTTCTTCAAACATCTCTTTCGCCATGATACGACCGCGTTCGCTAGGCGCGTTTTCACGCATGGGGGCTAACAGCTCTTCTGGTGTGTTGCGTTCGTGAAAAATGTCAGGCTGGTCTGGCCAGTATAAAACGGGCTCATATAAAAAGCCGTTCGTGCTGAGCGTGCCGAAGATAGAGGGCGTCGTCATGTCCAACGCATCCATGTCCGCTTTACGCTTTTCAAAGTAAGCCTCGAGCGCGCGGTGGAAGGCAACCACCTTGGAGAAGGGTAAGATGGCGTGGAGCGGTAACATGCGTTTGGCATCCATGCCGACGACGGGGTAGGGCATGAAGGGTGTGGCACGCATCACCGTTGGCATGGTGTTTGGAATATCACGGCCTGCGCTGCCAACGGCATCCCGCACGGTTTGCATGTGCCCTTTCAGCTCAGTTGGGTTGTCAGCTTCGACGGCGCAGTGAACAAAGCATTCAGAGTTTGTGGACCAGCGACGTCCTGCCAAAGCCATCTTTAAAACTTGGAAAAGGCCAGCGATCGGCCCGCCGGACGTCCGCCCAACAGCGAACATAATTTTCAAGTCTTCCCATAGGCCTTTGCTGGCGATAGCGCCTTCCATGGCGCGCCGGGTGAAGCCAAAGACTTCGGTGGCCCGGTTCGATGCTGCAATGGCCGACATGGCTTTGTGCGCTGCTTCGAAGGTATCAAATCCAAAGGATAAGCCTTGGGTGAATTTTGCTCGTTTCTGTAGCCGTAAGGTTATGGTCGCTTTAATTCCTAACGCGCCAGCATCGCCACAGAACAAGCCTGTTAAATCTGGGCCGTAGTTGCGGAAGAACGGCGACTTTCCATCCTGCGCCGCAGAGCCTGTGGCGAACACGGTGCCTTCCGCTGTCACGATCTCCATGCCGAGCACAGCCTCAGCCGATATGCCGTCCTTTGAAGAGCCAAGACTGGCAGCCCCTTGAGACATGCCACCGCCAACGGTCGCTTTAAATCCAGATAACGGTCCCCAGAACTCGGCTCTGACGCCGTGGGGGGCCAGAGCATTATCGAGGGCTTCCCATGTACAGCCAGCTTGAACCGTGACGAACATGTCTTCCGTGTTGATCTCAAGAGTTTCGTTCAGACCCGACATATCCAAAGACACGCCGTTGGGCCCAGTCGGCAGATACGCATCGGTGTAGGAGTATCCGCCGCCGCGTGGAAACACCGCGATGCCAGCCGTCGTTAAAATCTTGATAGCACTGGCAAGGTCCGCAACGGTCGTTGGTCGGATAACCGCCGCGACGGTTGGGCCGGTCGCAAACACGTCCTGTGAATGGTACGCGCGGGTGTCAGCATCCGTAATGACTGCATCGGCGCCGATGGCCTGGCGCGTTAACGCCAGGGCTTCATCGATAATATCGTTATGAACAGGGGTAACGTTCGACATGAGTTTTCCTGTTCAAGGCGCGCTAGACGGGCTTGGTTGCAACAATGGTTTGTAGGAAACCATTGGAGTTCTTCGGTCCAGGCTTGGTCTCAAATCCTGCGTCTTTCAGAGCTTTGTCGAAGTCCATGTAGACAAAGCCCGGGGAGTACGGTTCGCAGTTATTGATGGAATCATAGTCAATCATCCACCGCGCCGAGGCAGGCATGTTTGGCCCTGCACTTGGGAATTCGTAAATGCAGAAGGTGCCGCCCGGTCTTAGAATACGGAACATTTCGTTGACTGTTTCTTTGATCGCCCGCACCGGAAGCTCATGGAACAGGATGTACGCCAGAACCATATCGAAATTGCCGTCTTCAAACTTAGTGTCTTCAGAGAGTCCTTGGACGAAGTTCACATCGACACCGCGTTCAACCGCTTGCCAGTGTGCGTACTTCACCATTGGTAATCCGACGTCTAGGCCGGTTACTTCTGACTCTGGATAACGGTCTTTGAGGATGATCGTGCCCTGGCCAATGCTGCAGGCGAGGTCGAGAATTTTATCGACTTTTCCGTCTTCCGGCGGTGTTAGCGTGTCGACAACCTCAGCATGAAGTTCGTCTTGGTCGTTCGCACCCGCATAGAACACTTTGGTACCGTAGTGATACACGATGCCGCCGATGGGATCGTCCGTATAGCCACCCGGTTGCAGGTGAATTTCACGCCGTGCGTAATTTGGGACTTCAAAGTTCGGGTCGATGGTGAGCGTACCGGGGCCTTTGGTCTCAGCGTCATCCATAGCCTTGGTGAGGCCGTCCAAAAATGGCTCGAAGGATCCCCGTGTGCGGCGCCACATCATCTCCTGATGGGTGCGCATGTAGCGTTGCCATGTGGCGGGCATTGGCAGTTTGTTGATGACGTCTTTGATGTCTTTGATATCAGTGGTGTCATCTGTCTCGCCCAGGGCGTCTGCAACAGCCTTGTCGCCTTCAGCCGCGACCGCGGGAAATGTGCCGTAGCCTGCAATGCCGCGGAAGGTTTCTACGAAATCTAGGTAACTCTCGTCCGAAAGCCTAGTCGTGCGCGGCAAAATGCCTTTGTAGCCACGGGATAATGCAACAGTGGTACTCATGATTGATCTCCTGATTCATCTGCAGCGTCCATACCGAATTTAACGTCAACTGAGCCACGGGACATGCGTCTGAAGACGCCAGACACCAGTTCGGCGCGCTCGGCTGCTCGCGCGGCGTTGTCTTCCGGGGTTGGTTCGTATGCTTCGATCAACGCACCGATATCTTTGCCGCTACCCACCACGTCTTGCAGCACGCGCTCAAGAATCATCGACCGATCTCGGTAGGTCCATACGGCTGCCGTTAACTCCAGCACCGAGTCATGAATGTTGTCGAGCACTTGATTGTCGAAGAACTGCTTTCCGGCGCCGTTAATTTCGTCGCCGAATACAAAGCGGGGGTCCTCTGGGGGCATATTGTCCATTTGTCTTTTTCCTTTAACCGAGTTGTGCGTCCATTTTTGCAATATGTTCGCCATATGGTTTTTTGCCGAAAAACAATATGGCTGCACCGATCAGCATAACGGTCGGGCAAACAATGCTGATGGAATAACGAATAAGATTGGCATCGCCCAACACATAGTCTGTGAAGACTGCCACGAGAAACGGTCCTCCGCCTTGACCTATGACATTGGCAACCAGGAGGTATACGGCAACCATCTGGCCGCGCATTCTATTGGGCACGATCATGGGCAGGGCTGATGGTCCGGTCCCAAAGGGCATGGTGCCAAAGAACACCACGGGCGCCAGCAGCGCCAGCGATAGGTCTTTATCCGGGACTAAGGCGAACGTGGCCAAGAACGGTGTCGCCAAAAGGGCCGAGATTAATCCGGCGCGCATATTTGAATCGTCGTAGCCGCGACCCTTTAACCAGTCTGACAGCAAGCCCCCTGTCACCACACCGGCTGAGCCCAGGGTGACGAAGTAAAGTCCAAAGATGCTTCCTATTTCGCCAGCAGACATGCCATGGGTCCGCATAAAATAGGCAGGGACCCAAGCGCTGACCGAAAACATTGCAACGGTCAGGAAGGTAAAGCCAAAGACCACGGGCATAAGCACGGTCTTGTGGTCCACTAAGTATTGCCAGGTCTGCTTTAGGGAGAGGGCTTCGTCTTTTTGAGCGCCGCCAGTTTCAGCACCGTTAGCCGCAATTGCTGTCCCGATGCGAGGCGGTTCGCGCACCACCAGCCAGAGAATCACAGCGAAGATCAAGCCGGGCACGGAGACGATTAGAAAGGTCAATTGCCAGGGACGAATGGTGCCGAGGAAGCCGGCGTCAACGGGGCCTATCTCGTTCATCGCGTTTATCACGAAGCCGCCGACCACCAGAGCGATGCCGGTGCCCAGAAAGCTGGCACCAGTAAAGACACTTAAGGCACGGGTGAGACTCTTGCGCGGAAAGTAGTCTGCCAGCATGGACATCCCAGCAGGGGATAACGTTGCTTCGCCGACGCCAACCAGCATGCGGGCGACGAACAATTGCCAAAACACTTTCGCAAGACCACAGATTGTTGTCGCAATGGACCACAACACCATGCCCGCGAGGATAATCGTTTTACGGTTCTTTGTGTCTACCAGTCGACCCATAGGAATGGCGGCCGCGCTGTAGAACAACGCAAAGGCAAAGCCTTGCAGTAAACTCACCTGGGTATCGGAGATGCCCATGTCTTCTTTGATCGGGTCCACCAACAGACTGATGATCTGTCGGTCGATGAAGGAGATAATTGCGGCCAAACACAACATAAACACCACGAACCAAGCGTAGCCGTCCGAGCGAAAGGCGAAGTTTGGATCTGTCTTGGTCTCTATTGCCGCATCAGTCATAAAACGTTCCTAGGAGGCGATCAGATCGGCGGCCTTTTCACCAATCATCAATGCTGTTGCGTTTGTATTGCCGCTGATTAAGTCTGGCATAATGGAAGCGTCAGCGACACGTAGGCCTTCGACGCCACGAACCTTCAGGTCGGGCGTCACGACAGACTCTGCTGTCTGATCCCATGCGGCAGGTTCCCACCACATGGTAGCCAAGAAACGCTGTCTTACGCAGGAACGTGGCCCAGTCTTCATCACTTTGCACATCCTCGCCGGGCAGTAGTTCAGCTGTCCGATGGGGTGCAAAGGCGGGGCCTGATAGTATACGTCGCACAGACCGACATCCCTCGATCAGTTTCACCAAGTCTTCTTCGTTATCGAAAAGATTATGGCTGATGATCGGCGACGCCAATGGGTCGTTTGATTTTAACCGTACAGTGCCGCGTGTCTTGGGGTAGGCGATGTTGACGGCGGCCGAAATCGCCGGTTTTTTGTGCGGAATGACGCCATTTTCATCGAAGCTGAAGGCATATGGGCCAAGTTGAACTTGGAGGTCAGCGAAATCCTGAGCGGGGTCGGACTTGGTGAACGCCACGGCATGAGGGTAGGGGCTGGTGGCTGGGCCTCGGCCGAACAACAGCCAATTGGCGGCATGGAGGATTATTTTCCAGCTGTTGATTTCCGTATTATAGGTCGATTGGTTGACCTCAATACTGACCATGCCTTCTGGGTGCTCCTGTAAATTTTGTCCAACGCCAGGTGCATTGTGTCTCACCTCGATTCCGTGCTTTTTCAGTTCGGCTTCTGGACCGATTCCACTCAGCATTAAAATCTTTGGTGTAGCGAGAGTGCCCGCACTGACTGTCACACCAGCACGCGCCTTGGCCGTCTTGGATGTGCCACCCTTTTGGTAACTGACACCGGTGCATCGTGACCCATCAAAGGTCAGGCCTGTCACCATGGCCTTCGTAATGATTTTTACGTTGCTTGGTTTCTTTCCTGGCCACAGGTACGCCCGGGCCGCGTGGTATCGCCAGCCACGAGACTGCGTGACTTGACTGTAGGCCACGCCAGCTTGCTCTTCGCCGTTGTAATCCTCATTGAAGGGAATGCCAGCCTCTTTCGCGGCGTCCACGAACACATGCGCCAGCGGATGCGTCGTGCGTAGACTTTCTACATTAATGGGGCCCGTGCGGCCGCGCACCTTATGGTCACCGATCAAGGTGCGTTCAAGCCTCTGAAAAACGGGTAGAAGCTCGTTGTAAGACCAACCTGTGCAGCCGTTTTCGGCCCACCGGTTGTAGTCGTGGGCCTGGCCTCGCACGTAGAGCATGCCGTTTATCGAACTGGACCCGCCAAGGACTTTTCCGGCTGGCCACAGATCAACCTTATCATTTCGGCTTTTGTCCGGCTCAGCCATATGCATCCAATCTAAGCTTGGATTGCCCATCGCATGGATGATGGCTGCTGGCACGTGAATGAACGGTGAAAAATCGCATCCACCGGCTTCAAGCAGTAAAACTGTTTCTTTTGGTTTGTGTGTTGCCAGACGAAACGCGAGCGCAGACCCGGCAGACCCGCCGCCAATTATGATGTGATCGAATGTCGTCACGCAGCAAACTCCGGCCATTCCGCAAACGAGGCACGGGTGGCTTCAATAAAATGTTTAACGGCCGGGCGTTGCGCTTCAGTGCCCCCGCAAAATAAGGCCTGAGGATCGTTCAAAGGGTGTGCCGACCATGTCTAATAGTTTAATTCGGCCATCTGCGATGTCTTGTTCCAGGAGGTGCTGCGGCAACAGGCTCGCGTAATCTCCAGACAGTACGAGCGAGCGGAGCAAAGACAGAGAGTTGGTTTCAATTGCGGGCCGAAGCAGTGTTAGGTTTTCGTCGGCGAATAGATCGGCGACCAGAGACGACACATGGGCTTGGCGCACCAGAGCGAGGCGGCACTCTCTGAGGTCTGCAATGGTGATGCTTGTTTCGTTTGCTAAAGGGTGTGTCGCACTAACCACAAAGTGAGACTGCACCGTTATCAGGGGCTCGAAGACCAAACCTTCATCAGCGACCCCCGGCGGGAAATTCGAAATCAGTGCTTCGACGTGCGCAGTTTTAAGGTCAGTGATGAGGTCCTCGTAAAACCCTTCGGTGATATTGACGGTGAGGTCTGGAACCGATTTGGCGAGGCGGATCAACACATCAGCCATCGGGTCTCCGGCAAACATGGCGGCAACACCAATATTGAGAGACCCTCTTAGGCCTTTGGCCGTGGCGGTCACGTCGCTCGCCGTGCGCGCGGCTTCATTCAAAATCATCTTGGCTTGGTGGTAGAGGCGTGTTCCGGCCTCCGTCGGCGTGACGCCGCGAGATTGCCGTTCCAGGAGTTCAGCCTGAAGGTGCGCTTCTAGGTTTTTGATGCTTCTGGTCAGGGCGGGCTGCGTAATGTGTAAGACATCCGCAGCCGCAG
The DNA here is from genome assembly GCA_943787205.1 of uncultured Rhodospirillaceae bacterium. GTDB lineage: Bacteria > Pseudomonadota > Alphaproteobacteria > Rhodospirillales > Rhodospirillaceae > WLXB01. Next base: position 126,665 of record CALSLN010000010.1, read on the forward strand.
AGAGCGTTCCACTCTCCACAACAGCCACAAAATGGCGCAATTGCTTGAATTCCATACCCAGCCCCGCATGTTCGCTCGAAGTATGAGCGCATAGTATCTATAATTTCCAATAATTTTATATACCTTACCTATAAAAATTTTGAATGGCATTATTCGCGCTTTGAATTGGTGCCTTGTTCTCTCAAAAGGCACAATCCGCATGGAATTTGTGCGGTTTTGGCTGTGTTGATAAGGGATGCGGTATGCAGATGGTCGATAGAGGGGATGCTGAACTGGCCACCTGGCGCGACGGGGAAGGCGATCCAGTTCTTCTGATCTCTGGTTTAGGCGGTCGGGCTGCCTTCTGGTCCGAGTTGGTCACAGCGTTGGCCCCCCACTTTGACGTCATTTCACATGACCATCGTGGTACGGGTGCGAGCACGAAATCGAAAATTGAGTATTCGGTATCTCAGATGGCTGGGGACGTTCTTAAGTTGATGGATGCTTTGAATATACCGAAGGCGGCTTTGGTTGGGCATTCCACCGGTGGGCGCGATTGCCCAGTACCTCGCACTCAATCATTCAGACCGCGTCACCAAAATCGTTTTGAGCGCGACATGGGCTGGGCCAAGTTCTTATTTTCAGGCTTTGTTTAAGCTGCGCTCGCAGGTCCTGCGCGACGCCGGGCCAGAAGCGTACATGATCGATGGAATCCTTAGAGCGTACCCAGCGGATACGATCACCGACAATCCGGACTTGCTGGATGGCACCACCGAGGAGCGGCTCGCGGCCTTCCCGGGTGAAGAGATTGAACAGTCTCGCGTGCGCGCCGTGCTTGCCCATGACCTTCGAGATCAAGTTCCCAACATTGGGGTGCCGTCCTTTGTGATCTGTGCCGAGGATGATCAAATCACGCCGGTCGGTTTTTCCCATGAGCTGATTGAGATCGTGCCAAACGTAAAGAGTGTCATTTTGCCTCACGGCGGGCACTTCATGCGCGCGTGTTGAACCAGATGCTTACAACGCAGCGGTCTTGTCTTTTCTTAGCAATACAAATTCGGAGGCGTAGTCATGGCGACAGAGGTTGATGTCAAAGCACCGTGGTGGACGGTTATTGGTCCCGAAGAAGGCGAATCTATTTGGCAGCCAGAGCCGACTCAAGGTTATGTGACCGTCAATCTGACTCCAGACAATATGCCCCTACGATTCGTTCTCGTCCGGTATTCAGGTGTTGCCCCCCGGGCTGCAATGTTCGCGAACATGGGCATAGGCAGAATCATGAACTGCTGTTCGTATACGAAGGGACCGGCCGCGCCTGAAATCGAAGATGAGACGTACGAGATCGTGCCAGGGTCTACGATTATGTTTGGACGTTATGCGCGGCAATTTTGTTGAGAATACCGGCGATGTTGATATGAAGTTCTTTTGGGTCTTCTTTCCACCGGCTCTTGAGGATTGGTTTCGTGCCATCGGCAAACCGCGCCACGCCCGGTGAAGCAATGCCAGAAAAGTTCCCCAGACCAGACAATGTCATGGACATCTACAATGGCATGAAGTTTGTTCCCCCAAGTCCCGACGCGAAATAGCCTCACGAAAATCAGGAAGTATAAATGTTAGTTCTTAATCGAGAGGCTGTTATCGCCAGCCTTAGCCATGCCGAGTGCGTTGATCTGATGGACGCGGCCATGCGTGTGGTGTCTAGCCGTGACGTCGTCATGCCTCTGCGCCAGTTCATGGCGGTGCCCGATACCAAAGGCAAGTTGGGGATGATGCCCGGTTACCTGGGTAAGACCAATGAAACTGAACCGAGCTTCGGTATTAAAGTCGTTAGTAAATTCCCTCGAGAACCTGGAAGCCCTCTTTCTAGCCACGTGGGCGCGGTCCTTGTTGTTCGAAACCAAAGATGGCCTTCCCATCGCGTTTATGGACGGCCGCGAACTGACAGCTATCCGTACCTCGGCGACGACGGCGATGGCGACCCGTGTTCTAGCCCGGGCCGATGCAGCATCGGTCACGTTCATTGGTTGCGGTGAAGAAGCGCGGCATCACATTCAGGCCATTTTGCCTGTGCGCCCGATCAAGAAAATCATCATGTGGGGCCGTAACGTTGAGCGGGCCAAGGCTTTTGCTGCCGAACAAGACATACCGTCCGATGTCACCATTCATGTTGAACCGGATCTTGAGACAGCTGCTCGTGAGGCAGAGATTTTATGCACGGTGACATCATCGACGCAGCCGATCCTCAAAGGTGCATGGTTGCAGCCTGGTGTTCACGTCAACCTTGTGGGTGCGGCGGTTCGAGCCTCTGCGGAAGCCGACATGGATGTGGTGAAATGCAGTCGCTTCTACGTTGATTATCTCCCCTCTGCGCTGGAGCAAGCCGGTGAGCTGGTCAACGCCATTGAAGCTGGGTTGGTGACGCCCGAGCATGTTGTCGGCGAAATCGGCAGCGTCCTCAATGGCGATGCACCTGGCAGAGCCTCAGACCAAGAGATAACCGTGTATAAGTCTTTGGGTGTGGCGGCACAGGATTTGGCCGCTGGCGTGGCCGCCGCGAAAAACGCAGAAGCGGGCAATATTGGCACATCTGTCGAGTGGTAAGGGAAACGGGATGACCTCTTTAAAACAGCGCCTGGCGCAAAAGGACATTGTTCGTGTTCCTGGCATCTATGATGCACTCACCGCAACGCTGGCCGAGAAGGCCGGTTTTGAAGCTGCGTTTATCTCCGGTTCGGCTGTGTCGTTTAGCCAGTTGGCGCGGCCAGATATTGGTTTTGTCACGCAGACAGAAATGGCCCAGGTGGTCGACCGTGTTCGCGATCGAGTTTCTATTCCGTTGTTCGTCGATGCGGACTCTGGTTTTGGAAATGCGTTTAATGTGGCGCGTACGGTGCGGATGTTTGAACGGGCTGGGGCCTCAGGTATTCAGATCGAAGATCAACTCAATACTAAAATCGTCAGTGAAGTCAGCAGCCGTCCTCTGGTTCCGACCGACGCGATGGTCGGTAAAATCAAAGCGGCCTTGGACGCACGCCAATCTGAAGACACCATCATCAGTGCCCGCAGTGATGCGATGTTTACTGAAGGGGCTGATGCAGCCTTAGACCGTGCAGTCGCCTATGCGGATGCTGGGGCAGACATGATTTTCGTCGAAGGCCTCACAGGAACCGAGGACAGAACAAAACTATGCGACACGTTGAAAGATCGCGTGTTGCTTCTATTCAACCTGTTGAAGCCTGGCGCGCTGGGCGCACCGTCGCCCGAGGACTTACAAGCTATGGGCTATGACATCGTGTTGTTCCCAGCCGCTGTTATTGGTCCAGTCGCCAATGCCGCGTGGCAATCGTTGAACCAGCTTGCTGGCAACGATGTGTCCAAGGACCCCATCGCGGTGACAGATTTGATTGATGCGGCCGAGCAGTCGAAGTGCTGACGCGGAAGAACTGAAGGTATGCCAACTTATTGTGTGAGTTTACATGGCAATGGCATTTCGGTTGAAGCCGTTGGTGAGTCAGATGCTGAATCAGATTTTGCTCCAACGATTGGATTTTATACTAGCCGCATCTCGAAGGCCGAGAATGAAGAAGAGGCCACACTCGAAGCGGTGGAAAACGTGTTGTTAGAATGGCGTGAAGGTGGCGAGTACTTTGAGGTAAATAAAGGCGGTATTCCAAAGTTAGAATTTGATTCAATCCGTAAACTAGGTTTTGTCGAGGCTTTGCTTGGGACCCTTCCTCGGAAGGGTTACACGTTTTATAAATCGGCTGATCCTGACGATGGGATCGACGAAGACGGATAAACCTAAAAAAGGCCAAAGATGTGCCATCGAAGTGTTGATCCCGTATGAAACTAGAAAATAAGGTCTGTCTTGTCGTTGGAGCTAGTTCCGGTATGGGGCGCAAGACCGCCATCGAAGCCGGGGCTCAGGGTGCGACAGTCATTCTGGCGGCGCGGCGGGTTGATGCCTGTGAGGACGCCGCGCAGGTTATTCGCGATGCGGGTGGCACGGCAGACGCGTTGTCGATGGACGGCACGGATCGCGGCTCACTCGAACAGGCCTTTAAAACCATCGATGATAAGTTTGGCCGCCTTGATTGCGCCTTTAATAATCTGGGCAGTGCCTTTGGCGACTCACCGCTACACGAAACCCCAGTCGACCGATGGACCGACACTCTGGCGGTGAATCTCACGGCTGTTTTTAGCCTCATGCAGTTTGAGGTTCCGTTGATGAAAAAAGCGGGGGGCGGGTCCATCGTCAACAACAGTTCGACCGGTGGCATTCGAGGTGTCAAGAACATGGCCGATTACGCGGCGGCCAAATGGGGCCTGGTTGGCCTCACAAAATCTGCCGCGCTCGACTATGGCGATGACAACATTCGCGTCAACGTCATTGCGCCGGGGATTATCAACACCGAGAAGTCGGAAAAAATACAGGCCGCGATGCCCGAATTGTTTGAGCAGCTGCGTGACCAGATTCCGGGCAAACGCTTTGGCGAGATGCAAGACGTCGCCAATGTCGTCACGTGGCTTCTGAGCGATGATGCCCGTTACGTCAGCGGCGCTGTGCTGCCGGTGGATGCGGGTAAGACGGCTGGGTGAGGGCCATAACGCCCTGAAAACAATATTACGCGTTTGAGTCATAATGTTGTGCATGGGCTCGTCCGTATTTTTTCCGTGCATGGGGTCGTTCCAGCAAACGCACGTGCATGGGCTCGATCCTTCGAACCAATGGTGCATGGGCTCGAACCGAGCAAAATCGACTTATATTTTTCGAGTCGGCGATTTTGGGCCTTTCTCCTCGGGTTGAACGTGACCCGGCTCTCGCCCTTCGTGTATACTGCCGCTGAATGAATTGGAGAGTGTCATGAACACCTATGTCTCGCGCGATGCCTTAGCTTTTGGAACCCCAGAGATGGGGTCAAAACCGTCGCGGCGATCCGTGCTCAAGATGACTGGGGCTGCCAGTGGCGGCCCTCGTTCTAGGTATTGTTATTGGTGGCTCCGGCGGCTCTCAGTCTGCCCAAGCGGCGACCGGTGACGCAACGTTTGAGCCCAATGCTTATCTTGAAGTGAACCCCAACGGGCGCGTCCGCATCTATTCACGGTCACCTGAGATTGGCCAAGGCATTAAGACGGCGCTTCCCATGATCGTTGCCGAAGAACTGGATGCGGCTTGGGCCGATGTTGATGTTGAGCAATCAGAGATCAACGCGGAGCTTTACGGTCGGCAATTTGCCGGTGGGTCTCTCGCTATTCCAACCGGGTGGGATGATATGCGTCAGGCAGGTGCAACGGCGCGGGCTATGCTGGTTTCTGCAGCAGCAGAGCAATGGGGTGTTGAACCAAGCGCGTGCTCAACGGCAGACACGCATGTCATTCATCCCGATGGTGAAGCGCGACTGTCATACGCCTCACTGACTGTGCCAGCCTCTAAGCTGCCGGTGCCTGATGTTGAGTCTATTCCCCTGAAGAAGCGTGAAGACTATAAGCTCCTCGGGACTTTTGTGACCGGCGTCGACAACGAGAAGCTTGTCTCAGGTCAGCCCCTGTTCGGCAGCGACCAAGTCGTGCCGGATATGGTGTACGCCAGCTACACAAAGTGCCCGGCGTTTGGTGGCCGTGTTGCCTCTGCCAACCTTGACCACATACGTAGTTTTAATGGCGTGCTTGATGCCTTCATCCTTGAGGGGACTGGGGTCGCCGGTGAAATTATGCCCGGTGTTGCCATCGTCGGGAATTCAACCTGGGCGACACTGAAAGCAAAGGCTGCTTTAGAAATCGAGTGGGATGAAACCAACGCATCCAAAGACAGTTGGACTGATGCTTTGTCTCAGGCGCGCGCGCTTGCAGGCACCAAAGGTCCGGAGACCAAGATTGCTAAGGGCGATGTCGATGCGGCCATGGCCGAAGCAACGACCACGATAGAGGCGTTTTATAGTCACGCCTTTGTCTCTCATGCGCCTATGGAACCGCAGAATTGCACCGCATGGCAATCGGGGGGCTGAAATCGAGATTTGGGCACCGAGCCAAACACCACAGAGCGGTCTCGCGGCCGTAGAGAAGATTTTTGATATCCCCGCAGACAAGATCACGGTGCATCAAATTCGCGTCGGTGGCGGATTTGGCCGCCGCTTGTACAACGACTTTATGTGTGAGGCCGTGGCCATTTCTGAACGGGTCGGCGCACCGGTGAAGCTGCAATGGACTCGAGAAGATGATACCCGGCACGATCATTACCGGGCTGGTGGTTTTCACCATCTGTCCGGGTGCTGTTGATGCCGCAGGCAAGCTAACGGCTCTGCGGGATCATAATGTGACCTTTACCACAAACGGCGAGAAAACGGTTTCTGGTGGCAACCTACGCGACAGCGAATTTCCGGTGCCGTTGATCGAGAATGCTGAGCTTACGCAGACTATGCTGCCCTGGAAAATTCCCTGTGGTGCCTGGCGCGCGCCCGGCTCAAATGTATTCGGTTTTGTCTTTCAATCCTTCCTGCACGAGCTGGCGGTCGCAGGCGGTCGTGATCATGTTGAATTCCTGCTTGAACTCCTGGGTGAGCCGCGCTGGCTCGACCCGGGTAATACGCGCACCTTGCATACTGGCCGCACCGCTGACGTGATCAATTTGGCAGCAGAGAAGGCCGGATGGGGAACGACTTTGCCGGATGGGCACCACTTTGGGGCTTGGCTTTTACTTTAGTCACGGTGGGCATATCGCGGAAGTGGCGGAAGTCAGCGTCGAGGCCGGGAATGCGCTTAAAATTCACAAAGTGACAGTGGCAGCTGACGTTGGACCAATCGTCAATATGAGCGGTGCTAAGAATCAGTGCGAAGGCTCTGTTATTGATGGCATTAGCACCATGATGGGCCAGCAATTATCGATTGAGAATGGACGTGTCAAAGAAGGAAACTTTGATCACTATCCGCTTTTGAAAATGGCGGATGCGCCGCATGTCGATGTCCACTTTATTCAGTCTGAGTTTAGGCCAACGGGCCTTGGTGAGCCTGCGCTACCGCCTGTAGCTGCGGCTGTCTGTAACGCGATTTACGCGGCAACGGGACAACGGATTCGCTCCTTACCTCTCAGCTTAGAAGGCTTTTCTGCTTAAGGCATATGGCGGACGCTCAAGACGAAGACGGCGGAACTAAGACTCTTCAGACCGTTACACGAGCGATGGCTATTCTCGAATTGATCAGCCGGGATGGCCCGCTGAATGTAACGTCGATCGCGCGCGCTATTGGTATTTCTCGGTCTGCGACACTGCGTATTCTAAAGACGCTCATTGCCAGTGGGCATATTGCGAAACCGCCTAACGCGCGGACCTACTTTCTGACAGAACGCATTCTAACGCTGTCGTCCGGATATACCCGCAACAACATACTTGCCACTGTGACTGAGCCGATCATCCGGGAAGCGTCGCAAACGCCTGTTGTGGCCATTGGTTTTGACGGTTCCTGTCGGCCCAGAAATGCTCGTTCTGGTTACGACGGAACCGGATAGTCCTTTGGCACTGCAGCGTATGACGGCTGGCTATCGGATGGCATTGTCGGATACGGCGTCTGCCCGGATCGTCTTAGCTCAATCTAGACCGGAGGTCTGTGACGAGTACTTAACGTTCGTTCGACAGTCGTCCGATACCGCACCACAGGCTGGGGCATTCGAGGATGGCGTGATGCGCGCTCGCAATGATGGCTTTGCGCTTCATCAAGTCCACGGGTCGCGGGAAAAGTCCCTCGCAGTGGCAATAAGAACCGATGGTATAGCCGTCGCTGGCTTGACCGCTCGCTTTATTGCATCAGCCCTCACAGACTCCAAAGCGCAAAGCGACGTTCTGCCAGTGCTGCAAACCATAGCGTCGCGTATTAGTGATGCTTTGGCGTCAGCAGCGACGACATCTTGATTATATGTTGTCTCCGGGGGCGTCGTCCGGGATCGCCTTTTCTGCGCGTTCGGCTTGTTGCAACAGAAGGTAAAAGACACGGTTGCTGATATCTTCGCGCAAGGCCTCACGCTCTGTGGCTGCGGTCTCATCTGGCGTGAACGCGTTCACATCGGCTTGGCTCATAACGTTTTTTTGACTCAAGAACGCGCTCTACCGCATCTAAACGTTGACGCGTGACAATCAACTCGTTGAGAAGCGAGACATTCATCGACAATAAAATGTCGTTCGCTTCATCCTCGAACATCATCGGTCTTGGGCCTTTGGCAACCCGCGGTAACTTGATTTTCTTTTCTTCGGTCATGACCGCGTCCTATTCCTTGATGCCAATAATGAACGCCATGCCAAGCGGTGATCCCGCAGGTGCGCCATGTCCAGCAGAGCGGGATGTTTCAATCGCGGCATCAATCTTTGCTTGATCCTTCCCCCCTTTGACCTGGGAAAAATCTCGAATCACGTTCTCAGGTAAGAAGCCAGCATCGGTCGTGACTTTCTTGAGATCGAGCGTTCGGAACTTTGTCCAAAAGGGCTCGTTGTTGTAGTGGGTTTCGTTTGTGTAGATGAACTGCCGGTAGGGATCGACTTCGTTGAGTTGCGGTAGATCTGCGTGGATCATGATGCCACCCGGGCGGAGAAGCCGGTGGCATTCTTTGATGATCGCGGGCCAGGCTTTGGTCGATGTTTCATGGGCTAAGATGTTCGACGTTATGAGGTCAAAGCTGCCATCTTCGAATTGGGTGTGTTCAGCCGACTGTTGAGAGAAGTGTATCTTGTGGCCTAAGGCTTCTGCGCGTGCGTGGCCGTAGCGCAGAAGCGCTGGCCCAACATCAATGGCGTGGACGTCCGCGTCTGGCCACCGCTTTACGTATGCCGCTGTGCTTTGGCCAATGGTGCATCCCATATCAAGGATGCGGATCGGTTGAAGCTCCGGGAATATGGCGTCTAGATATTGCGTTACAATACGACCTGCCATGTCTGTCATGCCACTGGAGCCACTATTATAGATATGAATGGCGCGGTCATAGATCGCTCCAGCCGCGATGTCGTCTTCGCAGTGCTCGGCGGTAAAGCCGCCGGGCTGGCAGTGTATATCTACCGCCGTAATGTAGCGGGGCAGTTCCAGATCTGGGTCCAGCTCCAGAGTGCCTAGGTTTTGTTCCATGTCCTTGGAGCGTTGAATGAGGTCGGGTAGTTGTTCCTCAACGGGGGAAACGAGTGATTCAAACATCAGTTCCTGTACAACGCGATGGAACCCCATTTGGAATTTCATGTATGTGCCCTTAAGCATCTCTTCTCGAATTTGACGATAATCGTCTAACGGCGCGCCCTTTTGCTTCTCATAGGCTGGTTTGATTTCCCGATAGAATTGCTCTCGGCTTCCAGACGCGAATTTACGGAGAAGGGACTGCCGTAGCGTGCGAACATTATTTTGGCGTTCCGCTTCGTCATGGCTTCGGTTGGTCATCATGCCATGTTCATGCTGGGCTTCAGGCATCATCATCCCTTTCGTTAAGTGCTGTTGGTTCTATAGACATTAGTCTATCGGTCTTTTGTGTCCGAATATCTAGTGCTTCATTCTGAATGTTCAACTGGTCGCTAAATCCCCATGCACAGCCAGTGATTTGGGCCTCGACAACTAGCCTGACCACGGAACGGTCCGACGACGGACAGTGGTTCCAGTTCCTACTCTCAGCAGAAAAACTAAAGTACAATCTCAGTCCATACGGTTGTGATGTTGTTTGCCAGAGAGAGTGTTGTGAAAGATCTACATGTTGTTTTGATTGGCGCTGGAATAGGTGGACTCACTGCTGCCATCGCGTTGCAGCGGGCGGGTTTCAAAGTCTCTGTCCATGAGCAAGCGAATGAACTTGGTGAAGTCGGTGCCGGTCTTACGCTAGCTAAGAATGCTAATAAGGCGATGCGGTCACTCGGCCTTACGGATAAGTTGGTCAATATCGGTTTCCGCCCGGAAAATGGCGGCCGCAAAGATCTCATGACCGGGGTTATTCATGACTTTATGTCTGTGCCTGGTGATGTCCGGAAAGAGAAAAATGGCAAACCTGATCCTGACCCCGACGCGCGATTCTGCATGTATCACCGTGCTGATATTCATGGCCTGTTGGCAGATACCGTTCGGGCCCATGATCCCGACGCGATTCACTTAGGTCATTGCTTTCAGTCTTTCACCCAGGACGGCAATGGTGTTGAGGTAACCTTTAGCAACGGCGATACCGTGAAGGGTGATCTTGCAATTGGCTGTGATGGCAATAGATCCGTCGTTCGGCAGGCGCTTTTCGGAGACGATAAAGTCGATTTTCTAGGGTATGTCGCATGGCGGGGTTTGGTGCCGGTGGATGCTATGCCCGAAGGAACAATCGATACAGACACTTCGGTTTTCAACGGCACGCATCGAAGCGTTGTACGGTACAAAATTCGGGGTGGAAAAACGGTAAACTTCGCCGCCTATGCGCAGAAAAAGGATTGGGCGGACGAAGGTTGGTCTGTTCCTGCGCGGAAAGACGAGCTTGTCGCCGAATTTTCAGATACCTGCGAAGAAGTGCAGCAGATGATCAAGCACATTCCTGCTGAAACATGCTTTCGTTGGGGTATGTTCGGTCGTGAACCCATGAAGACTTGGACCGTCGGGCGGGTCTCCCTTCTTGGTGATGCCGCCCATCCCATGTTGCCATTTCTAGGGCAGGGCGCCGGCATGTCGATGGAGGATGGCGTCGTCATCGCTCGCTGCCTCGAGGCAAGCGATACCATTGAGGAAGCGTTCCTGCGTTATGAAAAAGCGCGTATTGAACGGACGACCCTTGTCACTATTGGTGCTCGATTCAATGGATTAAAATTGCATGGCACAATCGAGAAGGCCCTCGAAGAGCGGGCAAAAGAATTCGACGCTATCACCATCAATGATTACAACCCGGCGACCGTTCCAATCTAAGTCTTGTTATTGAACCTGGCGAGCCATCGCACCCATTAGTTTCCAATCGCTATCGGTATCTTTCACCCAAACATGGATAGTGTGGTAGCGCTGATCGACCTCGGTGCCATCCGGCAACATTGTGCGGTGCGTGTTGTAGTAAATAACACCGGTGTCGCCGTGCATCGCGAAATCATCAAAGTGCAAATCCAACTTCTCTGAGTTCGGGAACCTAAATAGTCCCGACTCCTGATTTTTTTTGAGTTGAGAAATCGGCGATGGCTTTGGCGTTCCTGGGGGCCATCCAACATAGTTCGGTGATGAATTGGCGATGTAGTAGTCAAGGCCCGTTTTGGAGCGGGCCTTGTAGATGGCCTGCTCTTTTGCCCAAACGATTTCCTTGGCTTCCTCATATTCCTTGGCAGATTGTGCCTGTGACATGGCGATAGGCCCCATAACAGTGAATGCGAGTGCGAGAACGGCAAGACGAATCATCATTATCCCCTTTAGGATTGAGGTGTCGGTGGCGTTTCGCCGGGCGCGCGGATAATGCCGCGCATGATGGTGTTTGGAACGAATGAGTTGTCCCACCTGTTATCCCGTGGTGGCGCGTTGCCGACCCTTAAGATTACGAGGTCCTCAGATGGCACAATGTAAACCACTTGATTAGAATTGCCGTCATAGAGGTAGAGGTCTTCAGCAAGATATCGCTCCGCATGCGTGGTGATTTGCATATTGGCGATGTCGGGGTTGGCTGCGCCGCGTGTTTCCACATAGTCGCCAGCAATATAAAGCCCCATACCAGACCAGAGATTCTGCGGTGTAGCGACTTTTGTCTGCTCAACATAACCCTCGGGCAAAAGGCGAACGCCATCCCATACGCCGTCAAAATAGCTCAGCAGACCGAGGCGCAAGAACGCGCCAGCCGGGAGCATAATGCAGCAGCCGGAATGGGCTGTACCACCCTCGCGATTGAGCCATACTTGACCACCCTTTGAACCCAAAGGCTTCAGTATTTGCTCTGAAACCCATTCGCCATAACGCATGCCGGTTGCGCGTTCTATCAGTGGAGCGACCATCTCTGATGTAGCGTTAGAGTAGTCATATCGCTCACCTGGCTTATGGGTGAGAGGGTATTCATTGATGATTACGTCGTCATGGTAAGGGTGCAGATACGAGCGATTGAGAATACTCTCGGGGCCCCGCTCCATTCCTTGGCGAAGGAAGCCGGTGCGCATATCCAATAGGTGTCGAATGAGCATGGATTCTCTGTCCGTGCCCTTCCACTCTGTAATGAAATCGCTAACGGGCTGGTCAACCGATTTAATGTGGCCTTCCATAATGGCGCGGCCGACGGCGATTACAGTGATTGGCTTGGCGAGAGAACGCCCAACGATCAACGTGTCCGCATCGGCGCCATTAAAATACGCTTCCCGCTCTAGTTTTCCTTTTCGCCAAACCATGAAGGCTTGGGAATTGCGCGCGCCAGCATACTCTTCAGTAACATCTAGCGCGTCCTGTGCGACGGTGCTGTCTTTGCTTTGATCAGTCTGGGGCAGGGGTGCGAATTCGGCCAATCCCGGAACGTCTTCTAAGACGTCGTAGCGTAGGCCACCGTTCTGTCCACCGCTGCCACCGAACATCGCGTCCAAGCGCTTGAGGTATAAAGCCTTGGCTTCTGGCGGGTACTTTGCGTCAACGTCTATTGTGGCACTGTCTTGGGCGACGACACGTGTGGCGTTCGTCACGCCCAAAAGCGCGATGATCGGTAGACTGAAAGCGAGCGCGTAACGAAAAACCTGTTTCATTCAGGAAAACTCCAAAGCTTATGCGTGTATGACCGTATGTAAGAGTATGACAGAGACTCTCAACATTGGTCCATTACGCTAGAGCGATGGATGGCCCTAAGCGGCTGTGTTCTGGGTATTTCGCCGCCAGGTGACCGGGATAATTTGCTCTGGCAGGGGCTCACCCTCTCTTATGTCTGGGCTATCCTGGAACGGTGATTTTTTGGAGGTCGGATTATATTCGTATCTGATGTCACTTCCGATCCAACGGAGCGAAAAACCAATGCGGCGGCCGGATTGCCCAGCTGTTCTGGGGAGAGACGCGTGGATGGTTTTTGGATGGATAATCAGCATGTCGCCGGCGCATACTTCCCAAACCCGAATGTCTGCACTTGGGGCATGAACGCGCGCTAACAGTTCGTCCCATGGATGGAAATTCGATGGCGCTTCAACGCCGTCGAGCGCCCATGAACTGACATAGCGATGCGGGTCTTTATTCGAACCGGCGAGTGTTTGCAGCGGCGCGTTGCTTAAGTCGACATCGGTTAGCGCTACCCACATGGACGGAGCATGATGCCCCCTCAAAGGAAAAAGACATTCGTCATTGTGCCAGGGCGTGGCGGTGGCTTCATCTTTCCCTTCTTTTAGGAATGTTCCGTCAGTCCAAGGCTGCATAGTGTCTGAGCCGATAACGTCGGCGACGATCTGCGCACAATCAGAATTTTCAACTAAATCACGCATCTCGGGCAAACGTTGATACAAATTGACCATCCGGACATAGCCATCCTGATCTTCGTACTGGATGTCCGGTATCATCTTCTTGGGCCCGAACTGTGAAGCGTCGGTGCGTAGCGTTGAGAGAGCACCGTCAATAACCGTAGTCATTGCTGCGACCCAGTCTTGCGTCATCGCACCGGGAACCTGCGTGACACCAACGTCGTTATATGTGTCGATGATATCTGGTGTGACTTTCGGGTGCATTGTTTGCTTTCAATCTTTGAACTAATCTCAGTCGTCGTTTAGCTTGTCTGCATAGTTGACGTCGAGATTGAGTCAGTGTGTCGGATAGTCAGCTAGTTTGCTACCGTCTTTGATCAGCAGGTATGCCGGACCGAAGGCCGGACGTGTTTAAGCGTAGCTTTTCGGTTCAGTATTTTTCGCGGTCTCTTTTGTTTCGAAATCATCTATTTCGCCGCTGATAAAGCGGTGTAATACCGAAATGTAATCGGTCGCTTTATCAGGGTGGTGGTGAGGGTGCCCGCCAATGAATGTGTGTCCGACAGCTCCGTCTACCAGTCCAAGAACCTTGGTATGGCAGTTGTTCAATGGGTCTGTTTCGGCAGTGAGGGCTAGGGTTGGGACGGTGACCTTTCCTAACGCCTCTTCCATATCGTAGTTTTTTAGAGCATCGGCAGAATCGTCGCTTTGCTGAGCGAGCATGCTGTCTACGACGGCATTTCGCAAAAGGCTCGCGCCATCATCATCGAGGATAAAGCCTGAGTCCCACATGCGTTGGAGCCATAAGGACCGTTCCCAGACCCAGGCGATATGGGAACCGTCCTCTTTCCAATCTGGCGTTGATTGCCGCGCTGTCGCAAGAACCTCTTCGCGGAACGTGCGATCCCAGACGGGGCTCCCATCGAGGACAAGCTTCGAAACTTTTTGCGGATGCTTGAGAGAAAGTTCTACCGCAATCTCTGCGGAGAGATGTCCGCCGACCACGATAGCTGCGTTGATGCTCAGGTCATCCATAACGGCGGCAATGTTGTCTGCGTAGTCGCCGATGGCCCAGGGGGCTGGTCTTGGATCCGATTGGCCATATCCAAGGTGATCTGGTGCGTAGGCCGTATAACCAAGATCAGCAAGGCCAGATAGAATCGGTTCGTATTGCTTGCTCGACGCCGGGGTCCAATGAAGCAGAATTATGGGCGTGCCGCTCCCTGCGGAACGAACATGCACAAAACCAGACGGAGTTTCTACGAAAGCGCGGTGAATACCCAAGAGACCCCATAACAAATGCGGCATTTGCAAGTCAGCTTTGACGTTGCCAGCGCTGCATCATTACATCCAATTCTATTATGTCTTATATCCATAACGCTAAGTTATATAAGGTAAATGATACTTATTGGTGAGCGTATTTTGGTGGGAGTCCCCCGCTGAGCGGTAAGTTCGCCATCCGGGCAGAACCCACATGGTATCGCTGGACGCCTGTCCCAAGCTCACATCTTGCCCTATGTAACAAACATCAGATTGATCAAGCGCTTGGCAAAAAAGAGAAAAACGTGCCTTCAGACATACTGCCTTCGATAGACCACATCACCTCGGCGAAACGCCTTCTCAACGTTGAGCGGGCCTACGATATTATGGATAAGTATGGCCTGGACGGATTGGTCGCGACGACACCCGTAAACATCTACTACCTCTCCAGCCATGGCGGAATTATGCAATGGATGGGGCGTCCTTTTTCTACGTTTGCATTCTTTCCACGCAACCCAGATGCACCGCCAGCGATTATTTTGTCTGCGGTCATGCTGTACCACCTCGACTATCGGCCGACGTGGATGCCAACGGTCCAGGCTTACACCATGCCTTTAACGGGAGAGGATGGCGCAATCCTGTTAGACGACCATGGCCTTGCCAGTGGCAAACCCTAAAACCAGCTTCTGGCCAGTCGGCGATGGTGAGAAAAGTGAGCGTGATAAACTGCAACTTGCTTTATTCGCCGCGTATGAGGGTAAAACGAGCGCAACGCCGTTGGCGGCACTCGCAAAAGCCATCCACGATGGCGGCGCGGTAAATGGTAAAATTGGCTTCGATGATTCACGTATCGCACCATGGCTTCGCGATCAGGGTACGCCAAACATTCAAGACGTTGATGCGCTCAACATCTTCAAAGAAATCCGCATGGTGAAGACAGAGAATGAAATCGATTTGTTGCGTGAGGCCGCGCAGAAAAATGAAATCGCTTTGAACTATGCGATCGATCAAATTGAGCCTGGTTTTCCTTTGGAGGAGATCGAGCTCGCCCATGCCCGCAAATGGGGTGAGCTAGGCGGGCGCGGAAAATGGATGATCGCGAACATAGACGGCTTGAATTCAGGTGTCGTGTCCAAGGGCGATTTCATGAAGCTCGACAGTGTCGGTGTTTACAAGGGTTATCATGGGGACGTTGGCCGCACGGTTATGGTTGGTGACCCACCTGATAGCTTGGGTCAAACGCATCGAGGCTGACACTAAGTGTAGTCGGATTATCTACGATGCTGTTAAGCCCGGCATGAAATTCTCAGAAGCGGCAAAGATGTTCTATGATCTGATGCTGCAAGAAGGCGTGCCGAATGGGTATGGCGGGGCGCACAACGTTGGCCTAGAGCATACGGATCAGCCTTGGCCCACTGGCGCGGAACCTCCGGGCACCTTCGATCATGATTTCACATTCGAAGAGGGCACCGTTTACACGCTTGATATGCCTTATAGCGAAATCGGATGGGGGACGACTCATGTGGAAGACATGATTGTTGTCCGCAAGGATGGCTACGAAGCGCTGTCTTCCATGGACACGACTTTGAAAATCAGGCCTACGTAGGTCGAGCAGTTTATCAAAACGAAGGGCGACGACATGGTATCAATCGCTATTATACGGGTCTTTATCAGCTTTTTGTTTTTGTTTGGTTCTAGCTCGGGATTGTTAGCCGAAGACGCAAACCTTGATGTTCCGGCTGACCGAAGGGCTGACGCCGAAAAGATTTGGGCTCAAGAATTGCAGATCTATGAGATGCGCCGTGGCGGCGACATGGGCTACTACCTGTCTCTCGCCAATCCAGGCTACATGGCTTGGCCAGCGCCAGCGGACGTACCCCTCAGTTTCGAAAAGTTATCAGAACGGATCGGTGATGGTCAGTTGATGGAAGCCGGAGAACGCATCGTCGTGACCAAAAAGGGTATGTCTTTTGATGGTGATACAGCGTTAGCTTTCTTTGAAACGCATCGGACACAAAGAGCTGGTGGTGAAGTTGTGGATGAGCGATTCGAGAACATTCATGTGTGGGTGAAGCGCGATGAAGACTGGCGTTTAATTGCCAATATGTCGCGCGCCGTGGACCCAAATCGACAAAGGCTGGGTAATCCAACGATAAATCGCGATACGGACTAATCCGTATGCCTTATAAGCGGTGCTTCTAGTAATTCCCGCCGAGGCCTTTTAATTCCATGTTCGTCCTCTATCTCGTTGTCTTTATTGGTCTGACTGGCGTTGGCATTATTGTTCCGCTGTTCCCATTTTTTGGTGAGCAGGTTGGCGCGTCTCCGGCTGAGATTACGATGCTCATGGCGGTTTTTGCCCTAGGGCAGTTCATAGCAGCACCCCTATGGGGCCGGTGGAGTGATCGCGTCGGTCGAAAACCCATCTTCATTATAACTCTGGCGGGATCTGCCGTTGCTTATGTTCTGCTGGGGTTGGCGGAGACCGTACCGGAGCTCTTGTTCTCGCGTCTCGTCGGTGGCCTCATGGCAGGCAATATTCCTGTCGCTTTTGCTGCTGCCGCAGACGTCACATCTGGTAAAGACCGATCTATGATTATGGGGCGCGTCGGCGCTGCTTTTTCTCTCGGTTTTATTTTTGGCCCTGCTATTGGCGGATTGCTAGCTGGGCCCGCGCCGACGGCGGAAGACTTTCTA
>CALSLN010000011.1 GCA_943787205.1 uncultured Rhodospirillaceae bacterium
CACCAAACAGTCATCCAGCACATCTTGTGAACTCGGGTCCCAAAGTTGCGCACGCGTCATCACGCGTGGGCTGGAAATCCTCACACACATGCGATCCAGCGCTTTGCTGGTCTTTGGCCCAGATATGCGGATGATCGCCACACCAGCCCGACCGGAGGCCGTCGCTGGAGCGAAAATAGTGTCTGTATTCATGAGTTGAATCGCATCTGCAGCGTTATTTCTTTTTCCCAGATGTATTCGGTCCGGAGAAGGTCGACCAAAATGCTTTTTGCATGTCCGCTAAGCCATCGGTCCCCGTTGGAAAAATCGTTTTCATAATGTCTTCTGGATTCATGGCTTTTGCCGCTTTCTCCATTTGGCCCTGGAATCCATCCAACATCTCTTTTTGCATAGGCGCGACATCTGGCAGCCCCAAAAACGCCCGAGCTTCCTCTGGCGTACATTCAACGTTGATTTTCACTTTCATGGTCAGCTCCCGACAGGCGTTTCATTTGAATCCGAGCTTAGCCCGCCTACAGTAGAAACTGATCAAAAGAAACAAAAGCCTTCAGAAAGAACTCCTATGACCGATGACTCATCTAAGACATCAGCAACCTCAATAGGGAAAAATCGTCTTGGGGAAGAAACAAGCCCGTATTTGCGACAGCATGAAGACAATCCTGTTCACTGGTGGGCTTGGGGTGATGATGCTTTTGCTGCTGCAAAGGCTGAAGACAAACCCATACTTTTGTCCGTTGGATACGCCGCTTGCCATTGGTGTCACGTCATGGCGCATGAGAGTTTTGAGATTTCGCCGATTGCTGATGTCATGAATCGGCTGTTCATCAACATAAAAGTTGATCGTGAAGAGCGTCCTGACGTTGACGCCATTTATCAAAAAGCTCTTGCAACAACAGGTGAACAAGGCGGATGGCCACTGACGATGTTTATCACGCCAGACGGTAAACCTTTTTTTGGCGGCACTTACTTTCCACCAGAGCCAAGATATGGCCGCCCCGGTTTTCCTGAGGTCTTAGAACGCGTTGCCACCGTTTATCGAGATGATCGCAAAACTGTCGAAGAACAGGCGGGCAAAATAACAGACCATTTGAATCAAAATCAGGATGGGGAACTGAATGAGCCCTTGGCTTTAGCATCTTTAGACGATGCCGCTGCACACATCGTCGATCACTTTGATTTCGTTGATGGCGGCCTAGAAGGTCAGCCTAAGTTTCCAATGACTGATGTGTTTGAGTTTATGTGGCGCGCCTTTTGCCGCTCTGGTGAACCAAAGTACAAGACAGCGGCCACCCTGACTCTCGATCGAATCTGCCAGGGAGGAATTTATGATCATCTCGGTGGCGGCTTCTCACGCTATTCCACCGACAGTACATGGCTCGCACCGCACTTTGAAAAGATGCTTTATGACAACGCGCAACTGATCGACGTCATGAGTCTGGTCTGGTTGGAAACAAAGTCTGACCTTTACAAAACGCGTGTTGAAGAAACCATTGGTTGGCTTACACGAGAGATGGTCGGTGAGAACGGTGCCTTTGCCGCGACGCTTGATGCAGACTCTGAAGGTGAAGAAGGTAAATTCTATGTTTGGACTGAGGCCGAAATCAACGCGGTATTAGATGGTGAGACCCTTTCTCTGTTCAAGGATATCTATGATGTTTCTGAGCGTGGCAATTGGGAAAACCGAACAATCCTGAACCGCATCAATAGCGCGGGCCGCGTTCTCACGGAGCAAGAAAACAAGCGTCTCGCCGACGCAAGATCAAAGCTCTTTGACGTCCGTGCACCACGCGTGCGGCCCGGTCGGGACGACAAAGTTTTAGCCGATTGGAACGGCTTGTTAATTCAGGCCTTGGCAAAGGCCGGAGCTATTTTTGATCAGCCAGAGTGGGTCTCCCTGGGGCAGACAGCCTTTGAAGCCATTTTGTCGACAATGGTTTGGCAAGATGACGAAGGTCGAGATCGTCTCTCACATTCCCTCTGTGGTGGACGTCTGCAACCCGTCGACATGCTCGATGATTATGCAAACATGATCGCCGGCGGCATCGCCCTACATAGCGCAACTGGGAATTATGTGTTTCTTAACCAAACTATTGAATGGGCCGATCTGGTTCATGCTTTGTTTTGGAATGAAGGCAGTCATGGCTACTTCTTTACAGCCTCCGATGCCGAGAACCTGATTGTTCGAACAACTCAAGTTACTGACACAGCTACACCTTCTGGAAACGGCGTCATGCTCAATAACCTTACGAGGTTATTTTTCTTAACCGGCGATGATCGGTTTCGTATCCGAGCAGAGGCCCTCATAGAAGCTTTTGATGTCGACGCCATGCGTCATTTCCCGCACACGTGTTCTTTCTTGAACGGTTTCGAATTGTTCACAGATTCATTGCAAGTTGTCATCGTTGGGGACCGTTCTGATCCTAATGCCAAGGCTTTGTTATCGGCCGCACTGAGCTCTTCGCTTCCGAACCTCGTTTTATCAACCGTCGATGACAAAGACGCTCTTCCTGCAGGGCATGCCGCGTATGGGAAATCGACCATCGATGGCGAAGTAGCGGCTTACGTCTGCCGAGGCCCCGTATGCCAAGCTCCTGTAACCTCTCCCGAAGACTTGCGCGCAGCACTTGTTGCTTAGGATTTAAAATGCCCCAACTTTCGTTTCACTCACCAATAGGTGAAATCACCATCTCGGAAGAAGACTGCTTTCTAGTCTCCATTGACTGGGGTTGGGGCCAGGATCAGCAGGAAACACGTTTACTGATAGAGGCGAGAGATCAGCTCATTGAATACTTCGATGGGGCACGGAAGACCTTTGACCTCCCATTACACCTCGCCGGAACGCCGTTTCAAAAAACGGTTTGGAATGCGATGCAATCAATCCCGTATGGGCAGGTTCTTACCTATGGCCAAGTCGCCAAAAAAATTGGCTCTGCGCCCCGCGCTGTTGGTATGGCCTGTGGGGCAAACCCCATTCCAGTTATTGTTCCCTGCCACCGAATAGTCGCTGCTTCTAGCCTTGGGGGCTATTCGGGAGACGGCGGAGTGGTTACAAAGCAAAGATTATTAGATTTTGAAGGGTGGGGTGGTCACACCTAAACACCTTCTCAGACCAATCCAAAGTAAACGGGGCAGTTATGGCACGAGCAATAGTAGTAACAGAAACAGGCGGACCAAATGTTCTCGTAGCAGCTGATGTAAATATCGGCGAGCCTGGGCCTGGTGAGGTTCGCTTACGGCAAACGGCGATTGGCGTGAACTTTATCGATACCTACCATCGTTCAGGATTATATCCCGTTGCTGCACTGCCCTTTACCCCAGGCATGGAAGCCGTAGGCGAGGTTGAGCAAGTTGGTGAGGGTGTCACTGACCTTAAAGAAGGAGATCGTGTTTGCTACGGCAACGGCCCAATGGGTTCTTATGCGTCCGAACGCATTATGCCGACAAGCACATTGATCAAAGTGCCGGCTGCTTTACGCGACGAACAAGTCGCTGGAATGATGCTTCGCGGACTGACAGCCTGGTATCTCCTAAGAAGTTTGCATGACCTTAAAGCTGGAGAGACCGTTCTCTTTCACGCAGCGGCTGGAGGCGTTGGCTTAATTTTTTGCCAGTGGGCAAAACAGATCGGCGCAACTGTGATTGGCACTGTTGGGTCTGAAGAAAAAGCCGAGCTTGCGAGAGCAAATGGGTGCTCCCATACAGTTCTTTATAAAAGCGAAGACTTTGTTGCGAAGGTCAACGACATCACAGACGGCAAGAAGGTTTCGGTTGTCTACGACGGTGTCGGAAAAGACACTTTTATGGGATCTCTCGACTGCTTGCAAAAACGCGGCCTAATGGTTTCGTTTGGAAATGCGTCTGGCCCGCCACCCGCTATCGATATTGGCAGCCTTGGGCCTAAAGGGTCTCTCTTTGTGACTCGGCCAACGTTATTCGATTACACCGGAACACGGGAACAACTTGAACACGGGTGTCGTGATTTGTTCAAGGTCGTCGAATCCGGCGCGGTAAAAATCGAGGTCGGCCAATCCTATGGGCTAGATCAAGCAGCACATGCACACAACGATCTAGAGACAAGGAAAACAAGCGGATCAACTATTTTACAAACCTGAAAACACCCTCAGGTTTTCCGCAACCCTTAGTGATTCATACGATCAAAGAAGTCATCGTTATTCTTTGATTCACGGAGTTTATCGAGCAAGAACTCCATACCGTCTTGTGTTCCCATCGGATCAAGAATGCGGCGTAAGACCCACATTTTTGACAACGTCTTCTGATCAACAAGAAGCTCTTCCTTACGTGTGCCTGACTTAGTGATATCAATCGCCGGGAAGACACGCTTGTCTGACAGCTTACGGTCCATAACAATTTCAGAGTTACCCGTACCTTTAAACTCTTCAAAAATGACCTCATCCATACGGCTTCCTGTATCGATCAAAGCCGTTGCAATAATTGTTAGTGATCCGCCTTCCTCAATATTACGGGCGGCACCAAAAAACCGTTTTGGTCTTTGCAATGCATTTGCATCAACACCACCTGTTAAAACCTTCCCTGATGAAGGAACGACAGTGTTATAGGCGCGTGCAAGACGAGTGATTGAATCAAGTAGGATAACAACGTCACGTTTGTGCTCAACCAAACGTTTAGCCTTTTCAATAACCATTTCAGAAACTTGAACATGTCGTTGAGCTGGCTCATCAAATGTAGAACTAACAACTTCACCCTTCACCGTTCTATCCATATCGGTGACTTCTTCTGGGCGCTCATCAATCAATAAAACAATCAAATAAACTTCTGGATGGTTGGCTGCAATTGAACTTGCAATGTTTTGCAACATTACAGTTTTACCAGCTCGTGGTGGGGCCGTTAGAAGAGCACGTTGCCCTTTTCCCAAGGGAGAAACAATTTCAATAACCCGACCGGTCAATTCTTTACCCGCTGGATCTTCGACTTCCATATTCAGTTTTTCGTCAGGGTAAAGTGGTGTTAAATTATCAAAGTTAATGCGGTGACGAACAGCATCAGGTTGCTCAAAATTGATCGTGTTAACTTTCAAAAGAGCAAAATATCGCTCTCCATCTTTCGGGCCACGTATTTCGCCCTCTACAGTATCACCGGTTCGTAAACCGAAGCGCCTAACCTGACTTGGTGAAACATAAATATCATCTGGTCCGGCTAAATAGTTCGACTCTGGAGACCTGAGAAATCCAAAACCATCTTGTAGAATCTCTAAAACACCTTCGCCAGAAATTGCCTGATCCTGCTCAGACAGTTGTTTAAGAATTGAAAACAACATGTCTTGCTTACGCAAAGTCGACGCATTTTCGATACCGAGCTCTTCAGCAAAAGCTAGAAGCTCAGGAGGTGTTTTACGCTTAAGGCCTTGAAGATGCATGGAGGAAAAAGCTCCGAAACCTATTTAAACATGATGTTCAGAAGGTTTATTGACGTTGAGGGAAAGATTCAAAGCGACAGATTAAACAGAAGTTTTGATGAGATCTGAAATGTCGTTTTGGATTAACGGAGGGGAAACTAGAAAATCGTTAACGTACCCATGGTGAGTCTGTCAATTAATATTTCAAGTGTACTTAATAAAGCACTTGTCTAGTTATCTTACTACTTAAATAAGAATCTTAAAAAAGATGTAGTAGTTGTAGAGGCTGTTTAAAATGGGGATTATTTTTCACCCCCTAAACAGTCCTCAGATTTAAAAACACCTAAAGACGTTGAAGTGTTGGGTATAAGATTGCTCATGAGAACAATGTGGCCTTGTTAATGCACAGATGATCAGTGGGTTGTTTCCAATTTGATAGAATGAATTATGGGGAAAACTAAGTTTCTCACAGTCTTTATATCTATTAGAAGAAACTTATCCCACGTTGGTAATTAGCTAGGTGAAATACTAATAATGAGGACAGATAATTCATGTCATCTCAGAATCAGTGAGTTATCCCCGGTATTAGACATTAAAAATGGTAGAGCCCGTTGGTAGACACGCCTTTTAATCTTCATCTTGTATCGGACTCTTCGGGAGAAACGGTTAGCGGAATCGCTAGAGCGTGCCTCGTTCAATATGATGATCAGGCGATTACAGAACATTTTTGGTGGTTGGTTCGCACCAAAGGGCAAATGAGCCGGGTTATCGACGGCATTAAAGCCTCGCCGGGACTCGTCATATTTACGTTGTTAGACCCGACAATTCGCGGGCCTCTCGAGCAAGCTTGTAGAGAGTTGGGAATACCTTACGTTTCAGCCCTAGACCCAGTCATGGATGCTTTAAGCAATATTTTTGATAAGGAAGGCGGCCATGAAATTGGCCGCCAACATACGCTCGACGATGATTATTTTGATCGTATAGAAGCTATGCATTTCGCTTTGGCCCATGATGATGGACAAACACTTCATGGGCTAAAAGACGCTGATATTGTTCTTATAGGCGTGTCTCGGACGTCTAAAACACCAACATGTATGTATCTTGCCAATAGAGGATTTCGGGCGGGAAACATTCCTCTCGTTCCCGGAATTGTTCTACCTGAAGATGTTGTTGCCGCGACTAACCCGCTTTTTGTAGGCCTTACCCGAGAGCCAAAGAGTTTAACGGATATTCGCCAATCTCGTCTTCGACTGATGAATGAAGATAAAAGCATGGACTATGCGGATGTAGACCTTGTTAAAGAAGAGGTCGCCGCATCGAGACGTTTATTCCGAAAACATGGATGGCCCGTTATTGATGTCACGCGGAAATCAATTGAAGAAACAGCAGCCTCTATTATCCAGCTTTATAACGAACGGAATGCTTCATGACTCAGTCGGACGATCAAAGCTGTCCGTCTCTTGTCCTCGCTTCCGCAAGTCAAAGTCGTGCTCGAATGCTCAGTGCTGCTGGAATAGAGTTCACAGCCCAGCCTGCATATATTGATGAGGACGCCGTCAAACAGTCTCTAAGTTCTGAAGGGGCAGAGTCGATAGATGTCGCTGAGACGTTGGCAGAATTAAAAGCTGTAAAAATTTCTCTCAGTAATCCGCAATCTCTTGTTGTTGGCGCAGATTCTATACTCGACTTAGAGGGTGTTTGGTTTGATAAACCGGCAGACCTTGATCACGCGAAGGCTCACCTTATGACCCTGCGCGGAAAAACGCATTCTTTAGCAACGGCGGCTGTTGTTGCTTTAGGAGGCAAGCGGATTTGGCATTATCGAGACCGATCCAATATGACAATGCGTAACTTCTCAGACGCTTTTCTAGAACGCTACCTTGCTTCTGTTGGTGATGATATCTTGTCATCTGTAGGGGCATATCATCTCGAGGGGCGGGGTGCTCAACTCTTTAGTAAAGTTGATGGTGACTTCTTTTCTATTCTTGGTCTGCCGTTGCTTCCTCTTCTTTCTTTTTTGCGAGAACATAACGTGGTGCAGGGATGACTCAGACAAGCCATGCTCCATTAGCGGGTGTAATGGGATGGCCAATTTCTCATTCTCTTTCTCCGCGGCTGCATAGCTACTGGCTGAAAGAGAATGGAATAGATGGAGCCTATGTTCCGTTGCCGGTCTCACCGGATAATCTTGAGCATGCTTTGAAGGCTTTACCAAAGCTCGGATTTAGGGGCGTTAACCTAACGGTGCCTCACAAAGAAGCCGCCGTCCCCTTTCTTGATCATGTATCAGATGTGGCCACTAGAATTGGGGCCGTAAACACAGTTTTTGTTTCTGAAGACGGAACTTTATCGGGAACAAACACAGACGCCTTTGGGTTTTTGGAAAACCTGAGACGTAATGCACCGCAATGGAGCGAAACAAAAGGACCTGTTGTTGTTCTCGGAGCTGGCGGCGCGGCCTGTGCGGTTGTTGCCGCGCTCTTGGACCTAGATGTTGTAGAAATCCGATTACTAAACAGAACAACAGAGAAAGCGCATGCTCTAGCTGAATCTCTAGGAGGGCCGATAAAAATAGTAGAGTGGAGCGAAAGAGGAGAGGCTCTTGACGGCTCAACCCTGTTGGTTAACACGACAACTCTCGGGATGGTTGGTCAGCCTAGATTGGAGCTTTCTTTAGCAGCTTTGCCTAAGTCGGCGATCGTTTATGATCTCGTATATGCACCCCTTGAAACAGAGTTGCTGTCGGCAGCGCGCAGTTTGGGTTTATCGACGGTCGATGGTCTCGGCATGTTGCTTTATCAAGCAGCACCAGGTTTTGAAGGATGGTTCGGTGTTCAGCCTATCGTAACGGATGGGTTGCGTGATGCTGTTTTATCTACGCCGTAGACAAGAAAATGAAGCACAGGCCTCTTTGTTTAAGACAAACACGCCGACGTAACCGTCATCCATATGCTGTTAAGATAATTGGTCTCACGGGCTCAATTGGCATGGGGAAATCGACGGCTGCCCGAATGATAAAATGCATGGGAATCGCTGTTTTTGATGCAGATGCGACAACTCATCGGTTAATGGGACCAAAAGGAACGGCTCTTCCACATATCGAAGAAAGGTTTCCTGGAATAGTTGGTTCACAAGGTGTTGATCGCAAACGTTTGGGCGACATCGTCTTTAAAGACAAAGCGGCTTTGAATGATTTGGAAACTATTCTTCACCCTATGATAGGACAAGAAAAAGAGTCGTTTCTAAGATGTCATGCACTGCGCCGATCTGGTCGCGTGATTCTAGACGTTCCTCTGTTATTCGAAACGGACGGCCAAAACCGTTGTGACGCAGCATTGGTTGTTACCGCTCCGAAATTTTTGCAAAGACAACGGGTTCTTGCGCGTGTTGGAATGACAGATGAAAAGTTGGCCGGTATCCTGTCTCATCAAATGCCAGATCAATATAAACGCCGCCTTGCTACAGCAGTCGTCACAAGTGGGTTGGGTATGGCCGTGACGTGGCGCAAACTAAGACAAGTCTTGGTCAATGATCTGCGCGTAATTGGGAAAGTGGGTTAACGCACATGCGTGAAATTGTGCTCGATACAGAAACAACAGGCTTGAACCCTAAGTTTGGTGACCGTGTTGTTGAAATTGGATGTGTAGAACTTCTAAATCACATCGCTACTGGTGAAACTTATCATACATACGTCAATCCTGAGCGTGACATGCCCGCCGAAGCCGAAGCTGTTCATGGCTTAAGTATTGAATTTCTATCCGACAAGCCGCTGTTTGCGGATATCGCCGATGATTTTCTAGCGTTCGTTGGTTCATCGTCAGTTATTGCTCACAACGCGCCGTTTGATCTTGGTTTTCTAAATGCTGAGCTAAAGGCGGCCGGCCGGCCTATTTTGCCAAAAGACAGATCTATCGACACGGTCCCGCTTGCACGGCGAAAGTTTCCCGGCGCGCAGGTTAATCTCGATGCACTTTGTCGGCGGTTCAATGTTGATTTGTCTGCCCGTGTAAAGCATGGAGCTTTATTGGATTCAGAACTCTTAGCTGAAGTTTATTTAGAGCTGGTTGGGGGTCGCGAACCAGGATTAGGGTTAGCGTCCAACGGCAAGGTTGAAAAAGCGGATGTTGCGATAAAAGTAGACCGCATCGCCCGTCCAGCTAGACCACATGCTCCGTCACCCCAAGAACTATCGTCACATGTTAAATTTCTTGAGACGATCAAGAATCCTGTCTGGAAGACTTAGACGTTTATAAATTTTGTCCAGCCACTGGGCCACCGGTCACAGCGGCCATGTTCTGAGCCTCTGCTTCGCGTCTTAGCTCTTCATCACTGGCATATTTTTTTCTATATAAATCTTGGAAGTCGATCAGTTGCAGCATGAGAGGCGGGAACCCTCCCTGTACAGTTACGTCTGCAACAATTTGCCTCACAAAAGGATACATTTGCCGAGGCACTTCGATCATTAAAACAGCTCGAACATGTTCCTCAGGAATATCCCCAAGTAATACGACACAGGCATAAGCGACCTCTAGAATGAACGCCGGCTTTTCTCCGACAGTTGCTTCTAGGTGAATTGTAAGAGTGACTTCGTGTTGCCTCTCTTTTAACTCTCGAATGCTGCAGTCGATCGATATGGGAATATCAGGTGCAGCTTCACGGAGATCTTGGAAGATCTCTGGTGCATGAGGTGCTTCAAAAGATAAGTCTTTGATGTACTGGCCGACAAATTGTATCGGAGCAACTGGTTGTTCATCAGTTGCTGCGGCGCCAGCGTCCGTTGACGTGTCGCTCATAAAATCTCCTTAAGCTTAAGCTAGAATTCGGCGCGAGTTAGCATGGATAATCATGGGCGACAAGCTGTGTGAATGCCTGAGGCCTGATTAGTTGCCATCGTATTAGTCATCTGTATTCGTTTTATCGGTCAAAATAGGAGGGTGCGCCGGTGTGACGTCTTTGTAATTGCCATCCACGTCATATTTTGATTGAGACGTTGAATTTGTACGGAAAATGCTTTTTTTTGTACTTCTCGAAATTAGCCACGCGAGTAGAAGCGTGCGAAAGGGAGGCGCAAACAGTACCAACCCGATGGTGTCGGTAATAAATCCCGGTGTTAACAATAATGCCCCTGCAATCAGCTGGCACGCCCCATCAAATACCGGACGAAGGGGCATTTCACCGCGATTTAGACTCCCACTTACTTTGTTGAGGGTTGCGAGACCCTGAGTGCGGACAAGGAAAGTACCCACAATCGCCGTCAAAACGGTAATTCCGATAGTGGCGAAAATCCCGATCTCGTCGCCGATACGGATGAAAACACCGATTTCGAGTAGGGGAAGCGCTATGAAACAAATAAGGATTAAGAGGGGCATGCTTGCCCTTGTTCAGTGAAATGCCTATGTTCGGCGTAGGTGCCGACTCTATGATCACTTAATGATCGTTGTGCTTTCGGTCAACGTGCTCAAAGATCTTTTTATTTGTGGTACGTCGGAATGGTTCACCTAATAAAAGAGCAGAACAAGAACGGTTAAAGCGGCCCATGGAAGGCTTTCAGTTCATCGATGTAATCTTGCTTGCGATGGTAGCAGGGTTTCTAATTCTTAGGCTCCGTAGTGCACTTGGTCGCCGTACAGGTCATGAACAGGGCCGAGACGGCTTTGACCAGGGTGACAATGTGGTCAATCTACCGACTCGTCCTTCATTGGATTCAGATACGCCTCCTGCTCGAGATATTGACCCAGCGTATGTTGGAACGCCCTTTGAAGAGGGTCTTACTCAAATGACTCTTTCAGACCCGAACTTCTCAGCAGAGGATTTTCTTATTGGAGCGGGTAAAGCTTTTGAAATGATCGTTCTTGCTTATGCCGATCACGATACAGATACGTTGAAGCCGCTTTTATCAGATGATGTTTATTCTAATTTCGCTACTGCTGTGCAGGATCGTGAAGATCGGGATGAGCGTATGGAAACTGAGCTTGTCGTAATTAAGCCGTCGAAGTTCGAAGACATTTCAGTTCAAAGTCGTGTTGCAACGATTGCCGTGCGATTTGAAAGTGAACAGGTCAACGTTATTAAAGATGCAGAAGGCGAAATCGTCGACGGTGATCCAGAACACATCGAGAGCGTTACAGATATTTGGACCTTTGAGCGTGATTTGGCGAACACGGATCCAAATTGGCAGCTTGTTGCCACGCGTAGCGTGGATTGATCTCTGACTACGGTGTCAGAAAAAATACTTTCCAAGTTTATAAAAAGTCAAAAGACAGCGTATGCTGTTGCCATCTTTTTCGGCTTCTCAGTCGGCTTGTTTGTTGCCGCTGTTTTTTTCCCACCCCGCGTTGAGCGGATTGAGATCGTCAAGCCAGAACCTATACAGACTCCCGTTTCTCCGCCCGTTATAGAAGCTCCTGTCTCTCCATCTGTCACATATACGCCCGTGTCGGTGGGTGATTTGCCAGGTTGGACAGAGGACGACGTTTCTGCGGCGCTACCGGCCCTCAAGAACGCTTGTATTGCATTTAATAGTAAGACCGCTTCAGAACCAGTCGGCCCTAATGGACTGGGTGGGACTGTAGAAAACTGGCGCGCGCCCTGCGCTGCTATAGAGCGCCTTGACGCTGGAGATGATGAAACCGTACGAGCGACAATTGCCCAATTTTTTACTCCGTACAAAGTATCGTCTGCTCGAAAACCAGAAGGTAAATTTACGGGATACTACGAGGCATCACTGCGTGGATCGATGACGCGGACAGACGTGTTCTCGGTTCCGCTCTATGCGCTACCAAAAGATATCGTCGAACTTGATAAACGGGCCTTTGATCTACCGTCTGGTTTACCGTCGGTGATCGGCCAGGTGGACAGCGGGCAGCTTGTTCCATACGACGCCAGACGCTCAATAGAACAAGACGATAACTTCAAGAACCGTGCTGAAGTTTTGGTCTGGGTAGATGATCTGGTTGATGCGCATCTTCTTCACATTCAAGGGTCTGGCCGAGTCAAAATGCCAGATGGCACAGAAAAGCGCATTGGATATGCCGGGAATAACGGAAGAGGTTTTCGAGGAATAGGTGGAATTTTGCTCCGGGCCGGTGTGATCGGGCGGGGTCAAAGTTCGATGCCGTCGGTGGCAGATTGGTTGCGCGACAACCCTGAAGAGGGGCGCCAATTTATGGAAGATAACCCGCGCTACATATTTTTTCGATGGATTGAAGGTCCTGGACCCATTGGTGCGCTCGGTGTTCCGCTTGAACCACGCCGAAGCCTCGCTGTTGATCCACGCTATATCCCTTATGGTGCCCCGCTATGGCTCGATCTCAATGATCCTGATGGAGAATCTCTAGATGGTCTTGTTGTTGCGCTGGATACCGGATCTGCAATTCGGGGCGCAGTAAGGGGGGATTTTTTCTGGGGGTCTGGCGAAGCAGCATTCTATAAAGCGGGTCGCATGAACTCGCCTGGGGGTTATTATCTTTTTTTGCCTCGTGGCGTTTCTCAGCCCTCACAGATAGAAGAAAAGCCGCTATAATGAATTCAGGTAAGGTGCTGCGTTGTCTTGCGACGTGTACGAGCAAAGCAGAAAGTGTGAGGCCGAGGGGATATGGCCGAGACGGCAGGAAATAAACGTAAAGACCGGGCTTTGTTTGGTCGCTTGATGGAATCCTATCAAGCGGACCGGCTGAGCATATTTATCGATTTCGATAGGTTGAACACGCCACGTAGCCCTGTATTTAGTCCATGGGAAAATGTCGCGCCGCTTCTTATTATTTTGCTTCTAGCTATGGCGGTGATGCTCCTTGTTGATCTTCTCATTGGTACTCTTGCGATGCTTCTCGGTGTCATTGGGTATCTCTTTTTGGTGCGACCGTGGGTTTCCCAGCGCGTGTATCGACGGGCAATAGATGCTGCAACGGACAATCTTCATAATTGGAATATTCTATGGAAGTTAGGCGGCTTGGTTTTGACGTTGAATTACAATTCTAAGACCCGCTGTGTTTCACCAGATGGCGATTGGCGTGCTTTTGTGACCCGTTATTTGCCCGAAATGGATATTGAAGGCACGGATACGTATGCGGAATTCAGGGGTGATCCCGGAGAGAAATCTGCTAAAGGCGTAACTCGAGACGATAATATCGACATGTAATGTGTACGGCTCAATATCTATATTGAGACTCACTCCCATCGGATTCAGGCGTGGCAAAAAATAATCGAAAACGCATGCCGACACAGGCTGAGACGTCTTTATGGGCTCGGGCAATGGCCTCAGTTTTACCTGTTTCACGCCCTCAAGATTTGGCGACGTTGACTCCTACTATTGGCCGCCAGGTTGAAGTGCGTCGCCGTACTAAAAACGCTGATGGAGAAGCCGACGCTTTGCCAGACGGTTTCATTAAGCCTGTTCGGCGCGCACCTTCCTCGCTTCCATCTGTTAACAAAGCTAATCATGCCTCCATGTCTCGCGTTGATATTGGCCATGTTGGTGACACAGATCGCCGCACAGCTAATAAGCTGAAGCGTGGAAAGTTGGATATCGATGCGCGGCTGGATCTTCACGGATATACCGAGGATCAAGCGTATCGGCATCTTATGGGTTTTATTCAGGCTGCCCGTGCGTCAGGGGCTCGCTGCGTTCTTGTTGTTACTGGTAAAGGGCGCAAAACGGATATGCAGCCTGGAAAACTCAAGACGGCCGTTCCTCGCTGGCTAAATGAACCTGAATTCCGACCGGCAATATTGTCGGTAACCTATGCTCAACAGCGCGACGGTGGAGATGGCGCGTTATACATTCTGTTGAGAAAAGACCGAACACGGGCTGGCAATAATGGTGGTGGTCAGCGATGACCCCGTTTGGCGCTCGTCTCCGTGACCTACGATCTGATCGAGGGATGACCCAGAGATCACTGGCTGAGCGCCTTAACGTTTCCCCTGCATATCTTTCAGCGCTGGAACATGGTCGTCGTGGCCGACCTGGCCCTGGTCTTGTTATGGAAATCTGTGGCCATTTGGATTTGATCTGGGATGAAGCCGAGGAACTGAAACGACTTGCAGAGCACTCAAAACCCAAAGTCACTCTCAACACGGGCGGGCTGTCACCGCGCGCAACCGAGCTGGTTAATTTGTTAGATCGTCGCCTTCCCGATTTGTCAGACTCAGATCTTGATCGTTTGATAGCGACCCTCAAAGGCTTGGAATCAAGCTCTTAGGGCCGAAAACTCTCATTTCAGACGCGCTTTGACGACAATCAAAGCTTTAAACGCACTGACTAAGCTATCCATTCTCATGGAATTAAGAATTGTTCGCAAAAAAGAGCTGGACTAGAGCAACGAGTCAATATTAAGACTGCAAATCATTCTCATTAAAACAC
This sequence comes from uncultured Rhodospirillaceae bacterium, assembly GCA_943787205.1. Classification (GTDB taxonomy): domain Bacteria; phylum Pseudomonadota; class Alphaproteobacteria; order Rhodospirillales; family Rhodospirillaceae; genus WLXB01. The sequence continues at coordinate 14,733 of CALSLN010000011.1, forward strand.
TGTTGCTCCATCCTGGATTGAAACATGACGTCATCCCAAACATTACCGTTAGACCGCCTCCCACACCGGGTGAAAGCTAAGATCACTGAAATTGGCTCGGGACCCGAGAAAACGGCTGAATTGGAACCAACCCTAGAAGACCTCCTGTTAGGGCTAGGGTTTGAGGAAGGGGCTGAGATCGAAGTGCGCCATCAAGGCCCTCTCGGTGGGCCTCTTGCTGTCAACGTGGATGGTCGGCTCGTCGCATTACGTCCGGTAGATGCTGCTGCTGTTCTTGTTGAAATGACGACTTCTTTTTCTGATCCTGTTTTGGGGTCATAGGAGATGCGGGCAGATCTACGGCTCGCGCTGGTCGGAAACCCGAACAGCGGCAAAAGTTCGTTGTTCAATGCTTTGACCGGCAATCGCCAAAAAGTAGGTAATTACCCTGGCGTAACCGTTGAGCGTAGAACGGCGACTATAGAAGCACCGGATGGCAGAGCTATCAGCATCGTTGATTTGCCAGGCACTTATAGCCTTACGCCTAACAGCCCAGATGAAGTCGTAACGCATGACGCGCTGGTCGGAACAAGCGACGTTGAACAGATACCTGACGCGGTGATCTGTGTTGTCGATGCGACGAGTCTTAGATTACATCTCAAGTTTGTGCTCGAGCTTAAACGTCTCGGTCGACCCATTCTTGTTGCACTCAACATGATGGATTTGGCGTCTCGAGATAAGATTGAATTAGATCCTGATCGGTTATCCGAAGAACTTGGGCTTCCTGTTGTTACGACTATTGCCGTTCGCCGATCGGGTGTGGCGCAGCTCGTTAATATGTTCCGCGCTGCAGACTGGTCTGAGCTCTGGGAGAAGTTTGACACGAAAAGCGATTCCAATAAGCCAAATCCCTCGGTTCGGGATTTACAAAAAGAAGCGCGCCGTATTGCTGAAGCCGTAACAATCAGCGAAGGCATAGAGCATGCACTTACCCGACGTATCGACGCCGTTGTTCTAAATCCCGTGGCGGGCCCCATCGTTCTCTTGGGCATTCTGTTTTTAATGTTTCAGGCTGTGTTTGCCTGGGCTGAAGCGCCGATGGAATGGATTGATGCGAGTATCACAACCCTTCAACAACTCTCGCTTCGTTATATCCCTGAAGGGTTGTTCCAAAGCTTGATCGTGGACGGTGTGCTCGCTGGTGTAGGAAGCGTCATTATCTTCCTCCCACAAATTCTAATTCTATTTGCTTTTATTATCGTTCTTGAAGCATCAGGTTACATGGCTCGTGCCGCGTTTCTGATGGACCGCATCATGACAATGGCGGGCCTAAACGGGCGCGCCTTCATTCCTCTCTTGTCCAGTTTTGCCTGTGCAATTCCAGGTATCATGGCGGCCCGCACGATTGATAATCCAAGAGATCGATTAACGACCATTATGGTTGCTCCATTGATGACGTGCGCAGCGCGCCTGCCTGTGTATACGTTGATCATTGCTGCCTTTATTCCCAATTCAGCCGTATTCGGTGGCGTTGGCCTGCAAGGCTTGGTCATGTTTGGTCTCTACATGGTTGGCATCGTTAGTGCGCTCGTTGTCGCAGCAGTTTTGAAAAAGACATTGACCAAAGGCGCGCCACCGAGACTTTTAATGGAGCTTCCAAAATACCAAGTTCCGCGCCTCCGTGACCTGATCCTTGGCCTCCTTGAAAGGGCGCGCCTCTTTATCCGACGGGCGGGAACAATAATTCTGTTTAGTATGATTGTGCTTTGGGGTCTCGCATCGTTTCCAGCGCCGCCGCCGGACGCAACTGAGCCCGATATATTCTATAGCGCTGCCGGTAAAATCGGTCGTGCCTTAGAAGTTGTTTTCGCGCCGATAGGATTTAATTGGGAAATCTCGGTAGCGCTGGTTCCTGGTATGGCTGCTCGCGAAGTTGCGGTAGGCGCTTTAGGAACGGTGTACTCATTAAGCGGCTCCGAAGATGCCGTAGCCTCTAGTCTCGCAACGGTTCTTCAATCTGCGTGGTCACTACCGACAGCACTGGCTTTCTTAGCTTGGTACATTTTTGCACCGCAGTGTCTATCGACCTTGGCTGTTGCCAGACGTGAAACCAATTCATGGGGATGGACAGCCTTTATGTTTGGTTATCTCTTTGCATTGGCATACGTCGCTGCCGGCGCCACCTATTGGACCGCTAAAGCTCTGCTCTGAAGTGCTCGCTTAAGTAGGGATGCTGTATCTCAAAGAATAAACTTACTGAGATCGCCCTTTTTGGCGAGATCCCCGACTTGGCTTTGGACAAGTTCGGGGGTGATTTTTACTGTCTCCCCGCTGCGATCAGTCGCTGTAAAGCTGATGTCTTCAAGCAGCTTTTCCAGCACCGTATGTAGTCGCCGAGCGCCTATATTTTCTACGTTCTGATTAATCTCGGCGGCGAGTCCCGCAATCGCGTCGATTGTATCGTCTCTAAATTCTAAGGTTACGTCTTCCGTGCCCATCAGAGCTTTGTATTGAGTGATGAGGCTGGCTTCTGTTTCCGTCAGAATGTTAACGAAGTCCTCTTTCGTAAGGGCCTTCAGTTCAACGCGAATTGGCAACCTGCCTTGTAATTCAGGTAACAGATCTGACGGCTTGGCTAAATGAAAAGCACCAGATGCGATAAATAATATGTGATCGGTTTTAACCGTTCCATGCTTGGTCGCGACCGAGGTGCCTTCAATCAAAGGCAGTAAATCTCGTTGCACTCCTTCCCGAGAGACGTCGCCGCCACGAGAGTCACTTCCGGCACTGATCTTGTCGATTTCATCTAGAAACACGATACCTTGGTTTTCGACGGCGTCTATCGCCTCGCGAACGACGGTCTCTTCGTCGAGTAATTTGTCACTTTCCTCGCGAATAAGGACTTCGTGAGACAGTTGAACGGTTAGTTTTTTTGTTTTTGTTTGCCCGCCCATCATGCCGCCAAGCATGTCATTAATATTGAGCATTCCAACTTGAGCACCCGGCATACCAGGGATGTCCATCGTTGGCATACCGGCATTACCAGTGTCACGGATTTCAATTTCAATTTCTTTGTCGTCTAGGTCGCCGTTTCTCAACTTTGTTCTGAAAGTCTCTCTGGTCGCAGAACTAGCGGTGTCTCCTACCAATGCATCCAGAACGCGTTCTTCGGCGGCGATCTCTGCCTTAGCTGTAACTTGTTTGCGCAATCGTTCTCGATTCATGTGAATGGCAATCTCAACAAGATCGCGAACAATACTCTCCACGTCTCGACCGACGTATCCAACTTCAGTGAACTTTGTTGCTTCGATTTTTATGAAAGGAGCTTTGGCCAGTTTTGCGAGTCGGCGCGCAATCTCTGTTTTGCCGACGCCGGTAGGGCCAATCATGAGAATGTTCTTGGGCAACACTTCTTCTTTAAGAGCGTCGGGCAATTGTTGTCGCCGCCACCGATTACGCAAAGCGATAGCAACGGCACGTTTTGCATCGCCTTGTCCGACGATAAAGCGATCGAGTTCAGAAACAATTTCACGTGGGGTAAATGAGGTCATAGGGTTTAAAGACTTTCAATCACCAGGGAGTTGTTGGTGTAAACGCAGATGTCTGCAGCAATGCCCATCGCTTTGCGGGCGATTGCTTCGGGGTCCATATCCTCACGGTCAATGAGCGCGCGCGCGGCTGACAGCGCGTAAGACCCACCAGACCCTATGCCGATTAATCCGTCTTCAGGTTCTAAAACGTCACCTGTCCCGGTTAGCACAAGAGAGGTTTCTTTGTCTGCTACTGCCATCATCGCTTCAAGGCGTCTCAGATATCTGTCTGTACGCCAATCTTTAGCCAACTCTACACACGCCCTTGTTAACTGACCGGGGTGTTTCTCGAGCTTGGCTTCCAATCTTTCAAACAGTGTGAACGCGTCGGCCGTTGCTCCGGCGAACCCAGCGATTACTGCTCCATCAGAAAGTCGACGCACCTTACGCGCGTTAGATTTTATGACTTGTTGGCCCAACGTCACCTGTCCGTCTCCGGCAACGATGACAGAATTGCCTTTGCGCACGGATAGAATAGTCGTGCCATGCCAGATGGCAGCATCAGAAGCCATGAAGGTCCCTTTCTAAAAAGTATCGGTGATTTGTGTATTTAAAGGATGGGGTTCTACGATCAAGAGTTCAAGTGTCACCAGATAGCACCAGGCGTACTGGCGCATGATCAGACGGCGGTGACCAATGCCGGACGGCCGTTAAAACCTCTACATCTTCAATGGCGTTTTTCAATCCGGGGGTTACCCAAATATGATCAAGGCGCCGGCCCTTGTTCACAGATTCCCAGTCAGCCGCCCTGTAACTCCACCATGTAAAAACAGGATCATCTTCGCCAGAAACTTCTCGCTGGGCATCAATCCAATTCAAGGACCGTTTGACCCGTTCTAGCGCCGCGATCTCAATTTCTGTGTGAGTGATGATGTTCTTTAGTTTGGTGTGGTCCCAAACATCGGCAAGAAGGGGGGCGACATTTAGGTCTCCCGCCAGAATCATAGGGTCACGAAAGCCATACTGCCCTGCAAAGTGGTCCGCGAGAGCGTCGAGATAGCGGAGCTTGAAATCGAATTTTGGATTAACCCTCCTATCCGGTACATCCCCGCCGGCTGGAACATACAGGCAATGCACGCCAATACCGCTGCCTTCGATCCGCGCAAAAATGTGACGCGCGTCTTGGCTATCAGCCCAATCAAAGGTTTCAATATCTGTAAGTGGTAGGCGCGATAGGATGGCAACACCGTTATAGCCAGGCTGTCCATGGATGGCCTGATATTGATATCCCGCCGCTGTAATCTCGTCGACTGGTACTATGTCCGTCTTGGCTTTTAATTCTTGCAAGCAGATCACGTCAGGTTCCCAGCGATCTATCACCCTAATTAACTGATCCAGGCGTCGACGCACGGAGTTCACATTCCAAGATATGAGGCTGATGGATGTATTCTGCATGATGGCGTTATAGGTGTTCTGGAGCAGAAAAGAGAATGCGTTTCAAAGTTTTTGCAGAAAACCGTTCCAAAAATAAAGCGACGCCTGACGTTGGGGGAACGTCAGGCGTCTGTTCTTTATGCCGGACCGGCAGGGGAAACCGGTGACCCGACCCGCCGCCAACCGTTGCAGTTGCGGCGATCATGAACATAAGTATGGGGTCGCAACGGGGTGATTTCAAAGTGCCGAACCTGCATATCAGCCATGAAGATCCCGCTCGGTAAAGTTGTATGAAGATATTATGCTATTTTTACACGGGTTTAGGGCCCACTGCCCTATGACTAATAGGGGTAAAATTTATTTTCTGGGAACCTAAATGCTGGTCTTTTGCGTAGCCCTAGTCATCGTCAAAGACATCATCTTCTTCATAAATGAAAAGGGTCGAGTCGAGGACTAAATCGGTTTGGGTCTCAAAAAGAGTGACAGTGATTTCCTGGCTTTGAGCGTCTTTGACTCGCCACTGACGCAACTCGAAAGGTCCTTCAGAGAATACAAATGTCAGCTCACCTGACGTCGCACCGCCACTCTGGGATGCAGTAATTTCAATAACACCGGGTTGCCGGACGATTTCTTTTACAGTCACACCGTCGTCGGAAAACGACCACTCGGGCTCAAGTAAAAAAGCCGCTGGTGTGTCGTTAATGTCTAAGTAGCTTGGTTCTCCGAGTTCTAAGTCCACATAGATTACGTAGGAGCCATCCGCGACGATAAGAACCGGTGTCGGCGGATCGTAAGCGAGGCGCATTTTCCCAGGGCGGTCGACATAGAGGTCTCCCTCCGCGACACCCCCGCGGCCATCAACCTGAAGAAACCGTGCTTGCAACGTATCAATGGCGTTGAGGTAGGAGGACGCTTGTTCGAGTAACGCTGCATCGGATTCCGATACCGCATCTGCTGCTACAGACCCACTTAATCCGATAACTGCGGCTAAGACCGTTAGAAACGTTTTCATACTGTGCATGATGGCCAAAGCTTATGGCCGGAATGCGGCAAAGACACAAGGTCCTGCCTCAACGCATCTCTGTCATTTCGGGAAGCAAGACTTCACGTTTGCCTACATGATTCGGCTTTCCGATCATGCCTTGTGCTTCCATATCTTCAATAATCCGTGCGGCCCGATTATAGCCAATCTGAAGGTGCCGCTGAACAAAACTAGTCGATGCTTTGCGCTCGCGAGCGACTAAAGCTACAGCCTGATCAAAAAGACTGTCGCCCGTATCGGTGTTGCCACCGGTTCCACCCGTAAAGCCCGGTACGTCGGATACATCTGCAGCTTCTTCATCGGTTACGGCTTCTAAGTACGATGGCTGCCCTTGGTCTTTAAGATGCGTAACAATCTCTTCAACTTCTTCATCAGTTACGAAGGGTCCGTGGACGCGTGTCACACGCCCGCCGGCAGCCATGTACAACATGTCGCCTTGTCCAAGCAGTTGCTCGGCGCCTTGTTCGCCTAGGATGGTGCGGCTGTCGATTTTAGAAGTCACTTGGAATGAAATCCGTGTGGGGAAGTTTGCCTTAATGGTGCCGGTGATGACGTCCACGGACGGGCGCTGAGTCGCCATAATCACATGAATTCCAGCGGCTCGTGCCATTTGTGCCAACCGTTGAACTGCAGCCTCAACGTCTTTGCCGGCAACGAGCATGAGATCAGCCATTTCATCGATGACAACGACGATGTACGGCAGTGGCGTTAGATCCAATCCCTGTTCTTCGTAAGTCGGTTTCCCCGTGTCCGGATCAAAACCAGTTTGAACAGTCTTCGTTAGTATTTTTCCGTTCTTAGACGCCTCTTTAAGGCGTTGATTGTAGCCCGCAATATTACGCACACTTAACTGGCTCATTGCGCGATACCGGTCTTCCATTTCGCGCACGACCCATTTCAAAGCGACAACGGCTTTGCCAGGTTCTGTAACAACGGGTGATAGCAAATGCGGAATGCCATCATAGACTGACAGTTCCAACATTTTCGGATCGATCATCAAGATGCGAACGTCGTCCGGTGTGTGTCGGTACAACAACGACATGATCATTGTATTGATAGCGACCGATTTACCTGAGCCAGTCGTACCCGCAATTAGCAAGTGAGGCATCCGCGCAAGGTCTGCATATACTGGTGCGCCGCCGATATCTTTACCGAGGGCTAGAGTGAGCTTACCGTCAAATTTGTCGCATGCTTCTGATGACAGCATCTCCCGGAAAAATACGGTTTCACGCCGTTCATTTGGAAGTTCAATACCGATAACACTGCGCCCTGGAACAACGGCAATGCGCACAGCAACGGCGCTCATTGAACGTGCAATGTCGTCTGCTAAAGAAACAACTCGCGCTGTCTTTGTGCCTGGGGCTGGCTCAAGTTCATAGAGAGTTACGACAGGGCCCGGGCGAACTTTGATGATCTCACCTTTAACGCCAAAATCTTGAAGCACACCTTCAAGCATCTTAGCGTTGCCTTCGAGTGCCTGAGTATCAACCTGAGTGTTTGTTTGGACGCGAGGCATACTCAGAATATCCAACGGGGGAAGCTCGAAGCCTTCTGGTGTTGCCGGTAAGAGGGACCCCTGGCGGGCTGCCAACTCTTTCTTGGAGGGCTTAGTTGCCTGTTTTCGTGCGACGACAATATCGGCGTCACGGGATGGGGCAATCGCTGGTGCTTCAAAGGCGTCTTCCGCGTCATCCAGCTCACCTATTTCGAATTCGTCTTCTTCGAGTTTTGGTTCAACGCGTTCTCTACGCTGTGTTGGTGCTTTAACTTCTTTTCTATTGGCGCGCGCTGCTTTGCGTTCACCGTGCTCATCGCGAACACGTCCAACAATCTCTTTGAGCCAAAACGTGGAGCGTATCGTCTCGCGCTGTACCCACAAAAGGACGGTGCCATAGGTTGATACGGGTACGGCCGTAATCCAGTGACTTAAAGTTATGCCGCCGAATAATCCAACGAGCATAGCTAGCCAACGAAGGCTTTCGACATCTCCAATGCCGCTGAGGGACATGGCGAATAAATCAATAAGTATATGTCCGGAAAAACCGCCCAAACCAGCAGGCAATGTCCATTCAGTTGGTTGAGAAAATCCAGAAAGACCGATTGATAACAAAAGCGCTGCGGCTGGAATTGACACGGTGCGCAACCATAGCCACGACACCGTCTCTGCGCGCATCACGCGCACACCCCATGCGGCAACGATGAAAAGCGGCACGACCACTGCCAAACCGAGGGCTTGCAACATTGCATCAGCAAAAATAGCGCCAGGTGCTGCGAGCCAATTTTGAACCGCTGAGTCTGTCGCTGTATTGAGAGACGGGTCGCTAGAAGAATATGTTATCAGAGCAATGATAGCGGCGAGCCCGATGCTCAAGATGCCAAGTCCTGCAACAGCCCAAAGCGCGCGCTTCAAAGCGGTGACCATCGATGGTGGTAAAAATGGCCCTGTTTCGACTTGTTTTGCTGACGTTGCCATGACGCTCATACCTCTTTGGATAAAATTTCAAACATGCGGGCTAACCCACTTGCGGTTGTCGCTCGGTCATGGACCAATGCGACGCGAATATATCGATCACCCGGACTCACGCCGTCTGTTCCTGGCCGACTTAAATAGGCGCCCGGCAAAACTTTTATGCCGCCGTCCCGCCATAGGGATTTAGTTGCATCGCGGCTGTCTCCAACATCAAGCCACAGGAAAAACCCACCAGCTGGTTTGGAAAAGCCAAAGCGGGTTCCGAATATTTCTTCTGCGTCTTCAAATTTTTGACGATAGAGCGAACGGTTTTCATCGACGTGACTTTCATCACGCCATAACGCTGTTGCAGCGGCCATAACCGGCAAGGGTTGAACGGCACTGGCATGAGACCGAAGACGTTGAAACTTCTCTATGAGCTCTGGATCACCAGCGACAAAACCGGCCCGTAAGCCCGGCGCGCTTGATCTCTTCGAAAGAGAATTGAAAACTAGGACGTTACTCAGTCCGCGCCCGATATCATCGCAAGCTGCGAGTAACCCTGGTGGTGGATCGGCACTATAAATTTCTGAATAGCATTCGTCGCCAACAAGCACGAAATCATGTTTGCGCGCTAACGTAATAGCGGCCTTGAGTTGGTCGAGTGTTGCGACTGAACCTTGCGGATTTGCGGGGCTGCATAAGTAAGCAAGCGCCGTGCGGTCAAGGAGTTCAGGTTCTAGTTTAGAGAAGTCTGGAATAAATCCATTTTCGTTCGTCGCTGGGACAAATATTGGATCTGCCCCTGCCATGACCGCTGACCCTAAATAGACTTGATAGAATGGGTTGGGCATCAGAACGGCAGGTATCTGACCGTTCTTCAAAGGCGGCACGACAAGCTCGCCCGCCATAAACAAGGCTTCGCGTGTTCCGGCGACAGGGAGAATATGAATGTCCGGTTCGATTAAGTCGGCTGATAGACCATAACGGCGGCCCAGCCAATCTGCGACGGCCCGCGCGGTAGGATGGCGTTCCGCCTGTTGGTGGGTATTTATTCCACTCTTTGGCGTGGCGGGCTAATTCAACGGTGATGAGGTCTGGGGCGGCGTGTTGAGGTTCTCCGATGGACATGGCAATCGGATCGACGCCTTCTGGCGGGGAAATGTCCGCCAAAAGTGCGCTTAAACGCTGAAATGGATAGTCAGTCAGCCCGTCAAGGCGGCTGTTATACATCCGTACCGTTGTCCCTCTTTGCCCTGGTTAGAGTCATTTAAGCAATGTCTCCCGCCAGTGCGTCCCGTATCGCACCAAGCTGCCGTAAACTTGGCAGTATCCCTCACATCTGCAGGGTCGCCTGCAAAGGTAAACGGGGCGTTAACAAAAGGCATTTTATTGTTAAGAGTCAGTCTGTTGAGCCTAATTTCTCAACATAGCTCTTAAATATAATGCTGATCGCTGGTGGTTAGGCCATGAAAATGGTCGAACCCGCCAAAAAGCCCAGCAAATAAGCCATTTTTGCTATACATCTGACGCAACGAAAGATGTCATCCAAAGGGTATGGGCCCAGGAACGTTAGATATGATCGCTAATAGAGCACGGCTAAAACGCATCAAGATGGCAACGCTGGGCGCGCCAAACGTGGACGATGTGGAATCCTGGTATAGCGCATGGCTGGATTACGTCGTCGTCGAACGCGGCTCAATTTCCACTAAAATGGCAGTATCCTGGGGCCTAGCGGCCAGCGCTGGTCGTCGATTTGTTATCCTGGGCCCGGAAAGTGGCGAAGATGTTCATATTCGCGCCGTTGAGATCGACCCTGTACCAGACTTTAACACGTTAACCACATGGGGATGGGCCGCCGTGGAAATTACGGTTGCCGACGTTGATGAGGTGATGAGAAAGCTGGAGGGGTCACCCTTCAAAATTTTGGGTTTACCCCGGGAATTGACGTCAGCCTCTTCTATTCGTGCGATGCAGGTGCTTGGGCCGGCAGATGAAGTGATTTATCTGACAGGTAATGTGGGAGACCGGGTTTCTTCAAACCACCCTGAGCCTAAAGCTCTGATAGACCGCATATTCATCATGGTCTTAGCCGGGCCAGACCGCCCAGCCTTAAAGAAATTCTATCACGAGACATTTGGTCTTTCTGATCAGGGCGATTACGCGTTTCCGGTACAGGTGTTGTCAGACGCCCAAGGCCGGCCTCTAGACCATAAATTCGACTTATCCGTTCTGGTGGCGTCGGAGCGGGGCAACAAACTCGAATTAGACCAATATGATGCACCCGCTGGCGCACGTCCCTGGACCCGCGAACCAACTTTCACCTGGCGTGGCGATGACGACATTCGAGGCTGACTCTTTGGATGGTTTGTCTGTCGACTTCATAGCCCCTCCATCTGCTCTTTATGAGGGTTATCTTTCTGCAACGTTTATCGGCCCAGCCGGCGAACGCACGGAACTGGTCGCGAAAACATAGGAATTCAGGGTTTATGACAGACTCACACGCAAAGAATATTTTGGTTTTTGGCTCCACGGGGGGGACCGGGAAAGCGTTTGTCGAACAGGCCCTGGCTCATGGCCACAAGGTGACAGCGTTTCTTCGTGACCGATCAAAACTCTCCTTCGATGACCCTAACTTAAAAATTGTCGATGGGGATTTGTTTGATGAAGCCTCTGTCAAAAGCGCTGTGACGTCGGACTTCGACGCCGTGTTCACGGCATACGGGTTTTCTAATAAGGAACCTGACAACAAGCATGAACGGGTTACGCAGGCAGTCGTTCAAGGCATGGCAGCAGCGGGGGTTTCTCGCGTGGTCGTTGTGAGTTCCATGGGGGCGTCAGAGAGCGCAGGCATAGGCCCGTTTTGGGTACGGTTTGTGGCCAAGGTCATTCTCAAGCACATCATTCCAGACAAAACGCTACAGGAATCTGTACTGACAGCATCTGACCTGGAGTGGACGGTTCTCCGCCCACACATGTTGGTCAGTAAACCAGCAATCGGGCGTTACACCGTTTGGGAAGGTCAAAAGCCTCCCAATAAAGTCGCATGGAAAGTCCGCGTGCTGACGTTGCAGCGGAAGGTCTCCGCTGTATCGAAAGTGGCGACTACGCCCATAAGGCGATGCAGATTTCATCGTAACAGGCATATCAATTGAACGTGCTTTTATGGGTTACACCGTGAACAATTTTGATTTAGGTCATCCCAAAGACAGTGTTACGGGGGCGTAGTCTGACAAATAAGTAAAACGTACAAATAAGAAACCACAGGAGACACGCATGATTGCGCTACCGGGCCTTTTTGGAGCTGCAGAAAAAGTTTGGATCCCGAAAGGGCGCCCATCCCCCTTTCACGATGGCCCAACCAATGACCAGCTTCTGTCTATGGTTATGGCATTGACCGTCGAGGTTTCTGTCTTGCGCGAGCGCCTCGATACGCATGAGCGCGTGTCCGAAACAAAAGGTGGTTTTGGAACGGCTGACGTCGAAGCATATAATGCAGATAATGATGCCAACGCAGCGCGCTCTAGTCTGCGCAGTCGCCTCATGCACAAAGTTTTTTCGAATTCTGCGGCAAGAAACTGCCGGCTTGAAACCGACGACGAAGATTACGATAAGATTATGAAAGAATTTGACGACGTTTAATTCAATCTTTTTATCGCACTGCATTTTTTTCTATTGCACCGCTTTTTTAAGTGAAGGAAAATTCCATGGACGCCCATCGCCCCCATCCAATGATGCCCGAATCAAATCATGATGAGATTGCTGAGCAACTCGCAATCGTTGATATGAAAATGTTCATGGCAACCAAACTTGATTCAGGTCAGCGAACACTATTGGAGAATAAAGTTCTTCCTGAGTTCAAGAAAAAGCATGGTCGGGAACCCCGCAACCATCAGGAACTGCGGAAAGAGATGGAGCCAGAAACAGCGTATCAAGCGTATCTGACCATGTGCTCGACAGCGCAGGATATGATGTGGGATGCGGTTGGCACCTGTTGTTGATCGTCAGATCGATGAATTGATGGATCTTGCTGAGATTGAAAATCCAAAAGGGTCTGTGCGCGTAAACCCAGACTTAGAAGTGCCACGTTATATTTCGGCGCAAGACATTCACCGTATGCCCGGCAACTACCATGGCACGTACGGCGAGCGCGATGTCCGCCAAGGGGCGGTATTTGATCGCGGCGCAGTCGTTTATCAAATGGGCCGCAACGGCGGTTACATGAATGATATTCGCGGCCATACCATCATTTCGCACTTTTTCTCTCGCTGGCCTGAAGGAAAGCCTCTTCGTATTTTGGATATGGGATGCACGGTCGGTCATTCCACGCTTGCGATCGCTAGTTATTTTCCAGAAGCAGAAACACACGCGCTCGATGTTGGTGCTGGAATGATGCGCTATGCCCATGCCCGGGCTGAGCGCCTGAACATCCCTGTGCACTTTTCACAACAGAATGCGGAATGTACAGATTTTGAAGACGAGAGTTTCGACCTCATTACGTCGAGCGCTATGTTGCATGAGACTTCAGGCAAAGCGCTGCCGAACATTTTTAAAGAATGCCATCGCTTGCTGAAGCCGGGTGGTGTCATGGCGCATTTGGAAGTTCCAGGGCGCTATGATGAAATGGATACCTGGAGCAGAATCCGTGGTGACTATGAAATCCAGTACAACTACGAGCCATTCTGGAAGGGTGCGATAACGGCTGACTTCGATAAGCTTTGCAAAGATGCGGGCTTCAACGATATCGCGGTCGGTTATCAGGATGCGACTGTAAAAGCGGAACGGGGTAACACCCAATTTGGCGGACCATCGAAAGGTGTCCACCGGTCTTGGCTAATGATCTCTGGGGTGAAGTAGGCGGGCTTAACGCCGACTTCTAAACATGGCCCATATCCCTATGAGTAACAGAATAGGGATGTTTTTCAGGAGTGGACCAAAAGGGTCCAGCCAGAGCTGTGGGTGCGCGATCGATAAAACGATGGTGTAGACGAGGACTGTTAAGAGTTGCAGTCCGGTCAGTAGTCCGGTGCGTAAGGGTGTTAAAAGAACAAGACCCAACAGGACATTCCATCCAGAGGTAATCCACGCCACCAATCGAGGATCAGTTGCGCTCAATCCGAAGACTGTGACGACGTCCTCTGCGGCGGGCATACCAAAAGCGAACCCTAAAAGCCCAGATGCGATCCAAGACAAAAACAACACTGTGGTGATGACCGGTGCCAGCAAAGCAAACCGTGCCGCTCGTCGATCCCCGGTGTTGGCGGGACGGGCGATTAGCACGTCGTCCATAGACCGAGCTGCTGGTGCGAACAGACCTCTGAAGGGTTGTGTGGTAGTGGCTTCAGATGTCTGTATCTGAGCGATGCCCATTCCGGTTAAGAACCAGCTTGGAAGAGAGACCGTGGTGTCTCGTGGCACATCAAGCCAGCGTCGGAGTTTGAGCAGAATCTCCTTTAGTGTCAGAGTTTCTGGACCAACCGGCTCAATGACTTTGCGGCTGAACGAAGAGGCCTCGCATAGTTCACAAATAATGCCGACCACATCGCCTATGTATATTGGTTGAAATTTCTGTTGGCCATCGCCGGGCAGAAGTATGGCGCCAGGAAAAGCAGCCATGCTGTGCAGCGATGAGCTCCCTCCGAAAAAGCCGCGTGCATAGACAAGACTTGGACGTACGATCACCCAGTCCAAGTCTGACTCCGTCAAAGCTTCGTTGTCTTGTTGTGCATCAGAAATTTGGAGAAACCGGGTGACATTCAATTTACTGCACGCTTCAAAAAGCGCTGGCGGTGCAGATTGTGTGTTATCGCAATTTATAACCGCGTCGACACCGTCCAAAATAGGTGTCCAGCTCTCAGCTTTTTGCATTTTCGTGAGGTCGGCTTTAACGGACTCGAACCGTGATTGCCCATCAAGGGATGAAGGCGCTTTCCCGCGGTGCACACCCACAACGGTATGGCGGCGTTCGAGTAGAGTGGCGACAACATGCCGTCCGATAAAACCGGTGGCACCAACAACAACAAATTTGGCCATATGTTTTTCTAGACCTGTCTATCGAAGGACAGCTTGGACAATTCCGTTTAGAACAAGACGTCCGCGCGATGTGGTTTGTACCTTATCAGACGTAATATTGATAAGCCCCTCGATTTCTAGGCTGGCCAAATTTTCTTGCGATACAATGTCATACCGCGACAAACCCGTGAGCGCCTCTAATCGGTTGAGGTCGAGCCCTTGGGTCAGGCGCATCGACAACATCACAAGCTCTTCACCCCGTTGTTGCGCAGTAAGGACCGTTTCGCTTTGACTGCCGTGCTCGTCCTGTGCGACTCGTTTCAGCCATTGTGCGGGGGGTTTAAGGCGTTGGGTTGCGAGCATAGTCTCGCCCTGTCGAATCCGTCCGTGAGCCCCTGGCCCGATTCCCGCATAGGCGCCACCTTGCCAGACGTGAACATTGTGACGGCAAGCATCGTTTTCTCTCGCGTGATTCGATACTTCGTAAGAGGGGAGACCCGCAGCGATCAGAATGTCCTGTGTTAGGTCAAAAAGATCTGATCCACCGTCCTCATCAGGCAGAATAAAGACCCCTCGGTCATGATCTTTTTTGAACGGGGTGTGCTCTTCGATCGTTAATTGGTAACAAGACAAATGGCCACCGTCAGCGCTGCTCAAAAGCTCAAGCGCGTCTGACAACTCACTCTCCCATTGCGCGGCAGTTTGATCAGGGCGCGCGTATATGAGGTCGAAGGATAAGCGGTCAAAGGCCTGCCCTGCTTCTTTGACCGCCGCGCGTGCTTCAGCAGCAGAGTGGCGCCGGCCTAGAAATTTTAATTGATCGTCATCTAGGCTTTGTACGCCGAGAGATAGGCGGTTCACCCCTGCGGCATGGAAAGCTGAGAAGCGTTCTAAATCTACTGTGCCCGGATTAGCCTCAAGGGTGACTTCTAAATCGTCGATAGGTGTCCAATGTATCTTTGCTGCATCGATCACAGCCTTCGTTGTTGCTGCATCCATGAGAGATGGTGTGCCGCCGCCAAAGAAAATGGATTGAAGAGTTGCGTCAGGATTGCGAGCTGCTTCGAACGCGAGTTCTTTCAAAAGCGCATCGCGCCATACACCGTGATCAACATGGTCAACGACGTGGCTATTAAAATCACAATAGGGACATTTTGAGACACAGAATGGCCAATGGACATAAAGCGCGAGATCGGTTTTTGATGTGGTCATACGAAACAAGCAGCGACCAATTTTGTGAAGGCGTCAGCCCGGTGACTCATGCTGTGTTTTTTGGCTGGGTTCATTTCGGCGAATGTGATATCGAAGCCGTCAGGGATAAAAATCGGATCGTAGCCAAACCCCTTATCGCCGCGCTGAGGAAACGAGAGTGTTCCAGACACCGTGCCTTCGAACGTTTCGCAATGGCCATCTGGCCAGGCAAGCGTCAGGGCACACACAAATTTTGCAGACTTATCTATTGCGTCACCGATTTCCGTTTCGATTTTGCGCATAGCCATATCGAAATCTTTTTCGGGGCCAGCCCACCGAGCAGAATAAATTCCTGGTGCCCCGTTTAAGGCAGCCACAGCCAATCCAGAATCATCTGCCAATGCGACTGCGTTTGCAGCGCGCGCGGCCGCCAACGCTTTCAGTTCCGCATTGGCGATAAACGTCGTACCTGTTTCCTCTGGTTCAGGAAGATCAAGTTCGTCAGCAGAAATAACCTCAGCGCTAAAGGGTGCCAGTAGATCGTTGATTTCACGCACCTTGCCGGCATTGTGGCTGGCAACGATAAGGCGGCCGCCTTCGAAATGTCGGTGGCTCATAGTTTCAACCTGGGTTTAGGCGTTTGCTGTTAATGCATCGAGGGCGGCTTGCTGCATCCTGACAAGGTCAGCGCAACCGGCTTGCGCAAGGTCAAGGAGCCCCTGAAATTCTTCAGCTGTAAACGGGTCTTCTTCTGCAGTTCCTTGAATCTCAACAATTTTGCCAGAGCCTGTGAGCACGAAGTTGGCGTCCGCCTGGGCGTTTGAATCTTCTGCGTAATCTAGATCTAGAACGGGCGTGCCTTTATAGAGTCCGCAGGATATGGCGGCGACTGGCTCTGAGAAGGGCATCTCGGTCATCACACCTAAATCAATCATCCTAGTGAAGGCCTGGTGCAAAGCGAGGTAGGCGCCGGTAATGGAAGCTGTTCTGGTTCCGCCATCAGCTTGAAGAACGTCGCAATCAATTCGGACTTGGACTTCACCAAATCCGTCCATGCGTGTGACAGATCGCAAGGCACGGCCAATCAGTCTCTGAATTTCTTGTGTTCGGCCAGTTTGGCGCCCTTTAGCTGCTTCTCGGGCCATCCGGGTGTTGGTCGCACGCGGCAGCATGCCGTATTCCGCAGTAATCCAGCCTTTTCCAGTGCCCCTCATCCATCCGGGTACATTTTCTTCTACGCTTGCGGCGCAGAGAACATGGGTATCGCCGAATTTTACGAGGCAAGATCCTTCAGCATGTTTGGCAAAGCCAAGCTCGAAAGATACAGGTCTCAGATCAGTAGGCGCGCGGCCGGAAGGGCGCATAAACAGTCTCCTTTTGGGCGCCGATCATCCGGCACGGGTCTCCATACCCGGTCCAAGGCCCTCCGAACAAGCCTTATGACTTGAGCTAGCAATTTGCCGGAACCCAGAAAGATCTGTGCCCATTCATTGACGGGTGCACGCCCCTTCACTACATAGCCCGACATGACCACAGATCATGTCCATCATCGCAGTCCCGGTGCGGACCCCGTCGTTGAGCTCAATGAGCGGTCGCGCGAGGTCTTTCGCCAGATTGTTGACGCATACGTAGAAACCGGCGAGCCCATCGGTTCGCGGACGATTGCGCGCAAATTGGATGGCAATTTGTCTCCGGCAACAATTCGTAATGTCATGTCTGACCTAGAGCTTGCGGGCTTACTTTTTGCGCCCCATACGTCATCTGGACGGCTGCCTACGGAAGCGGGAATGAGACTGTTTGTGGCCGGATTGCTCCAGGTTGGTGGGCTTGATTCAAGTGAACGACAAGAAATTGAGGCTCAGTGCGCAGCGGCGGGCAGAACCGTGCAAGAGGTTCTTGAAGGGGCGTCAACAACACTGTCTGGGCTGACCAGCCAGGCGGGTCTTGTTATGGCACCGAAATCAGAAGATGCCCTTAAACACATAGAATTTGTCAGTCTTGGGCCGGGCCGTGCTTTGGTTGTTATGGTTTCAGAATCTGGGTTAGTCGAAAACAGGGTGATTGAAGTGCCCGATGGGCTTCCCCCCTCCGCGCTTATTGAAGCGGGCAATTACCTTTCCGCACGACTGCGGGGCCAAACGCTTGGCGAAGCGAAGGGCGGCATTCTGACAGAACTTGAACAGCGCAGAGCGCAGCTTGATGAGATCACAACCCGCCTGGTCGCTGATGGACTTGCGACTTGGTCGGGCGATCAATCTGCTGGCAGTTCGTTGATCATTCGGGGTCAGGCCAATCTTCTGAATGATGTGACAGCGCTAGAGGATCTTGAGCGCGTCCGCCATCTTTTCGAAGTCCTAGAAACGCGTGAACAAATGATCCGCCTGGTCGACCTCGTTGGCGATGCAGAAGGCGTACAGATTTTTATTGGTGCTCAAAACGAACTCTTCAATTTGGCAGGCTGTTCAATGGTCGTCGCACCATTTAAGAACGGCAGAGAACAAATTGTCGGCGCTGTTGGTGTCATTGGCCCAACGCGCATTAACTATGCCCGAATCATTCCGATGGTGGATTACACGGCGAAAGTCGTGGGTCGCATGCTCGCACAAACGTAAACAAGAAAATACAGGACAAACCAGTATGTCAGACACTGATCCAAAACCTGAAGTATCAGACACCGAAAACGAAGAAATTCAGCCAGAGATGGCGGCAGATGCAATGCCTTCGAGCGATGCACCAGAAGCCGAGGCTTCTCAAGCTGAGGCGGTTGAAGCCGAAATCGCGCCACCGACGCCTGAAGAACGGGTTGTGCAATTAGAAGCAGCATTGGCCGATGCGCATAGAAACCGCCTTCTTGCTCTTGCTGAGGCTGAGAATGCCGGTAAGCGCGCGGACAAGAGAATTTCTGATAACGCAAAATATGCGACATCAAATATCTGCAAAGCGATCTTGCAGGTCGCCGATAATCTCGACCGTGCTTTGTTGGCAGCGCCTGAAAATCTGCGTGTAGACAATGATCTCGTGAAAAACCTGGCAGTCGGTGTTGAAATGACAGGCAAAGAGCTCAGCACGGTTCTGGAAAACCAGGGCGTTAAGAAGTTCGTGTCTCTTGACCAACCTTTTGATGCGAACCTTCACCAAGCCATGCAGGAAGTCGAGCGCACAGATGTGCCATCTGGCACTGTCGTTCAGGTCATGCAAGAAGGTTATATGATGGCGGAACGCCTGCTTCGGCCAGCGATGGTTCTTGTTGCTAAAGGTGGGCCAAAACGTGAAGCACCGGCAGTGGCTGAAACGGACGGAGACTCTGGCGTCGATACGTCGGTTTAGCGCACGTCGGCTAAAGCCCAAACGCCTGTGATCACATTGTGGAGGACCGGCGTCTGGTCTGCTTGAACTGACGTCGGGGCCGTGCGACGACTCTTATCCTGTATTGGATAGGAGAAACGGTATGCGTGTTGTGCAGAGATCAATCATTGGCGGGTTTGTTGCCCTATGCGGTTTATCGATGACGGTCGGTGCTGCACCTCTGGATCAAACTGTTGGCCAGAAATTGCGCATCAATCTAGACAGGCTCGCGAAACCAAATCCAGACACTGAACGCCGTCCGCGTGAGATGAATTTCTCGCGTCCCCGTCCTCGCACGGCCGATGATATTCCAAACGTTCCTGAGGGGTTTTCAATCGGCCTATTTGCTGAAGGCCTTGAGCATGCTCGGAACATGGTCGTTGCGCCCAATGGCGATGTATTTATTGCTGAACCGAACGCCGGGCGCATTACCATTATGCGTGATTCAGATAGCGATGGCGTGGCCGACGACGTGTTCACCTACATCGACAACTTAAACATGCCCCACGGCATTGCGTTTATCGATGGCGCGGTTCTGATTGGGGACAAAGTTGGCGTCCATAAATATCCCTACAGTGATGATGGAAAAGTCACGCCCTCTTCAAGTGTTCTGCTGACACCTCTTGGTGCCTTGGGTCCCCCAGATATGCGCTTTCATTGGGCACGCAACGTTGTTGTGCATCCTGATGGATCAAAATTTTATGTGGGTGTTGGGTCCGCCAGCAATATCGGAGAAAACCCCCTACCCCATGCGACCATACAAGAGTTCCCCATTGAAGGGGGCGTCGGCCGTACCTTTGCATCGGGAATGCGTGTCCCGACGGGAGTCTTATTTTATCCAGGTACGGTAGACCTCTATACCGTCGTCAACGAGCGAGATCGCCAAGGTGACGAGTTGGTCCCCGATTATTTTACGCGCGTTCCGGAAGGCGCATTCTTCGGCTGGCCGTACAGTTATATGGGATCAAATCCGCAGTTCGGGTTCGCGGACAAGCGCCCTGATTTGGTCGCGAAAGCAATTAAGCCGGATGTCCCGTTTCTGTCTCATTCGGCACCGATCAGTTTTGCGTTCTATACGGCAGAGCAGTTTCCTGAAAAATATCGTGGTGGTGCGTTCGTCACGCTTCATGGATCGTGGAATGCCAACCAACCTCGCGGGTACACGGTTGTTTATGCGCCGTTTAAGAATGGTAAGCCAAATGGCGACTATGAAGTTTTCGCTACAGGGTTTTGGAATGGAGATTCAGAAAACAGTCAGGTCTGGGGGCGGCCAGCGGGAATTGTGACTTTGCCTGATGGCAGTCTTTTGTTGTCTGATGACGTCGGGCAAACGGTTTGGAGAATCACCTATGAGGGTTAGCGGTTTCAGCATCGTTGTCGGTGCATTTTTTCTGATATCTAACGCCAGCGTGGCGCAAGAATTATTCGAGCAAGAACCTGGGACTGTTATATCAATCGATGCGGCGGCTTTACCCCAACCTTATACACCACCTAGCCCTGCCAACCCCCCACGTACGATTCCGAAACCCGCTCGTGCAATGCCGATAGTTATGCCGGGTTTCTCCGTTAACGAGTTCGCGCGGGGTCTTAAGAATGCGCGTAATTTAAAGACTGCACCTGACGGTACAGTATTTTTAAGTGAGCCGCGCATCGGCCAAATAACCTTGCTACGTGATTCCGACGGTGATGGCCGCGCTGAGACAATCACGGCCTACGCCAATGGTTTTCGGAATCCTCACGGTATCGCCATTGGTGACGGTTTCATCTTAGTCGGTGACCTCAATGGCGTTTGGCGACTTCCCTATAAGTCGGGAGACACAAAAGCGAAAGCGGATGCAGTTAAGGTCACCTCACGCCGGGCGCTTGGCGACCCAGGAGGCCACTCCACCCGTAATGTTGTTTTGCATCCAGATGGGTCGCGTTTTTATGTCGCGATTGGGAGTCGGGGTAATATCGCTGAGGAACCCATTCCGCGCGCGACCATTCAAGAGTTTCTAATCGATGGGTCGGGGCAACGAACCTTTGCGACAGGGTTACGGAATCCTGTTGGCACAGCATTCTATCCCGGCACGACGGACCTTTATACGGTGGTAAACGAACGAGATGGTCTGCACGATGAGCTCGTGCCCGAGTACATGACAAAGGTTGTGGACGGTGGTTTTTATGGGTGGCCGTACAGTTACATTGGTTCTAACCCTCAACCGAATTTTTTTGATCGCAAACCCGAGTTGGTTGCGTCTGCCCTTGTTCCAGACACCTTATTTCGATCTCACTCCGCCCCCATTGGCCTAACGTTTTACACCGCTGATCAATTTCCGCCTTCATATCAAGGCGGCGCCTTCGTGACGTTGCATGGATCGTGGAACGCTGCCCAACCTCGTGGATACAACGTCGTTTACGTTCCTTTTGAGAACGGAGCGCCTAAAAATGAGTACCAAATTTTTGCTTCTGGGTTCTGGGCCCGTGGCGAAGACCGTGCTCAAGTCTGGGGCCGCCCAAGTGGGATCACGGTTGCCGATGACGGCGCTCTTTTGATTGCTGATGACGTAAGTCAAACTGTCTGGCGCGTTACATACGACGGTGGTTCTTGATGGAAAAAACTGCAGCAACTGACGCGTATTGGAACGCAGCCAAAGCCTCCAGTGCGTCAATTGGCGAGGATTATTGGGTTCGCCGCATCGGGGCCAACAAACCAGTCGTTGATAATATTCTTGCTCTTGTTCTTAGCGGCGAGAAGTGCGGCACATTTGGATTGAAACACCTATTGGACCGACAGCCCTGGCAATGGCCCAACGATGGGCGGAGAGGCGGTTGTTGTTGATATGGACGGTGTTCCACACGCCATCGTCCGGACATTACAGCTAACGCCGGTTGCATATAAAGATATCACCGAAGACCATTTAACCATTGAAGGTCCAGGAGCCCGCCAGCTTGATCGATGGCAAGAGATTCATTGGCCCTACTGGTCCGCATTGCTAGAGCCGCATGGCCTCGAGCCAAGCGCCGACATGATCGTGATGGTTGAGCACTTTGAACTGATCTATTCGAAGACGTCGGCTTGAAATGATGCCAATACGGCGACTTGGGTCGGCCGACCGACCCTCAAGTCGATCTTTTTCTAAAGTCTCATCGCGCGTCATCTATGTTCTTGCGCACAAACATTCATCACGCTGGACTGCAAGATGGCGCAGAGCGCTATCACGGCCTCTATATGGGCGCGTTTGACGGAGACCGCCTGACTGATATTGCGGCCCATTTTTGGAATGGCCACATCATCCTTCAAGCGCCGACTTTGTCGTCAGAGATAGCGGTAGCTGTTGCACAAGAATCTGGCCGGAGCGTCATCGGCATTCTCGGCCCGTGGGCACAGGTCAAAGCAGCGGAGCACCATGTTGATCTTGATCGCAATCGTTTGGGTAAGGTTGTTCCAGAATATTTGTACACACTGAATTTGGAGGCTCTTGAATTTCCGAAAGCTCTGTCACGTGGAGACGTACACCACCGTTTTGCCACGGTGTTAGACCTTCCAATTCTTGTGGCTTGGCGACGTGTTTATGACCGCATCACTATGGGTTTTCCTGATCACGCAATCGATGACGTGCGTAACCGAGACATGTTGGCTGGGATGATCGAAGAGCAGTGCCTTTGGGTGCTTGAGCACAAGGGGGCGCTTGTCGCCGTTTCTGCGTTCAGTGCTGCGTTGCCCGACACCGTACAAGTCGGCGGTGTGTTTACGGATGACTCCCAGCGTGGCCAGGGATACGCGCGATCGCTGGTCGCTGGGACACTCAGGGATGCTCACCGAAGCGGTGTCGCGGATGCTATTTTGTTCACCGAAGCAGATAATTTCCCCGCACAACGTGCCTATGAATCCCTCGGTTTCGTTCGTGCCGGTGATTACGGTATGGTGGCCTTAGATCCAGCCTGATGTGATGAATGGGTGCACAGAATTAAAATAAGGGGGAGATAGAAATGACGCGTACTCTAGTAATTGGTGGTGGAGGCCCGGCTCTGCCTAGTGATTCTGACTTAGATGTTTTTTGGGCGGAAGCCTGCGCCGCTGTTCCTGAACTCGGTGCTGATCATCAAGTGCGATCTCTCGGGATTGATGAAGAAACGACCGGTATGATTTTGGACTTTATTAATGCGAAGACGAAGATCGCCACGTTTAGTTTGCCGTGGGTTATGGAGGCCGAAGGACATCCTGAAACGAAGCCGGGCACGCCTGTCATTTTGACAGGTTATGACGGTGCACCGCGCGCAGTAGTGCGCATCACAGACATACGCGGCACCACGTTCGGTGAGATCGGCCCCGCTGAGACAGGTCTTGATGGCCCGCCCGTTCAAGACCCTGAAGTTTGGTTCCGCTCCATCGTGACTATTGGAACGGACTCTTAGAGAAGTATGGAAAGAGTTGTACCGACGATATGCCGGTCTTGGTTGAGCCGTTTGATGTCGTCTACTTTAAGGATTCTAAGGATGCGTAGACTTTTTCTCACAGCCTTATTTCTTGGTTTCGCACCGTTTGCCGTCAGCGCTGATTCTGTCTCGGAGTTTTGGCAAGGGGTGTGAGTCTGCATTAGACTCGAAGCCTGCTGACGGTTTTTATCGTGTGCGGTCAATTGGAGGCGCGCCGAAAACCACGGACGTCATAACCAAATTGATTCTTCAAGGTGATAAGACGGGTACGTTTACGTCTCCCTGGATGTTTCAGGGGGACCGATCTATCACGCCGGAAGTTGGGGCTTACTCTGTCTTGACCGATTCAGAAAACACACCTCGTGCGGTTTTGCAGACGACAGAACTTCTGTCGTTGCCATTCAACCGCATTACAGAGAGGGAGACCGCCGTTGATGGTCCGGCCGTGCGCCACTTGAGATCTGGCGGCCTATCCACGTTACCTTCTTTACCAACGAGCTTGAAAAGATTGGCAAGACGTTTGCTGAAGATATGCCTGTCACCGTCGAGAAATTTAAAGTGGTGTGTAACGATTAGGCAGCCTAAGCACTAGGAAACCAAAACGGCATCGCAGACTTTCGAGTCTTTTTGGATCTCTTTCATCTAAAGGGCTTTGCGGAAGGTCAGGCTAATTCGTCCATCCAGGTTTGGGAGCGGGCTGCTACCAGGGTATATTTTTCGGATACCGTGAAACCGCATACGACTTTCGCCCCCCATAATCACGATGTCGCCGCTTTCCACCAAAATACTCTGTGATGGACCGGACCTTTTTTCGCCACCGATGAGGAAATCCGCCGCCGCTCCCAGGCTTATGGTCACGATTGGATGTGCAAAATCCGCCTCATCCTTGTCTTGATGCAAGCCCATCTTCGCGCCTTTGACATAGTGGTTGACCAGGCAGGCATCGGGTTCGAATCCCTCCGCCGATGTGCCGCCTAACGTAGATTTTAGAGTATCCAAAAAGAGTTTCGGCATGTCGGGCCAGGGCTTGCCGGATCGAGGATCATTTTCGGTGTAACGATAACCTTTGCTGTCACTCCACCAGCCGACGGCTCCACAGTTCGTGATTTCTGCCGAGTAGATCCCCCCGGATTTCGTCGTTGGATGTCTGAATTCTGCGCTTTTTGAAACTAATTGAGTGGCGTTGGCCAGGTCGCGCTGGAGGGTGCTATCCAGGCGGTTCTTGAGGTGAAAGATGCCGATTGGCAGTGCTGTTGGGAATAGATCGTCCATTGGTCCCTTTAAACGCGCTCAAACTCTTGAAAAAAGAGTCTTTTCTCCTGTTGCGGGGCTTTCCACCACCCCCTATATACCCCTCGACCCTAGCGGACGAACCGGAACTCTTAAAACGGGCTGGTTTGGATGCTTTGACAGACCTTTGGGGGATACCCCACAGCGCCGAAATCGGGCTCGGGATGTCCGCCTTAACAAGAAGGAATAAAAACCTATGGGCAAAGTAATTGGAATTGATCTAGGAACCACCAACTCCTGCGTCGCCGTCATGGATGGCTCTGATCCGCGGGTAATTGAAAATGCTGAAGGCGTGCGAACAACGCCATCTATGGTGGCATTTACTGAATCGGGTGAGCGCCTCGTTGGCCAATCGGCAAAACGCCAGGCTGTAACGAACCCTGAAAACACACTTTTCGCCATTAAGCGTCTGATTGGTCGTCGTTTCGAAGATCCGACCGTAAAAAAGGACCAGGCCCTCGTTCCCTACTCCATCATTAAAGGTGAAAATGGTGATGCGTGGGTTGAAGCGAATAAAGACAAGTACTCTCCATCTCAGCTATCGGCCTTCATTCTTCAGAAGATGAAAGAAACGGCTGAGAGCTATTTGGGTGAAAGCGTCAGTGAAGCCGTTATTACGGTTCCTGCATATTTCAACGATAGCCAGCGCCAAGCCACAAAAGACGCCGGCAAGATTGCGGGCCTTGATGTCCTGCGTATCATTAACGAACCAACAGCTGCTGCCCTTGCCTATGGGATGGATAAAGAAGCGAGCGGGCATCATCGCGGTCTATGACCTTGGTGGCGGTACGTTTGATGTTTCCATTCTGGAAATTGGCGATGGCGTGTTCGAAGTAAAATCCACGAACGGTGATACATTCCTGGGCGGTGAAGATTTCGATGCCCGTATTATGGATTACCTTGCCGACGAATTTAAGAAAGAGACTGGTATTGATCTGCGCCAAGACAAGCTTGCGCTGCAGCGTCTAAAGGAAGGCGCGGAGAAAGCTAAAATTGAGCTTTCCAGCTCTGGTCAGACAGAAGTCAATCTTCCCTTCATTACTGCTGATGCCTCTGGGCCTCAGCATCTAAATATCAAATTGACTCAGGCCAAACTTGAATCGTTGGTTGATGAACTTATTCAGCGCACTGTTGAACCGTGTAAGAAAGCGCTGAAGGACGCCGGCCTTAAGCCAAACGAGATTAATGAAGTGATCTTGGTTGGCGGCATGACTCGGATGCCCAAAGTCCAGGCCACTGTGAAAGAATTCTTTGGTCGCGAGCCACATAAGGGCGTGAATCCTGACGAAGTCGTTGCGCTTGGCGCCGCAATCCAGGCCGGTGTGCTTAAGGGCGATGTGAAAGATGTCTTGCTACTGGATGTCACACCCTTGTCATTGGGCATCGAAACACTTGGTGGCGTTTTCACGCGCTTGATTGATCGCAACACCACAGTGCCAACTCGCAAAAGCCAGACGTTCTCAACCGCAGAAGATAGCCAGCAAGCTGTGACTATTCGTGTCTTCCAAGGGGAGCGCGAAATGGCTGCCGACAATAAGATATTGGGTCAGTTTGATCTCATGGGTATTCCGCCTGCGCCGCGCGGCGTTCCTCAGATCGAAGTTACATTCGATATTGATGCCAATGGTATCGTTAACGTATCGGCTAAGGACAAGGCCACGGGTAAAGAACAGCAGGTCCGTATTCAGGCATCCGGTGGTCTGTCTGATGAAGATATTGATCAGATGGTTCAAGATGCTGAAGCCCATGCTGACGAAGACAAGAAGAAGCGGGAACTTGTTGATGCTCGTAATCAGGCAGACGGTCTTGTTCACTCTACTGAAAAAACTTTAAGCGAACATGGCGACAAAGTGGACGCCGCCGAGAAGGATGAAATTGAAGAGAAGATGCAAGACGTCAAGGATGTGCTCGAATCAGAGGACGTCGAAGACATTAAGGCGAAAACCGAAGCTCTAATGCAAGCGTCTATGAAGCTTGGCCAGGCAATGTATGAAGCTGAACAGGCTTCCGCGGGTGAAGCTGAGGGCGCGGATGCTGGGGAAGCCTCCCCGGATGACGCTGAGGTTGTTGACGCTGACTTTGAAGAAGTTGACGAGAAAGATAAGAGCTGACGCGTTTATTGCTTTATCAGTTCGTATTCATTCAATGATGTGTTCACCCGCATTGACGCATACCATCCAGCCCCGTTTTGGCTGGATGGCGTTGCGTGCCAGTAAGCAGGAATTCTAAGGATGTCGAAGCGCGATTATTATGACGTGCTTGGTTCTTCTAAAAGTGCGTCTGGTGATGAGCTAAAAAAAGCCTATCGCAAGCTGGCGATGAAGTTTCACCCTGACCGCAATCCGGGTGACAAAAAAGCTGAACAAAACTTCAAAGAACTGAACGAAGCCTACGAAGTGCTCAAAGATGAGCAAAAGCGTGCGGCTTATGATCAATATGGACATGCTGCCTTTGAACAAGGCGGCGGCCCTCGCGGTGGTGCCGGCGCTGGTGGATTCGGCGGCGGCTTTGCAGACATCTTTGATGAGATGTTTGGCGATATCATGGGTGGGCGCCGCGGTGGTCAAGGCCGCGGCCAGTCCCGTGGGCAAGATCTCCGTTACAATATGGAGGTCAGCCTTGAGGATGCCTATAACGGCAAGAAAGCCACCATTACTGTTCCGTCATCCAGCTCTTGCGAAGCTTGTGATGGCACTGGCGGTAAAGATGGAGCTGCTCCAGACACATGTTCATCTTGTGGTGGCGCTGGAAAGGTACGAACCCAACAGGGCTTCTTTACCGTAGAGCGCACTTGCCCAACATGCGGTGGTGCAGGTCGTGTCATCAAAAATCCATGCGGTGAATGCCGTGGGGCCGGTCGAACACGCAAAGACAAAACCCTTGAAGTCACGATCCCACCAGGTGTTGAAGACGGTACGCGTATCCGTTTAGCGGGTGAGGGCGAAGCGGGCCTGAACGGTGCCCCATCGGGTGATCTCTATATCTTCCTTGGCCTCAAGGCACATCGATTATTCCAGCGTGACGGCGCAAATTTGTATATGCGCGTCCCAATATCAATGACGATTGCAGCTCTCGGCGGTGATGTCGAAGTGCCGACAATTGAAGGCGGAAAGGTTCGTGTTTCGATTCCGCAAGGGTGTCAGAACGGGCATCAATTCCGCTTACGCGGAAAGGGAATGAACGTTCTCCGATCGACTGCTCGTGGAGACATGTTCTTAGAGGCTGCTGTTGAAGTTCCGGTTAATCTGACGTCGAAGCAAAAAGAACTTTTGCGCGATTTTGAAAAAGACAGTGATCAGAAAACGTATAGCCCAGAGGCACAGGGTTTCTTTGATAAGATCAAAGACTTCTTTGAAGACCTGGCAGACTAACTAGAGTTTTCCAGTTAAGCGCTGTGACCACGTTAACTTACGGGGTGCGCTTTCTTCTCCGTCCAGATACGTCCAAAAAAATGACATTGTATACTTTACATCGCTTGTCGGGCTGATGCCTTGGTGTAAATGCGTCCAATAGGGTGGAAACACGACAATCTTACCCGCTTCAGGCCTGACTTTAAGACCTTGATGGGCAAATTCTGTTTCACCGCCATCTTTAATATCAGACAGGTACAGTAGGCAGGCGATCACACGCTCCGCTGAATCCATGCCAGCGTTGTCTGCATGCCACTTGAATCCCTGGCCCGGATCGACCCGTTCGATACGAGGGTAACGGCACCCAACGCGACCAGATTCTAGATGCTCAGTTAAGGCAGGGAACTGCGACGCATATTCTGCGACAGCTTTAGCAATAGCGCTGTGTGTTTGAACAACCACATCTTTCCAGTCGTCCATTGCATCATTGAGAAATAAAATCGTACCGCTTCGGCTTGGGTGTTCAGTTTTATGTGTTCGTCCTACTGTCGATGGATGCCGCCGGTCATCGGCCTCGAATCGATCAATGATCATCTGACAGTATTCAGGCCCAAGCCTATTTGGGTATGCCTCGACAAAGGAGGGTATTTTTTTGCCACGATTCCCACCGTATTTCACTTGCGTCATCTACCCTAGACTGTAACGGATTTCTCTGGTTTTAGTGAAGAATGCTAGAAAAATTACACCACTGGTTGCGCCGAATAACCGACAAAGTTCCCAAGGCGAGAGCCTCTGCCGACACGTTTCTACTTGACCAAGTCAACAATCTCATCGAGCTCATTCCGTCTTCGATAGAAGAGGGCACACACGCACAAGAGTTACTCGCGCAGACTTTATATGAAACGGGATTGGCGAACCTCAGTAGTGGTTTTCCAGCCAGTGCTGCGCGGGCTTTGTCATCCGCCCAAAGTCTTGGTTTTGATGCGCCGGCCTTTGATTACAATTTAGCGCTGGCGTACAGCAGAAGTGGCCAAGCCGTGCAAGCCCACACCAGTTTCGAGCGGGCGCTATCGAAGCCGTTCATTGATAGTGTGGGAGACGGGTACCACTTACGGAATGCTTATGCCCTTGAGGACATGGATCTTGAGGCCTTACAGCGGATTGCCGGCCGATGGGCTGATCGACACATAAATCAAATCCAACCGCGCCAGCATCATGATCGGCAACCTGCCGAAGGAAACTTGCGGGTTGGTTTGATGTCAGCGCGGTTCAGTCGTCATGCTGTCGGCTTTTTGACACTCGCGGGGTTGGAAAATGTTAACAGAGAAAAGATTGAATTTATCCTCTATGCAAATCGTTCGCCGGAGGATGATTACACGGCCCGTTTTAGAGCCCTCGCGTCAACGTGGAATGACATTACCGATTTGGACGACGACGATGCTGCACAGCTCATTCATTCGCACCAGTTGGACATCCTTATAGATATGGCCGGTCATTCTGCGGGGGGACGTATGGGTGTTATTGCGCGGAAGCCGGCACCCGTCCAGGCGAAATGGGCGGGCGGACAACACGGAACAACTGGGATTTTGGCACTGGACTATTTTGTAACCGACGGTGTCGAGACCCCTGAAGGTCATGATCCGTACTTCTTTGAAACACCAATGAGGCTACCCAACGCCTACGCCTGTTATTCGCCACCGCCAGATGCTCCGCCCGTGCAATCACTCCCAGCGCTCTCAAATGGCCAGGTCACGTTCGGTTGTTTCAATAACATTGCAAAGCTGAGTGATGGAACGATTAAGGCATGGGCCGATATCTTAATCGCCGTGCCAGACAGCAGGCTTATTCTAAAACACCTAGCCTTAGCTGAGAAAGAAACATGCGACCGGATTGCGGAGCAATTCTTGGCACGGGGCATTTTACCGGGCCGTGTAGAGATGCGACCACCAACAGATCAAGTTTCCCATCTAGAGTCCTACGGTGACATTGATATTGCGCTCGACCCATTTCCTTGGAGCGGCTGTGTCACCACGTGTGAAAGCTTATGGATGGGTGTGCCCGTTTTAACGTTACCAGGGCTTGCCTTTTGCCATCGCCATTCCGCGAGTTTTCTTTCTGCAGCTGGGCTTAGTGACTGGGTCTGTACAGATCTCGAAGAGTACATTCGAAAGGCTATCGATTACGCGGGCGACTTTCGCCGTCTAGAAGCGGTACGACGAACCTTAAGAGATGATGTTGCTGGCTCCCCTCTCTGTAACGCTCAGATGTTCGCAAGAGATTTCGAAGCGATGCTCTACAAGATGGCCGATACCAAAAAAACCTAAAAAGTTTTTAGGGCTGATTATTTGCGACCCAGCGCATCAGCAGAGCAGGATGGACGAGGGCAAGTGCGGCTAAGTTTGTGACGGATATGGGCTCTATATCAGTGTGTTGTGCAAGGGCTGTGTCATTAAGAAACAGGATTACGTTCTGTCTCAGCCACCAAAAGACGTCATCGTTGCCCCAGATCGTTGGCCGAATTGAATCAATGGCGCTGTATCCACGATCCTTAAATTTGAGAGCCCAATAACTCTGCCATTGTTCATTAACGTGTCCACGCCCGCCCTGAAAGGGAACAGCGGCGGAGAACAGCACGACGTCGCCATGCCGGGTGAGGTTATCAATAAATGTGTCCGCAGCGCTTTCAGGTAGGTGCTCTGCAACTTCGAGACTAGTGACGAGATCGTATCTACGCCCAAGATCTAAGGGCTTATCCAACTCTTGAGCCATGAACTGTGATTTGGGTATCGATAGTGCATCACCATCAATCCAAGGTCCGTCAACGCCTTGTATTTCATCTGCTCCAAGTTCCTTGCACACCCGAAGCCATGCGCCGTGCCCGCATCCAACATCTAATACAGTTGATGGATTGAAGGTTTGAAAGAGTGGGCCGAGAATGATGCGCGCTGATGTTATTCGTGCCTCAGCGTTGGCATCAAGCATGGCGTTATAGCCAGCTTGCGTTGACGTTGGTGAGGCTTTGTTTTGGTCCATCGGTTTAGTATAGAGACCTGACGTGCAGATAAAACCTTTTAGACTTGTGCTATAGTGTCCTCATTGTTTTCGTCACATCCGGAGTGTTTTTATACATGACTATCGCCATAGGAATTGTTGGTTGTGCCGGACGCATGGGGCGCATGCTTCTGAAGGAAGTGTTAGCCACAGATGGATGTGTGCTGTCCGGTGGCACCGAGCCACCGGGTCAGGCCGTGGGCAAAGATCTGGGGCTTCTGGTCGGTGGCGATGCATTAGGTGTTGCTGTGACGGAAGACCCAGTTGCGTTATTCTCGGCTTCTGATGCGGTCATTGATTTCACGATTCCTGCAGCCACACGGATACACGCCGCGGCTGCGGAGCAAACTGGCACGGCCTATGTTGTGGGAACAACAGGCCTATCAGACGAGGATCAGGCTGGCGTTAATGCCGCCGCTAAAAATGCTGCCGTCGTGCAGGCGGCCAATTTCTCTATTGGGGTGAATCTTCTGTTTGCGCTCACCAAGCAAGTGGCAGCGACACTTGATGCGGACTACGACGTCGATATTCTTGAGATGCATCATAGGCACAAAGTTGATGCGCCATCCGGCACCGCGCTTGAATTAGGTAAGGCTGCCGCGTCTGGACGGAATGTTTCGCTAGAAGATGTTGCGCGCTATGCCAGGGAAGGTCAGATAGGCGCGCGGCCATCGGGTGAAATTGGTTTTGCGACTCTTCGGGGTGGCGGTGTCATTGGCGATCATACTGTTCTATTCGCCAATGAAGTTGAGCGGTTGGAGCTTACGCATAAGGCTGGCTCGCGGGAAATTTACGCCGGTGGCGCTGTTCGTTCGGCGCTTTGGCTGCAAGACCAAAAATCAGGGTTGTATGGCATGGCTGATGTTCTTGGCCTCAACTGAGGCTTGATACATGCGCGTTAAAGACATCCCGGAATTTTATGCCCGTCTCCAGGCGCTTGATCCAGAGCCGAAGGGCGAGCTGCATTATGTGAACGATTACACGCTCCTTGTTGCTGTTGTGCTGTCTGCCCAAGCTACGGACGTTGGTGTCAACAAAGCAACGGGTCCATTATTCGAAACCGTCGACACACCTGAAAAGATGGTTGCGCTCGGTGAAGCGAAGTTGAAAGATTTCATCAAGACGATCGGTCTTTTTAATTCCAAGGCCAAAAATGTCATCGGGCTATCGGAAATGCTCGTTGCGGATCACGGTAGTAAAGTTCCGGAAGATCGAGAAACGTTGGAGACCCTACCGGGCGTCGGCCGCAAGACCGCTAACGTTGTACTCAACATTGCATTTGGCCACCCAACCATAGCTGTCGACACCCATTTATTCCGGACCGGCAACAGAACAGGTATCGCGCCTGGCAAGACGCCGTTGGAAGTTGAGAAAAAATTAGAAAAGCGAACGCCACCTGAGTTTATGCAGCATGCGCATCATTGGCTTATTTTGCATGGCCGATATCTATGTAAGGCACGAAAGCCAGATTGCTGGCGCTGTCCTGTCGAGGACCTGTGCAAGTTTAAGCCTAAAACACTGTCGCCGGATGCACGGCCACCTAAGAAGGTTGGCAAGGCAAAACCTAGTCAGAAAAAGAAAGCCTAGATCATTCCCCTAAAGGACAGGGACGTCTATTCGGTTCTAGTTGTTCTCTGCGTCAATCACGTCGATTGACCCTTGTACGCGTCCACCAGAAGCAATCGATATATTGTTATAATGTATATCGCCCTTAACGTGGCCTGATTCGGCCACTTCAAGTGTCAGTCGGGCTCTTAAAGTTCCGTCGAAGGTGCCAGCGATATAGGCATGATCAACTTCAGCATCGCCCTTAAACAACCCACCGTCAGCAACTTCGAGGGTTGTTGCATCAGATACATTTGCTTCCACGGTGCCCTGAACCACGAGTGTTTCACAGGCAGAGATATCACCACTCACTGATATTGATTTTCCAACCACGAGCCGGTTTCCGTCGTCCTCTCCCGATGCCTCAGGGCGATCAGCGCGTGCTCCCGAGGGATTTGGAATATCAACAACCTTGCGGGGGATATCCGGTCGATAGGAAGAGCTTGGAGGATTGGACATGGGAGATCCCTTTTTAAATGGTTTTAGAGGTGGTGAGACTGGTGTCGTGGACTCTCCGAGGGAGAGAGCACCCACCTCGTCAGTGTCTTGGTCTTTGGATGAAGCGGTGTCGTCCTTCGAGCCGCTTGATTCATCTTCATTTTGATCCGATTCCGCCGACTTTTTTTGCCGAACATGTGTCTCTAACCCCAGTAGCCCTATTTTTATTCTTCCAAGCGGATAGACGTCTTAGCTACATCCCTTGTATCGAATGAGCCTTAAATTGAAAACTATCTACCATTCAGCTTGTTAAACAAATGTACCATGGCCGCGGTTCCCAGCACAGGGGCGATCATATTGACCAATGGAATGGTCAAGAGTCCGGCCGTCACCGCTCCCGTCAAAATAATTTTCGGGCGATGCTTCTGGCGTAACGCCAATGCCTCCGCATGATCCAAGCGCCTGAGCGCGACGACTTCGAAGTATTCGCGACCCAGGAGGTAACCGTTCAACCCAAAGTAGATAACCAAATTGAGGCCGGGAATAAGGTAGAAAGGAAGCACCATGAGGTTGAGGACGATGGTTAGGCCGATGAGCCGGCATGATGACGCGATCAAAGCACGCCACCCGACGATCTTTGCCGGTCCAAGGGTCGGAAAGTGGCGCTTTTCAACGGCTTCCGCGATCTCTTCTAGGAATATGGACGCAAAGGCACTCACAATTCCTGGAAATAGGATCAGGGCCAGCCCAAGGGTAGCGAGCCCTCCTAGGACGTCGACCGCCGTTTCAACCCAGCCGATCTGAAAAAACGTGGTGTTTCCGAGCGTCCAGCCAATACTGACGAGCAACGAAATAAAGACGAGAATTGTTCCAGCGACACTTTTCCAGATGACCGCTCGAATTCGAGGGTCTGATAATTGTGCAAAGG
Organism: uncultured Rhodospirillaceae bacterium; assembly: GCA_943787205.1. Lineage (GTDB taxonomy): Bacteria > Pseudomonadota > Alphaproteobacteria > Rhodospirillales > Rhodospirillaceae > WLXB01. The sequence goes on from CALSLN010000011.1 coordinate 48,796, forward strand.
CTTTGGCAAAGGCAGTGATCACGTGTATTAGGCCCCCAGCGCTTGGCTGCTTGTGTCCATAGAAGTCGCCGCTATACTGCGCCGCCGCACGTTTGGCTGTCCAACATAAGACCTGGAGTTCCCATGTCCGAAGCCCGTTTTGATGTGGTTGGAATCGGCAGCGCGATTGTCGATGTCTTAGCCCACGCCGAAGATTCGTTCCTATCCAAACATGATGCCGCAAAAGGCACCATGCTTCTTTGGTCTGAGGAATCCCAGTCTGACGCTTTGTATAAGGATATTGGTCCGGCCGTTGAAGCCTCAGGTGGTTCTGCTGCGAATACCATGGCGGGTATTGCGTCTTTTGGCGGAAAACCAGCTTTTATTGGAAAAACGAAAGCTGATCAGTTGGGCGGGATATTTGCGCACGATATTCAGGCCGTTGGCGTTCATTATGAAACTGAGCCCCTTTCCGAAGGTCTAGCAACGGCGCGGTGTATTATTCTGGTAACACCGGACGCTCAGCGCACGATGTTTACGTACCTCGGTGCCAGTGGCTCTCTTTCCGCAACGGATATGAATGAAGACCTGATCGCATCGTCGAAGGTTTTATACATTGAAGGATATCAGTGGGATCTTCCCGAAACGAAGAAGGCGATTGTTTCTGCATGCGAAACTGCAAAACGCTCAGGAAGTAAGGTCGCCCTCACACTTTCAGACCCATTTGTTGTGGAGCGTCATCGTAACGATCTTTTTGAACTCGTGAATGAACATGTCGATATTATTTTCGCCAATGAGATAGAGATCACAACATTGTTTCGCTCGAACAGTTTTGATGAAGCTGTAGAGGCCATCGACGGTCGCGTTGATATAGCTGCCCTAACTAGGGGCGCTGACGGTGCGGTCACTGTTACAAAAGATAAGCTCATTCAAACACCTGCCTCACCCGTGGGTAAGATTGTCGATACGACGGGTGCTGGTGATCTCTATGCTGCCGGGTTCCTGTTTGGGTACACGCGTGGTGACGACTTAAAGACATGTGCAAATTTAGGCGCGCTTGCTGCAGGTGAGGTTATTTCTCATCTCGGTGCGCGCCCTGAGGTTTCCTTGAAAGACCTTGCAGCCAAACAAGGCTACTAAAATTTCAACTCAGCCGTTCTAACTCGGATCAAAATTATGTCGCTTCGCAACATTGCGATTATCGCTCACGTCGACCATGGAAAAACAACACTGGTCGATGCACTCTTTCGCCAATCTGGAATGGTTCGTGACAATCAACGCGTCGAAGAACGGGCGATGGATTCTGGCGAGCTTGAACGAGAGCGCGGCATCACCATTCTAGCGAAGTGCACGTCGGTCACTTGGCGCAATACAAAGATCAACATTGTCGACACACCTGGACACGCCGACTTCGGCGGTGAGGTAGAGCGGATATTGTCGATGGTTGATGGCGCCGTGCTGTTGGTTGATGCTGCTGAAGGTCCGCTGCCACAAACTAAGTTTGTTGTGTCTAAGGCGCTCGACCTTGGTCTCCGACCGATCGTGATTATCAATAAAGTCGATCGCGGCGACGCTCGTCCGCAAGAAGTGCTCGATGAAGTGTTCGATATGTTTGACGCACTCGGTGCAGACGAACACCAACTTGATTTCCCAGTGCTCTATGCCGTTGGGCGTGATGGCTGGGCTGTTAAAGACCTCGAAAAAGACACCGGCGTTAACCTTACGCCGTTGTTTGATCTTGTTGTCTCTCACGTTCCGTCGCCTAAGCATGATACGGAAGCGCCATTCGCGATGCTGGCGACGACGTTAGAAGCGGACCCTTATCTGGGCCGCATTCTTACGGGCCGCATCTCGACGGGTCGCGCCAAGGTCAATATGCCGATCAAGGTTTTGGATATCGATGGCAAGAAACTTGAAGATGGCCGTGTGACTAAGTTACTGGCCTTTCGTGGACTAGAGCGTATCCCAGTCGACAGTGCCGACGCAGGTGACATTGTTGCCATTGCGGGTCTTGCAGAAGCGACGGTCGCACATACTATTTGCGCGCCAGAGGTAAACGAGCCGCTTCCATCACGCCCCGTTGATCCACCAACACTGGCCATGACGTTTTCTGTAAATGACTCTCCTCTTGGCGGTCGCGAGGGCAAGAAGGTCACAAGCCGCCAGATCGGCGAACGTCTATTCAGTGAAGCTGAAGGCAATGTTGCGATCAAAGTGAGTGAAAGCGAAGGCAAAGACGCGTTCGAAGTTGCGGGGCGTGGTGAACTGCAGCTTGGCGTTCTAATCGAAATTATGCGCCGTGAAGGTTTTGAATTATCAGTCTCGCGGCCCCGGGTTTTGTACAAGACGGGCGAGAACGGAAAGCGTGAAGAACCGATCGAAGACGTTGTCATCGACGTGGATGAAGAATATGCGGGCGCTGTGGTTGAGGCGATGTCCGGGCGTAAAGCTGAAATGCAAGGCCTCAAGCCCTCTGGTGGCGGCAAGGTACGGATCAGTTTCCTCGCGCCGTCTCGGGGACTGATTGGGTATCACGGCCAGTTCCTAACGGATACGCGCGGCACCGGAATCATGAACCGACTCTATCATGGCTATGCGCCTCACAAGGGTGCTATCGCGACCCGCCGTGAGGGTGTGCTGATATCCAATTCCGACGGTGAATCTGTTGCCTATGCGTTGTTCAACCTACTGGACCGTGGCCCGCAATTCATTCCATCGGGCGTCAAAGTATACCGTGGTATGATCATCGGAGAGCACACACGTGACAATGACCTTGAGGTTAACCCAATCAAGGGTAAGCAGCTCACCAATATCCGAGCCTCTGGCAAAGACGATGCGATCAAGTTAGCGCCACCACGCTTGATGTCGTTAGAAGAAGCACTGGCCTACATCCAAGATGATGAGCTGGTCGAGGTCACGCCGTCGAGCATCCGCTTGCGCAAACAATACCTTGATCCGAATGATCGCAAGAAGATGGCCAGAAAAGCTGACGCAGCGTAATCTCGCTGGATGACAGGCAACACGACACGCAATTGGATTTCTGCAAGCCGCGTTTATTTTGAGCGCCGCCTTATTGTTGTTTTTTTACTCGGATTTTCTGCGGGACTGCCGTTTCTATTGATGTTCGGCACGCTGACGGCGTGGTTGTCTCAATCTGGTATTGATAAAACATCGATTGGCCTGTTTGTGTTGACGGGTACTGCGTTCACGTTGAAATTTCTGTGGGCTCCTTTGGTTGATCGAGTACCGCTGCTTTTAGCGACGCGTGTACTCGGTCAAAGGCGAAGTTGGCTTGCCTTCGCTCAGTTGATTTGCATTGCAAGTCTTTTTGGAATTGCTCTATCCGATCCGGCAACGGACCTCATGACCACGGTTTTATGGACGGTTGTGTTGGCGTTTGCATCGGCGACCCAAGATATCGTGATCGATGCCTACCGCATTGAGACCCTCGACGAGAATGAGCAGGGCGCCGGAGCTGCCACGTATCAGCTCGGTTATAGGCTGGCTCTGATTGCTGCCGGTGCCGGTGCCCTGATCCTTGCCGATGCTGTTGGTTGGCAGGTGACCTACATGGTTATGGCGGCCCTGATGGGTGTCGGTTTGCTCACCACATTTTTTAGTGCCGAGCCACACCGGGCGCCAAAAAAAGACGTTGCACATGAGGAGCCATTAAAAAGGTATGTCATGTGGCTCAACGAATTTGTCGCGGCACCCTTTGCGGAATTTTTTCGGCGACCTGGAGCGATCACTATTCTCCTGTTTGTGGTGTTCTACAAATACGCAGATGGGATTTGGGCGGCGATGGCGAACCCATTCTATCTCGAACTCGGATTTACCTTGACTGAAATAGGTGTGGTTTCAAAAACCTACGGCGTGGTGATGACGATTATCGGTAGCATCTTGGGCGGCGTAATGGTCTTACGCTTCGGCATTCTAAAATCCGTTTTGTTTGGCGCTATATCGATGGCGCTGACAAATTTGCTCTACGCCGCTTTGGCTCTTGCCGGCCCGTCGGTTCCTGTGTTGATGGCCGTGATCTCAATTGAAAATTTGGCGAATGGAATTGGCGGCACGGCTTTCATCGCCTACTTGTCGAGCCTGTGCAATCTCGCTTACACCGCAACTCAGTACGCCTTGTTGAGTTCATTCATGAATGTGGCGCGTACGTTTCTCGCCTCCGGTGGTGGATGGCTTGCAGATCAAGTTGATTGGTTCACATTTTTCATTCTCACCACGATTGCGGGTATTCCAGGTGTGCTGCTGCTGCTCTATCTCATGAAACGATTTCCAACTCATACCGAGACAGCACGGCAATCTGATTCTAGTTAAGTGGCAAACAAGCCAACTGTCTGAGTTGAAATGTTTGTTGCTTCAAAAGCTGTTCGCCCGTTTTCTGTTGCCGTTAAGGGCGACATCCACCGCCCAGAAAAAGAAATATCCACATTGTTGGCTGTAAACGGGAAGGGGTCCAACGCGTAGGCTCCGTTCCCTTTTTCGGAAATTGTGATGGTGACATCGTCACCGTTATGAGTTGGCACATCAGGAAAGCTTTCAGTGCCGCGTGATCCTTCGGCCTTGCTGTGAAAGTAAAGTGACAGCATGTCAAAGAACTGAAGTTGTTTGTATGCGGTCCACACGACCGTTTCGTCGACGTTGATTACGGTTTTTAATTCGTCTTGCCGCGCAAGCTCATCTGCAAGTACGCCTTCAGCGAACTCTCTTTTTTCGCCTTCGAAGCGCGCTAAAATTCCTGGTGGTGCTAATCCATAACGACCATTCAATAGGCCGGCCGTGTGCATGCTGGATAGCAGTCCTGCAAGTGCGTCATGTTGTGCATTAAAATCTGGCGACCCCCGCATCGTTAGCGACGTGTATTCAAAGGGTGTTTCAGCAAGATGGTATGGGAATCCTGATACCGGATTTATATGCACATCCGGGTCGACCTGTTTCCACCCCGCGTCGTGATTTGCGATCACGTATCGCACAGATTCATTTTCTATAGATGCAAATGTATCGTTTCCGAACTCTTCTGCGAGTTGGTTTGCGAATGCCGTGTGCTGATCCATTGTCATGACAAAGCGTTCAGTGCCCGCGGGGTTGTCTTGCACAATCATGTTTGCGTCCAGGCCCTTTTAAATTCTGCGTTTTATTTAGAATATCTACAAAAGAGTATCCGTTTTCGCGGCGCCGTGCGCCCCCATGAGCGCCATTTGAACAACATCGGAGACAGTTGCGTTCATAGACACCACTTGGACCGGTTTTGTGAGTCCCATGAGAATCGGTCCGATCGTAGTTCCCAATCCATACTGGCCAACAAGTTGTGTTGATATATTGGCGGCGTGCAATCCCGGCATGAGCAATATATTAGCTGGGCCAGACAGCTTGCAGAACGGGTACAATTCATTACGCATGGGGTCGAGTGCTGTATCGACGCCCATCTCCCCATCAAATTCGAAGTCTGCCTCTTCTGACTTTAAGAGACCGACAGCTTCTCGGATTCTTTCAGCGATTCCACCGGGAGGGTTGCCAAAGTTCGAGTAAGACAAAAAGGCGACCCGAGGTTCATGCCCCATGGATCTCGCAAAGGCAGAGACCTGGTGCGCCATTTGTGCCAAATCTTGAGGTTCAGGGCGCTCTTTCACTGCTGTATCGGCGATAAACAGCGTGCGGCCGCGCCCAATCAGAAGTGTGAGCGCAAACACCAACTCACCTGTTCGGGACGGAATGACACGTCGCACTTCATCCAGCGCTGTGTGGTAGGTGCGCGTTAATCCTGTGACCATGGCATCTGCATGTCCTGCGTCGACCATGCAGGCTGCGAAAACATTTCTATCCTGATTCACCATGCGTTGGCAGTCACGCAACAAGGCGCCTTTGCGCTGTAGGCGTGAATACAACGTTTTGAGATAGGTTTCGTTGTGCTCAGATTCGCTAGCGTTGGCGATGACAATACCGTCAAGGTCGTCAGGCCGAATGCCCATATCCGAAATTGCTGCTTCGACTTTGCGCCTCCGCGCAACCAGGATGGCTTCCCCGTATCCCCCATTGCGGTAGGCAATCGCTGCACGGATTGCGCGTTCCTCTTCCCCTTCTGCAAATACCATCCGCTTTGGTTTTCGGGCTACCTCAGCAGCAATCACTTGTAAGCTGGCGACTGTTGGGTCTAGACGCGCCGATAACTCAGTTCGATAAGCATTCATGTCAGAAATTGGTTTCTGCGCGACGCCAGACTGAATCGCGGCAGTCGCGACAGCAGGCGGAACAGCAGCGATCAAACGTGGGTCAAAGGGCACGGGAATAATGTAATTGGGCCCGTACTTCAGTTTACGGCCCGAGTAAGCGGCTGCCACTTCATCGGGAACGTCTTCCCTGGCTAAATCGGCGAGCGCCCGCGCGGCGGCAATTTTCATGTCGTCATTAATTGTTGTCGCTCGGACATCTAGCGCGCCACGAAAGATGAAGGGGAAACCAAGGACGTTGTTAATCTGGTTGGGATAATCGGACCGTCCGGTCGCCATGATCGCATCGTCGCGTACAGCAGCTACATCTTCCGGGGTGATTTCTGGATCCGGGTTTGCCATGGCAAAAATGATCGGGTTCTTGGCCATTCCCTTGACCATCTCCTGCGTAACCGCTCCTTTGACCGACAACCCTAAGAAGGCATCTGCGCCGTCCATGGCCTCGGCGAGGGTGCGGCGATCTGTGTCAACGGCATGGGCTGATTTCCATTGGTTCATGCCCTCCGTCCGACCCTTATGAATCACGCCTTTAGAATCACACATGATGACGTGGTCGTTGCGGACACCCAAGGCTTTAGCTAACTCCACGCAAGCAATGGCCGCGGCTCCAGCGCCATTCACAACAATACGGATGTCTTCAATCTGGCGGCCGGTTAGGTCACAGGCGTTTAACAACCCTGCTGCAGCGATAATAGATGTGCCGTGTTGATCATCATGAAAGACAGGGATGTCCATAAGTTCGCGAAGACGCTGTTCTATGATGAAGCATTCCGGCGCTTTGATGTCTTCAAGGTTTATCCCGCCAAAGGATGGCCCCAAGTACCGTACGCTGTTGATGAATTCATCAACGTCTCTCGTATCGACCTCCAAATCTATACCGTCCACGTCGGCGAACCGTTTAAAAAGGACGGCCTTGCCCTCCATCACCGGCTTTGATGCCAAGGCGCCAAGGTCACCGAGTCCAAGGACGGCCGTTCCGTTAGAGATGACAGCGACCAAGTTCCCCTTGGCTGTATAGTCGTATGCCTTGCTTGGATCGGCGGCGATCTCCCGGCAGGGCGCGGCCACGCCGGGCGAATAGGCCAATGCGAGGTCTCGTTGGGTGGTGAGAGGTTTAGTGGCGTGAATCTCGATTTTTCCAGGCCGCCCCTCCGCATGCATTTGCAGAGAATCGAGGTCTAGGCTGCGCGATGCTGAGTCACTCATGAAACTGTTCCAAATCTTGTTTAAGGCGGTAATCCCCAATAAACCTCATCGGCACCAAGCGCCGCAAGTTTATTGGTAAGCAAAGCTTTTTCTGTGTCCCCTGTCTGGGGTAGTGTGTGCCCACTGTGCCAGATGAAACCCACCCTACTTCTGAGATAGACTCAGCGAAGCCTGCCGTCAAAGCAGCTTCGTCGAAAACGTCTAGTAAGCCCACCATCACTCCAATGATGGCGCAATACCTATCTATCAAAGAGGGGTATCCGGAAGCCCTGTTGTTCTATCGTATGGGCGACTTCTATGAGCTTTTCTTTGAGGATGCCAAACAAGCTGCTGAAGCACTGGATATCGCCTTAACGAAGCGCGGCCAGCACGCTGGTGAAGATATTCCGATGTGTGGCGTGCCAGCCCACTCTCACGAAAACTATCTCTCCAAGCTGATTCGCAAGGGCTTCAAAGTCGCCGTTTGTGAACAAATGGAAAGCCCGGCCGAGGCCAAGAAACGAGGCTCTAAATCGGTCGTTAAGCGTGATGTCGTGCGCCTTATTACGGCGGGGACCATCACCGAAGATGCGTTGTTAGATGCTCGGTCACATAATGCATTGGTCGCCATAACTCGTGCGGGTGGCGAATTTGGCTTGGCTTGGGTTGATGTCTCTACGGGCGACGTAGAGTTACAAGAAACTGCGGTTGACCGTCTTGGGGCAGCCTTGGCTCGTATCGATCCGGGAGAAATCCTCCTATCTGATGTCCTTCGGGCGGATGACTCGGTTTATTCAGTGATTGAAGACTGGGACGATATTCTAACCGAGTTGCCATCTGTTCGATTTGATTCCGACAATGCGCGCCGACGGCTGGAATCTCTTTACGCAGTGAAGAGTTTAGACGCGTTCGGCGCCTTTGGGCGCGCGGAGATTGCGGCGGCTGGGGCGCTGGCAGACTACATCGATCTAACTCAGAAAGGTCGCATGCCCAGGCTCAAGGCGCCGCGCCGTCTCGGCGATGGCACGGTCATGGAAATCGATGCCGCAACGCGACGAAATCTAGAATTAGCCCGCACACTCACGGGCGAACGGCAGGGTAGCCTTCTCGGTGTTATTGATGCGACGCGCACTGGTGCTGGCGCGCGGCTCTTGTCGTCGAGACTTGCAGCCCCCCTAACGGACCCGATTGAGATATCTAAGCGCTTAGACCAAGTGGATGTGATGGTGGATTCACCGGCAGGTCGCATGGCAATTCGCGATGCCCTCAAAGCCACGCCAGATATTGAGCGGGCCTTAAGTCGCATCACACTAGATCGTGGCGGCCCCCGTGATCTTGCGGCCATCCGTGATGCTTTAGGAAAGACACCAAGCCTTAGAGAAATCATCGAAGCTGCCGTATCTGCCTCTAAAGATTCTACGGGGATTGATCCCTTTGAACTGGTGAAGCAAAAACTCGGTGAGCATGGTGTGCTGGTTGACAGGTTGTCGCGCGGATTAGCAGACGAGATGCCGATGCTGGCCAGAGATGGTGGTTTCATCCGATTGGGATACGACGAAACGCTCGACGAACTCCGTGAGCTGCGTGATAACAGCCGTAAGAATATTGCAGGTTTGCAAGCCCGGTACAGTGAAGAAACTGGCATTCAGACTCTGAAGGTCCGGCATAATAATGTTCTAGGGTATTACGTTGAGGTGCCTGCTCGTCATGGCGATGGTTTGCTCTCAACAAGTCGAACGACCGATGGCACCGAAGCCGTGGTTGGTCAGACCGCCTTTATCCATCGTCAGACCATGGCTAGTGCTATGCGGTTTTCAACGATAGAGCTTGGTGATCTTGAAGATCGAATTCGATCTGCAGCCGACAAGACTTTGGCGCTTGAGCTCGAGCTTTTCAAAACGCTTGTCCAAGAAGTCCTAGAACGGGTTGACCCTATTGCAACCACGGCAGAAGCACTCGCCGAAATAGATGTTGCCGCTGGTCTAGCGCAAGTCGCAGTCGAGCGGCGTTACACACGTCCTGTCGTAGACTCCGGAACGTCTTTCACAATCGATGACGGTCGACACCCTGTCGTTGAAGCTGCCTTGTCTCGAACATCTGATGCCGCATTCGTGCCTAATGGGTGTGAACTTGGAAGCAAGGACGGCGTTGAAAATGGCCAGGTCTGGCTTGTAACCGGGCCAAATATGGCTGGTAAGTCAACCTTCCTACGTCAGAATGCGCTGATCGCAATCTTGGCCCAAATCGGGTCCTTCGTTCCTGCTGGCGCAGCTAAGATTGGTGTCGTAGACCGCCTGTTTTCCCGTGTCGGAGCCGCAGACGATTTAGCGCGCGGCCGGTCGACATTCATGGTTGAGATGGTTGAAACAGCAGCCATTCTCAATCAAGCGACGTCTCGTTCTCTCGTCATACTGGATGAGATTGGCCGAGGAACCGCAACATTTGATGGCCTCTCTATTGCTTGGGCAACGCTTGAGTACCTTCATGATGGCAACGCGTGCCGCGCCTTGTTCGCGACCCATTACCATGAGTTAACGGCATTGGCTGAGAAGATGGACCGTCTCGATCCACATCATATGAAGGTGCAGGACTGGCAAGGGGACATCGTATTCCTTCATGAGGTCGCTCCAGGTACCGCGGACCGATCCTATGGAATTCATGTTGCCAAACTTGCTGGTTTGCCCGGCCAGGTGATTGCGCGGGCACAACAGGTTCTTGAACAACTCGAAAGTGGAGAGGCGGCCGGTAATGCGGGTCGCTTGGCGGAAGACTTGCCGCTTTTCGCGCTTACCTCTCCCAGTTCGTCGATGCATTCTCCCAAAGTAGAATCCTCTCAAGCAGAGGAAGCCTTAGCCGCGCTCGCACCGGATGAGATGACGCCAAAAGAGGCTTTAGATGCATTGTATCGTGTAAGAGCCTTGCTGGCGGATAAGGACTCTTAACCCTCATTAATGTTATAGTGGGTGTACCTTTGTTGCTTATTCTTGCGCCATTATAGGAGCTCCATCATGGCTTTTTCCTTTAATGAAGATCGTCCGACCTCTCCAGCTATCGCCCGTATTCTCAATTTTATGGGTTGGATGAGCATCATCGGCTGTGCATGTGGGGTTATGTTGGCATTCTCAGGGTACCCCTGGGTCAACGATGTCTACGCAATGGCGGGGTCTGGGGCAGCGATTATTTTGGGCATTCTATTTATCGGTCCGGCCAAGACCCTCGAAGCCTTAACCATTCTCAATGCGCGGATGAAGTCACGCTTTGCTTTGGAAGGCCTCACCGGTTCGTCAGCGCTCGGTGAATCAACAAGCAGTTTGTCAAATATTCCACCTATCATTCCGCAGAAGAGCAAAGAGCGGGTTGTAAAAATTTCTGCAGATGATGCGCGACGGTCTGGGGTGACGCCGCGATAGCTTTACAGGCAATGCGATATTGATCGCCCCTAAAAATAACTGTCGATAAGTTTCTGAAAGTCCGTTGGTGACAAACGTTCGCTCTCCTCGCAACTTGATAAGTCGTCGCGCCATATCGGAGCGGTTGGACGAGCGTCTTTCCGGAGATGTTGCGGACTCAGCCGTTCGCCCCATATTGATGGAAGAACTGTCTTCCGCGTTGGAAGCCGGGCGTGTGGAAATACGCCGGCGCTTGGAAAGTGGTGAAGGAACCGGATCAGATACCGTCGTTGAACTCTCGTATCTTACGGATCAAATTTTACGTGTGCTATTTGATTTTGCAACAACGCGGGTCTTTAAGCGTGGCGTTGCGACCACGGGTGAGAAATTGAGTCTTATGGCGGTCGGTGGTTACGGTCGCGGCGAGCTTGCACCCGGGTCCGATCTCGACCTCCTTTTTCTTCTGCCTTACAAAAAAACGCCGTTCACCGAAAATTTGGTGGAGTACATGCTTTATGTGCTTTGGGATCTTGGGTTCAAGGTTGGGCATGCAGTGCGCACGGTCAACGACAATATAAAACAAGCCATGGCGGATATGACGATCAGAACCGCTTTGCTGGAGTCCCGTTGGATTTGGGGAGATCAAGATCTCGCGCGTGATTTGCAGGTACGCTTCCGAGAAGATGTGGTTGAAGGCACCGGCATGGCTTTTGTCGATGCTAAGTTGTCTGAGCGCGATGCCCGCCATGAAAGATTAGGTGATAGCCGGTATGTGCTCGAGCCAAATGTCAAAGAAGACAAAGGCGGCTTGCGCGACTTACACACTTTGTATTGGATTGCTCGATATCTGTACGGTGTTTCAAACGTTCAGGAACTAGTGGATCGTGAACTCATCCATAGTGATGCGGCGTTACGTTTTCAGAAAGCTTACGATTTCCTGTGGACCGTCCGATGTCATATTCACTATGTCACGGGTCGGATTGATAACCGCCTGACATTCGATCTTCAGCCCCGCCTCGCAGAGCTTATGGGTTACACAGACCATGCTGGTGGATCTGCGGTCGAGCGATTTATGAAGCACTATTTTTTAATCGCTAAAGATGTCGGCAATCTAACCCGCATCATCTCCGCTGTCCTTGAAGAAAAAGAACGTCGCAAACCGTTGTTGCGTCTCCCTGCAGTATTACGGCGTAAAACACTTGAAGGTTTCTCAGTTGAGGGCGGGCGAATCACGGTTAGCAACGACGATGCTTTTGTTGAAGATCCGACAAAGCTCATTCGAATTTTTCATGTTGCTCAAGAGAATGGCCTGGATCTCCACCCTCATGCGTTAGAGTTGATCACGCGCAACCTTCATTTGGTCAATGATATCCGTGATGACGCCGAAGCAAACCGACTGTTTGTAGAGATCATGACCTTCAAGAAAGGTCCTGAATCAATATTACGTCTCATGAACGAGGCCGGTGTGTTCGGTCGTTTTGTTCCTGATTTTGGTCGCGTCGTCGCTCAAATGCAATTCGACATGTACCACGTCTATACAACGGACGAACATACGATCCGTGCTATTGGCATTCTGCACCGCATTGAGAATGGTGCGTTGAAAGATGACCTCCCTATTGTTTCGAAGGTTGTTGGCAAAATTCAATCGCGTCGAGCCTTATACGTGTCGGTTCTCTTGCATGACATTGCTAAGGGTCGCGGTGGGGACCACTCTGAGCTTGGCGCTGATATCGCCCTTACGCTTTGTCCTCGTTTCGGACTGACAGATGAAGAAACAGAGACCGTTAGCTGGCTTGTGCGCCAGCATTTGTTAATGAGCAATACTGCGTTCAAGCGCGACCTTGATGACCCGAAAACTATTGTCGATTTTTGTGCAGCCGTTCAATCGCCTGAACGCCTGAAACTTCTATTGGCATTGACGTGTGCTGATATTCGCGCTGTGGGCCCGAAGGTCTGGAATGACTGGAAAGCGACACTCTTGCGTGAGCTCTATAATCGGGCCGAAGAACGGATGTCTGGTGCCCATTCGACAGCGACGGTGGACGCGCGAGCAAATCGAGCGAGAAAAGCGCTGGCTGAACGGCTATCTGATTGGCCTATTGCAAGTCGTGAGGCCTTTGTAGGATCCGGCTTTTCGTCGTACTGGGTGACATATGACGTCGACACCCACGAACGGCATGCCAGATTCATACGATCTGCTGGGAACAGTGATCAAGACATTGCAATTGAATTCGCAATTGATAAAGCTCGTGCCGTTACGGAAATGATGATCTACACGCCAGACCATCCGGGCCTTTTTGCAAAGATCGCAGGTGCCTTAGCGCTCTCTAATGTTTCCATCGTCGATGCAAAAATTCTAACGCTCTCTAATGGCATGGCGTTGGATACTTTTACCGTGCAAGATTTCAACGGCACTGTTTTAACGACTGAAACCAAACTTAATAGGATCAAGTCCCGCGTTGTGGCAGCCCTTGAAGGGCGGCTTCGGTTGGATCGAGAGCTTGAAAACGTCGAAGACAGACTGACCGATCGCGCGCAGGCCTTAGAGGCGCCCCCCCGCGTTATTATTGATAATACAGCGTCTAAGCTTTTTAGCGTTATCGAAATCAACGGACATGACCGGGCCGGGTTGTTGTTTGATATCACGAAGGTTATTTCTGAGCTGGCGCTGCAAATAGGCTCGGCTCACGTTTCCACCTATGGCGAACGCGTCGTTGATGTTTTTTATGTTAAAGATGTTTTCGGAATGAAGGTTGAGAACGAAACTAAAATACGCCAAATCCGTGAAGCCCTTGGCAAGGCCATTGGTGTTCCTGACGATTTCTCGGTTCTTCGCTCTAAACCTGTTGCGGCTCAGCCAACAGCCGCAGAATAGACAGGTATCTCTTTTTGGACGCAGCATCGCCATCTCTATGCCGTGACGCGCGGGTGATATAAACCTTACCTATGGCAGCTAGAAAATCACTCCTTCGCGCCTTTGCGACCGTCAGCGGCATGACCTTGATCAGCCGCATGACAGGGTTCGTGCGAGATATCCTTATTGCGGGTGTTTTGGGTGCGGGGCTTGCAGCAGACGCGTTCTTGATTGCTTTCCAGTTTCCCAACTTGTTCCGTAGGTTGTTTGCGGAAGGGGCGTTTTCGGCTGGATTTGTTCCCATTTTCTCAGAAATTCTAGAGAAAGAGGGGCGTGAAAAGGCGTTGCGATTTGCCGAGCAATCCTTCGCGGTATTGGCGACCGTGCTGTTTATGTTTGTGCTAGCGATGATGGTTTTCATGCCCATCGCGTTGTACGCCATCGCCCCAGGGTTTGCTGAGATACCTGGGCAAATGGATCGCGCAACAGATCTGGCGCGGATCGCGTTCCCGTACTTGTTTTTTATCTCGCTCGTGTCTCTTCAATCGGGTGTGTTAAATGCTCTGGATCGCTTTGCTGCCGCTGCCGCAACACCTATTCTTTTGAATCTCACTTTGATTTCCGCTGTTCTATTTGCGCTGTCCTCTGGCATGGACGCGTCCATGGCTTTGGCTTGGGGCGTGGCCCTTGCAGGCGTTATCCAATTTGCTTGGCTAGCATGGCGCGTGCGTGCCGCTGGTATGCCGCTTGGTCTGATTAGACCAAGGCTATCTCCCCGCGTTCGCCAGTTACTTAAGCGCATTCTCCCCGTTGTCTTTGGTGCTAGCCTTTATCAGCTCAATCTCTTGGTCGATAAGATCATCGCGACGTTGGTCGCGGTCGGTGCTGTCTCGTGGCTCTACTATGCTGACCGAGTCAATCAATTGCCCCTTGGCGTCATAGGCGTGGGTATTGGAGTTGCATTGCTGCCAATGTTGTCGCGATCGATTCAAAGCGATAATCCGGAAGAGGCCCTTCAAGCCCAGAACCGAGCAATCGAAATTAGTCTGGTCCTTACTTTACCGGCTGCTGTGGGTCTTTTGGTTTTGGCTCATCCGATTGCGGCCGCGTTGTATGAACGGGGTGCGTTCACGGTTTCTGATCGCGAAGCGGTGGGGGCTGCATTGGCAGCTTTTGCTGCTGGGTTGCCAGCCTACGTTCTGATCAAGGCGCTGGCGCCAGGATTTTTTGGCCGCCAGGATACTGCGACACCAGTCAAAATTTCTGCCGCAGCGATGCTCCTGAACGTCGTTCTAAACCTCATTCTCATGCGGTCCATGGGGCATGTGGGAATCGCTTTAGCAACTGCTATATCTGCTTGGCTTAATGCGGGCCTCCTTGGCAGCGTTCTGTATCGGCGGGGACATTTTGTCCCAGATAGCCGACTGTTAAAGCGCCTCCCCCGAATTTTGTTTGCAAGCGCATCCATGGGCGCGGCGGTGTGGATCGGCCTTATTCTTTTAACTACAATGTTCGGACCGCTTTTTGGGGTTTCGGGAAAAGCGGCAGGGCCAGAATTACCACGGGCCCTGGGATTGGCCAGCCTTATAGGTGTCGGCATTGTCGTTTATGGTGGCGTCCTATTTGCCACTGGCGGCGCGGCGCGTAGTGATCTCAGCAGTTTGCGTCGCAGTTAGCAAAACCATTGATCTCCCCGATTGCTTGACCCTAAAGAAACGCTGGGCTATCCCCGCGCCTAAAGCTTCATTCAATTCAGCGACGTGACACATGGCGTTCCCACAAAACCGTATCCTCTCTGGCATCCAACCCACCGGTAATTTGCATCTCGGTAATTACCTTGGCGCAATGAAAAACTGGGTGGCCATGCAGAACGACTACGAATGTCTTTTTTGTATCGTAGATTTACATGCCATTACGGTTTGGCCTGACTTAGGTGACATTGCCCAGTCGTCCAGAGAAGTGGCAGCTGGAATGATTGCCTCAGGTATCGATGCCGACCAAAGCACGGTGTTCATTCAGAGCCATGTTCCTGCGCACGCGCAATTGGCGTGGGTGTTTAATTGCGTCGCGCGCCTTGGCTGGCTCAATCGTATGACCCAGTTCAAAGACAAGGCCGGTAAAAACAAAGAAAAAGCGTCATCGGGATTGATGGTTTATCCCAACCTCATGGCTGCGGATATTTTGGCCTATAAGGCCAGCCATGTTCCGACCGGAGAAGATCAGAAACAGCACCTGGAACTCGCACGCGATATTGCACAAAAATTCAATGTCGATACTAAAAAAGATGTCTTTCCCTTGCCCGAACCGGTTATTCAGGGGCCTGGAACTCGTGTTATGAGTTTGCGTGACGGCCAACGCAAAATGTCAAAGTCAGACATTTCCGATATGACCCGTATCAACATGACAGATAGCGCTGACGTCATCGCCGATAAGGTCAAGCGTGCGAGGACCGACCCTGAAGCCCTTCCAGAGTCCAAAGACGGCCTGGTAGACCGGCCAGAGGCAAACAATTTGATCAATATCTACGCTGCCCTTTCCGACCGTACTGTTGAAGATGTGATTGCGGAATTTTCAGGTCAGGGGTTTGGCGCCTTCAAGCCGAAGCTAGCTGAGCTCGCTGTTTCTGTCCTTGGCCCAATCGCCAGCCGTATGTCTGAGTTGCTGGCCGATCCGGCAGAGCTTGATCGCTTGCTTGCGCGTGGCGCAGAAAAAGCGGGCAGCTTGGCCGAGCCTGTTCTTGCCGAGGCGTATGAGGCGATAGGCTTTTCGCCCCGCGCCTAATTTATACGACGCCGCATACTTGATCGAAGTCGAAGCGTGGCAGACGTGCGTGAGCTTTTTCGTCGTCGCCATAGCCTAGATTACATAAAAAATTGACCTTGAACCGACCGTCGGGAAAGAAGGTCTCGTTAATCATGTCGACGTCAAAGCCTGACATTGGTCCGCAATCTAAACCGAGGGCGCGTGCCGCCATCATCAAGTAGGCCCCTTGCAGTGTGCCATTGCGCATGGCCGTCTCTATGACGAGATCATCATTTCCCGTAAACCAAGCTCTGGCATCCGTGTGGGGAAATAGGTCCGGTAGGTGTTCATGGAACACTGTGTCGTAAGCGATAATTGCGGTGACGGGTGCGGACATCGTCTTGTCGAGGTTTCCACTCGAAAGCGCGGGCTTCAGCTTCTCTTTGCCTTCAGGCGTCGTAACGAAAACGAAACGGGCCGGAGAGCAGTTGGCTGACGTTGGTGCCATTTTCATGAGGTCAAAGATGTTCTTAAGCACATCAGCACTAACGGGCTCTGGGTGCCAACTGTTCTGTGTTCTAGCATCGCGGAACATAAGATTGAGGCCCGTGTCATCTATCGGCGTGCGGCTCATGGCGCGTCCTTTCGTGTATCTGGTAGACTAAAGTTATGAAGTCTCTGCTTATCAGTTTTCTGTCAATGGTGGCACTGCTTACCACCGCTTTAGCGCCGGTATTAATGGGGGTACAAGCCCAAGAGGTTGGTAGTCAAAGATCCGCCGTGGTTTTGATGTATCACCGGTTTGGGGAAAGTGCGTACCCGTCGACAAATACGACTGTCGCGCAACTTGAAGATCATATTCGTGCGCTTCAGACCGGGGGTCATTCGGTCGTATCGCTTGCTGACGTTGTTTCAGCGCACAAAGGCGACATAACCCCCCCGCCGAAGGCTGTGGCGATTACTGTTGATGATGCCTACCGTTCCTTTCTGACCGTCGCATGGCCTCGCCTAAAGGCAGCGGGGTTTCCCGTAACGTTGTTTGTTGCCACAGACGCCGTGGAGAGCGGTTACAGCGACAGTTTGACGTGGGCCGAAGTTCGCATGCTTCAAAAAGAGGGCGTCACCATCGGGGCTCATAGTCACACGCATAGTCACCTCCCGTCTCTTAGTTCTGATGGTGTGAAACGAGACCTAGAGGCCATGGCGACGGCCTTCGAGCGCTCTCTCTCTGCCGTTCCAAGCCTGTATGCCTATCCGCACGGTGAGGCTGGCCTGGCAGATATTGACGCTGTTCGCGATCATGGGTTTCAGGCTGCTTTCGGCCAGCATTCAGGTGCAATTGGACGTCACAGTGATCGACACTATTTACCTAGGTTTGCTCTTAACGAGGCCTATGGTGAAGTTGACCGCTTTCGTCTCGTCATTGATACGGTGCCATTGCCTGTTATTGCTATCACGCCGCCTGACCCAATTCTAAACGGTCATCCAAAGACCCTTACGCTTTCTCTTGGTAAACCGCCCGCCAACATTGCAGATCTAACGTGCTACGGACCAAGGGGTCAGCTTCTTAAATCGGTTATTAAAAAAGATGCGGTTGATGTTGTAACCGGGTCGCCGTTTAACCCGGGAAGGGTTCGTGTGAACTGTACTCTGCGTTCTGATTTACCCGAGACACAGGGACGATGGCATTGGTTTGGCTGGCAGGTGATTGCGGGTTTTGAAACTGAAGGCGTGCCTGTTCATCCACGCTACCGCTAAACTGGCTCAGTAAGATCAGCCTAACTTGTGCTCGCCATTTGTTTCATATCTTCCGGCGTTGCAAGTTCTGCATCATCTAGAGATCGCAGACGATTAACGCGCATTATAGTGTGTAATGATTCAACGTACGCTTCCCCACGCTCTGAATAGCGCGTTAGGGTTTGAGCTAAGGTCCAACCATCTGTGTCACCAGTCGTGTTTAGCATCTCTGCTCGTTGCTCACGAAAACTCGTGTATGCCCAATGCGTGTTTAGATTTTTTGCGTAAGCACGCACGGAGTCCAATGGTGTTGCGAAAGCCCGGACGGCGTAAGCTTGTCCCTCACGCTGATCTGTCGGCACGATGCCGGCATCTTCATTCCAAACCCATTGACCAAATAAAGCGTTGCCTTCACGCGCAAACCTCGACGTTCCCCATGCGCTTTCTTCAACAGCTTGTGCGAGAGCTAAGGATGTTGGAACCGGGGCGACTCTTACTGCGAGTACGCCCACTAAATCTTTTATGGTCAAATCGTCTTCTAAGGGGTCGATGTTGTATCGGGCGGCTAGGTCATTGATCCAGATAATGTTCTCTGGACTTATGTCGACTTCCTCGTTGCTATTTTCGTCTACTGATTGACCGATTGCCAATAAACGAGCTCGATCGGACTCAATGCTTTCGTTGGTCGTTAGAATGAGGGGGAGGACTAGTCTAAAGAACAGGCGTTTTCGTCGGTCGATGACACGAATGTCTTTCAGTCCCTCTGGCATTGAAGACACAATAAGCCTGGGCACGAGTGTGTCACCCGTGCGCACATCGTCTAGCAAATACCCAAAAGCGGAAAATGTTTCCTCTAACGCATTGGGCTCCACGGCCTCGCCAGAAATAACGATGCGGCCATCGGTTCTTCTTGGCGCGCCGCCCGGTTCTTGAATAGCAGCAGCCATCAGAATGATGCCAACAAGTATGGCTTCCGCTTCTAGCGGACTCTGACGCGCCTTAAAGTAAAGCGCCCGCACAGCCCCAAGCAGAGCTAACGCAAAAGTTTTTATATGAGCGATGATAGGCGACAAGGGGTGACCTAAGAGAACGAGACCGATAGCCTAATTTACAGTACGGCTTCGACCTGTGTCACCTCTGGAACGTAATGGCGCAGCATGTTTTCAATGCCCGATTTCAACGTCATTGTTGAACTGGGGCAACCTGCGCAGGCGCCACGCATGTGAAGAAAGACTGTGCCGCCTTTAAAGCCCTTGTAGATGATATCCCCGCCATCTTGTGCCACCGCTGGTCTCACCCTCGTCTCAATGAGTTCTTTAATTTGATCAATGACGTCAGGGTCAGCATCAGCATCATCAAATGTTTCTTCTTCGGTCGCGCTGGTCGCGCCATCTAACAGTAGGGGGTGGCCTGCTGTGTAGTGGTCCATGATCGCACCAAGCACGTGAGGCTTGAGCACTTGCCAATCCATGTCGTCGGTTTTCGTCACGGTGATAAAATCAGTTCCGAAAAAGACGCCAGAAATGCCTTCAACATTAAACAGGCTGTTGGCGAGTGGCGATTGCTTTGCATCGTCAGCCGTTGTGAAGTCTGCAACACCAGACTCCATAACCGGGCGACCGGGAAGAAATTTTAAGGTCGCGGGGTTCGGTGTCGGTTCAGTCTGAATAAACATCGGTGTAATCCTGACATTGGATGAGGTTCTATCGGCTTTAATTAGGACTAATTCGGTCTAGTCTCAAGGGCCAAGTCAGAAGCGACCTGTGATTCGATCTGAGTTCTAGGTCAGTGCGTCGATCTCTTCAGTCGTCAGGTTGCCTGGGACAATCGTAACTGGAAGTGTGATCTTGCCCGCCAAACGCCCAGAAAGGGCGGAAACCAGCGGGCCAGGGCCGTCTTCTCCTGTCCCCGCACCGAGTACGAGGACCGAAATGTCTTTCTGTTCATCAAGCACAGCCAAGAGCTGTTCATTGGTGTCGCCTTCGCGCAGAAAAAGGCTTGGCATTCTGCCAGTGAGACGCTGAACATCCGCGGCCGCATGTTGCAAAAGCTTCTCGGCTTCAGACCGCGCCTCCGTTTCCATGAGATCCGCGATGGATGCGAAGTGATGAAAATCCGACGGTTCCACGGCATGGAATAAGGCGACATTTCCGTTTGTATGTAGGGCGCGTCGGCTGGCAAAGCGCAGTGCAGCGCTGAGTTCCGATGAAGAATCTACAACGAGTAGAAACGATCGAGGGTGATCTTGATTGACGCCTGGTTCATCTACCATTGGTCCATCCTTATCTTCGCCTGAAAGCGGCTTCTGCAGCCCAACCAGCAAGAACGGCAATTATAATGGCGAAAATGCCATAGAGGGGCGCAGAATTGTGTGCGAAGTCATAAACTTCTGCACCAATCCCAGTTTTTGAAATGATGAGTGGAACAAATTCGCCACTAACAACGTCGCCATTTCGGAATAGATAAATCCCGACTTCATAGGCTCCCGTCGGCACATTGGCTGGGAAATGTAATTGCGCTCTGAAGAGTCTGTTCGCTAAAAGCGAGACCTTCCCGTTCTCCAGGTTGTACAGACCGAGATCTGCATTGAGTCGAATGAGCGCGTCCGCATATTCTTTTTGAACGTCGTCAGGCTGGAGGGGGTCGATAAACTTTAGTTTTAGATTCTCCACACCGATTTCATACAACGCGCGTACGCGCTCTGACGTGAACTCCGCAATGTCTCGGTTGCTTGCCACATGATAGAACGACGGCACGTCTCTCAACGCCAAAGCATCCGAGTTTGCCCAAATAGGCCCGACGCGGTCTTTACGCCGAATAGTGACGTCTTTTGACGGGCCACGCACAACGATGACCACATCCCCTGGGCCATCCGTCGCCCCAAAGAGCAAAACGTCAGTTCCTGTAAATCCTGTTGTGATCGCAACAAGGTGGTTTGAGAGATCAGCGACCAGCGGGACAGTTTGCGCATCTGCTGTGCGGAACAGACTAAGTCCAAACAGTAAAGTAAGCGCTGCGATTCGGACCGTCATTCGCCGAAACCACCAAAAGAAAATGGCTCACTGGGCGTCACGACGAGATCGAAGGCCAGTTTAAGACAAACACCGAGGACGATCATCGCGAGCAACACGCGCAACTGTTCTCCACGGAGTTTAGCGCCCATTCGAGCGCCAATTTGCGCCCCGATTACACCGCCCATGAGCAAGAGAAGAGCAAGGACGACGTCAACGGTCTGGTTGATCGTTGCTTGCAAAAAGGTTGTGTTGGCCGTTACGAAAATGATTTGAAAAAGCGACGTGCCAATGACGACCTGTGTCGGCATGCCTAGAAGGTAAATCATAGCCGGTACCATTACGAAGCCGCCGCCGACTCCCATAATAGCCGCCAAGATACCGACTACGAATCCAATCGCGAGAGGTAATAGGGCTGAAATATAGAGTTTTGATTTACGGAACCGCATTTTGAATGGCAGGCCGTGCATCCAGGTATGTCGACCTGGCCCGCGGGCGGAGCTTGTTACGCGACCGGCTGGCGCGCCGCGTCGTTTCAGAATTGCTTTTGCGCTTTCGTAAAACATCAGCCCACCGACGGCGCCAAGAAAGACGACGTAAGAGAGTGAAATTACCAATTCAATCTGACCAAGTTCGCGGAGGAAAGAGAACAAGGCCACACCGAACGTCGAGCCAAAGAAACCTCCTACCGTAAGGACAGCTCCCATGCGCAGGTCGACATTGCCTCTCCGCCAATGGGCAAGAACTCCGGAGACAGAGCTGGCTACAATTTGGTTGGCTTCAGTGCCTACGGCTACGGCAGGCGGGACGCCGACGAAAAAGAGAAGAGGGGTCATGAGAAACCCACCACCAACACCGAACAGGCCAGACAACATCCCGACCAGCCCACCCATGCCTAGGATGAGGAAAATGTTCACCGACATCTCGGCGATCGGGAGGTAAATCTGCATGCCGGTGGTCCGGTCCCTCCGGGCAAAAAGTGATGTGGTACAAGGCTTTGTACGTCCCAGACCCTAGCTGATCAAGGGAAAAGCCTTTTCCAGGTCTGGTTTGAGTGATCTGTGGCCGGTGTTTCGGAGCGCGTTTTAGGTCTCGTGTTCGAGATACCAAGCGTAAGTCTTGGCGATCCCGTCCTCTAGGCTGGTCGACGCACGCCAGCCAAGGGCATTGATCCTTGTTGAGTCCATCAGTTTACGGGGCATGCCATCTGGCTTACCGAGATCATTCGTTATTGCGCCGCTAAACCCGACGACCTTAGCGACAGTTTGGGCCACGTCCCGTATGGCGATGTCTTTGCCATATCCGACATTAATCGGCTCGTCAGCTGAGTAGTGTTCCATGAGAAAGACGCAGGCCTCGGCCATATCGTCGACGTAAAGAAACTCTCTTTGGGCGTTGCCAGTACCCCACACTTCAAAACTATCTGAGTTAGCCTCTTTGGCCAGATGCGCTTTCACGATCAATGCGGATAAAACGTGACTCTCTTGAAGATCAAAGTTATCGCCGGGCCCATATAAATTCGTTGGCATGCATGAGATGTAGTCTCGTCCGAATTGGCGACGATAAGCCTGGGCCATCATAACCCCAGCGATTTTTGCTATCGCATACCATTGATTGGTTGGCTCCAACGGTCCGGTGAGAAGAGAGTTTTCGTTCATGGGCTGCGCCGCTAGTCGCGGGTAAATGCAGCTGGATCCCAAAAACATCACGCGGCTTACGCCTGATGCGTGCGCCGCCGAAAACACGTTGGTCTCGATCTTAATGTTTTCCATAAGAAATTCGACCGGATAAGAGTCGTTTGCGAGAATTCCACCGACCCTTGCGGCCGCCATGAATATGGCATCAGGCTTGGTCTCAGCTATCCAGTTTTCGACGTCTTTTTGACGCGTTAAATCTAACGCGGCGTGTGGCACCGTTACGACTTCGCAGTCGACGTTTTTTAAGCGCCGGACAAGGGCCGCGCCAACCATACCGCGGTGACCCGCCACCCAAACTTTCTTTCCGGCGAGAGAGTAATGAAGATCAGTCATGATGTGGATCAGTCGTCAGGCACGTATCGGCGATTTTCGTTCCGAAGGAGCTTTAAGTCTTCGGCCACCATCTCTTTTACCATGTCTGCAAAGACAGTGGTGTGAGTCCACCCTAATTTTTCTCGTGCTTTGGTAGGATCGCCCAGCAAAAGCTCAACTTCTGTTGGCCGGAAGTAGCGTGGGTCAATCTCAACAAGTACGGCTCCAGACTTCGCATCGAGGCCCTTCTCGTCAACACCGGACCCTTGCCATTCTATAGAGCGGCCAATCTCTGCAAATGCGCATTCAACAAAGGATCGAACAGAATGTGTTTCGCCGGTTGCGAGAACATAATCATCGCTCTCGTCTTGTTGGACGATCCGCCACATTCCTTCGACATAATCTCGCGCATGACCCCAATCCCGTTTGGCGTCGATGTTGCCTAAGTAAATCTTTTCCTGCAGCCCAAGTTCAATTGCCGCGACCGCGCGTGTAATTTTACGCGTTACGAACGTCTCGCCGCGAAGCGGGCTTTCGTGGTTAAACAGAATTCCATTGGACGCGTGAAAACCGTAAGCCTCGCGATAATTTACTGTAATCCAATAGGCATATAGTTTGGCTACGGCGTAGGGTGAGCGAGGATAAAACGGTGTTGTTTCTGATTGCGGTGTTTCTTGGACCTTGCCGTATAGCTCAGATGTTGAGGCCTGATAGAAACGCGTCTTATCCATTCCAAGAATACGCATCGCTTCGAGCAATCGCAGCGTACCCATGGCATCCGAGTTGGCCGTGTACTCTGGCGTCTCAAATGAGACTTTGACGTGGCTTTGTGCAGCAAGATTATAAATCTCAGTAGGTTGGACCTCTTGTACCAACCGAATGAGATTCGTGGCATCCGTTAAGTCACCGTAATGCAGAAAAAACTGCACGCCCGACTTATGGAAATCTTGATATAGGTGGTCAATTCGCCCCGTATTGAAAGATGAAGACCGACGCTTCACGCCATGGACTGTATAGCCTTTGTCCAGCAAAAGTTCTGCGAGATAGGCGCCGTCTTGTCCTGTAATGCCGGTAATAAGGGCAGTTTTGTTCGCCATGAATATTCCACAAACGTTATAAATTTGGCCGATCATAGGCGTGCCGCCCGCATGCGGGCAAGGCGCGATAGTCCGATCGCAAATAGAGGTGGGGTCGCGCCGGCACACTTCTGAGATATACTTGTATCTTTAATAAACTATGCACACGGCGCTGGCGACCGAACCGCAAAGGAGCGGAGCAACACATGACTGTCTTGGTGGGAGATCGTGACATCACCCTGATTGGCGCCCGTGGCCATGCTCGGGTTTTGATCCATATTCTACAAGAGGCGGGAACACCTCCGGTCGCGGTAACAGACATCGATGACCGACTGCACGGTACAGACGTATACGACGTACCAGTTATTGGTGGGGACGAGGCTATTTTTGCGCAAATGCCGTCAGACATCATCTTGGTGAACGCGGTCGGAAATGCGCCAGGGTCGGGGCAGTCCGGTCTAAAGCTGCGCCGTGCTTTGTTTGAGAGCTTTAAGGGAAAGGGTTTCGAGTTCGCCAGCGTCTTTAGTAACGACGCGGTGGTCTCAGGAAAGACGACGCTGGGAGAGGGTGTGCAAGCCATCACGCGTGCAGTTATCCACCCTGGCGTGAATATTGGCGACAACACGATATTGAATACGGGGGCAAGCCTCGATCATGATTGTTGGGTGGGGGCTCATAGCCATATTGCTCCGTGGGCCGTGCTATGCGGCGGCGTTACGGTCGGCGATGAATGTCACATCGGTGCCAGGGCGGTTTTGGTGCCAGGGGTTAAGGTTGGCGATGGTGCGGTTGTCGGTGCCGGTGCGGTTGTAATTGGCGACGTCGCCGCCGGTACAACGGTCGTTGGAAACCCAGCGCGCGTCATTTCTGCAGCATAGCCGCGTGACTATCGTCGAACACGTTGGGCTTTCTAATGGCATGGTGAAAGTCGCTCAAATAAGGTATTCTAGAGCATCGAATTGTTTGGATTCAAAACACTGCTGTGAAAACCATCAGTAATATCTTCGCTCAACCACGTAACCTGCTCGTTTTATTGCATGATACGGCGATGGCCTTTCTTGCTGTAGGGGTAGCATTCTACTTCCGTATTGGTGATGCAGTTTTCAGCCAGCTTGATGTTATACTTGAGCTTGCGCTCGTATACTCTTCAATTGCTTTAGTAATTTATTTATTTACCGGTCTATACCGGCACGTATGGGCTTATGTGTCGTTCGTTGATGCGGTCAATATTGTCCGTTCAGCGACAGGGGTTGCGCTGGTCTTCATTCCTCTGATGTTTTTGTTCACACGATTGGATGATGTGCCCCGATCTGTGCCCTTTATCGGGTGGTTTGTGTTGGTGGTGTTCTTGGCTACGCCGCGTCTCACCTTTCGCCTTTTTAAGGATCGTAGATTTGGGTTTCTTGCTACGGCTGAGACGACAAAAAGTCCGGTTTTATTGATTGGTGCTGGCGATGAGGCCGCGCATTTTATTCGCGCGACCCAATTGAACATGAATAGCCGCTATCGGGTCGTCGGGTTGGTAACCGCGACACCAGGCCGTGTTGGGCAGGTGATGAATGGGGCGGATGTGCTCGGTCTTGAGCGCGATATCGACTCGATTATCGACAAATTGGCCAATCGGGACCTAACGCCAGAGCGCCTTATTCTGACGCGCGAGCAGAATACGCGGGAGACCGTTCAGTCTCTTCTCCGTACGGCGCGGTCCATCGGTGCTGAACTCACTAAACTGCCTCCTCAGACGGATTTGCGCGCTTACGATGAGCCTGATTTCGCACCTCGGCCGATCTCCCTGGAAGATCTGCTTGGTCGCCCGGCCAGAAGTCTAGACCGTGATGCAATGGATGCCCTGATCCGCGGCAAACGGGTTATGATTACGGGTGCTGGTGGATCAATTGGTTCGGAATTGGTGCGGCAAATAGCAGCCGCTGAACCGTCTCATGTCTCAATGCTTGATCACGGTGAGTTCAATCTTTACTCCATTGATCAAGAGGTGAGGCAGTCATGGCCGGGTCTTGATGTCCGGCCCATCATTGCCGATGTCAGAGATCACGCTCGTGTTAATGCGGCCCTCAGTTCGGTGCGGCCAGACATAGTTTTTCACGCCGCCGCGTTGAAGCATGTGCCGATGGTTGAGTTTAACCCTCTTGAAGGTCTGGCGACGAATGCTTTGGGCACCCGGACGGTTGCAGATGCTTGCATCGCGAACAACGTGCCAGAGATGGTCCTGATCTCCACTGACAAAGCAGTTAACCCTGCCAATGTCATGGGCGCTGGTAAACGTTTAGCTGAGATTTACTGTCAAGCTGCTGACGTTGAGGATTGTGGCACTCGGTTCATCACGGTTCGCTTCGGAAACGTATTGGGCTCTACGGGGTCTGTGGTGCCTTTGTTCCAAAAGCAGTTGGCTGCGGGCGGTCCGCTCACCGTGACTCACCCCGAAATTGAGCGTTATTTTATGACGGTCGGGGAAGCTGTTGAATTGGTGCTGCAAGCGGCAGCTCTTGGCCCTGGCCGGAATGATCGTGGTGCGATCTACGTTCTTGATATGGGGGCGCCGGTCAAGATTATGGACCTTGCTAGACAGATCATTCATCTCGCAGGAAAAATTCCGGACGAAGATATCAAGATCGAAATCAGTGGCTTACGACCAGGAGATAAGCTGACCGAAGAATTGTTCCATGGCCAAGAACCACCTGTGGGCACCAATATGGATGGCATACTGATAGCCCGCCCACGTGTCAGCGCTATCGAAACTGTCAAAGCGCGGCTTGATGACCTCCGCGACGCTTGTTTCCGTCAAGAAGAGTCAGTTGCACTCAAGGTGCTGACGGACTTAGTGCCAGAATTATCGCGATCTGGCGTGCCCTCGAGTGTGCCTCCAGAGGGGGCTTCCCCACCACACCTGACCGTCATCAAATAATTTGGTGACGCCGCTCTGCCTAAGCCGTTTTCCCTTGGCAATTGCCATGCTAAACCCCGGTTCTCGCATTTAACTGATCGACCAACTTGAGGTGACTATGTCTGCTCCTGCCGTGCGCCGTGCGCTGCTATCCGTTTCCGATAAATCTGGCCTCGTGGACTTTGCGACATTCCTCAATGGTCAAGGGGTAGAGCTGGTTTCTACTGGCGGCACAGCCAAAGCCATTGCCGATGCCGGGCTTCCTGTTCGCGAAGTCTCCGATCTGACCGGTTTCCCCGAAATGCTCGATGGTCGCGTGAAAACCCTACATCCAAACGTGCATGGCGGGTTGCTAGGCGTGCGGGGTAACGCAGAACATGAAGCGACAATGGCAGAGCATGGCATCGCGCCGATCGACCTCGTGGTCGTGAACCTTTATCCGTTTGAAAAAACGGTCGCCGCTGGAGCCGATTTCGATACTTGTATTGAGAACATCGATATTGGTGGTCCGGCGATGATTCGATCTGCGGCTAAAAACCATGCAGGCGTGGCTGTCATCGTTGACCCGCAAGATTACGGCGAAGTCCAGGCCGACATGAGTGCCAATGCGGGTGCTGTGTCGGATGACCTTTGTACGGTTCTCGCGGCCCGCGCCTTCTCAAGAACGGCTGCTTACGACAGTGCCATTTCCACATGGTTTAGTGATCAATTGGGTGAGGCCTTTCCACGCTGGATGTCTGTCGCCGGGACTAAGAAACAAGACCTTCGTTATGGTGAAAACCCTCATCAACAGGCTGCCCTTTATCTCTCCGGTGAGACTCGTCCTGGCGTTGCGACAGCGGAACAAATTCAGGGTAAAGAACTCAGCTACAACAATATTAACGACACCGACGCAGCGTTTGAATTGGTCGCCGAGTTTGATCGTCCGGCCGTCGCTATTATCAAACACGCGAACCCGTGTGGCGTCGCCATAGGTGATGACTGCTTGTCTGCTTATGGTAAAGCCCTGGCCTGTGATCCAGTATCTGCCTTCGGCGGTATCGTGGCTTTAAATCGCCCACTCGACGAAGCTCTTGCTGGGAAAATTACGGAACTGTTTACGGAAGTCGTTATCGCCCCCGATGCAGATGATGCGGCCCGGGCCATATTCGCGAAAAAGAAAAACTTACGCCTGTTGCTCACCAAAACGATGCCGGACGTATCCATAACGGCGCGTATGGTTAAGCCCGTCGCGGGAGGGTTGTTGGCGCAAACAAAAGATACGGGCCACATCACGGCTGATGATCTTAAAGCGGTAACCAAGGTTGTGCCGACTGCAGACCAAACCACCGATATGTTGTTCGCCTTCACAATTGCCAAACACGTGAAGTCGAATACCATTGTTTACGCTAAAGATGGTGCGACGGTGGGGATTGGTGCGGGCCAAATGAGCAGGGTTGATTCAGCTCGCATTGCTGCGGCAAAGGCACTTGATGCTGCGAAAGAAGCGGGCCTTGATACACCGGCAACCGTTGGGTCTGTTGTGGCATCAGACGCATTCTTCCCGTTCACAGATGGTCTCCTGGCAGCGGTTGAAGCTGGCGCTACGGCGGTCATTCAGCCGGGTGGCTCAATCCGTGACGATGAAGTGATTGCAGCGGCCGATGAAAAGGGATTGGCGATGGTCTTCACCGGGATGCGTCACTTCCGCCACTAATCGATGGCAGAGATTAATGAGTTACGATTTCTGGCTGGGATCTTTGACGGCTTGCAGCAAGTAAAGACCGACAACTAAAAATACTAAAATACTGGCCATGCCGACGCGTTGACTTCCAGCCATGACAGTAAAGGCCCCGACGGCGAAGGGGCCCATGAAACTTGTGATTTTTCCCGAGACCGCGAACAGTCCGAACATCTCCCCGCGTAATTCTGCTGGGGCGAGGCGCGCCATAAACGTCCGGCTAGCCGCCTGCACTGGCCCGACAAATGTACTCATAAGTAGGGCACTGACCCAAAACTGAGGAATCGTTTGCGCTAAGAGAACGGCAATTGATGACAGTGTTAGGGCCGACAAACTGATTGTAAGCGCTTGCTTTGACCCAATCCGGTCATCAATCCAGCCAAAGGCGGCCGCACCTAACCCTGCTGTTACGTTCAGTGCAATTCCAAGGACAATGATATCTTCTAGAGACATTCCGAATGTCCCTGCGGCAAACACCCC
Organism: uncultured Rhodospirillaceae bacterium; assembly: GCA_943787205.1. GTDB lineage: Bacteria > Pseudomonadota > Alphaproteobacteria > Rhodospirillales > Rhodospirillaceae > WLXB01. Next base: position 78,119 of record CALSLN010000011.1, read on the forward strand.
TCCAAACGCAAACAATGTGTTTACCCCGTCGGTATAGATCATGCGTGCAATTAGAAAACGGAAGCAATTGGCATGCTGTCTGGCGTTGCGGATTGTCGTTATGAGAGTGTGAATTCCCGTTTTAACAGCGGCACCCAAGGGTACCGCTGTTCTCGGTGTGTCTGGTGTGAACGCAAACAACGGCCACGTAAACAAAGCGATCCACCCAGCGGTAAAGAGGGCGGTCGCCCGAACGTGTTCGGCGTTGTCGGTATCAAGATTAAATGGTGCCGGATCTGCTTGAATAAAGATGACAAGCACAACGACAAGGCAGAGCAAGCCACCGCCATATCCAAGGCCCCAGGCAAAGCCCGAAAGCCGTCCAATACGATCTGGGGTCGTTAAGTCGGGCAACATAGAATTGTAGAACACTAAGCCCACTTCAAATCCAACGAGCCCGACGATCACGGCAATCATCGCAAATGGAATTGAACTGGGCCCCGGTGAGGCAAACCAAAGGGTTGCCGTGGCCGCAATGCACAGAATCGTAAAGAACAATAACCAAGGTTTTCGTCGCCCAGTTTGATCGGCAATCGCGCCACAGATTGGGCTCAGTATCGCGATCATCACGCCAGCGAGTCCGGTTGCCGTTCCCCACAGAGCGGTTCCTGTTTCAGCATTATCAGCGATGGCCTGGGTGAAATATGTAGCGAAGACAAAGGTTAGAATCACTGTGGCAAAGGATGAATTCCCAAAGTCAAAGAGGGCCCAAGACCAGAGTCCCTTGCGCCCAACAGGCACTGACCTGGCCGGGCTATTCATAGAAGTCCGGCTTTTCGGCATATGTCGTTAGCCAGTTCAAGAGCGGCCAAGCCGTCTTCCCCTGTGGCAACGATCGAAGCTTGGCCCTGACAAGTCGCGGCAAAGGACTTCAATTGAGCACGCAATGGATCTTGAATTTCTACAGGGAGAGGTGCCGCCGATCCGTTCACCAACCGAGTCACGGTCTTTTCGGTGAAGTCGACATGCAGCGAAGACAGGGTTGTTTCGACGACCAGTCCACGGTCCTGCTCTGTTGCAACTCGGCTGACGTCAAAACTGGCAACAACACCTGACGCCAAAATGAGTCTCGCAGTTACTTGATCATCCGTTGCGTCTTGCTCTGTGTCTATCGTTACCACGGTACCGAGCTTGAGCGTGTTGAAGAGATCTAGGTCGTGGATCATTAGATCAAGGACGGCGTCGGTGTCATAGGTGCGATCGGCTTTGAGGTTGATGCGGCGTGCGGAGAGACTTGTAATTTTTGCTCCGTCTTTAAGGTCATTCTCTATGGCCTGAACCAATGCTGAAATCGCGGGGTTGAAGCGTTCCACATGACCTATGCCCAGGCTGGCCTGACCTATTGTCGCGGACTCAATCATTGCCCGCGCCTCGTCGTCCGTCGCGGCAATTGGTTTTTCAACAAGACAGGACACGCCAGATTTCAACAAAGGGAGGGCACAGTCTGCGTGAAAGAGCGTTGGGGCGGCGATGACGGCCAAGTCGGCGTGGTGAACCAAAGCATCCAGCTGATCGATTGGCTGGGCGCCTGTTTCTGCTGCAACGGTCCTAGCTAAGTCGGTGTCTTGGTCAAAAACGGCAACCAAGTTTACATCGGAAACGTCCATGCATGCACGGACGTGATGCATCCCCATCCGTCCGAGCCCGATTACTACCGCTCGCAACGTCTCGTGATTTGGCATTGTTTTGCAACCTTAACTCAGTGCGGTGCGGACTGCGGCGATAACGCGACCTTGTGCATCCGGTTCGAGGTAGGGGTGCATAGGAAGGCTTACGACACTTTTGGACAGCATCTCAGTAATTGGAAGACCATTCCCTGCTACTGGAAAGTCCTGATAGGGCGCTTGGCTATGAAGCGGCAGCGGATAGAACAGGGCAGTTGGTATATTTTCGCTCGAGAGAGATTCTCTGATTGTGTCACGTTGGTCTGAGACCAATGTGTATTGCGCCCAGACGGATGTTGCGTCATCGATGACTCGCGGCGTTTGAACAATATCAGATAAGCCATCGTTGTATCGCTGGGCGACAACGGTTCTCCTCGCGCATTCATCGTCAAATATTTTTAATTTCTCAAGCAACACGGCAGCCTGAATGGAATCAAACCTTGCCGTGAGACCAAGGCATTGTGCTTCAGTACTGCCTCCGCCATTGCCATGGACACGAACACGCTTCATTTGCTCGTAGAGCTCTGAGTCGTCTGTGAAAACGGCACCACCATCGCCATAGCAGGAGAGCGGCTTGGAGGGATAAAAACTGGTGCCGGTCACACGGCCAAATTTTCCGATCGGCACCCCCTTATACGTGGCGCCAAAACTCTGAGCCCCGTCGTCCAAGATCCATAGGCCGTGTTCATCGGCAATCTCGCGGATCGCGTCGAAATCTACGGGTTGCCCAAAGAGGTCAACTGTCATGATGGCCCGTGTAGCAACGCCAGCCCGCTCAGCTGCGATCAGTCCTTGCCGAACGCTGTCCGGGTTCATGTTGAACGTATTCTTATCAACATCAACGAAGATTGGTGTGGCGCCGCGCAGAGCCACGACCTCTGCTGAAGATGTAAAAGTAAAAGAGGGAACCAGAACTCCGTCGCCTGGCCCGATGCCGGCGGCCATTAAGGGGAGAATCAAGGCATCCGTACCGCTGGCACAGGAGAGACAATGAGCTGCGCCTGTGCGTTCTGCCAATTCTCGTTCAACCTCAGCGACTTCAGGCCCCATAATGAAAGCGCCGTGGTCGAGAACACGTCCGATAGCATCATCAATCTGGTCTGAAATTCTGGCCCGTTGGGCTTGCAGGTCGATAAATGGCAGGGGCGAAGACGCGGTATCGCGCATGTTGTAAAGCACCTTATTACGGGCAGGGAAGATGACCCGGGACAACACGCCATCGGATCGTTTAATAACGGGCACAACCTACAACCAAGGCCTGACTCTTGTAAATGTGAGGTTGAGTAAATCGAGGGACTGATTGGCTGCTCTGGACAAGACAGAGTCTGAGCTTTTAACTGCGCGATAACGCTATGTCAAAAATTGAAAAACATTCTCAATCTGGCCCGCTTCTTAGACGTTTGGTCCGCGAAGCTGTGGCGCCCTATGGGTCCCGCGTCGCGCTTGCCGTCGTCTTTATGGTGCTGGTGGCGGCGACAACAGCGGCTTTGGCCTGGCTTATGGATCCGGTCGTTAACCGTGTCTTCGTGGAGCGCCGCAGTGATCTACTCTGGTCTGTTGGCGGCGCCGTCTTTGCGGCATTTACGATCAAAGGAATGGCTACCTATGCGCAGACCGTCTTGATGACGGGGGTCGGCCAAAGTGTCCTGATGGATATGCAAAACCGATTATTCCGTCACCTGATGCATCAAGATTTAGCGTTTTTTCAACGCCAGAGCACGGGTGGGCTGATGTCTCGGTTTACGACAGACATCGGTATGATGCGCCAAGCGGTCTCGACCGCTTTGACCGGCCTGGGTAAAGACAGCCTGTCGGTCATTTTTCTCGTCGGAGTTATGTTTTATCAAGACTGGCTTCTTGCGACGGTTGCTTTCGTTGTCTTTCCAGCGACAGTTATTCCCATCACCCGGTTAGGGCGAAGGCTTCGCCGGGTCACGGCGGATACGCAAATGCAGACCGGTGGACTAATGACGGTATTGCAACAAACGTTCACGGGGATGCGATTGATTAAGTCCTATCGCATGGAAGAGTACGAGACCAATCGCGCTGCAGAGATGACCCGATCCGTGCGGGACCTTGTGATGCGAGCTGAACGGGTGAAAGCTCTTTCGAGCCCGTTGATGGAAACCATCGGCGGTGTCGCGGTGACGATTGTTATCGTCTATGGCGGCTGGCGCGTGATTCAAGACACCACTACGCCGGGAGCATTTTTCTCGTTCATCACTGCGCTCTTGATGGCGTACCGCCCAATGAAAGCGCTTGCGAACTTAAATGCGCAAATTCAAGAAGGCCTTGCGGGAGCTGAACGACTTTTCGCAATTCTTGATGAGCAACCAGCGCTCAAAGAGTCGGGTGATGCGAAGGCTTTGTCAGTTGTCGGCGGGGGCATCAAATTTGACCGTGTCTCCTTCGCGTATGGTGATGGCAAAGTTGCCCTGAAAGAAATTTCATTTGAGGCTGAGTCTGGCAAAACAACGGCTCTCGTTGGGCCGTCGGGCTCGGGTAAGACAACACTCCTCAATTTAGTCCCACGGTTTTTTGACCCTGATTCAGGACATGTCAGTATTGATTCCCAGAATTTGCAGACTGTCACATTTGAATCATTGCGATCTTCCATTGCGTTGGTGTCGCAGGATGTCGTCTTGTTTGATGACACGGTGCGCGCCAATATTCGGTTTGGTCGACCGACAGCGACAGATGATGACGTCAGCGTTGCTGCTCGGGCTGCCGGCGCGGAAAACTTTATTCTTGAAATGCCGCTAGGCTACGACACTCTTGTTGGAGAACGTGGCGAAACGTTGTCAGGCGGCCAACGGCAACGCATCGCGATTGCCAGGGCGTTTCTAAAAGACGCACCAATCTTATTGTTAGATGAGGCAACCAGCGCCCTTGATGCAGAAACTGAAAAACAGATTCAAGGGGCAATGGATGTGCTTCGTAAGGGTCGGACAACTGTCGTCATCGCGCATCGCTTAGCCACGGTTCAGCATGCAGATTGTATCCATGTGATTGTTGATGGCCAGGTTGTGGAGAGCGGAACACATGTCGAGCTTTCTAGTGCCAAGGGGCCGTATTCAAGACTTAGCGCACTTCAATTCACGAGCCAGGACAGCGAAGTGACAAAGTTAATCTAGCGGCTTTCTAGAATAAGTCGTTCAAAGATATCTGAGATTTCATCAATCGCGGATGAGTCACTAAATAATTTCGGTGAGTTGATTTTAATTTTCTTACGCACAGATGCTCTGAAATCCTGATCGTGAACTAAACGGTACGACGTTTCGACATATGAGTCTGCGCTATCAACGATACAATTTGTGACCCCCATTTTTTTATAGAACGCGAGTGTGTGGCGGCCTCGCATGAACGCTCCTGGCCAGTGCACGATCGGTGTCCCCGCGGCTAGGCTTTCTAGGCTTGTTTTGCCCCCAGCCCATTGCGGTATGTCGAGCAAAACGTCGGCACTCCCTAAGAGGTTTATGAACTCGGCCGTTGGGACGCGGGGCAGGATTTTGACACGGTCTATATTGTGACCAACGCTTGCCTTTAGACGATCAAGAAAAATTTCGTCCGCAAGCGTCCGGATGCTAAGGAAATAAATTCTCGCCTCTAAGTCTTTATTCAATATTCCGGCAATAATCTGATCGAAATTCGGATGAATTTTATAGAGGCTCTGAGCGCACAGATAGGCTGGCCGCCCCTTTTCCATTCCAAACGATGAGCGATTATTCGTAGATGCTTTTGGCGTGGGTTTTTCCATACAGATGGACAACCCCTCTGTTTGAATGAGTTGCTCTGTATAGTGCTCAGTCGCATTCTCTGGCTCCATCCCTGCAACAGATAAGAATACATCTACATTCGGAATTCCGCTGGTTACCGGATGCCCCCCAGCCCATCACCTGCACAGGAGCGGACCTTGCGAACGCTAAGAAATAGACAAGATCTTCCATCCCAATTTCTGGGAAATAGATCAGGTCTGCTTCGATGCTGGCGATCTTGTCGCGGGCTTTTTCAAGGTCGTCAGGCAGGTCGATCACTTGATCCGCCATCTTTTCTAAAACCGGGGCAAGGGGGTCGTCCACGGGCAAAATGGGGCAACGCAAAAGGACAACTTCAAACCTCTGGCGATCAAGATGCTCGATCAGCCCACGGCAAAGGTGCCCTACGGTGTGATTACGCAGGAAACTAGAAACAATTCCAATTTTGTAAGTTTGGTGTGGTGGCGCGGCGTCTATATGGGGGGCGCTTGCTGCGAGGGCCGGGCAACATTCTAAATAGAATGCAGCGATGCGTTGCTGGAGATCTCTGTCATTCTCGCCCTGGTAAGCAAGATAAAAATTTGTAAACCCACCGGAGCGATATGGATCTGCCACCGGTCCGCGTGGAAGAGTATCAAGTGCGTTTGATATGTCTTCTCGGTTCTCGCCAATCTCTAATTCGGTTTGGCTAATAACAGGTAATATTAAGGCGCTCTTGAGTCCTAAGAGCGTTCGAAAATCTGATGCAACATCTAGCGCCGCGACACGTAGATAATACGCCTTTGCTATCGCGGCGCGACCAAGCTTTTCTTCAGTTTCCGCTAGAAAATAAAGCGCTTGTGGGTGGTCGGGAGATTTTTCTAAGGCTGATAAAAATAGGTTACGGGCATGCGATAATTTACGTGTCGCAAGATAAGCTTGGCCTAAGGAGAGTTGTATAGAGAAATTCTCGGGGTCGAGCCTCATAGCTCTCTCGCCTGATTGCGTCGCAGAACGGGGCTGCCCCATTATTAGGCGCGCTTCTGTGAGAAGCCGCAACGTTTCGGCATGTTTTGGGCGCAAGCTGGCTGCTTTGGCTAACCAAGCTTCTGCTTCTTCAACTCTGTCAGTCGACAACAAAAGCCGTCCGCAATTCATTGCGGCGGCGGCGTGACCGGGGTCGATCTCGAAAACACGCCCAAAAGCCGAAATGGATTCCATGATTTGACCAGACCGTCCGTAGGCGGCGCCAAGTGTATTTAAAATATTGAGGTTTAGCGTGTCCAAGTTATGCGCTTTGGTTAGTGCAATTATGGCTTGTTCGTCGTTGCCGTTTTGATAATGAGCGGTGCCAAGCTTGAACGCGATTGCTGAGGAAAGCGGTGACAGTTGATGTGCATTCTCGAAACATATCGCTGCGTCGCTATACGCCCGATTAGCGAGCAATATGTCCCCGTTTCGCACATGTTCGGTTGCATGCGCGCCATCCGTATTTATGGGATTGTTAGATGTTGTATTTGATGTTTTTGACATGCTTCGAAGAAAAAAAGTGCAAATGAGATTGTCTAAGGACCTTATAGCATTGCTGCCCCGGTGGAACCGTATAGGTTAGGGCTATGTCGAACATTAGCCCCTCAATCACAGATCAATTTCAAGCTGCGGTCACTGCATATGAATCCGGAGACCTCAGTGCGGCGATTGCCGCAAGCGAGGCGTTGTTGGCCCAGAACGAAAACTTTGGCGATGCCCATAACCTCCTGTCTGCGATTGCACAAGACCAAGGCCTTTTGGTCGATGCGGAACGTTCTGCGCGTGCGGCGCTTAGCGCAGATCCCAATAATCCTTTCTATTTAAACTCCCTTGGCAACACCGTGCGAAGATTGGGGCGTACGGATGAGGCGATTAATGCGTTCGAGTTGGCGCGCCGGGGTATGCCAGACCAGCCCGATATCCTGTTTAATTCGGGAAATGCTCTACGTGACGCGGGTCGATTTGAAGAGGCTGCTGACGCTTTTCGGTCGAGCTTGGCTATCAAGCCTGGTGTGGTGGCAGCATACAATAACCTCGCGATTACTTTGAAAGCGATGGGCGACCCGGAAGCCGCAGCGACGGTATTGATTGAAGGTTTGGCCTACGCACCGAAGTCACCCGACCTTCGTTTTAACCTCGGTAATGCGCTTCAGGCTGCCGGTAGGCTGGATGCTGCAGAGTCCGCGTACCGTCGTGCCGTTGACCTTCGTCCGGACCACCCCGATGCGTGGGTAAACCTGGGTGTGGTTTTGGCTGCCCAAGACAAGAGGGAAGAGGCAGAGTCCTCTTTCCATCAGGCAATTTCGTTAGATAACACTCTTGCCCAGGCCTACGTGGGCCTTGCAGACCTTGCTGATGATGGCGGGTTAAGCGCCATTGCCCACCGCAAGAGCGTGCTCTCTATGGCACCAGATCTCGCAGCAATCCACTCCAGTCTTTTAATGTGCATGCATTACACGACGGATACATCGGTAGAAGACCTAGCCACAGAGCACCTTAATTTTGGCGAGCGCCATAATCGCGCTGAGCCACCGGCGTATTCTAAAACGCATAACTTCGATCCAGATCGCCCGCTTAGAATTGGGGTCGTTTCTGGAGATTTCAAATTTCACGCCATGCGGTTTTTTGCTCTACCCGTTCTAGCGGCCCGCGATCACAACGATTGGACATTGCTCTGCTATTCAAGCACGGCTCACCCAGACGCCGAAACGAAAGCGTTCCGGCAAGCGGCTGACCAATGGCGCGATGTCCGTAGCGTTTCAGATGAAGCGTTAAGCAAGCTGATCGTGAATGATGAAATCGACATTTTGATCGACCTGTCAGGACATGCGCCCCACAACCGATTGTTAACATTAAACCGCAAACCCGCACCGTTACAAGTCGCGTGGGGGGATTACGTCAATACAAGAGGGTTGGGTGCGATTGATGTCTTGATCGGAGATGAAACACATACGCCTCCAGAAGACGACAGTCGCTATGTTGAGCGCGTGGTGCGATTGCCCACTGATTATGTCTGTTACGTGCCGCCACCGTATCTTCCACCCGCTGCGCCATCGCCAGGGGCGAGTGCCCGCTGTGTCACCTTCGGCACCTTTAGTGAGCTCACTAAGGTTCAACCGGAAACTTTGCGACTCTGGTCCGAGGTGTTGAAGGCCAATCCTGAAGCCCGCTTCCTGGCAAACGGCCATCTTCTTGCAGATGAAGTGCGTCAAGGTCGCCTTTATAGCGCTTTCATGGAGCACGGAATTAGCAGTGATCGAATTCTTATTCGCACTGGCGGTGAACACGCGGAATTTCTTGAGCAATATGATCAGGTGGATATCATTCTCGATACGTGGCCGTACTCTGGCGGTCTAACCACATGTGAAGCTCTAGTCATGGGTGTGCCCGTTGTTACGCTAACGGGCGACCGTTTCTGCGGGCGCCATGCGACAGCGCATTTACGTGCTGCCGGTCAGCCCCAATGGGTTGCCAAGACCGAGCAAGAATTCGTTCAAATTGCAACGTCCTTAGCGAGTGACGTGCAGGGCCTTACCGATGAGAGGAGAACATTGCGCAAAGCGACGCTCTCGTCTTCTCTGTGCGATTTAGAAGCGTTTACCAACGCGTTTTTTGGCGTCTTGCGCGACGAATGGCGATCCGTTTGCGCCAAACGGTAGCGCCTTTTCCATCCTGTAAGATCCTCATGTATGCTCATTGCTCGATGTAAAGAGCGTGATATGTATACGCACGCGATAGGCGTATATATCGACAGATCAAAATTCAGAGCGTCTCTTTTCTTCTTGCATAAGCACGCGATCAAAGGACTCAAAGAAAGATATTGAATGGATTACGCAGAAATTATTGGCAAATATGAAGAGGCGTCCCCGATCACTGAGTTAAAATACAGGGGTACGGGAATCAGGTATACGACCCCGAGCCGGATGGCGTATTGGCGGTTAACTACATTCGAGACCAAGGAGCCCGAAACTGTTAAATGGATTGACGGTTTTGAACGTGGTGATGTGTTTGTGGATGTCGGTGCAAATATGGGTTTGTATTCTTTGTTTGCTGCGGTTCACAGTGGTGCCCGTGTTTTCTCGTTTGAGCCAGAGTCGCAAAACTACGCTCTTCTCAACACGAATATTAGACTTAACAACGCGTCTGGTTCTGTCACGGCTTGGTGTTGTGCTTTAGCTGATACCCGAAGCGTAGACCGTTTATACATGACGGATTTAAAAGCAGCGGGATCGTGTCATGCATTCGGTGCTGAAGTCGACGAGAGCTTAAACCCAATCAAGGCGGCGTTTGCTCAGGGTTGTTTAGGGTATAGCTTAGACGAGCTGGTGGCCTCTGACGTCGTGTCCATGCCAACGCATATCAAGATTGATGTCGATGGTTTCGAACATCATGTCGTTCGCGGTGCTGTCGATACGTTCGTCAATCCCAAACTGAAATCGGTTTTGATAGAAATAAATCCCCATATCGAAGAGCACGCAGTTTTGATTCGTGAGATGGAAAATTTTGGTTTCAAGGCTAATGCAGACCAAGTTGAGCGGTCGCGCCGTAAGGAAGGGAGCTTCAAGGACTATGCCGAGTATATTTTCTGGCGCTGATGCTTTTCTGGCCAAGCAAATAGAAGTTACACCTGCAATAGAAGATCCGTTCGAATGCTGCGTTGTTGATAATGCGCTGCCCCAAGACGTCCTTGAGGAAATTCATCGACGTTGGCCATCCGAAAATGTCATGAAGTCTTTGCCGGAGACCGGTCGGTCTTCGCACTACCCGGAACGTTTTATTTTTCTTCTTGAAGACCAATTTCTATCGCAGATGGATAGAGCAGACCAAGAGTTCTGGAACGACGTGGCCCATGCCGTCATGGGCCCGTCTATTATCCACGCCTGTTATAAAAAATTTGAGAGTACGCTCGTAAAACGGGTTGAACATCTAAGTGAGAAAACGATCACGCTTGATCCTGAAATGCTAGTCGTGAGTGATCGAAAGGGCTACCGCATCGGCCCACATACGGATTCTAAGGCACGCTTTATCAGCATGCTCTTGTACCTTTCACCAGATCCGAAATATCGCTCCTATGGGACAGGATTGTATACGCCGAAGAATCCACAGATGCCTTTAGATGACCTTCTGCATTACGGGTTCGAAGATTTCGAGCTTCATACCCGAGTTGATTACAAGCCCAACCGGGTTGTTATTTTTCCTCGTACAGACAAATCCTATCACGGTGTTGAACCAGTGCCTGTCGTCGGTTGTGACCGCCGCCTCATTATCGTGAATATCAGAGCACCAATGGGCGCCCGGTAGTACCGGCTTTGTGGCTGTTATGAGAAAATGGAGCGGGCGAGGCGATTCGAACGCCCGACCCCAACCTTGGCAAGGTTGTGCTCTACCCCTGAGCTACGCCCGCTCGATAGGCGACAGGCAAAGTGCCTGCCGGGGAAGGCGCGGACTATACCCATTCAGTAAGGGTTTGCAAGGGGTTGCTTGCTAGAGCTTTGGATCATTTTTCGGCCTTTCCCTTGCGTTCCCGACCTTTTGGACGCATCTAAGGGTCTAGCGACTTTAATCTAATCGAATAATGAGGCTTTCATGTTGATCGGTGATTCGTCCGACCCCTCTGCATCCACCGCGGCACCACCGCCAGGTGATCTCGTAAAGGAGAGCGGAACAGAGACCTTCCAGCAGGACGTCATAGAGGCCTCTCAGTCGGTTCCTGTGATTGTTGATTTCTGGGCACCCTGGTGTGGCCCCTGCAAGCAGCTCGGTCCAGCGCTCGAAAAGCTGGTTCGAAGCTATGCCGGCAAGGTTAAAATGGTGAAGATCAACGTCGATGATAATCAGCCTCTGGCGGCGCAAATGCAGGTGCAATCGATTCCTGCGGTGTTTGCCTTTAAAGGCGGGCAACCAGTCGATGGATTCATGGGAGCCGTCCCAGATAGCCAGCTCAAAGCCTTCATCGAGAAGTTGACCGATGGGCAAGGGTCGCCGATTGACGCTGCGCTCGAGCAGGCTGCAGGTCTTGCTGAAGGGGGGCAGTACGAAGATGCCCTGTCTCTATATCAACAAGTTCTTAGTCAAGACCAAGAAAATGTCATCGCTTTAAGCGGTGCGCTTCGCTGTTATATGGACATGGACCAGGATGACATTGCGCAACAAGTGTTGGATCAGCTGCCGGATGAATTGAGATCGGCACCAGAGATCGTCGCTGTTGCGACGGCCCTAGAATTAAAATTACAAACGGCTGACGGCGGCTCTAACGAAGAGCTCGCCGCACTAGAGCAGAAGGTTGCTGACGACCCGAAAGATATGCAGGCGCGGTTTGATCTCGGTATGGCCCGGTATGGCGCGAATGATAGAGAAGGGGCTGTTGCTGATTTGATCGAGATTGTGCGACTTGATCGAAAGTGGGACGATGACGGGGCTCGCAAACAGCTTGTAAAATTCTTTGAAGCCTTTGGCCCGACCGATCCACTTACCATTGATGGTCGTAGACAGTTATCATCCCTGTTGTTTGCGTAACGCAAAGGCCCCTGTCTGTGTTCAGTCCAGTATCCACGAAATTTGAAGATCTCCCCAAAGACCTTCCCGTATTTCCGCTGACGGGTGCGTTGTTGCTTCCCGGGGGGCGATTACCGCTCAATCTATTCGAGCCCCGATACCTGAACATGACTTTGGACTCGTTGGCAGCGGGACGAATGATCGGCATGATTCAACCGAACTACGACGCTATGGGTGGCCGAGTCAGCTCTGAAGATGACGACGAGTCTGAAACAGATTTAGATATTGAAGATGACGAAGATGTCCCGTTGTATAAAACGGGATGCGTGGGCCGTATTGTGTACTTCGAAGAAACTGAAGACGGGCGCCTCCTCATTGCACTTCGTGGTCTTAGCCGCTTCCATGTTGCTGGAGAGTTAGAGGGTGTTAGAGGCTATCGCCGTGTGCGCGCAGAGTACGGCGCGTTTCGTAATGATATGGAACCCCGCGAAGAATTTGATCTTGATCGCGATACGCTGCTTGAGACATTGCAGCCTTATATTGATGCGCAGAGCATGCGACTTAAGGTCGATGTGATCAAAGGCTTGTCGGACCATACGTTGGTTTCATCGCTCTGTATGATTTGCCCATTCGACCCCCGCGAGAAACAAGCGTTGCTGGAATCTGAAACGCCACAAGATCGTGCAGACATGCTCCTCGCTCTACTTCAAATGGGGGTTTTTGAGGCCGGTGCTCCTGAGGGCCCCAGGCAATGACGACCCACTGCACATTCGTGAGAGAACAATAATGCCACCATCAGACGTTGATTCTAAGTTGCTCGACATTCTGGTTTGCCCGGTGACTAAGGGGTCTTTGGATTATGACCGAGAGGCGCAGGAATTGGTCAGCAAGAAGGCTGGCCTCGCCTATCCCGTACGCGACGGCATTCCCATTATGTTGCCGGATGAAGCGCGCAAGTTGGATGACTAAAGTTTGTTTTATGGGATTTTGTGATGTCCTCTAACGCGGAAGTCTCAAGCTGGCCGACAGACCTTTCCTACGACCCTGAGAAGAAATCCTTAACCATTGTTTTTGAATCCGGTGAGACGTTTGACCTTCCGGCAGAATACTTACGTGTCGAAAGTCCATCCGCCGAGGTTCAGGCGCATGGCGGTGAAAAAGTAATCGTTGGTGGCCGCCGCCACGTTGGCATTATGGAAATGGAACCTGTCGGCAACTATGCAATTCGGATTGTGTTCGATGATTTGCACGACACGGGTATTTACTCGTGGCGCACATTGTACGAATTGGGTTCAGAGTATGATGAGAGGTGGGCGCTCTACCTTGCGGCTTTGAAAGATAAAGTGATGAGTCGCGACCCCTAACCAGGCGAGCCGTCTAACCAGGGGCTTCGCCACGCATCAGTTTCGGTAAATCGCCAACTTGCCCCATGGCGTGTCGCATGAAGGTTTTCTTGAGAGGCGGCAGCGAATTCACTGTCGCGAGTCCCATGTCACGCATGACCCGGAGGGGCGGCACGTCGTTTGAGAAAAGACGGTTTAGGACGTCCGTCATTCCCGCCATAAGGAGGTTGTCAGCGCGACGCCAGCGCTGATACCGCTCTAGGCCGGCGCTGTGCGCTAGGTCCAGACCATAGCGTTTGGCGTCGACAAGAATATCGATCAGCGCTGCAACGTCCCTCAGGCCAAGGTTGAGGCCCTGACCAGCAATGGGGTGAATTCCATGTGCAGCATCGCCCACGAGCGCCAAGCGCTCAGCGGTGTAGCGTTGCCGCAACTTGAAGGCCGAGCGGATGCTGGAACCTCGGCCCGACGAGGGAGACATCTCCTAAGAAGCCGCCGACGCGTTCAGAGATCTCCGCAAGGAAAGCGTCATCGTCTAGAGCCATAAATGACCCGACGAGCGATTTGCGCTCAGTCCAGACCAGTGAAGATCGATGCCCTCCCTTGAGCGGTAAAATGGCAAAGGGGCCACTGGGCAAAAACCGTTCGTGCGCAATACCTTGATGAGACACGGTGTGATCGATGGTCGCCACGATAGCATGTTGGTTGTAGGTCCAGCCCGTGACATCGATACCGGCTGCCTGGCGTGTCATTGAGGCGCGACCATCGGCGGCGACAAGCAATTTCCCGGTAACCGTTCGTCCATCACTCAGGGTGATTTCTGCACCTTCGTTACCGCGAGTCATGGCCGTAATGTCTGCTGGGGCGATAATATCTAGCCCCGCGGTTTGCTTCGTCAACGCAAGTAGCCCCGATCGCATATCTCGATTTTCGATCATGTAGCCGAGCGGATCATCACCGATGTCTGCGTGGTCATAGTGCAAGAAAAGCAGAGATGGACCGTCGGACACCCTGATCTCTCTGATGGCTTCCGTCTTGTCTGCCACCAAGGGCCAAAGCCCGATGCCGTCTAGGGCCACTTTACTTGAGTAGGCGATCGCTGAGGCGCGTCCGTCAAAGGATGGGGAAATACTGTCTTCCGGCGCGGTTCGATCAACCATCACCGTTTGAATGCCGTTGGCAGCCAGGCCGCAAGCCAGTGTCGCGCCCGTAAGGCCCGCTCCCACGACTATGACATCCGTCTCTAGTTTCTTAGCCATACCCAGGCTTTCGCGCATGACGACCGTTCCGTCAACCGCATTACAACACAATCCCCTAGAACAGCTTTAAATTCTGCCGTTCATGCTCTATGGTCCCGCCGCTCAAAGGTGCTTGGCATCTATTGGGTACGCCGCCTTAGCTCAGTTGGTAGAGCATCGCATTCGTAATGCGGGGGTCGCAAGTTCAAATCTTGCAGGCGGCACCATCTTCCACCATTTCCGAAACATATTTTAGCATTGAGGTAGCACGTACACCGCGCCTTCCATGATGCCTGCGCGGAAACCGAAGGCAAAAGAGACATACATAAAGGAGCATACAAGGGCACCGGTCGCGACTGGGACAACAGTGCTCTCAAATATACCTTCTCCATTTGTAAGAGACGGCGTAGCCTAGATGTGAACATTCGAAGATTTTGGCACCGAAGTCTAAGAAGGAACCGTATAATGATCCGTCGAATCAGCTATGCCGCTGCAGTGATGATTTTCTCGATAGCGTCCGCTCATGCTCAACCTGATGGGGCCAAGATGGGATCCGGGCCCATGGGCAAAGGTGGCGGCGGTGTCAGTCCTGTGATGATGACCTGTGGTCCAGACCTCAAGAAGTTCTGTGGCGGTCAGCGCGGTATGCCGGGTGTTCAATGCTTGATGGAAAACATCACTGATCTATCTGAGCCCTGCGCCGATGCCCTCGACGAGGCAAGCGCAAACATGGGTCAGCGGCATGGCAACACCGATGATGCTGAGGACTAAGGCGCCTATTGCATTTCAATCGTGTGATAGCTGATGTTCGGCGGGTTCAACGATAAAGTTTTTATATCTGTTGTCGTTGCCACCCGCTGAGAGGCAGTGGTCAGCAGAAGTGCCGGTGAAATGTCTCTCATGCGGCGCATTACGCTACGGAGATGACGCTCCCGATCAGCAGTATTCATAATACGATCTGTTTCTTCGATCAGTGGCATGACAGACTCATCGCAGAAAAACGGCACCGCTTTAGCGCATGAAAAATTGCGCACGGGGCGGATGGCGTCCGCGTAAGCGCCGGAGTCCCACATCAGAGAAAATGCATCCGTGTCGCCCCATTCATTGCTCTGAAATTTGCGCAGCCATGTGGCGAAGGGCGGCGTGCGCACGGTCACATCAACACCAACCGCCCTTAGGTCTTGGGCAACCTGTTGGTACAGCAGTGTATCAATCGTACTGAAACCGGTGAGGACTTCGATGGTCATTGAAAACCCATCTCCATAGCCAGCATCCTCAAGAAGAGCTTTTGCTCGATCGGGAGCGTAAGGGATAGGCTCTAAGCTTGGGTCGTGCCCGAACGTGCCGGCACTGGCGCCTTGGCTAGCGGGTTCTGCTTCTCCGCCGAATAGAACGGTGGCAATGACGTCTCTGTTTACCGCGTAGTTGAGGGCCCGCCTTACACGGGCGTCTTGCAACGGTGAGTCCGGGTTGCCGATTGTTCGAAAGGCGATAGACGACACTTGTGCCCCGCCGAACGACCAAATTTTAAAACCAGATGATTCCAACTGTTCGACGTCATCTATGCTCACGGCCTCAAGAACATCCACCTGTCCGGTGATCAACGCCTGCACGCGTGCTGTTGCGTCGGCGACAGTCCATAGCTCGAGAACATCAATGCCGTTTGGTGCGCGCCAAGACTTTGGGTCTGCATCGAAAACCATACGACCTGTTGCCTGACCCCAGGCCCGGAGTTTGAAAGACCCAGTGCCAATCGGGGCCTGGGCAAACCCTTCGGGCCCTAAGGTGCGCCACGCGTTTGGTTCTGGTATGGCGATGAGGGCCATGCGCTTCGGGAGAATTGCGTCAGGTGTCCGGGTTTCGATCGCGATTGTTTCGGCGTCGATCACCTCAATGGCAGAAATCGTGTCGACTTCAGTTGATGTATAAAAACGTCGACCTTCAGGGCTGCGTAGGTATTCAAGAATTGCAGCAACAGAGTCTGCGGTCATGGGTGTGCCGTTGTGAAATGTCACGCCTTTGCGCAAGTTGAACACCCAGCGCGTGTTGCTCGTTGTTTCCCAAGAGACCGCAAGGCCTGGACGCAAAGCTCCTCCGGGCCCGATCATCGTTAAGCTATCGAAAAGCACACTCCACACGCCGGACCCTGGTTGTCCAACACTGGTGAATGGATTGCCAAGGCTCGGTGGCGCTGCATTACGGGCAACTCTCAGTACGGTGTCCGCTGTTGCGTGGTTGGGTAGCGTGAAACCAACAATCGCCATTGCGACAAGCGCACCGGCGTGCGCCCAAAATTTATGATGTCTCAAGGTCATAGTTCTGTGTGCCCGTCATGGGTGGCTTTGTACGATTCGGCAATGTCATTCGACGCGACTTTTAGGGGGCCTTTGAAAGACTGAATGGCGTCTGTCATGCTCATCGCTGAGGTGTAAAACCGCAACACAATGCATGCGAGGACGCTGCCCTCAATCAAAATTGGAACAGCAATATTGCTAACGCGATGTGTGCCCTCAAGGGCAGAGAACCCGGCATCGCGAACGCCTTTCAAGGCCCATGACTGATCTTTAGCATTTAGCATATTGGACGTATGCACGGTCCCTGATGTGCGATGGATGAGGTCAACAATTACCCTTCGTTCTTCGTCTGAGCAATGGGCTAAGTACGCATGGCCAGCTGAACTGGCAGTCATGGGCATACGTAGGCCGGCCGATACAAGCTCCATCGTCAGCGGTGTATCTAGGTCCGTGGTGGTTTTTACAATCATGTCGGTGCCTGAAGGAACGCACAGGGAGAGCGGCCAAACCACTTCTCGGCCGAGGGCGTCGAGGCGGGGCTGTACAATGGATGTAATCCAGCCGGTCGCTGCATAGCCATCACTGAGACTCTGCACGGTTTCTGTGAGCCAATAGCCACGGCTGGCGGCATCCTTGATGGCGAATCCTTCTGTCACAAAAGTCTCAAGCATGCGGTAGGTGGTGCTACGCGATAGCCCGGTCGCTTTGGCCAGCCAATTCAGGCTTGCGCCGTTATTGCGATTGAGAGTCGCCATAAGGTGTAGGCTGCGCGCAACGGAACGAACCGTTTCAGTCATGATCGTTGAAGCCTCCAGTGAAGGGCGAGACAATAGGTATTTGACCCTATCATTCCGAGGCGTTCCAGATATTAGATCGGTAGACGAGCCGAGATAAGGCCGACCAACTAGGCTAGGGGTTTTTTTGGAAACCCATTTTAGGCATTCTGGCTGAGGCGGCCTCTTTGGCCATTTGGAATGCCTTCGTCAATTTACGAATCAAATTGAGAGATTTCTCATCCGGGGTCATGTAATGACCTGACATTGCCTCAATACGGTGACGGAATTCAGAACAAATGGTTGAAAGCTCTGGCTCTCCCACTGCCGTTGCGGCGTCTGATGCTTCTTCCAAGCATTGCACGAGCACGAGCAGGTTATGCTCGACTTCTTGATCGACTTTGCCTTCGTCGTAGGCCGTAAGAATGAGATCGCACACATACCCCAGGCGTAGGCCTTGGCTGTCCAACTGTGCGGTGCGGATCGATTTAAAATTTTGGTCAACAGCTTGTTCTAGAACTTCAGACTTAACTTCTTTGCCATCCATTTTTGCTTTGAACGTGTTGATCACGTTGATGAGCGGGATGTCGGACTTGCGGCCGTCTTTGCGTCGGTTCGGACCGATGTATTCCGTTGTTGCGATAAACGGAATGCGGTTGTAGGCAATATGCTGAGCCCGAGCGACGATTTTTCCGGGTGCAACCGGCTTCAGCATGACGTCGTCCGCGCCTGCCATGATGGCTTGTTTTACGCTGCTTTGATTTTCTGGTGAGACCATGAAGGTCACGATGGCAAAGGGGTTTCCGCCGAGCTTGTTGTGCCGAAGATTACGAATGTTGCTAAAAACGCTATCGCCCAGGGTATCGGAAACAGCGATCAAATCGGCTGGGCTGGACTTAAGCTCTTCGGTTAACGCACTCAGCTTGTTGACGGCGCGTATTTTGCGCAGTCCTTGTTGTCGCAACATGCCCATCAGGCCGTACCGAACTGTGTCGTTCGGATCAGCCAGAATCACATCAATATCTTGGTATTGGCCACCGCGTGTGCTGACCATAATTATCCCCTTGGCGTCTCTAACGGGTAAGCGCCCCAGCTTTGTACCCGCAAGAGGAGGAAACTACAGGATTGAGGCCTAGCCTGCACCACAAAAGAAAAGAGCCCGGGCATGCTGCCCGGGCTCTTTCATCAGACCATAAGGTCTTTAAGTCTAGTCGCGGTTCCCAAGGAACATCAGTAGGAACTGAAACAGGTTGATGAAGTTGAGGTACAGCGCAACGGCTCCCATCACCGCTGCATGCTCTTCCTTGCTTGAGCCTGCAACATCGAAATAACCGCTCTTAATGCGCTGGGTGTCATAGACGGTCAGGCCGGCAAAAATGAGCACACCGATCACGGGGATGACGAAGCCCATGACGCCGCTTGGCCAGATCATATTGACGACCATAGCGATGACCAGCCCAATGAGCCCCATCAGCAAGAACGTGCCCATGCCGGACAGATCTTTCTTTGTGGTGTAGCCATACAGGCTGAGGCCAGCAAAAGCGCTTGCGGTAATGACAAACGTCCGCGCAACGCTGACGCCTGTGTAGGTCATGAGAATGGTTGAAAGACCAACGCCCATGGTGCCAACGAACAGCCAGTAAAGGAGCTGCATGGTTCCGGCGCTGCGATTGTGTCCAGCAAAGCTCATAAACAGAATGAGGCCGAGTGGCATAAACATAGAAATCATGCCTAAGCCAGTGTAGCCAGCGATTTGCCCCGCTTCGACCCGAAGAAGAGGTTGATAAGGCCAGAGTTGGCGACGGCAAAAGCAACGATGCCAGACAACAACAGGCCTGAAGCCATGTAGTTGTAGACCCTCAACATATAGGTGCGCAGGCCCTCATGAATTGCAGCGGATTCAACACCCGCGCCGGTCATTGTCCTGCGATCAGTTTCGGTAGCCATGATGCGCCTCACTTAAAGTTACGTTCGATCCAACGCAGCACTTCAACTTTGGCGTGCCGCTGGATCAATGACGCTAATATTGGGTGTTTTGTTCGCACCTTCAATGATAATCGGTCGCTTTTTCACAACGATTTAATCAAAACGTACGGTTTTTCGGGCTTTTAAGGCGAAGTGGCCGATAAACGCGCCTAGTCGTTGCGCAACAGCGGTGCTGCTTTGATTCCCAGAGCCCGCCAAACCCCGGCGAATCCGGCCATAAGGGTTACCGCGATGCAGGCTACGATGACGCCGCCGACAATTCCGGGGAACAAAATCCAATCGATTTTCATGACAAAGATCAGCACAGCCCAGGCCGAGAGGCTTCCGACAGCCGCCGCAATGGCCCCCGTTGCGAGGCCAAGAAGGCAGTATTCGAAGACGAAGGCTTTCAATACACCCGCTCGCGTTGCCCCAAGGACCTTGAGGACAACGGACTCGTAAATCCGTCGTGAATGTCCGGCTGCAATCGCCCCAGCTAAAACCAACGCGCCGGCAACAATTGCGACGGCGGCTGTAACTCGCACTGCCGTGCCTAACGCACCGAGGACTTGTTCAAGAATCTCTAGGGCTTCGCGAACCTGTACGATCGTCACATTGGGCAGTTCGTCAACGACGGCGCGTTCGATCGCTTCTTCTGTGCCGTCAGCCGAGTTTACAGTTGCGATGTACATGCCTGGCGCGCCTTGCAACGCGTTCGGTGAAAAAATCAGAGCGAAATTCATCGTGCCTGATTCCCATCGAATATCGCGAAGGTTGGCAATTTCGGCCGTGATCTCGCGGCCCAGAATGTTGACGGTGAGTGTGTCTCCGATACCGAGGTACATGCCTTCGGCGACTTGGGCGTCAATGGAAAGCAGGTTTTTGCCATCGTGATCTTCCGCCCACCATTCGCCTTCAAGAAGATGCGCGTTCTCGGGCATGACGGCAGATTGTGAAATGCCGCGCTCACCCCTGGTGGCCCAACGGGCTTCTGGTGTGACGTTAGCATCGGCGGCTTTAACACCGTCGATCTTGGCAATACGCCCTCGGATCATCGACGCCAGTGTGACTTTCTCGACACCCTCTTGGGCCTCAACAATTTCAGAAAACCGTTCCGTTTGCGTTGGTTGAATGTCGATAAAGAACATGGTCGGCGCTTGTTCTGGCAACTCGCCGTTGATCTGTGCGTTGAGGTTCGATTCCAAGAGCGCAATGCAAACAAGCACTGACAAGCCAAGACCGAGTGACAGCACAACAGACGTTGTTGGATTGCCCGGGCGGTAGAGGTTCGCCATGGCGAGACGCAATGTTGGTCGACCCGATGTAATGCCGCCGCGTTTGTTCGACATGTTTGCTGCCAGCTTCATCACGCCACCAGCTGCGAAACGGAACAGGACGAGTGAGAGAGCGGCACCTGCGACAAAGAAGAACGCAAAGCTTGGTTTGTCGGCGGTGAATACAGTGAAGGCCCCAAGCGCTGAGCCCAAGATCACTAGGCCGACGAGATAACGTCTGCGCGGCCAACGGTTGATATCACTTAAGAACTGTCGGAACAGGGCAACGGCGGGAATGTCTCGCGCTTTTGCCAACGGCCACAGAGCAAAGACAGCTGCTGATAAAACACCAAACACCGCGGCCTTGATCAAGGGGTCTGCGTAAATACCAAACTGGGCATCGACGGGAAGCATGCCGCCAATCGAATTGGCTGCAATGAAGGGAACGCCGGCCCCGATCAATAGGCCCAGAACAATGCCGATCACCGAGAGAACCGTCAGCTGGATGGCGTAGATCGTAAAGATGAGATCTCCCGAGCACCCAAACATTTGAGCGTCGCAATCGTCGTCATGCGTCCGTCCAGGTAGGCGCGTGACGCGTTGGCGACACCGATTCCGCCGGTGAGCAACGCGGTTAAACCGACGAGGGTGAGAAACAGCGTTACGTTATCAAGGAAGATTTCCAAGCTCTGTGCTGCCTGACGTAATCCCCGCAATCGCCAACCCGCATCTGGGAAATCAACCTTGAGGGATTCGCGCAATTCGTCAGCATCAACGCCCGGATTGATTCGGACGTTGTAGATGTTGGAAATCAAACTGCCGGGCTGGATCAATTCGGTCTCAGCCATGGCGCCACGTGCAACCATCACCCGTGGCCCGGCCGTTGCAAAACTAATGACCCGGTCCGGTTCCTTGTTAATGAAGGTTCGAACCTGAAGGCTTGCCTCACCGACCTTGATAATGTCGCCAACCGTAATGTCCAGCCGGGTCTTGAGCACCGGATCGACAGCGGTTCCCCAATATCCATCTCGTTGCGCAAGAACGTCACTGAGTGGCAGTTGTGGGTCTAGGTCGAGCGTCCCGTACAGGGGGTAAAGCCCATCAACGGCCTTTAATTCAATCAGGGTGCGTTCACGGGTCTCGCCGGAAGACAGATCAACTGATCGCGCCATTGAACGCATGGAAATTTGTGCGCTGACATCGCCAGCTGCTTCTAACGCCGCGCGCTCTTCAGCGTTCACTTCGCGATAGGTCATGCGGGCCTGGACG
>CALSLN010000012.1 GCA_943787205.1 uncultured Rhodospirillaceae bacterium
AAACGAAAAGGGTGGGGCTCAAAAAGAGAAAACCTGGCTGGATACTTTGTTGGCCCACAGACAGATTCAATAACGGAGCCATGGTTTATGGCTCCAAAGTCCGTGATGTCCAAAAACAAAACCGTCGCTGTTATCGGAAGTGGTCTCGCGGGAGCCAGTGTTGCGCATGCCTTCAGACAACGCGGATGTTCGGTAACGATTATCGAACGACACGCAGACATCGCCTCTGAGGCATCAGCGACACCTTCGGCTGTATTAATGCCGCGCCTAACTGCCCGCGAAAGCACAGATGGAACGTTTTATGCCCATGCCTGGCAAACGTTACTAAGCCTTTTGAGCGAGGTTGCTAAAAACGGAACGAACATTGGTCTGCAACAATGTGGTGTTTTGCACCTGGCAACAACTGAAGAGGAAACTGCACGACAAACGGCGATCATACAGTCTGGTGCCCTACCCCACTCTCTAGCCAAACAAGTCTCCCCTGCCGAAGCAGCAGGCTTGGCCGGCATTGATCTTGAAATGGGCGGCTTACACTTCCCGGATGGTGGCACGCTTTCGCCAAGACAGTTCTGCGATGCCCTTTTGGATGGGTCTGTCGTTAGAAAGAAACTGGCGGCGGCACGGCTCGAGAGGGACAAAGATCAGTGGCGCGTTCTTGATGAAAATGGCGCACCAATCTTACAGGCAGACTGCATCATCCTTGCTGGCGGGCTCGACAGTGCTGTTTTCGACCAATCAAACTGGCTGCCGTTGACCCCAAGGCGCGGGCAGCTGACTCGGATTCCCTCAAATAATGTCAGCGACACCCTCACCTGTGTGCTTGCGGGAGAGGGGCACCTGACACCCTCGCGGAACGGGCAGCACGTGATCGGCGCGACGTTCGACCATGTGCGACCTGAGGACTTAGGCGAACGCAAGCCGCAGCCTGAGCGAGACGCAGACAGTCGTAATGTGAGGATAGTAGAATCTCTGGTTCCTGGTTTGCTTGAGGCCACAATCGAAGCCGTAGGCGAAAGTTGGGCTGGCCTGCGATGTACGACACGCGACCATCTCCCACTCGCCGGACCCTTGCCAAATCAGGCTTCCTATCTGAATGATTTTGCAGACGTAAAACACGGCCATCGCTGGACCCAATATCCCAGGGCGACCTATCACGAAGGGCTTTACGTGCTAACAGGGCTTGGGGCTCATGGTGCTGTTGCAGCGCCCCTAGCCGCTGACCTTATTGTTAGTCAGGCTTTCGGTGATCCGCTGCCGCTGCCACGCAACATTGCGCAGGCGCTTCATCCCGGGCGATTTATTGTACGAGACCTTAAACGCGCCAAAAACTGATCGTTATTTTTGTGTACCGGTGAGTCACCGCCTCAGGACCGCCTCAAATTTAACGCAACAAAGACTCTAAACCGCGCGCGTCATGCCTTGATTTGATTGTTCTCTCTTCGCCTCAGAAAAGCGCGGCCCCGGGGAAAGACAGATGATGTTTAGGCGACACACAAGCGTAATGCGCTTGGCAGGTTTAACCGTAGTTATGACAGCGCTGCTGGTGGTTTGGTTTCTCACCAGCCTCTCTTAGTGCGGCTGCATGTCCATTCAGTTGGGCTGACCAGTCGGGGCCGGATTCAGTAAACGACATCTGCGGAGCCGTATCAGCTTTGCGAGTCAGGATGCCGCGCTCTTCGAGCTGGTTACGCATTTGCAGCATTGCTTCTGCAGCGTGCGCGAAGCCCTCGATAGGGAAGATGAGTCGTTGTTTGAACTGTGGCTTGAGGCGCCCTTGTTCGTCTTTGTCGGACACAGCCATTGTCAGCAGATCAACGCGTACAACACTTCCCGTTACCGTGATCTCACCAATAGCATCTGCAAATATTTCTTCTGACATTGTCTGTCCCTATCTTTGTGAGGCGCGGAGTGCGCAAAAGCGCACTCTTAAAAGATAGGCCCGTCATAGCGAAAGACAGGCGCACCAGCCACGAAAAACCGCGCCCCCAAAATGCTACCTCCCGCCCTGCCAAGTCGATCGCTCGTCAGCAATCTTCAAGGTAAAGCGGGAGGCAACTGTTGCTTTCTGTCACCGGGGTAGGAACTGACTCAGGGACAGTGACAAGAAAGCGAGATCACATGGGGTACTGAACACAGTTTCTCTGGGTTGGCGTTTCCTTGTTGATTTCAACTGCTTCATTGCTATTCAATTTGTGGGAATTATTCCCACGAACAAGAACACGATAGACCCGGTTCATCACAGACGTCAAGAAATAATTGTGGGAATATTTCCCACAATGTGTTAGTGTCATCTCATGAAAATAATGACTGCCATCTCTTTATCTGCGTGCGGCTGTTTTGAATAACCCCGCTGGCCCGCCAGATGCCCTGATTGCTGCTCTGCGCCGCATGCTGCGACCGCTGGTGCGCTTGATGATCAGCAAGGGTGTAACGCTACCAACGCTAACAACCATCCTTAAAGAGACATTTGTCTCTGTGGCCGAAGACGACTTCCCCGTTAAGGGAAAGCGACAGACAGATAGCCGGATCAACTTGCTGACAGGGGTCCACCGCAAAGATGTGAAGCGGCTGCGCGCTGAAACGCCGGCGGAGAGAGAAATGCCACAGGCCGTAGGCTTAGGCGCTCAGATCGTCTCCCGTTGGGTCAGCGACCCCTTAACAACAGACTCAGAAAACCGCCCTATCCCATTGCCACGACAGGATAAATCTGGCTCTTCGCTCTCATTTTACGGTCTTGTTGAAGGCATTTCCAAGGACGTGCGCCCACGCGCAGTGCTTGATGAATGGCTCAGACTTGGGGTCGCAAGCATGGATGATAAAGACCGGGTGGTTCTGAACCGCCAGGCTTTTGTCCCCGAAAAGGGGTTTTGATGAAAAAGCCTTCTATTTTGGGCGCAACATTCATGACCACTTAGCGGCGACCACCCACAA
Source organism: uncultured Rhodospirillaceae bacterium (assembly GCA_943787205.1). Classification (GTDB taxonomy): domain Bacteria; phylum Pseudomonadota; class Alphaproteobacteria; order Rhodospirillales; family Rhodospirillaceae; genus WLXB01. The sequence goes on from CALSLN010000012.1 coordinate 2,932, forward strand.
CCTAATTGGCGACGGCAACCCCCGGCTGGAACGCAGCGTTCACTATGGGGGATTGACCGATTCATCGGTGGAAACCTTAGCCGCAGAGGCGGAAAAAGTTGGTATGGACGCCCTTTTGGCTCTAAACCGGCTCGCACGGGAGAAGGTAGAGGCGGATAAAGGCAAGACGGATGCCAACAGCGCTTCAATTTTGGCTTGTATTTCTTTGACCAGGAACACAGCCTAGAGGAACAACAGGGCAACGATTCGGACACATAATGAGTGAGAATCTGCTGAGGACAGGGAACCGGCCGCTGCGACACGTTGTCGCGGCTACCCTTTTGCTCGCCCTGACGGCAGGTTGCGCGTCTTCCCCGACTGACCATCAGTCTGCCGCCTACTCCGGCGACGGTATTAGCGGAACCGGCATTGTTGCTCAAAACGCTTCAGACGATGGGATCAGTGGCACTGGTATTCTCGCCCACCATGACGGTGGCGACGGTATCGGCGGAACTGGCGTTGTCGCTCAACTCGGTGGCGATGGAATCGGTGGCACTGGAATTATCGGAACCATCTCGGGCTTCGGCAGCATCATCGTGAATGGGCTGAAGCTTGAGTACAATAATAACACAATGGTTGAGAGCGATGGCCGACCCGCCGCTTTGGCCGACCTCAAGATTGGACAAGTGATTGAAGGGGTTGCCTGGCGTGATCGACGCGGCGACCTGCGTCTTGAGAAGCTGGAAATTCGCCACGCTGTGACAGGACCAATCTCTAGTATCGACTATGACAATGAACGCTTAGTTGTTCTTGGTCAGACTGTGCGTGTCAATTTGGCCGGGGATAAGAATCAGAAATCAGGATTCTCATCTCTAAAAGTCGGCGACATGGTTCGCGTTTCAGGCTTGCGCATGGACGACGGGTTGATCATCGCATCACGGCTGGATCAAACAGATGACGATGGCCGAGTGCTCGTCCGTGGACCAATGACAGTTGCAGCGAATGGTGCCGCCAGCATCGGAGCCTTAAGCATAGACCTTTCGTCAGCGGCCTTGGCCGACACACTGGCAAACGGCACTAACGCATTCGTCGCCGGCCGCATGCTCGACGATATGTTTACCGCAGACATAGCTATCAGCAAGCAGGGCTTACCCTTTAGCGATAGTGTCACGGACGTTTACCTTGAAGGGTACGTCCCACAGAACTCCGAGACAGACCTGACTGTGCAAGGCGTACCAGTGACGGGACTAAGCGTTCCATCCAGCATCAAGCCTGGAGATCGCGTTGTAGTCACCGGTCAAGTGGGCGCAGATGGCAGCATCGCAGCGCGAGAAATTAAGCAGGTCAGAACTGTAATTACCGTGCTCCGCCCATCGCAATTGATGCGCCCAGCGCGGGTCCGTCCAACAACGATTGATCGACCACAGAGAATTGAGAGAGTACGGCCCGTTGAGCGGCCGAACGTTACCGTTCCTGAGCGGCCTCAGCGGGAACGACCCGGAGACTTCCGCCCGCCGATGGTGTAGCGCGAGCTTAGCTCGAGTGGCCTAGCGCGCTGGGCGACCGCGCTGAGGGAAACGGTACGTAAACGAAACGCCGCCGCCTGCATTAGGACTGTTCTCTGAAAATCCCATGACCGTGTAAAGATTGACAGACCAGTCGTCTGCAAATCGGATATTGAGATAGGCCATACCGTCTTGGGGGTCTTCCGATGTCTCAAGTGACGCCTGTCGGTAATCATAAGAGACGCCAGTCGCGACCCGGTCAGACCATGAGTACTGTAAGCCAACACTTCCGTAGACCGTGTTGCGAAGTTTAAAGCCATCGGGCACGCCAGCCCATTTGTAGCCGATTGTGGCAAAAGGAATAAACGGACCAAGCGCCTTGGCAACATCAAATTGCAGTGATGCGTCTGCCTCACCGGTCCCAAGACCAGCATCAAGACTCGCAGTTGGGATCTTCACGCGCGTCGAAACATCAATGAATAAATTGTCTTCGTAGAACCGCTCGAAGCTGTACATCAGCGACAATGAAATATCGCCAAGGCCGGAGTCCGCTGCTGCGCCTCTCGTTCCAATACTTCCACCGTCGGCACCGTCAAGAATCAACGCGGGCCCACTCACATGGAGCCAGGGCACAACGGCACGAACGGTCCAAGGCCCATCCTCCACTCGGAGGGAAAGCGGCACATAAAGTATTTCCGTGTCCAGTAAATCGTCACCGTACGAACCGGTTGTGTAGTCCATCCCGAGGCTCATACGAAACTTCCGGTCATCTGACTGCGCCAACGCTGCAGTGGAAACCGAACACACAGCCAACACCCCAAATAGGGCTGACTTTAAAGAAGGTGAATTCATCATAGGACAAGTATGCTCAATTGAGAGGCCATCTGGACAGATGCTGTAAACCCTCCGTAGTCTGAGTTCCATGAAACATTTATCAAAATTATCTTTTTTGTGCGGCGTCATCGCACTACTCATGTCGCATACGGCAGCAGCAGAAACGACACTCCGCCTGGGCTTGGGGTCTTTGCCCAATGGCAACGGGAACCCTTATTTTTCGAGTGCCCGCACCGGCTGGTATACCCTTGCGAGCGATTTTCGACACCCTGACCCATCTCGGCCCAAACCTATCGATACAGCCCGCGTTAGCAATATCTTGGGAGAACACCGACGACCAGACTTGGGTCGTCACGCTACGCGATGGTGTCACCTTCTCTAATGGAGAAGTGCTGGACGCGAACGCTGTTATTGCAAGCTACGCTTATCTGCAGACGGAAGAGGGCATGCGAGAGTCTCTGGCCCGAGACGTCAAAGATATCGAAAGCATGGAAGCCGTCGATTCCCTAACCCTCCGCTTTGTTACGAGCGAACCGATTCCCGCGTTTCCTCGACTAATGGCAATTATTCCTATCGTGGCACCGGCCCACTGGCAAAAGATCGGCCGTGAAGGCTTTGCCTTTGATCCCGTTGGCAGTGGTCCCTTTGCAGTGACGGAATGGAATGCGACCCAGGTTTTATTGAAAGCCCACACCAGCGCCTGGCGTCCACCGAAACTCGATGCGCTTGAAATCTTGGACCTACCTGAAACCGCATCCCGCGTTGCCGCTCTGATGACAGACCGCATCGATATCGCCTCGGAGATCGGACCGGACGATGCGTTCAACATTGAGGCATCAGGAGTTCAACACCTACCAACGACCTGCGACGGCAACGGAAGTCGTCTCGTTCAATACGTTGGTTGAGTCGCCCCTCCAAGATGTCCGCGTGCGTCGTGCTTTGAACTACGCCGTCAACAAAGAAGCTATCGCGATCGCAATAATGGATGGCCGCACGCTCGTTGTTGACCAAATGACGCCCAGCACTAATCCGGATCGGGACGATGCATTGGAACCGTACCCCTACGATCCTGACAAAGCGCGCGCTCTGTTGGCTGAAGCGGGTTACCCCGATGGCTTTTCCTTTGTCTTCGAATTCAGCTTCGGCACCGGCGGAACCCATATGGCAGCCATGTACCAACAGGTCGCCGCCGACCTCGCAAAAGTGGGAGTCGATATGGAAGTGCAGCCCCGACCCTTTAGCCAATACGTGCAGGGTATTTTGCAGGGCAAGTGGGGTGGGCAAGCCTTCGGTTTTGAATATGAAGTGCTCCCAACCGGCGGGCAGCATGCGACCGTTCCGTTTACACTCTTGTGCGTGGTCTTACCCATGGTACTGCGACGAAACGATTCAGCCCTTTATCGAGCAAGCCAAACACGCGATGAATCCTGCGGACAGAGTTGCCGCCGTACGCAAAGTGCTCAAGCATTATCGCGATGAAGCCGTGTCGCTGATGTTGGTTGAGAACATGGGACTAGACGGCATTAACCCGCGCGTACAAGGATACAATCAAGACGGCGGTATCATTCCCTTCCACGCGATTACTTTGGAAGACTGACCCTTGAAACGTATCACGACACTACTCGCTGCCTTACTCGGAATGGGGCTTGCCCAGGTTACGGCGCAGGCGGAAAGCCTCCTCCGCATTGGCATGATTGCGATGCCGCCAGCCCAGGGGAACCCTTTCTTCACCACCGGGGACAACGCCGCATATGTTCTATCCGGCGATTTACGACACGCTCACACAAGTGAGCGAAATGGGCGTGGTGGTTCCACAGATTGCGACCTCTTGGGATCGCGTTGACGATCTCACTTGGGTCTTTGAAATCAGACCGGACACAGAATTCTCCAACGGCGAGCCGGTCAATGCAGAAACCGTCGTCGCGATGGTCGCCGCTTTTGAGCGAGACGACTTCATCCCGTTCAGTTTAAGGCGGGAATTTGATTTCATCGCAGGCGTCCGTGCCCTTGATAATCTGACCGTGGAAGTCACAACAATCGCTCCGCACGCATTGTTGCCACGGTATATGTCTTTCTTCTATCTCGTCCCGCCGAAACATTTGGCGGACAATGGGCCAGAGGGATTGGCATCAAACCCCATTGGGTCCGGACCCTTTGTGGTCGACGACTGGCTGGCAGAGCGCGTGCTTCTAAGCGCCAACAAAACATCCTGGCGGGCACCAAAAATAGACAAACTAGAAGCTCTGGTTTTACCGCAAGCAACTTCGCGATTGCAGGCGTTATCCTCTGGACGAATCGATGTTGCGATCAATCTCGGACCTGACGATGAACCGCGACTAAAAGCACAAGGCTTGCGGCTGGTGCCACGTAATCCGGTTCGCATTTCAGTGATCGCCTTAAACACGATGATAGAGGACTCGCCGTTTAAGGATGTGCGCGTCCGGCAAGCCATGAACTATGCGGTCAATCGAGAGGCCATCGCAGCAACCCTCATGGGCGGCTACGTCAAACCAGCCAGTCAGCCAACGCCGGAAAACGCCATCGGCTTTGACCCAAGCCTGGAGCCTTACCCGTACGATCCTGATAAAGCCCGCGCCCTGTTGGCAGACGCCGGCATAACGGATGGGTTTGACGCGGTGTTTGAAGTGGTCACCGGCGCGAACAGTTCGACCGACGCAGTCATGCAACAGGTTGCCGCCGACTTAGCCCGCGTCAACGTCCGCGTTGAAGTGCGTCCAATCATGTACAGCCAAGTTGTATCGCGCATGACCCAAGGCGGTTGGGACGGATCGATGTTTAGTGTCGACTTCGCTACTGGCCCGACGATGGATGGTCTGCGACCCTTCCGTTTGCACTCCTGTACCTGGAACGCACCTTGGTACTGCGACCCCATCGCGGAGGCCTTGTATCAGGAGGCGAAAATTACCGCCGATACAGAAAAACGAATCGACCTGACGCGGCAGGTCATCAAACGATACCGCGACGAAGCCTCGAGCATTCTGTTGTTCCCCATTCTTGGCCTCGATGGCTTAGGGGCGCGCGTCAAAACATGGGCACCAGTGAACGACCGATTGATGCTGCACAATGCCGAGCTCTTCGCCGAATAGGCGAACACGCGATCTGCCCGAAAAACAAAAATGCTGTTTTGCTCGAAACGAGCCCATGCACTAGGCCTTTTTGAGAAATTTCGTCTGTGTTCTCAAGCCGTTAAGCCCAAATATGAACGAGTGCCGACTGACTCTACGAAAATGAGGGCGGTTTAGCGCGGAAATCTGCGGTTTTTTACGGTGTGGCTGGCGAATCGTACGGTGACGGCAGGAGCGCGCAAAAGGCGAGCTACGACCCACCCAATAAATTCCGCACATGGGCGAGACGCGTTTCAACAACGCGTTCCATGTCGTCCGTCAGGACAAAACCATCGTCACCCTCGCCGTCCTTCACCTTGGCATTCCACTCGGCCATAGACATGCCCAGCTTCTCGCTCTGACGGTCCAACGCGTTGCCCGGCGAGACAAACTGCTCGCAGGTTTCCACATCAATTTTTTTCATGGGCAACCAAGTCTCGTAAACACATGCGATACAAGGTGTCTTCCGTGCGATAGGTGCGAAAGTCAGGTTCTTCTGCGAACCCGAGGATCATGTCGTGCCACACCCGGCGGACACAAAAATTGATCGGGTTGCTTTCATCGAGAGAATGCCGCCACTGCTCATGCATGGGCATATCAACGTGAAGCTTGGTGAAGACATACCCGAGATCATCGTTCTCAAGCAGATGCTGCACACACAGATGAACGTGATTGGGATAGAAGACGTCATCGGAATCGAGAAAGAACAGATAAGACCCGGTGGTTTTACGCACACCCTCGTTGCGGGCGAATCCAGGGCCTTGGTTTTCGTCGTAGGTCACCAGCTTTATCTCTGGGTGTTTTTCAGACCAAGCCGTAATGATCTCGCGCGTGTTGTCGGTGGACACATCGTCCGACCACAGCGATTTCAGGGATTAATTCTGGGATCTTATCCCGCGCGGCTGCAACGCTATCGACCGCACTTCGCAAGGTACGATCAAGAGTCTCCGCCGCGTTGTACGCGGGGATAATAACGGCAACGGAAGGGGCACGAACACGGGACATGGGGGCAATTTAGAACTATCACCCGGCGAATGACAGTCATTCGAGTACCGCTACATCAAATCTAGAGCCTTCAAGACGCTCTTGGTGATGCCTATACGAGCAGGCGCCTGACTGGGATCATGGATATCCATGTTTAAGGCGAACACGGAGGCTTCGTTGCCACGCTCTATCCATCCGACAAACCACCCCGTTGAAGGGTCAGTATCAGTAGTCCAACCACCCTTACCATGCAGGGTGTATGCCTCATTGCGCTCAAGAATGGTGATGCCTTTGACCGCATCAATGGTCTTCAGAGAGAACGGTAGATCATCCAAATAGAGCCGCCGCAGAAACTGAACCTGCTCGTGTGCACTGATACGAAAGCCCCTCAGAACCCAGAACCAATCGAGATTTTCGCTGGTAATTTTGCCCGTGCCATAACCCACCCTGTTGAGGTAGCTGGTCATGCGCTCAAGACCCACATCGCGTGCAATCTGCTGGTAAACCGGCAAGGCAGAAACGGCGATGGCCGTCCGTAGGCTGTGATCCATATTCCATTCTGGTCTCTGCCGGGTCACCCCGTCCCATTTGAGGACGTGAGAGTCGACGTCGGTCACGACACCTGTTTCAAGAGCGATGAGAGAGTTTAAAACCTTGAAGGTGGATGCTGGCGGAAAGAGTTCAGCGGCACGCTCAGGATTATGAACATCCACAGTTCCTTGACGCACGTCCATAACAACAATTGCGCCGACAGTCCCAGCCCGCTCAAAGAATGCAGAAAAGTCTGGGGTGCTGCTGAATCTCAGGGGTTTGTGCAAAGGCGGAAACTACTAGGAACCAAGACGCAGTCAGCACAGCCAGCAGGGTAGATATGATACGAAGCACTTTGGTCGCTACGCTCCCGACTTGAGCACCCTACATATGGATCGGGCGCTTGTGCACGGCTAAGGCCGCTTCCTTGATCGCTTCACCCAATTGCGGGTGGGCGTGACAGGTACGGCCGATATCTTCCGCTGAGGCGGTGAATTCCATACCCAGCGAGACTTCCATAATCAGATCGCCAGCCAGCGGGCCAATGATGTGGCAGCCCAAGACTTCATCGGACTCCGCATCGGCTAGAATTTTCACAAAGCCATCCGTGTCGCCGTTGGCGCGGCGCGGGAGTTGGCGGTGAACGGGAATTTGCCGCTCTTATATTTCGTGCCTGCCTCTTTGAGTTGCTCTTCGGTTTTGCCGACGCCGGCCACTTCGGGCCAGGTGTAAACGACGGAGGCGATGGCATCGTAGTTGATGTGCGGTGTCAGGCCCGTGAGGGATTCGGCCACCACAACGCCTTCGTCTTCCGCTTTGTGGGCCAGCATCATGCCGCCAATAACATCCCCAATGGCGAAGATGCCTTCCACATTGGTTTGGAAGTGATCGTCCACTTCAACAAAACCACGGTCCGTTAAATTAACGCCCGCTTTGTCCAGGCCGAGCCCTTGGGTGAAGGGGCGGCGGCCAATAGCCACCAGCACCACATCAGCCTTCAGGGTTTCCGCATCGCCGCCAGCGGCTGGTTCGACAGAGACGGTGGCGCCGGTCTTAGTGGCTTTGACGCCGGTAACTTTAGACCCGAGCTTAAACTTAAGGCCCTGCTTTTCGAGGATGCGCTGCATTTGCTTGCGCACTTCCGCATCCATCGGCGGCAGGATGAAATCGAGATACTCAACGACGGTGACATCAGCCCCGAGGCGACGCCAGACGGAGCCCATTTCCAGGCCAATCACACCGGCCCCGATAACCACCATGGACTTCGGCACCTTCTTGAGATCAAGCGCGCCGGTGGAACTGACGATGGTTTTCTCATCAATGTCGACACCTGGCAGCGGTGTCACTTCAGAGCCCGTCGCGATGACAACATTCTTAGCGTTGATCTTCTGGGCTTTGCCTTTGCCGTCTGGCTTGACCGTAACTTCATGAGCGCCCAGCTCAGCTTTGGTGATGCTGCCCAAACCCTTGAAGTAATCGACCTTGTTTTTCTTGAACAGGAATTCGATGCCCTGGGTAAGTTCGGTGACGACAGTATCCTTGCGCGCCATCATGGTTTTGAGATCGAGCTTAACGTCGCCAACCTTAATACCGTGATCGGCAAAGTGGGTGTTCGCTTCGTCGTAGAAGTGAGAGGACTGCAACAATGCCTTGGATGGGATACAGCCTACGTTTAGGCATGTTCCGCCGAGAGCGCCGCGACTTTCGAAACAGGCTGTTTTCAAACCCAATTGAGCCGCGCGAATGGCGCAGACATAACCGCCGGGTCCGCCACCGATAATGATGACGTCGTATGAAGAGTCACTCATGATTTTCTACCTTATACGTCGTAGAGCATGCGGGCTGGGTCTTCGAGGCACTGCTTAACGCGGACCAGGAAGGTGACAGCTTCACGCCCATCAATGATGCGGTGATCGTAGGACAACGCGAGATACATCATAGGTCGCGCTTGGATCGAACCGTCCGGCATGACCATGGCGCGCTGCGTAATGTTGTGCATGCCCAAGACCGCCGACTGCGGCGAATTCAGAATAGGCGTCGACATCATGGAGCCGTAGGTACCGCCGTTCGAAATGGTGAACGTGCCGCCGGTCATTTCTGCCATTGTGAGCTTGCCATCACGGGCCTTCATGCCGTAGCCGGAGATATCGGCTTCAATGGCGGCCAAATCTTTAAGGTCACAATCACGCACCACGGGAACGACTAGACCAGTCGGCGTGCCGACAGCAACACCAATGTCGTAGTAGTTTTTGTAAACGATCTCATCGCCTTCGATGGCGCCATTCACAGCCGGGAGTTCTTTAAGTGCGGTGACACAAGCCTTCGTGAAGAAGGACATGAAACCCAATTTGATGCCGTTCTTTTTGACAAAGGCATCTTGATACTGTTTGCGGGCGTTCATCACTGATGTCATGTCCACCTCGTTAAAGGTGGTCAGCATGGCGGCCGTGTTTTGCGCCTCTTTGAGTCGCGCTGCAATACTGCGACGCAGGCGAGTCATCTTCACGCGTTCTTCACGCGGGCCACGATCCGGTACGGATGGGGCAACGACACCCTCGCCGCCAGATGCGACATATTTCAGAACGTCGCCCTTGGTCAGGCGGCCATTCTTGCCTGTGGCGGGAATGGTGTTGGGGTCGAGGTGATGCTCATCAACCAGGCGGCGCACCGATGGGGCCAATGGATATCCGGCGCCAAGCGAAGCTGCAGGCGCAGCAGCTGGGGCCGGTGCAGCGGCAGGCGCGGCAGCCTTAGGAGTCTCAGCTTTTTTAGGCTCTTCCTTCTTAGGTGCATCTTTCTTAGGGGCGGCGGCAGAGCCCGCAGCGCCTTCCGCCAAAACGGCGAGGATGGCACCGACTTCAACATCCGCGCCTTCTTCGGCGATGATTTCGCTGAGCGACCCAGCGGCAGGCGAATTGACCTCTAAGGTCACTTTATCGGTTTCCAACTCAACCAACGGCTCGTCAAGCGCAACGGCTTCGCCGGGCTTCTTGAGCCATTTGGCGACGGTGGCTTCGCTCACGGATTCGCCGAGCTGGGGCACTTTAATTTCTGTCGACATAGCGTCCTCGGTCCTAACGGATGGGTTATTCAGCAGCCAGTTTTGTGGGGCGGCGGAAGGGTTGAGGGATGTCATCAAGCGGCGTATTCAACGCCCACTCGACCAACTGATTCTGTTCGTTAACGTGGACTTTCATGAAGCCCGTTGCCGGCGATGCTGCCGGGAGACGCCCGGCATAAACCGGCCGCTTGGCCTTGATATTAATGTCTTCCAGCGCGTACTCGATGCGGCGATCGACAAAGGTCCAGCTGCCCATGTTGGCCGGCTCTTCCTGGCACCACACAACTTCAGCGTTCTTGTATTTCTTAAGCTCTTTGTTGAGCGTGTCTTTTGGCCATGGGTACAATTGCTCGACCCGGACGATAGCGACATCTTTAATGCCAGCGTCTTCACGCGCTTGCAGAAGATCGTAATACACCTTGCCGGTGCACATCACGACGCGGCGGACTTTATCGGCAGCGCCAATTTTTTCGGTCTCGCCGATAACGCGCTGGAACTGCGACTTCGCATTCATGGTCAGTAAGCGGGCTGACACAACGCTTATGACGTAACAACGACTTCGGCGTCATGATCACCAATGGCTTACGGAAATCTCGGCGCACCTGACGACGCAAGGCATGGAAATAGTTGGCCGGTGTGGTGATGTTGCAGACTTGCCAATTGTCGTTGCCGCACATTTGCAAGTAGCGCTCAAACCGGGCGGATGAGTGTTCTGGCCCTTGTCCTTCGTAGCCATGCGGCAAGAGAAGAACCAGACCCGACAGACGCAGCCATTTGCTTTCACCAGACGAGATAAACTGGTCGATGATCATTTGAGCAGCGTTGGAGAAATCACCGAACTGCGCTTCCCACATCACCAAAGCGTGCGGTTCCGTCAGCGAGTAGCCGTACTCAAACCCGACGATGGAAAGTTCTGATAAGGGACTATCGATGACTTCGAAGAAGGCCTGGTCTTTGCGAATGTTGTTCAGCATGACGTGGCGCTCTTCGGACTTTTGATCGACCAACGACGCGTGACGTTGCGAGAACGTGCCGCGGCGGCAATCCTGACCCGAAAGGCGCACTGGCGCGCCTTCAACCAGCAGCGTCCCGAAGGCCAAAGCTTCCGCGGTTGACCAATCAATTCCCTCGCCACTGTCGATGGCTTTGCGTTTGGCTTTGAGCTGACGCGCGATCTTAGAGTTCACCTTAAAGTCATCAGGCACGGATGAAATTACGTGGCCGACTTCTTTGAGAACTTTGTCTGTGACGCCCGTCGCGTGCTCTTGATATTCTTCCTCGCCAGCCAGCTGATCGAGGCCTTTCCATGCGCCTTCCAACCAGTCTGCTTTGTTGGGGCGGTAGGACGACGCGGATTCAAAATCCACTTCCATCATGTGGAGGAACTGGCTCATCTGCATGTCGGCCTGTTCTTGCGTCATCGTGCCTTCAGCGACCAGCTTATCGGCATACACCGTGCGGGCTGTAGGGTGGCCGCCAATACGGTCGTACATCAAGGGCTGAGTGAACTTAGGCTCGTCACCTTCGTTATGACCGTGACGACGGTAGCAAACGAGATCAAGCACAACGTCGACACCAAACTCCTGACGGAATTCCGTGGCAATGCGGGCACAGTGAACGACGGCTTCCGCGTCATCGCCATTCACATGGAAGATTGGTGCTTCCACCATTTTAGCAATGTCGGTGCAATACAAACCGGAGCGGCTGTACTGCGGCGTCGTGGTGAAGCCGATCTGATTATTAATAACAAAGTGAATGGTGCCGCCAGTTGTGTAGCCCTCAATTTGTGAGAACCCAAAACACTCCGCAATCACACCTTGGCCAGCAAAGGCCGCATCGCCATGCAGCAACAAGCCCATGACCTGCTTACGGTCCACGTCTTTCATTTGCTCTTGCTTAGCGCGCACTTTGCCGAGAACCACTGGGTCGACGACCTCAAGGTGAGACGGGTTGGCGGTCAACGAGAGGTGAACGTTGTTGCCATCAAACTCACGGTCCGCAGACGTACCGAGGTGATACTTAACGTCTCCAGAACCTTCGACATCGTCCGGGTTTGAGGAGTTGCCCTGGAACTCAGAGAAGATTGCCGTGAACGGCTTGTGCATTACGTTGACGAGAATATTCAATCGGCCACGGTGCGCCATGCCAAGCACGACCTGCGAGATGCCGAGCTTACCGCCGACCTTGAGAATTTGCTCGATGGCCGGGACAGACGCCTCACCGCCATCTAATCCAAAACGTTTAGTGCCCGTGTATTTCGTGCCAAGGAATTTCTCGAACCCTTCTGCTTCAGTAAGGCGTTCGAGAATCGCTTTTTTACCGTTGTCAGAAAAATCTGTCTGATTGCGCTCGCTTTCGATGCGCTTCTGCAACCAGTACTTCTGATCCGGGTCTTGGACATGAGTAAATTCGACACCGATAGAACCACAGTAGGTGTCTTTAAGAATTTGCAGCATCTGCCGAGGCGTCGCGTGATCCATACCCATCACGCCGCCGAGGTAAATCTCTCGATCCATGTCAGCTTCGTCGAAGCCGTGAACCTTGGGATCAAGCTCTGGGTGCAATTCTTGCTCTTGTAAGTTCAAAGGATCGAGGTTGGCAATCTGATGGCCACGCGCCCGATAGGCCCTGATCAATTGCAAGGCGTGTATGGAGTCTTCAGTTTGTTTGAGGAGGTCAGCCTGATTGACAGCAGGCCCCTTGCCCTTACCCGAAGGCTTTTTTGGCGACCGGCATCTTCATCAGCCGCACCAATGACGGTCGCTTCCGATGGCGCCCAACTGGCTCCATCAAGCCCCCCTAGAAGATCATCAGCCTCGTCACCCAGATCCTTAAAGAACGCCGTCCAGGACGGGTCTACGGAAGATGGGGCACGCAAGTACTGAGCATAAAGTTCTGCGACGAACGTAGCGTTCGCGCCAGTCAGGAATGTGGGGTCCACGGCGTATCTGTCCCTCGGTGAAACAACCGACCCAAGAGGGCCGACTTCCTCTCTCTCTAAGCTTTTTAGACGAAACAAAGGGTTAAAACAACGCGTACCGACGGTAACTTACCGTGACAAAAGGATAATTTGGCTTCGATTCCAGTTCAAAAGGATAGCAACCAGATGCCCCTCTACTCGGATCATCGCCCCGCACCTAACCTAGGCCATCGCACAAACAGACGAGAGAGCCGCACTTTTGCGGCAAATAATCGATATTCGGAGGGCAATATGGCCAATTTGTTGGAACGCGTGGGTGGGCAAGAGGCTGTAAATGCAGCGGTGCACCTCTTTTATGCCAAAGTCTTGGCAGATTCTGAGTTAGCGCCGTTCTTTAAGGACAGCAACATGGAGCGCCAACACCGATCGCAGGCAAAATTCCTGGCCAACGTTATGGATGGGTCTGCTACGAACGTCGAAACCTACATGCGAAACGCCCACCGCCCCTTTATCGAGAAGATGAACCTGAACGAGATCCACTTTGGACGTGTTGCCGGCCACTTGGCTGCGACTCTAGAAGAGCTTGGCGTGGATGCGGAAACTAATGGTGAAATCTTAACCGCTGTGGCCAGCCTGCAAGACTTCGTTCTAGACCGCACCGTCGCGGTCGCCGCCTAGGGCTTTATTCAGCAGCAATGATTTCTTGGCCGCCATCATTAATTTTAGCGATGGTTTCATCGACCGTCAGAACCTGACCAAAGGCGAGGCGGATGGCGGCCAAAGTTGCATCTTTAATCTCTTCAGCAGATAGGCCCTGCATACCGTGGTTGCCCGTCCCGTCAGATAAGAAGAAGACCTTGTAGTCTCTTTGATTCGCTTCGCGCGCCGTTGTGTCGCAACACACATTGGTGGCGATGCCGCCAATGATAACCGCCTCGATATTGTTGGTCCGCAAGATGAGGTCCAAATCCGTCCCGGTGAACGAACCGTAGCGCGGCTTAGACAGCAAGACATCGCTAGGCTCGACTTCAAGGGACTCATGGAGTTTGGCCGCGTCAGAACCCGCGGTAATCCCGCCTTTCCGGTTGGTGCCCGTGCTTTGCAGATAGGCGGTGACAATCTCAGACGCAATACCGCGATTAGCCCCGTCGGCGCGTATTTCATTGATGGTGTGAATGACCATCATGCCGTGATCCCGACAGACACGAGAGAGCTTGTTCAGACGTTGAACAACCTCAGGACCATCAGTCGCAGAGATGTCAAAGCCTTCGACAAAAATATTTTGTAGATCGACATTGATCAACGCCGTGCGCGCTGGATCGATAGGCCAATCAATCATCGACATCGTCCACATCAATCTGACCGGTCACCTTGCGACGGAAGATCGAGAAAGACATGCCCACAGCCAAGATGGTTGCGGCTGCAATCAGTGCAATCCAAGCCACAAGAGAAACGCTATCGAGCGACAAGAGGCCGAAGTCGACCAGCACCCAAATAATCGCCGCAAAGAAGGCGACGGACAATCCAACACCAAATGGCCCCAGAGACTCCCATGTGGCATGGATAACAAATGCATAAGCCGCTAATAGCACGATGCCGGCCAGCACTTTCATCGGCAGCCCTCCGCCGCCGCCTATGACCCAAGCATAGTAAGAGACACCCGTTGGGTTAAACGTCGCCATCACCAGGACAAGGCACAAGGCCCAGCGCCAGAGAAACCCTTTACCCGAAAAACTGTCATCCGCCATTTCAACATCCTCCCCCTTTGATATAGGCGTAAGCTTAACGCCAGAGGTTCAGAGTGGATAGAGGCGAAGGCGTCATTTGGACCCCACACGACTGCGAAGCCGTCCCGTTCAGCACGTACCCACTTTGGAAACGGTTCATGGTGCGCGCGCCTTTTTGGCGTAAAGACAGCACACTCGACACATCAGAAAATTTAGATTTCACGGAATGGTCTAGTGTTGACCGACACGTTCAAAACTTTTTCTCAGAAGACGGTTTCCTCTGCGCGTCGCCCCCCTTTAATCATCCGCAATTTAGCGATCACCCAGCCCATTCAGGAAGCTTGCCAGCCGCTTTTTGATCGTATAAACCTCAGGTTGGAATACACCTATAACGATTCAATTTACCAAAAGAATTGCTTTAATTGTAATGGATCATCTCACTAGAATCCCTGAAATTTGTACCGTCAGCGAAGCGGCAAACGTCCTACGGCTCAGTTTTGGGAATGCACAAGAGGTCGCCGAATTTCGGCGGCTGGTCTGTGAGAACGCAGGCGATCAGACCTGCGCAACGTTCTGGGATGACGTCAGTAAACACATCTTAAAACTGGATCAGGAAGACGCTACCAGAACAGTGGTCAGAGAGACCCAAGTCAGCGTCAGTCTGTGAGACTTAATCTTTTTCGACCGTCTCGAAATCGTAGCCCTTTGCATCACCGGTGATACGAACAGCCGTCGGTGTTCCAAAGTGCGCTGGCATGACCAGAGAGTCTGTTTCAGCCACGGTATTCAAAAACTCTTTGCGTGTAATGCGAGACAAACCAGGGTCGGAGCAAAAACTACTCGACCACTCTGGATGCTCAATTTGGAGAGGGTGATGGATCGTATCGCCGATGAGATAGGCACGCTCTTTGCCATCACTGACATGTAAGATCACGTTGCCCGGTGTATGCCCTGGCGCCGGGATAAGATGAATCCCAGGCTCAATTTCATAATCTGAATCGACTATGAGCGCCTGACCCGCGTCTAGAATCGGTTGGACACTATCGCCCCACGACCGGTGGTTCGCAGGCTTGTCTGACGTTTCACGCACCTCGGCCCAGTGCTCAACTTCAGTGCGCGCCATCAGATACTTGGCATTGGGAAAAGTCGGCACCCAACGCCCATCAAGAAGTTTGGTGTTCCAGCCAACATGGTCAGCATGGAGATGGGTACACAAAACAAAGTCGATACTTTCAGCTGGCACGCCGGCCGCCGCAAGGTCTGCCAAGAATGGTCCGGTACGCTGATGCCAATCCAACAACTCGGGTCGCTCTTTGTCATTACCGATACAGGTGTCGACAAGAATGTTGTGGCGTGGCGTCTTAATCACCAACGTATGGAAGGACATGACCAGCTTGTGAGTTTCGGCATTGTAGAACCGAGGGTCAGCGGCAACTTTAGACGCACGAACAGCGTCTTCAGTGGCGTCCGGGAAAAGAAAATCTGGGACGCGAAACGCGCCCTCCATTTCTACGACACGTACAATGTCAAAAGGTCCTGGGAGATGCATGCCCACATCAAAGACCGAAGAGACCGGCCTGTCTAGAGCCTAAGGTGCGCTACTCGGCTGACGAACCATCGTCCAGATCGGCAGGTTCGACGGCAAGGAGAATTGTGCCGTCACTTCAAAGCCATGCTTTTCATAAAATCGGACGTTGCTCTCAGAGAGTGTGTCGAGAAACACGGACTGTCCTGAACGATCACAGCGTTCAAGACCGTGCTTAAGTAAAGCGGACCCAACACCCGTTCGACCGTAGGCCGGGTCAACGCCAAGGACATCAAGATACCAATGTGGATCTTGCGGGCGATGCCGTTCGATGAGCGGGATAACACTCATCACGTCCGTAAACTTCTGTCCGGCTAAACGCCAAAGGACAAAAGGAACCTGGAAGCGACTCAACATGCCACCGCCTGGCTTTTCAGGCGACAGCCACAGAGCCGCGCCATGCCCGCCATCGACTGTATCCGCGTAGCCGTCTCTCCGAATCAATTTGATATAAGAGTTGAAGTACTTGGGGGCCTTCTTCGACCACGCTTCAGCATCGGGCACCATCCATTGATGGAATGGCTCGCGGGCAAACGCTTTCACCATGGCTTGCGCCATTTGCGGCACATCTTTCTTAGTCGCCGGGCGGGGGAAAGCAGTCGATTCGTTCAAAATGTCTTCTCCGGCAAGAGTCTGCGGCTATTTTGCAGACGGGGGAAACATGCGGCCTTCTTAGGGCTTTCGCCTTGATTTAGCCAGACAAAGCCAGCGTTGATCGAGAAAAAAAACCGTTATCCCAATGACTTAGGCGGTATCTCGTTAGAGCACCGGATTATCGCCATATGCGAGAGTCCTCCGGCTTGTAACTTATGGTTTAGCGCTCACTCACCCCCAGAAATACACATTCGACTCAAAATAATGAGTGTGGCTATAGTTAGCAGTCGAAATTAATAATGTGCGACAGGTTCCCAGAAAGGGACGCAGGTCATGTTGGAACAGACAGCGATTCAAGGCGTAGATTTCTACCTAGGCGACCCCAAAGAGGGGGGCGCGTAAGGGCCTTGCCTCTATGCTGCGTGGCATGGGCATGAAGAACATTAAAGCCTTCGATAACGCCAACGACCTTCTCG
This sequence comes from uncultured Rhodospirillaceae bacterium, assembly GCA_943787205.1. GTDB lineage: Bacteria > Pseudomonadota > Alphaproteobacteria > Rhodospirillales > Rhodospirillaceae > WLXB01. Next base: position 20,253 of record CALSLN010000012.1, read on the forward strand.
GCGCTGTTAAAGTTCGCTCCCCTGATGTCTTGCTCATCTCCTCAGATATTCACCAAGACGTCTTCAAGTTTCTCAAAGGCATTCGCGAACAGGATATTGGCCTGAACCCGTTTACTGTCATTTCCGTGATGATTGAGCGTGACAATGAACGCCAACTCAACGGTGCCATGAAATCCGGGGCAGATGACATCATGACCGACATCCCCGCCGCCGGGCAGGTGATGGACCGAATGGAAAAAATCGCCTTCAAGCGTCTACCGTTCATCGCCATGCCAGATTACATCGGCCCTGACCGGCGCGCCGCCGAGCAGCGCAAAGCAAAGCTGCCTGTGTTTGATGCGATCAACACGCTAAAAGACAAGATCGAAGGGCGGCCCAGCTCACCCGCGCAGTTAGAAGCCGACATTGCAGATATGATGCATGAGGTTCGGGCAGCACAACTAGAAGGCTACAGCCACAAGCTAGGCTTCCTGTGCAATCGAGTCATCAAAGCCTACGAGCTTGAGCAGCCTGTAGATGAAATTGATAAGACACTGCGCATCTTGCAAAGGTCTTTGAACAAGGCCGCAACAACAGCGCAAAAAAGCAAAGAAGCGGCCCTATCAGAGGTTTGCACGAGCTTCGCCGATAAGATCGATAGCATCTTTTCTGAAAGCAACCGGCCGACGGAGCGTGAACTTAAACTGCTGAAGACACTGACCCGCGCGTACCAAATGGCGCGCGAAAACATCTCCGGCGCCGCTACCCCTCACTAGTACGCGGCACGAACCTCAATTCAAAACCTAGACAAAGAAAAACCCCGCTCGGCCAGGCCGAACGGGGTTTTTCGTAATTGTATTTATAGGCCTAGAAGCGGTACGTCCCCTGGACACCGTAGGACAATCCTTCCCCTGGATATCCGAGGGCAGACCCGATGTTGTTGGCATCGGCTGGATTGCCTTGGCTCAACGATGTGAAACGCACTGTGTTCTGGAAGTACTCTTCGTCGGTCAGGTTTTTGCCAAAAACCGCTACTTCCCATGATTCGTCTTCAGCCACATAAGCGATGCGAGCATCCAACAGAGCAAAACCATCTTGGCCAATCAGGGCTTCATTGTTTTGCGTGTGGAAGACCCGCGACTGGTAACTCAACTGGCCAAAGATATCGACGCGAGCACCGTTAGACAGTGGCACTTCGTATGTGGCGTTGAGGTTCAACGAAACCTTCGGCGCATTGTTCAAGCGGTTGCCGGACAGATCCACACCTGTGGCGTTGCCAAAGGTTGAGATGAACTCGTCGTAAGTGGCGTCTAGGTAAGCCGCTGAACCATTGATGCTCAACTGCTCGCTAGCCCGCATATTCACTTCAGCTTCCAAGCCCCAAACTGTGGCTTCCGCTGCATTAGTTGTGACGGTGAGGCCGTCTTTAAACGCGGAAACCTGGAGGTTCTTATAGTCGTAGTAGAAGGCCGACGTGTTCAAACGAATGAGGCCATCAGCCAGTTCCGACTTAGACCCAACTTCATAGGACCACAAGGATTCTGGCTCGAAGGACGGAGAGTTATCAAACGCGTTCCAGCCGCCGGACTTAAAGCCCTTACTGACAGTGGCGTAGAACAAGTTGTCTTCGTCCGGACGGAATTCAATGCCAAAGCGCGGTGTGAACTCGTCGTAGGACGCTTCTTCGGTCCGCGAATTAAACTGAACAACAGTGCCGACCGCAGCCAGGCCACGGAAGTCACCAAAGATGGCGCCAACGGATGTTTCATCCGTCTTCTTTTCATCGGAGTAACGCCCGCCAACAGACAACGTAATCGCATCGCTCACGTCATAGGTAACCTGACCGAAGACGGCGATAGATTCTGCTGTGTCATCGTTGGGGATGATAAAGCTCACTTGCCCAAACGAGGGGTGCGTGGCGCGACCAAGACCAAGAGCGCCGGATTTATCTTCGTCCAAGAAGAAGCCACCGACGAGCCAAGACCAGCCGTCCAACCCAGTTGAGGCAAGACGTAGCTCTTGAGAGAACTGATCCGTTTCGTAAATGAACGTAGACCGCGTGACTTCTTGTTCTGTGCCATCGGTGTTGAAGAAGAAATCACTCTCATAAGTGCGGAACGCACTGATAGACGTGAGCAAAACATTCTTGGAAACATCCCAGTTCAACTCAGCAGTTACGCCACCGGTTTTCCAATCGAAGAACGTATCGAGATTATTCCGTGTGACATCGATACCGTCTTGCGGAGCTGGATTAAGAAGAGCTGCGAAAGTTAAGTCATCAAGCGGTTTGGCTGTTCTGTTGTTGCTGCCAAAATCGGACCAGTCACCAACGACCTTCAATGTCGCAAATTCATTGAGATCAAATACGAACGTGCCGCGAATGGCCGCGAGCTCTTGGTCATCAATATCGTCTGAGCCACCGGGCTCCAGATCTTTTGTATACCCATCATCGTTCAGGTACTTGGCCGCGATGCGGGCTTTTACGCCGTCGGTGATCGGGCCGCCAGCAGCGACTTCAATCTGACGACGGTTCCAGTTGCCGTACGAGGCTTTGGCGTAGCCTTCAACTTCATCGCCAGGGGTACGGGATATAATGTTGATCGCACCAGCAGTGGCATTCCGACCGTACAACGTGCCCTGCGGACCGCGCAGCACTTCGATGCGGTCAACGTCAAGGAATTGGGTCAGGCCCATATTGGCGAGCGTGAGGTACACACCGTCAAGGTTAATGGCAGTGCTAGGATCGTTGGTCACACCGAAAGCGGACGACCCAACGCCACGAATGTAGATTTGGCCTTCACCACCAGCCCGACTAAACGCTAGTCCGGGAGTCTGAACATACAGGTCCTGAATGTCATCAATGGCGAGATCATCGAGCATATCACCGGTGATCGCGGTCATTGCGACAGGCACATCTTGCAGCGACTGAGTCCGCTTCTGCGCCGTGACGACGATTTCTTCCAGCGCGAGGGTTTGGGCGGACGCGACAACAGGCACACCGACTGCAAGAGCAGCGGCAGCGACTGTTGCAAGAAGACTAGAGCGTCTAATCATTACTTTTATTCCTTATGATTCATTTTTTATTGCGATATGCGCCAATATATCAACTGGCAGCACCGTGCCAAGCCGACTCGGTCGTGCCTAGCCAAATAGTATCGGGCTGTGGTTTGCGGAGCACACACACAGATAAACGAACATATTTTCGATTTGTCTCTCTGTTCAGGGCATGAATGAAAATATTTCGCTGGATTTCAATGAGACCGGAGAACGACATTCTATACGTTCAACATTCTGCTCATTCTTTGCACGTAAAAGTCGATATCACGTTCAGGTGATTCCGTAAGCGCTGGCCTCGGTCGCGTAGCCAAAGGCCTCCGCATCCGTCTGCGCAATCGCCTTCACCAATTCAAACGTGTCGAGTGTATAGGCCTCTGTCCAGGGCGCGTGGTAGCTCTGGTTGAACTGATCAAGCTCGATGCCCGTCAGGCCCAGGTGCTCAACCACAGAGGCAAAACCAGTCGCAATGTCTTCATAGCGCAAGATGGTATCAACGAGTTGGGTGCCGTCATCGTCGAACACGTATTGAGTCTGCGGTGACGGGCCAAGTAAAGACCCGTGTTCCGCCAAATGTTTGCGGACGTAGTCATTGAAGTCTGCGTATCCAATGACCCGAGTGTGATGGGGCGCCGTTACGGTTTGGGCATTGTAAGTATACCAAGACAATTGCATGTCCCAGGGATTACGCACGGCGGCGAAACGATACAGGGCATTAAATTTTTCTGCGCCGAGCGTCTCTTTGGCACGCGCCGCGGCTACATGAATTGGTAATTCAAGAACAGCTTCAGAAATAGACTTAGTAGCAAGCCAAGCACTGCGTTTTGCCGGATCCTTCAAACGCTTCCAGGCGCGCATGAGATCCAAATGCGCGAAGGCCCCGGCGATCGATGTCCCCGCGGCCTTCGGCACGTGAATAAAAAGAAAAGCCGGGTCGTCGCAAATTACCATCGCGTTCTATCGACCCGGCCCTAACTCGTTTTAGCCCTTCATGGCTTCCAGCATCGTCGACCCAAGAGCCGCCGGGCTTTCAGCAACCAAGAAGCCAGCCGCCTTCATAGCGTCGATCTTGGAGTCCGCTGTGCCCTGGCCGCCAGAGATAATCGCTCCGGCATGACCCATGCGCCGTCCGGGAGGGGCAGTTAGACCTGCGATGAATCCAACCACAGGCTTCTTAACATTATGTGACTTTAGAAATTCTGCGCCTTCTTCTTCTGCGGTGCCACCGATCTCGCCGATCATGATAATCGCGTCGGTCTCGTCGTCCTCGAGAAAGAGCGAGAGGCAATCTACGAAATTGGTACCGTTGACCGGGTCGCCGCCGATACCGATGCAGGTCGACTGGCCGAGGCCGGCGGCGGTGGTCTGGCCAACAGCTTCGTAGGTCAGCGTGCCTGAACGGGAGACGATACCAATGCGCCCCCGACGATGGATATGGCCGGGCATAATACCGATCTTGCAGGCATCCGGTGTAATCACGCCGGGGCAATTGGGGCCGACCAGGCGACTTTTGGAGCCTGTGAGCGCGCGTTTGACCCGCACCATGTCGAGCACCGGAATGCCCTCCGTGATGCAGATAATCAGTGGCATTTCGGCATCAATGGCTTCCAGAATGGCATCAGCCGCAAACGGCGGCGGCACAAAATAACGCTGGCATTTGCATTAACCCGCTCTACAGCTTCGCCAACGGTATCGAAAATTGGCAAGTCGAGGTGTGTGCCACCGCCCTTGCCGGGGGTCACGCCGCCAACCATTTGCGTGCCGTAGGCAATGGCCTGTTCCGAGTGAAATGTGCCCTGCGAGCCGGTAAACCCCTGGCAGATCACGCGGGTTTTTGTCTACGAGAACCGCCATCAGCCTGCCCCTCCGGTTGCCGCGCACAATCTTGACGTGCGGCGTCTCCGAGATCGTCCGCCGAAATAATGGCGACATCCGATGCCGCAAGCAGTGCCTTGCCCTGATCCACGTTGGTGCCTTCCAGTCGCACGACCAGCGGCACGTCGATGCTGACTTCCTTGGCGGCCGAGATAATGCCCTCTGCAATGACGTCGCAGCGCATGATACCGCCAAAGATATTCACCAGAATGCCGTTCACGTTCTTGTCCGACAGGATGATCTTGAAGGCTTCGGTGACCTTCTCGCGCGTGGCGCCGCCGCCGACATCGAGAAAGTTTGCGGGCTCGCCACCGCGCAGCTTGATGATATCCATGGTCGCCATAGCCAGGCCGGCGCCGTTCACCATGCAGCCGATGGTGCCATCGAGTTTGATGTAGCTGAGGTCGTGCTTTGCGGCTTCAAGCTCGGCCGGATCTTCTTCCGATTCGTCCTGCAGGGCCGTAATTTCAGGCTGGCGGTAGAGGGCGTTGTCGTCAAATTCATCTTGGCATCGAGCGCCAGCATGTCGCCAGCGCCGGTCAGCACCAACGGGTTGATTTCCAACAGGCTGGCATCGCTGGCAATACGGCCTCATAGATTTTTGCGGCAAAGCCGACGCAGGCCTTTGACGGCCTTGCCCTCAAGCCCGAGCCCGAAGGCGAGCCGGCGGCCATGGAACTGCTGATAAGCCGGACGCCGGATCAATCGCCACGGTGATGATCTTCTCGGGCGTGTTGGCATGCGACCTCCTCGATCTCACCCCACCTTCGCGGGAGGCCATGATGGCAACCCGCCCGGTGGCCCGGTCGAGCACCGCGCCGAGTAGAGCTCGGTGGCAATGTCGCAACCTTCTTCGATATAAATCCGCCCGACTTCCTTGCCTTCGCGGCCCGGTCTGATGGGTCACCAGCACCTTGCCGAAACATGGCTTCGGCTTCGGCAGTCGCTTGCTCGGCGCTTGTGCACTACCTTGACACCGCCTGCCTTGCCACGGCCACCGGCATGGATCTGTGCCTTGACCACCCACACCGGCCCACCAACGTCGTCGATCGCAGCCTTGATGTCGTCAGGTGACAGCACTGCAACACCGTGGGGACAGGAACGCCATGTTCAGAGAGCAGGCGCTTGGCCTGGTATTCATGAATATTCATGTGTTGGTTACCGATACCTTGCAGGCGGCCGGGGACACGAGCCGATTATAACACCCGAGCACACAGGTGCAACCGGCCGCCGCCACAATCGCAGTGAATGGGTCGCCTCAGAGTCTTGATGGCCTTCAACAGGCCCTTCGACGGACTTGACGGATTTTCTGAAATTCCGCCTTTTCGCTCTTGTCGAGATTGATCTCGATAACCTTCTCCACCCCGCCGGCACCAATAACGGTCGGCACGCCAACAAATAGTCCTTTGACGCCGTACTGGCCATTGAGGTGAGCCGCACATGGCAGAACCCGCTTCTGGTCTTTCAAGTAGCTTCTGCCATCTGGATGGCGGCGGCTGCGGCGCATAAAAGGCCGAGCCGGTTTTCAGCAGGCCCACAATTTCGGCGCCGCCGTCGCGGGTGCGCTGAATAATCTCGTCGAGTTTTTTCTGCTTCATCCAGCCCATCTTGACGATGTCGGGCAGCGGAATACCGCCAACCGTCGAATAGCGGGGCAGAGGCACCATGGTGTCACCGTGGCCGCCGAGCACAAAAGCGCTCACATCCTGCACCGAGACACCCAGAGCTTCAGCCAGGAAATAGCGGAAACGGGCTGAATCGAGCACGCCGGCCATGCCGACGATCTTCTTCTTGGGCAGGCCGCTCGCCTTTTGCAGCACCCAGACCATGGCATCCAGCGGGTTGGTGATGCAGATAACAAAGGCATCGGGGCAGTATTTCTTGATGCCGGCACCGACCTGCTGCATGACGCTTGTGTTGATGCTCAACAGGTCATCGCGGCTCATGCCAGGTTTGCGCGGCACGCCGGCGGTGACGATGACCACATCGGCGCCCTTGATGCCGGCGTAGGAGCTGGTGCCCGACATGGCGGAGTCAAATCCGTCAATCGGCGAGCTTTCCACCAGGTCAAGCGCCTTGCCCTGCGGCACGCCCTTGACGATATCGAAAGAGCACTACGTCGCCAAGGTCTTTCAGAGCCGCGAGGTGAGCCAGTGTGCCGCCGATATTGCCGGCGCCGATCAATGCGATCTTGTTGCGAGCCATAACGTCCCCTTGAAATTGTGCCCCAAACGGTTTGCCCGTTCAGAAAGGTTAATTGTTGGGGGCCGAAACCCCGTCCTCGGTTGGTAGCGCGAAACCGCAGGCGGAGCAAGTGTGCGAACGGTTAAGAGGCCCGGAAAATGGCTGTTTCGCAGCATTTTGGGCTGCCATACTGGGACTTTCAATTCCTGGTTTGAGGTTTAAACGCTATGTCTCGCCTTTCCCTGGCCGCCCCCCTGATTTCTGCACTTTTATTGGCCAATTGCGCCTCCCCGCCCGCCGAGAATGGCCGTGCACCTGCACTACCGCCGCTCTCCGATCTCACGTCTTATACTTTGGTTGATCCGGCCTCACTTGCGGTTCTGTCCATCGACCAGGCGATTCACGCGCTCGCAGACGCGGATGTGGTGTTTTTAGGCGAAAGCCATCGCCACCCTGGCAATCACATTGCCCAAATGGCACTTTTCCGAGCTTTACACGCCCAAAAAGCCGATACAGCCCTCTCCCTTGAGCAGTTTGAGCGGGATGTGCAGCCGATTCTGGACCAATACTTGGCCGGTGACATTGGCGAAGCCGCCCTGCGCTCCAAAGGCCGCGCTTGGGATAACTACCCCGTCAGCTATCGCCCGCTGGTGGAATATGCCAAATCCAACGGCTTGCCAGTGATAGCCGCAGAAACACCAAACATGGTGGTGCGCTGTGTCGGCCGCGAAGGGCCAACATTCCTGGAAACCCTACCCGCTGACAAACAACATTGGTCTGCCGCGACGCTACGCCTGGGTGATAGCCCTTATAGAGATCGGTTTATCGCATTTGCCGGTGGCAATGCCGGGCATGGCCAAGCAGAGGACGAGGGCGACACCGTGAGCGAAGCCGTGCTGCGGAGTTATGCTGCGCAGGTTACGCGCGACGAAACCATGGCCGAGTCCATCGTCCAGCACATCAACGCCAATCCGGGGCGGCGTGTGGTCCATCTCAACGGGTCTTTTCATTCCGCAGCATTCTTGGGCACAGCCGAACGCGTGCAATGGGACCGACCAGACCTAAAAATCGCTGTTGTGCATCCGATTGAAGTGGATGATCCGGCCAACCCGGTGATCCCAGAAGACGCACGCGATGAAGGCACGCTGTTGTTGCTCATTCAGCCCATGCCTGAGGCCTATATTTCAGATGAAGAAGAGCGCGCGGCCATTATGGAACAAATGAAATTTCGTAAGAGCGTCGACTGCGAGTTGTAGTCCGCTATTCCACATGGCGTTGGCGAATATAATCTTCCGCCTGCATCTCAATCAGTCGCGACACGGTGCGTTGGAATTCAAACTTCCAATCGTCGCCATCGTAGATCGTGTCCGGCGGCGTTGCAGCGGAGCAGATCAACACGGACCGATGTTCATAGAGCGCGTCGATGAGCGTAACAAAGCGCCGAGCAGCGTTCCGTTCATCCGGCCCGAGCGCGGGAATATCATCTAGAATAACGGTGCAGAACTGCGCCCCAATCTCCAAATAATCCGTCGGCCCAAGCGGCTGTTCGCAGAGATCAGAAAACGTGAAGCGCGCCACCTGATGCGCTGCCGCCGGGACCACAATTTTGCGGCCCTTCACAGTAATGCTGTCCGGCTCTGGCACGGCATCATCCGTCAATCGGTTCCACGCCGCATCAAGAGCAGCCGTCGCGGCGTCACCTTGAGGGGCGTGGTAAACCGCCTCACCAAGAATACGGCCCAAGCGATAATCTTGGCGCGCCTCTAGTTGCAGGATATCGAGGCGATTTTTCAATAGCTCTATGAACGGTAAAAACTTTTCTCGCTGCAGCCCATCTTTGTACAACTCGTCGGGATGGCGGTTGGATGTTGTGACAACAACCACACCGCGCTCGAACAAACGTGCGAACACCCGAGCAACGATCATCGCATCCGCAATGTCACGCACTTCCATTTCATCGAAGCACAACAAGGTCGACGCGTCGGCAATACCATCCGCAATGCCGGGGATTGGATCGCCATCGTCGGTGCCGGGCAACTGACGCATACGGTGCACCTCACCATGAATGTCGCGCATAAATTCGTGGAAGTGCACACGGGTCGTTTGTTCGGGCATAGAGTCGACCAACAAATCCATCAACATGGATTTGCCAACGCCAACGCCACCAAACAAATACAAACCCAAGGGCGGTGGCTTTGCGCCGTATTGGCCGGTCAGGCCGAAGCGATCCATCCAGCCCTTGCGGCCACTTTTAGGCTTATAGGATTGGAGGGCGTGATGCAGGCTGTTGAGTTTTTCCGCTGCAAGCTCTTGCGCCGGATCAGGCTTCAAGGTGCCCTCTGCAACGAGCGCGCGGTATCTCGTGAGAGGACCGTCTGTCATGACTAGTAAAGAAACGCGATCACGGGTGAGTCTTTCAAAACACGGAGACGGTGAACCCTATCAAAAAACCGGGTACCACAAAAGGAAAGCGCGGCACTCCGATTATGAAGCGCCGCGCTTATATCTTTTTGAATTTTATCTCCGGAAACTATCCGTCGACATTCATCCGTTCGATCAGCCCATTCAGAACCGACTCTGATTGGTCGTTCGGAACCTGACAGGTACCAGCAGCATGGTGACCACCACCACCGTGAGCGAGCATGAGCTCACCAACGTTGGTATTGGAAGAGCGATCAAAGATCGACTTACCAACAGCAAACACAGTGTTTTGCTTTTTGAGGCCCCACATTACGTGGATCGAGATATTTGTATCTGGGTACATCGCGTAGATCAGGAAGCGGTTTGCGGCCCAAATTGTTTCTTCATCGCGCAGATCAAGAACAACAACGTTCTTGGTCACCGTTGAGCACCGTTCGATTTGCTCTTTGGCTTTACTTTCATGCTCGACGTAGAGATCAACACGTTCCTGCACATCAGGAAGGTTAAGAATTTCTGCGATTGGCATTTCAACGCATTTGTCGATGAGTTCCATCATCAACTGGTAGTTCGAGATGGTGAACTCACGGAAGCGGCCAAGGCCTGTCCGGGCATCCATCAAGAAGTTCATGAGGTTCCAACCCTGAGGATTGATCACTTCATCTTTATTGAAGTCTGCAGAGTCACCCTTATCGACCGCGATCATCAACTCATCGGTGATGCGTGGTGATGACTTCTTACCGTCAAACCAGTCGTAAACGACACGAGCGGCTGATGGAGCGTCCGGAAGAATGATGTGGTTGATCTGCTCACCAACACGGACCGTCTCACTTTCGTGGTGATCAAAGGCAATCTTAACGCCCTCGACGTACGGCAGGTTGGTGGTGATGTCCTTGTTCGTGATCTCAATCACGCCGTCCTGCATATCCTTCGGATGCACGAACTTGATCTCATCGATCAGGTTCAGTTCCTTCAGGATGGCGGCGCAAACCAGGCCATCGAAATCACTTCGTGTAACAAGGCGATACTTCTCGCCCGAATTTAGTAGGTCTTCAGGGCTGACGGTCATGGAAAACTCCCCTCGACTTGTACTCGTCTTGCGCGAAAGATAAACAGGATTGCTTGGGCGTGACAACGCCTCTTGCCTGTATGCCCCACGGAACTACGACGGATCACAACACGGTGCAACCGAGAATACACTTTTTGACCGATAGAATGTGCGCGATCGCTCGCTTCACGACAGAGAAAATGGCCGTAAACGCCTTTGTTTTAGAGGGTTTTCTGGCTTTGGCCGGACTCAGCGGGTGCGCGATAGACCCCTTCATCGATGGCCGACGGGAAGCCGGTTCGAGCCGCTCCGTTGGGCGATCAACAGCGAACACGGTGGCGATTTGCTACAATAGCCGCTCCACCACACCGGCCGCTGTGATGCAAATGGCCGAATCCGAATGCGCAAAAACGGACCGAGTGCCACGTTTTGATCGGGAAGACGTCTTATCCTGCTCGATCTCAAACCCAACCCGCGCCTATTTTAAGTGCGTGTCGCCGACGCCATAGCCCACATTGATACGAGGGACATCGCCATGAGTCATAGAAACAAGCGGATACCGCTTTCCCGGGTTTTGGCTACAATCGGAGCCGTCGCGGCTTGCTGGGCCGTCACCGACAGCTTGGCAGAAGACGCACAAGCCCCATCTCAAACCTGCACAGAAGGCGGCTATATGCTGGTCATGGGTGGCATTAAGGACCAATCCACGGTGCCCGATGCAGAGTTAGCCCGCAGCTATGGCCCCGCCGTCTGGAGTTTGGTGGAAAGTTATGACGCTTTCTACGTGCTCCGCGCCACACCAGACGAAGTATACGAAGGGGACTGGCCCGACTGGAAAGCGGCAGTGATTTCAAAATGGCCCTGCCGGGAAACAGGCTCTGAATTTTGGAATTCAGATTCTTATCAGAACGACGTGAAGCCGCGCCGTAAGAACGCTGGGGTTTATGATGTCGGCATGTTTAATCCGGCACGGGCTTTCCCCCCTGCAAAAACCCAAGACCTGGTGCCTGACTCGTGCAGCGCGCCCTACCTCGTGCTCATTCTGTCAAAGGTGACGGATGCCGAGGCTTACGGACAGTATGGCAAAGCCCTTGGCGAAACCGGCGTCGCGCGCCGGGCAGGACTCAATATGCTCTTCACCGGCCAACCAAAAGAAGTGCTCGAAGGCACATGGCCAGAGGGCACGAACGCCTTAATTTCTGTCTATCCCTGCCGGGCAGCCTGGGATGCCTTTTACAGCGGTGAGCCCTACGAATCGGACATCAAACCACTCAGAAAAGATGCGGGCGACTTTACCATCGTCGGCTTCACACCCGAGCGCGTGGAGTAATTTTTTGGACCGGCACACCCCCGATCAACTCATCCATATTATTTGCGGATCGACCGGTGCGGGCAAGTCGACCTATGCGCTTGATCTGTGCAGCGCGATTGACGGTGTGCACTTCTCAATAGACGAATGGATGGTCACTCTGTTTTGGGACGACAGCCCCGACCCCATAGAGTCCGAATGGACGATGGAACGGATCAATCGTTGCGAAACAGAGATTTGGGCCATGGCTTTGCAACTGACACAGTATCGTGTTCCATCGGTTTTGGACCTTGGATTCACGACAAAGGACCATCGTGCCAAGTTCGCGGAACTGGCCAAAGAAGCTGAGCTTGATGTGCAATTGCATTTCTTGGATTTACCCCAGCCCGAGCGCTGGGAGCGGGTACAGCAACGCAACAAGAAGAAGGGCAGCACCTTTCAGCTAGAAGTCGACCGCGAGATGTTCAACTTTGTCGAAGACATGTGGGAGCCGCCGGAAGCCGATGAAATGACAGCCCTCAACGGCGTTCGAGTGACGGAGTAAGCAGCCTCCCTAGCTCTCCATCAACGATGCGATGGCGTTATCCATATCACCACCGCGCTTACGCAAACCTTCAATGACACCCGCTTTATGTTTGCCCGGGTGGTTCTGAGACAACTTGGCTTTGGCTTCCAGTTTTGCAATCGGCATGGTCAGGCCAACGATTCCGCCCATCATGCGCTTATGGAAATCAGGATCCACTTTGTCAGATGTCCACGGCGGTTTGGGCGCGAGGTGCGCTTCTTCTTGAGCCGCCAGCGCATCGATATGGGCTGCGTTGTGGTCTTCTGAAATCACCGACGGCGAGCCAGTCGCGTGGACGGCAACATAGTTCCAAGTGGGAACAAGGTTTTTACCTTCATACCAATCCGCTGAGATATACGCGTGCGGCCCTGAAAAAATAACCACGGCCTCTTGAGTACCGTCAAACGCGTTCCAAATGGGGTTTTGTTTAGCGGTATGAAAATGCAGCTGGCCATAGTCGCCCGCGTCGCGATCCAAAATGACAGGGATATGGGCTACCTCAAGGCCACCGTCGTGCGACACACACACGATGGCGAAGGGATACGCTGCGATGACATCGTGTGCGGTCTTAAGATCGTTTTCTTGAAAGTGCTTTGGCGTGTACATCGCCTGCTCCTATGAAAGAAAAAAGGCCGCCGGTGGAAACCGACGGCCTTTCTTAAAAAGAAAAGATGCGGTTCCGGTTAGCCCAGACGCTCCATCATTTTGGATTTGATATCTGCAATGGCCTTGGCCGGGTTGAGACCCTTTGGGCAGGCATTCGTGCAGTTCATAATCGTATGGCAGCGATACAGACGGAATGGGTCTTCCAACTCGTCCAAACGTTCGCCCGTTGCTTCGTCACGGCTGTCGTTAATCCAGCGCGCCGCTTGCAACAGCACGGCTGGGCCGAGATAGCGATCACCATTCCACCAATAGCTTGGGCAACTGGTGGTGCAACAGAAACATAAAATGCATTCCCACAGACCATCGAGCTTGGCGCGTTCTTCAGGAGACTGTTTGCGTTCTCCATTGGGTGGCGGTGGCGTGTCAGCCTTTATCCACGGCTCGATCGAGGTGAGCTGGGCGTAGATGTGATTGACGTCAGGAACCAGATCTTTGACCACTGGCAAATGCGGCAACGGATAGACTTTGACGTCACTCTTGCACTCTTCGATTGGCTTCAAGCAGGCCAGCGTGTTGCGGCCATCAATATTCATGGCGCAGGACCCACAGATGCCTTCACGACAAGATCGACGCAACGTTAGCGTTGAATCCATCTCGTCCTTAATTTTAAGGAGCGCGTCCAACACCATGGGACCACAGCTATCCATATCGACTTCATAGGAATCCAGCTGCGGATTACTTTCCGTATCCGGGTCATAGCGATAGACCGAAAACGTCCGGGTGTTTGTCGCACCTTCAGGCTTGGGATGCTTCGTGCCCTTTTTGACCTTAGAGTTCTTCGGTAGGGTAAATTCAACCATCGATACTACTCCTAATACACGCGAGCTTTCGGCTCGATGTACGCAACATCTTCAGACAGGGTGTACGTGTGGACTGGTCGATAATCGAGATCGATAGACCAGTCTTCTTTCAAGTACGCCAGCGTATGCTTCATCCAGTTCTCATCATCGCGATCTGGATAATCTTCATGAGCATGAGCGCCGCGGCTTTCATGCCGTGCTTCAGCACCAACGATGGTGGATAGGGCACAGGCCATCAAATTTTCGAGCTCAAGCGCTTCGATGAGATCCGTATTAAAGATGAGGCTGCGATCAGAGACCTTAAGGTCGGAAATAGATTTCGCAATCGCATCCAACTTATCGCAACCTTCCTTGAGCGTCTTGGACGTCCGGAAGACCGCCGCATCGTTCTGCATCGCGTGCTGCATCTTGCCGCGAATTTCAGAGGTCGTTGATCCACCGTCGGCATTGCGCGTTTTATCAAGGCGGCCCAATGCATAATCAGCAGAGTCTTTAGGGAGGTCTGGCAGAGGCGCGCCCGGTTTCATGATGTCTGCACATCGCAAAGCGGCCGCGCGGCCAAAGACGACGATGTCTAACAGCGAGTTAGTGCCAAGACGGTTGGCCCCGTGCACGGAAACGCTGGCGCATTCCCCAACGGCCATAAGGCCTGGCATCACCGCGTCTGGGTCGTCTGCCGTCGGGCACATGACTTCGCCGAGGTAATTGGTTGGGATGCCACCCATGTTGTAGTGAACCGTCGGCAGCACTGGAATGGGATCCTTGGTGGCATCGATGCCAGCAAAAATCTTTGCTGTTTCGGTGATGCCCGGGAGACGTTCCCACAAGACGTCCGACCCCAAGTGCTCAAGGTGGAGCAAAATATGATCGTTGTTGTTGCCGACGCCACGCTGTTCACGAATTTCCATAGTCATGGCGCGGGAGACAACATCGCGAGACGCCAAGTCTTTCGCCGTTGGCGCATAACGCTCCATGAAGCGATCGCCTTCGGAGTTGGTAAGATACCCACCTTCGCCGCGAGCGCCCTCAGTGATCAGCACACGCCGCACCGTACACACCCGTCGGGTGGAACTGAACAAACTCCATGTCCTGAAGCGGCAAGCCTGCGCGTGCAACCATGGCATTGCCGTCGCCCGTACACGTGTGCGCAGACGTACAAGAGAAATAGGAACGCCCGTATCCGCCCGTGGCCAACACAACTTGGTTGCCGCGGAAGCGATGAATTTCACCGGTGGCCATATCGATGGCCATCACACCAACGCAACGTCCTTTGTCCATGATCAAATCAATGGCGAAGAACTCAACGAAAAACTCAGCGTTATGCTTCAAGCTCTGTTGATAGAGCGTATGCAAAATCGCGTGGCCTGTGCGGTCAGCCGCGGCGCACGCGCGTTGCACTGGCGCTTCACCAAAGTTGCGCATGTGGCCGCCGAAAGGACGCTGGTAAATTTTACCTTCTGGCGTACGCGAGAAGGGCACGCCGTAATGTTCCAATTCACGCACGGCGGGGATGGCCTCGCGGCACATGTACTCAATAGCGTCTTGGTCACCAAGCCAGTCCGACCCTTTAACGGTGTCGTACATGTGCCATTCCCATTTGTCTTCGGCCATATTGCCGAGTGCAGCGCCAACGCCGCCTTGCGCGGCAACGGTGTGACTGCGGGTTGGGAAAACTTTGGTGATACAGGCGGTCTTGAAGCCTTTCTCAACCATACCGAAGGTGGCACGCAATCCAGCGCCGCCGGCTCCGACAACGATAACATCGTAGTCGTGGTCAATAATGTCGTAGGCAGCCATACGTTTAAGCCCCGAACGCGATTGTAAGAATGGAAACGATGGAGAGAGTCGCCAAGCCGTAGCAGGCAAACTTAACCAGGATATTTAGCGTCACACGCCAGCCGTGGTGGCTGACATAATCTTCAATAACCACCTGCATACCGAGTTGTGCGTGATGGAATGCGACGCCAAGGAAAAGGATCATCACTGTGGCGTTGATCGGCTGACCGAACCACAAGATGAAAGCATCATAGCCAGATCCCGACAGGGCAACGATTGAAGCGACGAGCCACATCGTTAAGGGGATCAGCGCAATAGCCGTAAGTCGTTGCACCCACCAATGGTGGGTGCCTTCCTTCGCAGACCCCAAGCCGCGTGCGCGACCAAGAGGAGAGCGAAGAGATGAAGAATTCGATGTCATGTTAATCCCCGCCTACAAAACCATGACCCATGTCGCTGCAGTCATAGCAGCGGCACCGATCAAAACGATTACGTCGGCTCGTCGAGTCTCGTGGAGTTCGAAATACCGTCCAAAATCCCAGAACAAGTGACGCAAGCCGTTACAAAGGTGAAAAAACAGCGCAAAGGAAAACCCGAGCAACAGGATTAACCCAATCCACGAGCCTAAGAAGGCCTGGACCTGATCAAATTCCGGTTTGCCGTAGGCTGCAGCCGTGATCCACCAGGTCAGCAGGAGTGTGCCAAAGGTGAGACCAACGCCAGTAATGCGATGGGTGATAGACATGAGCGCCGTCAGCGGCAGGCGATAAACCTGCAGGTGCGGCGAAAGAGGTCGGTTTTGAGTCGCCATAATCGGCCAATGCCTTTTGTTTTCAAGGGGTTCATACCCCGGAACGGCACGGAAGTGCAGTGCGTCATTCCTACTCCCGGCCCTGCATCAAGTCAACGCAACGCGCGGTTTTGCTGGTTTTATCCAATATTCCAGAATCGGTTGCGCCCAGCCAACGGGCGCGCGACCATGCAGGCCGCTTTTCAATCAGAACGGCCATAGAAAATAGGGTTTCGGGACGATAAATGGCTCAAAACAAGGCTTTTTTACAGAGAATGACGCTCCCGAGACGGGCGCTAATTGGAGGCCTCGCCAGCGCCACAGTGATTGGAAGCCCCCCTTTGCAAGCGGTGCCGATGTCGCGGATAGCTCGAATATCGTGCGAGCGATAGACGCCACCTACGACATGACCGTGATCTCGACAGGCGAAATCTTTGGACACGAGCATTGGTCACTTTATGTCCATCCAGACGGCAGCCGGACCATCTCTGTGCGGATGATCAACAATCAATTCAATTTGTTCCGCACAATCGTCCACCGCGTCGATAAACAGTTCCGGCCTTTGGAATGTCAGTTGCTGTATTATCGTGACGGCAAAAAAATGGGATCGGCCTGGTTTCAAGTCGACGGGCACACTCTGCACGCCGAAGCTAACCTGCCGAGCGGACGATTAACGCACACAGTGGATGTGCCAGAACAGTTTTCCATGGTGAATCATGCCGCCGCCGCAGAGGGTTGGCATTTTTGGTACTGCCCGAAAGACAACGCGCCACATCAGGCGACGCTCTATAATCTTCGAGTCGACGCGACGACATCGGAAGCCGTGCTCGGTCGTGTGCACACGCGGACCATTCAGCATCTGGGCTCGGACGATATCGAAACACCCGCCGGGACCTTTGCCAGCGACCACTACGCATTCGGAGGCCCATCACGTATTTGGGTGCATGGCGAAGACCGCATGCCTGTGCGGTTGCGGTTTGAAGCCGCAGATACGGAATTTGTTCTTTCAAAGTGGCAGCCCATCGCCTGACCCTAAGATCACCTAACGAAGGACTTCATGATGACAAAGTTTGTCGCAACGATCTTTACTGTAAGCACACTCCTTTGGAGCACTCTCAGCGTTGCCCAATCCGGCGACACAGACGGACCCAACGCCAACATCCTGCGGTGGGCCTCAGGCACCTACGCCTACACAACATTGAGCGACCCCCGCGACAGAGGGTGGGAACGCTTCCACATGAACGTCTACGCGGATGGGTCGCGGACCATGAATATGTGGCATGATCTGAAAGCCCGAAGCGCGCAGTTCACCGTCATCCATCGGGTAGAGGCGAATTTCAGACCAATCGAGACCTTCGTTCCTTATTGGGTCGCCAATGGCTTTAAGGGCTCGACGCTCATTCGTATCGACGGCGACACCTTAACCGCCAGCGCCAGTGGACCGGCAGGTCAGCACGATCAAACTATACCCGTGCCTGATGTTTTTTCCGTTGGCACCCACCCCGTATCAGCCGACGGTTGGCACTTGTGGTCTGACAACGGTGAATCCGGGGTCGATCAATCCTCGAAAATCTACAGCATGGAAGCATCGGCCGACGTCACCAAACCGCCCTTGGGGACGGTTAGAGACTTAGCCTTCAAACGCATCGGCGAAGAAACGATCACGGTTCCCGCAGGAACTTTCGACACCATTCATTACGATCTATCGGGCAGTCAGGTTTGGATTACCAAGGAAGATCGCTTGATGGTTCGCATGATCAATGAACGCTTTGATCGCGATTACGTCCTCACGGAATTCGACAACGAAAATTACGGAGAAGCACGATGAAATTGGGGGCGCTATCGAAAACCGTCTTCGCAACATACGCGGTTCTTTTTTCGGGGACTGCATTCGCTGCGGAGCTTGGGCAAAACCCCAACGTCACGCGTTGGAGTGAAGGCACCATCGTCTATCGCACCATCGAGACCCAAAGGGTGCGCGCCCATGAGTCGTGGCGCCTGACGGCTCACCCCGATGGATCGCGAACCATTCGATCGTTTGTCGACAATTTCGATGCAGAATCTCAACTCAACATGATCCATCGGGTGGCCAAAGATTTCCGCCCCCTGGAGAGCCTGGTGACCTACTGGAGCAAGGGAAACTATAGGGGCTCCGGAATGTTCTCGGTCGACGGACCGACCCTGACTGCGACCTTGAGTGGCCCACAGGGCCCGCTGATGGAAACAGTTGATGTGCCAGAGAAATTTTCCATGGTGCCGCATCCCCTGGCTACCGATAGCTGGCACACCTGGTACTTTGATAAAGCAAAAGGCGGGGCCCAAACGACAACCCTTTACAATGTGCAAATTGCAGCGCCGAGCGACACGCCTGCCCTAGGCCGTCTTGAAAATGGCACGATGACGTTTGAGGGCGTGGAAGAGGTGACTGTTCCAGCCGGCACGTTTACGACGGACCACTACACGATGAATGATAGCATTCACATTTGGGTTAGTGGCCCAGACAATATGATGGTGCGATACGCCATGCCGACTCGCGATCTAGAATATGTACTGACTTCTTTAAAAACCGGAGCGACCAAATGATCTATAGAATTTTCGCGCTCGCGGTTTTGCTTGGTGGCTTTGGCTCATTTGGCGCACAGGCAGACAACGCAAACATCGTTCGTACAGCGACAGGCGAATACAGTTACATCAACCAGGACACCGATGAAATCGTTGGCCACGAAAATTGGTCGCTGTTGATTGATCGGGATGGCAGCCGGACATTTACCATTGCACAACGATGGGATGAACGAGATTACGTCACACGAACCATCCTTCGCCTTGACGCCAATCTGCGACCCATTGAAACCTACCAAACACGATGGGATGACAAAGGCTGGGCGTCTTCCGGTGTTTACACTGTCGTGGAAAACACCGTCACTGCCGTCGTAACGGGCAGAGGAGGCCGCGCAACACAGACCCTCGAAGTCCCTGAAGCTTTTTCGATGGTCCCGCACCCTCTAACGACGGACGGTCTCCATTTTTGGTACGTCGACGCGCCCGTCGGCGAGACCATTAAAGGCACGGTCTACAACATCAGAAAAAGAGACGAACTCTCCGGCGGAGTCCTCGGCGTTGTGCACACGGTAGATCTCACATTCCTCGGTGAAGACTCCCTAACGACCGAAGCCGGGACCTTTGACACCAAACATTTTAAGATGGGCGAAGATTCAGATTTCTGGATCGATGCGCGCGATGGAGTTTTGGTGCGACTCAGCTACGGACCGGAAGGCACCCGTTACGACCTGACCGCCTATGAACGGAGCGACTGATATGAAAATTCTTACCAGCTTATGTCTACTCTCGTTCTCTCTACAAACTGCTTGGGCAGCAGACAACGTCAACATCACCCGGTGGGCCAAAGGGACCATTGAATACAGGTCGCTCTCAACAGGCGAAGTCTCTGGGTCCGAAGACTGGCATATGACTGTCCACCCCGACGGCTCGCGTACCATGGCTGCCCGAAACCGGCTTGATCAGGCAGGGTTTCAACGACACGTCACATACCGTGTGGCGGAAAATTTTCGGCCCTTGGAAGTGACGTCTGTCTACTGGGTCAAAGGTGAGTGGCGAGGGACCGGGCTATTTTCTATCACCGGCAACCAATTGGACGCATTCGTCAAAACTCCAGACGGACTCATACGACAATCGCGCACCGTTCCTGAGAATTTTTCGATGATTCCGCACCCGCTTTCGACCAACGCTTGGAACAGCTGGTACTACGACAAAGCCAAGGGCGGACCGCAAACCGTGACCGTGTACGACATGGATGCCGGGGCCCAAGCGGTAAGCTCAATGCTGGGGAAGGTGTACGACCAAACCATAGCGTTCATTGGCGAGGAAGAAATGACCACACCAGCCGGAACGTTTACGGTCGACCATTGGCGCGTTGAAGATATCGTCGACCTCTACGTCACTGGGCCAGACGCTTTGATGGTCCGGTTCCAATGGATTCCTGCCGATCGGGACTACGTTTTGACGTCTCTTGAAACGGGCTCGTGAATCGGTCGGCTAATGGTCACCCCACTGAGAACCGAAAGAAATAGGGCCAGCAAAGGCGGTCTCTATAGACTTAACGTCGCCATCATCCGCTATAGTAGGGAAAGAATAATCACCTAATCCTAAGAGGGGTTACGCTATGACTGACGCCGTTGACCACGATCTCAAAGTCAAACACACAAAAGACGAAGCCTCGCGACAAAACTTTGTCGCCGGAATGCGCGGATACGTTCTGAACGACTTATCCGGTCACATGAAAACTGTGTGGGATCGCAAGGTCGAGCCTGCCTTTGAGAAAGCCAATGGTCGAGCACCAAGCGACGGTCCAGAAATTCACAAGACCATCAAATCTGAAACCATCTTCAAATTTTACTCCGCGATGCGGTGCAACACTCAAGAGATGGTATGGCGCTCTGTCATGCCAGCCGTTGAGCGTGAAGGCCGGGATTTATCTCGGCGCGCACAAGTCTTGAGTCAGGCCGGTGACAAAGCGCAAGGAACCGTCGAGACGAATCCTAACTTCGAAGTGCCGCGCTATGTGTCTGAACTCGATGTTCACATGATGCCCGGCAACTATCATGAAGAACGCATCGACTATGACGTGACGCAGGGTGCCGTGTTCGACAACGGGCTAGCCGTTTTCTCATTCGGATTGCTCGGCGACCGAATGGAAGACATTACGGATTCCGTTTCGACATTTTATCAAGCTCACTACCCAGACTCGAAGCCAAAGAAAATTCTCGACCTCGGATGCACCCTCGGTCACTCAACGCTGCCTTGGAAGGCACGTTACCCTGACGCCGAGGTGCACGGTGTTGATGTCGGCGGACCTTGTGTGCGCTATGCCCATGCCCGAGCGCAATCATATGGCGTCGATGCGCACTTCCATCAAATGGATGCCGAGCATACGGACTTTGAAGATGAATCTTTCGACATCGTTTACTCGTGCATGTTCCTGCATGAAGTGCCGCTCAAAAATATCAAAGGTGTTTTCAAAGAAGCCCATCGTCTTTTGAAACCAGGCGGCGTGATGCTGCATTACGAGCTGCCACCGAATACGATGACGTCGCCCTATGACGGCTTCTACTTGGACTGGGATTCTTATTACAACAAAGAGCCGTTCTATAAGGCATTCCGTGATGCAGATGCGAAAGCGGAAATTGAAGATGCCGGGTTTGAGAAAGACAGCTTCTTTGAGCATGTCGCTCCCAGCCGCAACCTTTATGGCCACGACGCCCTCATGGAAGCCGCGCAACAAGACGGCGCGAAAAACGATAGCCGTGTTGGCCGCTTCGGTGATGGTGTGATGTGGTACTTCTTCGGAGCGCGCAAATAATGCCAGACGATTCAGCTAACGCTGAGAGCACACCGCTCCGGTACAGCGTAAAAGGCAAACGCATGCGATTTTTCGACGCACAAGGCGTCGACGAGCTCGTAGCAATTTGCATGGGCATGGCGCAAGAAATGTGGGTCATAAAAGAACGACAAGCGGCGCTGGAGTCCGTTGCCGCCGAAAAGGGTGTCGTGCTCCCCGATGACATTGAGGGTCACGCCTTCTCTCCAGATCAACGCGCAGCGCTAGATGCGGAGAAACAGGGTTTTATTGACCGCATCTTCTTTACGCTACGGGAAGAGGCAGAATCGCTCGCGGCTGAGCCCGAAGAAGAGCCCCCTGCGCCATCCATGCCGTAACACCCGCCGCGCACATACATCCCATATACGATAGGAATTCCGGTGACTGATCACGCGCATGTAGAGGGAGGTACACCGGCTCCATCAAAATTATCGGTTCCATTCCAACTTGGGTTTGGGGCGGGCCAAATCGGCGGCTCAATTCTCGCTAACACCCCAGCACTGATCCTGCTGTTTTTCATGACCGACGTTTTGGCCATTCCACCTGCATTGGCTGGACTCGCTGTTTTTATTCCAAAGATCTGGGTCATCGTTTTTGATCCTCTGATGGGGCGCATCTCAGACCACACCAATAGTCGTTGGGGACGCCGACGCCCCTACCTCCTAGCTGGTGCCCTGGGTTGCGGGGCGGGATTCTATTTTCTCTTTGATGTTCCCACCCTCGATACCGTTACGGCACGGTTCATCTACATGACGGTCATGTTCACCCTGGTCTCGACCGCGTTCTCCATATTCTCGGTCCCCTATTTGGCAAAAGCTGGTGAGTTGGCGCCAGACTACAAAGGCCGCACGACAATCATGGCGTACCGCATGGCCTTTCAATCAATTGGGATTCTGATCGGCATCGGCCTCGTCCAATACTTGGTGCTATGGGGCGGTGGCGGATTGGCTGGGTACACTTTTATGGGCGCCGTTCTTAGCGTTATCTGCATGGTGACAATGTTGTCGCCCTTCTTCGCTTCCCGCAACGTCCCAACCGAAGCCGCAGTCGTGACACGGATTCCATTTCGTGAGCAAATGCGGACAGCGCTGGACAACAAGCCCTACCTTATTATTGCCGCGGCGGTGATGCTCTATTGGGTTGCAGCAAGCTGTGTCTACGCCGGACTTCCGTACATGTTCACGTATATCGTGCAGGGATCACCGGGCCTGTTTTTCGACCTCGCGCTCTACATGACCATTGCGGCGTTTGTTGCCATTCCTGGTTGGACATGGCTGGCCGGCCGAATCGGTAAAAAGCCGACCTATTATATTTCCACTCTCGCCTATTGCCTGACCGTGTTGTCGTGGATTCCAGCCGCGCCAAATGAGGATTTTCTTATCGTCCTGCGGGGAATTTTTATCGGCTTAACCAACACAGGCCTGCTCATGACGGCCGTTGCCATGCTGCCTGACACCATAGAATACGACCGCATCAAAACAGGGCTGCGGCGTGAAGGCATCTTCTCGGGGTTTTGGATGGCGATCGAAAAAGGCGGCAACGCTATGGGCGCTCTTGTTGTGGGATTGGTGCTATCGCTTATGGGTTTTGTGGAGTCGTCAGGCGGCGCACCCGTGGAGCAAACCGATGCCGCGATCACAGGAATTTTGATCGCTTTCTCAGGCGTTCCCGTCCTGCTGATGCTCGCAGGCCTGATTATATTGAAAGCCTATCGCTTAGACGAGGACAGCCTGCAGGCTATGAAAGATGCCGCAAAGCCCTAGACGTCAGACTCAGGAACGCCAGACCATTTCTCCGGCTTGTCTTCACAGCTAAGGTCCCATTCGATCAAGTTGACCAAAACGCCATCTGGATCTCTAAAGATCATTTCGCGCTGTTTGACGAAACCGCGAATCCTCAACGGCGCTGCCGGACTCACAATCGTATGCCCCCCAGCCTCAAGTTTAGCCGTCACCACATCAAGATCATCGCAATAAAAAACGATGCAAACTTCCCCGCGGTTCATCCCGGTGCTGGCCCGTGTAATCGGCTCGGGCTGAGGTTTGGTTAATTCGAACAAACCGACCATGCCGTATTCGGGCTGACCGGTCCGCTTGAGAATGCAGGCACGGGTGTGGGTCGAGTCCGGCACCGCCAAAACTTCGGCGATATTACCCTCACTCAACTCGCCTTCCACGAACACGTCATCAAGCCCAAGAACATCCTCGTAAAATGCGCGGCTGACATCCAAGTCAGACACCATCAAGGCGGCACGAATCATAGGACTAAAGTTGGGCATCTGTTTTCTCCGACAGTTATGCGGCGGCAGTCCGCTTGAGGCCAAAGGCTTCCGAGACCAATTCATAAGATTTTATACGGGCTTGAAAATCGTGCGTGATGGTAACAATCATCATTTCATCTACGCCGCAGCGCGTCGCGAGATTTTCCAGCTCCTCTTTCACTTTGTCCGGCGGGCCCACCAGACCCGTGCGCTCAGCAGAGTCTGCGATGTGCCGCTCACGATCCGTATACGGATAGGCCAGCGCCTCTTCGGGTGTGGGATAGGGGCCTAACTCGCCCTTGGTGAGCTGAAGACGCCAAAGCTTGCGACTCAAAGCGAGGTGATCTGCTTCTTCCTGTGTTTCAGCGCAAACAACGCCCACGCACATGGTCGCGCTAGGTTCGGACAGAACATCAGACGGCTCAAAGGTGTCGCGATAGAGGCCGATGATGTCTTCAGCCCCCTCCGGATGAATGAAATGGGCAAAAGAATACGGAAGACCAAACTTAGCGGCCATCTTGGCGCTTTCATCGGAAGACCCTAGCAACCACATTTGCGGTGGGACATCTGGTTTGGGCATGATTTTTACGTTAGACAGCGCCGGGTTTGCCAGCTCGCCCCCATGAAGGAACGCTTTCAGGTCGATAATTTTCGTCGGGTAATACTCGACACCTATCTCAGAGCCGTAGGCCATACCCAAAGTGGTTAACTGATCCCCTCCTGGCGCGCGGCCAAGACCAACATCAATACGATCAGGATACATGGTCGCGAGAAGTGAAAAGTTCTCGGCGACTTTGAGCGGACTGTAATGACTCAACATTACGCCGCCAGACCCGACTCGCATGTGAGACGTGACGGCAGCCACCCGGGCAATAAGAATCTCAGGCGAGCAACCGGCTAGGCCTTCCGTTCCATGATGCTCTGCCAACCAATACCGGTGATAGCCAAGATTTTCGGTGGCGCGCGCCAGTTCCAAAGTCTCATTAATAGCCTGCGCAGCGGTGCCGCCAGACCGAATTGGTGTTTGATCGAGAACACTGAGGGTGAGCATGTCGTGAATCCGCCTAATCTTGTGAAAGCGCTGCGATCATATCGGCCTTAGCAAGGAGGCGCTTTGCTTCCGCCACATGAAGAACCTCGATCAGACGGCCATCAAGAGTCGTGACACCAGCGCCCTGCGCATCCGCTTCTTCATGTGCCGCAATCAGCCGTCGCGCGTATTCAATGTCGTCCTGACTTGGCGCGTAGGCCCTATTGGCACCGTCTATCTGTTTTGGGTGAATCAAGGTTTTGCCATCAAACCCGAGGTCATGCCCTTGTCGACATGCCGCTTCAAACCCGACTTCGTCATTGAGTTCAACATGAACGCCATCGAGAACAATCAATCCATTGGCTCGTGCCGCGAGAATAACCATCTGCATCGCAACAAGCATAGGCGCCCGGTCCGCCGGGTGAGCGCAGTGCAGGTCTTTGGATAGATCGGCCGTGCCGACGCACATCCCCGCAAGACGCTTTGACGATTGTGCAATCGCGTCAGCAGAAAGAATGCCGCGTGGCGTTTCCATCATGGCCCAAACCGGAAAGTCTTCGGCCGCGCCTGCACGCGTCAAAAGCGAGTCGACGTCAGCAACATATTGAACAGTGGATACCTTGGGTACGACAACGCCCTGGGCCTTGGACTGGGCTACCGCCCTCAAATCGTCCGCGCCCCAAGATGTATCGAGTCCATTGACCCGAATCATCAACTCCCGTTGGCCATAGTCCCCTGAGTTGACGGCGGCGACGGCAGCTTCTCGAGCCGCACTCTTTGCATCGGACGCGACAGCATCTTCGAGATCAAAGATCAGCATATCGGCTTGGAGTGCCTTGGCCTTCTCCAGTGCCCTCGGATTAGATGCAGGCATGTACAGTGCACTGCGGCGGGGTCTATCAACGGCAGTCATCGCGCGGCGGATCCTTAAACCATTCAAATTTTTTCGTGTCGTCGGTATAGCGCTGGGCCAGAGCGCAAACAAGGCAAGGCTAGTGGTGCAGCCTGTCCCGATATACAGTGGTTAGACTAACCCGTTCTCAGACAAGAGTTCTCCCATGAGCCAATCCGGGCCTGGTCCTGGCATCTCAAATCTGCGGTTTCTGCTCGTTGATGACCATCCTCAAATTAGGTTGCTCGTCCGCACCATTCTGCATGCGCTCGGCGCACGGGACATGATTGAAGCCTCTGATGGTGGAGAGGGTTTGAAAATGGCGACAAGTTCTCAACCAGACATCGTCATTACAGACTGGGCCATGGAGCCGATGAGCGGCGTGGAAATGGTTAAGACGATGCGCGAATCACACGACAACGCCATAAAGTATATGCCGGTGATTATGCTAACGGGGTTTTCCGAACGCGGGCGAATCATGGCGGCCCGTGATAGCGGCATCAACGAGTACCTTCTCAAGCCGGTTTCACCAACGTCGCTCTACAGCCGCATTCGTTCAGTCATCGAACAGCCAAGGCGGTTTGTGAAAACGTCCGTTTACTTCGGACCAGACCGCCGCCGCGGCAAAGAGAAATTCGATGGTAACGATAAGCGCGGCACTGAAGAGACCGGCGCCTCCGTCGATCTGTCTGTGCAAATGACCCAAAGTGAAATTGAAGAACAGTATTTTATGCCAACAGAATCTGGCTCAACCGCATCCGCTGAACAGTATGTCTCGCCAGGGATTCGACGCGCACAGGAAATGGCCAAGAAAAACCGCCGGTAATCGAAATTGGTCTCTCATCCATGAATGAACTTTTAAGCGGGACCTTGATTGGACTCGCACTGGCTGCCCCTGTTGGGCCCGTTGGCATTTTGTGCATTCGCCTTGCCCTTACCCAAGGGCGCTGGGCGTCTGCTGCAGCCGGCCTGGGCGCCGCAGTCGCAGATGCCATATTTGGAGCATTGGCAGGGTTGGGGCTGATCCTCGTTCAGAATTTCATCGCCGAAAACCAGATAGCGCTTGGTTTAATCGGCGGGTCGATTGTCATAGGTCTCGGCATCTCGACGTTGCGGACATCGATAATGTTTGACGACAGACCCGTTACCCTCATGTCATTGAGTAAAGATTTCGCGACAACGTTCTCGATAGCGATCACCAATCCGGCGACCATGGTCGCTGCCTTTGGCCTTGTCGCAGCTATCGGTCCGATTGATCTAGAGGGTGGCTCATACGCCGGCGCACGCTTGGTGACAGGTGTGTTTTTAGGGTCGGCGTTGTGGTGGCTCGCCCTTGCCAGCGCCGCAATAGCGTTGCGCCAACGCATCGCCAAAAACTTGGCGTGGATTAACAAATTATCTGGCGGATTGTTTATCGCGTTCGGCGCCGTTGTTTTGGCACGAGCCGTGGCCGGCGGATCCTGATAGAATCCGCCGAACAGGCCACTTTATCCTTTAACGCTGAGATGATCGCGAACGAGAAGTTCTGCGATCTGAACAGCATTCAAGGCTGCACCCTTGCGCAAGTTGTCAGACACACACCAAAACGACAGACCATTATCGATCGTTGCGTCAGACCGAATCCGTGACACATACACGGCGTCTTCACCGGGCACTTCTGCAGGCGTCACGTAACCTTCTTTGATGCGGTGATCGACAACCGAGACGCCTTCTGCTTTTTGCAGAATCTTGCGAGCCTCTTTGTCGTCAATGGGTTTTTCCGTTTCGATATTCACGTATTCAGCATGGCCAATAAATGTAGGGACCCGCGCACAGTTAGCGTGGACTTTAATTTTGGGGTCGAGAATCTTCTTTGTCTCGACCATCATTTTCCATTCTTCTTTGGTTGCGCCATCATCCATGAACGTATCGATTTGCGGGATAACATTGAACGCGATCTGTTTCGGGAAAACCTCTTGGCTCTCAGACGTCACCTGATTGACGTAGATTCCCTTCGTCTGATTGAACAATTCGTCCATGCCGTCTTTTCCAGCGCCAGACGTCGACTGATACGTGGATACAACAATACGCTTGATACCAAATGCGTCGTGCAAAGGCTTAAGCGCGACAACCATTTGAATAGTTGAGCAATTTGGGTTGGCGATGATCCCTTTCTTCTTGTAGCCGATAATCGCTTCCGGATTCACTTCGGGTACGATCAACGGGACATCAGGGTCCATGCGGAAATGGGACGTATTGTCGATCACAATAGCGCCAGCCTCGACTGCTCGAGGACTGTGTTCTGCGGAAACCTTTGCGCCTGGTGAAGACAACACGATGTCGACGCCGGCAAAATCAAACCCTTCCAGATTTTGGACTGGAATGACATCGTCTTCGCCATAAGACACATCAGAGCCAACAGACCGCTTAGAGGCCAGAGCAATAATCTTATCCGCTGGGAACTGACGCTCCCACAGAGTATTCAGAACCTCGCGTCCGACATTCCCCGTGGCACCAACCACGGCAACCGTATAGCCCGCACTGTTCTCACGTCTGTTTGGATCGTCTAACATAGTCTTGCTCACTGTTATCACCCGATGGTTTAATTTTGCACCAGAAGGGCTTGCGTTTGGGGCGCCTCAATAGCGCCAACGCCCTAAAAACACAAGCAAACCCTGGGCGAACGGCTCAACAAGCCCTGATATGGGCTCTGACACAGACTCGGACAAGGACATGGCGAGGACCCTAAGAACGTATCCTGCTTTCTGGTCTTATTACCTACGGGAACATCGCAAACCTGCGACCCGTGGCCTGCACTACCTGGGCTCTGCCTTGGCCTTGGGGTTTTTCGCCATAGGCGTTTCTGTTGAGCCAGGTCTGCTGTTTTTTATTCCAATCGCCGGATATGGGTTTGCTTGGCTCGGCCATTTGTTAGTCGAGAAGAATAAGCCAGCGACATTCAGCTATCCCCTTTGGTCGCTCTACAGCGACTTCCGGATGTTTGGCTTATGGATTACGGGACGTCTCAAACCGCATTTAAAGAGAGCCGGCGTGCTCGACCAAGCCTAACCTGCGAGGGCTGCCATCTCTTCGAGTACCGCGTCGCCCATTTGGGTGGTGCCAACAGCGGCAACACCATCAGCGACAATATCACCGGTGCGGATGTTTTTACTCAACACGGCTTCGACCGCATTCTCGACCAGGTCCGCTTCCTTCGCCATATCGAAAGAGTAGCGCAACATCATTGAGGTCGAGAGAATCTGTGCCAGCGGGTTGCCCAGGTTCTGCCCAGCGATATCCGGAGCCGAACCATGGACTGGCTCATACAACCCGGGTTGGCGACCATCTTCTGCGACAGCGCCGAAGCTAGCTGACGGCAACATACCGAGAGACCCGGTCAGCATGGCTGCCAAGTCAGATAGAATGTCACCGAAGAGATTGTCAGTCAGGATCACGTCGAATTGCTTTGGTGTTCGCACCAACTGCATGGCGCAATTATCGACAAACATATGACTCAGTTCGACATCGGTGTACGATTCGTCGCGCAGCGTCGTTGTCACATCGCGCCAAACCACACCACTTTCCATAACGTTAGCCTTGTCGACAGAACACACACGACTATCTCTCTTGCGCGCCAAATCAAACGCAACATGCGCGATGCGGAGTATTTCATCAGTTGCATACGCTTGCGTGTTGTACCCACGCTGACCACCATCTGGCAGCTCTTCAATCCCGCGCGGCTCGCCAAAATAGATGCCGCCGATTAGCTCGCGAACAATCATGATGTCTAAGCCCTGGACGAGCTCATTCTTCAATGACGAGGCGCCAGCAAGTGCATCGAAAACTATGGCTGGGCGTAAATTCGCGAAAAGACCCATCGCTTTACGTAGACGCAGAAGGCCATTTTCTGGCCGAAGGTCGTAGTCCACGCCATCCCACTTAGGGCCCCCGATTGAGCCGAACAGAACGGCATCGGATGCGTGGGCCAGCTTGATGGTATCCTCTGTGAGCGGTGTTCCGTGTGCATCATAGGATGCGCCACCAACCAAACCCTCTTCAAACTCGAAGGATGCCGCACCGGTTTTATTCAGCCAATCGAGCACACGGCGCGCCTGCACCATGACTTCAGGGCCGATGCAATCGCCGGCGAGAACGAGGATCTTCTTTGTGGTCATAACGGCTACCCGTGGGCTCCCTGGGGCTTACGTGTAAAGCCAGGGCTGGCTGGCCTGTTGCTTGGCTTCGAAAGCCTTGATCTTACCGACATGCTGCAACGTCAGCGCAATATCATCGAGGCCATTCAGTAAATTATGGCGACGGGTTGCGTCCAATTCGAACGGCGTAACCGAGCCATCGGGGGCTGTGATTTGCATGTTCTCAAGATCGACACTGAAATCACTACCGTCGGCCTGAACTGTTAGTGCTTCGACCTGAGCTTCAGGCAACGTGATGCACAAAATGCCGTTCTTGAAACAGTTATTGTAGAAAATATCGGCGAAGCTTGGCGCAATGACGCAACGAAATCCGAAATCCAGCAAACCCCAGGGGGCATGTTCACGCGAGGAACCGCAACCAAAGTTTTTGCCTGCAAGTAGAATTTTAGAATTACGGAATGCATCCTGATTAAGAATGAACTCAGGACGCTCGGCTTCATTTTCATCATAACGCATATCGTAGAAAACGGAGATACCGAGTCCTGTGCGTTTAATCGTTTTCAAAAACTGCTTCGGCATCATCATGTCTGTGTCGACATTGACCATCGGCATTGGTGCAGCAATACCCGTGAGTACAGAAAAATTTTCCATGTCTTAGCCCTTTTTGCCTTTGCCGTTTGCCCAAGCAGAAATAATTGCAAATTCGCCCATGTCATCCATGGCGTTCGCATAGTCTGATGTCAGGGAGTTTTTAATAGCGGCTCCAACGCTTCGTCCTTCGCGCTGAGCTTTCGTCCACAATGCGTCAACATCAACGCGGATCGCGTCGTCAGCATTGGCCCAATCAAGAACGCGGTTCATGAGCTTACCACTTTACGGACGTCGGTGAGATGGCCAGTGATCGCAGCCGCTGCCGCCATTTCTGGGCTAACCAAATGCGTCCGTCCACCGCGGCCCTGGCGGCCTTCAAAATTACGGTTGGATGTGGACGCACAACGCTCGCCGGGCTGCAGAATATCTGGGTTCATGCCAAGGCACATGGAGCAACTAGGCTCACGCCATTGGGCACCTGCCGCCAAGAAAATTTCATCGAGGCCTTCTTCTTCAGCCTGGTACTTAACCAAGCCTGATCCTGGGACAACCAGCATCTCAACGGAGTCCACGACCTTACGGCCTTTAAGAACTTCAGCTGCTGCGCGCAAATCTTCGATCCGCCCGTTGGTGCAGGAGCCGATAAACACTTTATCAACGGGAACACCGTCCAGAGCTTCACCAGCCTCTAGGCCCATGTATTTGAGCGATCGACCAATCCCAGACTTTTTATTCGGATCGTCGAAATCGTCTGGATTGGGAACCAAAGACGTGATCGGCAACACGTCCTCAGGCGACGTGCCCCAAGTTACATGGGGGATGATCTCTTCAGCGTTAATGACAACTTCTTTATCAAAAGTCGCGCCTTCGTCAGTGTTTAAGGTTTGCCAATATTTGACAGCCGCTTCCCACGCATCGCTCTTTGGCGCCCTGGGCTTGCCCTTGAGATATTCGAAGGTCTTTTCATCTGGCGCGATGAGTCCTGCGCGCGCACCACCTTCGATGGTCATGTTGCAAACTGTCATCCGGCCTTCCATGGACAAAGCGGTAAACGCATCGCCTTGGTATTCAATGACATGGCCGGTACCACCGGCTGTCCCGATGCGGCCAATGATCGCCATAATCAGATCTTTAGATGTCGTGCCAACCGGTAGCTTGCCGTCCACGCGGACCAACATGTTTTTCGACTTCTGCATGCTCAGCGTTTGGGTCGCTAAGGTATGCTCGACATCAGATGTGCCGATGCCAAAGGCAAGGGCACCAAAGGCGCCATGGGTTGCCGTGTGGCTATCACCACAGACAATGGTCTTGCCCGGCTGTGTTAGGCCTTGCTCAGGCCCAATGATGTGCACAATGCCCTGACGGATATCGCCCATCGGGATGTACTCAACCCCAAAGTCATCGCTGTTCTGTTTTAGAGTTTCGAGCTGCAATCGACTTTCAGGATCTTCGATCTTTTCAAGCCGGTCAGGCGTGCTCGGCACGTTGTGATCTGGCACAGCGATTGTCTTGTCCGTGCGATGCAGTTTGCGTTGCGACAAACGCAGGCCTTCATAAGCCTGCGGGGTTGTGACCTCATGAGTCAGATGCAAATCAATATAAATCAGTGAGGCGCCATCTTCGTCCTTATGGACGACGTGACTATCCCACAGCTTGTCATACAACGTACTCGGCTGAGCCATAACGAAGCACCCGGTTAGAAAAACAATCGAACGCCGTTAAGCGTTAGCTCTTTGCAGCTTTAGCCTTGGCGGCTTTAGCGGCTTTATTCACTTCACGCTCTTTGAGCACGGCAGCTGTATCTTCTGCGATACGAGCTGACTTGCCGCGACGGCTGCGCAAGTAATAAAGCTTGGCGCGACGCACACGACCGTGGCGAACCAAATCGATGCTGTCGATGATTGGTGCATAAAGCGGGAAGACACGCTCGACACCTTCGCCGAACGAAATTTTACGTACCGTGAAGGCAGAATTCAAACCTGAATTCTTGCGGGCGATGCAGACGCCTTCGTAGGCCTGAATACGCTCACGCTGACCTTCCTTCACCTTAACATTGACCCGAACTGTATCGCCGGGGGTGAAATCGGGAATATTTTTACCTTCAGTGAGCTGAGCAATCTGTTCCTGCTCAAGTTGTTGGATTGTGTTCATTTTCCTCAACCTTTCTTGTTCGTCTCCGCCGCGACAAACCGATCCCAAAGATCCGGCCGCCGAGAGCGGGTAATTGTTTCTGCCTGGTCCTGACGCCAGGTTTCTATGTTTTTGTGGTGACCAGATCTCAGGACCTCAGGCACCGCGCGACCGTTCCATTCTTCTGGCCGCGTATAATGGGGATATTCTAATATCCCCTGTTCAAAACTTTCTTCCGACAGCGAGTCGGGGCTACCTATAACGCCAGGCAACAAACGAACCACTGCATCGAGCACAGTGATCGCTGCCGCTTCACCTCCGGACAGAACGAAATCGCCAATGCTGATTTCGTCCATATCCCAAGCCTCAATTACGCGTTGGTCGACACCCTCATAGCGTCCACACAACAACGTCACTCCATCGGCCTCAGCCAAGGACCGCGCAACGGATTGGTCGAACAAGCGTCCGCGCGGTGTCAAATAAATCAACGGCCGGCCATCGGAATGGGCTTGATGAAGCGCTGCATCAATAACATCTGGTCGCATCACCATGCCGGCGCCACCCCCGAAGGGAGTGTCATCGACGGAACGGTGTTTATCGCTCGCAAAGTCCCGAATGTCTACTGTTTCCAGGCTCCACAGCCCGTCTGCAGCGGCCTTTCCGGCCAAAGAGGCCCCCAACGGACCAGGGAACATTTCCGGAAAAAGAGTTAAGACAGAGGCGTTAAATGACGCGGATCCGGTCACGAGTCGTCCCCCGGCTCTACCTCGGCTGCGGCTAAGGCCTCGGCCGTAACCACCAGCATCCTGGCTGCCACGTCCACCGTCGGCACCGCTGAGGCCGTAAACGGGATCAGCACGGCACGACCGTCGAGAAGACGCATGTCGACCATGTCGCCCGCCCCGAAATCGTATATGGCCGTTACTGTTCCGCATTCTTTACCTTGCTCATCTACCACTGTGATGCCGACCAGGTCGGCGTGATAAAACTCTTCTTCGTCTTCGGTCTCCGGTAGCACATCTCGCGCCACATAGAGCAGTTGTCCCTTTAAAGCCTCGATGGCTTCGCGGTCTTCAGCGCCCTTAATCCGAGCGATAACCACACCCTTGGCCTCGCCCGTAACCTTCAGCTCCAACTGCGCACCGTCATCGGTTGCTAGTGGTCCGTACGCTGCAACATCCGCAGGTTCTGCGGTGAAACTCTTAATACGAGCGTCACCTTGAAGCCCACGCGCTCCGACGATAACCCCAAGACAAATTTGTGAGTCGCCAGAAGACATTGCGTGCAAACCGGCCACTAGGCCTCGGCTTTTTCCTCTTCGGCGGCTGCTTCAGCAGGCGCTTCTTCGGCAGGGGCTTCTTCAACTGGCGCTGGTGCGGCAGCTTCGGCAGCAGCGGCTTCAGCAGCAGCTTTAGCCGCTTCTTCAGCTTCGCGAAGACGCTCTTGCGCTTTTGCCCGTGGCTTATCTTGTTTGGTCTGCTCAGGAATCGCAGCAGCTTCAAGAATACCAGCCTTCGCCAAGAAGCGATGGACACGATCACTCGGTAGCGCGCCAAGGCCTAGCCAATGACGAATGCGCTCTTCTTTCAAGATAACGCGATCAGCGTGGTCACTGGGAAGCACCGGATTGTAAGCTCCGAGCTTTTCGATGAAACGACCATCACGGGGAGACCGGCTATCGGCCACAACGATCCGGTAATACGGGCGCTTCTTTGCACCACCCCGGGATAAACGAATACGAAGACTCATGCGTCTTGCTCCTTAATTGTTCGACGTTTGTTTAAAGTGTTTCTGTTTCACGTTCTGTTATCTCCCCCGGAACGGAAGACCTTGCGGCATTCCTCCAGGGAGGCCCCCGCCAAGACCTGCCCCTGGCATACCGCCAGAGAACATTCCTGCGAGACCCTTCTTCTTCATCTGTTTCATAACCGTCGCCATTTGCTGGTGTTGCTTCAGCAAGCGGTTGACGTCTTGCACCGACATCCCCGATCCAGCGGCAATGCGTTTTTTGCGCGACGCTTTAATCAGCGCAGGTTGACGACGCTCACCCGGCGTCATCGATAGCAGTATGCCTTCTTGGCGCTTGATCGCCTTTGGATCAACTTCAGCGTCTTTGATCTGCTTGGCCATCTTGCCCATGCCAGGCAGCATGCCGAGCAGGCCTTTCATATCGCCCATCTTTTGCAACTGGCGCAACTGAGACAAAAGGTCATTGAGATCGAATTGACCTTGCATCATGCGCTTGGCTAGACGCTCCGCCTCTTCTTCATCGACAGTTTCAGCCGCTTTCTCAACCAGGCTAACCACATCGCCCATGCCAAGAATACGCCCAGCAATACGATCAGCGTGGAACCCTTCCATGGCATCGGTTTTTTCACCGACGCCCATGACCTTAATGGGCACACCCGTCACAGCTCGCATAGAGAGGGCAGCACCACCGCGAGAATCACCATCAACACGGGTTAATGCGATACCTGTGATGCCGACTTTGTCTTTGAATGCAGTCGCCGTAGCTACAGCGTCTTGGCCGGTCATCGCGTCGGCAACGAGCAACGTCTCAACCGGAGAAACCGCGTCACGGACTTGTCTAACTTCATCCATCAACACTTGATCGATGGTGGTCCGGCCGGCGGTATCAAGAACAACAACATCAAAGCCGCCCTTGCGACCTTCATCCATGGCGCGCTTAGCGATATCGACCGGCTTCTGACCAGCAACGATAGGCAGCGTGATCACATTAGCCTGCTGCCCCAGGGCTGCGAGCTGTTCCATAGCAGCGGGACGGTAAACATCCAACGACGCCATCAACACGCGTTTCTTTTCTTTGGTTTGCAGATGGCGGGCGATCTTAGCCGTCGTTGTGGTTTTACCAGAGCCTTGAAGGCCAACCATGAGGAACGGAACCGGCGGCGCAGATTTCAGATTGAGTTGAGCTTCATCCTCATCGTCACCAGTGAGCATATCGACCATGCAGTCATGCACGATTTTGATGACCATCTGGCCAGGCGTAACGGATCGGATAACTTGTTCGCCGATTGCCTGCTCAGTGGCCTTTTCGATAAAGTCTTTAACAACGGGAAGGGCGACATCGGCTTCAAGCAAAGCAACGCGGACTTCGCGCATCGCTGCGCGCACGTCGTCTTCTTTCAACGATCCCCGTTTAGTGAGAGCATCGAAAACCGAGCCAAGGCGTTGTGACAGAACGTCAAACATGCCGTACGAAGCGTCCCTTTAGCGGGATCCCTTTGCCCAAACGAGTAATGCGCCAGTGCGCGAACCCTCGCGGACTGGCGGACCCCCTCGAGAGTAGGATGCCCGAAGAATAATGAATTCGGTGCCTAGCCTATCGTGACCAGACGAGCGGGATTTACGGACTTAGGCCCTATGAGTCAAGGAAAAGTGCCAATTCCCCATACAAAACCGTCAAGTATGGGTGGTCATTGATAGGGGTTCACTCCCTCACCGTGATAGAAATTGAACATGAGGAAAGCCTTAGTATTTGGTGGCGCGGGGCAAATTGGTGGCGCCGTTGCCCAACACCTGGCCCGAACAGATTGGCACATTACCTCCGTAACCCGAGAAAACCGACCTCTGCCTTATGCAGAAAACGGCCGAATTACTTGGTTTAAAGACCCAGGGAAGAACCGAGCCGACATCATTTCCGACATTGGAGGCACATTCGATGCCGTAGTCGACCCAACCGCCTACGATGCCCAGGATTCAGCCGATTTACTGACCTCTGAGGCCAAAATCGGTGCCATTGTTTCAATATCATCCAGCAGTGTTTACGCGGACTCTGACGGGCGCTCCCTGGATGAGGCTCAAAACACCGGCTTTCCTGAGTTTCCCGTCGGAATTCCCGAAACCACTGCCACGGTTAAGCCAGGTCCGGAGACCTACTCAACCCGCAAGGTCGCGATGGAACAGGCTCTCGAGAAGGCCAAGATTCCTGTGCTTATTCTCAGGCCTTGCGCCATTTATGGGACATATGCGCGTGAACTCAGGGAAGCTTGGATTCTACGTCGGTTGGCAGAAAACCGCCAAGTTCTGCCCATTTCTCATAAAGCCGAGAGTATCTTTCACACCAGCAGCACCAGCGGAATTGCGTCGCTAATCGACTGCGCTCTACGAGATCCTAAGAGCGCGACCCTCAATGTCGCTGATCCAGACGCTTTGTCAGTTAAGGGTCTTATTAAAGCCGTGTGTGACGCCGTAAGCACAACCGCTGAGATTCTTCCCTTTCCGGGCGAACCCGAGGGAATGGTGGGTCGAACACCCTGGACCGTTGCACGGCCTTACGTTCTGGACACGAGTCGGGCGCGGGCTCTGGGTTGGCACGGCGGCGAGCCATACGCGGAGGCGGTTACCTCGGTTTGTGCCTGGGCCATGGAGCAGGCCTCAGAAACGTCATGGGACGCAGCGTTCCCACTTTACAAAGCCTATGGCGTGAACATGTTCGATTATGCGGCAGAAGACCAATTCTTGGCCGAACAAGCATAACGAGCGGTTTGCTGGAC
This sequence comes from uncultured Rhodospirillaceae bacterium, assembly GCA_943787205.1. Lineage (GTDB taxonomy): Bacteria > Pseudomonadota > Alphaproteobacteria > Rhodospirillales > Rhodospirillaceae > WLXB01. Next base: position 57,665 of record CALSLN010000012.1, read on the forward strand.
TTTGGCCCCGAGTGAGCCATATAACCCGCCCATGACAACCGGATCGACCATAGAGGGTTTACCCTTCCGCAAAATGCATGGACTCGGCAACGATTTTGTCGTGTTGGACGCGCGCGTCCGACCGTTGGAATTAAGCGAGTCCCAAGTGCGCACCATCGCAGATCGACATACGGGCATCGGGTTCGACCAACTGCTTATTATCGAACCACCACAATCTGGTGGCGACGCCTTCATGACTGTGCGTAATGCCGACGGTGGCGTTGTGTCGTCCTGCGGAAACGGGGCGCGATGCGTTGCTGCCATCGTGATGGACGATCTCGACAAAGCATCGATCATCATTGAGACGCTGGCTGGTCCAATCACCGCGCGCCGCGCCGATGGCGGACTGGTAGCCGTTGATATGGGCCCAGCCCAATTAGACTGGCAGGATATTCCTCTCGCGATGGAAGAAGACACCAATCACATCGATCTTGTTGTTGGCTCGCTTTCAAATCCCGTCGCGGTCAGTATGGGCAATCCGCATTTAGTGTTCTTCGTCGACGACGTCGATAGCGTCGACCTAACGGACTTCGGCCCAACGGTTGAAACGCACGCATTGTTTCCCAACCGCACAAACGTAGAGATCGTCGAAATCATCGACCGCAGTCATGTCCGCATGCGGGTGTGGGAACGCGGCGTTGGCATTACGCAAGCCTGCGGCACGGGCGCTTGCGCTGTTGGTGTTGCCGCAGCCCGCCGCGACCTAACAGACCGTGCCGTGCGCGTCACACTTGATGGTGGCGATCTTCATATTTTATGGCGCGATGATGGGCACGTGATCATGACCGGTCCCGTGGCAGAAACATTCTCGGGTGTATTCGACCGAGGCCTTCTCGGATGACAGTCACGAAAAGTAACGGGGCAGAAAAAACCGCCGGACCTCAGGTCGTCAGCTTTGGTTGCAGGACTCAACACATACGAATCCGCCGTGATGCGCGACCATGCGATAGCTGCAGGTCGACACAACACCATCATCGTCAACACCTGCGCAGTGACTCAGGAAGCTGAGCGGCAAGGGCGGCAATCACTCCGTCGTTTACGCCGAGACAACCCGGATGCAGAAATTATTGCGACAGGGTGTGCTGTTCAGCTGAGCCACAAGCGTACGCAGACATGCCGGAGATCGACCGCGTGATCGGCAACGAAGACAAGATGAAAGCGGAGAGCTTTGCCGCAGATAACCAATCAGCCCATTCTGATTAGCGACATCATGACCGTGCGGGAAACCGCCTCACATATGGTCGAAGGGTTTAACGGCAGAACGCGCGCGTTTGTTCAAATACAGCAAGGCTGTGACCATCGCTGCACCTTCTGCATTATTCCGTTTGCGCGCGGGTAACAACCGAAGTGTTCCAATGGGGCGGTTGTTTGAAGAGATCCGTGAGCTTGTCGCTATCGGTCACAAAGAAATTGTTTTGACCGGTGTAGATATCACCGGTTATGGATCAGACCTTCCGGGCCAACCGACACTTGGCCAATTGGTGCGCCGCCTACTGGCTGCTGTTCCGGACCTGCCCCGCCTACGACTGTCCTCGCTTGACCCTGCAGAAGCAGACGAGGGCTTGTTCCATGTTATTGCAAACGAACCGCGCTTGCTGCCGCATTTCCATATTTCTGCACAAGCGGGCGACGACCTCATTCTGAAACGCATGAAAAGGCGGCATCTGCGCCAGGATATTATTTCTTTTTGCGATCGCATCAGAACCGCGCGGCCAGACGCCGTGTTTGGTGCAGATATCATTGCTGGGTTCCCCACGGAAACCGACGCGCAGTTTCAGAACACTCTGAATCTCGTCGCAGATGCGGGACTAACCCATCTACATATCTTTCCATACTCTATTCGAACTGGAACGCCTGCTGCGCGCATGCCCCAAGTCGAAAAGGCTGTTATCAAACAGCGTGCGGCCGATCTGCGTGCTGCTGGAAAAAGCGCAATGAATACGTTCCTGGAAAGCCGTGTGGGCAGCAGAGCTTCAGTTTTGATGGAAGATAATGGCCTCGGCAACAGCGAGCATTTTGTCCCAGTCAGGGTTGGACCAGATCTTCAGCCAGGCGCGCTCATTGACGTGACAATCGGGGCCGTTCAGGACGGCCAATTGATCGCAGCCTGACACGTGACTGATCCATCGAATCAAGACCCGTCGGAAAAAAAGGGGTGGTTTGGCCGCCTCACATCGGGTTTGCGCAAATCGTCAGCCAAACTAGCCGGCGGGATCGGCGATTATTCACCAAACGCAAGCTTGATGACGCCGCCTTAGAAGAGCTGGAAGAACTTCTGATCACGGCCGATCTTGGCGCCGCCATGGCGGCGCGCCTAACAGCCAACTTAGCAAAGACCCGGTTTGGTAAAGACATAACTGGAGACGAGATCAGGGCTGCTTTCGCCGAAGATATTGCCGCCTCGTTGACGCCCGTCGCCAAACCTCTGGTTATCGACTCGTTTAAAAAGCCGTTTGTTATTCTTGTTGTCGGAGTGAATGGCGCTGGCAAAACAACAACCATCGGCAAACTGACAAAACAGTTTCGCGATGATGGAAAGACAGTAACCCTGGCTGCCGGGGACACTTTCCGCGCCGCAGCCGTTGAGCAACTACAAGTCTGGGGGCAACGGACTGGCGCGCCCGTTATTGCCCGCGAAACTGGCGCCGATGCTGCCAGCTTGGCCTTTGATGCCTTGAATGAGTCTGCGGCACGGTCAGACGATGTGCTTCTGATCGACACGGCAGGACGTTTGCAAAACAAAGACAACCTAATGGCTGAACTGGCCAAAATTGTTCGCGTCATTAAGAAGAAAGATGAAACGGCACCGCATGCTGTGCTTTTGGTTCTAGATGCAACGGTTGGTCAGAACGCGCATTCACAAGTCGAAGCATTCAGAAACATCGCTGGAGTCACAGGCTTGGTGCTAACCAAAGTTGACGGCACCGCAAAAGGCGGTGTGGTTGTCGCACTAGCCGAGAAGTTCGGCCTACCTGTGCACTACCTCGGCGTCGGTGAAGGCGTTGACGACCTTCGCCCGTTTACGGCTGAGGACTTTGCCAGGGGCCTGCTGGGCTTCTCGTAAGATAAGGTCGCGTTTGATTTTGCGGTGTGATGTAGCATGACGCCAACAACCATTGCAGGTTTAGCCCAACACTTGTTTCTTCTGGCGCGCCCCATGTGTAGGTGACGTTGCGATCCTCTTGCCCACTGGCGCGCTCAACGATGTACATAACAAATACATCGTTTGTGAATCCACTGGCCGTGTTGTTCATTGCCCAATCCACATTACGAAGACGAATGCCAACCTGGCGGTCTGGCTTTTCTTTTGTTGGGCGCGGCACGAAATGGAGCCCGCCCTGGTCGTTGATCGGAATTTGTCTGAAGTTTTCTTTTTTACCGGTCTCGCCACTAAAAGACATGGAACAACTAAATATGCGAGCCTTGAGTTGTTTGTGCAGCACCTCTGGTTCGGCATTGACTTGCACATCATCAGACACCCGTCGAATGACATCGCCTTTCCACAAGGCTCGGTCGCTCAACATCATTTGGTAATCGGCGTAAACGGTCTCGTCTTGCTCTTCATACACGCAAGCTTTGTATTTCATCTCAGCATGGTACCCACCAACAGACTGGCGCCAGAACAAATCGCATTGCGGAAGGTTGGTTAAATCATCCAGGGCCAGACTATCGAGTGCTGACAAATCTTCATGCGCCTTCATATAGGGCGCTCGATCGAATCCAGCGAACGAATGCAACTTCATGCGCACGGCGCTTGCAGCTTCATCGATATGAAAAGAGTAAATACGCGGGTGCCAGCGGTCCTGTTCGTACCAATAATCCAAAATAAAAAATGCATTCTCACCAAAGCGATCGTTGGGGATGCGACGCACTTCAGACAGCACGCGCTCATGCCGAGTGTCTTCGGGCAACTCCAGTCTGTTGTCGAAATACACCTGCTCCATGTTGTCGTAGGTACCAGGGAACAGTTCGCTGATAATCATTAGGTCGCGTTGGAGGGGTGGTTGATCTTGCGCTGCCGCCGACCCGGTGGAAAACGACAGAACAATAAAAATGGAAATGATTTGACGCATGATCGCACCTTCAATTCTCGATACCAATACAGTATCTCGGGCAAGTAACGCAGAATATAGGCTATGGCGCCATACCTTTTACCTTCGGAAAGAGGCGGCCGGAACTGTTTGGAGATGTCCCCAAAAATGAAAAAAGGCGGTGCCAATACACCGCCTTCCGATAGAAGTTAAGGACCCCACCCTTAGGTAGCGACATCTAAACTCCCACCTCGGCCTTGAGGCGTTGAGGAGCTACACTCCTTGTCATCTTCGTCATCCCGGTAGCCCCCCGAACCTGGTCTGCCACATTATTGACGGCAGCTTGATTATTGGCCGATTAGCTACATTGGGCAGAGTTGCAGATTTTATTCAGGAGGTTCGACCTCTGCGCTGCAAGAGCAGACTCGACGGTGGGTTCAATAGCTATGGAATTTCTAATGTAAAAACATCGGCTTAAAAATCTATTTGGCTAGGCCCAGTATATGGGGTGTTTCAAATCAAAAACACACTGTACCGGAAAAGGTTTCAAACATTTCCGGTGGTCGGTTGAGACCCCACAACCCCATGACAATGCTTGTATTTCTTGCCCGAGCCGCAAGGGCATAACTCGTTTCTAGCGACCTTGCCCCAACTTGCCGGATTCTTCGAGTCGCGATCTTTGGGATTGACGCGCGGCATAGCCCGCTGCTGCCCGATTTCGTCGATCCGCTTGCGGCGCGTTCTTTTTGCTCCGGTGTAAGCGGCCGACTCTGCAGGGGTCCCGCCGGCTTAAGCTGGTCTGCTGTCGGTTCAACCTGGATCTCGACCCGGGATAATATTTCGGTGACGCGTTCGCGAAGACCTTCCAGCATCTCCTGGAACATCGAAAATGATTCTTTTTGATATTCAAGAAGTGGTTGCTTCTGGGCGTATGACCGAAGGTTTATGGACCCACGCAGAAAATCCAATTGTTGCAGATGGTCGCGCCAACCCGCATCGATCATCTGTAATACCAAACTCTTCTCAACACGACGCATAACGTCCGTTCCGACGTTTACACTTTTCTCAGCCATCTTTCGATCTGATGCTTCAATCAAGCGGTCTTGAATCTCTTCGTTGGCAATTCCTTCTTCCTCCGCCCACTCGGCATAAGGGAGATCAAGTCCCAGTAGGCGCAAACTTTCCTCATGCAGAAGATCGATATCCCATTGTTCCGCCATAACCTGTTCGGGTAGAGCGCGGGCAACCAGGTCTTCAACGACCTCGTGGCGCATATCCGTGACGAAATCAGATACGTCCTCGGAAGACATTACTTCCTTACGTTGATCGAAGATCGCCTTGCGCTGATCGTTCATCACGTCGTCGTACTGCAAAAGGTTTTTACGGATATCAAAGTTGCGCGCTTCAACCTTCTGTTGCGCTTTTTCAATCGCCTTGTTGATCCACGGGTGAATAATCGCCTCACCCCGCTCCAGACCAAGGCGTTGCAGCATGCTGTCCATGCGTTCTGATCCAAAGATTCGCATGAGGTCGTCTTGTAGAGACAAGAAGAATCTCGAGGAACCAGGGTCACCCTGGCGACCGGAACGACCACGTAACTGATTGTCTATGCGGCGACTCTCATGACGTTCGGTGCCAAGTACAAATAGCCCGCCCGCTTCTAGCGCGATATTTCTTTTTTCTTCAACGTCGTCACGAATGGCCTGCTTCTCAGAGCCGGGCAGGGGCTTGCCTTGAGCCTTTTCTTTTTCTTCAATTATGAAGTCAGGATTGCCACCCAGCTGAATGTCTGTGCCGCGACCCGCCATGTTTGTTGCGATTGTAACCGACCCAGGAACACCCGCCTGAGCAATAATGTGCGCTTCGCGTTCGTGTTGCTTAGCGTTCAGCACTTCAGCTTTGACTTTTTGTTGCTGTTTTAACAGCTTTGCGAGCTGCTCTGATTTCTCAATCGATACTGTACCGACCAGGACAGGCTGCCGGCGCGCATGACACTCTTCGATAAGTTCAATGATCGCCTCATTTTTTTCTTCTTCTGTGCGGTAGACTTCATCATCAGCGTCGATGCGCGCTTGCGGAAGGTTTGGTGGGATTGCGATAACTTCTAATCCGTAAATCGACCCAAACTCTTCTGCTTCGGTCATCGCAGTCCCCGTCATACCCGCTAGCTTGGGATACATCCGGAAGTAGTTTTGATACGTGATCGAGGCCAGGGTTTGGTTCTCGTTTTGCACCGTGACCCCTTCTCTCGCTTCGATCGCCTGATGCAGACCGTCTGACAATCTCCGACCCTCCATCACCCGGCCGGTAAACTCGTCGATCAAATGCACGCGATCATCTCGCACAAGGTAGTGCACGTCTTTCTGGAACAGGTGGTGCGCACGCAGCCCCTGGTTGACGTGATGGATCAAGGTAATGTTCTGAAGGTCATACATATTACCGTCATCAAGAATACCGTGCTCACGAAGAAGGTTCTCAGCGTGCTCCCCGCCTTCGTCGGTTAAGGCAATGGAACGCGCCTTTTCATCTTTCTCGTAATCTTCCTCGATCAAGAGAGGGATGATCTTGTCAACTTTTCCGTAAAGGTCTGTTTTATCTTCTGATGGTCCAGAGATAATCAAAGGCGTGCGGGATTCATCGATCAGAATTGAATCGACTTCATCAACAATCGCGTAAGAAAATTCGCGCTGCGTCATATCTGCAATCGCGAATTTCATATTGTCGCGCAAATAATCAAAACCGTATTCGTTGTTGGTTCCATACGTCACATCACACGCGTATGCAGCACGGCGCGCATGATCCTCCATTAGGCTCTGAACGCATCCGACTGTCAGGCCAAGAAAACGGTATATCTGCCCCATCCATTCAGCATCACGACTGGCGAGATAATCATTTACGGTAACGACATGAACGCCCTTACCTTCCAGAGCATTCAAGTAAACGGGCAACGTCGCAACGAGGGTCTTTCCTTCACCCGTTCCCATTTCTGAGATCTTGCCATTGTGAAGAACGACACCACCCATGATCTGAACGTCAAAATGACGTTGACCTAAAGTACGCTTGGAGGCTTCACGAACGGTCGCATAGGCGTCGACAAGAATGTCATCGAGCGTTTCCCCATCCTTGATGCGAGACTTTAGCCAATCCGTACGTGCACGAAGAGCGTCATCATCCAGTTGTTCGAGCTCAGGCTCAAGAGCGTTGACGGCATCAACGACTGGCTTCATCTGCTTAATGAAACGGCCGTGTACGGTCCCAAACAGGCGTTTAGAAATTGCGCCGAACATGGGCACCTCAGAGTGGAGTTAAAATAAAACGCACCAGAAGCAGGTGCGCTGCCGAAGACATAGGAACCTGACCGCCGCGTGTCAACGACGGCGAGACCGAATCTGACGGTTTTCTAGGGTTTTAGGCCTTTCGGCGTAAGATGAGAAACTGGACCCGAACGCCCGTCTATGCGAAGAACCGGCCAATATTCAGGATTGAGAGCCATGGAACACCCGCCCTCCCCCTTTGCCCCCGCTCGTTTCCCCGCCTTACCGCCCGTGAAGGGCGTGAGGCTATCCTCTTGTGAGGCCGGGGTTCGGTATGCGGGGCGGCTAGATCTGATGCTCGCCGAATTCGCATCAGACACCGTTGTCGGCGGGGTGATGACCAAATCTGTCACCGCCGGAGCCCCCGTCGAATGGAACAGAGCTGCCATCTCCGATGGAAAAGCCAGAGCCCTCGTCGTAAACGCAGGCAACGCCAACGTTTTTACTGGCAAACGCGGCCGGGACGCTGTTGAAAAGACGGCAGATGCCGTTGCAGATGCCCTGTCCTGTGACAAGAATGATGTATTCGTGTGTTCGACCGGCACCATTGGCGAGTACCTCTTAGAAGACCGAATTACCGCAAAAATTGGGGGTTTAACCTCCACATTGTCTGACTCAGCCTGGGAAGATGCGGCTAAAGCGATCATGACGACAGACACCTACCCAAAAGGTGCGGTCAGAACAGCTGAGATTGACGGTGTGACCGTGACATTGGTGGGTATCTCAAAAGGGTCCGGCATGATCGCGCCAGACATGGCGACGATGCTCGCCTACGTAATGACGGATGCCGTTCTCTCGGCGGAGGTCACACAGAACCTCATCGCGAGTGGCGCAGATAAGAGCTTCAACGCCATTACGGTCGACAGCGACACGTCGACATCAGATACCTTACTTCTGTTCGCGACTGGACAAGCTGGGCACGCACCCGTAAACGGCATTGACGAGGAGCGGATTCAAGACTTTAAACACGCGCTAGACGACCTCCTTGTCGATCTCGCCCATCAGGTCGTAAAAGATGGCGAAGGGGCGCAGAAATTTATTGAGATTCAAGTTTTGGGCGCTGAAAGCGACGATGCCGCACGGCGCATAGGGCTTTCGATCGGAAACTCACCGTTGGTCAAAACAGCCATCGCTGGTGAAGATGCCAACTGGGGCCGCATTGTCATGGCAGTTGGTAAAGCCGGTGAAAGAGCAGACCGGGACAAACTTGCAATCGCGATTGGTGGCATCCAAATCACAGAAAACGGTGAACCAATTCCGGGCTATGACGAAGACCCGGTCGCAGCACACATGCGTGGTCGAGATATTACGATGACAGTGGATGTTGGGATAGGAAATGGCCAGGCAACAGTTTGGACCTGCGACCTGACCCATGGCTATATCGATATTAACGCGGATTATCGCACCTAATGTCGGGCATGAAAATTGTCACAGTCGTTGCTGTCGCATTGATTAAAGACGATGGTGCAATTCTTCTAACACAGCGACCCGAAGGCAAAGCCATGGCTGGCCTTTGGGAATTTCCTGGCGGAAAATTAGAGCCAGGTGAAACGCCAGAGCAGGCGCTGGTGAGAGAATTGCAGGAGGAGTTGAATATTTCAGTCCACTCCTCTGCTCTACACCCACTCACGTTCGCGTCTCATACCTACGACTCGTTTCATCTGCTGATGCCTGTGTACACGTGCAAAGAATGGTCAGGCACGGTCTCGCCCCAAGAAAACCAGGCCATGGAGTGGGTGATGCCAGATCAGCTCGCTGACTACCCAATGCCAGACGCTGACCTGCCTCTCATTCCATTTTTTAACGGCACGCCCTAACGCCGTTGCCTCTGAACACCGGCAACCGTAGAGTGCGATCATGTCCATCGATCCAACAGCTGCCCTAATTATCATCGGCAACGAAATTCTTTCCGGCCGAACGCGCGACGCCAATATTCAGTTTTTGGCGTCGGGACTCGGGACGCTTGGCATTCCGTTGCGCGAAGTCCGCGTCGTGCCGGACATTGAAGAAGAGATCATCTCTGCCCTCAATCTTCTGCGCGCCAAATTCACCTACGTGTTCACCACTGGTGGTATTGGGCCCACCCACGACGACATCACGGCTGACGCTGTCGCGAAAGCATTCGGCGTAGCGCTAAAAAGGCACCAACCGTCTGTGGATAAAATGGAGCATTACTATGGCGACCGCCTCAATGCGGCACGCCTTAAAATGGCAGACCTTCCTGAGCGCGCAGAACCGATAGAAACGCGTGCGACGTCAGCGCCCGGATTTAAAATAGAAAACGTATACGTCATGGCAGGCGTCCCAAGCATCGCTCAGGCCATGTTCGATGAAGTAGCGCCATCACTAGCCCATGGCGAGCCCATTCTCTCTCGATTTGTCGAGGCCCATTTGGGTGAAGGCGATATCGCAGACGACCTCACCGCCATCCAAAACGAATACCCTCATGTGGATGTCGGGAGCTACCCGTTCTTTCGCAGCAAACGGGTGGGTTTGAGCGTTGTCGCCAAAGGCACAAACCAGAATGACATAGACGCTGTCATCGAAAAAACCGCGGCGGCGATTCAACGCCTTGGGCACACGCCAAGCATTGATCAACAAGTAGACGACTAACAATAGTCGACCGGCCCTTCGCTCGCGTAAATTACCTGTCTGCACACAAATGTGTGACTTCAGGTTTGTGCTGTTGTCCTGGCCCAGCCCTCTCAGTACGGTGATTCACCTAAAAAATAGCGACAGGACCACCTCATGACCCAAGCCATTCGACTCGCTCTACTCACATTATTAATTGGCCTGAATGCACCTGCAAATGCGGCCGTACTTGTTTTCGGTGGGTCCGGTCGGTTGGGATCAGAAGTTGTTCAAAATTTGCTTGCCGCTGGAGAAAAAGTCGTCGTCTTTGTCAGGCCAACATCTGATCGCAGCAAACTGGACGGCATGGACGTGGACTTTGTTGTTGGCGACTTAACGGATTCTGACAGCGTAAAAGCGGCGTTTGAAGGTCGAGATATCGACGCCGTCATCAACACCGTTGCGTTGCGTCCTGGAGAGGGCAGCCCCTACGTTATCGGCGAACGCAATATCGACGCCGCCACAAAAGGGCGGGACCTAGCACACATGATTTTGTTCAGCGCAACAGGTGCTGGAGATAGCAAATCTACCATCCCGCCTCAGTTCTATGACGGGTTTAAACAGACCTATTTGGATCGCGAAGCCTCAGAAGACATCATCAAAGCAAGCGGCACGCCCTACACCTTTATTCGACTTGGCACCGTCCATGATAAAACTGAAACGGGGTCTGGGTATCTCGTCGAAGAACCAGTTCTAGGTCCAATCACCCGTGCTGATGCAGCGCAACTGGCCGTAGATTGCCTGAGGGCACCGAAGTGTGTGAACAAGACCTTCCACGCCACCGATGATAGCCTGCCGTTAATTCCAGAAGAATAAATTGAGAATTGGCGTTGCGATCTGCGCGCTCAACCGCTACCTAGACTATCGTGATGCCCGCCTGGCGGAATTGGTAGACGCAACGGACTTAAAATCCGTTGTCCGAAAGGGCGTGCCGGTTCGAGTCCGGCGGCGGGCACCACTACCCCATACCCTCCAATGGTAACGTGTAGATGAGTCTTCCCGACGGCATTCCCACGCTCAATGCCACTGACATAGAGAGAAATTTGGAGCTGTTCGGCAGCGCGCTAGGGCAAGCTTGGAAAGAAACCGGCTTCGTTGCGATAACCGGACACGGGATTGAAGAGTCTGTCATCACCGATTGCTTAAACGCTGCTCAAGCGTTTTTTGCCCTTCCTCGACCGACAAAACAAAAATACTGGCTGGATGGCGGTGGTGGCCAGAGAGGGTACACACCCCTTGGGATTGAAACTGCTAAAGATGCAAATACACCTGACCAAAAAGAGTTTTGGCATGTCGGTCGCGAGTTCGCAGACAGCGACCCCAAGAAGAAATCCATGCCTGACAATATTTGGCCCGATGAATTTGCATCTTTCAAATCCACTTGCCAGGCGTTCTATGACTCGATGGATGGTCTCGGGCGCAAATTGCTGTCAGCGATCGCTGTGAACCTTGAGCAGGAACCAGGTTTCTTTGAACACCGTGTTGCACAAGGCAACAGCATCCTGCGGCTTTTGCACTATCCGCCGTGCTCGGAAGCCAGCAACGGTGAGCGCGCGGCCCCGCACGAAGACATTAATGTCATTACGTTGCTCGTGGGCGCCGACCAAGCCGGTCTAGAAATTCAAACACGAGATGGGGCCTGGATTCCCGTTGACACGACGTCAGATGCAATCGTGTGTAACGTGGGTGACATGCTGCAAAGACTTACAAACCATGTGCTACCCAGCACCACCCACCGGGTTGTTCGGCCGACTGGCGACGCCGCAAAAACGTCACGCTACTCCATTCCCTATTTTCTGCATTTTGCACCGGATGTAGAGATAAAAACTCTAACGTCATGCACAACGCCACAGAATCCAGATCGATACGAAACCCCAATCACCGCGCAAGCCTTCTTGGAGCAAAGACTGAAAGAAATTGGTTTGGCATAGGGGCCCGGAGACGTCTTAGCTGCAAGACCGCCTCTACAGCCCCTAATAATCAGTCGAAAACCGAACTGACAGAATCAAGAACACCGTCATTACCGGATTCTTCGCGAAGATGAGAGCCGTTGAACGTTCGATATAGGCGTGCAAACCGTCATCGGATTTTAATGTTATCCATCTTTGCGAGTTTCTCTTCCGCACCCGAGCGTTTGTAATAAGGCGCATCGACAGGGTCGCGCGGCGGGATATTGCCGTCTCGAGGCCTGTTGGCACCTTCACGCTCGTTCCCGCGCCCCTCGACCAAGGAAATAATTTCTTCCATGTGACCTTTCGGCACCACGACCACGCCATCCTCATCGCCAAGAATAAGGTCCCCAGGGTTAACGATAACGCCGCCACAAATCACAGGTGAATTGATCCAGCCTGGATGATCCATTCCTCGAGAAAGAGATACCGTGCCACGGCAAAAAACTGGGACACCCTCGCGCTTGCGAATCACCTCGGCCGTTAAGACATACCCATCTGCGACAACGCCAGCTGCCCCCATTTCTCTATAGCCATTGGTCATGCTTGCTCCGAGACACGCTGCGTTGGCTTGCCCACCGGCATCAATAACGACAACGTCTCCTGGTTTGATGTACTTGCCGGCAATTTGGGCCATGAAAACGTCATCCGTTTGCTCTGGCCTGACGGTAACCGCGGGCCCGCAAATACGCCACTCACGCTCAAGCGGATTAATACCAGCATCCATCACATAACGCGGACCAACCCGGCCTCCCACGATGCAAAAATAGAGGTTCAAAGCACGCTCTATCAGTTCCGGGTCCGGGCGTTCAAAATCTGAAACGATTTCATACAATGACATTGTCTCAATCCCCTTAGTCGAGCACGGCAGTAGCGTGAGTTTCTAACATTGCGCCTGGCAGGTACAGGCTCGCAACGCCAACACCGGTCGCAGCAGGCATAGCAGCGCCTGCATCTTTATAAATTTTTTCCCGCACCCAGGATGCGTCACTCAATGCCGGTGAATTGGTGGTGAAATTAATCTCACTGACGACATGTCGCAGGTCCGCATCGCACTTGGCCAAAACAAATTGCAGGCGCTCATAAATACAGCGTATCTGGGCTTCCATATCATTTTCGCCAACCAACTTAAAATCGTCGTCGGCAGAGAGGAGCCCTGAAAGATAAATTGTTTTGCCAGCTTTCACCGCATAGCTGAGGCAAAAGCGTTCTTCCAAGTTTGGAAAGACAGGGATTACGTTCTCTAAGCGCGCCATATCGCCACTCCATATAGATATTGTCTAGAAACCATCTTACCAGCTGTGGAGGCTTTTGTTCAGGTTGACAGTTCAGCCGTCGCCTGAATTTCAAGCATCGCGCCTGGCAAATACAACGCTGATACCTGAACCGCTGTGGCCACTGGCGGCGCGGCCCCTGCTGCACGATAAATTTCATCGCGCACATGGGACGCTTCAGCCAAAGCCTGAATATCCGTCGTGAAGCTAATTTCACTGACCACGTTAATCAGCGTGCACCCAGCATTGGCAAGCACAGCATTCATACGGTCGTAGATGCGTTGAATCTGTGCGGCCATATCTCCTTCCCCGTAGACCTCGAAGTTTTCATCGGCAGACAGAATACCCGCCATATGAAGCGTCGGGCCCGATGACCGGATGAGATAGCTCATACCAAATTTTTTCTCGAGTTCAGCGTTGACAGAAATAACGTTATCGAAATGAGCCATGGAGAGACACCTAACAAAAAATTCTTACTCGCCTACCGTCGCAAGTGTGAAGCCCAAAGAAAAGCCCCCGCAGTAACCTGCGAGGGCTATCAAGTTTATCTGGATTTTCGCGAGGGGAGGCGCGAGGTCCGATTAGGCAGCCTGTTTTTCAGCCACTTCCTCTATTTGCTTCATTTGGGAAGCCGTGGTGACAGAAACCACGCGCGGTTTTAATGCTTCAGGCACTTCACGCTTAAGGTCGACATGGAGGAGTCCGTTTTCCATGATGGCATCCGTCACCTGAATAT
>CALSLN010000013.1 GCA_943787205.1 uncultured Rhodospirillaceae bacterium
TTCCTTGGTGGCCACGTCATTCGTGCGGCGCGGGACAGGGGGCATCACGTTCGAGCGCTGAGCCGCAACCCAAAGCCCTTAGGGTCTGATGATGGCGTGCGGTGGATTACTGGAACGCTTGAGGACAAAGCCGGGCTGGCGGAGTTGGTGTCCGGCGCCGACGTTGTGGTCCATGCGGCCGGAGCGATCAAGGCGCTGAGCCGGGATGCTTTCTTTCGGGTCAACCGAGATGGAACGCGGGCCGTTGCTGATGCTGCGGCCCACGCTGGCGTTAAGCGGTTCGTCTTGGTGTCGTCTTTGGCGGCCCGAGAAGAAAAACTGTCCCCATATGCGGCCAGCAAGCGTGCTGCGGAGATGGTTGCTGATGAGTACGCCCAAAAATTTGACACAGTGATTTTGCGACCACCGGCCATTTATGGCCCAGGGGACCAAGAGACGGTGCGTCTATTTCAGATGGCGGTGAATGGCTTCTTAATTGCACCGGGTTCCGCCGACGCCCGCATGTCTTTGGTGCATGTCGGCGATGTCGCGGAAGCTGTTCTCGTCTGTTGCCAGGGTGATCAAGGCCCGGCGCCACTCGAAATTGATGATGGCAAGGCCGGAGGATATAGCTGGCAAGATTTAGCGGATGCCGCATCAAAGGGGGGTGGATCGACCCACCAAACTTGTTCATCTGCCGAACATTTTTGTGTGGGTAATGGGTTTCGTGGGCAGCCTCAAGGCGCTCCTGACCCGGTCCCCGGCCATGCTGACGCTCGGAAAAGTGCCTGAGCTTCGTCATCGCGACTGGGTGGCGGCAGGACCGCGTCCGGAAGGCTGGCAGCCGAATTGGGGTCTAGAGGCCGGCTTTAAAGACGCAATCGATTGGTATTGCTCACAAAATGTTTTGAAACGTTACTTTTAAAGTTACTTGTCACGGTTCTGTCATTCCACTTAAGACTGTTTGATTACGTGGAGTGGGATGTGAGACTCAGGGCGTCGCCTGTCCCCATACTTAAAGGGTTAACAAATGTCGGCTGCACCTAGCGACGGCGCGTCGCAAGATGTGCGAGCTGCGGTTTTGGAAGTTTTACAGACTTTCAATAAGACCGGAACGACTCTTGGAGATGGGACTCGGTTTACCGAAGACCTGAATTTCGACTCACTCTTGGTCATGGAGTTCATCGCAGCTCTAGAGGACCGCTTAGATATTTCCGTGCCGCTCAATGTGCTGCCGGATATCGAAACAGTGGGGCAGTTGGTCGTAGCGACCACGCAGATTGTTAGGGAAGAACATGGCTGACTTATTCGATCGGTTTGAGTCACTCCGCGCGCGGCGCGACGGTCTCGTCGGTGATGGTGGGCATGATCCGTTTCAGGTGGAAATGGATGAAGTCTTATCGCAGACAGAAGCTATGATTGGTGGACGTCATACGATCCTCGCCGGCACCAACAATTATCTTGGCCTCACGTTTGCACCTGAATCTTTAAAAGCCGCTCATGACGCACTTGATGCAGAGGGCACGGGGACAACCGGTAGCCGTGTCGCCAACGGAACATACAGCGGACACAAAGCGCTTGAGTATGCGTTGAGCGATTTCTTGGGCAAAGGACCATGCCATCGTCTTCTCAACAGGATACCTGGCTAACCTCAGCGTCTTATCGACATTGGTCGGCGCAGACGATTACATCCTTATGGATGCAGATTGTCATGCCAGCATCTATGACGGTGTGCGGATGGGCGATGCGCAGATCATTCGCTTCAAGCACAACGATGCGGCCGACTTGGATAAGCGCTTGGCGCGCTTGGCCAAGAAGCCGGGCAACAAGTTAATCGTGATCGAGGGCATCTACTCCATGCTTGGCGATAAAGCGCCGCTGGATGAGATCGTCGCCGTTAAAAAGAAATATGAAGACGTCTACTTGCTGAGTGACGAAGCTCATTCATTAGGTGTGCTGGGTCGTTATGGCCGCGGTCTGCCAGAAGAAATGGGTTTAGAAGACGACGTCGACTTTATTGTCGGTACATTCTCAAAGAGTGTCGGAACAGTTGGCGGCTTCTGTGTTTCTAGTCATCCGCAGTTCGACTTGCTGCGCTTGGCCTGCCGCCCGTACATTTTCACGGCTTCTTTGCCACCGTCTGTTGTGGCATCTGCAAAGGCCTCGCTTGCACTGGTTGAAAGTGGTGGGGCTTTGCGTAAGCGTTTGATGCGCAATGCCGAGCACCTTCATAAAGGCCTGTCCGCATTGGGCTTCACTCTTGGTGGCGATGTCAGTCCGGTCGTTGCTGTGGTGGCACCGGAGGTCGAAATCGGTGTCGCGTTTTGGCGTGGCCTGATGGATGGTGGGGTCTACGTCAATTTGGCTCTACCGCCGGCGACGCCTCAGAACTTCACATTGTTGCGGTGTAGCCTGTGTGCTGCACACACGATTGAGCAGATTGATCGCATCATTGAAGTGTTCGCAGGTGTTGCTGAAAGCCTCGACATGCTGCCAGCGCAATCCGGCAAAAAAGCCGCGTTGGGCTAACAGCTTAGTTAAGCCCGCCTTCGCGTTTCACTCTGAAGAGCAATCGTATTCCTGTTAGAATTGGGTGCGCCCTGTCGCGTTCCGTCAGCTCGATTCTCACACCCGAATGGCGTTCTATTTTCCACACCGCGTAATCAAGGCCCCCGCTGAACGTGAAGGCTGCTTTGACCAATCTCAGCAGGTTGAGGAGGCGGCCCCACCATCGTCTGAAACGCCAGGTCCAGATTGCTCTGGTCGCGACAGTACGCTCGGAGTCCAGGTCGATGCGAAGCGCCTCGATTGCAGCGTTGCCCACATTGGTGAAGCGCTCTTCTTGCATGGCCACAAGCTCTTCAGCTTTGGAGTCTTTTTCAGGTCTCAATTCAGCGCGATAGGTTGCCTGAAAGGCATGGACCCAAAGCTCACGAATGGTGCAAGGCCCCATGACTAGTGGCTTTGTCTTCATCAAAAGCGTTTCCACTGCTCGCGTCCGCGCTCGCGTGACACTCGTTCGTGCCAGTTCGTCTTTAGCGTAAACAATCGCTGCTGGTTGCGCGAACCGGGCCCATAAGGCCGAGGCGAATGTGGTTTCGGCGGTGCCGCGTGTGAAGGCCGCCAGTGTCATCACCGCAACTTTTGCACGGACAGTGCGACCCTCGAATCCACATTCATGGTAATAGACGTTCGGCGGTAGCAATGCCCCAAACACTGCACTTATTGGACTGTTGAGTGCGGCTACTAAATCATCCGCCAAGACGTAGAAGTCGAGCATGAGGTTCTGGTCTGTGCCGAGTCTGAGGCAGGAGCCATAAAACACGACGGCCCGCACACTGGTTCCATAGGTGGTTTTAAGATGTTCGACCATGGCGTCTGCTGCTGGAAACGCGGGCGCGGCGCTTTCCTCTGCCATGAGGTGCTCAAGAGTTTGGCCTACCACCTTACAAACCTAAGCGTTTGGTCACCATCAATGGAGAGTGGCTTGTCTTCGCTCGTGTCGTAGAGTTCTCCGTCCAATGTGTAGCTTCCGTTGAACGCGAAGGTCAGGGCTGCGCTGCGGCGGACGGTCCGTATCGCGCTGTGTGTGAACCGACGCTTAATGAGGTTCAAGACAGTTGATAAGATAGAAAGCGCACCTGTTCTGAGGCTGATGTAATGAACCGCACCTGTGCCGACCTTTGGGTCGGGGCGCATGCCAAGAAGCAGTTTGTCCATGGTGGTTGCCATAACCACGTAGAATCTCCCATCTTCGCTCCAGTCTGCGTTGTCATCGCTGACATGAACCGAGCCGCCATTCCCGCCGCTGGTCATTGCGCGCCAAAATAAGATGGCGACGGCCGCGGGATGGGACAGCGTATTGGGCCAGCCCAGGGGGTAAATATTTTTGCGGCAATACAGAATACCGTCGACGATGTCTGCCCCGCCAAAAAAAGCACCATGACGGTCTGGGTTGCCACTCTCTCTAAGCGTTAAAACCGGTTGCGTATGAATGGTGCCATCCAATGTGTCGTCCGCGTGCTTTCTGAGCAGGGCGGAAAGCGCCTCGCGCCGGTCCCCGGATAAACTCCAGGTCGCGGCTGTCATGTTCGTTTTACCAGAGGGCAACAGCGCCAATGCCGGGAGGGTCTTGTATGGCCCGTCATTGAGGAGGGCGGAAAATACCAATCCGACGGTGCCATCGCCCCCGTCCACGGCGATGACCTCAATGCCGGCGTCGGCACACGTGGCAATCGCGCGCGGCACATCGTCAATATGATCAATGGAAAACCGACGCACCCATGGTTTGTCCGCAACGATATCGTCCAACCACGCCCGATCACTCTGGTTTCGGGTGCTGAGGTGGTTGCTAATGATGGCGATAGTCGCTGGGGTCAAAATCGCAGGCCTAACTGAGTTAATCGTCACTCTCTACTAGCTTACATAATGTTTCAAAAGCTTTGATTTGACGATCTTGTGCTACCCCCGCCATGGTGCTCATCGTTGGACCATGTCTATGAAAAACGGCCAAATATAGGGCTCGAGATGACAGACTGGCTCCGACTCAGGGAACCACAGGGCAGACGCCGTAAGTCCGGCGAATCCGAGATTGATGTTTAAAGCGCTCGACCTCTACCTTTTACGGCAGATTATGCCGACGCTGCTCGTAACCCTCTTGGTTGCGGCAGTCATTCTGTTGCTCGAACGGATGTTGCGGTTACTCGATATCGCAGTGGGGAATGGCGTCTCGACGCTTGTCGTCTTCCAGATGCTGTTCAATCTCATTCCTCACTATATCGGTTTAGCGCTACCCGCTGCTTTGTTCCTTGGTGTGCTTCTGGCCTTTCGGAAATTGTCCTCACAATCTGAGTTGGATGCCATCCAGTCTTCCGGTGTGGGTTTGAGTCGCCTGATTCGATCAGCTGTGATTCTCGGCCTTCTGATGATGATCTTTAATCTCATTCTTGTTGGCTACTTGCAGCCTATTAGTCGCTATGCCTATCGCGCGCTGCTGTTCAACGTCACCAGCGGTGTGCTTGAGTCCGGTATCGGCGAAGGCGTGTTTATGGATTTGCCGAATGGCTACACCCTTCGCGTTGAAGAATCTCGCGGCGCCGGTCGCGAATTGTTTGGTGTCTTTGCCCATCAACAAAAGGACGATGGTACAATCATCACGCTAACGGCCAAACGAGGACGCTTGGAGAGTGGCGGCGCAGATAGCCCAACCAGCCTCCGTTTGTTCCAAGGCAATCGATCTGAATGGTCGCCTGGGGCGACATCTGCGGACACGGTGAGTTTTGATGTGTTCGATTGGCCTCTCAATCTTGAAGACTTGATTCGATTTAGATCCCGCGGCGGCGATGAGCGCGAATTGACGTTGGATGAGCTTTTGCGGGGCTATGTTGCGAACATGAATGCCGGGCAAACAGGCCCACCTATCCGTGTTGCTGATCCCGAGGCCTTCCCGGAACAATTGGTGCCATCAGAGGCAGTGGCCGCCGAGTTGCATGGTCGGATCGTCTTTTCTTTGTCTATCTTATTCTTGCCGATGCTGGCGGCGCCGCTTGGCATTATGACCCACCGGGCCAGCAAATCCTTTGGCTTGGTCGTCGGGCTTTTGACGCTTGTCGTCTACCATAAAATTCTTGAGTTCAGTGAGGCCTACGCGACCGTCGGCGGTATCGCGCCGGGGCCGGCGTTGTGGCTTCCATTCGCATTGTTTATTGCGGGTACATCGTATTTGTTTTTAAAGACGGAGATCGTCGCTGGGGCAACGCCAATGCAGCGCCTTGAAGACCGTTGGTCCAATATGATGGGCAGCCTTGTAGGGCTGTTCCGCAGCAGTCGCGGCTAGTACCCTGTAGATATGATTTTATCCTGGTATCTCACGAAAGCGTATCTCACGCGTTTCTTTTCCCTGTTGTTGGGCCTCGTCGTTTTTCTGCAAATGCTGGACCTGCTGGCCAATGCAGACTCCGTTCTTGAAGGTGGCGGACAGGCGGTCGATACCCTGAGCCGTTACATTATGCTTAGAGTTCCTTCCATCATTGAAACAGTTGCACCGCTGGCTGGTTTGCTCGGCGCTCTTACGGCCTTGGTTGTCTTGGCGCGAAACAGCGAAATTATCGCCATGCGCGCGGCGGGCCGGTCGGTCCTCAGTCTTGTCGGTGGTTTGGTTGGTGTTGGCGCCATACTCGCCGTCATCCTATTTTTCTTCTCTGACCAAGTTGTCGTGCGGTTCAATGCTCAGTTGGAAGATTGGAAAAGCACCGGTTACAAACCGGGAGGTGAGATTGTTGACGGCACAGAAGCCTGGGTGATTGAAGGCGATACCATTATTCGCGTTGGCCACGTTCTACAAAATGGCTCTGTTCTTAACGACATCCGTTTGTTTAATCAGACGGATACGGACGCCGTGGCAGACATCATCAATATTCGTCTGGCGATTTGGGAAGAGACGGGTTGGAATCTGTTTGAAGTGGCGCGGGTCGGTGGAAACGGACAAGACCTCCCTGTTGATCAACCAACATGGGAAACCAACCTCACACCAGATGATTTCAATAAGTTAGCCAATCCGCCCAGCGAATTGACCTTCGATGAACTTGAGCATTACGTACGAGAGCTCGCGTTGGGGACGCGCCCCGAATATTACTATGACACTTGGTTGCAGCGGAAATTAGCTGGCCCCATGGTTCTGGCTTTGATGCCTTTGCTCGCCGCCATCGCTGCCTTTGCACACCATCGTCAGGGCAGTGCCATTATGGTTGTTGTCTACGGAATTTCCCTGGGCTTTGTCTTTATTGTGACCGACAACATGTTGCTCGCGATGGGTCAGTTCGGTGCTTTACCGCCAATTATTGCGGCCTGGCTGCCCTTGGCGCTGTTCGGGACTATTGGTCTATGGATTGTGGTAAACTTAGAGAATAACGGCTGATAGCAGGTCTGGATTCGTTGCTAGGGGTTGAGTTTGCCCCGATCCATTATAGATAAACATCAGCGACGCAGCCTTGCGGCGCAATTGATAGGAAAGATCATGGCATTAAAGATCGGTTTCTGGTCAGACCGGGATTACCACCTGGATCGCATGAACTTAAGTGATCTGGCGGCCGCCTATTTTCAGTACTATGCGATCGCTGCCTATTTTGCCCTTGCTGCGGTTATGGCTGGGTACACGACATGGGCCTGGTTGAATGGTGTTGCCACACTCACAGGCATTGCTATGGCCGTCGTTGCAACCGTCCTGATTTATCCCTTGGTCTGGTACGTGCTTCATCGCTGGGTTCTGCATTCGAAATGGATGTGGAAGTCCCAACTCACCGCACCCGTGTGGAAGCGTATTCATTATGACCACCACTCAGACCCTAACAATCTGATGGTTCTGTTTGGGGCCCTCTACACAACATTACCGACTGTCGCCCTGGCGACGGTGCCCATCGGGTTCGCAATAGCTGGATGGCCAGGTGCTGCCGCTGCGTTATGCGCGGGTGTCTTGCAGACCTGTTTCTACGAGTTCATTCATTGCATTCAGCACCTTGGTTATGCGCCGCAATGGGGCTGGGTGAAGCGTATGAAAAAACTGCATATGGCGCATCATTTCCATAATGAAAACGGAAATTACGGCATCACCAACTACCTCTGGGACCGTGTTCTTGGAACGATGTACGAGAAAATTAAGATGCGTCCCCGGTCAGAGACCGTGTTCAATTTGGGATACGACGAAGAGGTTGCTAAAACCTATCCTTATGTTGCCAAGTTGACACCGAACTGGCCCCACACCGCTAATCCGGTGCATCGCCAACGCGAAGACATGCAACAAAACGATGACGGTGAGTTTGCGCCTTCGGCTTAACGGGTTGCACGGTTTCCTATGAGCACGTCTGAAATCATCGCCCGGCCTGTCAAAAGCAAGGCAGACATGAACGCGTTTCTGGCGCTGCCGTCTGCTCTATTTAGTGACGACCCTGTTTGGGTGCCGCCGCTCAAGATGATGTTGCGCGATCAACTCAATCCAAAAAAGAATCCGTGGTTTTCCCATGGGGAGGCTCAACTGTTTTTGGCTGAGCGCAATGGCGCTGTCCTTGGTCGCATTTCAGCGCAAGTGGATCGCAGTCATCTCGAGCAGCACAACGATGCCACTGGCTTCTTTGGCTTTTTTGATAGCGTCGACGAGCAGTCTGTCGCTGATGCGTTATTTGCGGCCGCTGGCGCATGGCTCAAAGAGCGGGGCATCTCTCGTGTGCGTGGGCCGTTCAGTCTGAACATCAACGAAGAGTCCGGCCTTTTGGTCGATGGCTTCGAGAGCGCCCCCCGCGTGGCCATGACACACGCGTTGCCCTACTACCAAACTTTGGTGGAGGGGGCCGGGTTCGAAAAGGTGAGAGACCTCTTTGCGTTCTTAACGCCCATGGATACAGCGCTGCCCTACAAACATATGAAGTTGCTGCAGCGGTCCATCGACCGTAACCCGGGGCTGAGCTTTCGCCATCTTGATCCGAAAAGTTATGATGCGGATATTCGCATTCTCGTTGATCTGTTCAACGCAGCCTGGGCGGAGAATTGGGGTTTCATTCCCCTGACCGAAGCCGATGCAAAGCATATGGCGAGTGAATTTAAACTCATCCTGATTCCAGAACTGGTCTGGTTTGCTTTCTATGAAGGCGAGCCTGCGGCTATGGCTGTGGCGCTCCCAGATCTCAATGAAATGATCGCAGACCTTGGCGGCAGCCTGTGGCCCAAAGGGTGGATGAAGTTGATCTGGCGTGTGTTGACCCGTCGCAGCTGGTCTTCGGGCACGCGGGTGCCTCTTATGGGCGTCGCGCCCCGCTTTAAGAACAAGCCTCTCGGTTCGGTCCTGGCGTTGATGGTGATGGGCGCAATCCGAACAGAATCTCTAAAGCTCAACCTCCCCATTTGTGAAATGAGTTGGGTCCTCGAAGACAACACGCAAACGCGCCACTCCCTCGAGACCATCGGAGCACGCGTGTACAAGACGTATCGTGTTTACGAGAAGAGTCTCTAACGCAAATCCTGCGTATAGGTTTTCTTCAGCAGATCGAACCCAGCTTTTTGGTAGAGCCGTGCCGCTACGATGTTAAAGGCGTAGCTGTCTAGTATCAGGCTGTTGGCGCGATTGGCGAGAGCCCACTGCTTGGCACGGGCGATCAGCATCCGGCCGATTCCGCGCCGACGCATAGTTTCTGTCACCACGACCAATTCGACACGCGCGACCGTGTTGGCCTCATGGGCTCGGCCTTCATCCCGGATAATCAGGCTCGTTTGGATAAGGCCGACCACAACCGGTCCGGCCTCCGTCTCTAGCACTGCAACATCGAGCATGCGAGTGGGATCCCGCAAAGTAGCGAAGAAGTCCGACTCAGCAGGCTGAGCCCGATCCGCGGGCTTGATTAGGCTTGGGACATGCCCGTGGTGCAGGGCGTCTGCTTCTGCCACCAGCGATGCATAAACGGCAAACTCGTCGCCGCGCGCATTGCGCAAAAAAACCTCACCATCTGAAATCTTATGGGTCGCCATTGTCGTCTTCCTCAAGTGCTGCCGCTTGGGAGAGACGAAATTTTCAGCACCGAGGCACAAAAAAAGCCGCCAAACCCTGGCGGCTGTTGTGCGCACACGTGCACGAGCCGCCGGTCAGTCGGTGGCGCCGTAATAAAAGAACGTGTGTGCCTGCATGATCATAACGCCGACTTTTTGGCATAGCGGGCTTGGCTAAACAAGGGCTGTGGCCATGAGACGGGATCATTACTGGACTTCGTGATTAATTGTCCGTACAAATTTATGAACTCATAGTTTGGCAGGTATGGAGCGCGTTATGGGCTTAGACGTTCGCAAGTTGATGCCGTCTTTTGGCGCAGAGGTCATTGGTCTCAATCTTTCTGAAGGTGTGAGCGATGCCGTTTTGGCCGAGGTCAAAACCCTCTGGGCTGAGCACCAGTTGCTCCTCTTCCGTGACCAATCCTTGGAAGAACCAGATGCGGTGGCGTTCAGTCGCTTGCTCGGTGATTTGGAAATTCACGTGCGCAAAGAGTACCTGTCACCTGAGAATCCAGAAATTTTGTATGTCTCTAATATGCGGGTCGATGGAAAGCCCATTGGCATCCTGTCCGATACGGAGGTGGGCTGGCACTACGACCAGATTTATCTTCCGCGTCCCGCTGTTGGCTCGCTGCTCTATGCGGTGACAATACCAAATAACGGGGGGCAGACGTCTTTCGCTAACATGTCGGCTGCCTACGAAAGTTTATCAGACCGTATCAAAGGGCAGTTAGACGGTCGCACCGCGGTTCAGTCCTACGAGAACTTTAATGCGCAATACAGTGTTCCGACCAATTCGGACCAGAAGCAGCGCACGCCCGATATCGAACAGCCGATCATCCGTACGCACCCGATTAGTGGTCGCAAAGCGTTATATATCTGTCCTGGCATGACCACTCAGATTGTGGGTATTGATGGCGATGAAAGCCGTGCCTTGCTCGACTATCTGTTTGAGTGGAGTGTGAAGCCTGAGTTCGTGTACACCCATAGCTGGGCTCACGGAGATGCGCTTTTGTGGGACAATGCTGCGACGATGCATCGTCGCGAGCCTTTTGACGGTAACGAGGAGCGCCTGATGAAGCGCACCACGATCCTTCCGCCAGAAGAATTCGCAGTCCCGTTTTAAGTCACGGGTCTTACGAAGAGCCGTTAAGTTGATCGTTAACGTATTTGCTAGGAGAGCGGTATGACCCCGCATGCCAATCGCACCTATTTGTTCACGCCTGGCAATCATGCACGCCGTGTTGAGAAGGCGCTGCAGTTGAACGCAGACGTTGTCATCCTCGATTTGGAGGATGCCGTCGCCATTGCTGAGAAAGTCGCCACGCGGACGACGATTCAAGAGGTTCTCACGCGGCCGCGAAGCTGCGCGGTTTATGTGCGCGTGAATGCTTACGAGACGGAATACTGCTATGGCGATATTTGTAGCGTGCTCGATAAAAACTTAGACGGTATCGTTTTGCCAAAGCTGGAGAGTGCAGCAGATCTCAAATCCGTAGATTGGCTCATGTCTAATCTCGAAGAAGAGCGTGGTTTGGAGCATGGTTCCATCGATCTCATGCCGATCATTGAGACGGCCAAGGGTGCGGATGCGCTGCGGGATATCGCGCAAACCAAATCCCGGGTGAAGCGGTTGTCCTTGGGCGGCGGCGATTATACCCGTGACATGGGCATTGAATGGACCAATGACGAGTTTGCCCTTTTACCGATCCGGTCTGAGATGGTGCTCGCGTCGCGCTTGGGCGGGCTAGAGCCTCCCATCGATACAGTGTTCTTGCATATCAAAGAGCACGAGGCCTATCAGCAAACCTGTGTTCGCGCGCGCGGGTTGGGTTTTGGTGGAAAGCTCTGTATTCACCCTGACCAGGTTGACCCCACCAATGCGGCGTTCACACCAACGGATGAGGTTATTACTTGGTCCCAGAAGATCGTCGATGAATTTGAGAAAGCGGAAAAAGAGGGCCTCGCCTCGATCCAGGTTGACGGTTACTTTGTTGATTACCCAATTGTTGAAAAAGCGCTGAGAGACATTCGCACCATCGAACTCCTAAGATCGCTTGGGAAGGCATAGAGACAGACTATGATGATTGAATCGACGGCGGCCTATCGAGAAAGCTTGCGTGAGTTTAAACCGCGTGTGTTTGTGAACGGCGGGCTGGTGACATCTGTCGCCGATGAGCCGTTGCTGCAGCCTGGGATCAACGCTATTGGCGTGACCTATGACTTGGCCGCTGATCCCAACATGGCGCCGTTAATGACCGCCGTTGAAACCCAGTCCGGTAAGCTGGTGAATCGTAATCTGCATATTGATCGCACCACCGATGACCTTCTGGCGAAACTGGAAGCTGTCCGCATCATGTGCCGCGAAGCCGGCTGCGCGCAGCGTTATCTTGTTCATGATGCTTTCAACGGGCTCTATCAAGCGACCCAACGGTGCGATGCTGAGCATGGCACGGACTACTTCGCGCGATTCCTTGATTTTATGGCTGAGGTTCAGGACGGCGACCAAACCTATGGTGTCGCCATGACGGATGCCAAGGGCGACCGCTCCCAAAAGCCACACCAGCAAGCAGTTAAAGACACCTATGTTCATGTGGTTGAGACTCGACCCGATGGCATTGTGATTTCAGGAACCAAAGCCATCGTTACCGGCGCACCGTACGTCCATGGCTTTATCGTCATGCCAGGCCGAGCGATGACCAAAGAAGACGCGGCGTTCGCGGTGTGTTGTTCCGTTCCGGTAGATGCGGAGGGCATCACCATTGTTGCCCGTCCTGCCGGGCGTCCGGGTGAAGAGGCCGCCGTCTTCTCTAAGCGTTACGGGCAGACCACCGGCGTTGTTATGTTTGATAACGTTTTTGTGCCCCATGATCGGGCCTTCCTTAACGGAGAAACCGATCATGCGGGTGATATTGTGCAGACCTACGCAACGCATCACCGGCAATCTTGCATCGGCGCGCGCGCAGGCTTTGGTGATTTGTTGATCGGCGCGAGTGCGCTGATGATCGAAGCCAATGGCCTTGATCCCGAGCGCCACACTCATCTGCAAGACGACATGGTCGAGTTGATCAAAATCGTTGAAGGGTTTTATGCCACCGGTGTTGCCGCGTCGGCCTATGGCGTGGAAGACGGCTCGGGCAACATTATGCCAGAGCCTGTGTTTTCAAATATCGGCAAGCTGTTGTTGGCGACTCAGATTTACGACATGCATCGCCTTGCCCATACGGTATCTGGCGGTTTGATCGTAGCTTTGCCCACGCCCGATGAAGATCACAATCCAGAGACATCAGGCTCTTTGGATGCGGTGCTTCAGGGCAACCCCAATGTGCCGGCAGAGTATCGTAAGCAGACAGCCCGCTTGGTCGAAGATTTAACCGCCTCCCATCAAGGGGGATGGTATTCGGTCATCTCGCTGCACGGCGGTGGCTCACCCGCGGCGATGAAGCGCGAAATTTGGCGCCAGTATCCTGTCGCTGAGAAAAAAGAAATCGTGCAACAGCTGATGGACCGCGACCTGCTAGAGCGGAAAGATGGCAAAGCGGCTGACCGTCAGCCCGGCCGATGCTGTACCGTTGGCTGTCGCGTGCCTGATTTCTTGCTTGGCGACTCCAGCGCAAAAGACACCGCCAAATAATCTTTTCCGGCGCTGGACTTCCGCCCGCTTTCGCCGCACAACAGCGCCGTAATGGAAGAGGTCTGGGTTCCCTTAGTGATCAGAATGGTGGTGACCGCTGTAGTGGTCATTGCAGCGACGGCCATGGCGGAACGGGTCAGCCCGTTCTACGCCTCGTTGATCGGCGCCTTTCCAACGTCGGCTGGCCCAGCCTACGTCATGCTCGCATTGAAAGAGGACGCTACATTTGTCGCGGCCAGCGCTGTTGCCAGCATGGCCAGCTTGGCGGCCGTGGCCCCATTTGTCAGCGTCGTCGTCTGGTTGGCTCCCCGATCTTCAGTCTTCGTCACGGTCGGTGGTGGTTTTCTAACTTGGCTTGCCTTCGCCCTGCCCATCAGCCTGGTGCCATGGACCCCCATGACCGCACTACTGATTAACGCCATCGCGTATCCCATTTGCTTTTGGCTGACGCGTAACCTCGGAAAAATCCCAGCACAGCAAACGCGCAAACCAGCGCAATGGTTTGAACTCCCGCTCCGTGCTTTTGTGGTTGGGCTTTTTGTTGCGGTTGTTGTCACGGCATCTAATGCTCTTGGCCCGGTGGCGACCGGCCTTGGCGCTGTCTTCCCCATCGTGTTTCTTAGTCTCACTGCCATCCTACACATCCGTATGGGAGGTGAAGCGACAGCCGCGACCATGCACAGTGCGTTGCGGGTGGTGTCAGGCATGACTTTGGCCCTGCTGGTTCTGCATTATGGTGTTGTGTGGTGGGGCGAAGCGATTGGGCTCAGCCTAGCGCTGGTCGCATCAATTTTATGGGCGATCGTGATGATTGTGGTGAAGACAAAACAAACCAACGCGCATTTAAACCGGTCGGTACCGTAAGCGTACGACGCCATCCTCAAAGGTGTGACTGTCGATCAGCGTCATGGCTTCGAAGGTCGCTTTACCCGGAAACAGTTTGATGCCGTCGCCTAAGATGACCGGCATGATAAACAGATCCATCTGATCAAACGCACCAGCATCCAAAAAGATGCGTTGGGTGATACCCCCACCAACAATCCAAACATCCCCGTCTTCCAGCATTTTCATGCGGGGGATGAGTTTGCGCGCATCGGACACAACTTTGGCATGGCCGAATTCGGTGCCGCCAGTCCCGTTGCGGGATAGCACGTAGGCCCGCTTACCTTCATAGGGCCAGGTTTTGCTTAGTATTTTCGTCTGGGCGTAGGTCTTGCGCCCGAGCACGACGGTGCCAACATCTTTGATGAAATCATTATAGCCATAATCGCCCTTGAAGCGGTCGAGCCAAGCCACACTCCCATCTGGGGTGGCGATAAAGCCGTCTAGGCTGGCGGCAACATAAAAACGAAACTTTGGCATATCGGAATACTAACGCAGGTCATGTTGGAGTGGTTGCTACAAAACTTCCGGTGGCTCGAACACTCGCACCGACGGCGCGTCGCCCTCAAATTTCTCCACCTGCACCAAACAGGTTTGGGCGCTGGTGCCTTGGGCGATGGTTGATGTCCCGGCGTCGTGGGTCAGCACGTTGGGGTTGCCATGCACGCAATCCGCACCGATCTCGCCGGGTGTTGCCGGATCGTACCAAGCCCCGGTCGAGAGTTGCAGCACACCGGGTCGCACCTGTTGGGTGACGACGGCGCCAGCGAGGCAGGCTCCGCGGTCGTTAAACAGGCGCACGATGTCGCCGTCTTGAATACCCCGTCGGCCCGCGTCCATGGGGTGAATCCACATCGGTTCGCGTCCCTGAACCTTCGACGCCTGGGAGTAACCGCCGTTATCATATTGGCTGTGCAAGCGTGTCGCTGGCTGATTCGAGATGAGATGTAGCGGGTAGGTCTTAGCTTTTTCACTGCCCAACCATTCGCTGGGTTCGTGCCACACCGCGTGACCGGGCTGACCGGGGTCGTTCCAAGACGCGATGGTTTCAGAGAATAATTCCAATTTACCCGATGGGGTGCTTAGCGGCGCTGCCTGTGGATCGTCGCGGAAGGCCTCGAACATGGTGCGCTCTGGATTTGACGGCCACTCCAACATGCCATCCCGCCAGAAGGTTTCGAAGTCGGGCGTGTTGATGCCCTTGTCTGCGGCCCGGCTGCAGGTTTCCTCGTACAACCATTGCACCCATTCCATTTCCGACCGATTTTCCGTGAAGGCACCTTCCAACCCAACGCGACTGGCCATGCCTTTAAAAATATCGTGGTCTGATCGCGTTTCGCCAAAGGGCTCCGCAGCTTTGTGCATCGCCATGATCTGTAGCGACAGTCCTGACGCCGTGACATCGTTACGTTCCAATGTTGTCGTCACTGGCAAGACGATATCCGCATGGCGCGCCATGGGGTTCCACCAGGCTTCGTTGACGATGATGGTCTCCGGTTGCCGCCACGCCTTGAGCATGCGGTTGAGGTCTTGATGGTGATGGAACGGATTGCCGCCGCACCAATACACCAACCGAACATCCGGGTAGGTCAGAGTTTGCCCGTTAAAGCGCACCGTGCCACCCGGGTTGAGCAGCAGGTCTGAAATGCGCGACACGGGAATAAAGGTGCTGATCGGGTTTTCACCCTTGGGCAAATGGGCGGGTGCGACGGGTGTGCCCGGTCCCCCCATGCCGGCGGCGCCAGCGTAGGCGCAGCCAAAACCACCGCCGGGTAATCCGATTTGCCCGAGCAACGCGGCCAGTGTCAGCGCCATCCAATAAGTCTGTTCGCCGTGGTCTGCCCGCTGCATCGACCAACTTACGGTGACCAGATTGCGGCGCTGCGCCATCTTGCGCGCCAGGCTTTTAATCCCTTCGGCCTTGAGGCCAGAAATATTCGCCGCCCAGGCTGCGTTTTTCTCAATGCCGTCATCGTCGCCCTTGATGTAGGCGATAACTTTGTCGCCACCAACGCAGTGGCTGTCGACAAAGGCTTGGTCGTGGAGGCCTTCAGTTAGCAAGGTGTGTGCGAGGCCAAGCATAACCGCAACGTCGGTGCCCGGATGGGGCGTCATGGATTCGGCGTTGAGGAAATCAGCAACGTCATTACTGATCGGGCTGACGTTGACGATCTCAACGCCTTTGTCTTTGCAGCGCAGCAAGGCGTCGCGGGCGATGTGTTTCCCGACACCGCCGCCATGGACTTGTGAATTTTTCAGCGCGAGGCCACCAAAGGCGATGACTAATTCTGAATGATCGGCAATCGTGCCCCAGGTCGTGTTGGCGCTATAGCAAACGTCGGCCCAGCTGCCAGCGATATGCGGAACGATGACTTCCGCCGCGCCCGAGGAATAGGTGCCGACAGAAAACGTGTTGCCGCCGAATAAATTGAGGAACCGGCGCATCTGGCTTTGGGCGTGGTGAAAGCGCCCTGCTGAGGCCCATCCGTATGAGCCGGCATAAATCGCTTCGTTGCCGAAGCCCTCTTTTACGCGGGTCAATTCGTTGGTGGCGATATCTAAGGCTTCATCCCAGGGCAGCGCGACGAAGGGGTCTGACCCTCGTCCGGAGACATCTTTCTTTGGGCCGCCTGTTTTAAGGCTGTCGAGCCAGCCTTTGCGCACCATGGGTTGGGCGATTCGCACCGCATCGTCTTGGGCTTGCGGCATGCCCGGGCCAATGGGCGAGGGGTCTGGATCACCCGCAAAGGGGTTCAGCGCCGTAACTCTGCCGTTTTCAACGGTAGCCGTATAGGCGCCCCAATGGGTCGCGGTGGGCAGGTGTTTCACATCTTTGTTGGCGTGTTTTACATCATCGGGCATGCGGTTGTTATAGCGACTCTCGGATGGGCCGCCTATGGTGAGAGTCTCACAAAAAGGAGATCATCCCATGCGCCGCCTGATTCTTGCTCTTAGTGCCCTGCTCACACCCTCTTTTCTAGTATCTCATGCTACGGCACAGGAGGTTGAACCCGGCTATGCCAGCTTTGCCCGGACCACGATTTTGGCGCGCTATGCGGACCTGGAACCGTCCATCGTCTTCTGGCGCGACGTCATGGGTTTTTCCTATGCTGGAGACCCGAAGCCGACCACCGGTACGACCAGTCCCCTTGGATGGGATGAAAACGCTGTGCGTTACTTCACAGCGTTCACGTCCAAAGAAGGATCGACCGTCGCGCTGTTGATGGTCGAGGACGCTCCCGACTTTCCCTCTGTGAACTTGCCGGAGAATGGTGTCGCTTACGGTGGCGTTGTCTTGGTCCATACCGCGAAAAATATCCGTGACGTTTATGATCGGGCTGTCGCTAACAATGTCGATATCGTCAAACCCTATGGGCCGTCCACCACGGGCCTTTCGATCCAGATGATGTTTCGTGCGCCAACCGGCCAGATGGTCGAAATTTATGAGATGATTCCGCAACCGGCGGAGTAAGGCTTCTAAGCCGAGGCGTTTACTTTGGCCTCTCGACGCCGGTTCAGCCACGCCAAAATCGGCACGGCGATGTAGTCATACACAAGGGCTGCGACATGACGCAGGAATGGCAAACGAACAACCATGGCCAAGCCTCTATACCAGGGCAGGCGTTCCCAAATGGCGATGAAGGAGTCGATGCCTGACATCAGTGCTTCACCGGCTGTTTCCGCATACAGGCGCCGTGTGGCTTGGTCTGCGCGCAAACTGTAGCGGGACAGGGCGTTAGGGTGTTCCGCCAAGTCCGTAAAGGTCAACGTTGTAATGTGGTGTTGAGCAACCATCTTGATGTAATGGCTAATTTCCACCCGGCAAACGGGGCAGGCCCGGTTATAGAAAACGGTGAGGCGAGGATGAGTGTTCATACCCTTTCTTACGGCAAAGGATGCCACATAGCTCACTCTATTTTACGAACCACCATAGTTGAACTCAGGCGGTTCTTTTGCGCGTAAAGAAGAGGCCAAAAACTCTGAGAGTCCCCTCAGGGCGAAGGGCTAGAATTCCAGCTTTAGGCCGATCTGCGGAAACACACTCAAATCGCCGAACACGTTAACGCCCCGGCGTTCGTCAAATTCTAGGGAGTCGATGTTGGTACGGCCGTAGGCGTTAATCACATCCAAGAAGGTGATGACGCTGACTCCGCCAATGCGGCGTCGATAATCGATACGCAAATTCAGGGCGTGAAAATCTCTGAGGCGTTCCGTGTTGTTGGTGATGATCTCTTTTGAGAATCGCAAATTATTTGGGTCGTTAAAGATGTCCGCGTTAATGATGAAGCCATCCGTCGGTCGCCCTGAACCGTATTTCCATTTAGCGGCGAAGGCCCAGCGGTCATTGGGCTGCCACGCTGCGGCGAGTGTGAGCACATGGGGGCGGTGGAAGTCGGCATCATATTCGCCGTCACCGAGGTTGTCGTCGCGTTTGGCGCGGGAGTAGGAATAGGCAAGGGTTGTGGACCATTCATTCGATAGGCGTTTTTGTACACTGAGATCGAACCCTGCACCGTCGCCCGTGCCACTGTTAAAGGCTAGGCCGGATGTTTCGTCGCCGGGCACCACCAGATTTTCCAGGTCCTGGTAGTATACTTCACCGGCAACCTTCAGATCTGGGGTCAGGTAATGCTCGAGGCCGAAGCTAACTTGGTTGGTGCGCTCGTTTTCCAACCGGTTGTTGGTTGGGTCAGCGGCTAATTCCAAAACGCGTGGTGTTTGATAATAGACCCCGGCGGTGGCGGAGAGGCGCGTTGCGCTTCCAATCTGCCAATCAGCGGAGAGGCGAGGGGACCACAAGGATTCATCGGAAACCCCGTCTCGATCAAAACGCACACCCGGACGAAGCGTGATGTCGCCTAGGTAAAATGCGTGGTCAATGTATCCAGAGATTCGAGACTCTTTTGTAGCGAAGGTCGAATTGACTCGATCCGGTGTCAGCACCACAAAGTTTTGTAACGGATCGGCACGGAAATCGTCTTGGTCATAAACGTAACGAATCCAATCGCCGTCCAGGCGTGTGTCAAAATCCAGCTCGACCCGGGAGTAACGCGCGCCCATGGATAGGACGCCCCATGGTGTTGGCGTGGTATAATCGCTGCGCCAGCCGATCTCCCGTTCGTTTTCGGTAAGGTTAAGAATGTTCTCGCGCACGAGCACGTCTTCTGGGTTTTGCTCAACGCCCGTGAGATCCGGGAAGGCCTCTCCCAAGCGGCTGGTCTTGTCGCTATCCCGCAGGAATACGGCGTTGGTGAGACGCCCTTCGTTGCCGATCAGCCAGTTCCAGGTTAGGCCGAGCAGCATGCTGTCTTGCTCTGTCGTTAGCAGGGACGTGTCTTCAAAGTCATCTGACTCCAAGACATTCTCGACGTCGCGGCTGTACTCTTCTGGGGAATACAACGCGAGGAGAGACACGCTGTGCCGGTCGTTCAGGTCGGTTACAGATTTAAAAAGAACGTCGGCTAATTCCGGATCGCCGATGTCTTTCTGGCCGATCACCTTGAACAAGTTACCAAAGTCAAAATATCGGGCTGACAGCAACACGCTGGTATTGCCGGCCAAATAACTGGGTCCATCATAAGTCACCTCGCCACCTGCAATATCGATGCGGGCACTGACGGAAGGAGTATCCGAGTTGCCCTCTGCGATGTCCAGTTTGAGCAGTGACCCGCTGCGACCGCTATAGGCGGCTTCCCAGCCGCCGGCTTGGAACTCCGCGCTGCCAATCATGTTAGGGGCGAAGATGGAGAACCGCCCACCGCCGCCGATGTCTTCTTCCTCACCGAGGCTGCGGTCGAAGTGGACAACTTTGTCGAATGGAATGCCGTCGATGAGGATGAGGTTATCGCGGGGGCCGCGGCCACGCACCGTGAAGTTAGAGAACTCGCCCGTGTTGGACACGCCGGGTAAGACATCTAAGCCGCGGAAGATATCTCCGGCGGTGCCCGCGCCACGGCGTATCTCTTCCCGCCCTAAGCGGGTTGCTGTCACAGAACCAAATTGGGTGATGCCGACGGCTTTGGTGGTCACCAGAATTTCCTCTAGTGCCAGCGCTTGCCGGGCCAAATTAAAATCGGTGCGGGTGACTCGTCGGGCAACGACACGGACGTCGATTTCTAAAGCATCTAAATATCCCGACCTTGTAACGCCGATGGTGTAGAGCCCTTCCGCAATGTTCTCGAACGCGTAAGCGCCATCTGCTGCGGTCACCACGATGGCTGACATGGTTTGCTCCACGTCTGTCAGTATCACTTCTGCGTCGGTGATGGCGCGACCGGAGACTGCGTCAATGATGGAACCGCGAACGCTATTGCGTGAGTCAGTTGTGTCTTGTGCGAACGCAGCAGCGCTGAAGATCAGAAGACTTAATCCTAATCCCACAGTCCAGACGCGCTTCAAAACACGGATAACATACATAAACAGTCTCACTTTGGATGACGCAATGGGTCACGGAACGGTGGGTATATCGATGTGTTAGCATTAGATCACGCCCCGCGGCTGATCTTTGACCTTCCTCAAGTTTACGCACCATCAGGTGGTCTGGATCAAAAGTGAACCGGTTTAGGCTCTGCGGTCGTAGCAGGGGTGACTGAACATTGGAGCTAAACCCATGCGCCTGATTCCCCTTTGCCTGACCGTGTTGCTATTTGCTTGTGATTCGCAAGTGCCTACCAACGCCCAAGACATCAATCAAGAGTCCGGCGATGTGTATACGTATAGCCGGGCCAATCGGGATGGCATTGGCAAGGTTTACATGGGACGGGAGATTTCACACGTCATGGGGCATCTCGGCGCAGGGTGGCTGGAGCGTCCGGAGCGGGAGCGGGATGAGCGCACAGACCTGCTCATAGATAACCTGAATCTAGACCCCGACCATGTGGTCGCCGATATCGGTGCGGGGACGGGGTACTTTGCGTTTCCCATGAGCGCGCGTGTGCCACAGGGCAAAGTGTTGGCCGTTGATATTCAACCCGAGATGCTTGCGATCATTGAGTCGCGGAAACAGGTTGGGCTGAGCGAGGCCAGTTGGCAGAACATCGAGACGGTTCTCGGCACCGAAGACAATCCCAATCTTCCCGATAACGCAGTCGACCTGATTTACATGGTCGATGCCTATCATGAGTTCGCCTACCCACGGGAAATGGGAGAGGCGATCGTCAGGGCGCTTAAGCCGGGTGGGCGCATTGCACTGGTCGAGTACCGGATGGAAGACCGGACCGTTCCCATCAAACGCCTGCACAAAATGTCGGAAGCGCAATCGCGAAAAGAGATGGCGGCTATTGGCCTCACCTGGGTCGAAACCAAAGATATCCTGCCGCAGCAGCACCTGATGATTTTCGAGAAGCAGATCAGTGCGCCGTGATGCTGGCGCGTGTTGATCAGTGAGACGCACAATAACAAATAAAATAGTTTAATTCAACAATAATTATATAAATCCCAGAAAGCCGGGCTGCGTAAGGATCGTTCGCGTCGATTTCGAACGTGCATGGGCTCGTTCGTATTTCCGGCGTGCATGGGGCCGTTCCACCAATCACACGTATATGGGCTCGAAGGGTGGATCGAACGATGCTTGGGCTCGACCCGAGTAAAATCGCGTTTTTTTTTATGGGGCACACTCCAGGGTCTGTGATTTCGCTTCCAGGAGAGACCGATGATCCGATTCTTGTTCCTCGCGTGTGTTGCTGCCGTGGCACCCTTTTCTGCCCAAGCGCAAATTGCCACCCCAGCAGACATCCTCAATCGTCAAGCCGAGGACCTGGCCAACATGTGGGACGGCGCGTTCAACACCGCCAATCAGTTTAACTTTCAAGAACGTTTCAATTTGCCGGAAGAGGGTTGGGTCGCCCACCATCACAAAATCTTTAAGCGTGTCGATCTGCCGGCGTTCGGCCCCACTGTGACCTACGTTGAGCAATACGCTGGTGACCCGCCGGATACGCTGGTCCGCCAACGACTCTATGTGCACAGCATTGAGGCCTGTGCGCTGAAGACGGACATCTATGCCTTCCGTGGGGATGACGCAGAGTCTGTTGTCGATGCTCATGAAGACCCTTCAAAAATCGCCGGGTTTACGCCGAGCAATATGGACAAGCTACCTGACGGTTGCGCCGTTCGTTGGAAGGCCCGCGGCGATGTGTTTATCGGCACTCAGTCTCCAGACGATTGCCTCTACACGCCTGAAGGCTTCGGCATGAAGGTCCGTCTGCGCGACACCATTACGTTGACGGCAGACGCCATGGTCACCGAAACGGAAATCTTAGCCGAGGACAGCAGCGTGCTTATGGCTAATGAGCTTGGGGTTGCGGAAGTGGCGCGTAAGGCGCGCCCGTTCACGTGCATGGTCATCGCGCAGAATCCAGATATGGAAGAGCGTATCGAGCGCTTCGACGGCATTAAGATCCACGACCAGGGCGGCATCTTTGAGGTCTCAACGCAGCACAATCCGCCTAAAGATCTGCACGTGCGTCTGCTCAAGATCATTCCGCCTGCGGGGCCGAGCCGTCACACATTGATTATGCAGTTGAGTGAGAAGAACGACCTGTTTCCAACCGCCATGGCCTTCGTCGCAGCGGATGCGCCGCGAGTGGCCGTCAACATCGTTGGCATCGAAGCCAACTGCACGGCGGATGACAGTCTCAGATAAGTGCTGCCCTAGACTTTACCCATTGGGCAGCAACATCACTTTACCCTCGCGTGCAGTGCCGTTCTGCCTGGCGTGACGGAAGGCCTCAGCGTAGTCGTCGAACGTGTATGCGCCTGCAATTGGTACCCTCATGTTCTGGTCCGCGATGAGTCGGCATAGTCGTGCATAGTAATCACGCTTGTCGGTTTGGCTGAGAGTGTTCTCATGGTTCGACTTTCTGTAGCCGCCGATCTGCAGTGCTTTGCGGCGTAGGTCTGCAGTGTCGAAAGAGCATGGTTCGCCAGAGAGGTCGCCGTAGACGATTAGTTTTGCATCGTTGCTGAGGCAATGCGCCATGCGGCCAGAGGAGTCTCCCGCCACAGTATCAAAACCTAAGTGAAGGTCGGCACCGGCGGTGACGCCCTGGACCCGAGCGGCAAACGCTGTCCGGTTATCTTCTCCGGTGTCGACGATGCAGGCGTCGGCTCCGATGTTTCTTAGGCTATCGAATTGATCGTCCCGCCGCACAATGTTGACGCTGAACAATCCCGCGTCTTTGGCGAGGGCAATGAGCCAGCGACCACAACTGGAGCCCGCGGCGTTTTGAATAATCCACCGCCCCATCGCGAGATTATTGTGAGCATCCAGGAGGAGCGCGGCGGTCATGCCATTAATGAGAACCAACGCCAGTTGTTCTGGATCGCCATGCGCTGGAGCAGGGGCGCAGTCTGTTGCGGCGGCTGTAATAAACTGCTGGTAGGTGCCGCAGCGTGGCGGCGGCAACGCTAAGTCATCGACTGCGAAACCCGTTACGTTTGAGCCGACAAAAACAACCCGCCCACAGCCTTCTAGTCCTGGGATTCTGGGCAGAGCGCTTTTGTCTATGCGCTTGGGGTCAAGCGCGTCACGGACTTCCAGTCCATGAACTGGGACGGCCAGCATTTTTAAAACAATGTCGTTGGGGCCTGGGTCAGGGTCTGGGAGGTCGACCAGGCGCATGGCGTCAGCGGGGTCGCCGTGGCCGATATGTTGGAGCGCTTTCATGCACCCCAGTATAGCTAGTCATTGGGGCGCAGGATAACTTTGCCTTTGCGGTCTTCGCCATCGCGCACCGCGTGGGCAAACGCATCCGTGTATTGATCCAGGCTGTAGGTGCCTGCAATAGCGGCTTTCAATTCACCGCTGCTGATTTTCTCCGCAAGCATGTCGTAGATTTGCTTAATCTCGGTCATGTCTCGCTTGGCCAAACCGCGCCCCGTACTCATGCCGGTCAGTGTGATGTTGTTGAAGAACATGTCGTGGAACGGCATCGTGCATGGCTCGCCAGAGATAAACCCATAGTTCACCACTTTGCCGCCAGAGGCCAAGCACCGGCCAATACGTGTTGTGGCATCGCCAGCTACCAAGTCCAGGCCAAGACGGAGTTCGGCTCCGCCTGTCGCGTCTTTTACTGCTGCTGCCAGTTCGTCGGGTGTGCCGGGATCGACAACACAGGCATCGGCGCCAAGCGCGTATAGATCGTCAAACAAACTTTCACGACGCACCACATTGCAGGTTTTGATACCACGTTCTTTGGCCAGCACGATGAGGTAGCGGCCGCAACTTGAGTTCGCGCCGTTCTGTAAAATCCAATCGCCTTCTTTGAGGTCTGCAAAATCTTCCAGCAAGCAGACGGACGTCATGCCGTTGACCATCATCAAGGCCAGCTGATTTGCATCGCCGTCCGGTGCATGCATCGTCGTTTCTGCTTTTGTACAAATTTTTTGTGCGAAGGTGCCTGTCCCCCACCACGGGAAAACACGATCTCCAATTTTGAAGTCTGTTACGTCGGTACCGACAGCGCTGATTCGTCCGACGCCTTCGTATCCCGGTTGCCGCGGTAAGTCGTCGTGCTTAAACCCTTCGTCGCCGCGGAACAATTTGATATCGGCAAGGTGGACGGCTGAAGCTTCAAGGTCGATCACGACTTCATCGGCTGCAGGCTCTGGGTCAGGGAGGTCAATGAGTTTGACAACCTCTGCTGGGTTACCATGGGCAAAATGTTGTAGCGCTTTCATAGGGACTCCGATCCGAGCGAATATTTGTCCTGACATCTACTAGCATGATGATAAGCGCGTTAGTGTAATCCTTTGTAACGCTCAGCTAGTGAGACAACGCGCGGTTGAACGTCTGCTCGTCAACGTTTCCGCCAGATAAGATCAAACCGACAGTTCTGCCTTTTGCGTCGTGCGTTCCGTTCAATAGCGCCGCGAGGGTGATTGCGCCACCCGGCTCGAGCCGCAGCCCTAGGGTTTTGTGCGCAAACGATATGGCCTTGAGCACATCGTCGTCACTCACAGCATAACCGCCCTGTATATGTACGCCGTTGATTTTCCAAGTCAGAGCGCCCGGAGTTGGGGCGAGAAGGGCATCGCATATCGAACCGGTAAGTTGAGTATTGGTTTCTCTATTTTTTTGGCCAAGCGATCGCCGATGGTCATCAAATCCTTCAGGTTCCACGGAAAATAGGAGTGCTCCTGGGAAGGTGTCTCGTATTGCGATGCTTGTGCCTGCCAGCAATCCGCCGCCAGAGGCTGGCACGAGAACGTCGTCTAAAGGTGACTCATGCTCTAGTGCGTACTCTGCAAGTTCTAACCCCACGGTGCCTTGTCCGCAGATAATGTCTGGATCGTCATAAGGTGGCACAACGATGCGGTTTTCTTCTTGGGCAATGCGCCGACCAATTTTCTCTCGATCATCAAGGGCGCGGTCATACAAAACAATTTCTGCGCCGTAGGCTTTCGTGCCATCCAGCTTGGCTTGAGGGGCATCCTTCGGCATGACGATCTTGGCGGAAATTTCTAGATCGTGCGCCGCCGCAGCAACGCCCTGTGCATGATTGCCCGTCGACCACGCCACTACGCCAGCAGCTCGTTCTACATCCGTTAATTGCTTGAGTTTGTTTGTGGCACCGCGAAGTTTGAATGAGCCCGTATCCTGCAGGCACTCCGCTTTTAAAAAGATTTTTCCGCCTGTGCGCGCGTCCAATTCTGAATTCGTCAGGACAGGCGTTTTCTTTACTGAACCGGCAATGCGGTCTGCGGCTTCTCGTATCGCGTCGGCGGTCGGCAGGTTGGTCATGGCCTAGCATATCCCGGTCCGGCGGAGACCCGCCAGCTTGACGTCGCAATGCACCGGCGGTAGGTAGGGTCGTAGTGAAGGTGTGTTCAGTCGCAAGTTCGTGGCTGAGCCAAAAGGGAATCCGGTTTAAAACCGGAGCTGCCCCCGCAACTGTAAGCGGCGAGCCTTCCACCAAAAATGCCACTGGGGCCTAGGTCCTGGGAAGGTCGGTGGAATGGTGTTGACCCGTGAGTCAGGAGACCTGCCCTCACAGCGTCATCTATCCAGTGGACGGGGTGTTCCAGTGGAGCGGTAAACCGTAGCGGTGACGCGCTCGAGTGGTGTCGTCGTCCTGGCTGCGGTCTTGGTTTTTATCCAAAGATCTCTCTCCGGTATGCGACGACGCCATAAGCGTCAAACCGATACGGAGATAAATATGACTCGAATTTCTTTTATGGCGATGGCCCTTGCGGGGGTTTCTCTCCTTCCTATTGCGGCAACGGCTGCTGATAAACCAATCAACATCCAAGACGAAATTATTGTGACGGCTAGCCGTATTCCACAATCGCGCCTTTCGGTGGGTGGTGCTGTGGATGTCCTTG
Source organism: uncultured Rhodospirillaceae bacterium (assembly GCA_943787205.1). Classification (GTDB taxonomy): domain Bacteria; phylum Pseudomonadota; class Alphaproteobacteria; order Rhodospirillales; family Rhodospirillaceae; genus WLXB01. The sequence continues at coordinate 26,351 of CALSLN010000013.1, forward strand.
ATGAAAATGACATCAAAACTCGGCAACACGCTTTTCTCGGTGAGCTCTTGCGCGACTTGCCTGGCTTAGCGGTTAATCGCTCAGGGCCGGCCGGTGCATTCACTCAGGTCCGTTTGCGCGGCGGTGAGGCCAATCACACGCTCGTTATTATCGATGGCATTGAAGCTGGCGACCCGTTCAACACCGGAGAATTCGAATTTGCTCACCTCCTGTCCGGGGGGGTCTCCCGTGTTGAAGTCTTGCGTGGCCCTCAAAGTGCGTTGTGGGGATCCGAAGCTATTGGCGGTGTGATTAATGTTGTAACTGGGCCATCAGTGGACACTGAGGGCCTTTGGTCTGAAGGGTTTGTTGAAGGCGGATCGTTCGGCACAGCCCGTGGCAGTGTTGAAGCTGGCTCTGCCGGATCGTGGGGCACCGTCCGTGGTAGCCTTGCCTATTCCGACATCTCTGGAATATCCGCATCCCCAACAGACCCCGAGAAGGATGGCTACGAAAACCTCACCGGATCATTATTCGCGACCTTCAAGGTCAATGAGGCTCTCTCTCTTTCTCTGTCAGGTCGTCACGTCAATGCAACTGCCTCGGAAGATTCTCAGGATTTTACATTTGGGTCCCCAACACAGGGCTTCGTCATCGATTCTGATGGGGAGCGTCAATCTGATCGTTGGTATGCGCGCGCGGTTGCAGACCTCTCCCTGATGGACGGCCAATGGACACATCAGTTGAGTGCTAATTTGACCGACACCAAGAATGAATCGTTTTCAGGCGGAGTGTTCTCTTTCGGTTCCAACGGTAAAAAGTGGGATTTCGAATATCAGTCCAATTATTCATTCGAAACTGGGGGCGCTGCGTCGCACGCAGTCAGCGCGTTGATCGAGTATGAAGACCTAAGCTACGCGAACCGTGGCGCGGGTGGTGGTGCTGAAAACCAAAGCCAGACAGGCGAACAGAAGTCAGCTGCTCTTGAATACCGTCTTGATATGGCTGAGCAGGTGTTCCTGAGTGCTGCTATTCGATACGACGACAACGATCGGTTCGACGATGAGGTCACCTATCGCATGTCGGCGGCTTGGGCGGTGCCTGATACTGGATTTAAGCTGCGTGGAAGTTACGGCACGGGTGTTTCACAGCCGAGCTTTTTTGAGCTCTTTGGCTTTAACCCTGATTTCTTTATCGGCAATCCAGACCTTCAACCCGAATCCTCAGAAGGCTGGGACGTTGGCGTCGACTATGCTTTTGCTGATGGCAAAGGCTTGGCCTCTTTGACGTACTTCGATTCCAACCTGGAGAACGAAATCTTCACAGACTTTGGGGTGTTTCCATTCACTGTCGATAACCGACTAGGAACAAGCACGCGGGACGGGTTGGAGTTTGCGTTCAGAGTCGACCCACTTGAGGTCATATCGCTCTCAGCCTCTTACACCTATACGGATGCCAAGGATGACAATGGTGGTCGAGAACTGAGGCGGCCTCGTCATATCGGTAGCCTTAACGCCACCTATCGCTTCTTAGGTAATCGAGCGACTGTTGACCTTGGTCTCAACTACAATGGCAAGATGCAGGATAGCGAGTTTATTTTCTCAACACCTGAGTCTGTCGTCACGCTCGAAGATTATGTTTTGGGCACCGTTGCAGCATCTTACGATGTCACGGATCGGGTTCAGGTGATTGGGCGGATAGAAAACCTGTTTAACGAGGATTATCAAGAGGTCTTCGGCTTCTCGTCCCCTGGTCTTGGCGCTTATGCCGGGGTCCGTATTCGATTGGGGCAGATGTAACAACCATGACACTGGCGCGGTCCTTCATCGTCCTCCTAGGACTTCTGTGCACACCAGTGCACGCTGACGTGCCGCGCCGGATCGTCTCCATGAATCTGTGTGCTGATCAGATGGTGCTGTTGCTTGCTGAACCGGGAACGGTTGCCTCTGTAAGTTTTCTGACCGCTGATCCGCACGAATCACCCGTTGCCCATCTCGCTGCTGAGACCATTCTCAATCACGGCCAAGCGGAAGAAATCATTGCGCTAGAACCAGACCTCGTTGTTGCTGGGCGCTACACAACAACGGCAAGCAAAATTTTACTGCGCCGGCTTGGGTATCCGATTATTGAAGTTGATGTGCCGCCGACTTTTGCCGGTGTGCGAGAGGCTTATGAGTCGTTGGGCGCTGTGCTTGGGCGGTCGGAGCAGGCAGAAATGCTGATGAATCGTCTAGACGATCGTTTCGCGGCGCTGGAGCAAAGAGTCGCTGGCCGGTCTTTGGGCTCTGTCCTCATTCTCGATGCGAATGGTTTTACGGTTGGTCGGCCTAGTCTTGTTGATAAGGTGCTTGCTCGTATTGGTTTGACCAATGTTGCCGTGCAGCTTGGCGTCGGCGATTTCGGCCAAGTGACATTGGAGGCAGTTCTGTTGGCAGAGCCCGATTACATGGTTCGTATGTTGTACCGGCCAGATGCACCGTCTCTTGCAAATCAAACGTTGTCACATCCTGCGCTCGTCAGGTTTCTCGGTGGTCAACCGATGGTGCCTGTGCCGCAATCCTGGGTGAGTTGTGGCGGCCCTTATCTGGCTGATGCGGCAGAGCAGGTTTTGAACGCCGTCATTGCTCAACAGAGCCTGTCGCAGCCATGAGTATGGGGGCAGCATATGGGACGAAAGGATCACGTGAAGTTTCACAAGGCTTGCTGCTAGGTGGGCTGGCGGTGCTCGTAATCGTGCTGGCCATTACCTCACTCTTCGTCGGGCGTCTTGGTATTGGCGGTGTTGGTGATCTCTTGGCTGTCCAAGGACAAGATCCCGAGACGTTCCGCATTCTTCTTATTGAGGTGCGGCTTCCACGCACTCTTCTTGCGCTCACCGTCGGCGCGACACTCGGTTTGTCGGGAGCTGTGCTGCAGGGATTGTTGCGCAATCCATTAGCGGAGCCATTTATCCTTGGCGCGTCTAGCTCTGCGGCGCTCGGCGCTGTTATCGTGTTTTACTTCGGCGTTGCGGGCGGTTCTGCCTTCGCGACTCCTTTAGGGGGCGTTGCTGGGACAATGGTAGCGACGGCTGCCTTGCTGGCCCTGGGTAGCAGAGCGCAAGACCCGCTGACCTTGATTCTTGCCGGTGTCGCGCTCAATGCCCTAGCGGCAGCGTTGACATCTCTCGCTTTGAACTTGGCGCCAAGTCCGTATGCCGCGCTTGAGATTGTTTTTTGGATTCTCGGCTCATTTGCGGACCGTAGTTTAGACCATCTGGTTTTGGCATTACCGCTCATGGGAATTGGATGGGTCTTGTTGTTCTCAACATGGCGCGCTCTTGATGCGCTCGCCCTTGGTGAAGATGCGGCCGCGTCTCTAGGCTTCAACCTTGCAGCGATTAAGGTGAGGGCTATTCTTGGCTGTGCATTCGCCGTGGGCGCGGCTGTCGCAACGACCGGTGTTATTAGTTTTGTCGGATTGGTCGTTCCCCACGTTCTCCGTCCGTTTGTCGGGTATCGGCCGAGCCGGCTATTGCCTGCCAGTCTCCTCGGTGGTGCCGCTCTGATGCTGGCTGCCGACATTTGTGTGCGACTGATCGATACCCAGTTAGAACTTAAGATTGGTGTCCTTACCGCTTTGATCGGAACGCCATTCTTTTTTCATCTGCTCTATGTGTTGCGTCGGAGTGGGCAATGACCAGCGGGGCGCATTTTGAGGTTAAAGACTTGAGTGTTGGGTATGGTGACACTCTGGCGCTTGATGGTGTCTCGATGTCAGCGAAGGGCGGTGGCCTCATTGGATTGATCGGTCCAAACGGAGCTGGGAAAACGACCTTGGTCAAGGCCATGGCAGGGTTGTTACCGTTCTCGCATGGCTCCATTCAGTTAGATTCAATACCGCTCATGTCCTGGTCGCAAAGCGCGAAAGCCAAGAAGGTTGGGTATCTCTCTCAGAGTCGAACGGTTCACTGGCCTGTTACTGTTGAACGGCTGGTTTCGCTCGGGCGTATTCCTCACCGGGGCCCTTGGGATGGAGTTTCTGATGGGGATCTAGAGGCTATCAATAGGGCGCTGGATTTTGCCGACGTTGGCTCGCTTCGAACGCGTGCGGTGACAACTTTGTCTGGCGGGGAGTTGGCGCGCGTGCTTTTGGCCCGGGTTCTGGCTGGAGAACCAGCTGCAGTCTTGGCTGATGAACCGGTCTCCGGCCTGGATCCTGGTCATAGGTTGCAGGTTCTTGAAGGGTTGAAGGCACTGGCAGAGTCGGGGTGTCTGGTCATCGTGGTGCTGCACGATCTAACGCTAGCGTCGCGTTTCTGTGATCGAGTCATATTGCTGCACGAAGGTCGTATTGAGGCCGATGGAACGCCAGCGACAGTCTTGGTTCCTGATACGCTAGCCAAAGTTTACGGCATTGAGGCCGTTACGGTCTCCCAGGGTGCGGAGCGGGCCGTTCTACCCTGGTCGCATATCTAGCGACGTATTTGATTGAGCCAACGCCAAGCGTCGGGGCCATTTTTGGGTTTGTCGTGCCATAAAATGTCAGCAATCATGGCTGCGCTTTCATAGACGGCTGGGGATGGTCGGTTGATGTACCGGTTGCCATCCATCAAAGCCACTTTTCCTGCCTTAACAGCCCGTAGATTTTGCCAGTAAGAGTTAGATGCAAGGGCTGCCATCTCTTGCTCTGTCCTATCGAGACCAAAACCGCAGGGTGCAACGACGATGAGGTCTGGGTCCGCTTCTGCAATATCTTCGATGGAGACGTAGGGGGATGGCTCGCCATCTTTGGTGATGACGTTGGTCCCTCCGGCTGCTTCCACCAGGGCTGGAATCCAGTGGCCTGCCGCCATCGGTGGCTCAATCCATTCGAGCATGAAAACTTTTGGCCGTGGAGAATTAGCGGGTGCGCTTTCACGCAGAGTTTTGAACTTCTGCGAAAGTGTCTGCGTAAGATCATTGGCTTCGGATTCACGCGCGATTGCTGCGCCAACTTTTTTTATGTCATCCAGAACATCTGAAAGCGTGTTTGGGTGAAGCGAGATGATCCGAATATCGTGTTCAAGCCAATCACATAGAGCGGTTTCGACATCGTCTAGGCTCGCGGCGCAAACTTCACATTGATCCTGCGTAACGATCACATCTGGGGCCAACGTTTTCAGAAGATCTTGGTCGACGTCATAAACCGATAGGCCGGACTTCACGATATCTTTTACGGCGGTATCTATGCTGAGGCTGCTCATGCCGGTGTCGAATCGTGCGCGTGTGAGAGCGGGCAGAGAGGTGACTGAACCTGGCCAGTCACATTCGTGGCTGCGGCCTACCAGGCTTTCTCCGGCGCCCAAAGATGAGACCATTTCGGTCGCGCTGGCGATTAGGGAAACAATACGCATAACTTTAGCCCGCTAGTAATTTCGCCTAGCTGGTACGTTTCTCATGCTTGGCGATGACCATCTTGAGAGACTTGAATAGCTGTTGGCCGATTTCTCCGCCATCACCCTCTATGTCTTCTCTGATGACAGCGCGCATCGTATCGATATGCGCCTTGGCGATATCGAGGGCGGCGTCATCTTCTTTGCGAGGGAGCTTAGTTGCTTCGTAGAGGGATTTCGCAAAAAGAGTGATGAGGGGATAGCCAAACGTACCGCCTTGGCCGCGCAATTCGTGGGCAATAATATTGATCTCATCAAAGTTTTGATGGCGCTCGCCGCTAACAGTTTTTGCTGCAACGACTTCTTTTGCCAGTCGATCGAGATATTTTTTGGCCCAATGTATGAAGCCAGCAGCTTCACGTTGAAGAGCGACTTCAGCTTCTGCAAGAATGTCGTCCGGGACGAAGAATTCTTGTCGCATGGCATTCGAGCCCATCTTTTCTTTCAGATGGTTCGGTAGCTTAAAGAGCCACACATCACTTGCTTTTTCAGGCTTCGCAACTTTGTCCTTCGAGTACACGATAGTTGCATGATCTTCTGTCTCGGCACGTTGCTCTTTGCCACCTGGTGGGTCGAGTCTGCGGCGCCTACGATCCGGCCCGTAATAATTCTGGGTGACGACAAACTGCCGAGGCTTATCAATCATCCGCTGAATCGTTTTGTAGAGAGAATCGACAGAGAACGGTTTGCCCATGAATTCGTGCATGCCGTGATCCCGTGCGGATTGGACATGATGCAAATCCGCTGCGCCCGAAACCATAATGAATGGCATGAACCGGTTTGGAGATTCTTTAAAGGACCTCAACCACTGCAGCATAATGAGGCCGTTAATAGGCGCCATAATGAAGTCGGAGATCACGAAGTCGATAGGGCGCGAGGCTCCGACATTAGGGTGTGTCATTTTTAAAATCTCAATGGCTTCTTTGCCATTTTTGGCCGTCAGCAACTGTACGAAGCCGAGGCTGCGCAATGCTTTGCACATGACATCAAGCATGTACTCGTTGTCTTCGACAACCAGCACATTCAAGCGGTCTTGGCCGAGGTTTTCTTTTCTATCCAACGGATTGGCCTTTGCGCGATGCTATTTCAAGCATCCGGGCGGCGCGTGTGCAAGCGTTGTGTGCAACGTTCTGTTTGATCAGAGTGATCATTCTGACACTCCTTCAATATCTTCTACTTTGAGAACTTGGTCATGGCGTTTGTCGTTTGCGATGGCCGGTTTACAGGCTTCGCTGATTTCAGCAAATTGCCCATCGAATTTTTTGAGTAGTTCCTGCGCTTGCGCCCCATCTTCACCCAGCTCCATGCGTTCGAAGAAGCGACCGACAACGTGACGAGAGAGGGCGATCGTCTGAAGTGTATCGCTCAGGCTTCTTGCACGTTGGGTGTATTTTTCATGGGCGTCGCGCAAATTGTGAACTGACGTCAGCAGGATGGTGCGAATGAGTTTGTCACTCGCCTCCAATTTTTCTTCAAGCGATTCTTTGGAGATGAGTGACAGCGTCGTGTCTTCTAGCGTGACGGCCGTTGCTCTCCGATTGGAGCCATCTAAAATTGCCATTTCGCCGAAAAATTCGCCCTTGCGAATACGCCCTACAGGCGAGTTCTTACCGTCGACAATCCGAAAAATACCGATGCACCCGGCGGCGACGACGTAGGCCGCTTTCGCTTCTTCGCCGTCGCGGAAGAGATACTGACCCTTGGATAGGAATTGAATCTCAATGGCCGGTTCATCATCAAGCTCTTCCGCAGGTAATGAGTTGCTGGTATCTCCGCTAGCTCCAACTCCGTCCATGTCGATGGCCATGTGAGTCTTCGCAGCCATTGCCACTGCATCTGACAGTTTGCGCAAGAGGTCGATGTCTTTTTCGGTTGGCTGGGTATAACGCTCCGCAAAATCCGCAACTCTGTCACGGAGCGACAGTCAAAGCCCTGCAACGTCGTCTTGCTTGAGTTGCTTTGCCGACGCAGAAGCATCTTTTAATAGGTCTGCTAAGGACTTGAGCTTGGCTTGGACCACAGGTGTGATCTGACTTGATAAATAAGCGGCGAGTAGTTCCTTGCACACCGCTGCCAACCGGCCGCTTTGACTGTTCAGTCGAGTTTGCAGCATGTCTTCCATGAGAGGCGCGATTTTTTTGGCAAACTCATCGTAGTTGATGGATTGCCCGCGTAGCTTTGAGAGCAGCGTTTGAGGAACATAAAACCGACGGAGAGCACTGGAGCGATCTGCGGCCCTGCGGTCCGGTCCGATATATTCACTGGTCACGACATAGGGGGTGTCGACGCGACTCACGGCTCTAACCCTGTCGGTCACATCTTTGGCTGGAACAGGCTGTATTAAAATACTGTCGACGCCGGCGCGTAAGGCAAGTTTCGCGCCGTCAACATGCTCCGGCGCTAAGGCGCAAAATATAGTCATGAAAGGGTTCTTGCCCACCAGCATTTGGCGAACGCCCCTGACGAGTTTGAAGACACCGCCACCTAGGCTATCCGCCAAGATGGCAACATCGATTCCGCCTTCTTCTATTTTTGCGACAGCTTCTTTGTAGCTGAGAGCGACCGTTGTTGTGCCGAACCCAAACTCTTTGAGTCCGTCAGCCAACGTCGAAGCGCGGGCAGCCTTTGTGTCACCGATCAATACGGTGACGTTGCTTAGCATTTCTACTTTGGTTGCCACAGTGCGCGATCCGTCCCCTTGGCCAGCACATTCATTTTGAGGCTGACCCCAAGAGGTTATCTTAACTGCACAACCTCTTGTTTCTATATACTTTTTAACACGCTAACCCGTATCGAAGCAAAACCCCTAACGTCTCAGGTCACTCTCGCTGCAAAGGCCCGTGGTTATGCGTTGGTTGTGTTCGATAGGTGGCCTTTGAGAGACCAAGGTCTGTTTTGACCCAATAGTGCCAATCCAGAGCTAATTTCCAGGAGTTGGTGGAGCCGGACGGGATCGAACCGACGACCTCTACAATGCCATTGTAGCGCTCTCCCAACTGAGCTACGGCCCCATGTATGCTTGGATATAACGGTCCGAAGGGATTGGACCCCAGAGCGGGGCGGACCTTATGCAGTTCCCTGCTGACCCTTCAAGGGAAAAATAGGCCTGGAGACAGTCCTCTTGGTGCTACTTCATGGCATCAGAGAGGACTGTTTTACCAGGATCTAGGTGTCGGAATCGCCATCCTTCGGGATGGGCCCGATAACGCCTTCGACATCATCATCTTCTTCGTCGTCATCGCCTGGGATGAGATCATCTTCCTCATCATCTTCCAGGTCTTCGATGTCATCATCCCCAGCACCGGCAGTGGAGTCAGCAGGTTTCGGGGTCGCCTTTTCAGGTTTTGGCGCGGCTTCTACTTTTTTGGATTTCGTCACCTTGGGGCGCTTGTTTTCTGCTCCACACTTTGGGCAGAGCGCTGGTGTCTTATTCAAATCGTAAAAGCGTGCTCCGCAACTTGAGCAAGTCAGCTTTTCGCCGAGATCAACCTTACCCAATTCCGTAACCTCCCAATCTTATGTTCTATTCACCAAGGTGCCCCATATTGGTGGCCTGAAACCTTAGCGAAAATAATTCAGCAAGCGCATTTGCCAAATAAGTGGGGCGCTGTCAAAACTTAATATGCGATCCGCCAAAAAAGAAATCGTGAGGCGTACCAAAACCAGGTGGTTGCTAGGCTTCTAAGTCTCCTTATGGTATCACCCCGCGCCATAAAGTCCTGGCGCCAGGAACCGCCTAACGCCAGCCATTTCGGACCGATTTGAGCCATTACTGATGACCAACCCTCCCACCCAAGTTACGTCATCTGCCCGTACATCTGGCCTAGCCGGAACGATCCGGGTGCCTGGCGATAAATCTATTTCGCATCGGGCCTTGATGTTTGGTGCTTTAGCGATCGGTGAGACGCGGATCAAAGGGCTTCTTGAGGGTGAAGATGTTTTAAATACGGCTAAGGCCATGCGTGCCTTGGGTGCGTCTGTTGAGCGGGTTGAAGAGCCGGATGGTGCTTCAACCTGGATTGTGCGCGGTCGTGGGGTTGGTGGGTTGTTAGAACCCGATGGCGTACTCGACATGGGAAACTCAGGAACCGGGGCCCGTCTTTTGACTGGCCTGTTAGCAAGTCATCCAATGACGGCTGTTATGACGGGCGACGACTCTTTGCGATCTCGACCGATGGGGCGGGTTGTAGAGCCATTGCAATCCATGGGTGGCTCATTTGAGTCACGATCCGGTCACCGTTTGCCAATGACTGTCACGGGCACTGGCGATCCAATGCCTATTGTTTATAAGAGCCCTGTTGCCTCAGCACAGGTGAAGTCAGCGGTTTTTGTTGGCAGGCTTGCAGGCCAGGGGTGCGACCACCGTTATTGAGCCGGCAGCGACACGCGACCATACGGAACGCATGTTGCGTCATTTTGGGGCTGAAGTGTTCTCAGAGCCGGTTGCAGATCGGCCAGGGGCTGTCGCCGTTACCGTTACTGGGCAACCCGAGTTAGTCGGCTCAGATATCGTCGTGCCAGGCGATCCTTCGTCGGCTGCGTTCTTGGTTGTCGCGGCTCTTATTACAGAAGGATCAGACGTTACGCTGCAGAATGTGGGTTTAAACCCTCAGCGCACTGGGTTGTTTGAAACCTTGCGTGAAATGGGTGCTGATCTCGTCATAGAAAACGAACGCGATGAGGCCGGTGAGCCCGTCGGTGATCTTCGTGTCCGCTCCAGTAAATTAAAAGGTGTGACGGTTCCGGCAGTTCGGGCACCGTCGATGATCGACGAATATCCGATTTTGGCCGTTGCTGCAGCCTGTGCGACGGGTGAAACGCGGATGGAGGGGCTTGCAGAGCTTAGAGTTAAAGAGAGTGACCGCCTGGCCGCCATCGCGTCCGGTCTCACGGTCTGCGGGATCTTACCTGAGATTGATGGTGATACTCTCTGTGTCCAGGGCGTTGCGGGTGCTGTGCCGGGTGGAGGTGTGGTCAGTGTCCATATGGACCACCGTATCGCTATGTCGTTCTTGATCCTGGGGCTGTCTGCGGAGCACGCTATTGGAATTGACGACGAGTCTGCGATTGCCACCAGTTATCCTAATTTCTTGGACCATTTGACCGAATTGGGCGTTAAACTCAAAAAAACTGACCTGCCTCTGGTTGGCGGTGTCGCGTGACGCAGGCCCCAAACCTTGTCGTCGCCATTGATGGGCCGGCGGCGTCCGGAAAGGGTACTTTAGCGAGGCATTTGGCTGATCTCCTAACATTGAGGTACCTCGATACTGGCAGTTTGTACCGGGCGACAGGTTTGACGGTATTGAAGGCAAGCGGCGATCCCACGAACGAGGCTGATGCGGTAAAAGCGGCAGAAAACCTAGACTTATCGGCCTTTTCTGCTGAGAATTTACGCAGTGAAGAGGCTGGTGTGGCAGCGTCTCACGTGGCCTTTATCCCGTCTGTCCGCGCCGTTTTGCTCGATTTTCAGAGATCCATTGCTTCGAACCCTGGCGTAGCGTTCAAGGGCGCAATTTTGGACGGGCGAGACATAGGTACAGTGGTTTGCCCAGACGCTGATCGTAAAATCTTCGTCGAGGCTGCTTTAGAAGTGCGGATTAAAAGACGCCTCCAGGAGTTGATGGAACGAGGCGAACCCGTTATAGAAGCCCGCGTTCGTGCCGATATGACGGCCCGGGACCAGCGTGATCGAGATCGTTCGGTTGCTCCGCTTAAGCCAGCGGATGATGCGTGGGTCCTAGATACGTCGAACATGAACGCGGATGAGGCTCTGGCCGCTGCGCTGGACCACATCCGGGGAACCGGTCCCCTTTAAGATTGTTACCCCTCACGACACCGGCTGACCAAGGTGCGAAAAACGCATCGGCTGCTGGGCGTTGAGGTTTTGAAGCACGTCTTTAAGCGCGTGCACTTTGAGAAATGCGACAAGCCCGGAATAGTCCGAGCCCGCATGAAAAGACCGCCGGATCCAACCGGCAGGCAAGGCGCAGAACGAAAGGAACGCTCCTACAATGTCTGAACCAGCTCTCGCCGCGGCGAGCGAAGATTTCGCCGCACTCCTAGAAGAATCATTCCAAGGCAACGCAACCATCGAAGGCGCTGTGCTTAAGGGCACAGTTCTCCGGGTTGATGGTGATTACGCTTTGGTCGACGTTGGCCTCAAGTCCGAAGGGCGGGTGCCGTTGCGCGAATTTGGTCGCGGCAATGAAGATGCCCCTGCCGTCGGTGAAGCCGTCGACGTCTATGTTGAACGCTATGAAGATAAGGATGGCATGATCCTTCTGTCTCGCGATAAAGCGCGGCGTGAGGAAGCTTGGGACGTTCTTGAGAAGCAGTTCGAAAAGACAAGCACAGTCGAGGGAACAATTTTTGGCCGCGTCAAAGGTGGCTTCACTGTTGACCTCAATGGCGCTGTCGCCTTCTTGCCAGGCAGCCAGGTTGATATCCGCCCCGTGCGCGATGCCAACTACTTGATGGGCGAGCCACATGAATTTCAAATTCTGAAGATGGACCGCGCTCGCGGCAACATCGTCGTTTCTCGTCGCGCGCGTACTCGAAGAAACCCGCGCCGCTGAGCGTTCGAAGCTCATGGAAAACTTGGCCGAAGGTCAGGTTCTCGAAGGCGTTGTCAAGAACATCACCGATTACGGCGCGTTCGTCGATCTCGGCGGCGTCGATGGCTTGCTGCACGTCACCGACATTTCCTGGAAGCGCGTCAATCATCCAACCGAAGCGCTTCTCGGTTGGTCAGACCGTGAACGTTCAGGTCATCGCTTCAACGCTGAAACCCAGCGTATTTCGCTTGGCATGAAGCAGCTTGAAGCTGACCCATGGGATGGCGTTGCAGTTAAGTATCCAGTGGGCACGAAGTTCGTGGGCCGTGTCACCAACATCACCGATTACGGCGCATTCGTAGAACTCGAAGCTGGCGTCGAAGGCTTGGTTCACGTCTCTGAAATGAGCTGGACCAAGAAAGAACGTCCACCCGGGCAAGATCGTATCCACGAGCCAAGAAGTCGAGGTTATGGTCCTCGATGTTGATCCAGAAAAGCGTCGTATCTCCCTTGGCCTCAAGCAGTGCATGGACAACCCATGGACCGCGTTCAAGGACAAGTTCGCAGGTCGACACATTGGTTGAAGGCGAAGTCAAGAACATCACCGAGTTCGGCCTCTTTGTTGGCCTTGACGGTGAAATCGACGGCATGGTGCACTTGTCAGACCTGTCTTGGGAGAAGGACGGCGAAGAAGCTGTTGCTGACTTCAACAAGGGCGACATTGTTAAAGCCAAGATCCTTGACGTTGATATCGACAAAGAACGTATCAGCCTTGGTATCAAGCAATTGACTGAAGATCCGTTTGCGGAAGCTATGGGTGACCTCAAGCGTGGCCAGGTTGTCACGTGTGTTGTGACTGCGACGATGGACGCAGGTCTTGAAGTTTCGGTTAGCGAAGGCATCACAGGGTTCATCAAGAAAAATGATCTGGCCCGTGAACGCTCAGAGCAACGCCCTGATCGCTTTGCTGTTGGAGAAAAAGTCGATGCACGGATTACCAGCATCGATAGCAAGTCTCGTAAGCTCAACCTGTCCATCAAGGCGCGCGAAGTTGCTGAAGAGAAACAGGCCATGGCTGACTATGGCTCTGCCGATTCGGGTGCATCTTTAGGTGATATTCTTGGCGCGGCTCTTAAGCGCAAAGAAACGTCTGGAGATGACGATTCTGCTGATGAGGCAGAAGCCGAGGAAACAAAAGAATAAGACCACGCGTCAAACGCTGGACTTTGCTGATGAACGCGCCCCCTTGTGGGGCGCGTTTTTCGTACTGAAACCCGAAAAACGGTGTCATATGAAAGGCTTACACTTGACTCTGCTCCGTGCACTTCGCATGCTCTTTGCTAGTTAACGGTCACAAAGACTGAACGGGCGGACAGGGAAGCCAGGGGATGACCAAGTCTGAGCTCATAGCGAGAATTGCGGAACGCAATCCACATCTCTTTCAGCGAGATGTTGAGCGGATCGTAAGCACGATATTCGATCAGATTTCTGTAGCGCTTGCTAACGGAGACCGGGTTGAGCTTCGTGGCTTCGGCGCTTTTTCTGTTAAGCATCGGGATTCGAGAGTTGGGCGTAATCCGCGGACTGGTGAGGCCGTGAATGTCTCTAAGAAAACGGTTCCGTACTTTAAGACAGGGAAGCAGCTGCGTGATTTGCTGAATGCCCCTCAGGCGGCTGAAGCGACGCCCTCGACAGACCCGTCTCCGTCTATGCCCCCGTCATCAGCCCTTTAGGGTGACGAAGCCAGAGAGGCCAACATGCGTCTTCTAACTTGGCTGGTCGGTGTTGTTGTTGCCGTCGTTACAGTTCTGTTCGCCATATCCAATCGGATGCCTATTTCTATAACGGTATGGCCGTTCCCATTCGCAATAGATGTTGGGCTTTACATTATCGTTATAGCCGCTGTTTTTTCTGGCTTTTTGGTTGGTGCGTTGTTGACGTGGGTTGCCGCAGGAAAGCACCGTCGCAGGGTTCGTAAGCAACGGGTTGAAATCCGAGCGCTTGAGGGCGAGTTAGCTGACGTGCGGGCTAGACTTGTTAGCCAAGACACCTCCGAAGCGGCATAATAGCCAACCACACCGACAGACCAGTTTATATAGAAGTGAAGGGGTGACACGATGGCACCGGCTGACCAAGACCTCCGTAACCCGATTTTTTGCGCCATCGATACGTCCGACTTAGGCACAGCAACGACATGGGCTGCCCGCATTGGCGATCATGTTGGCGGCATTAAGCTTGGGCTCGAATTTATTTCTGCTCATGGCCCCAAGGGGGTCGAACAGGTGATGAAGGCCTCTGGGCTTCCAGCCTTTCTGGACGTCAAATTTCATGACATTCCGAATACGGTGGCGGGTGCAGTGCGGGCTATTTCGGCATGCCGCCCCTTCATGATCAATGTCCACGCGAGTGGTGGCAGGACGATGATGCAGGCCGCCGCTGAAGCGGCCGCTGAAGCCGCATATGAACATGTCACTCCCCGTCCCTTAGTGATCGGGGTCACGATTTTAACCAGTCTCTCCGACGACGATTTGGCTGAAGTCGGGATGGCATCATCGACGGCAGACCAAGCCATCCGTTTGGCAGTGCTGGCCAAGGAATCTGGACTGGACGGTGTCGTGTGTTCGCCGCTGGAAGCTGCTCGGATTAGGTCTGAATGTGGTCCAACCTTTAAACTGATAACACCTGGGGTTCGTCCGGAGTGGGCCGCTGCAAATGACCAAAAAAGAATTATGACGCCAGAGCAGGCGATTGCTGAAGGGGCTGACTATCTTGTAGTAGGCCGACCTATTACCGCGGCAGATGATCCATCGGCCGCGGCACAACGAATTGCGACAGCGCTGGCTGCTTAGCGCCGAACAGAGGTTACATGAGTGTAGACGTAAAAATTTGCGGCTTGAGCGACGCTGAGTCTGTCGACGCGGCTATAGACGGTGGCGCGGATTATTTGGGGTTCGTTTTTTTTGAAAAGTCCCCTCGAAATGTCGCGCCTACTCTCGTTGCGGAATTGGTCGAGGATGTGCCTGAAGAGGTTCGCAAAGTTGGATTATTTGTTGATCCTGACGATGCCCTGTTAGGCCAAGTCCTGACCCATGTTCGACTCGACTGTCTCCAACTCCATGGTAGTGAAACCCCGGAGCGGGTGGATGCGATTCGGCTGTCTTGTGGTTTGCCGGTTATGAAAGTTGTGGGCGTTTCTGATGCAGCCGATGTCGCTGCTGCATCCAGGTATACGGATCACGCGGATATGCTGCTATTTGACGCTAAGCCGCCACCAGACGCTGATAGGCCAGGGGGGAACGCTACGACCTTTAACTGGAGCCTTATGACCGCTTATAGGGGCGCATTACCATGGCTTTTAGCGGGTGGGTTGACGCCAGAAAATGTGGCTCAGGCCATCATTGAGGCCAATGCGCCGGGAGTTGATGTCTCCTCAGGCGTTGAATCAGCGCCTGGGCAGAAAGATCCGGCGCTTATCACTGCGTTTTTGAAAGCTGCAAAAGGTCTCTAAGCCCCTCTAAACCCCTCTTAAGGCCCTGGTTTTTCGATGAGTTCTTTTTTGCTCATCAGCGAGGCATGCGCTATAAGTCCGGCCCAGAGTTTAGCCCGGTCAGGATACATCAAGCCCATGGCGGAAGCGCGCAACACCTATAGAGACGGCCCAGACGAAGCGGGTCATTTTGGCCTGTTCGGTGGGCGATATGTTGCCGAGACGCTGATGCCGCTTATTTTAGAGGTTGAACGCGCCTATGACGCCGCGTGTGCAGATCCATCTTACGCCAAGGAACTGGCCTCATTTAACGCGGCATATGCTGGTCGCCCGAGCCCGCTGTATTTTGCTGAACGCCTGACCGAGCACTACGGCGGCGCGAAGATCTATTTCAAGAGAGACGAGCTTAATCATACGGGGTCCCACAAAATCAATAACTGCCTTGGTCAAATCTTGTTGGCTAAGCGTATGGGGAAAACCCGCATCATCGCCGAAACCGGTGCTGGTCAACATGGCGTTGCTACGGCAACAGTCTGTGCCCGGTTTGGTCTCGATTGTGTTGTGTACATGGGCGCTAAAGACATTGAGCGGCAAAAGCCGAATGTGTTCCGCATGAAACTTTTGGGTGCTGATGTTCGGGCGGTCGATAAAGGCTCAGCGACGCTCAAAGAAGCCATGAATGAAGCGCTGCGCGATTGGGTCGCGAATGTTGATGATACGTACTATCTCATTGGCACGGCAGCAGGGCCACATCCCTATCCAACAATGGTACGTGACTTTCAGTCTGTGATTGGCGAAGAGTTGCGTGGCCAAATGGATGTGGCTGAAGGACGCCTGCCTGATACCCTAGTGGCGTGCATTGGCGGCGGCTCCAATGCCATCGGTTTGTTCCATCCCTTTCTTGATGATTCTGACGTTCGCCTAATCGGCGTTGAAGCGGCTGGCAAAGGCATCGAGTCCGGTGAGCACGCCGCATCTATATCTGGTGGAAACCCAGGCGTTCTTCACGGCAACCGAACCTTTTTATTGCAGGAAGATGGGGGCCAAATAAAAGATGCCCATTCGATTTCTGCCGGTTTGGATTACCCAGGCATCGGCCCTGAACATTCATGGTTACATATGCAAGGACGCGTTGATTATGTCTCTGCGACCGATCAAGAAGCGTTGGATGCGTTTCAGTTGTGCTCTCGCCTCGAAGGCATCATCCCGGCGTTGGAACCCTCACATGCGCTTTCCTATGTTGGGAAAATTGCGCCGGAGCTGCCAGCGGACCATTTGATTGTTATGAATTTGTGTGGCCGTGGTGACAAGGATGTGTTCACCGTTGCAGATGCACTTGGAACTGAGATGGGGGGCGCGTTATGAGCGCCTCAGTGACCGAGAGTCGTCTCACGCGGCGCTTTGAAAAATTAAAAGAGCAAGACCGGGCGGCGCTCGTTACGTTCATCACCGCCAATGACCCTAATCCCGAGTTCTTTCGTGAACTCCTTGAGGGCATGCCTACTGCAGGTGCTGACATTATCGAGCTTGGAATGCCGTTCTCCGATCCAATGGCAGACGGTCCGTCTATTCAGTTGTCATCGCAACGCGCTTTGAAGGCAGGCGTCAGCATTGATGATGTTCTTGGTGCCGTCAAAGACATGCGCGAATGGGAAATGGATACTCCAGTCATATTGATGGGGTACTACAATCCGATTTACAGGTATGGCCCCGCTGAGTTCGCTCAAGCCGCGGCCACTGCTGGCGTCGATGGTGTCATTATTGTCGACTTGCCGCCGGAGGAGGCTGAGGAGCTTAATCAGCATCTTCGTGAGCATAACCTGCATATGATCTTCCTCGCCGCCCCGACAACAGATAAGACCCGTTTGCCACGCGTGCTCGATCACGCCAGTGGGTTTGTCTATTACGTTGCGGTCAAAGGTGTAACGGGCACAAAATCAGCCGACATGACGGAAGTGGGCGCGCGGATCGCCGAAATGAGACAGCAGACGGACTTACCGCTTGGTGTTGGGTTTGGTATTCGCACGGCTGCTCAGGCAGCAGAAGTTGCTCGATTTGCTGATGCTGCCGTTGTGGGTTCGGCGATTGTCGATATCATCGCTGACGGTGTTGATGAAGACTGTCGACCCGAAGCGGGCCTTTCGACACGGGTCCTCGATTTTGTAAAAGATTTGTCGAACGGGGTTCGAACGGCGCGCAGTGTAGATGGGGCTGAAGCATGAACTGGTTGACCAATTTTGTCCGACCAAGAATAAAGCGATTGGTTCAGCCGCGAGAGGCTCCGGATAACCTCTGGCATAAATGTCCGGCATGCAGCGAGATGGTTTTCCATCGCGAGCTGGAAAAGAATTTGCGTGTTTGCCCCCATTGCGATCATCATTTGCGCTTGCCGGTCCGCCAACGTCTTGAGATTTTGTTCGACGGTAAGAAGTGGACAGAGATTGAGTTGCCCTCTGTCGCTGTCGACCCCCTCAAATTTAAAGACCGTAAGAAGTACAGCGACCGCCTTAAGGACGCGCAATCGAAGACCGGCGCTAAAGACGCCATCGTTGTAGCGCATGGCACTATGGGCGGGCTCAACGTTGTCGTTGCGGCCTTTGAGTTTAGCTTTCTCGGTGGGTCTATGGGGACCGCGGTTGGTGAAGGCATTGTTGCTGCAGCTGAACTTGCCATTCTTCAGGAAGCGCCTTTGATCGTTATCCCGTCCTCTGGTGGTGCGCGTATGCAGGAAGGGATTTTATCCCTTATGCAAATGGCGCGGACGACAGTTGCGGTTGACCGGGTGCGCGAAAAAGGTTTGCCCTACATCGTGCTCTTAACTGATCCGACCACAGGCGGTGTGACAGCGTCCTTTGCGATGCTCGGAGATATCCAGATTGCAGAGCCTGGTGCGATTATTGGCTTTGCCGGCGCGCGCGTGATTGAACAAACGATTCGCGAAACTCTCCCCGAAGGATTTCAGCGCGCGGAGTACTTACTTGAGCACGGTATGGTGGACATGGTGGTTCATCGGGCTGATCTGCAGGATTCTTTGGTGCAACTCCTTGGCCTTCTGCTGCATCGTGATCCGGCCGCTCCAGTGCTGCCCATAGAGAGCGCCGACAGAAAGCGTAGGCGAGGGCGCAAGAGAGATGAGAAGCAGCTTCTGGCTTCACCTCCTGATCCGTCTGTGCCTGATGAAGGCCTGTTTGAGTCTGAAGATGAAGATGGATCAGATAAGTCCTGACCAAACTCATGCATCCTGATCCGCCTGGCCTGGTCGCCGCTCTTGAGCGCATCAAAACACTCCATCCTGTAACTATAGATCTGTCCCTTGACCGTATTGAACGGTTGTTGGCCGACTTGGGCTCGCCCCATTTGCGCGTTCCACCGGTTATTCATGTTGCTGGCACAAACGGAAAGGGGTCGGTGGTTGCAATGATGCGCGCTGTGCTGGAAGCATCTAGCTATCGCGTGCACGTGTATACGTCGCCACACCTTGTTTCATTCACTGAGCGTATTCGACTCTGCGGGAGTCTTGTTGACCAAGCTTTGTTGACTGACTTGATTAGTTATGTGGAACACGTCAATGGCGATGCGCCGATTACCTTCTTTGAGATGATCACGGCAGTTGCGTACCAAGCGTTCGCCCAGGTTCCAGCGGATGTTCTTTTGTTGGAGACGGGGCTCGGTGGTCGTCTTGATGCAACCAATGTTGTTCCACACCCCTGTGCCACGGTTTTGACGCCGATCTCCATGGATCATATGGGGTATCTCGGAAACAGCTTATCGGCCATCGCCGGTGAGAAGGCGGCGATTATGAAATCCGGAACGCCCTGTATCAGTGCCGCCCAGTCGCCAGATGCCGAATCAGTCATCAAGAAAATCGCGGCTGAACGCGGTGTTACTGTTGCGTGGCAGGGTACGGATTGGACAATAGAAGACGATCCCTTCGGCACAGTTCGATACGCGGATGCGAACACGGAGTGGTCCGTGCCTCGGCCAACGCTTCCAGGTCCGCATCAAATTGGGAATCTTGGCCTTGCTCTCGCGACCTTGGCGCGTGGGCCCTTTGCTATACCGGCTTTTGGTCTGCGGGCTGGGATGCGCGATGTGGAATGGCCTGCACGGTTGCAGAAACTGACCGAAGGCCCGCTGGCATCGAGTCTCCCTCAAATCTGGGACCTATGGCTTGATGGCGGACACAACCCATCGGCTGGAGCAGCATTGGCTTCTTGGCTAGCTCAAGACCCCAGTTCAACAATCGCCATATGTGGGATGATGGCCGGTAAGGACAATCAGGGTTTCTTGGAACCGCTTGCGTCTCACATCTCGACCTTGATCACTGTGCCTATCCCCGGGCATGACGGAAGCGCCTCGGAAAATGACCTGGCTGTCTGCGCTAAAGATGTAGGGTTTAGTGATGTCATCCCCTGTGAGGGGCTTGATGATGCTCTGGCTGTGGCACAGACCAAGATAACAGATCAGCGTGGCCGTTTTTTGGTGTGCGGGTCGCTATATCTGGCCGGTGAGGTTTTAAAGACTCATCGCTGACGCGTTAGTCAGCATCAGCAAAAATGACAACGCCAAGCTCGAGCAGCTTAGCGAGTTGTTTGGTGCGAATATGCATAACGCGTTCGCTCAAATGTCCTTGCACTTCCTTACGGGAGAGTGACCTTCCACCGAGGATAACTTCACCATCGTCGCCGCCGATCAACTTTGTTACGAGCTTGACCGCGCCATCCCAACCTTTTTCGCAAATGGCTAAGAGTAGCATGGCATCAATATTACTTAGCTCAATTGCAGTGCCTGCATTTGGTGCGGCCAAAGGAATGCGCGGTAGCACCATGCCAAACTCTTTGACCATGCCGCGATTGAATGCTGTGCCGATCTTAATTTTTGGCTTGCCAGAGATGGCGACGGCTTCTGTCTCTTCAGAAAACGCAATAATTTCACCACCAGCAGATAGCAATCGTGCAGCATCTACGCGTGTGGCGGTTGATATGCTGTCCAGGCCTGGTGTGTCGCCTAAGGTTCCGATTTTTTTAGCGCCAGCAGTGATGATGTCTAGGATGCTGTCAAACGGTTCGCCTTCGTAGGAAACCTGGACATCGCCGAACGCGACGTCTTTATCCATATCGGTGCGGTTTATGAGCGATCCGAAAATCAAGTTCTCGTTGATCGATAGCCATTCGTCTTCTGTTTTGATGGGTTCGCCTTTCACCCAAACATCGCGGCGGAAGGTTTCGTTCCGGATAAAATCGCGTTTGGCTTCTAATTCCGCTCTGCTCGTCATGTCGCGGAACTCTTCGTACAGAGCAGGGGGCACGGCAAGGTCGACCATGTTGAGAAACAATGTGGCGCAGCCTGCGAATTTCAGGCCACCCTGTTCCATGGCTTGTCGCACTTCAGCAAAGTGGAAGGCACGAAGATTCTCATTAAAATACTCATGCGCCATATAGCGAATATCAAGTTTCTCCAGTTGCTCCACTGCTTCCGTAAGGGCTGGGTTGTCTCGGAAGTATTTCGCTTCTGCGTTCTTGAGTTTCGTCAACCACTTGAGGCCTGCCTACGCCCTGTCGACAGAATTCATGTCATCGGGCGTGAGGGAATAGATCATGTCGCGCATGGGCAATTTTGCGGCCCACCCTGGCATGGCGTTGTAACCCGTCAACAGTATGCCGCCCGGTTTGAGGCGCTTTACAGCGTCCTCTAAAAGGGCTGACCTTGTCGGCTCATCGACCCAAGAGAGGACACCATGCATAACGGCGAAATCGAGCTGTGGCAGATCGTCTTCATCGAGTTGAGTGAAGCTCTTGCACAAGAACTTCGTATTCTTCAGGCCGCCTCGTAGTGATAGGGTTTCCGCAGTGCGAACATGCGTGTTCATAAAATCCACACCGTAAAATTGTGCGTGTGGATAGCAAGCTGCGAGCACATTGGCGGTGATGCCGTTGCCACAGCCATAGTCACACCACGTGAACGGTTCATCGAGTGGGCGGGGTTTGAAGCCGTTGAAGGCGCAGGCCAGATTCATGTGTGCTGGCGCGTGGTCCGGGTAGTACTCCGCCACGTAGGCTGTATCGGTAACGTAACCGCCGCTCATAGAACCCCCACCATGGTGTTTCCTTTTACGTTCGTGTTTTAGCGCATTTTTGGTGTCGGAATCAAAAGCCCCGCCACAGAGGGCGGGGCTTGGATTTGAAATAGGGTCAAAATCAACCGATCGAAGATTCCACCCACTCAACCAGTTTGCTTTTCGGCAGGGCGCCGACTTTGGTCGCTGCGACTTCGCCATCCTTGAACAGGATCAGAGTCGGGATACCGCGAACGCCGTACTTGGATGGGATATCGGGATTGTCATCAATGTTGACCTTGGCGATGGTGACCTTCTCGCCCATCTCTTTGTCCATTTCGTCGAGGATCGGGCCAATCTGTTTGCAGGGGCCACACCACTCTGCCCAGAAGTCTACAAGAACCGGTCCGTCAGCTTTGAGAACGTCTGCCTCAAAGGAATCGTCGGATACGTTTTTCATGAGCAATTATCCTAACTTGTCTAGGGTCTGAGGCCGGAGCGGCCCAGCGATACTTCAATCTAGGAACGGCCCGGGCGGGGGTCAAGGCGGGGATTCTACACAGACGGGTGAGGTGCAAAAAAGGTCACCCAGCGGCTACGGTGAAACCGGCTCTGTGCCTCAAATCTCCATTCATTCGTGCAGTTTTGTCAGCTCCGCCACTTGAGGGTGGTTGGTTGGATTTGGTTCTGAAACGGCAGGTTTTCAGCCTGTGCTTGGTGCCATTCTTTTTTCAGCCTGTAATACCAGCGAATTTGAGTGTCTGCGTCTTCAACCAGCATGGTCGAGGGATTAAACGCCTGGCCATCGCGCATATCTTGAACAGCGTCGGCATCTTGGCCAATGAATCGGCCAGCAATAAATTTAACCAACCCGCGTGTAAGGGCTCCCCCAGGGACATCCCAGTACATCACATGATGAACGGATGTTGTTTCAGTTGTGACCGGCGTGCATGCGGTCAGGCCGCAGTAGGTGACCTTGCCCGTTGTTGCATGCTCGATTCGGACGCCAGGCATCGTGTAGGTAATTTCTGTTTCCGGTGCGCCACCAAGGAACAACCGATAAGCGCGTGCATTACCCGATGCCGTATGGCGATCCATGCGCCATCCATGTTTGATCGGGGAGAACGCTTTCTCTTTATCACGGACATCTCGATGGCCACGCCACAATGATGAGGCATGAACAAAGGCCCCATGTGCTGGGTCCATCAGGCCAGTAACGGCGAGGTCGCTGTTGCACTGAAAGGTGCGATGAAGATGAAGTTGGAATCGGGTACCAATGTCCGGGACGGCTGGTACATCTGGTAGGTCTCCGATCTCAGTACCGGTGCCCATGAAGATCCAGATGATGCCGTCGTTTTCTTTCACTGCATAAGCCGACGCGTGGATGTCCGCTGCCTGGGGTTTTTGCCCATCTTTTTGCGAAGGAATGGCCGTGCATTGCCCATTGGTGGCAAACCGCCAGCCGTGATACGGGCACTCCACTTCCTTACCGTCGAACAGCCCGCGCGATAAGAGTGTGCCGCGGTGAGGGCACGTGTCTTTCAGGGCGAAGATCGCTCCGTCTCGGTCTCGCCCGATCAAGACCGGTTCTTGCAACAGAGTGCGGTGCATGGTTTGGCCAGATTTGATCTCATGAGCGGCGGCGGCCATGTACCAGCAGCCGCGCATAAATGTGTCGTCAGGTTTTGGCGTGTCTGTCATGACGCGATGGTGGCGATTGGGGCCGGAAAATCAAGTGCGCACTTACTCATGGCTAGCTTTCAGACCCCACGCTTCATCAAGCATGGACTCTGGTAGCTCGGTGATGAAGGGGCCATCCGTCCAAAGTAGGATGCAACGAATTGTTTTGTTTGGGTATATCTCTGAAAGGGCTACGCGATAGGCCGCCATTTGGAATTGATAGGCCGAGTCCACGGATTCGACCTTGCGCGGCGGCGGCCGGTTTGTTTTGTAGTCGACAATCATCACCTCATTATCGGTGACAACCAGTCGATCCACTTGTCCTGATAAGACGTGGCCATCAATTAACCCGGTAACAGGCACTTCGGCTTTTGAGCCTGGCCCGAACAGAGCCGCAAAGTCTTGGTGCTCGATCACGGCAAGGGTCTCGTCGGTAACGGATGCCACGTCGTCTGCCGCAAGGGACCAAGCGGGTCGGCTCAGGTATGCTTCGGCAGCCGTGCGTCTCGAACTGATGGGGAGTTCGGGGAGGCTTTGGAGTAGGCGATGAATCAGTAGGCCCCGCTGGAACCGCTTGGTCTGCGTTTGGCCTAGAGGCGCCGCGACGGTTGGTTCTTCCAGTGTTGGGCGAGACGGAGCCAAAGGTTTCGGTGGAGCCGGTTCCGCAGCGGCAGGCTCTTGTGCCCATGGCAGAGTTGCCGGAATGTCCGGAACCGCATCTTCGGGCGTGAATGCGCGCTCCGAGGCCGCAGTTTGGGTGTTAGACAACCGAAGGATAGACCCGTCGCTAATACCCAATTTGGCTAGGGCTGGATCTGTCTCTGCTTCTGCGATTGGCTCCAGTGCGGATTGAATGAGATTGTACCAGCACGCGTCCGGAGCCTTGCGCGCTGTATTCCATCCGCAGACGTATAGTCGATCTTCCGCCCTGGTCATCGCCACGTAGAGAAGGCGTCTGTATTCCCGATCACGCGCAGCGTCAGACTCGGTTTTTAATGTCACTGCAACAGCATCGCGGTCGGCAGTGCTGGGTGCCCACAGCATCAGAGGCTGGCCTTTGTCATCTTCGGTCCAGAGCAGCGCTTCGCCGTGACTTGGTGTTTGCAGCGTATCTGGCAAAAATACGATGGGGGCCTGGAGACCTTTGGCGCCATGAACCGTCATGATGCGGACGGCGTCGCGGTTGGCTTGTTCTAAATCTCGTTTCACTTCGAGCTGTCCGTGTTCAAGCCAGTGGAGAAATCCCTCAAGGCTTGGCCTGTGCCTACGTTCGTATTCCAGTGCTTGGCCCAAAAATTCATCGATTGGATCGTCCGCATCCATGCCCAATCGGCTTAACAATTTACGGCGGCCGTCATGCGCCGTCAGAATATGCGCATACAGAGCAAAGGGCCCAAGCAGATCTGTTTGAGACAAAATTTCTCCGAGAACGCTATGAGCTTCGCCGAATATCGAGTCCGCACCAGCGTGTTCGGTAAGCGCGGACCAAAGTGTCGTATCGCCGCGCGGATTAGCGAGATCAAACAGTTGTGTCTCAGTGATCCCGATGAGGGGGCTTTTAAGAACCGTGGCTAGGGTGAGGTCATCCTGAGGCAATAGAAGAAACCGACCCAATGCGACCAGATCCATGACCGCCATTTGCTCGATGAGAACCATGCGGTCTACGCCAGCGACAGGAACATCGAGGTCTTTTAACGCGCGTACGAGATCGTCCACGAATCCCGTGCGACGGCGCACGAGCACAAGGATATCACCTGCGTGGATTGGTCTGTTTTGAGACTCTAACTGCTCGCCACTACGGCACATTGCGCTAATGCGTTTGGCAATGATGCGGGCCAAGCGAGTCTGAGCAGACTCGCCGCTTAAGCGCTCAACCGGAGGCTTCCAAGGCATTGGTTCATCGGCAATGTCCGGATCTACTGGCGGCCATAACTCAACACTACCGGCCTGACCCTCTCTGGCAGCCAGATGGGTTAGGCCCTCATCTGGGAGCACGACTCCATCGCTGGCCTGCGGTTGCGCGAAGACGGCATCGACAGCGCGCAAAACAGCTGTTGTTGATCTAAAGGAAACCCCAAGGTCGACATCAGCCCATGCTTGTCCGGCCTGTGAGGCTCGGTCAGTGAAAAATTGGCGCATACGGTCGAACCCGTCTGGGTCTGCGCCCTGGAAGCTATAGATCGATTGTTTACGATCCCCGACGGCGAATACTGTGCGTATTGATTCTGATTGGGTTTCGTGACGCCCTTCACCGGCAAAAAATTCGCTGGTTAAGGCTTGGACCACAGCCCATTGATCGGGGCTGGTGTCTTGGGCTTCGTCGATCAGGAGATGATTCAGTCCCCCATCTAATTTGAATAGAACCCACGCAGCGACGCCCGGGTGTTCCAGCAACGTCCGCGTGCTGTGGATAAGGTCGTCATAATCAAGACGTGCAAACGCGACCTTTCTGGCCTGGTATTCGGTTAAGAAGGCGTGACCAAGAGTCAGTAAAGCCTGCGTCGATACGGCAACCTCTGCTGCGCGTAGTTTGTTGAGAAGGTTGACCAACCGTTCAGCTTCCTTGGCGAGCGCATCGATCGCAGCTGGGTCTGATTCTGAAACAGTTTTCGTGGCGAGTTTCGAGCGGATTGTCCCGGCTGCAGTTAGAAAGGCAAGGCTGTATTCGGAGAACATTTCAACGCGCGTTTCGCTGTCGCGTGCTAGCCACGAGGAGAGGGTTTCAGCACGCGCTACGTCTGTTTTTGTGCCACGGGATAGGGCGCTTGCTGCGCTTTTGATATTGGTGCCATCAAACGCCATATCTTCACACGCCAGCAGACGTAGTGACTCGGGTGTGTCGTAAGGCGCGAGGTCGAGTTTCTCTCGGAGGGCGGCAACCGCGCTTTCTACATCGCCATGAGCGCTAAGAACCCTTGTGATTTTGTCGCGAGAAAATGAGATGGCCGACATCAGCTCAGGGAAACGAAGTTCATGAACGCGGCTCACGATCACTGCGAGGGCGTTTGCTAGTGTTTCGTCGTCGCCAGCATGGGCGTGTGTGATTACAGTTTCACGCGCGGTTTCAATCAGATCGATAGCGTCTTGATCGGCCAACAAATCGAAGTGTGGTGCTAGCCCCGCTTCAAGAGGAAAGCGCCTCAGGACGGATTGGCAAAAGGCATGGATGGTTTCAATTTTCATACCGCCTGGCGTTTCCAGTACGCGCGCAAATAGGCGGCGGGAGATGGTTAGATCTTTGTTCGTTGGCGGGTGTCCGAGTAGACGCTCGATTTCGGGCACCAGGGTGTCTTCTGGTTCAATGACCCAAGCGCTTAGAGTCTTGGCAATACGGTTGGCCATTTCGGCCGCGGCCGCTTTTGTGAATGTTAAACACAGAATGCGGTGTGGCGATGTGCCTGCAAGCATGAGCGCGAGCACTCGATCCGTAAGCACTTTGGTTTTGCCGGTTCCGGCTGACGCCGAGACCCATACGGACGAGGCGGGATCCGCCGCGCGGCCTTGTTGGCGAGTTGCAATGGCAACAGGAGAAAGATCGTTCAACTTTCCCCTCCCTCGGCGGCGGCCCATTCTTTCACGCGAGCGAGATGTTGGGTATCTCCGTACCGTGGCGCCATGTCAGGGTGGGGGCGCGCTTCGTAAGGCGTTTCGTCACGATCAAAAACAGCAACGAGTGTTGATAGGCCCTCTAACGCTTGCGCTCTTAAATCTTCAGCGTTCTCTCCGGCGGACCGAATCTCTCCACCGTTGCCTCTGCCTGTCAGGCGCCAATAGGATAAATCAGAGACAGGCTTGGCCGGCACGCCCGCAAAGCCACCATCTGCGGCAATGATCGCTTCTAACGGTAATTGGGGCGCAAACCCTGCTGCGACTTCTTTGACGGACGGGGCTGCCCCTGTCTTGTAATCGATAATCGCTAGCGTCCCGTCTTTCAGTTCATCGATTCTGTCAGCACGTGCTGAAAGCTCGAAGGGGCCTGCCGGTCCCTCTAGAGTGAATGACCCTTTAATCTCGGCGTGGGCTTTCTGAATTTGATCACGGTTTTCTCGTTCTTGGTTGGCAAACCATCCGCCAATGCGTTCAAAGCGCGGGGCCCAAAAGGCGAGCACGCCCGGTGAAAGGCCGGCCCGCCCAAAGGTTGTTTCCGCGAGGTCCCTCAAGATGGGTTCGATGTCTTTAGGTAAGGTGGTTGGATAGGCGCGAACGAAATCCTGAAGAATGCCGTGAACGATTGTGCCGTAGTCTGCGCTGCCAGCATCGGCATCTATCGGGTCTAGGGCTCTTAGTTTGAGGATGTGTTGCGCATAGATTTCATAGGGATCGCGCATCCATGTTTCGATTTCCGTCACGCGGAGGCGGCGCGGGCGTGAGGCCACAGGTGGCTTTGGTGCTGGCGCTGGCCATGCTGCAATTTTTTCTGGCTTCGTGAGACTCGCGGCCCAAGGCAACCAAGCGTAGCGTCCCGTTTCGCTGAGTGTTGGTATTTTCGCGGCTTCTAAAACCTGGTCGAAGCGGCGCCACCAGCGCGACGCGACAGTCGGTGTGCCATCAACCTTCAGGGATCTGGTAAGGATGACGTCGGGCGCTCCTAGCGCTTGTGCAATATCATGGGCAGCCTGTCCGATCCGTCGCTCTGGCTGGGGAAGGCCAAAGTCTTTCCTCATGGGTCGGCTCATCCATGGGTCTGTATCTGCGTCGGCAGGCCATGTCCCTTCGTTGAGCCCAGCCAAAATTAGGACGTCGGGGCGCAGCAGGCGGGCCTCCAAAGGCCCAAGAATACTGAGGCGCGGGTGCGTTCCGTATGGGGGCCTGACGACTTGACCTGCCAGGAGGGCTTCAAGCAAGCCGGGGTATGCGGTGGGATGAATATCGCCCAAGTCTGGCGCCGCCTCGGCCAGATCAGCAACAAATCTTGCAAGGGCTTCTCCAGCTGGTCCAGCCCATAGCCGCATCGGACCAGCGGTTTCGTTGGTCGTAGCGAGGGCTTCTGCCCACTCGACATGGGCAGTCAGCAGAGCGGTTAAAGATGTTGGTCCACCAGCCATGATTGCTTCGAACGGCGTGAAATCTGTTTGTAGCGATGTGAGCCAAGGGTCCAAAGCAACAGCGTGCTCGTCTAACCCAGCCAAAGCATTACGTAAGCCTGTTAGGCCTTCAGGAGGACGGGGTCCTCGCAATACCGCGACTTCTAAATCTCTAACCAAATCCCGAAACACCGGGGGGTCCATATGGCCAGCTGCGAGCGGGTGTTTGAGCGCAGATAAAAATGGGATCGGGGCACAGTGCTCCATTGCCATCCCTGCCGTCAGACGCAGAAAGACTCCCGGTGGTGTTTCTGTCAGTGGCTGGCCAGCCGAGTCATCGACGTTGAGGTTCCAGCGCTCCAATTCTGCGGACACGCGGCGGGCGAGAGCCCTGTCCGGTGTGACCAGAGCGCCGGTGCGGCCGTCTTTCTCGACCACCCAGCGTAATACAAGCGCGATGGCGGCGGCTTCCTCTCGCGGCGTCGGAGCCTCGATCCGTTGGATGCCGTCTGTTGCGGCGCGCGTTAACCCTTCAAGAGTTTGCCACTGCTCACTGGTTTCTGCCGGGCGCATGATTTCACTCACCAAGCGCTGTCGTTGTTGGGCGTTATCGGTCAGGGGCTCGCCTGGCCATTGGGCGACGTCCTGCCGAGCAATCTCGAAGTGATCGATCAAAGCTTTGAGTGTGTATTGAGGGTGGCTTTCCTCGATGACACCCCAGGCCGAGTCATCCAACACCTGGTCCAGGCCAGGGAGGATGATGCACCCGTTTGGAAGGCCGGCGATGATTGAAAGAAGGTCTCGTGTTGCTGGCACCGTTCCTGTTGACCCCGCCGCGACGATGAGGCCTTTTGGAGGGGCGCTTTGCCATGCTGATGCTTGCGCGGAGAAGACGCGATTACGGTGGTCAGCCGGATCAACGACACCGCGTTCTTTGAGAATTTCTGGCCAATGGTGCGTGACCAGTTGAAGAAAGTTGAGCGTAACCTGCCAATGTGTCGCTAAGGCTTCGGGGACCAGTTGGGCTAACTGATCAAAGCTCAAACGTTCGGTTTGAACCTGATCAAGAAGGCGGGCGAGCTCCTGCGCGAGGCGGGCGGCTTGCTCCGGACTTTGGTGCTGCTCCGTGGCCTTGGCTTGGCTCATGATCAGTCGTGTCAGTAAGATGTGCCGAGACAACGAAGCGATCGGCGGTTCGATGTCGAGTGGCGCGCTGTCGCTGACGTTGAAGCCTGACAGCAACGCTTCATCCTCATCAATGTCTTGGAGAGGCATGAGACGCGGTAATAAAAGCGGTTTTCCGTCAGCTCGACGTAGAAAAGCCTCCCGAAGAGACCGTCCAGCTCGACGCGTCGGGACGAGCACGGTTATATCTGCGAGGGCGAGTGGATCTCCTCCTGTTTCTGCGAGGAGGCCATCAGCCAGGGCGTCGACGAAACCCATCGGGGTTGGAATTGACCAAACCCGTTTTCCAGATTGCGTGGCGGTCGAAAGCCATCCGACGTTTAGTCCTGTCACGATGAACGTACGCTGGTATTTAGGGCGTGCGCTGTCGGGGCAACGGCATCCGGTGTGCCGACGTGATACCAGGCGTCGTCATGGATGAGGGCCTTGAGCCTGCCGTTTTGAAGAGCCTGATCCCACAAAACGTTGAATGAGAAGGCCCCGCCGGGACAGGTATCAAATAACCGACGGTGCACAAGCTGTGTGCCAGCGTACGCTGTGGGTGCTTGTGCACGGTCGCCACGGCGAGAGGGTATTCCGTCGTGACTAAGATAGAAATCACCGGGGCCATCAAAACCGAAGGCTTGGTTCAGATCCGCGAGAAGAAGAAGCGCATCCATGTCATCTGACCAGGCTGCCTTGAGGGCGTTAACCGCTGGGCCTAATCCGCCTAACCACAAGGCATCGCTATTGGTAACGAGAAACACATCATCGTCGATGAGCGGGAGTGCTGCTGCCACTCCACCGCCGGTATCGAGTAGGTTTTCCGTCTCATCGGAGAGAACAACAGATGGCTTGCTGCGATAGGCCAGGTGGTCGTTGAGCACTGTTGCCTTGTAATGCAAGTTCACGATAGCCGTTTCAATTCCTGATATCGCGAGATCATCAAGCACCCAATCAATGAGGACTTTATCGCCCACCTTTACCATTGGTTTTGGTCGATCATCCGTGAGCGGCCGCATGCGGGTGCCGAGACCGGCCGCTAAAACCATTGCTGTCCTAATACCTAAACCCATCATGAAACCGTTCGGAGGTCATCCGGCACGTGCGTAGTGAGCCAGTCTTTCAAGGGAGCCAGTATTGGATGTGTGAGGCAGGTGTCCATGTAGCGCCATAGTCGTGGCATGTGCTCGAGGTAATGGGGCTTGCCGTCACGGACTTTAAGCCGGGCAAAAGTTCCGATCACGCGGATGTGCCGTTGTGCGGCCATCACCGCCCACGAGGCTTCGAAAACCTCTGGTGTAATAGATGGAAACTGGGCCAGGTAGTGAGACTTCATAGAGGCCACTAAATCCGGGTCGATGTCGCGGCGGGCATCTTCCAGAAGCGACATCAAATCATAGGTCACCGGGCCGCAAACCGCGTCTTGGAAGTCTAAAAGGCCGCAGGCTTGGACGCCCACCCTATCTGGCAACAGCAGCAAATTATCGACGTGATAATCAAACAAGATGAGCGACGATGGAGTGTTCCATGCGGTCGGCAAGATTGTTTTCCATAGATCACGATAGGAGGCTCTGACATCCGCAGTTAAAGCGGGCGCATTGACCATTGGCAGGTACCATTCATTTAAACGGTCGACTTCTTCCAGAAGCCGTTCTTCGCCATACGTCATCACGCCATCAGGAATTACATCGGCAATCGGTGTCTGATGCAAGTGGATCAACGCGTCTATCGCCAACTTGTAGAGCGCGTACTCATCATGTCCGGCTGCTAGGAGTCGCGTGTATGTATCGTCGCCAAGGTCCTCTAGAAGGAGAAAGCCTTTATCCTCATCTGCGGCAAGAATGCGGGGGGCGGATAAGTCGAGATCCACTAGGTGACGAGCAATGGTGACAAATGGTCGTACATCTTCTTGGGGTGGCGGTGCATCCATTAGGACAGCGACCTCACCATTATCGTTAAAAACACGTTCGTAGCGACGAAAGGAGGCGTCTCCTGCCAGTGGTTTTCTGGTGACTGCACTCCAGCCATGGGTTTGGAGGAACGTATCGATGGCCTCGTTGCGATTGTCGATCATACCGCTCCTCGTGCCCCTAAAAGAGATTCAAGTCGTGTCGTCCAAGATGGACTAGCGGACAAACGGGCAATGCGGCAATCGCCTTCTGGGTTTAACTCAATATCGAGTCGATCTTGTGGGAGGTAAGCCGCAGCCTTCTCAGGCCATTCGATCAGCGAGATACCACCCGCTAAAGCCTCTTCTAGACCAATTTCTTCAACCTCCTCAGGGGATTCAAGGCGATAGAAATCAAAGTGCCAAATGGGAGGTGTGATGGTGTCGTGGACATGGGCGAGGGTGAAGGTGGGGCTTGTCACGTCTACGTTTGCGCCGATTCGCCTCGTAATAAAACCCCGCGCCAGAACGGTTTTGCCAGCGCCCAGGGGGCCCGCAAGTGTGATGACATCGCCAGCTACAGCGAGGTCAGCGAGGGCCTCGCCAAAAGCTAACGTATCGTTTTCGGTCTGGAGTTGAAGGGTTTGCACGAATTCAGTCGGAGTCCAGGTGAATGGGCTGTCCGTTGTACCGACCGAGCCAGTTTTCTGCAACGGACGCTGTTTTCTATGAGCCGTCTGGTAGGATGCAGACCACGCTGCGGCGACCGCCTTTAAGGACTTTGGCCTCTATTTGTCCGCCATGGAGTTCGGTTACGTGGCGAATCAGGGCGAGGCCAGCCCAATTTAGTTCACCGTCTTTGTCTGGGTGGGAGGGCCCGATGGCATTAATGACGATAGCCGAAGGAGCGTCTGGTTTATCTGTGCGGTCAACATGAAGAGATGCTGCGCTCCCTGCTTTTGAGCCATGAAGAGCGCCTACGATCAAATGATAGAGCATTTGCCGGATGCGCTGACTGTCCCCGACGACCCAGTCTACGGACTCCGCGCAGGATGTCTCAATGGACCAGTCTCGCGCCTTAAAGGTTTCTTTGGTTAGACCGTGAACTGTTTGTACTGCAGCCGGAAAATCGAAACTATCGATCTTCAATGTTTCTTTGTCAGAATCTAGAGCCGCCAATTCACCGATGTCATCGATGAGTTTTAAGAGATCTGTAATCGAGACAGGTGAGAAGTCTGATGATGCACCCTCACCATTTTCGTTTTTTGCCAACGCTGCGAGAGGCGCGCGCAATTCATCCATAGCGTCAGTAATAAACGCACTGCGCAATCGCTCGTTGACCGTTAATGCACGCGCACGTGTTCTCAATGCGCTTTCAACCCGCGCAGGGTCAGATACGTCGTCGTAAGAGAATAAGACGCCACCATCAGGCAACGGTGCAGCGACGACTTCAATCACGATGCCGTCCCGCCGTTCAAACCGAGCCTGCCGAATTAGTCGCTCTGAGTCGGGTGAAAGTGCTCCAAGGACCAGGCTCCGATAGCCGGTCAATGACTCTGCATCTGCAAACTGGTCTGCGGTGATATCCATGAACCGATTTACAGACACCTGCTCGCTGATAATGGTTCTTGGTAAGCCCCACAGCGATAAAAATGCCGGGTTGGCGAGTTGCAACTGGCCGTCAGCGGAAAATACAGCGATGGCCTCGCTGAGGTTGTCGATCGTTTCTCGTTGAACAGCGATCAGCGTGTTGTAAGACCGCTCCATAGCAAGCGTATCAGTGACATCCTCGTGTGTTGTCAGTAGCCCGCCCATTGGGTGAGGTGCGACGACGCGGCGCAAGGTAACGCAATCTGGAAGATGCATAACATCCTCTAACGGTTCGATTAGAGAGTGGAAACGGTCGAGCTCTTTTTCTTTGAAGGCTGGGAAGTCAGCCACTTCTGGCAATCGCCGTTGGTCACGAAGAGCTTCCAAGACATCGCCATAGGAAGGCCCATCGCTGAGCCACTTTGATTCCAGGCCCCACAATTGGGTAAAGGCTGTGTTGTGGAAAGCGAGGCGTTGGTCTGCGCCGAAAACTGCGATTGCTGTCCCGAGGCGCTCCAAAACTTCTACATGAGACGCTGTCTCTCTGCTCAAACGTGTCTCTAATTCCTCTTGGCGGGTTATGTCGTAGGCGACCCCTGCGGTCATTAAACCGCTGCCATCGCCAAAAAGTGATGGTGTGTTTGGTTCGTTGCTTAAAAACGCAGAGCTTTCTTCTTCTCGGCTTAGCGCCACAGGGTTCTCAGTCACCTCCATCAGTCGTCGACTACCGTCGATCACCATGTGGAAAGGAGCGGACCGAATGATGCCAGATGCACGTGCAGCCGCTGCAAGGGCTCGGACTTCTCTCACTGAAGCGCGTGGGGCAATTTCACGACCGCGGGTCGTCACATCACCTGTGCTACGCGCATCGACGGCTTTTACGTAAGCTGCATTACAATAAATCAGGGACAGGTCATCGTCTCGCAACCACACCGGGGAAACAAGCCCATCAAGGGCACCTTGCAGCCGGTCGCCATGGTCTCGAAGCCGCTGATTTTCCTTTGTGAGAGTGTCAACTTCCGCAACGCCGTCTGTGACATCGCTCATCCAGAGCATATCCACAGCCAGGCCACCATCACTCGGGCTGGCGCGCACACCGCGCGCCTCAATGCGACGAACGGTGGACGCGTGACTGAGTTCGATGGTGAAGCCGCGCCCTTCTTTGCGCAGTGTTTCTACGGCACTGATTAACAGATTCCCCGATTTTTGATCAAAGCCAGACAGAACGTCGTCAAACGTTGCATCAGCGCCCCGGTATAGATCCAAAAGCACGGCGAGACGGCGAGAGCATTGCCCCACGGCATGATCTGACTCTAACCAGCTGAAGTAGCCGTCAGGTGAGGCATCTAGGGCTGCCCAAAGTGCTGCAAGCTTTTCTTCAGTTTCTAAGAGATGCAGTTCCGTGCGCTTCCAACTGCGATGCTGCCAAATTAAAACTGCAACGGATGGCAAGACGATCAAGAACAGAGCGCCAGCGACCGCAAGTGATAATGGAGAAATGAGAGTGGTCACGTGCTGTTTGCTTTCATGGACTGAATAGTCACTCTAAACCATCTTGCCGTAGAGATGTATTGTGCTTCGGTTCGTGTAGGGAAGCCACCCAATGGTATTCGAATTCCGCTCTCTGTGTCTGTGCCAGTAGAGAGGTGTTGCAAACAAAAATGAGGCGGCGCCTCTTACAACTGTTTTAGATCAAATAGCCCAATTCAGTTATATGATATAGAAATTGCGTATGAAACTAGGATGAAGATTTCACGGCGATATGGACCTGAAACTAAAAGACGATATTGATTTGTGGTGGGGGACGCCGGTGTTCGCGTTTTCCTGGCCCAATGCAGACTCAGTCAATGCCCAACTTAAATCTATTATTCTCGAGCGCAGCCAACAGGCGCCCGGATTATCGAGAAGTAATGTGGGCGGCTGGCATTCTGGCGACGATCTGTTGAGTTGGCCCACTCCGGCAGTCGTGAACTTGAAAGAGTGGATACTCGAAGGGTTTAAGCGGGCCACCGTTCGTACTGGAAATGGTCAAGGGTACAAGGGGCGCATCCAAATTTCTTGTTGGGCAAATGTTAACGGGCCCGGGGATTCAAATGACGTCCATAACCATCCAAATAGTGCGTGGTCTGGCGTTTATTATCTCGACGTCGGAACCCCGGTTGACGACGCAGAAAGATCAGGCTTTATCAATTTTTTAGATCCGCGTTCTGGAGCGGGTATGTGTGAAGACCCATTCGGTTTGTTTGGTAAGGGGCGTCATTTTAAGCCTTTGAACGGACAGATGCTGCTGTTCCCAGCTTGGCTGATGCATAGCGTCAATGCGTATCGTGGCCAAGGCAATCGAATTTCGATCGCCTTTAATATTGCCCTTCTGGATTTAATGTAGGCGCGTCGTATGACACAGACTTCCAAGAAACAAACAAGTGGTGGATTGCAGTCGACAGATTATACACTTGAACCAGACACGATGGTTTGGTGGACGACCCCTGTTCTGAGGCGCAGTTTTGCAAACGTTGATGCGATAAATCAGGAACTAAAAATGCTTGTTCTGGATCGTGCCGCGAATACGAAGAATGTCCAGAAAAGCAACCATGGTGGGTGGCATTCAGACGAAGATTTGTTGTCTTGGGGTGGGGAAGCCATTGCTCAGCTACAGCAGTGGATTATTGGGGCGTTCCAAGATTTAACGAATGCCACCGCCGGCGGTCAGGTCTACGACGGTAAACTTGAACTCAATGCCTGGGCAAACCTGAATCGTCGCGGGGACTACAATATGGTCCATACCCATCCAGCGTGCGTATGGTCTGGCGTTTACTATGTCGAGACAGGTGAGTCGCCGACGGCGGAGCATCCCAAATCGGGGGTGATTGAGTTTATCGACCCGAGGGCAGGGGTGGAGATGATAGCAGCTCCGGGATTGCCATTCGCGCAAACTAAGTCTGCGGTCCCCAACTCGGGAGATATGATTGTTTTCCCAAGTTGGTTAAAGCACTTCGTTCACCCCTATTGGGGTCAAGGCGACCGGATTTCGATCGCCTTCAATATCCGCATAAGGCCCAATCTTTAGTAGCGGTAGGCTTCTGGTTTGAACGGTCCTTGTTGGCTGACACCGATGTATTTGGCTTGTTCGTCGGTGAGGACCGTTAATTTTGCGCCAATTTTATCGAGGTGCAGTGCAGCCACTTTTTCGTCGAGGTGCTTAGGCAACACGTAAACTTGCTTCTCGTATTGATCGGCATTGTTCCAAAGTTCGATTTGCGCAAGCACTTGGTTGGTGAAGGACGCACTCATAACGAAGCTCGGGTGGCCTGTTGCGCAGCCCAAATTCACCAAGCGGCCTTCTGCGAGGAGGATGATGCGCTTGCCGTCGGGGAATTCAATTTCGTCGACTTGTGGTTTTACGTTGTGCCACTTGTGGTTCTTAAGGGCACCGACCTGAATCTCCGTATCGAAGTGACCAATGTTGCAGACAATGGCGCGATGCTTCATGTCGCGCATGTGATCGATGGTGATGACGTCAACATTGCCTGTGGTTGTGACGAAAATGTCGCCAATGGAAGCGACGTCGTCCATCGTGTTGACTTCAAAGCCTTCCATGGCCGCTTGAAGGGCGCAAATCGGATCAACCTCAGTGACGATGACCCTGCAGCCTGCATTCTGCATTGACGCGGCTGAGCCTTTGCCAACATCGCCGTAACCATTCACTACAGCAACCTTACCAGCCATCATGACATCTGTGGCGCGCCGGATACCGTCAACGAGGCTTTCTCTGCAGCCGTAGACGTTATCAAATTTTGATTTGGTGACACTGTCGTTAACGTTGATGCATGGCACTTTGAGGGTGCCAGCTTTCGCCATTTCATAAAGGCGATGCACACCTGTCGTGGTTTCTTCTGAAATGCCGCGTACGTCATCCAGCAATGCAGGGAATTTTTCATGCATGATTTGGGTGAGGTCGCCGCCATCATCCAAAATCATGTTTGGGCGCCAACCATCAGGACCTTCAATAGTCTGTTCAATGGCCCACCAGAATTCTTCGTCGCTCATACCTTTCCAGGCAAAAACAGGTATCCCTGCAGCAGCAATGGCGGCGGCGGCGTGATCCTGGGTTGAGAAAATATTGCATGAGCTCCACCGCACCTCAGCGCCTAATGCAGTGAGCGTTTCGATAAGAACGGCGGTTTGAATGGTCATGTGGAGGCAGCCGGCTATTCTGGCGCCTGCTAAAGGCTTGCTGTCGCCATACTCTTCTCTAGTCGCCATGAGGCCTGGCATTTCAGTTTCAGCCATATCCGTTTCATGACGGCCCCACTCGGCCTGTGAAATGTCGGCAACTTTGTAATCCGTGAAACTCATCGAGGGCTCCTGAAGCAGAAAGAAAGAGATGAATGTAACGAAGGACGGCCCAAGCCGCGATTGATTTGACCCCGCATATACCAGCCGACTCGGCTAGGGGCAAGTTTGAGGCGTGATGCCGTTTGGCCTAGGCCACATCCATGTCCGAGATAAAGGCGTTCACGCGCTCCGGGTCGGCATCAGACGTTACTCGCCGTGCCCGACCTGTAATGGCGGCTAGGTTTAGGCCACGCACCCTCTTTTTGACCCTTGGGATGCTGCCCGCTGCCATCGATAGTTCTGCGATCCCCAATCCCAGAAGGAGAGGGGTGAGGCGCTCGTCACCTGCCATTTCGCCACAAACTGAAACGGGTATTCCAGCCGCTGCAGCTGCCTCAGCTGAAAATTGGATCAATCGCAAAACCGCAGGGTGGAGAGGGTTATAAAGGTGAGCCACCGTCTCGTCCGTTCGATCAATGGCAAGCGTGTATTGGGTTAAGTCATTCGTGCCGATGGCAAAGAAGTCAGCTTCTACCGCCAACGCATCAGCGGCCAGGGCCGCGCCGGGTATCTCGATCATAATTCCGAGTGGTGGAATCGGATCAGCGATCTTGACGCCGCGCCGCTTGAGGCGACCTGCCAAGCGATTCAGTATACGCCGGACTTCTCGCACCTCTTCGACGGCGCATACCATCGGTAATAGAATACGTACCGGGCCAATTGCACCAGCTCGAAGAATCGCGGCCAGTTGCTCCATGAATGTTTTGCGTCGGCTCAAGGAAAAGCGAATTGCCCGAAGGCCGAGTGCAGGATTTGGTCCTGGTTCAAATCCTAATGCGTCACTTAGTTTATCAGCGCCGATATCAAGTGTTCGAATGGTGACGGGGCGGCCCTCCATCCGTTTCACAACCTCTCGAAGAGCTGTGAATTGTTCTTCTTCACCGGGAAGATCGTCACGGTTCATGAACAGGAACTCGCTTCGTAAAAGTCCGATTCCTGTCGCACCGGATCGCAACACGCTATCGATTTCGCTGGGCAGTTCGATATTGGCTTGGAGGGTGATCGCCATGCCGTCCTGAGTGACTGCAGGGACGGCCCTTAGCTTGTCTAACGCTCTGCGTCCTCGCAGATAGTTTGCCCGCCTTTTTCGATAGTCCAGTAGAACCGATTTGGTGGGATTTAGAATTACCGTGCCCTTGCCACCGTCGACAATGATGGTGTCGCCATTGGCGGCCCATGAAGTCAATTCAGCAGCGGCAACAACAGCCGGTAGAGCAAGTGAGCGCGCCATAATAGCTGTGTGGCTCTCAACTCCACCCAATACAGTCGCTAATCCTGCGACCTGCTTTGGGTCCAGAAGCGCTGTGTCTGCTGGGGATAGCTCGTCGCTGACAATGACAGCGTTGTGGGGAAGTGATGAGAACGCGGTTGCCTGTTTACTTCCGAGGCTGCGGACCAATCGATTGCCAACCTCGCGGATATCGTCGATGCGAGCTGAGAGATAACGATCGTCCATCGCCGCGAAGGCGTCTTCCATCAAGTTGATTTCTTTGAGTACGGCGGCTTCGGCGTTGATCCGGTCAGTGGCGATACGCTTCTCGACACCGCGAATGAGCCTCGACCCTTTCAGCATCTGTTGATAGGCATCCAGCAAGTAGCCGAGCTCTTCTCTGGCAGCAGCAGGCAGCTTCTGCGCTTTTACTTGTAAGGCATCAATCTCTTGATCGGCCTTGCGGGCGGCCATCGTGAAGCGATCTTGTTCCCGATGGATCCGGTTTTCAGGAATGCGGACTTCGCGCACGTAGACATCGTATCGCGAGTCATGGCGGTAGACAGTTCCGATGGCAATGCCACGACCGACAGCGAGGCCTGTAAACGTGCGCTGTTTTCCCGACACGGTTCTTGGTCGGTTCTCACGTTTCATTGAATCCGTCCTCGACAAGCTGGCAGATGGTGTCCATGGCCCGTTGTGCCTCTTCTCCCGACGCTGTCAGGGTGATTTCTGTGCCGGGCGCAGCGGCCAGCATCAAGAGCCCCATAATCGAACAGCTAGAAACTTCCAATTCACCCCTTGAGACTATGACCTCGGCATTGAACTGTTCTGCTGTTTTGCAAAATTTCGCCGCTGCTCGGGCGTGCAATCCTTTAGAGTTAACAATTCGGGCGGTGCGCGTAATTGGCTCTGACATTAAAACAGGCCGCCTTATTCACTTTGGGCAAGCAGCGCTGACGCCACGTTAATATACTTTCGTCCGGCTTCTTGCGCGTGAAGGACTGCGTCAGGCAATGCCTCAGTGGATCGCACGGAGGCAAGCTTAATAAGTAGAGGTAAGTTCACGCCTGCGATGACTTCCACATTGGCATTTTCCATAATAGAGATCGCCAAATTGGACGGCGTGCCACCAAACATATCAGTGAGCACAACAACACCATGACCGGACTCAACTTTCTCTACAGCGCTAACGATCTCCGCCCGCCGTTGCTCCATATCGTCATCAGGCCCAATGCAAATGCTCGCTGTTTGGGCTTGTGGGCCGACAACGTGTTCAAGGGCTGCGAACAGCTCTAAGGCTAAGCGCCCGTGCGTTACAAGAACCATTCCAATCATGGATTAGGCGTCCGTCTGTTTGTTTGCGACAAATCTTCTCGTGGATTTTGACCGCGTTTTATAAGGTATCCTGCCGAAGGTCTTTTAATCCGGCTTGGATGGCTGAACATTAAGGTCGCGGTGCCGGAAGTCAAACTCAATCCCGAGGCTGTCCAACCAGGTGGACAGGTGTTGAACGACGAAAACCGACCGGTGACGCCCGCCGGTGCAGCCGATAGCAATAGTAAGGTAGCTTTTGCCCTCATCCCGATAGCGCGGCAAAAGTGGTTCAACCAGCGCCTGGAGGTTTGCTACAAAAGACTCGAAGGAGGGGTCTTCTGAAACATAGGTTCCGATGGCCTGATCCAGTCCCGATTGCGGACGGAGATCCTCAACATAGTGTGGGTTGCGTAAGAAGCGAACGTCGAACACAAGGTCGGCATCGCGGGGTACGCCATTGCGATATCCAAATGAAACCAAATGAATGTGCATTGGCCGGTCGTCGTCTCCGCCGTACGTTTTCTCTAGGTGACGTTTCAAATCACCGGGTGTCAGAGTCGAAGTATCGAGGACCAAGTCAGCCGCTGATTTAACCGGACTCAAGAGTTGACGTTCAAGTGTGATGGCACCGGCGACTGGCAAATCGCTTGCCAGAGGGTGCGGCCGTCGCGTCTCTGTAAACCGTCGCATCAAAACATCATCGTCACTTTCGAGGTAGATGAGCGTCGCGACGACGGTGCTCTGGCGACGCAAGTCTTGAAGTTGAGCGACCAAGGCGTCGGCATTGAAATTGCGGGTTCTAACATCCATGCCCACGGCCAATGGTCGATTAGGGCCGCCGCCACGCAAGGCTGCCTCAAGCAATGAGGCCGGCAGGTTGTCGACGGTCTCAAACCCTAGATCTTCCATCGCGTGCAAGGCAGACGTTTTGCCGGCGCCGGACATACCGGTCACCACGAGTAGATGAATGTTATCTGAATCAGTCATCGCTTCTCACGATCAGCCTTATCTTGGCCGCGGCCGACGGAGTGTCTGGGTCTAGAGAGAGGTGAGGGGTCATTATGTCCTCAATCATACATGTCTGAATCTCTGGAAGTCTGTCGATATTTTCTTTCTTAACGAGATCAACCACAAGACGAATGCGGATGGAGTCGTGGTAAGGCATATCCACAATGCCGTGGCCTCGGATTTCGATTTTTCCTGCAATTTCTTTTGGAGGCGTGGCAAACAGGCGTCCGTCTTCACTGCGTATGTCACAGTAATCATCTGAAACCAACGTGGCGCCTTGGTCAATCAAGCGCAGTGCTAAGTCTGACTTGCCTGCTCCAGAGGGGCCACGGATGAGAACCCCAGCGTCTTCAAGCGCGACACATGTTGCATGAGTTATGGTCATATGGGGACCGTGACTCTGTCTAGCCCTGGGGTCAACGTACGGATCAAATGGGGTTGATGGCTGGGCCGGTAATTTCTGGCGATCGTTGTGTTGGCGCTCGGAAGCGTGGTTGCGATTACCTGGTAGTGTATCTAAACCTAATAATTCTCATCGCTCCTCACGGCATTGCCTAATTTATGTTTATAGAAATTCTTTCCGTTATTGCGCCGGTCGGTTTGTTAGCCGCCGTTGGCTTTGCGTGGGACCGGAAAGGCCTGCCGTTCGACACCAATATGGTGGCGTACTTGGTTACGAATCTTGGTGCGCCATGCTTGATAATATCGACGTTATTGGCGAACCGACCAGATCCAGACGTCATTGCGAGTATGGCCTTGGCCGCGCTTATGGTGGTGGGGTTGGTTACTTTGATTGCTGGGGTGGGGCTTCATTTCGCTGGACAACCTCTGAAGGTGTATTTGCCAGCCCTGACGTTCCCTAACTCAGGCAATATTGGAATCCCACTTTGCCTCTTTGCCTTTGGTGACGAAGGTTTGGCTCTGTCCGTTTCGTTTTTCTCTGTTATGGCGCTGACCCAGTTCACGCTCGGGATTGGCATCGCTGCTGGAAAAATGTCGGTGCGAGACGTCGTTGGAAACCCTGTCCTCTGGTCTGCTGCAATTGCTGTTGTCTTTCTCGTTACAGAAACGGCATTGCCGCGTTGGGTGGGCGGCACGGTGGATACGGTTGCTGGCATGGTCATTCCACTCATGCTGATGTCTCTCGGTATTTCTCTGTCGCGTCTTAAACCGAACGCCCTATTGCGCAGCACAATATATTCAGCACTTCGCTTGTGCCTCGGCTTGGCGGCAGGGGTTGCGGTTGCTGCTTTACTTGATCTTGATGGCGTGGCCCGCGCAGCGGTGATCATACAGTCGGCGATGCCAACGGCGGTGTTCAATTATCTTTTTGCCGTGCGTTACGATAATCGTCCGACCGAAGTGGCTGGCATCGTCGTTGTTTCGACTGTGCTCTCTTTTATAACGCTGCCGTTTCTGCTTGCTTATGTGCTGTCAGGGCCGGGGCTTTAAGCTTCTATGCGGCAGGTAACCGTACGACAAACAGAGCGCCGCCACCTTGAGCATTGTCAGCTGTAATATTGCCGCGATGAGCTTCGATAATCTGTTTGGAAATCGACAAGCCAAGCCCTGAATGTGTTCCAAATTTTTCTTTCTCTGGTCGTTCAGAATAGAACCGACTGAAAACGGCTTGTTCTTTCCCCGGAGGGATCCCAGGCCCTTGGTCTTGGATCTCGATCTTGATTTGCCCTTGGTCACGACCGCCACGTATGAAAATTTTACCGCCGGGTGGGCTGAAGGATGAGGCGTTACCAATCAGATTGCGGAACACCTGGGCCAGTCGGCCTTCCAGCCCCGATACTGTCAGGTCATCTTGCGGCGGCAGATCAAGCGATACTGTTGCTGTTTCGTCATCATCGTTGGAATTTGTGACTTCCGTCAAAGTTTCCAAGAGGGTTGCTAAGGCGAAGGGCTCACTTTCCGCGCGGGACAATTCGGCATCTAGCCTGGATGCATCGGATATATCCGAAATGAGTCGGTCCAACCGTCCAACGTCATCTTTGATAATACCCATCAATTGTTTTTGCTGTGCTGGATCTTCAACGCGCGCCACGGTTTCAACCGCGCTTCTGAGTGAGGTGAGAGGGTTCTTGATTTCATGTGCGACGTCAGCGGCAAATTGCTCTGTCGCATCCATGCGCAACCAAAGCCCTTCAGTCATATCGCGCAGCGCGCTGGAGAGCGCGCCTATTTCGTCGCGGCGTTTACTGAGGTCGGGAATATTGTGTTGGCGCGATTGTCCATCTCTTACCAAAACGGCTGCTTCGGCAAGCCGTTTCACGGGGCGTGCAATGGTTCCAGCCAGGTATAAAGACAGCAAAACTGTGACGGTAAAAGTCCACGCAAATATTTCCAGAATGGAGCTGCGAACCTCGAATAACCGTGCTTCGACAGTAGAGTCGTCAACGGATACAAATACGGCCCCAACGATTTGTTTGTAGAATTGAACTGGAACCGCGACGGCCAATATCTTCCGACCGCTTGTATTGATCCGGACTTCGCTGGCTGCCTCTCCGTTTTCTAAAGCGCCGACGACCTCTAAAAAGTCATAGGCCGTGCCGTTAGATTGCTCGATGTATAGCGGCAGCGGTTCAGATGCCCCAAGAAACGATTCAACCCACGTCAGTCCGCGACGTATGTACTCCGTGACCGCATCTGTTTCCGCAGGTGCAAGATCAACGACGCGCACTTCGCCGCCTGGTCCGCGGAGCAACCGACTATCTGCAATGAGGACGCCACCGTTGCCATAGAGCCGGGCGCGAATGTTTGCCAAGCCGGCCAAACGCCGAACCAGCTGTCGCGCTGAATCAGGGTCAATGCGTCTGGTTGCGCCAGCGGGCATGAATGCGCCGAACGCTTCACTCTCTGTTTCCATGACCACGGCGCCTTCACCAATGGAGGCGGCGATCAATTCTCCTTCGGTGCGTAATCCATCGATTTCTGTCGCGATGAGCGACTCTTCGTATTCATCCAAAAACAACAAGCCAAGCCCGAGCAAGACGGGCGCAACCAAATTCACTGC
This sequence comes from uncultured Rhodospirillaceae bacterium, assembly GCA_943787205.1. GTDB lineage: Bacteria > Pseudomonadota > Alphaproteobacteria > Rhodospirillales > Rhodospirillaceae > WLXB01. Next base: position 70,140 of record CALSLN010000013.1, read on the forward strand.
TAGAACGCGCCGTGTCAGAAGGGACAGCAGCGGACCCCGGCGTGCAGCCGGTGTTGCGGTCGAAGGGGCAATGCGAAGGTCTTGGTCGGCGCGCACGCGAGTTTCCTTGTTGTCGCCGACGCAGACGGATTAAGCGGCGGCTTCTCGGTACTTATACCCTACACCGTACAAGGTCTCGATATTTGCGAACTCGTCGTCAACGTGGCGAAATTTCTTTCGCAGCCGTTTGATATGGCTATCGATCGTGCGGTCATCGACATAGATGTTTTCGCCATAGGCCGCATCAATAAGCTGGTCGCGGCTTTTAACGTGTCCGGGTCGAGCAGCCAGGGCCTGTATGATCAAGAATTCGGTCACGGTCAGATTGACCGCTCTATCTTTCCATTTGCAGACATGTTGCGCCGGATCCAATGTCATATCTCCGCGTTTTATGGCGGTTTCCGATTCGCTCCCATCATCGGCTTTTTGGGCCTCAATGCGCCGGATCACCGCTTTAATGCGCTCGATCAGCAAGCGTTGGGAGAAAGGTTTCTTAATATAATCGTCGGCTCCCATGCGCAGGCCATGGAGTTCATCAACCTCATCGTCTTTTGAAGTCAAGAATATGACCGGGGTCGGGGCTTTGTCCTGCAGTCGCTGTAATAGCTCAATGCCGTCCATGCGAGGCATCTTGATATCCAACACAGCAAGGTCGACCGGGCTATCAATCAAGCCGCGCAAGGCCTCTGCGCCGTCACGGTAGGTGGCGACGTCGAATCCTTCCTGCTCAAGTACGATTGAGACGGAGGTCAGAATATTACGGTCGTCATCGACCAGTGCGATTCGGTGAGCCACGTCGGTTTACCCCCTTGGAATGGTGCCCAAACTACCCTTTAGACCCTGTAAAACCGTCGATTGCGGCTCTTTGTCATCCGGATAGTGGCAATATCATAGGAGTATTATGGCAGAAATAATGCGTAAGGCTGCCCGATTTCCGCCTTAATTGAGGTCTGGCCCTCTATACACAAAGGCGTTTTCGGGCTGTTGCGCCCGCCCATCCGAGGGGGTATTAAAGCCCAAATACCGCCGGACGTGCAGGCTTACCTGTACGGAACCGGCTTTCCTTTTATTTAGGTTTCTTGGGGGTTCTCGCGGTGAGTAACGAAGGTCACGTGATCAGTTCATTCGGACTAGATAAAAACGGCATCAATACGTCTGGTGCAGCCCGGTGGAATTTAGGGTCAGCGCAATTGGTTGAAACTGCTGTTAGTCGGAACGAGGGTAAGCTCTCCAAAGACGGAGCCCTTGTCTGCATCACCGGCCAGCACACAGGCCGCTCACCAAACGACAAGTTTATTGTCAAAGATGCGGAGACCGAAACCACCGTAGACTGGGGTAAGGTCAACGTTCCCATGACCTCCGAGCACTTTGATGCTCTTCATCAAAAGATCCTTGCGCACATGTCGGCCAAGGATCTTTTTGTTCAGGACTGCTACGCGGGTGCTGACCCAGAGAATCGTCTGCGGGTTCGTATTGTTAACGAGAACGCATGGCACAACCTATTCGCCCGCAACATGTTTATTCAGCCAAATGACAGTGAGCTCAGCGACTTTGAACCCGAGTTCACAGTATTGCAGGCGCCATCTTGTCATGCTGATCCGGCGACTCACGGAACGAACTCCGAAGTGTTTGTGGTTGTGGATTTCTCTAAGAAGCTCGTTCTAATTGGCGGAACGATCTACGCTGGTGAAATTAAGAAATCTGTCTTCTCGATCCTCAACTACATTCTTCCTGGACGTGGTGTATTGCCAATGCACTGTTCCGCTAACATTGGCGAAGATGGCAACACCGCGATCTTCTTTGGCCTCTCAGGCACCGGGAAAACCACACTATCGGCAGATCAATCACGCGTTTTGATTGGTGATGACGAACACGGTTGGAGTGACAACGGCGTGTTCAATTTTGAAGGCGGTTGTTATGCCAAAGTGATTAACCTGTCAGAAGAAGCTGAGCCTGAGATTTACGAAACCACGCGCACGTTTGGGACTATACTTGAGAACGTGGTTATGGATCCTGTGACTCGTGCTTTGGATTTAGATGATGGATCATTAACGGAAAATACCCGCGCCTCTTACCCCATCGATTTCATTCCCAATACGTCTGAAACGGGTTTTGGCCCTCAGCCTCTGAACATCATTATGTTGACGGCTGATGCGTTCGGCGTGTTGCCCCCGATTTCTAAGCTGACACCTGAGCAGGCGATGTATCACTTCTTATCCGGGTACACCGCCAAAGTGGCAGGCACTGAGAAGGGCGTCAAAGAACCTACAGCTGCTTTCTCCGCGTGTTTCGGTGCGCCGTTTATGCCTCGTCACCCGACTGCATATGCAAAGCTTCTCGGCGAGAAGATGGAAAAAACTGGTGCCACATGCTGGCTCGTTAATACAGGCTGGTCTGGCGGTGGCTACGGTGTTGGTAAGCGCATGCAGATCAAATACACGCGGGCCATGCTGAATGCTGCCATCGACGGTACGCTGGGCGCAGGTGAATTTAATACGGACCCCAATTTTGGCCTTCTTGTTCCGGCGGCATGCCCAGGCGTTCCCGCTGATGTGTTGCAGCCAAAATCAACGTGGCAAGACCAAGCTGCTTATGACGCAGCGGCACAAGATGTAGCCGGGCGCTTTGAAAAGAACTTCAATCAGTTCGAAGAGCACGTTGGCGAACAGGTTATGGCCACTGCAATTCGATCTGCGGCATAGGCTGGCAACGGCTTAGCTGAGAGACACGTGGAGTCCACTCACTCAGACTCGCGGTATCCTGCATCTGGGCCAACACGTCAGCGTGTTGGCCTTTTGCTTGGCGGCTTCGCCTTTATTCTTTTGCTTCTTCTGCCACCGCCGCAGGGTTTAGATCCGGCCGGGTGGCGTGTCGCTGCTGTCGCAGTCCTTATGGCGGTGTGGTGGATAACCGAAGCGATCCCAGTATACGCGACCGGCTTACTGCCACTGGCGCTCTTTCCTTTGCTGGATGTCGTTAACATCGGCACTGCAGCAGCACCGTACGCCAATCCTTTGATTTTTTTGTTTATGGGCGGTTTCATGATTGCCTTGGCGATGCAGCGCTGGGGGCTGCATACCCGCATGGCGTTATCGCTGCTCGCCATCACGGGGACTCGCGCACGCAATCTGATTGGTGGTTTCATGTTGGCAACAGCGCTGTTGTCGATGTGGGTCAGCAATACGGCGACCACAATGATGATGTTGCCGATTGCGATCTCCGTGTTGGCGTTGCTGCGTGCTGATACCGGAGACTTAAAATCGCTGCCGGGGTTCAACACAGCGCTTGTCTTGGCGATTGCCTATGGTGCGAATATTGGTGGCCTTGGGACGTTAATTGGCACGCCGCCAAACGCTTTGCTTGCGGCGTATTTCGATCAAACCTATGGCATCACGATTGGGTTTGCGGAGTGGATGATCGTTGGCCTGCCCTTGAGCCTGGTTTTGCTCCTCGTGACGTGGCTGATTTTGACACGGGTTTTGTACCCCACTCCGAACCATGAAGTTGAAGGCGCAGCGGCTATTCTCGATCAGGCCCGATCCGCTCTAGGACCCATCTCGCGGGGTGAGCGCGTTGTCGCCGTCGGGTTTGCTAGCGCTGCGTTTCTTTGGGTGTTCCGTCCAGTTCTCTCTGATCTGCTGCCCTGGCTTAAGTTGAGCGATGCGGGCATTGCTATGACCGTGGCCTTGGTTTTGTTTCTGATCCCAAGCGGAGAGCGGGCTGAGTCTGGTGGCGCCGATGGCGTATTGAATTGGGATTGGGCCAGCAGACTTCCTTGGGGTGTTCTCTTACTGTTTGGCGGCGGTTTAAGCCTTGCCGCCGCAGCGGGTGCGTCTGGTCTTTCAACCTGGATTGGCAATGGCATGGCCGGATGGGGTGGCTTGCCAACCTTAGTTCTGTTGCTGGCTGTCGTGACGGCGGTGATTTTCTTGACTGAGGTGACATCCAATACAGCGACGACGGCGACACTGTTGCCCCTGTTGGCAGCGGCGGCTGTTGCCATTGGAGAAAACCCGTTGTTGCTGTGTATCCCGGCGGCCCTTGCAGCCAGTTGTGCTTTTATGTTGCCTCCGGCTACGCCTCCCAATGCTATTGTGTTTGGGTCCGGCCAAGTCACGATTCCGCAAATGGCACGCGCAGGGATTTGGCTGAATATCGTCAGTGTCGTTGTGTTGGTTGCGGTGTCGTATCTGATTGCGGCCCCAGTCTTTGGCATTGAGCCGGGGGTATTGCCCGACTGGGCAAGTTTATAGTCGGTGCCGTAGGCAGATGACCGAAGTTTTTATTCCGATCCTACCCGTCTCAACTCCAGCTTCGCACCTTGATATTCGACTAAGTCTACGGACCCTAAGGCGATAGCGGCTTTGAAACTCTCCCGTGCCAAATCAATCTGACCTGCTGCCAGTGCAAGCTGGCCCAACACGAAGTGTGTTTCGGTGAGGCGGGCATTAGCTTTGTCAGAGTCTCGGGCGGCTTCTCTCAAAACCACATCAACGGTGACTTGACCTTCGAGTCCGTCGACCAATGCGCCGGGCCAGACCATTGGATCAATGGCGTTTGTCATGTCTTTGAGTGCGACTTCAGCATCAGTCGCCTTCGCTCGCTTCGCGGCGATAAAGCGCCACACACTATCTGACGGGCGCGGGGCGGGCAGTGAGTCCAAATCTGCTAGAGCAGCCGTGAAATTTCCAGCCAGTACATAGGCTTGGGCGCGGCGTCGTTGCGCGAGGGTGAGGTCAGGCTCTGCTTCAAGGGCGGCTGTGAAATCGGTAATCGCGTCATCAGGGCGTCCGAGGGCGAGGCGTGCAAGCCCTCTGTTGAGCCGTGTATCGGCATCGTTAGGGAATCGCTTTAAGACATGGTCGAAGTCTTGTTCAGCCAGTTCGTATTTCTGTTGTGCAAATCTCGCGCTTCCTCGGAATAAGCTGACGCGTTGATTGTCGGGTGTGGCGGCAAGGACAGTCGTGAAGTCTTCCTCCGCACCGTCAGACTTCTCTGCAAACAACCGTGCGACACCGCGCGCTTCCCGTGCGTCTAGGTCATCGGGTCTTACCACCAAGACAAGGCTATAGTCGGTAATGGCGGACTCATAATTTTTAACCTGTCCGTAGGCCGCCGCTCTGATCATCCGAATGTCTAAATTATCGGGCGCGTTTTCGAGCAGGGTGTCGAAGGTTTGTATCGCTTCTGCAGGTTGGCCTGCGCGAAGGTGTGCTGTGCCCAGTAAGCTGAGGCTGCTGCGATCGGACGCATCCAATGCGACCGCTTGCTGTAGTTCTCCGACTGCAGCACGGGCGTCTCCAGAGCGCAAAAATGTTCGACCCCGCACTCGATAGGGGCCGGGGTCATTTGGATTGAGCCGTCTGACCTCGCCGAGGTCTGCCATCGCAGCGTCGGTATCACCAAGTCGGAGCAATATTTCTGCCCGCAATAAATAGGCATCAGTCATGCCCGGGTCAGCGCCGATGACCAAGTCGAGTTCGTCTAAGGCGGTTTCATTCAATCCGGTGAAAGATTTTAGGCGGGCACGGGTCAGGCGTGCCGTAACATCGATACCGCCCAAACCCTCCGCAGCATCGATATCTGCGAGAGCGCCCTCAAAATCGCGGCTCTGGCGGCGAAGTTCAGACCGCGCCAAATAGGCGCGTGCGCGCAAGGCGTCTTCAATTGCCTCGTCAGCAATGGTTTCGGTGCATGCGGTCACCCGCTGCCCTGAGGCGGCCGCTGTGAAACAGTCCATCGGTCCGGCGCTGGCGCTGGAAGACGTCATGACGAAGAGCAAAAAGGCGGTGAGAGAAACGAGTGGCATACCGCAGACATAATCGGCTGGTGCAGGGACTGCAACGCTCTCATCAACGTCGATTTCCCTACCAAAACCTGGCTCTAGTCGGGTTCCCTTAAACCGTACTCGTGTGAATTAGGGGTTAGACCTTTGAATTATATGATTAAAAACTCAAAAAACGCGTCATGCATGGGCTCGTTCCTCGCAAAACGCGAATTTTAGGGTCTTAAGCGACTAATGCGCCTCGGCCCAATTGGCGCCGGAGCCAGCGTCAACGACCAACGGCACGTCCAAATGGGCAGCGCCCTCCATGATTTTCTTGACCATGGCTTTTGTGTCTTCGACTTCCTTGTCGGGAACTTCAAAGATCAACTCATCGTGCACCTGCAATAACATGGTGGCGCTCAAGCCAGCCTCTTTCAGTGCATTTGGTAGTCTAATCATGGCGCGCTTAATGATATCGGCGGCTCCGCCCTGAATTGGTGCGTTAATTGCTGCCCTTTCAGAGAAGCCACGCACATTCGGATTACGATCTCCAATACCAGGTGTCTGACAGCGCCGCCCGAACATGGTTGTGACGTATCCCTGCTTCTTTGCGATGGCCTTGGTTTCATCCATGTAGGTTTTGATTTCAGGGAACTGATCAAAATAGGCTTCGATAAAGTCTTTCGCCTCTCCGCGTGGAATGGAAAGCTGACGTGCTAATCCAAACGCAGAAATGCCGTAGATAATTCCGAAATTGATTGCCTTAGCCTGACGTCGGACCATGGGGTCCATGCCCTCTATAGGCACGCCAAACATTTTTGATGCGGTCGCCGCGTGAATGTCTTCGCCGTTCCTGAAAGCATCTTTCAGCGCCTTGATGTTAGCGACGTGAGCGACCAGCCGCAGTTCGATCTGGCTGTAGTCAGCTGAGACTAAAGACATGCCCTTTTCAGCAATAAAGGCCGTACGGATTTTTCGGCCTTCTTCAGTGCGAATAGGAATGTTCTGCAAGTTGGGGTCGTTCGAGCTTAATCGCCCAGTCGACGCCACGGTTTGTGAGTAGGATGTGTGCACGCGCCCAGTGTCTGGATTGATCTGATTCTGTAAGGCGTCCGTGTAAGTGCTCTTCAGCTTTGTCACCTGGCGCCAGTCTACCACCCTGGCAGGAAGGTCGTGGCCTTGTGCGGCTAAATCTTCGAGGACATCCGCACCCGTCGCCCATGCGCCAGACTTGCCGGTTTTTTTGCCACCCTCGAGCGACATTTCGTCGAACAGAATTTCACCAAGTTGTTTGGGTGAGCCGACGTTGAATTCCCGTCCGGCCAGCTTATGAATCTCTGTTTCCAGGCTAGCGGCACGGGTTGCGAAATCTTTGCTCATGGCTTTGAGCACACCTGCATCCGCTTTAACACCAGCCGTTTCCATGTCGACCAGGATGGGGATGAGGGCACGGTCGAGCCGTTCATAGACCGTCACCAAACGATCTTCGACCAGACGTGGCTTGAGCATATGCTGCAGGCGCAACGTGATGTCCGCATCTTCTGCGGCGTAATCTGTCGCGGTTTCTAAAGGGACTTGATTGAACGTGATCTGCGACTTTCCTTTGCCGCAAACATCAGAAAATTTAATCGTCGCATGACCCAGGTGTAGCTGGGCAAGTTCGTCCATTCCGTGTCCGTGCGATGATCCATCAAGGACGTAAGACAGCACCATCGTGTCATCGACAGGTGTTATGCCGATGCCATAGCGCCGCAAAACGTGCATATCGTATTTGATGTTTTGCCCAACCTTGAGCACGCCTGGGCTCTCTAGTAGCGGCTTAAGAGCAGCAATCGCTTTGTCCATTGGTATCTGTTTCGGCGCGTCCTTGGTTGCCTCTCCTGGCTCGCCCAGATCAAAGGTGCCCTGGTCACCGGCGCCTGTATGGCCAAGCGGGATGTAACACCCGGAGCCCGGCTCTACTGAAAGCGAGACGCCAACTAGGTTTGCGCGAAACGCGTCGAGTGCATCGGTCTCAGTGTCGACAGCTATAACGCCAGCTTTGTATGCCCGCGCGATCCATTGCTCCAAGGCCGCTATGTCCTGAACCAATTCGTACTCCGCGTCCGGCTTCATGGTCGCAGCTTGTTCTGCTGGGCTCACGACAGCGTCTTCACCGCCCAGTTCGGCCCCAAGTTCAGTTGCAACCTTCGCCGCTAGGGTTCGGAAGCCTTGGTCTTTAAGCCAGCTTAGAATGATGCTCGGCTCAGGCGCTTGCCAGCCAAACTCATCGAGACCCGTCGTCACCGGAACGTCATCCTTTAGGGTAACGAGTTCTTTAGAGATGCGGGCAAGGTCAGCAAACTCGATCAGGTTCTCACGGCGCTTGTTTTGTTTGATTTCACTGGCGCGTTCTAAAATCGTTTCAAGGTCACCATATTCGTTCAGCAGAAGAGCCGCTGTTTTGACGCCGATTCCCGGCACACCAGGAACGTTGTCGGCGGAGTCTCCGGCGAGCGCTTGGACGTCGATGACTTTGTTCGGCGCGACGCCGAATTTTTCCATAACCTGATCTGGCCCGATCATCCGCTGTTTCATCGGATCAAGCATTTCAACGCCGTCGCCGACGAGCTGCATCAAGTCTTTGTCAGCAGAAACCACGGTAACTTTTAGTCCAGCCTCTTTGCCCATCCGTGCATAGGTTGCGATGAGATCGTCGGCCTCAAACCCTTTCATGTCGATACAGGCGACATTGAAAGCGCGGGTGGCATCTCTAATTAGGTCGAACTGAGGTAATAAGTCTTCCGGGGTTTCGTCGCGGTTGGCTTTGTACTCTGGGTAAATTTCGTTGCGGAACGTGATCCGGCCAGCATCGAAAATAACAGCGATCAGTTCGGTCTCGTTTTTGTCGAGTAGGTCATCCATCAGCTTCATCAGCATGTTGGAAAAGCCGTAGACGGCATTGACCGGCACGCCGTCTGATCGAGTCATCGGTGGTAATGCGTGGTAGGCGCGAAAAATGTAACCTGAGCCGTCGACTAATATAAGCCGGTCAGCCTTGGGGGATTTTGCCATGCAGGGCTACTCTGGTGTGGCGTTTGACGCCGATTTCAAGATGAAACGCTTACCGCAGTAGGGACAATCCAGGTGACCAATATCCGTCTTAATATTGAGAAAAACCCGAGGGTGACCAAGAGCGCCGCCACCGCCATCGCAGTCCACGTCGGCGCGTTCTACTTCGACTGTTTCAGCTGGCTCTGTCATAGCGTTCGTCCACTTGTGCTTGAAAGATAATGAGAGTCTTTCTATGACGCGCTGATCCTTCTGAGGCAACCCCGTTTGCATGCGGCTGGGGCTCTCCCGTTGACCCGTCATCAATGCGGATGATACCCACCACCTATAGAATTCCGTTTTACCCCAAGAAACATGAAGTGCCCCCAACCCCATGCCAGACACCGCTTTTTTACCCGAATCGAGTATTGCTAACCTGCCAGACCTTGCTGTCTCCATCAGTGGGCTGACTAAGATCTACGGTGGTCAGAACGGGCTGCCAAAGAAAGAAGCGTTAACCAGTGTGGATCTCGAGGTGCCACGGGGCGCCTTTTTTGGTTTGCTTGGGCCGAACGGCGCCGGTAAGTCGACCATGATCAATATTATGGCCGGCCTCGTGAATAAGACGTCTGGGTCTGTTCGGTTGTGGGACTTCGATATTGATTCCCAGGAGCGTCGAGCCCGCTGTGCAATCGGCATTGTTCCTCAGGAACTGAATCTCGACCCCTTTTTCACACCGAGAGAAACCCTAGAGGTGCAGGCGGGGCTTTATGGTGTGCCCAAGGCCGAGCGACGTACGGACGAAATTTTAGAGTCAGTTGGATTGAGTGATAAGGCCGATTCCTATTCCCGCACGTTGTCTGGTGGGATGCGCCGCCGATTGTTGATCGCCAAAGCGATGGTTCATAGCCCCCCTATTTTAGTCTTGGATGAACCGACAGCAGGCGTTGATGTCGAGCTTCGCAAGACACTATGGAAATCAATTCGCGAGATGAATGCGCGCGGTACAACGATCCTCCTTACAACGCATTACCTTGAAGAAGCCGAAGAGCTGTGTGACCAAATCGCGATCATAAATCACGGTCAAGTTGTTGCATGCGATACGACGGAAGCTCTCCTTAAACAACTTGATAACAAGACGGTTGTGCTCCTTTTGTCAGAACCGTTGTCATCTATCCCAGACGCGATGAAGCGATTTAATCCGCGTCAGCCGATGCCGAATCAGCTCGAGATCACGTACCGCCCATCTTCAACGGCGATGCTCGATATTTTGCAAACCGCGCAAGAGATAAAATTGCCGATCGCAGATATCGTGACGGAAGAAGTCGACTTGGAAGACATCTTTTTGCAATTGACCCGTTCGACGCCAGAGGCGCTATGAAGGCTGCGCTGGCGGTCATTGCTCTAGCGTCGTTTTTAGTGGCGTGTGCGCCTCAAGTTGCACCGTCTGGATCTGGGGTTCACGAGCCCTCTTTGACGAAGACGCATTTTGTAACGGCCGATGGTTTATCATTGCCCGTGCGGCGTTGGCTTCCAGACCATGACCCATCTGGTGTTGTTCTAGCCGTGCATGGTTTTAACGACTATGCAAAATCGTTTGGCGTTGTCCCTAATTCACAGGGTGTTGGTCCGTTCTTGGCGTCGCAAGGATATGCCGTTTACGCCTATGATCAACGTGGGTTCGGCGCTGCGCCTCACGCGGGCCTGTGGCCAGGCGAAGATACAATCGCGAACGACTTTTCAGACTTTGCGGTCGTGCTTGATGGGCTGCATCCCAAGGTTCCGCTCTATGCCATCGGCGTCAGTATGGGTGGGGCCGTCATCATTTCCGCGATGACAGATGGTTCGCCACCTCCCATTGATTCGGTGGTCTTAGTCGCGCCAGCTGTTTGGGCGCGCGAGACAATGCCGGTGAGTTATCGTGCCGCCCTCTGGTTGGGTGCGCACCTTATGCCGTCGGCGAAACCGTCTGGACGTGGTCTTGGCCGCCAAGCAAGCGATAACATTGATATGTTGCGGGAGAACGGTCGCGACCCTCTGTTCATCAAAGATACGCGTATAGACAGTATCTACGGCCTGACAAATTTGATGGATCGCGCCCAAGCGCGTTCGGGTGATATTTCTGTCCCTGCGCTCTACGTCTATGGCGCGAACGATGAAATCATTCCAAAGGGTGCGACCAGGAAAGCAGTTGAAAAATTTCTGATCGGTGAGGGGCGCCGTCTTGGATTCTATGACTCTGGCTGGCACATGATGCTGCGCGATCTCCAGGCAGGCGTCGTTTTGTCGGATATCGCGGGCTTTCTCTTGGACCCAGCGCGGCCGCTGCAGTCCGGGGCTGATCGAGCAGCCCTAGACCGTTTAAAAGCTGCGGAATAGCAGGCATTTTCTGATCGGATCTGAGATAGACAGGGGCCAGGGCTTTGTCTATTGTCCCGCCCTCTCAAGCGCCCGTAGCTCAGCTGGATAGAGTACCAGATTCCGAATCTGGGGGTCACAGGTTCGAGTCCTGTCGGGCGCACCAATTCCCTGCATATTTCTCATCCTATTCGGCATCCAATTTGGATTGTTGGCGCGTGCGTTGGATTGTTCCAATTATTGCTGAGAGAAATAAAATGGAATGGGCGGCCCACATCACGCTAATGGATCGAAACTTTGCCGCGTGCACAAAAGTTGTCGCAGAGGCCAGCGTAACATTGGTGTCTGAACCAGACAAAATCAGGGTGACAAAACCAGCATTCTCGATGAGGTCAAAAACGGTGGGGATGAAGAGAAGGAGAATGTAGCCGCGCTTCGCCAGGCTGATGAGCCACTCAAACCCACTAATTTTTATGAGCCACGCGCCGAGCAGGCACGAGAACAACCCACTCGCGATGGGAAAAGCAACGTCGACCGCAGTGAACAAAAGGTAGGCCTTTATTGCTTCGGAATTGTATTGGGCGAGACCGGCCGATATCTGTTCCGTGCTCAGCGGGAAAATGATGTCGAACGGCTCGAGGCCACCTGTAGCGTTCGTGACTGCTGGCATAAAGATGGTCGTCATCAGCGTGATGAGGGCGCCTGTCAAAATAAACATACCAACGACGGCGCGCCATGACGCTATTCGCAAAAGCCAATTAGAAATCTCGGACATTGATCCCGCCTAAAAACTTAGAGGGAGTACAAATAGACCATCGTTGCGAATGGCTAAGATAACGGCTTCGGCGACACCGAGCCCTTGCGAAACGAACGTAACCCCTTGATATGTTCGACACTCTACGGCTGGTTTATTGCCAAATGCACCGGTGTCTCCGCTGATTACGATGATATCGGCGTAAATATCCTTTAGCGGGGCAATCAGCGCGAGGTTGTTGGGCAACGGGTCAGGGATTCCATCCAACGAGTTGGCAATGTCTTGTGGGTTAGGCCTTAGGATGCTGTGCCCAAGAATGAATAGAGTATCTGCCGCCGAAGAATTTTTCGGGCTATAGCTATGGCGTCAGGCGTGATGGCCCAAGGATGTTCAATTGTATCGATGAGTAGAAAATTACTCCGTCCTTTCGACATGAGTATGGGGTAGTTTGAATCGAAGGACTGTTCGAAGGCGCTGTGATCTGAAGTTAGATTAAAACCCGTGTCGTGATTCCCGGGAACAGCGTAGACGTCACTGGTATATGGTGAGAGCGTATTCTTGAGTTCTGAGAACCACGCGACACTAGGGCTCGGGAGAATGTCTCCGGTAAAATATATTGTCTCAAACGTATTGTTATGTCTGGTGAGGAAATCAGTCAGAGACGCCGCGACGTTTCCTTGTACGGCATTGCGCGGGTTGCCGTATGCATGACCGATGATCAACGACACCTCATCGATTTCATCTCGGGATAGGGTATCGAGTTGAAGTAGCGGCAAACTGCAGGTCTCGAAATCATGCGTGTCGAATACGAGCGGTGCAGGTTCGTATCTTTGAATGCCGATACCCGCTGCGATGCCAACCATAATTAGAAATGTAATGAGTAAAGTGTTGCGCATGCTGTTGTGCTTTTCTTGAGTGCGGCGTCTGATGTTCAGATTAGAAGGCGCAGTAGTCTTGTAAACCCTTGCCTCGGCTGCATGCGCTCGCCTACGGTGCGGGTATATTTTTTGCACGCGCCATAAAGCTGGAGTTTAGTTCATGCGTTCTTACATGTTTGCCCTTGCCGCCGTACTGGTATCCACATCGGCCTGCGCTCAGTCGGAAGAATGGCCCCGCACGGAGTCAGCTCCAAATACTGTCGCTTATATTGTTTCTCCATCTAATGGCGAGACCGTGTCGAGCCCGGTTAAAGTTCAGTTTGGGTTGAAGGGGATGGGTGTGGCACCTGCTGGCGTGGAATACCCGGACAGCGGGCACCACCATCTATTAATCAACCGTGTCGCCCCAATGATGAATGGGCCTTTGCCGTCTGGAGAGTCGGATTTGTTGCATTTTGGTGGGGGGCAGACAGAAACAACGCTCTCTCTGGAACCCGGCGAGTACACGCTCCAGATGATTTTGGGTGATCAGGATCACGTGCCACACGACCCTCCCGTGATGTCTGAGAAGGTTACGATCACTGTCGAGTGATCGGTATTTCGATGCTGGAAGGGCCTCAAGGGGCTGGTTTCGGGACATTGCCCAATCTGTTGTAACGTAGCTTGCTTGCGCCTTTTGGGCTTTGCGTATAGTGTTTGAGCATGTATCAGGCCGGTGTTTAAAGGCCGGATCAATTGCACCGTATGGGGGCGTTCGGTCGGTTAATAACGCCGGACGTAGCGGGGACGGGAAAGCGCATGAGCGTACTTTATAAAGCGCTTCAGAAAGCAGCTAAGGAAAATGAAGAGCAGGCGTCTGTCCAGGCGGGTGACTCTGATGGCGGGGCGACGTCGCCTTTTGACCCAGAGCGCCTGGCCGGTTCGGGTGCCATCTCTGGCGGAAAAATAGGCGGAATTGGCGCTAATTGGCGTGTTGCTGGTATTGCCTCTGCAGTTGTTCTCGCACTCGTTATTGTCGTTGCGTTCTTCCTGTTTGATTCGGACGATTCTGCTCCAGTGCAGGTTGCTCAGGCTCCAGTCGCTCAAGCACCCCAACCTACGTCAAATACGGCAGGACCTCAGACGCCTGTTGCGACGGAAGACATAGTCGCTGCACCTCAATCGCCAATGGATGTTGCCCGCTCAGCAGCGCAGTCAGCGGAATCCGCACCTGTTGCCACGGTTGCAGAACCTTTGGTGGCTGAAGAGCCGATGACAGAGGTCGCGTTAGCGCCAACTGCGACATCAGCACCAGTTGCAGAAGCACAAGCTCCTGAGCAAGTGATTGCTCCAGTTGCAGCGGTGTCACCTGCTTCGGTTGAACCAGCGCCTGTCGCGCCTACGCCAGTTAGGTCTGTCGCTGTTGCCGCGCCTACTCGATCTGACCCGATGCCAGAATTTGACGCGAATTCTCCGGGACGGGTTTTGAATCCGCCGATCTCGATTCGTCGGGCAGAGGCGGAATTCTCTGGACTAGGGAATTCCGTTCAAGTGCGCGAAGTGTCTCAGTCGGCTCAGGACAATGTCACGGCTGGATATAACGCCCTCGTCCGCGGTGATGTTGGGTCTGCGTTGGACTTGTACTCAGATGCTTTATCCAGCGAGCCAACAAGCATTATGGCGCAACTGGGTCGTAGCGCGGCGCTCCAAAGGCTAGGTCGTTTGGAAGAAGCACGCGTCGGGTATGAGGCTGTCTTGCGGCGTGACCCAAATAATCGCCAGGCATTGACTAATCTAACGAGTATTTTTAGCACGCGTGCGCCTAATGAGGCCATGAACCAGTTGCTAGATCTGGAGCGGGAGTACCCTCAATTTAGCCCGGTTAAGGCTCAAATTGGTCTGCTCTATGCGCGCATGGGGTCTAACTCCCAGGCGCTCGATTATCTAAGAGAAGCGGCGTCAATGTCGCCGTCTACGGTTATGTACCAGTATAATTTGGCTGTGCTTTTGGACCGTATCGGGCGTGCAGAACAGGCGGTGGTCTCATACGAACGCGTCTTAGCAGGCATTCTCAATGGCGGTGCCGCCAGTGGATTGTCACGCTCTAGCATTGAGCGTCGCGTACGTTACTTGAAGACCCTCTAACGCACGCCGTCCGGAACGGACTATGCCTTACCTCGCGCACTTTGGGCTGAAGGAACATCCCTTCACTCTGACGCCGAATACCAATCAATATTTCCCGATTGATCGGCACGTTGAAATCATTCAGTCGATCCAGTTTGGGATCGCTCGCAATACCGGCATTTTGAAAGTTGTTGGTGATGTTGGCACCGGTAAAACTATGCTTTGCCGGTTGCTGCTCCGTAAACTGGTAGGCTCGAATGACGCTGTCGCTTACCTCAATGCACCGCAGTGTGATCCAGAAAGCTTGGTGGGTTTGGTCTGTGCCGAATTTGGCATTGAGCCGGGCACACGCACTCAGATGCTTCAAGCTCTGAATACCTTTCTCCTCGAGCAACATGCGATTGGTCGGAACGCCGTCCTTATTGTCGATGAGGCGCAGGCCTTAGGTGCAGAGGGTTTGGAAACGGTTCGGCTTCTCTCAAACCTTGAGACTGAGCGGCACAAATTGTTGCAGATTGTGATGTTTGGGCAGAGTGAGCTTGATGACCTTCTTGGCCAACCAAATCTTCGGCAGATCATTCAACGGATCGGGTTCTCGTTCAACACGGGTCCGCTGACCATGGATGAAGCGGTCCACTATATAAACCACCACCTAGAAGCGAGCCGCATCGAAGGTATTGAGTTTCCAGTTTTTGATATGGGTGCGGTACGGTTGTTGGCGTCCAGCGCCCAATTTGTTCCCAGGGTTATTAATATTTTAGCCGATAAATCTCTACTGGTGGCGTATGGCGAGGGCTCAATCCAGGTCACAGAGAAGCACGCTACAGCCGCCATAGATGACTCGCCTCAGATTGCGAAGCCTGTCCGATTAAATCGGAGTATGACTCGTCGCGTTCTCGTCGGCGTTATCGCACTGGAGATGGCGGCCGTCGTGGCGCTATTTGCCCTCAGTCCAACCCTTCAATTTTGGGCCAAGGACACTCTCGGTAAAGCGGTGACTGTTATCTCTGGGCAGCCGCCATCCGGCGGAGCCGCATCCCAGCCCTAGGGGAAGCGGTTTTGGCCTCCATACAGCTACTCCTGCAGCCTGAATACCTGCCCTTCATCGCTTTGGCAGTAATGCTGGGCCTTGTCTGCGGTAGCTTTGTGACTGCTTTGTCTTACCGTCTTCCAAGGGGGGAGGGTTTCGTGAGCGGGCGCTCGCGATGTCCAAGCTGTAGTAGGTCTTTGTCAGCTCGGGATCTGATGCCTGTGCTCTCATGGGTGATGTCGATGGGGCGTTGCAGGCAGTGCAAAACGGCGATCTCTGCGCGGTACCCCGCAATAGAACTGTTGTGCGGCACACTCTTCGTGATTGTTGTGGTTTTCCAAGCCCCCCTAGCGCTTGATCGTATCATTGTCCTTTGGGTTTTGACTGTGCTGCTTTTGGCGCTGAGCGTCATTGATCTCGAATTTCGTCGTTTGCCGAATGGTTTGGTCTTAGTTCTGGCTAGTATGGCTAGCGTGCTGTCCTGGCTGGATCAGCGTGAGATCACCCAAATCGGTATAGCCGTGGCAGTTGTTTTTGCCGTTGGCGTGTGTTTGCGTGTTCTGGGACAGATTTTTGAGAAGAAGCCAGGGTTGGGTTGGGGCGACATTAAGCTTGGTATGGCTTTGGCAATCCCGATGCCTATGGCCCATATCCCAGTGTTTCTAACCGTATTTGGCAGTGTAACCCTTATTTTGGCGGTTTGGTTTGGTTTGGGGAAGAGGCAGCGTCATTTTCCGCTCGGGCCAGCGCTTTGTGCCGGAGCGTTCGCAGCCTTCTTGTGACGCGAAACCTATTAGAAAACCTGCGAATTAGGGTAATCCCTCTGTTGTCGCACCCGAAGCCTTTCTGATAGCATAAGCCCTGGAAAAGGCTTACAAGTCTGGCTTATCTGAGTTTTGGCCAGTTTGAGCCGGGATATGATATTTTGTCATCCAATCTGAAAGTGGCACGCTTTAGTCACGGGTTGGGGTCAATAATGTTAAGACACCCAACTGGGAACGTTGTTCCGGTGCGAGGGAATCCGCCTGCTGCTGCATCATTCGAGCCGTCTTGTATATTATCGCATCCGGTTCCTGTTGAATTTGTCGTATCTGACAAATGATATGTAATCTTGGTTCCCCACTCATCTGCCGCATCGGAGGGCTGTAAGCCAAGGTTCACCCATGGTACGACGCTCGCGGAACTGGGTGCAGTGCAAGCGTTAGCCGTACATCCGGTAGTATAATCCCCAGTAGTTACAGCATTTGCAGTTCCTGCAGTTCCGGCGTTAAGTGCCGGACATGGCAAGCAGCTATTCTGGATTGCATAGAGTAAAAGCGCGTCCTCAATCTTGGTCAGGGTGTTTTCAGTCTGCGTGCGTTTGGCATTCTCAAGTATGGGGGCTAGTGCAACCAGCCCGCCAGATAACAATAGCCCGATCACCACCAACACAATCGAAATCTCGATTAGGGTGAAACCCCGCATTTGAGACAGAAAACTTTTGGACGCCATGCCCATTTCCCCTTGTCGAATAGCGCGCGATCATCGCGTGGACGCTACTTAAATCCCCAGAAAAATGCCGTTTATCTATAACCGGCAGGCTTCGGTATCATACCAACGGCTGAAACAGTTCGCCCGTTCCGCCACGGATGCGAGTTTCGACGATTCAGCCCCGTCACGCAAGGATTAGCACAGGTAGGGCTAGTTTTGGCACGAACCGGTTTGGGCTGTGATAAAACATAATCATGTGGGTCGATGTCCTTGATTTGAGAGATTTTTATGCCGCCCCCCTTGGTCGGTTGGTCCGCCGTGTGCTGCGTCAGCGGCTCAGGGCGCTCTGGCCGGATACAAGCGGGCTGCGTGTGCTCGGCGTTGGGTTTGCGACGCCTCTTTTGTCCCAGTTCCAAGATGAGGCTGAACGCGTGGTCGCGGTCATGCCCCCTGTCCAGGGTGTGATGCACTGGCCAGTAGACCAGCCAGGTCGAGTGACGCTCGCCGACGATGGCGCACTGCCTTTTGCCGACCGATTGTTTGATCGCATCGTGTTGGTGCACGCCTTGGAAAGCAGTGCCCATTTTAGAGACCTTTTAAGGGAGTGCTGGCGGGTGTTGGCGGATGGGGGACGTCTCGTTGTGATTGTGCCAAACCGCCGGGGTTTGTGG
Organism: uncultured Rhodospirillaceae bacterium; assembly: GCA_943787205.1. GTDB lineage: Bacteria > Pseudomonadota > Alphaproteobacteria > Rhodospirillales > Rhodospirillaceae > WLXB01. The sequence continues at coordinate 88,240 of CALSLN010000013.1, forward strand.
GCGCGTATTGAAAGCACACCCTTCGCGCATGGTCGGCCTTACTCCATGACTCAATTGACACGGACGTTGCGGGACACGTTTTTTGCTCCTGTCGAAAAATCCACGGCCCTGTTTTTCCCGCCGGTGTGGTGGCCGCTGTTTACGTCATGGACACTCGGTATAGAGCGCGTCGGTCGACGCCTCTTCCCAACTATTGCCGGGGTGAATGTCGTTGAGGCAACGAAGCAAATTTATGCAGCGCCGACCCAGGCCGCAAATGTCCGCCGTCTTAAAGACTATGTGTTGGCCCCTGGGGGCACGGCCCCGGCACGCACGGCTAGTCGCATTCAGCAGGAATAAACCACGTTTGAAATTGGTGTGGCCTAGCGTCGCAAAACAAAAAGGGCTTGTTCGCTGAACAGGTTTGCGAGCCATCCCGTTACGGCATAGTTCACTTTTTGCCCATGACCATCGAGCGCAAAGCCGGCTTCAATGGTCACGCCCATATCATCGACCAGAGTCAGAAAGTCTTTGATCGTGCACAGGTGGATGTTTTCCGTGTCGTACCAAGACTCTGGGAGCGTGGGTGTCGACGGCATGCGCCCCCTCAACAACAAGGAAAGGCGGACTCGCCAATGGCCGAAGTTGGGGAAGGACACCACAGCGTGCGTGCCAAGACGGAGCAAATCCTCAAGAACGCCTTTGGGGTTTCGGGTTGCTTGCAATGTCTGACTTAGAATTGCGTAATCGAAGGCCCCCTCAGGATAATGTTTAAGGTCAGAATCTAGGTCGCCTTGAATGACAGCCAAACCTTCACGCACAGCGCCACTGACACGGGCCATCGACAGTTCAAGGCCGCGACCATCTACGTGTTTGTAGTCGCGCAAATAGGCCAGCAGCATCCCGTCGCCGCAACCCACATCTAACACCCGACTGTTTGGCTTGATTTGATCCGCGACCAATTGCAAGTCAACGCGAATGCCGGATTGCATTTGTGTCGGTAGCGTTGTCGGAGTCTCTGTCATGAGGCGCCTTCCGTGGCAACGTCTTGAAGACCAACGGATCGCGCAGCGCCATCAAGAAAGCCACGTAGGGTTTCGTGGAACTCTGGTTCATCCAACAAAAAGGCATCGTGCCCTTTGTCGGACTCAACTTCGACAAAGCTCACCTTCGCCGCGTTTGCATTGAGGGCATGGACGACCGCCCGGCTTTCCGTTGTGGGAAAGAGCCAGTCAGAGCTGAACGAGATCAAGCAGAACCGCACCGGCGTATCCTTAAACGCATTTGCTAATTTACCGCCGTTTTCTTCTGCTAGGTCAAAATAATCCATGGCTCGGGTAATGTAGAGGTACGAGTTCGCATCAAACCGGTCGACGAAAGTTGAGCCTTGATGGCGCAGGTAACTTTCGACCTGAAAGTCTGCGTCGAACCCATAGGTCAAGCTATCTCGGTCTTGAAGTCGTCGCCCAAACTTTCGCTGCAAAGCGGGTTCCGATAGATACGTGATGTGCGCCGCCATACGCGCGACAGAAAGTCCGCGCTTCGGCACCGTGCCTTTTTCAAGGTAGTTGCCTTGCGCCCAATCCGGATCGGCCATGATGGCCTGACGCCCGACTTCGTCAAAAGCGATGTTCTGCGCTGAGTGTCGATACGAGCCAGCAATGGGGACAGCTGCCGTAATTCGATCTGGAAAGCGATGCGCCCATTCTAAGGTTTGCAAAGCGCCCATAGATCCGCCAGTGACACAGAAGACTTTAGCGATACCAAGCTGATCGAGCAGCCGTGCTTGGGCTTGGACCATGTCGCGAATGGTGATGACGGGAAAATCTAGGCCGTAGGGTTGGCCTGTTTCCGGATTCGTTTCCTTGGGCCCGGTTGATCCGAGGCACCCACCAAGAACGTTGGTCGAAATCACGAAGTACCGATCGGTATCAATAACGTTATTCGGACCAATAAGGTGGTGCCACCATCCATCCTTGTCGGTTACGGGGTGTTTGCCAGCTGCGAACTGGTCGCCCGTGAGGGCGTGACAGAGTAGAATCGTGTTGGATTTGTCCGCGTTGAGCGTGCCGTAGGTCTGGTAGGCGATGGTCACTGGCGACAAAGAAACGCCCGATTGCAGCACCAAAGGACCCTCCAGCGTGAGCCGGGGAGCCAGCGGGTCGTCCGCGCTGGTGCCTGAATCGTTCATGTCGTGTCTATCCAAAGTGCTCAATAAAAGCATTTATAATGAGGCAAAACAGCCGCAAGTGGCTGTCCTGTCAATGTTTTCTTTGATTTCGACCAGGCATGCAACTAAGACTGATCCGAATTTAGCCACCTCCAACACAGGTATGGGCGCCATGGCACTCCCGCAACCCCGCGCCGGACTCATGGATATTCCTCTCTATGAGGGCGGCAAGTCGAGCCTTAAGGGGCACGGCAGGGTGATTAAACTGTCTTCAAACGAAAGCGCGCTTGGGCCGAGCCCAGCGGCGTTGGTTGCGCATGCTGATGCTGCGTCAAGCTTGGTTCGGTATCCGGACGGTAATGCGACGGCTTTAAAATCCGCGATTTCAGATGTGCATGGCCTAGACTCAAGTCAGCTCATGTGTGGCGCCGGCTCAGATGAAATTCTTTGCTTGGTCTGTCGTGCTTACGCCGGGCCGGGTGACGAGGTGCTTCACACGGCTCATGGTTTTCTCATGTACGGTATCTATGCCCGGAGCGTCGGGGCGACGCCCGTCGTTGTACCTGAAACCAATTTAATGGCAGACGTCGACGCAATTCTTGCGGCGGTCACTGACGCGACCAAGATTGTTTTTGTAGCCAACCCCAATAACCCGACGGGAACGGTTTTGCCCGGTGCAGACCTTGCGCGTCTTCGTGCGCGTCTGCGCGAGGATATTGTTCTTGTCGTTGATGGTGCTTATGCCGAATTTATGGGGGGGGCTGACTACGACGGCGGTCGGGCACTGGTCGAAAGCACGCCCAATACGGTGATGACCAGAACATTCTCAAAAATCTATGGCCTCGCGAGTTTGCGTGTTGGGTGGGCCTATGCACCTCGGTCTATCATTGAAACCTTAGAAAGGTTGCGAAGCCCGTTTAATGTAAACGGCCCTGCTCTCGCTGCGGCGTCGGCCGCCATGCGTGACGTCGCGCATACAAAAGCAGCGTTTGATCATAACGTGCGTTGGATGGGTGTTGCTGTGCAGCGTTTACGGTCGCTTGGCCTGGAGGTTATTGGTGAGTCAGGTAATTTCGTTCTACCGAAGTTTCCAAACGTACCAGGTAAAACGGCAGCGGATGCGGACGTGTTCCTGCAAAGTAAGGGCATTATTGTGCGGCGTGTCGATAATTATGGCCTACCAGACCACTTGCGGATTACGTTGGGCGACGATGACGAGATGAACGCCGTGCTAACAGTGGTGGCTGAATTCATGGGAGGTGATAGTGGCTGAGCCTCTGTTTAAGCGAGTGGCATTTATTGGGATCGGCCTTATTGGCTCCAGTATGGCACGCCGTATGACTGTTGACGGGTTGGCCGGTGAGCTTGTTGCTTGCGCGCGGTCGCAGGACACCCGCGATCAGGCTGTAGATTTAGGTGTTGTTTCCCAGGCCTACGATAATCCTGTTGCCGCCGTTGCCGATGCGGATTTGGTCGTTATTGCGACACCCATTGGCAGCTATGGCTCAATCGCAGAGGCGATTGGCCCAGTTTTGAAGCCTGGCGCAATCGTGACCGACGTTGGTTCTGTGAAGCAGTCTGTGGTCGATGCCGTAACACCGCATTTGTCTGAGCAGAATCCATTTGTGCCTGGTCACCCCATAGCAGGGACAGAAAACTCTGGCCCGGCCGCAGGTTTTCCTGAGCTGTTTGAAGGGCGTTGGACGATTCTCACTCCAACAGAAAGCACGAATCCTGATGCGGTCGAAAAGGTTCGTGCTCTGTGGGAGGGCATGGGCGCTATGGTCGATATCATGACGCCATCTCATCACGACATGGTGCTCGCCATTACATCTCATCTGCCGCATCTGATTGCATATACGATTGTTGGTACGGCGACGGATTTAGAAGATGATCTCCGCCAGGAAGTTATGAAGTACTCAGCCTCAGGCTTCCGTGACTTTACCCGAATCGCTGCTTCTGATCCGGTGATGTGGCGGGATATTTTCCTCAACAACCGTGAAGCAACACTGGAAACGCTGCAGCGTTTCTCTGAAGACCTAACTGCTTTACAGCGTGCCATTCGTCGGGGCGAGGGGGATGCGCTAGAGGATTTGTTTGCACGGACCCGGAAAATTCGCCGCGGCATTATTGATGCCAAGCAGGCAGAGTAGGGGATAGTTATGGCGACGGATTTGACTTTGGTGATTGCCAATAAAACTTATTCGTCCTGGTCGTTGCGGCCATGGCTGGCGATGACGCACTTCGGTGTTCCGTTTGAAGAGATTGTCATTCCGTTGAATCAGGATGCGACATCTCTAGAAATTTTAAAGCATTCCCCAGCCGGCAAAGTTCCGGTTCTTCATCATGGCGATATCACGGTGTGGGAATCACTGGCCATTCTTGAGTACCTGGCAGACGCGTTCTATGATCGAGTTTGGTGGCCGACTGACCCTCATGCCAAGGCGCATGCCCGCACCATTGCTGCCGAAATGCACGCTAGTTTTGGGGCGCTGCGCCAAGCAATGCCCATGAATCTAAGAAAAGTTTATCCAGCGCGGACGTGGGCCGAGGATGTGACTAAAGACATAGATCGGGTTCAGGCGATTTGGCGAGATACAAGGCATCGGTTTGGTCAGGGCGGCGACTTTTTGTTTGGCGACTTCACAATTGCCGATGCTATGTTCGCACCCGTAATCACCCGTTTTAAAACCTATGTCATTGATATGGATGACGTGTGTTCAGCTTATGCTGACGCGGTTTTGGCTCTTCCGGCGATGCAGAAGTGGACGGCTGAAGCGGCAGATGAGCCGTGGGTTATCGATAAGTACGGCCCGCCCGACTAAGCAATGACCTTAGTCCCATCGGACGGTGGGGACGTCCATGATACCGAAGGGCCCGACGGACAGTTTTTGATCCTGGATGGAAAGTGGCACTTGTAGCTCTGGCTTGTCGCCACCGGGCGGGGTTTTCGCCAATAAATTTAGGACAAGTTGTGCTGACGTGCCTTTGCCGCGCGGGATGATGCCCCTGGTCTCGAGCCCATTCAGCGCGTCATTGAATCCTGTGATGCGTGTTGAGAATGCGGCGATAGGTTGTAGCCCGTCGTCTAGGGCCATGGTGCCGTCGGCATCAATGGAGAGTGGAGGCCAATCGAGCAAGACGCGGCGGACTTCTAATGTTCCGCCTCCACTTCGCCACAGCTCAAGGGCCTCTTGTAGGCGCCCAGGTTTAACAGGTCCGACTAAATCGGCGGCCAATTGGACCGTCTGAATTTTTGGCTCAAAGGGTCTAAGGTTCATGGCAAGGCGAACATCATCTCCCCGGCCAATGAATTGAGCAAAGACTTCTCTCGGACCCGTCGTTGGGTCCGCCAGTGTGAAATCCAAATCAACGAGGGTCGCGCCAACAAGGGGTAGACGGGCAGAATCTTGCAGTTCTATTTGCTCTAAATAAATGTGGCTGCGTTGTAGGCGTCCGTTCGTATCGACGTCGATGTCTAAATTGGCCACGGAGGCCTCGGCGAATAACGGTGTGCTTGGTGCCCAAGGCGCGTCGATCAAATGGCGGCCAGCAGCCCGAATTGTAAGGCGGGTCAGGTCAAATGTCGCTGGGTGGAGGGTTACGCGGTCCGTCGCCCAGGACCACGAACCATTCGCGAGAGGTGCAGTGATGGCGACGTTTTCTAGAACAACGAATGGCCAGTATGGGAACCCATCGAGGCGAGGTGTGGTGACTGATACGGACCAGCCTTTCAGCCGTTGTTTAGAAATCCATTCTTCGGCAATGGTTTGAGTGCTGGTCGCGAGCGCTGCCCAGAGGGCGCTATAGGCAAGCGCGATGACGACAACAGCTCCGGCGAGGCCCAAGAATAATCTGCGCAGGTGTGACTTGATCATGGAGCTCACATTAGCATGGTTGACGTGTGAGATTGTGGCGTTACAAGGGCAACATGACCAACCAAAAAAGCAACGATCCTTATTGGGTGTTCGGGTACGGCTCTTTGATGTGGCGTCCTGGCTTTCCTTTTGCCGAAATGATGCCGGCCAAGCTAACTGGCTGGCGCCGGGACATGTGCATCCAATCTATTCACTATCGCGGTACTCCCGATGTGCCTGGACTCGTCAGTGGTCTTACGCCTGGTGGTGAGTGTTTGGGCCGTGCCTATCAAATTCACGCCAGTGATCTAGACGCTGTCATTGAGTATTTGGACGAACGAGAATTGGTCACGGACGTTTATTTGCCGCAACACCATGTGGTTAGCCTTTCCGATGGCCGGGCTGTTTCTGCGCGTGTCTATGTTGCTGACACTGATCACGACCAGTTTGCGGGTCATTGGCCGGTAACCGAGAAAATTACGTATTTACTTCAAGGTACAGGGTCAGAGGGACGAAGCCTCGAGTATCTCGCGAACATCGTCGATCAATTGGGACAGCTGGGAATTTCCGACGACGGGTTGAGCGACTTGCTCGCCCAAGCCAAGACGGCCGAATAAGTTTAGTCCTTAGCGGCTGCAGCAGTGCGGCGATCTAAGTCTGATTGTCCGTCATTAAGACCAAACAGTTGCTTACCCCAGAGCGTCGCGTTCTTGTCCCAAGATAGAGCGCCGTGGGCGGCACCTGACATCGTATCGGAGAACGATGTGTGTGCTGGATTGTTATCGGACATGCCACCTGCACCCATGGACTCAATAACCCGGGTTGCCGCGCGTTTTGACAGTGTTGCTACATAGGCGCCGTTGCGTTTGAACTTTAGAAGTTCTTCTGGCCTTAGGTTTCGGTCTTCATCTGCAGCGGCCCACATGGTCGCCAAATCATTTCTATAAATGGCATGTGCTGCATCGATCTCGGCCGATGATTCTGCGGCGCGCAATTGGAGGCTTTGTAATTCGGCGAGCTTGGATTTGTCTTGCCCTGACCGTCCGCGCATTCCGTTAACAAAGTGGTCTAGCGTTCCCATGGCACAGCCAAGTGTAGGGATGGCGACGGAGTAGCCGAACACGTCTAGCATTGGCAATTTATAGACGGCGCTCGTGTTCAGCTTGCATCCCGGCGAGTCTTTTGTGTTTAGCTCAGCAACACGGGTGACTCGATGCGCTGGTACGAAGACATCTTCGACGATGACGTTGTTTGACCCGGTCGCGCGCATACCTGGTGAAAACCAAACGTCATCAATTTTGTATTCGCCTTTTTTTAGAAGAACCATATTCAAGTCTGGTGGACCGTCACCGTCAAAGACAGGGGTCATGAGGGAGACCCAGTCGCAATGATCAATACCTGAGCACCACATCCATGTTCCCGATACGACGATACCGCCATCTTTTGGTTTTCCACCGGAGCCTGGTTTGGATGCAAAGGCTGCGCCGACGAGAGCATCCGGATTGTCTCCCCAGACTTCATGTTGGGCATCCGGCTCGTATTTACCTAACCACCAATTATGGCTCCCAATAATCCCCGAGACCCAGCCGGTAGACCCGCAATGCTTTGCCAATTCCATGGCGACATCTGTGTGTGCGCCGAAAGGCAGTTCATAGCCGCCAAACCTTTTCGGCATGCAGGACCTGAGGACTTTGGAGTCAACCAATTCAGCGATTGAGGCATCTGGCACGGATCGCTTTGCTGCAGCGTCTACGCGGCGTCCAAAAATGCTTGGGCCGAGGGCCGCAGCGCGAGACACGAGGTCTGCGGTTGAAACGTTATCTTCGTCATTGCGGTCTTGGACTGAGGTGTCGGGGGCCATGATTTAACGGCTCCTTGTCTAAAGTCGTGTTTAAATTTGATGGTGTACCGGGCTTAGCGGGATTCTCAGAGCAGGGCAACTCTTAGCGATTAGGGGCCCAAGGATGCTTCCGTCAGGACGCCAAGTTTAGCCATGCCGTGGGGTAGGGCGCAGGTATCCCAAACCATCGATATGTGTGAGCAAGCGGCGCTGATATCGGCATGTGCCTTATGGACGAAATTATCCTCCTGCAGGCCGCGCGCGCCCATAGCAGCTGCGAGTCGATTGGTAGCGCGTTTTGACAATTGTCCGATGTAGGAGGCGTTGCGTTTAAATCGAGCCAACTCATCCAACTCTAGGGGCGGGCCGCCTTGAACCGAGCTTTGAATGCGGGCCATGTCGTTGGCATAGAGCAAACGCGCGCAGTCAATTTCGGCAGAAGACTCGGACGTGCGAAGTTGAAGCGTCGCGTTGCCCGAAACCTTTTGGGCGAAAACATCGGTCCTTGGTGCCATGTCAGCTGAGAAAATCTCAAGCGCGCCCTCGGCCAGTCCGAGAGCTGGTGCTGAAACGCAATAGTTAATCACGCCGTTCATCGGCATACGGTAGACGCTGTTAGGGTTGCCTTCCGTCCCAGGAGTTTCTAGGCCATTGATTACGGTGTGTCTGATGACTCGGTGATCTGGCACAAAGGCGTCTTCGATAACCAAGTCATTGCTACCGGTGCCGCGTAAGCCGACCGTGCGCCAGTTGTCCTGAATCTTATAATCTTCTTTGGGAACAAGCATGAACCACATCTCTGGTGGTCGGTCTTCATGCATGATGCGTCCGATGACGATGCACCAGTCACAGGCATGGATGCCGCTTGAAAACATCCACTGACCAGAAATTTTAAACCCACCGTCAACGCGTTCGGTGGTTTGATGGATTGAGGAGAAAGCTGAAGCAGAAATCGCATCTGGGTTTTTGGCCCAAATGTCGTCTTGGGCGGCGGGCGAGAATTTGCCGAGCATCCAGTGATGCGTGCCGCAGACTGACACGATCCAAGCAGACGATCCGCAATGCTTCCCTATTTCTGCACCGGCAGATGTTTGGGCCCCAAAGGGTAACTCGTAGCCGCCGACACGTTCTGGCTGACAGCCTTTAAACAACCCCGCGCCGACCAGGTCTGCAACTGTTTCTTCCGGCAACCGGCGCAGGTCATGCGTCTTTGCGCGTCGCTCCGCAAGAGAGGGTGCAATTTTTCGCGCACGCTCAATCAGCGTTTGCTCTGTAACGATATCGGTCGCGCTGCCAGCATCGGGGGACATAGCCACTCCCTCCATAAGGTCATGTTTCTATGACAACTCTACTGGGGATTAGCGCGTTGGCAAAGAAATTGCGCGGGTCTCTGCGCTTGAATTATGGCGCTAAACGCGCCCGAAGGTCCTCATAGGGAACCATTACATGCTCGGCGTATGCAGTGCGTTCGCACATCCGACTGTACCAAGCCTCCAGGCGCGGCAAGGAAGGCCTCTCAATATCGAGCGTAAAGTATCGATAAAACTGTGTGGCGATTGGAATGTCACCGTAAGTCAGATTTTGTCCGCTGATATATGGCGAGTCGCCTATCAAATCTTCTAAGTGCGAAAAGTTTGTGGCGCATTGAGTCGTTAAGTTTGCCAGTAAAGCATGGTCGTGGTGCTCGACGGGTGTGCGATACAAATTCCAAAACAGTTGAATAAAATCGCGTTGTAAAACGGTTTGCGCCCACTCCATCCACATGTCAGCAGTTGATCTGGCAGCCGGGTCAGATGGCCACAAAGATCCATCACCATACTGTGCTGCCAGGTAGCGGACGATGGCGTGGCTTTCCCAAATGACGATGCCGTTGTCGTCGATTACCGGAATGAGGCCGTGAGGATTACGCGCCAATAGCTCGGGCGTGTCGAGCCCGCCAAAATTTCCACCGAGGTCTATGCGCTCATGGTCGACGCCAAGTTCAGAAACGGCCCACATGACTTTCTGAACATTGATCGAATTTGATCGACCCCAGATTTTCAACATGACCGCTACACTCCTGTTGTTGGTTCCGCCTTGTTAGTCGCCCGTGACGATATCCTCGAACGCTTTCACGTCGTTCAGGCCCAATTTGGTGTTGGTTTCTTCAAGCGATGCCATCTTATCCAGCCAGGGCCGTGAGTCTCCGGTCTCTTTGAGATGGGAGAGGAATTCTGAAACCTGTCGTACAGCGATCCGCGATGTTGTCGAGGGCCAGATTGTGAGTTTGAAGCCGATCTCTTCAAGTTCTTTGGCAGACAAAATTGGCGTCAGGCCGGTTTCACTCATGTTGGCCATCTGCGGGCCGATATCTGCATCGCAAATTTGGTGGAGTTCTTCTAAAGATTTCGGTCCATCGAAGAAAATCATGTCGGCACCGGCATCCATGAACATTTTGGCCCGATCCATGGCTTCGTCCATGCCGTGGGGTCCGCGTGAATCGGTGCGGGCAATGATCAGGAGGTCTGGGTCCGTCCGCGCTGCAACGGCCGCTCTGACTTTGCGAGTGGCGACGTCTCTGGGCTCAACAAATTTTCCGGCCATGTGGCCACATTTTTTGGGCCAAACTTGATCTTCCAACTGAACGCCTGCAACGCCGAGGGCTTCCATGCCCTGAACTGTACGTTTGACGTTCGCGATATCGCCGTAACCGGTATCGCAGTCGACGATCAAAGGAATCTCTGTGACCTGGCGCATGGCGCGTACGGTTTCTTCAAGCTCGCCATAACCGATGAGCCCAACATCAGGGACGCCGTAACGAACACACGCGCAGCCGTAGCCTGTCATGTAGCCGACATCAAAACCGGCCTGCTCAATAAGGCGGATATCAAGCGGTGTACCGCCACCTGGGGCCACAATCATGCCTGGGGCAGCCATAAGCTCACGAAGTTTCTTGCGTTGGGGCAGGCTCATTATGTGTCTCCTTTGGCGCTTAGTCGGCGCTATCTGAAATGAGGCGCTCCATGCACGCTCTCAGGTTAGGCGGAATCGGTGTCGGCTTATTCTCAGGACGTTCTACAAAGACATGCACGAAATGCCCGTCAGCGGCACACTCTTCGTCACCTTCAACGAACAACCCTACTTCATATCGCACGGAAGAGTTACCCAGCTTTCCGACGCGCAGTCCGGCGTCGACAACTTGCGGAAACTGTATGGGCTTGTGAAACGAGCAGTGAGTTTCGATTGCCAGCCCAACAATGTCGCCGTGTTCAAAATCTAGGCCGCCTTCACGAATCAGGTACTCGTTAATGACGGTGTCAAAAAACGAATAATACACGACGTTATTGACGTGCTGATACACGTCGTTGTCTTTCCAACGGGTTGGAATCTTTAAGAAGTGCTTATAGGCGGAACGGGGTTCACCGCGCTGGGTCATGACTTGTATCCTGAAATTGGTTCACGTCGGCTTGCTATACCGGGGGTGCTCTTTACAGGCAAGCGGTGGCTACATGGCAGCGAGAACGTCTGCTACAGCATCGGCATCGGTCATCATTGCGTTGCGTTGCCAAGGCATGGCGCGATAGTCCCATTCTGGATCGTCCTTTGCGGGGCCAACCATCCCCATAGAGGTCGGGCTATAGGCTTGAGCGACACAATGAAGGTAGGTGCGGGGTAGGCCTTCCCATCCGCCATTCTTCAGTTCTAGCGTATCCGACCACCCACGGGCGGGGTGTGGCGTAATGCGGCGTTTTAGCCAAGCGATGTTTTCTTCATCGTTGGCGGGTACCACCATCTCAGTTGGGTATTCTTCAAAGAAGTCCATCTGATATCCATCAATAAACTTCTCTTTCCGCGCCATCCAATAGTCAGAGAGTGAGCCGTCTTCTTTTCGGCTCACGCCGCTCATGCGATCTCCATGCGGCACTAAGGCATCTAAGAACACGAGACGCTTGATGCGATCTTTCATGCGGTCAGCGACGCCGGTGATGGTTAGTCCAGCGAAGGAGTGTCCAACCAGGATGACGTCTTGGAGCTCTTCATACTCAATAATGTTCGCAATGTCGGTGATGTGGGTATCAAGGCCAACGTCTGGGCTCATGAGGTGTTTGCGATCACCGCACCCGGTGCATGATGGGGCGAATACCTCGTGGCCGCGTGCTGTCAAATTACGACGTACATCTCGCCACTCCCACCCTCCATGCCAGGTGCCGTGAACGAGAACAAAGGACTTGCGACTACTTTGCGCGTCATTTTCTGCTGCAACCGATGATTTCGTGGCTAAGGTCGAGGCCGCAAAGCCAACCCCGCCAACGGCCGCTCGTCTGGAAAGCCCGGTTTTCTTTGCGGTCATTTTTCGTCTCCAGTTCATTAAACGCTCGATTCTTATCCGCTCGGCCACACTTTTTTGCAACCCAAGCGACCCCTTTGGCGTTTGTAGTTGGTAGGGTCGGGCGGTTCAAAGAGTTCTTAGGCGTCGCCGTCTTGACCTGCACGCTAGTCCTCTTGGACCGTTCGGCCTTGCCACCGTTTCCCGGCGCATCATGCGTCCCGTATAATTCGGAGGCTACAACATGACTAAATACTATGCACTCGCACTTGTACTGTCTTATGCGGCAGGTGCCGCTACGTCACAGCTCGGCATACTCGCCTTCGGAATTTAGGCCGCGGCGTTGCCGACCCCTGCCATATCACTAGGATAGGCAGGGGGGCTGATTAGTCGGCGAGTTCTGTGTTCTTGCCGTCGCCCTTTTGCTCAAGCGCGTCCAGTTCGTCTTGAACGCTTTTGAGGACGCGGGCGATATAGGCGCTACGACGTTCTGAACGGATTTGATTAACGTCATCGGGAATCTCGTAGTGCTCAATGTCGTCAATCTTAAAGAGGCCATTTTTCTCGACGAGGCGCTCGACGGTGTCGAGACGATCGCGCGTGACCGAAAGTTCTCCCATAAGCGTTAAGACCATGGACAAAAGTTTATCGACCGTTGGGTCATTGAAGTACTGCGGCTTTTTACCTTTGGCCGTCCGCGGGAGTTTGATTTTCTTTTGATCGTCTTTGGACATGGTAGGTCCCATCCTTCCCTGTGGTGTCAGGTCTAATTAATTTTTATTTGATGCCGATTGTGATGGGGAATTCGAATCCATCATCCGCGTACGGTGTTTGGTCATCCATCCAAAAAGACCCTGCGGATTTCGGATGAATGTTTTCATCTTTGAAGCCAGCCTTGCGGCACAGCTCGGCCATGTCCATATCGCGGAGTTGGGCAAAGAAGTGTTCATTGTTGTTGTAGATTTCCCATTCGAACAAGAAGCCTTCAAGCGGCTGCTGCCCATGGGCTTGTGGGAGATCCATATGCATCATGATGCCGCCCGGCTTTAAAAGGCGATAGGATTCATCAAACACATTTTGAATCGCAGTTCTGGATGTCTCGTGCAACAGGATGTGTGACATCACAATGTCAAAGCTTTCATCCTCGAAGTCTGTATGTTCTGCGTTCTGCTGGCTAAAATGAACGGCTGCACCAAGCGCTTCGGCGCGCGCATGGCCATACCGAAGCACGGGTGCGCCAACATCAATGGCATAGCATTCAGTGTCAGGGTGTTGTTGAGCCCAGTAGGTGATTGATCCACCGATTGTGCAGCCCATGTCTAGAATGCGCAGAGGCTTCTTGTCTGGGTATTCATTCTTAAAGAAACCATTGGTGATTTGGCCCAGCGCATTGTTGCCTGTGCCGAGTCCGCCCATTGAGTAGATGTAGGTGCCCCAGTCGTACATCGCCCCTGCGGCGACGTCGTCTTCGATCTGGTCGGAGTGGTAGGCACCTGGCTGCAAGTGGATATCTGCTGCCACATGGTATTTCGGCGTTTCTAAATCAGGGTCTAGTGTCAGGGATCCTTTGTCGCCGGCTTTGCGAGACTTCTCGATCAGTTCTGGGAGTTGTCGCTCGACGGAGTCGATGACTGAGTCCCAAATCATTTCCTGGCTGTTGCGCTGCATGGCACTCCAGAAGGAATAGTACGGATCGTGTGTCATTACTTTGCGCACTTCATGACGCGTTTCTGGTTCGCGGCCCTTTTCCTTAATGAAATTAGGCAGCACCCGATTGTAATAGGTCGGGAAATTGCCAGGAAAGACGTTGCTGGCCAAATGAATGCGGAAGTCATTGACGAAGGATTGGCGTGATTCTTCGTCGTGGTTCCGTTGGGCCAACATGTCGTGGTCTGAAAGAGGGATCATGGAACTCTCCACTGCGGGCGTTAAATATTGACGCGCACCTTATCGGGGTCTGCCACGGAGGCGAGTCCTCCGCTTGGGGCGATCATCTGTCGGTCAGGCTAACGTCCAATTCAAAGGAAATGGTCAGATGGCGCATTGACCTTCGTCAAGCAACCCCAACCAGGCTATGGGCAAATGTGGTCCACCAGCACTGACGTGTCGTCTAGTGTCTCCAGCCGGTCGATAAGGTCTATGAGGGTTTGACCTTGCTCTCGGGGCATGGCCGATTGAGCTGAGTCCCAGCACGCCCAGAATTTCTCCAATTGCCGGTCACGGGGGAGGGGATTCATTGGATCCCCAATCGCGTGCGTAATCGTCAGCGCATGCTGTGCGCCATCCTTGAGAGTCACCGTTATGGTCTGTGGCCCAAAGGCGTTGAGGTCTGGATTGCCATCATCGACGACGTCGACACGTGAGGCCAGGTCGTGAACATCTGCCCGACCTAGCGCATCAGGCTGAAAGTCGTGTTGTGTGATGGTACCGTTCAACAACGTGGTTGCGCAGATATAGCCGAGACAAAGCTTTGCGTAATTTGGCTGGGGGTCGGGAACATCGGGTCGGCCAACCAAACGCATAGGCAGAGGCGGAACATCGCATCGCACGCCAGCTACATCTGTCGCCGTGAACGCGTGCTCTTTCATCATGCGCTGCAGAGCATCAATCGCATAATGGGTGAGGCGGCCAGACGGAAACGGCTTATGGCCAACTTCATTCAGTCGAAACACTTTTCCCCATTCAGACCAAACGGGCTCCAGAGTGTAATCGCCCTCCATGAGGACGAGGTAACCATACATACCGGTGAGGAAGTCCTTCGGGCCTTCAATGCCGCTATCTGCGAGATCGCAAGCGACGATGGCGTTGCGAGCCCCAAAGCCGACCTGTAGGCCTAGCAGCCTCGATCCTTCAATGTGAGCCTGCATGTTGCCACCGGCTTGGCCGTAATAAAGGCCGAGAGCGTTGTGAAGTTTTGGGCCATCAAAACCGCGCAGCAATGACACGGTGGTAGTAGCGCCGAACCCTCCCGTTAACGCTGGCCGGAAAAATCGCATGGGCGCATTCGATGTCGTGGCGATAGAGCAAGACACATCAATGCCCATGGCAATGGCTTGTACTAGATCTTTGCCGCTGATTTTCTTGCCTTCACTCGCTTGGCGATCCACCTCAGCCATGGTCGCGGCCATAAGAGTCGACATGGGGTGGAGCACGCCACCTTCATGGACGCAGTCAAACTCAAGGCAATGAATTTGATAGGCGTTGACGACGGCAGCGCTGCTTGGGGGGAGGCGATCTGACCGCGCCCATACGCGTGCGCCGTCTCCGGTGCCCCACAGTTTTGCTGCGCTTAGAGCGTCGTCAGACGAGGGGCCCGTTGAACCCGCAAGGGCGCACGCAAACGTGTCGAGGATAAAATTTTTCGCCGCTTCAACGGCATCGGTCGGCAAGTCAGAATAGCTGGTGCCCATAACATGGGCGACCATCGCGTCGACTGGATTGCTAGATGAATCCATTAATTTTTCAGTCTTTTGGGCCAGATTCCGGGTGCATACGGAAAACCCGTTTCAAGTAAGCTTCACGTCTGCCGTTGCGCGCGGCCTCGACATCTTCGTTGGGCCTATACGCCTCAATGTCGTCGCGGCTGATGGTGCCTTTCTCGTCGAGGAGACGCTCTACTGTGTCCATGCGGTCATAGACAACTGAGACTTCGGCAGACAATTCGAGAATGAACGTCATGATTTGATCAATGGCGGGGTCATCAAAGAAAACGGATCGCTTTCCTTTTGCGTCTCTCGGTAGTGTTACTTTTGGTTCTGCGTTTTGGGTCATTTTTTACTCGTTTTTTGATTGGCCTCAGGATTTTGCCAGTTCATCCATCAAGGCATTGTATTCGTCCATTTTGTCGTGAGAGACAAGAGATTCTCGTTCTTCATGGATAATGCGGAACAAACGAGCGATGTAGTCGTTGCGCCGAACGTTTCGCTCGTCCTCGGTGTCTTGGTCTGGCCGGAAAGCCTCTATATCGTCCCGACTGAGCGTGCCCTTTTTGTCCAAAAGGCGTTCTATCGTGTCGACACGATCATACAAGACTGACATTTCCGCAGACATGGACATTACAATGGCCATTAGCTGATCGATAGCTGGGTCGTCAAAGAAGGCAGGCCGCTTGCCGCGATTAACTGGCGTAATTTTGATTTTGTCGCTCATGGTATTCTTATCCTTCTTTCCACGCGCCCCAACCGGTCCAATGAATCGATTCGCCCAACCGTCCATATCGCTCGGCTTTGGTTTCGGGGCCTGAGGCGGCAGCCTCGAATGTGTCAAACGGCGCCGCATAAATGTCGGGCGTCATGACTTCCATATAATGTTCTTCTTTGAATCCGGCATCCACATAAGCCGCTTTTAGGTCAGTCGATGTAAACGCCTGATAAAATGGCTCGTTGTTATAATAGGAGTCCCAGTCGATATAGAATGCATCAAACGGGTCCATTTCTGCAGTGCGCGGCAATTCCATATGAATCATCAACCCGCCTGGTTTGAGGACACGCCGACATTCAGCGATAATATTTCTCATCGCGGTGCGGGATGTTTCGTGAAATGTGACAACAGACATGACCAGGTCGAAGCTCTCGTCTTCAAATGTCATCCGTTCTCCATTCATTTGATGAAGATGCATCGGTTTTCCGAAAGATTCCGCGCGGCCATGGGCATAACGAATCACGGGCGCGCTGACATCAATCGCGTGGACGTTCGAGTCTGGATAGACATCGACGAACGGCATGACGTTGTGTCCGACCGTGCAACCTACATCTAGTATTTTTTCTGGTTGGAAGTCGGGGAACCGAATTTTCAAATGTTGCGCGAGGGACCGACCGATCGAATCGCCGTAAGGTCCGCCGTTTCCGGCGGCATACACATAAACACCGCGATCGTATAGCGCGCCTTGTGATACGTCGTTGGCGCCGCGTTCTGAATGGTAATTCCCTGGCATGAGGTGAATGTCACTGGCTGACACGTAGCGTGGGATTTTAACGTTGGGATCGAGGGTCATGGATCCCTTTGGCTGTTCAGCCAACTGTGTTGCTCGCATATTGAGGTCTGGTTGAGCGCGCTCAATAGAGGGAATGATGGAATCCCAAATCATCTCCTGACACGATCGCATCATGCTTGACCACGTACGACAGTAGGGATCAGCCATCATGGCGTGACGCACGTCATGCTCATCTTTGGGTGCATGCCCCACGCGTTTCTCGAATGCAGGTTTGACGCGCCCCTCGTAGACGCTTGAAAGGCCGCCGCCGATTTCATTGAGGATATACATGCGTAGGTTCGAAACGTAGGACTGCAGCGCATGTTCATCATGCGTTGTGTCCACCATCAAATCGTGATGCGCCTGAGGAGCCATTGGTCTATGCCTCTGATTGCGAGTTACACCGTTCGCGCTTCTCCCAATTCTACAGCGTCGCTGAGGAGATTCGCCAACAAATCACTCATGATCGTAGACTTCAGAGGGGCGCCAACCAAGGGGGTCTTACAATTTCTGTTCGATGCCCGACCGCGTGTGTGTGGCAAACGAGCCTTTGAGGAGGCCAGGGCATTGCCAGGGTTGCAATCGAATAAGCCTGGGCTTTCTTCGTTTTGGTGCTTGGAATCGCGATATTGCTCAGGAATGTTGCGCGCTAAGTGCTTCCTCGCCTTGCGTGTGAGGGCGTCATCTAAGTCAGAGAGGCCTCAAACCTGAGTCCAGAGTCGGTCAGTCTGAAGGGGCAGTGGGTGGAGGTTGAACCACGATCAGGCGGTGGCCTCCTGGCTCTAAGAGGATCATCTCTTTCTCTGGTGGGTAGTTTTCCGCTTTTGCAGCGTCTTCCGGTGACATCAACACCGTGTAGCCACCTGCCAGGGCGCGCTCATAGACCGCGTTAACATCGTCGACCGAGAATGCCAGCGTGGTTGCGTTTGTGGCATTGGCCATTGCATCAATGGTCATCCCCCGCGCATTGACCAGCACTATGGCGCCGACCTGATTGCGGTCGTTGAGGCTTAGGACAGTAATGTCTACACCGTCAGGCGCTCCGATTGCGAGGCGCAAAACCGGGCTGTTATAGACAGCACGGCCGCCCTCTTTCATGTTCAGCACATCGATAAAGAACTTGGCAGAGGCCTCGAGGTCAGCCACCGGCATTGTAGGCCGCCGGTAGTCGGCCATGCTCATATCTTCTGGTTCTTGTGCTGATACACCGCCGCTGACATTCAGAGCGCAGGCCAAAAATACTGAAACTAAAAGGCGCATGACTCTCACCTTAAACAGCAACTGTGCCGGGATTGTATTCAAACAAGCCCAAGCTTTCTTCGTTCTTATGCTTGGAGTCGTCGTACTGCTCCGGATTATCACTCTGTAGGCGCTCGCGGGCTTTGCGTGACATGACCAGGACATAGTTTGCTCGTTCTTTGCGAGCATCTTCGTATCGTGTGAGGGCTTCATCGATAGTAGAGGAGGCCCCAAAGGCGCGCCCAAGAACGACACCATCTTCAATGCCCATGGCTGCGCCCATCCCCATAAATGGCAGCATGGGGTGAGCAGCGTCGCCCGTGAGCGTGACGCGGCCTTTGGTCCATTGGTCCAATGGGTCGCGGTCATAGAGGGCCCACTTGAATACTTTGTCTTTCGGCGCGGCTTTGATGAGGTCACTGATCCGAGGGTGCCAGTCACCGAATTCTTCCATCAATTCTTCTTGAGTGACGGGTATGGACCAACCCTCTTCATTCCAGCCATCACGACGCACAAAGGCGACAAAGTTGATCACGCTACCGTCGCGCACGAGATATCGCGTAAAGGCTTTGCGGGGCGCGATTGCAACACCGGAGGATGGCGTAAAGAGTTCGTCTGGCAAATTGCCTTTATCGACGAGTCCGCGATAAGCAACGTTGCCCGTGAATTTCGGATCTTCTGGTCCAAACATTGCTCCGCGCACGGCAGACCTCACGCCGTCAGCGCCGATCACGACATCGCACGTCACTGTATTGCCATTGGCAAACGTTATTTCGATTCCATCATCGTGTTCTGTGTAGCTTTGAAAGGCATGGCCTAAGACAAGGCACCCGGGGTCATTTTTCTCGGCTGCATGGCACAGCATTTCATGCAGGTCAGCACGGTGAATTTGGTAGTAATTGGCGCCGTATTTTTGTCGCGGAATATCACCACGTTCGCTGGTCGCGAGAACTTCGCCAGTTTGATAATGCATAATTGCTTGGGTTTGCGTCACGTTGGCTTTCTTGGCTAATTCATCGGCCAATCCAACGTATTCAAGCCCGTGCGTCGAGTTTGGGCTAATGGTTAGGCCGGCTCCGACCTCTCCTAGCTCAGGCGCTGATTCATAAACCACGGGCTTAAACCCGTTCTTTTGCAGCGAAAGCGCGGTGGTTAGGCCAGCCATGCCGGCGCCAATCACAGCTATGCGTGTATCTTTCATGGGGGGCGATCCTTAGCAGAACAGTCTTACAGAATTATTCTGCACCATGCGCGCATTCGTAGTGATGTCTCAATCCGCTTGCGTTTGCTAATCCGGTCAGTGGTCGGCGCCGCATCCGGGAATGCGATTGAGTGTTATTTCCATGCGCCGTAGGTATACCACTTGGCGCTTTCACCAACGCGGGCGGCCTTGCGATTCGCGACTGTTGGATTGCTGACGGAGTCCGCAAAGACGTCGGGCGGAGACCGATCAAGATCGGGAATTGAAACCTGGAAAAATTTACTTGGCTCGAAGCCAGCTTTGGCAACCCATTCTTCGGGGTCTAGGCTGGTGTACGTTTGGTAGAAGGGCTCGTTGTTATAATAGGCGTCCCAATCAATGTAGAACGCATCAAAATCATCCATGTTGGCGACAGGGGTGAGTTCTGTGTGAATCATTTGCCCCCCCGGTTTCAGAATGCGTTTGCACTCTTCTAGAATGTTCGGGTAGGCCTTGCGGGAAGTTTCATGGAAGATGATGCACGAATACACGAGATCAAATGACTCGTCCTCAAAGTCCAACGCCTCTGCATCCATCTGGTGAAAATGAATCGGCTTACCCAAGGCTTCTGCGCGCGCGTGACCGTATCGTAGAGAGGGCGCGCTAACATCGATTGCGTGGACCTCGGCGTCTGGAAATGCATCCACGAACGGCACTGTGGACGTTCCAATCGTACACCCCAGTTCTAGAATTTTCTTTGGCTTGAAATCGGGCCAACGCGCTTTGATGTAGGCGGCCATAGTGCGTGGAATACCATCTGCAAATGGCCCGGCCGCGCCACCGTTGTATACAAATCGGCCACGGTCATAGAGGGCGCCTTGTGTCACGTCATCAGCGGCGCGTTCCGTGTGGTAATTGCCAGGCATGCGATGAATGTCGGCGCCTGCGAGGTAACGCGGGACTTTAACGTCCGGATTCAAAGCGACTGACCCATGCGTTGCTTTTACACGGCTTACTTTTTCGTTGAGGTCTGGTTGAGCGCGCTCAATGGCAGGACGGACTGAATCCCAAACCATGTCTTGGCAATTTACCATCATGGTTGACCAGGTTTGGCCATAAGAATCAGCAAGCATTGCCTTGCGGATTTCATGTTCGTTCTTTGGCGCACGGCCGTTGGCTTGTTCGAATTCCGGTTTGACGCGGTTTTCGTAGACGCCCCGCATACCACCGCCAATTTGGTTCAGTATGTGCATGCGAAGACGGGACACATAGTGCTGCCGGTTCATTTCGTCATGTGAGCCGGTGACTAGAAATTCGTGCTCGTGTTGAAGAGGCATGGTCGCCGTACTCTTTCTTATTTCCAGGCGCCGTACATGTTCCACAGAACCAACTCGCCCCAATGGCCGTGGGTGCTTGACGCGCTTTCTTCCGCAGTCGCATATCGCTCGAACTCTTCGTCTGGGACGCTTCCGAGATCAGGGGCTGCGATGTGGATATATTTTTCGGCGTCGAATCCAGCGTATACGCAGGCGTCGTTGACGTTTGTTCGCATCCAAGTCGAGAGAAATGGTTCGTTGTTGTAGTACGTGTCCCAGTCCAAACGGAACGCGCTGTAGGGGTCTAGTCCCTCCGTGCGCGGCACTTCCATATGTAGCATCATCCCACCTGGCTTTAGCAGGCGGCGGCATTCTTTTAGGATTTTCGCCAGCCCTGTGCGTGATGTTTCGTGGAACAAGATGCATGAGACGATGAGATCAAAGCTCTCGTCTTCGAACGCTGTGTCTTCCGCATTCATTTGATGGAAATGACATGGCACACCTAGGGCCTCGGCCCGCGCATGGCCGTATCGTAGGCATGGTGCTGCGACGTCAACGGCGTGCAATTCAGCATCCGGAAAGACGTCTGCATAGGGCAGCGTGTTGTTGCCAACAGTACAGCCAATATCCAGAATTTTTTGCGGTTTAAAATCAGGCCAACGGCGTTTTATGACCTCAGCTTGACTGCGACCATTGTTGTCGCAGAGCGGGCCAGCGAAACCACCCTGGTAAAGGTACAGGCCACGATCAAACAATGCACCTTGAGTGCTGTCGTTTGTATCGTGCTCAGTGTGATAGTTGCCTGGCATCAAGTGGATGTCTGAGGCCGAAACGTAACGGGGAACTTCGACGTCAGGGTCGAGCGTGAGCGATCCATGCTGTGCGTTCAAGCCACGCACTTTTTCGTTAAAGTCGGGTTGGGCTCGCTCGACAGCGGGTCGAACGGAATCCCATATCATCTCTTGGCAGGTATGGATCATGGACGACCATGTCTTGCCATAATTGTCGTCGAGAATAGCCTTCATAGCCTCGCGACCATCTTTGGGCGCTCGACCATTGGCTTTTTCAAACGCTGGTGCAGCCTTGTGGTCGTAAACGTCTTTCAGGCCGTCGCCGATTTTTGCAAGAACGTGCATGCGAAGATTAGCCGTATAGGCCTGACGGTTGGCTTCGTCATGCGTTCCAGTGATTAGAAAATCGTGCTGTTTTTGCTGCTGTACCATGGTCGCCATCCCCTGATTGTACTCGGGGATGGTAGCACGTTGCTCTGGGAGTCCAAGAAAACTCCCGAGGGGTGTTCGAATCAGCAGAAAGGGTCGTTAGAGGCTTTTAAGATACCCCAAGACGTCGTCCATCCCTTTAACTTCGGCGTATTTCGCCTGTAGATCGAACAGATTGGATTCGTGAGGCCGAACGTCCCGGTCACCAACAGCTTCGCGCACGACGATGGGAATGAAGCCAGATTGGCACGCATCCAGTGTAGAGGCGCGGACGCAGCCTGATGTGCTCCAGCCAGTAATCAGCAATGTATCAACACCATCAGCTGCTAGGGTTGAGGCCAGGTTCGTCCCGAAGAAGGCGCTGGCGTACTGTTTGGTGATGACGACTTCATCATCTTTTGGTTCCAGGCCGTCAACGAATTCGGCCATGGGGCTGCCCCTGTCAAAATTCTTTAGCGCGGGCACTTTGCGATAGAACACGCCGCCGTCCGCACCGCCTGGGGTGAACTCGACCCGGGTATACACAATCATGATCCCGGCTTCGCGAGCGGCAGCCAAAAGTTTGCGCGCGGCTTCAGCGGAGTCTTCGACCCCAGCGTAGAGGCCGCAGTCTTTGGTGATGTAGGCCTTGGCAAAATCGATCAGCAGCAGTGCAGGCTTCTTCCCGAAGTCCAACGCACCGCCGAAGCCGGCTTTGTCGTAGTCCTGATCGAGGTTCTTTGTCTTCAGCCATTGTGGCGTTCCTTTTGTATGCGCATCGCAATCAGATGATGCCCTTTTCTTTGTAGTCGCCGATCTGACCGTCCGTCAGTGCCGAGCAGGTCTTTGTAAACTTCTTCGTTGTGCTCGCCGTGGTCTGGTCCGGTCCAACGCACGTTGCCTGGCGTGCGCGAGAATTTCGGGAACGTGTTCTGCATTTTCATCGAGCCGATGTGTTTGTCAGCTACATCGATGATGGCGTCGCGGGCTTTGAAGTGGGCGTCTTCAAGCATTTCCGGCGCGCGGATAGATGAGACCCGATGGCACACCGGCTTCGTCCATCAGTTCTTCAAGCTCCTTCACCGTCTTGGTTTGGGTCCAGGCGTTGATGATTGTCATCGAGCTCGGTTTGATTCTCGCCGCGTGCAGTAGTGGTTTGAATAGCGTTCGTTCTCGAAAAGCTCGGGTTGACCCATGGCTTCACAGAGGCGCGAGAATACGGTGTCTTGGTTGGCGGCAATCAGGAAGTCGCCATCGCTTGCTTTGTAGATATTTGACGGCGCGACCTGCGGCAGGATCGACCCGGTCCGTTCTCTGACGGATGTGCCCGCTTTATCAAACTCGCTGACCAGGCTTTCCATCATCGCGAAGACAGCTTCGTAAATCGCAGAATCAACCACTTGGCCTTTGCCGGTAACATGCCGGTTATGCAGGGCCATCAAGCCACCCAAGCAACCGTATGTTGCGGCAAGGGTGTCGCCGATGGAAATGCCGGCCCGGCTTGGCGGTGTTGATGGGTCCCCGATGACATAGCGGAGGCCGCCCATGGCTTCGCCAACGGCGGCATAGCCAGCTCGGTGCGAGTAGGGGCCTGTCTGGCCGTAGCCAGAGACTCTGATCATAATTAGGGCTTCATTAAGGGCTGAGAGGACGTCGTAGCCCAGGTTCCAGCGTTCTAGTGTGCCGGGACGGAAATTCTCAAGCAGGAAGTCAGATTTCTTTGCCAGTTCCTTGATGATTTCCTGACCTTCAGGGACGCGAGCATTGAGGGTGATGCATTTTTTGTTCCGTGCCAGGATCGGCCACCACAGAGATTTGCCGTTAATTTTTTCGCGGCCCCAGTCGCGCATCGGGTCGCCGACTGTCGGTTGCTCAATCTTGATGACCTCGGCGCCGAAGTCGCCCATCAGTTGGCCGCAGAACGGTCCAGCCAGCAGCTGGCCCATTTCGATTAGACGGAGTCCTTTAAGTGGTCCGGTGGCTTCCTGCGACATGATGTGCGTCCTCTTTTCCCAAGCGGCCCAATTTTGCGGGCCTCGTTTAAATCTCTTTAGCTGCGTGTTCAGCCACCTCACTCATAAGGGACCCGCATCAAATGCTGATAACGGATAAGACCCTAGATCAAGGGGTGAACAACTCTAGGCGCGTGTTTAGCGACCGTCACGCGACGATTCAAGCACCCAACCTTGCAAAGGCTTCTGTCCGGACTAATATCTCATATAACGGTCGAAACCTATGGGTTCGGCTACGTCTAAAATAAAAACTTTCAACAAGAGTGAGACTCAAGCCATGGCGCGCGCAGTCACTTTGGTCGAAGTTGGCCCCCGAGACGGGATTCAGGCCGAACCGACCATCCTGTCTACAGAAGACAAAATCGAATTCATTACCCGCGCGATCGATGCGGGGACCAAGCGGATCGAAGTCACCAGCTTTGTGAACCCCAAGCGCGTGCCTCAGATGGCAGACGCGGTTGAGGTGCTTGCCGGCCTGCCAAAGGGCACAGGGTGCTCCTTTATTGGTCTGATCCTGAATATGAAGGGCTACGAGCGTGCCCGCGATGCTGGAGTTGATGAAGTTGGCTACGCGGTCGTCGCGACCGACACCTTCGCAACCAAGAATCAGGGAATGACCTCAGCTGAAACGGTGGATGCCTGGAATACGGTTGGCCGCTTGGCCAAATCCGAAGGCGTAAAAGCCGGTGTGACCATTGGGGCCTCTTTTGGCTGCCCCTTTGAAGGAGAGGTTTCGCCAGACCATGTGGCAGATATGGCCAAACGGTGTGCCGAATCCGAACCGGTCGAGATCGCCTTGGCTGATACCATCGGCTGCGCGGACCCAATTCGGGTAACGGAGCTGATCGGCAAGGTGAAAGAGGCCGTGCCGGGCATGCCGATCCGCGTGCATCTTCACAACACCCGCAATACAGGCCTGGCCAATGCGTACGCCGCGGTCGAAGCGGGCGTAGATTTTATGGATGCGTCCACTGGCGGAATCGGCGGATGTCCTTTCGCACCGCGGGCTACAGGCAATATCCCCTTAGAAGACCTGATCTACATGCTCAATCGTATGGGCGTGGAAACAGGGCTGGATATTAACAAGGTGATTGCCAACGCAGAGTGGATCGCAGACCGACTCGGCGGGCCTGTTCCGGCGATGTTGGGTAAGGCTGGGGTGTTCCCAGATGTGGCAAACGCAGCCTAAACGGGCGGTTTGGGCTGGTCATCGCCCTTATTTTGCGTTAGTTGAGCGCCGCAGTCTGGTGATGAGACGTCTAGAGTCGATTTAGCCAGAGTGCTGCGCTAGGTTTGCGAAACCGCTTCTCTTTCGGTTTCGTTGGGAGACGAGCGGTTGTTAAGCGGTTTGCGCTGAAGCAGCCAAATTAGAATAATTCAAATAAAGGGACGTAACTGCACAATGTCTTACGTACTGGGGTGTGATGTCGGGGGTACCTTTACGGATTTACTCCTGATCAATGAGAAAACTGGTGAAACTTTCAGAGGCAAAACGCCTTCTACACCAGCCGACCAATCCATAGGTGTGATGAACGGTATTACCCGCATCTGTGCAGATGCCGGGATTAAGCCAACCGAAATCAGTGAGTTGATGCACGGCACGACCGTTGCAACCAACGCCATCCTGGAAGGCAAGGGTGCAAACGTTGGCCTCATCGTAACTGACGGTTATCGCCAGGTTCTGCAGATTGGCCGTTCCTATGTTCCAGGTGGACTTGCTGGCTGGCTGATTTGGCCGAAGCCGACCCCATTGGCACTGCTCGAAAACACTGTTGAAGTTAAAGAGCGTATTGGCGCTCGCGGTGAAGTGGTGCGCAAGCTTGAAGCAGACTCTGTCATTGCTGCTTGTAAGATACTCAAGACGCGAAAAGTTGAAGCTGTCACGGTTTCACTTATGAACTCCTTCGCCAACGGCGATCACGAGAAGAAGATCCGCGCTATCGTTGAAAAAGAGATGCCTGGTGTTCCAGTCAGTCTCAGTCACGAAGTGCTTCCAGAAATGTACGAGTATGAGCGGACCCTCACAGCGGTCGCGAACTCCTACGTTCGTCCGACGGTTTCCAAGTATCTCGGCAATCTAGAAAAAGCGCTCAAGAAGAAAACCGGCGATTGCCAATATAAGGTGCTTCGCTCAGATGGTGGTTTGATGGCGTTTGGTAACGCGTCTGACCGTCCGGTCTCCCTTATGATGTCCGGTCCTGCTGGCGGTGTTGCTGGAGCCCTCTGGGTCGCCAAGCAAGCCGGCTTTAAGAACCTGCTGACGTTTGATATGGGCGGCACCTCAACTGACGTTGCGTTGATTGAAAATAGCGAACCTCAGCTTCGCCGCGAAACGCGCGTTGGTGACGTCACGGTTCGTTCGTCCTCATTAGATGTGCGTACCGTTGGTGCTGGCGGCGGGTCTTTGGCTCGGGTTCCCGAGTTGACTGGTGCTCTGCGTGTTGGCCCAGAAAGTGCTGGTGCTGATCCAGGCCCGGCTTGTTATGGTAAAGGCGGTACAGAGCCTGCTGTGACAGATGCCAACGTTGTTCTCGGTCACCTACCGCCATCTCTCATTGGTGGCGAAATGAAGTTGGACGTTAAGGCGTCCCGTGCAGCCATTAAGAAGGCTGTCGCTGACCCACTGAAGATTTCCATCGAAGACGCTGCTGAAGGCGTGATGAAAATCGTCAACGAAAACATGTTCGGCGCGTTGCGCTTGGTTTCCATTGAGCAGGGTTACGATCCACGTGACTTCTCTCTTATCGGCTTTGGTGGCGCTGGCCCACTGCATGCCAACGCTCTTGGTAAGTTGACTGGTTCATGGCCAGTTATCATTCCACCGGGCCCAGGTGTGTTGTGTGCGTACGGCGATGCAACCACGCGTGTTCGTAACGAAGCATCTCAGACCTTTGTCCGCCGTTTCTCAGAAACAACAGATAAAGACGTGTTGAAGATTTTTAACGCGCTGACCAAGACGGCAGCTCAGTCTCTGATCAAGGAAGGTATTCCTAAGAAGGAACACCAAATCGTTTGGGAAGTTGATCTCCGGTATACGGGGCAAGGCTTCTCCCTGACGGTTCCATGTAAGGTGGCAGGGTTTGAAAAGAATGGTCTTGCCCAAGCAGCGAAATCTTTCGATGCAAGCCACACACGTATGTTTACGTTCGCGCTCGACGCCGAGCACGAAATTGTTAACCTACGTGCAGTTGTTATGGGTGATGCGCCAAACGTGAAAGCGGTTAAAGCTGGCAAGGGCACAGCGAATGCCAATGCTGCTGTCATCGACAACAAGCACACCATTTGGTCTGACGGTAAAAGCCACAAAGCCAAGATTTATGATCGCGCCAAGCTTAAGGCCGGTAATAAGATTCCAGGCCCAGCCGTTATAACTGAATTCGATTCAACTACAGTTATTCTCGCCGATTGCGAGGGGCTGATTGATAAGGTTGGTTGCATTCTCATTACCCCGAAGGGTTGGAAAGGCAGCAAGGCTAAGTCAGCCACTAAGGCAAAAGCCAAGCCCAAGGCAAAAGCCAAGCCCAAGGCAAAAGCCAAACCCAAGGTTAAAGCAAAAGCCAAGCCCAAGGTTAAAGCAAAAGCTAAACCCAAGGTTAAAGCTAAGGCGAAGCCGAAGGTTAAAGCTAAGGCGAAGCCCAAAGCTAAGGCAAAAGCAGCGCCGAAGCGTAAGGTTGCATCCAGATCCAAGTCGAAGAAGTAGGGCACAGGTTTAGGAGAAAGAATTATGGCTAAGAAGAAAACATCAGCGCAGATCATCCAAACCAACAACAAGCCCTTTAAAAAGGTCAAAGTTGACGCCATCACACTGGATATCGTCGAAAGCGCGCTTCGTAACGCACGCTATGAGATGGATGCCACTGTGTTCCGCACAGCGATGTCCCCCGGGATTCGCGAACAGCATGATGCCTTCCCGCTGATTGCTGACCGCAACGGTAAGATGGTTGTTGGCCAATTTGGATCGTTTATCTCAGGCTTCCTTGAAGGCTATGACGGTACCATTGAAGAGGGCGACGTCTTCTTCACCAACGATCCTTACAAGGTTCAGGGCGCGGTCAGTCATGCCAATGACTGGCTCATCGTGCTTCCGATCTTCTACACCGGACGTTTGGTTGGTTGGTCTTGTCACTTCGGTCACATGACCGACAACGGTGGTAAGGTTCCTGGCTCTATGCCGACGGATGCCACGACCATCTTTGAAGAAGGTCTCGTGACCCCGCCGACCAAGCTCTACAAGAAGGGTATTCTGCAGGAAACATTGCTTGAGCTCATGCTCAATCAGGTTCGTCTGCCGACCTGGAACCGATCCGATCTGAACGCCATTCTTGCCGCCTGTCGTGTGGCCGAGAAGCGCGTGAAGGAAATGTGTGATCGCTTTGGTGTCGACACGTATGTGTCTGCTACCCAAGCTGCTCTTGACCGGAACTTGCGCGCCGTTAGTGGTTTGATTCAACAGGCCATTGGTGTTGAGCCAGTGTCGTTTGAAGATTACATCGACGACGATGGCCGTGGTTATGGTCCGTACAAAATCAAGTGCACCATGTGGCGCGAAGGTAAGAAGGTGATCCTCGACTGGGAGGGAACCGACCCTCAAGCCGTGGGTTCGATCAACTTCTACCTGAACGAAAACATGCTCAAGATGTTCTGGGGCGTGTACATGATCATGGTCTTCGATCCTGAAATCCTGTTCAACGACGGTTTCTATGATCTGGTCGATGTGCGTATTCCGCAGGGTACATTGCTCAAGCCGAATTTCCCGGCGGCGCTGTCCTGCCGGACGCACGCTCTGGGCCGTATCTTTGATACCTTCGCGGCTCTGCTCGGTCAGAAAAACCCAGACTTCTTGGCTGCTGCTGGCTTCTCGTCTTCCCCTCACTTCATGTACTCAGGGACAGACAGTCGCGGCGAATGGTACCAACTTTACCAAATCGGGTTCGGTGGCATCCCCGCTCGCCCACACGGCGACGGGCCAGATGGTCACTCTATGTGGCCGAGCTTCACCAACGTTCCGCAGGAATACTTGGAAGCTTACTTCCCGCTGCGTATCGAGAAGCATGAGACTGTTGCCGATACGGGCGGTCCTGGATTCTATCGCGGTGGCAACGCCCTGCGTGTGGATTACGGCTTCCTCGAAGATGGCGAAATCTCAATCCATGATGACCGCTGGTTGACATACCCTTGGGGTGTCACGGGTGGTGAGCCTGGTGAGCGGTCTATCAAGGTTATGTATCGTGGTGGCTACGAAACTGGTGTTGTCGAATATCACTTGTCTAAGTGTGACAACGTTAAGGTTAAGGCTGGCGATATCTTGGCCTTTATCACATGGGGCGGCGGCGGTGTCGGCAACCCGCTAGAGCGGCCTGCCGAAACGGTTGCTCTTGAAGTGACTCGTGGATTGGTGACTTCTGATGGTGCTCTGCGCTACGGCGTCGTCTGCAATGCAGAGGGCAAGGTCAATGAAGAAGCGACCAAGAAGCTACGTAAGGAAATGCAGGCTAAGCGTCCGAAGAAGACCCCGGTCTTTAATAAAGGACGGGATATGAAGACCATTATGGCGAAGTGTGAGGAAGAAACTCACCTTACAGCGCCACGGCCACCGATCTTCCAGCCTGACAGCGATTTGAAGCAAGCGGCCGAATAAAGCCGGATTACTTCTAAAACGTTTTGAGCGGGGCGGCCTTTTTGGGCCGCCCCGTTTTTTATGAGCGACGGAGTTTGATGACTTGCGATGGAAAATATTAATGCCACAGCGTCAAGACTAGCTGACCAAGCGCATCCCTCGGCGCAACGGAACATTGGGCCCATTCATGAAACGCTTTCGCCTTTGTTACCGGAGGTGGGCCTGGTGCTCGAGATCGCGTCGGGCAGTGGATATCACTCAGCCGTTTTAGCAGAGACGCATACAAGTCTGACGTGGCAACCCACAGACCAAGACACAGAGGCGCAGACAAAAATCACGCGTATGGTTGCGGATGCCGCTTTGCCGAATCTCCGGCCACCGCTCGTCTTAGATGCGATGTCGGACAAATGGCCCGTTGATGAAGCGGCTGCAATTCTGTGCTGCAATATGATTCACATTGCGCCGTGGTCTGTGGCTCAAGGGTTGTTCGCAGGCGCTGGCCGGACCCTAATCGGCGGTGGAGTGTTCTTTCTCTACGGACCATTCAAAATTGATGGCCAGACATACGGCGGAGTCCAACGAGTCTTTTGAGCAATGGTTGAGTGATCAAAATCCAGAGTGGGGTGTCCGCGATGCCTCAGATGTAGACGCGCTTGCTCATGACGCAGATCTTGCGCTTGAAAAGTGTATCGAAATGCCAGCGAACAATATGATCCGTGTCTACCGTCGCTCCGCCTAGTCCGATGAGACTGCTTTAAGTACATCGATCAGGGCCAGAGCCGCGGGTGAGCGTGTCGCGTTACGTCGATAAGCCATCACGATGGGCCAAGGGTCACCTAAGTCTGTAATTTTAACCACCGCGAGTCGCCCGTCGGCAATGGCACCTGCCACGATCTGTGCGGGCATGATGGATAAGAAATCTGATCCAGCGATCCAGTCGATCGCAAAATCTGCGGCAGTCGTTTCCAAACTTGGTGTGGGCGGTTTCTCTCCCATGGATGAGAACAACGCTTTTAGGTCGCTTTCTCCCCGTGGGAAGTTGACCGTCACCCACTGTTTGTTCAGGAGTGCTTTGGGTTTCTGAGCTTTCCCTGCGAGTGCGTTATCTGCGGCGCACACAATGACGTTAGAGTCCGTCATCAATGGTTCAATGGTAATGAAAGAATCGACCGCCTTCGTTGGAGCGGTTGATACGATGAGGTCGAGATCCCCTCGTAAAAGTAACGGCGTCAAATGCTCGAAGTCACTGCGTTCGACTTCGACTCTTAGGGTTGGTCTTAAATTAAAGAGCCGCTTTAGAGCTCGAGGAACCAATTGGGTGAGAGCTGTCGGCGTTGCGCCCAATCGGATTGTGCCCGTATGCGCGCCAAGCGCAGTTTCTAAGTTGCGTTCAAACTGTTTGGCTTCCGCTCGAATGGCTTGTGCGTGCGGCAGGAGAAGGTCGCCAAAGGACGTAAGGGACACAGTCCGTGTATCCCGATCAAACAGTTTTACGCCCAGGATTTGTTCAAGTTGGCGCACGCTTTTGCTAACGGCTTGAGTGGTTAGCCCGCAGTCTTCCGCGGCTGTGCTGAAACTCAGAGCTTCGCTGACGGCCAGAAAATGGCTGAGTTGGCGCAATTCCATGGCATAATTATAAACTATTAGAAGATAATAAATACCAAAAGTTTATAGATGTGCACGGAGCATTGGCAGATGATGCGTCCAAACTGTTATCGCTCTGGAGTTTTCTTATGTCCGCCGCCGTTTCTGAAAGTGCCTCAAATACGCCAAGCAAAGAGGATTTGATCGCCGCAGCGCGGGCTCTGATTCCGGCCCTCAGGGATAGGGCAACGGCAGCGGAAGATCTACGCCGTTTGCCGGATGATTCTATTGCGGACCTCAAGGCTGCGGGTCTTCATAAAATTTATATGCCGCGCCGGTTCGGTGGCTGGGAGATGGATTGGGGCGCACATATGGAAGTCTCTCGAGAAATTTCGCAGGCCTGCGGATCGTCTGGGTGGATAACGGGTCTCGTCTTTTCCCATGTCATGTGGGTGGCTCGGTTCGGTGCAGAGGCTCAAGAAGAATTCTTCGCCACTAACCCTGACCCCATCGTGGCGACCGGTTCAGCCGGTGGTGGCGGTTTGATTAAAACAGATGATGGTTATGAATTGAGTGGTCGCTGGGGTTTCACCAGCGGGATCGATCATGCCAACGGCACCATGGTCACGGCAAAGCTTGGCGATGGGCCGGTGTTCACCCACTTCGTTTTGCTGCAACCAAGCGACTGGGAGAATGAGGGCAATTGGACGGCTGAAGGTCTGCGCGGCACTGGCAGCCATCATATCAAGGTCACGGGTGCGCAAATTCCAGCCCACCGCGTGATCACACTGCAAGACATGTTGTCGCCCAACCCACCCGGCTCGAAACTGCACGACAGCTACATCTATAAAGTTCGTCCTGCTGCGTACCAGAAAAGTTGGTTTGCAGGAATTCTGGTGGGGACAGCGATGGGCGCTTTGCAAGATTACGCAGCGCTAACGAAGACCCGCAAGGGTGCGCTCTTTGGTGAGTCCATTGTTGATCAGGTGCCTGTTCAAGTTCGTGTTGGTGAGGCCGCAGCCGAAGTGCATGCGGCCAACCTCATTGTCGAGAATTTCTGCTCGATGCTGCATGAGCGCGGCGCTGCCGGACAAGACATCGTTGGCGAGGACCTGCTTTCGGCAAAAAGGGATATGACGTTTGCATCTCGTTTGTGCCTGAAAGCAGCTGAACGATTATCTGGGATGATGGGTGTGTCTGCGCAAACGGGTCACAACCCTGTGCAACGTCATTTTCGCGATTGCCGGACCGTAACCACACATATCGAGTTGCAGTGGGATCACTCAATGGCTCCGACCGGTAAGCACCTTCTTGGCGTGCCAACAGATGATCCGTTGATTGATGGTGCGGAGATGGCCAGCGAAGACGGTGACCCTCGCCTTGGAACCCGCGTTTAAAGATAGGCGCCTGCTTCCCCAACAGGCAGATCATGCTATGTCTGGCAGTATGCTTGGTCCTGACCTAGACGTCCTCACTGTCCTCATTGTTGCTGCTGGAGCCCTTGTTGCGGGGTTCATCACAGGCCTTGCCGGATTTGGCACGGCGTTGATTGCCTCTGGCATTTGGTTTCACGTTCTGCCGCCAGTTCTCATACCGCCCCTTGTCACGATTGCTGCTGTCGTCGCTCACGTTGTTAGTCTTGCGACGACACGCCCCTCTTTTGATTGGTCGGCAGCTAAGCCGTTCTTGATCGGTGGTTTGTGCGGAATCCCGCTTGGTGTCGCTGCTCTAACAATGTCTGGCCCAGGGTCGATCCGTATCGCAGTCGGTCTTTTTCTTGTCGTTTTCGCGGCATCTCAGTTGATTGGGGTCGCACGGTTTACGGTCGGACTGTGGGGTGGGCGAACCGCTGATACCGCCGTCGGCGTTGGCGGCGGCATCCTTGGTGGGTTCGCGGGTCTGTCAGGTCCGTTCCCGATTGTGTGGCTGCAATTGCGTGGTGGCCCATCGGCTAGCCAACGGGCGATCTTTCAGCCGTTCAATCTGGTCGTGCTAGCCGTCTCAGCTATTGGTATGGCGATTGCAGGATTAGTGGACACACGAGTCCTGACCCTCGCCGCATTGGCAACGCCACTGACTGTGCTCGGGTCATGGCTCGGGGCACGCGTGTACCTTAAAGTGAGCGAGCAGACATTTAAGCGGCTAGTCTTAGCCCTGTTGCTGCTGTCAGGCAGCACGCTGGTTGCGGAAGCGTTTTAGACGCGCCCTAACCAGTTGAGCACAACCTCGCAGAACTGAATCTTTTGTTCTTTACCTGCGACGACGTGAGCAACTTCAAGAAGGTCTAAGCCCTCAGCATTTGGAATGCCATTCTGTATCGGGCGTGTCATCCGTGGACCTGTCACCGTATCCATATGACTGTGAACAACGAGGGTTGGGCACTTCACGTTGACCAATTGATCCGTCACATTGTGATTCAGGCACGCATTGATGAAGCGGGTGTGCGTTTCCAGGCGGCCATTTAGCTCGCGCCATGGTCCGTCGGGTCCGAGCAAGCGGTCTTGGTTCTCGTTATAGTAATCAGGCCGGAAGGACATCATGCAGACGAAACGTTGAAACGCTTCCCATCCCATATCCCGATGGACCTCAAGGAAGAGATTAATCTGTTCTCTGAAGAGAGGGTCAGTCGCGTCAGACCAGGCGCCCATGTTCATCATCGAGCGCACGAGGTCGGGGCGCTTAATCGCCATCACTTGAGAGATGCAGGCGCCCATGCCGACGAGGCCGATTAGGTGGGCTCCGTCGGTGTGTCCCAGGTGTTCTAGAAGCTGAATTGCATCATCAGCATACATATCGATGCTCGAGTCGACGGACAGGTCGTCGGTGGAGTCATAGAGCCCGCGATAATCGATGATGATGGCTTGGTAGCTGTCGCTCAATCCGCGCGGTAAATGGCCATGAGAACCGTGGCAAAATGAGCCCCAGCCGCCCTGAACCAGCACAGGCACCCCTTCGCCATGGGTCTCGTAATACATCGTATGGCCGTTGATTTCTGCGGTTGGCACAGCAGGACTCCTAATTTGGCTGGACAAATCTCAGCCTTCATTAGACGCTCAATCTATTAGACGCAACCTCAGATCGGCCTAAAATTTTGCGACTGAAACCCAGATAACAATCGCGACCAACGTCCAGATCGATTTCACGAAGAAGAGAGCTTTGCCGCGGTTCACTTTTGCCGCAGCTTCGCGTTCCGGCGTGGATCCATTGGCGAAGATATCGGCAATCGCCGCGCGCGCCTGAGGGATGTAAATGCGGATACCTATCCCGCAGGAAACAATGACTGAGAACAGAACAAGTTTCACTGCCAGCCATGTGGCGACGATGGGACCATCGCCCGTCAACGACCAAATGGCCGTGAACAGGAGAATGCCTGTCACGACAACGCGCATGCGGATATCCCATTTGCGAAACACCGTTTGAAATTTTACGTGTTTCTCTGGCCGCGTTTCACCCAGATTTGGATGATCGACCCAGTACTGATGCCAAAGGCCAGAGAGCCAAACAATACCGACAAGGGCAGCCGCAATTGCGAGGTCTGGCCCATAACCGCCTTGGAAGCCCCATCCACCAAGCGACGTCATCGTGATGCCAAGCATAAGCAGGATAACAACGGCGGATCGTGGCCCCATGTCGAGAAAACCCGAGACCTTTGCCATCGCGGCGCGGGTTTCAATAGAGAGGCTTGGGTCGCGCACTTTCATGCCGCAGTTGTAAACTCCCATATCCATGCCGAGCCAAAGCCCCGCCATGATGATGTGGAGAAATTTAAGAATGACGTAGGGGTCGAACATAATATCCATAGTGACTTACTCTGGCTTTTTACTCGGCTGCGACGCGGCCTTGTGTTGAAGAGAGGTGCGTCATGACATCTGATGCATCCATTACGTCAGCGTAGCGACGGCCGACATCTCGCAAATTATCTTCGTGCGGCCCTTCGTCCATATCGCCACAGCAATCATGGGGGACAATCACGCGGTAACCGTATGAAAACGCATCATTGATGGACGCGCGCACACAACCCGACGTCGTGCATCCCGTAACGATGACTGTGTCGACACTGTTCTTATTTAGGAAGTTCGTGAGTGGTGTGCCAAAAAAGATCGACGGCGCGTGCTTCCAGAAATTGAAATCATAGTTGGGATCATAGACGCGAGGGTCCATGGCCGTTTGCGGGTCGTCCATAGAACCAGTCCTCGTACAAACAACCGATTTTCCAATATCCCATGTCGCGTTTCGAGCCCCAGCCGACGCGGCAGCTCGCCACCGGGATGTCGTTTTCGCGTGCGACCCCAAGCAGTTTCGATGTCTGCTCCACCGCGGCATGAATGTGGGGTGACCCCCCTAAGGTGTATTGGGGATCGGTAAAGCCAAGCTGAAAGTCGACAACGACAACAGCGGGTCTCTCGCCGAAACCGATACCGAGTTCGCCGTAGCTCGCGTTGGCATATTTATTGTCTGTCATGATGAGCCCTCCTGTGCGCGCAGATTAACGATGCAGATGGCCTCTGTCCAAGGAGAACAGCCAAGGTTTAGGCCAAGGGGAGTAAGAAGAGCCTTCTTGGGGTGCCTCGACGCGGGTCTCAGCCTTGAGTGCCGACATCATGTCGCGCGCGAATTCTAGTTTGCGATCAATGTCCACGTCAGTTTGGTCTGGGTCGTGATGGAAGAGGTGTAGTGATTTAACTTCCGCCGCCGCCGCAATCTCGACGACCCGGCCGATTGGAGAATGTCCCCAGTGAATCTTTGTCACATATTCGTCATCAAAATAAGTGGTGTCAGTGATGAGGACATCCGTCCCTTTGACGAATTCGATAAGCTTCGCTTCATAAGCTTTATTCTGGAACCCTGAGTCTTCCGTATACAGCTCATTATCCGTGACATAGCAAACGGATTTACCACCAAAGTTAACCCTGTACCCGAGGCAGTTGCCGGGGTGAGATAACAGCATGGTCTCAACCACAATATCGCCGTCAATTGTTATGGTTTCCTCACCGGCATCACGGAAGGTGATGGAAGCACCCATGTCTGTGACGAGGATTGGGAAAAAGACGTCGTCCATTTGCGCAGATATCAAATCTTCCATCGTCCTGTCGCCATGTTTAGCGCCAATGACTTCAAATTTATTTCCTGGCACAAAGAAAGGCGCGAAGAACGGAAATGCGTTGATGTGGTCCCAGTGTGGGTGCGAGATGAATAAGTGAGCGGAAAGTTTGCCTCCGCGCTCTTTCATAATCGAATCCGAGAGCGCTTTGATTCCCGACCCGGCATCAAAAATGAGGGTGCGATCATTCGGGAAACTCATTGTGACGCAGGATGTGTTGCCGCCGTATCGCAAGGATTTCGGCCCTGGCACGGGCAGCGTACCCCGCACGCCCCAATAGGTGACATTGAAAGCGGATTCAACAATGGCTCGAATATCGAGGGCGAATGTCATTGGATTGAGCGGTTTGGTAATGTAGCCGTCGGCACCGACTTGTTTCGCGCGACGCTTATCAAACTCATACGCTTTACCTGAAACGATGACGACTTTTAGAGCTCCA
Source organism: uncultured Rhodospirillaceae bacterium (assembly GCA_943787205.1). GTDB lineage: Bacteria > Pseudomonadota > Alphaproteobacteria > Rhodospirillales > Rhodospirillaceae > WLXB01. The sequence continues at coordinate 125,051 of CALSLN010000013.1, forward strand.
AATGTCGGGTCGCTTTTGATTTGTCGGCACAGCTCTAATCCGTCGATGTTGGGCATCATGATGTCCATGAGAACGACATCAAAGGTCCCAGCCCGCAATTGGTCTAGAATATTGCTATTGAGATCCACGACCTCTGACTCTATGCCACTGGATTTCAGCAACTCAGTCGCAATACCGGCAACCGCTTGGTCATCATCAACAATAAAAGCGCGCACGTTAGTTACCCTTTATCTCGCATGAATATTTTTTAGAGCTAGGCTGTCGGCCGCACGTTCGCGTTCAGGCGGAAGAAGTTGGTTGGATCGTATTTGTTTTTGACGTCAACCAAGCGAGTGTGATTAGCGCCGTAGTTGGCGTTCACTTGGCCTTGATTTTCGTCGATCAACTGATTGACATAGAAGCCCCGTGTAAATGGCTCAATGTCTTTCCAATAGGCTCGATTCCAAGCGACGTTTTCTTCATCAACATCGGAATTGTTGACCGCCCACTTACTGCTTGAATCAATGTTGTAAGAGGCGTCACGGTGAGCCCAGACCGTATCTTCGGCGCCAACTTTGCTGGGCGCTCCGTCCATAGGCAAAAGGCCAACACTGAACCGTCGACTCGCAAGTGGCTCAACGCGTTCAACAAGCGTGGTTATCAGGTCGTCGTTGACCTCACGCAAGAACCCGCCTTTGGCATAGTGGCGATTGCCAGGCGCGTTAAAGCCATCGTCAGCTACTCGTTGAATTTTTACGTATTCAATAGGAAAGACGCTGTCCCGCGTCGCTTTTCCAAAGTCTCGCAAAGGCTGAAGGACGCGGTCTACGTTTGATTGTGGCCCAAAATAGTTTCCGCCAATGCTGACACCGCCAGTGCCATCTTCGCGCATGGAGATGCCACCCAGCAGGAATAGATCCGGGTCCGCTCCCGTCGAGAAGTCGAAGTAAAGTTTCAAAGCATCCTTCGCCACGTTCATGGGGGAAGCTGAATCCAAAGTTGATCACCATGGGGTTCATCGGGTGAAGACGGAATAGAAACTTCGTTACGATGCCAAAGTTTCCGCCACCGCCACGCACGCCCCAATAGAGGTCAGGGTTTTCTTTGGCATTGGCCGTGATAACCTTGCCTTCTGCTGTGACAAGTTCGACGCCAAGTACATTGTCGATTGCTAACCCAAACCGGCGTTGCAACCGGCCCATGCCGCCGCCGAGAGTCAGGCCGCCAACGCCCGTGTGCGAAACAACACCCGCTGTCGTAGCCAATCCGAACGGTAGAGCTTTGCGATCCAAATCTCCGAGCTGTGCGCCGCCTTGAACGGACGCCGTCTTATTTTCCACGTCGATCTCGACGTTATTCATATAGGAGAGATCAATGACCAGTCCGCCGTCGCACATGCCCTTGCCAGACATACTGTGTCCTCCACACCGTACTGCTGTTAGCAAGTCGTGGGCGCGGGCGAATTTAACGGCTGACACAACATCGTCGACGCTTGTGCACCGGGCGATGAGGGCAGGCTTGCGATCCCAATAGCGGTTCCATATCTGCCGCGCGATATCGTAACCAGCGCTGTCAGGCTCCAGGACAATGCCGTTAAGGCTGTTCGCAAAGTCGCGAACGTCTTTCTTATCCAGCGAAATACTATCTCCATCCAAATTGATGGCGGGCACGTCTGCGGCCCAAATTTTTCTCATTGGAAGAACTGATAGGGCAGCAGCCGTTGCTGCGGTTTTGAGAAGGTATCTGCGATGCATGGTTGTTTCTCTACCCCGGAATTGTCTGTTGTTCTTAACATACCCAGGGGAGGGACCCTGTGACCAGGGCGATGGCGCTCTATAGGCCAAGATTGAACGCGCGGTTTATTAGCAATTTTTGAGGGAAGAACAAGACCGACGCCATGCCCGGGTAGGAAGGGAGAGGTTATAACAACATGACGTCGGTCTTATCCAACGGCTTACACGGAAGTGGTGTCGTAAGCCGAAGTGGATGGATCGAAGGGACGGTCGATCCATCGTTGGGATTTCGGTGGATTAGTGATGACGGGGCAGAACAACACCCAGGCTGCGCAGCGCGGCTTCGCGCTTGGCTTGAGGCATGTCCTGCAGATCGATTTCGACGATATCCGCATCCAGGCCAAGGGCTTCCAGTTGGGCTGAAACATCACCCATGTCAGCATTCTCGTCGCTGTACTCGTCTGAGTTTGCCATCGCGGTGCTGAAAGAGCTGCTGTAGGCGTAGCTGCGAAGAAGAAGGCTGCCTTTCCAATCTGCTGCGGTCATTTGTCTAATCCCTTTTCGGTGGTTTTCAGTGTGTGGGTTTTTTCCCCACGATTATCGTGTATGGTGACGGCATGATGAAAAAGACAGCAATTGGCGAACCGTCCAGCGCCCTTGTCCGCGCCATAACCCGGCTCATGCGGCCTTTGGTGCGCGCCCTTATTGGGCAGGGCATGACGTTCCCGTACCTGTCGAATTTGCTTAAGGCGGTCTATGTGGAGGTCGCCAAGGCGGATTATCGGGTTGACGATTCGGAACCGTCGGTGAGCCGATTAAGCATTCTCACAGGTCTACAAAGGAAAGACGTCAACCGTATTCTCGAATCTCCAACCCCAGATAAGACGCCACCTCAGTCTGTTTCTCTCGCTGCACGCCTTATTGGTATCTGGACGGGAGATAAGCGTTTTACGGACGAGGAGGGCGCCCCAAAGCCCTTGCCTCGGATGTCTGACAATTCCGAAGACGTGTCGTTCGAGTCTCTCATGCGATCTGTGTCAACGGACGTCCGGGCCAAAGTCATATTGGATGAATGGGCTAGGCTCGATGTTGTCCGAATCGATAAAGCAGGTTTGGTGACTCTGAACCAGGACGCGTTTGTGCCGAGCAAAGGCTTTGATGAAAAAGCCTATTACCTTGGCCGGAATGTGTCCGATCACATCTCAACCAGTGTTCACAATCTATTGGATGACGGAGACCCGTTCTTCGAGCGGGCTGTGTATTACGACCGCCTGACGCCAAAGAGTGTTGCGATATTACGGGAGCGCACGCGTGAGGTTGGCATGCAGGCGCTGCTTGAGTTGAATAAAGAAGCACTGGCCTTAGCCGACCAAGATGAAGGTGACAGCAAAGCAACCGAGCGCATGAGCCTCGGCCTTTATTACTATGATGGCCCTGACGAAAAGCTAACGGATGAGCCGGACTTCGGTGAGGGCGAGTCGTGAGACGACTAGTTACATCCTCTCTACTTCTTGCAGCCGGATGCGTACTGGCTGTTGCGACCACGCCAACCGTGCGCGTCCCCAAAGCGAATGCTCAGGATGCGAAGGTTTGCCGGTTTGAAAGATCGGTTGAGCAAGGTCTTGGCGGAACGGGCATGAGTGCGACCGATGTGTTGTCGCGTCTGACGTCTATTATTCCAATTGAACAAGGTCTTGGTGGAACAGGTCTGATCGACTCTGGCAGTCGCGGCCTTGGTGGCACTGGAGTCATTGCATTCGATGAACGCGGTATCGGTGGGACAGCGGTTATTGCTGCCGCCGACGAACGCGGGCTCGGCGGTACAGGAATTATTGGTATCGTGACTGGCTTCGCATCTGTGTGCGTCAACGGTTACGAAGTTGAGATCACTGCAGATACAGATGTCACTGTCGAAGGGTTTGCCGGTGCTGATGGCGATATTCGCTTGGGGCAGCTGGTCACAGTTGAGGCGTATCCCATCGATGGTGAGTTGGTTGCATCGACAGTTGCTGTTCAGGTGGCTGTCGCAGGACCCATCAACTCTATCGAAATGGACCGATCAGCACTCAATGTAGCGGGTCAAACAGTCACATTGGCCGGTTTCGGTAACAGTGTGGATACAACAAACCTCAATCCGGGAGATTGGGTCGTGGTGTCGGGGCTTCGTCGAGGTGACGATGTCATCGCTGCATCGTCGGTTGTAAGTTTGGACCGTCCTGGCAGCGCGGTGGTGGTCTCTGGTCCAGTGCGCCGAACCGTCGGCGGAGAATTGACTGTTGGTGCGGTTACGCTCGATGCGGATGGCGTGTCTGTTGGTGATGTCGTCGTTGCGCGCGGTAGGCTTGAGAACAATACGCTGGCAGCTCAATCCGTCACCGTGAGGCCTGACCGTCCGTTTGCTGCCGGTATTCAGGCCTTCTCTGTTCTTGGGTTTCCAGAGCTTGGGCCCAACGGGGCGGCCACTGTTAATGGTGTGCCTTTGCCACCGGGTGCGCCACCTTCAGACCAGCAACCGATCCAGATCGACGGGACTGTTGAAACGGGCGGCACGTTCAATCCTTCGAATGCTGCGCCACCACCGCCGCCGCAAGACGGTGTGGCACCAAACGCGCAGCCTCCAAACAATACGGGTGGAAACGGTCCGGGGAATGGCAATGGCCAGGGCAACGGGAATGGTCAAGGCAACGACAACGGACCAAACAACAATTCTCCGCCCTTGCCTCCACCGAACAACAGCGGTGGTAACGGTCAAGGCAATGAACAGAACGGACCAAACGGGAACGGCAACAACAACGGCAATGGGCAAGGCAACGGGCAAGGCAACGGCCAAGGAAATAATTCGGGAAATGGCGCTGGTGGAAACGCTTTACCAGCACCCGCACCCACGCTTTCAGCGCCAAGCGCCATATCCACACCGGAGCCGCAAACGGAGCGGCCGGGGCAAGCTGAGCGTCCCGCTGCGCCGGTCACTGTTGAACGGCCCGAAACACCGTCTCGGCCCGTTCGAGCTGAACCTCCGTCGCGTCCTGAAAGACCCGACCGACCTGAGCGTCCGCAGCAAGTTGAGCGCCCGGAGCGGCCAGAGCGTCCTCAGACACCGTCGCGGCCGGAGCGACCGGACAGACCTGAACGACCGCGTTAGGTCGCCCCTTGTTTGACGGGCTGATCACGCGATGGAACACTTAGTCTTATGAAAAAAATAGTCTCTCTCATCATTCTAGGCGCGGTGCTGAGTACGCCTGCCGGTGCTGATGAAATTGAGCTCACGTTTATGACAGCCTGGAATCGATCTATCCAGTTTGCTCAAGACGTCAATACGCATTTCGTTGAGCCCTTTAATGAGCGAGCAAAGGGTGTTGCCCGTATTCGGTATTTGGGTGGGCCGGAGGTTATTCCGCAGCGGCAGATGGTCTACGCGCTGCGACGTGGTGTGGTGGATATGTATTTTGGAGCCGCGACCTACATGCTGGGATTGGCTCCAGAAGCGGATGCTTTTCTTGCTGCATCGGTCACGCCTAGCGAAGTTCGCCATAATGGAGGCTATGACGCTATCCAAGGTATTTGGGCTGAAAAGCTGAATGCTTATTTTTTAGGGTGGCACCAAACAGGGCCCAAGCTGCATATCTTTACTAAGACCGAGCCACCCCTCAATGCATCTGGGCTTCCAGACCTCCTGACACAACGCATCCGGACCACCCCAACCTATCGCGCATTCTTAGACTCCGTCGGTACGATCCCGATCGATATTCCATCTAGCGAAGTCTACACAGCGCTGGAGCGCGGCACAGTCGATGCCATTGCCTGGACGTCAACGTCTATGTCTGATCAGGGTTTTCAGAAATTCGTCAAGTATCGCATCGATCCGGGTGTTCTGGGATTGGTGATGACACTGCAAATGAATCTTGATCGTTGGGAGTCTCTTTCTCCAGCTGTTCAGGCGCTGCTGCTCGAAGAAGCTTTGCGGTACGAAGAAGAAAGCCGGACCCGGTTCCTTAAGATTCAAGAGGATGAGAAAATTCGATTAGAGTCGGAGGGCATGACGTTCTTCCAATTGCCACCAAACGCTGCGCCTGTTTATTCGCAACGGGCGTCCGATGCCGTTTGGGCGCGTATGGCCCGGCAGGTGCCGAACGGGCCTGCTATTCTTAAGCCACTCTTTGATCCACGACCGACGGTGGACCCAGCGCTTGAGTCCGGAAGTTAACGTATGCCCGGTCTAATCGAAGTGATTTTCACCAAGAGGGTTTTCCGGTTCTTTACGTCTGAGCGTCTTGCCGCTCTTTGGGGTCGATGTTTGCTGTGGGGGAAGAGGCGGGCGTGCTTGCTTGGTGCGGGGTGTCGCTACGATCAGCTCGAAGATGTACCAAAGGGCGCCAGCGCCGAGGACATAGCCGGCCACGTCCAGTGGGCTGCGTATGGTGATATCGAAGGCCAAAATCATCACGAAAGCGCCGAGGCCAAACAACAAGCACCGAACCAACCGCAGGGTAAACGCCTTATTCATAGGACGAAGTGTGATCCTGTTTCTGATTTGGCACAACCACAGATGCGCTGTTTTTCTAGGTCAGTATCACCGTGCCTGGAGTTAGTTTGACCGAATGAAAATGCTCGTGAAACTCTATGATTTCTGCATTCATGCGCTTGCGACCTTTTCAGGGGTCACAATTGCAGCGCTTGCATTTCTGATCGTGATCGATGTTTCGCTCCGGTCTTTTGGATTTGAGCCACCCGCCGCGACCGTCGCGTTGACTGAGTATGCGCTGTTGTATTTTACGATGGCTGCAGCGCCGTGGTTGGTTCGTCAGCGTGGGCACGTGGCTGTGCGCATAGTGTTTGATCGCCTGCCACCAAAATCCCAAAAGCGATGGGAATACGCCATCTACGGGCTCTGTGCTTTGGTCGCGTTTTCGATCGCGACAATCGCGGGCATTCTTTTTGTTGATAGCGTGTCTCTTGGTGATGTTGAGCAACGATCTATCGACGTACCGAGATGGCTTTTGTTTCTGCCGCTGCTTGTTGGTTTCTTTGGCATTGGAACGGAGATGCTTCGCTTCCCTCTGACCGGTCGCTCATTCTACGAGAGTGATGACCTGGCCGGCCCAGAGAAAGTGTAGGGGCAATCATGGATCCAGTGTTTGTAGGTTTGGTGATCTTTCTCGTCGTATTGACGATGATGCTTGGAGGCGTCCCAGTCGCTCTTGCGTTCTTAACGGCCAACATGATTGGCGCCTGGTTCTTGATGGGGGGTGTTGATGGCGTTATCCAACTGATCGACAATTCAACCAATCTCCTCACAACATTCACCCTCGTTGCGATCCCCATGTTCGTTTGGATGGGGGCTCTCCTCTTCCATGCAGGTTTAGCTGGCCGCGTTTTTGATGCTCTCGATCTTTTGTTTGGCCGCATCCCTGGGCGATTGTCGTATGTCACTGTTGTCGGCGGCACCACGTTCTCTGCCCTGACGGGCTCGACTATGGCGAACACGGCCATGCTTGGCGGGCTCATGGTGCCGGAGATGCAAAAGCGGGGTTACAAAACAGCCTTGGCGATTGGTCCCATCATTGGCACGGGGGGGCTCGCCATGATTATTCCGCCGTCCAATTTAGCGGTTCTAACTGGCTCTCTCGCCCGCGTGGACATTGGTGCGCTGCTTCTCGCAGGCCTTATTCCTGGCCTTGTTTTGGCTTTGATGTATTGCGCAACGATCGCCATTCAAGTGTGGCGCGATCCGTCTGCCGCGCCAGCCTACGATGTCGTTCTCCCGCCATTTTTACAGCGTCTGAAAGTTTTTGCAGTCAACGTCTTGCCCCTTGGGCTGGTCGTCTTCTGTGTTGTCGGTTTCATCGTGCTTGGCATCGCGACGCCTTCAGAGGCGGCAGCCTTTGGTGTTCTAGCGAGTCTCGTTCTTGCGTGGGTTTTCGGCGGCCTCAACAAGGAGTCCATTACTAAAAGCCTGGAAACTGCGGTCTCGGTAACCGGCATGGTTTTCCTTCTTATCTTTGGGTCTGCGGCCTTTAGCCAACTCCTTGCTTTTTCTGGTGCTAGCCAAGATGTCGTAGCGGCGGCAACGGCGTGGGAAGCTCCAGCGTACGCAAAATTGATGCTTATGTTTCTGGTGCTGGTGGTGCTCGGCATGTTTATGGATCAGATCTCGATCCTCCTGCTCACCATACCGTTTTTCTTTCCACTGGCCCGCGCCCTAGGTCTCGATCCCGTTTGGTTCGGAATTGTTGTTTTGCTGGCTATGGAGATGAGTCTAACGACGCCACCGTTTGGCTTGCTTTTATTTTTGATGACCGGCGTAACGCCGCCAAAACCGGACGGGACACGGGTCACATTCCAGGAAGTCGTCTCAGCGGCCCTGCCGTTCTTGGCATGTGACTTACTTTTATTGATCGGGCTTATTGTGTTCCCTGGGTTGGCGCTATGGCTTCCGCGGTTCGTTGGGTAACGCCTCTAATAGACGGGTGCGAGACGGCGCGTTTCTTTGAAGCCAAGCCACCAATGCACGTAACAAAAGGCTAGGGGCTCAGCCATCTCTTGGCGAAACACAATGTCATTCGAGATGTTTCGAGTTTCGGGCATAGAGTCTAAGTCGATCAGTCGAATGATCCACTTCATGACTTGATCATGTGGCTTGAGCATCTCTTCGTATTGAGATCGCTTCACGGTTCTTAGCATGTCAAAAACAAGATCAGAGGCAGCCCGCGACTCGCGACCTAACACGATGTCGATTTGATCGTTGATGTCAGACATAATTTCGTCAGCCGGTGCACGGTCGAAGAGCTTGAATACCTTGATGGCTTCCACTGCGACAATGGCGCAATAAAAGTAAAGTTCGAGGTCGTTCTTTTCGATAATTTCGCGCTTTTGCAAAAATGGCAGATCGGAGTCTTCGATGTGTGATTTAAGGCGGTCAAGCCACATCGGAAATTGGCGATCTGAAATTCGTTTCATATCACGCATGAAATCTGCCACGGCCTCCGCCGTCGTCACTTTTTCTTTGCGTGAAATGTTGTCCTGCCACAACGCTTCGAGGCGAGGGCGAGTGTACCAAGGCGGTGCCGTTGTGCTCGGCTGAGAAATTGTCTCAGGCGGAAACGGCGCAGGTGCAGTGTTATCGACCATCCCCATGTACCGTGAGTTCCCCTGCCCGGATCAAACTATAAGAATCATAGTCACAGAGGCCCCTTAAACAAACGCTAACATCGTCTTTTAGTTGTACCAAAATATGTAGCGTACACCTTACGAACGCTGGGTTTCTTGCGAGTCGCCTCGAATCACATTGCCATGAGTAGGGTTTTTTGAGCGTACAAGCCAACTCGTGCGGGTTGAGCGCGCATTTGGCTACTGAGGTTGAGCGGGTTAGTTAAGATTCTTTAAGGCTCAGGAACGGGCTGCCCATGCGGGGTGGCAAGATAGTTCTCTGTCCAGGCTTGCTTGAGTCCCGATAGTTCTTCCGCAGTTGCAGCGCCTTTCGCGGTCACCAGGCGTTCTAATGCGGCTAGCCACAAGGCGTAATAGTTTGATCCGTCTTCAGGCCCGCCATCCGCTTTATCCGCTGCTATTTCTTCGCTGAGGCAGGTGGCCCATTCGTCCCATGTAAACAGGTCTTGTTTGTGGGACGTTACGGTGAGGGCGAATGCCTGTGCCTGCCAGGGTTCGTTGAAGATCGGTTCGCCAACGGTGCTGGGGAGAAGGTCTGAGAAAGATTGTGGTTCGGTCATGATGTTTTTGATGCCTCAAGGTAGGGTTCCCAGAGATCGACACAAACCGTATCTGCCGGGTTCGCGTCTGGTCCCCATAGCTCCGATGCGCGAAAGCGAACCGTATAGAGACGCTCTGGTCCTTCACCGGAAAAAGTTGCATTGGTGTCAGGAAAAATCTGTCCACCGTGCTCTGCGATAATCTCGCCTGTTTTACCACGGGCGTATCGCGGGAGGCGCGTATGCCCCTTTGGATTAATATTTTTGGCGCAGACTATGTCGCCAACAGAGAACAGCGCTGGCGTGTTTAAGTGCCGCACATAGTTCCGTCCGTTAGCCAGCATGGTTCGAATGTCATGAGGCGTCACCGCTTCTGCCTCCGGTGCACTAGCGATGTCTTGTCCGGCCCAAAGGGCTTCTAAATCTTCGGCGTCCACCAGACCTTTTTCCTGGCACACTCGTTCCATCCGAACGAACCAGCGTTCGTAGTAGGCCAGCGAAAGATACTTTTTGGCTGGCAGCATCTCTGAGTCAGATCGGGTGTTATCGATATTGCCTTTCAGATGAGCGGCGGTCGTCATCATCAGGCCCAGGACGCGTCCTTCCCACGGTTCATGGAATATGGGTTCGTTGTCTTCGCGTGGAATAGGGCCGAAGCCATGCATGCCACCCATGTCATGCACGCTGTTTGTCACGTTAGGACGCAGCTTCTAGGTATGGTTCCCAAAGGTCCACGCACACTGTGTCCTTAGGATTGGCGTCGTTGCCCCACAGCTCGGTTGCGTGGAACTGAACCGTGTAGAGGCGCTCTGGTCCTTCGCCCGAGAACGTCGCATTGGTATCCGGATAGATCTGTCCCCCTGCATCGGCAATCACGAGGCCCATGTGTCCGCGCACGTACCGAGGCAGTCGCGTATGACCTTTCGGGTTGAGGTTTTTCGCTTTGACCGTGTCGCCAACTTTAAAGGCAGCTGGCGTTTCGATTTGGCGGGCAGCTGTGGCGCCGGTTGCGAGAAAAGCCAGCATGCCCTCCGCTGGGAATGGGTCGGTGTCACGGGTTAGCGACACGTCTTGGCCTGCCATCAGCGCAGCCAAGTCTTCTTTGGAAATGACGTTTTTATCAATCGCCAACTCTTCCAATGTGAGCAGCCACTTGTCGTAGTAGCCGAGCTCTAAATATGTACTCGGTGGTACGCTCTCCATGCGGGATCGTACGTGGTCTAAGTTGACCTGGAATGGCCCAAGGCTGGTCATCATCATGCCAAAGGTTTTTCGTTGCCATTCCGCATGGAAGACGGGCTCATTTTCTTCGCGGTCGATGACGCCGAAGCCCTGCATGCCGCCCATGTCATGAACTGAGTTGGTCATGCTTGTGCGACACCTGTACCGATCATGGAGTCCCTCGATACGAGTTCAGCAAGAGCGTCTTCGCTTAGATCGTCGGTTCCATCTGGGCGCGCTGGCAGAACCAAGTAACGCAGTTCAGCCGTTGAATCCCAGACGCGGACTTCTTTGTCTTCTGGGATGTCGACCCCAAATTCCTGAAGAACGGCCCGCGGTTCAATCACTGCGCGGGATCTATAGGCGTGGCTTTTGTACCAGCTGGGTGGCAACCCTAGGACAGGCCATGGGTAGCAAGAGCATAAGGTGCAAACGACCATGTTGTGCACCGCGTCGGTATTCTCGACCGCTTTTAATTGCTCGCCTTGCTGGCCACTAAAGCCCAGTTCTGCACAAGCGGCAGACGCGTCATCGAGTAGGCGTTGTTTAAACGCTGGGTCTGTCCACGCTTTCGCGACGACAGCGGCACCATTGCGCGGTCCAACCTTGGTCTCGAACGTATCGACCACCGCATCGATTGCCTCTGGGTCCACGTACCCTTTGCGGGTTAGCGCAGTCTCAAGTGCTTTTACGCGAAGGGCGAGGTCAGAGGGCGGGTCCGTATGGTCGTGGGAATCATGAGGCACTGTCTTGCTCCGTTATATCTGTGGCAGGAGTGTAACCCAATTTTTGTGGGGGCAGCTACTGGCTACAGCGTCTACGTACGATCAACCTGTGTGGCGAATCGATATCCCAAACCATGCGCTGTAATGATGTGCATAGGAAGTTTAGGATTCTCTTCGATTTTGCCGCGTAGGCGGCCAATCAGAACGTCGATGGTCCGGTCCGTATCTGGTTGGTCCAAACGGCCAATGGCATCTTGCAGGAAATCTCGTTCTAGAACCCGGTTTGGCGCTTTCACAAAAGCGGCCAATAACTCGAATTCAGATTTGGTCAGATGGACGTTTTCTTTGTCGGGGTTTTGAAGTGTTCTTGCGTTCTGATTCAGCGTCCAACCTTCGAAATGAAACAACTGTTCATCGGTATCGCTATGGGGGCCTGTGGTCCCGCGCCGGCCGAGTAGGTTCTTGACGCGTAGCAGGAGTTCTTGAGGGTCTGTCGGTTTGACGATGTAGTCGTCGACACCAATTTCGAGCGCGCTGATCCGGCTAGCTTTTTCAGAGCGTCCGCTCAAGACGATGATCGGAACATCAGATCGAGATCGAAGTTGGCGGGCTACGGTGAGGCCATCCTCGTCTGGTAAGTTCAGGTCGAGAATGACCAAGTCAAACGGTGTGGATGAGAATAGGGAGGCGCCCTGGGCTGCCGTCGACGACAGCGATACTTTGTGCCCGCCGGATTCCAGGACATGCCCAACAAGTTGCTGAACAAAGATGTCGTCTTCAATGACGAGAATGTTGGACGCCTTAGCCACTGTGTTTGGTCCTCGTAGCGAGACACTGTCTATTAAGGTCGAGATTAAGACATTATTTAGTTGACCTGCCCCCTATGAGTGGTCCAGTTGATCTGAGAGAGCCCGGACGTTTTCAAGGTATTGCGGTTTGACGGTTTGAGGCAAGACCGTCTGTGGCGCGGGTGGTCTGTAGCCCAGAGAACTATGCGGTCTGAAGGTGTTGTAGTGGTGCCGCCAACTCTCGATCAGAACCTTGGCTTCCTTCAGAGTGAAGAAGATCTCGCTGTTCAGGCACTCATCCCTGAGCTTGCCGTTGAAGCTCTCGTTGTAGCCATTTTCCCAGGGTGAACCTGGCTCAATGTAGAGGGTCTTTACACCCATACGTTCAAGCCACTCCCTGACAGCAATGGCCGTAAACTCAGAACCGTTGTCAGAGCGGATATGGTCCGGTGGCCCTCTCTCAGCAAACAACTCGGATAGACAATGCAGCACATCATCTGATCTGAGCCGCCGCTCCACCTGGATCGCCAGGCTCTCCCGCGTGTACTCGTCTATGACTGTCAGCATCTTGATTGCTCTCCCATCGTGGGTGCGGTCCTGAACAAAGTCATAGGACCAGACATGGTTCGGCCAACATGCTCTGAGACGGATACACGAACCGTCGTTCAGCCATAGCCGGCCTCTCTTTGGTTGTTTGCTGGGAACTCTCAGCCCCTCACGCCGCCAGATGCGCCACACACGCTTCAGGTTCACATGCCAGCCTTCAGCACGAAGCAATGCGCCGATACGGCGATAGCCATAGCGGCCATACTCAGAGGCCAGGCGGATGATCGCCTGTGTTAGGGCATCTTCGTCATCCAGGACTATGGGCTGACGCCTCTGCGTGGAGCGATGTTGGCCAAGAACCCGGCAGGCACGCCGTTCTGAGACCCCGCAAGCCCCTTGAACATGTTCAACGGCAATACGGCGGCGTGCGGGGCTTAGTAGTTTCCCGAGAGCGCCTCGTTTAGGATCATCTTATCCAGAGTGAGATCAGAGACGGCCTTGCGAAGCCGAGCATTCTCCTTCTCCAGGTCCTTCAGGCGTTTAGCCTGATCAGACTTCAGACCGCCATACTCCTTGCGCCAGCGGTAATAGCTCTGTTCCGATATACCAAGGGACTTGCAGATCAATCCGATCTTCTCGCCCTGGGAAAGCCGCACCTCGGCCTCCCGGACCATACCTAGTATCTGTTCTGCTGTGTAACGTTTCCGGCTCATCGTCGTCCTCCTATCAAGGCTTAGATTAACCGGACTCTCTCAATTTGCATGGATCACTTTTTGGGAGGCAGGCCAGTTGCCCTAACCGTTTCCCACGCCGTTGCCATCTTTGTCGCCCTCTAAATCACCCTCAATCCCTTTCAGGATTCTGGTTACCAGAGCGTAGTCCTTGGGATTGTCCACATCGATCGGTCCCTCGGCCCAGGGCATCAGCACGGCTTGGGTCTTCGCTTTAATCGCCTTGGAGATGCGCGTGGTCACGCCCTCCAGGGTCAGCCATTTCATTTTGTATAGAATGAGCGACAGCACCCCGAAGCCTTTGGCGATGCGCATGGGCTTCTTGCCGAACTGTCCGCCGGTGGCGAACGGCTTGGCGCCGTTCACGCCTTTGTCGTTGTTCACGGCATAGAGGTTGCAGCTTGAATAGGCGTCGTCTTTCAGACGGTGGAAGGCCCGCGCGCCTTCGGGATATTTATCAAGGATCAACTGCGCCCGCGCCATCGCGATGAAGGCATCCGCGTCGCTCTTTCTGACTTCCGTACAGAAGTGGCTGAGCATTTCGGGTGTGTGCAGGGCGTTGTCGCCAGCGGTGATGATCAGGGGGTAGGGGTCTTCAATATCGTGCACGGCCGAGAACAGGCTTTCGGCCAGGTTGCCCTTGCTGGTGATCGGCACGACCATGCCGGAGTCCAACCAGGCGGCGACCTTCGGGACTTCGCGCAGCACGGCGGCGTCTTCCACCGAAATAAAGATGCGGGTCACTTCCGGGGTGTCGACCACCGTTTGCAGCACCCGCTCGATCATCGCGGTGCCGTTGAGTTTGACCAAGCATTTGTGGCTTTTACCTTGGATTTTCGCGACCTCGTCGCCAGGGCCTTTGCGGCTGGCAGCGAGTACAAGGGCGGTGAATCCGGTGGTATGATGAGTCTGTTCTGTCATAGGGAATTTATATCACGAAAAGCGTAGGGTTGCGGAAAGTGCGGTCATACGCGATTAAGACACTGGATTCAAAAGGGGATTTGATCATTCGTGACGTGCCGAGAGCCATAGCGTGAAGACAGGCTGGTTTTCCGACCTGATCTTCCGCCGGGTGTTTAAGAACGCCGGGTTCTTGCTTAGTGGCAAAGTCGCCACCGGGGTGTTCGGCCTTGCCTATCTCAGTCTGGCGGCGCGGGGCCTGGGGATAGAGCAATTCGGCCTCCTGGTGCTGGTGCAAACCTACGTTCAGGTCATCGTCGGGCTGACCACCTTTCACTCCTGGCAGGCGGTCATTCGGTATGGCGCGATCAGTGTTGAGAACGATGACACCCAAGGCTTTCAGCAACTGATCTCCTTCACCACGGCGCTTGATGTGGGCGGCGTGATTCTCGGCGCAGCCGTGGCCTGGTTTGCCGCGCCTCTGGTCGGGCCGGTGCTGGGGTGGAGTGATGAGGTTATTGCCTACGCTCAGCCCTATAGTTTGCTCATTCTGTTTACGATCATTGCTACGCCCACCGGTTTGCTGCGCCTGTATGACCGCTTCGACATTCTCGCCTGGCAAGTGATCATCACGCCGGCGACACGATTGATCGGTGTTACGGCAGCGGTGCTTCTTGATGCGCCTCTTTGGGGATACCTGCTCGCCTGGTTTGTGGCCGGTGTTGCGGGTGGCCTGACGCTCGTCGCTCTCGGGTGGCGCGAAGGCGTTAAGCAAGGGCGTCTCAACGGCATGCGCTGGAGCCTCAAAGGCGTGACCACCACCCATACCAAGATCTGGAGCTTCTGCCTCGCCTCCAACTTCCATTCGTCGTTGCAGATGGTCACCGGCCATATGAGCACGTTGTTGGTCGGCGCTGTTGCGACACCAGCGGCGGCTGGTTTGTTTAAGGTCGCGCGGGAAGTTGCCACAGCGCTGACCAAGCCGGCCGAGTTGCTGACCCAGTCGATCTACCCTGAATTTGCGCGCCTGGGGTCCACCGGCGAGTGGTCGGCCTTTGGTGGCCTGATCCGCCGGGCTGCGACACTGGCAGGCAGTGCTGGGCTGACGGTACTGATCATCATGGCCGTGCTCGGAAAGCCATTCCTCGCGCTGGTGTTTGGGCCAGACTTCTCTGCAGCCTACGGAGCCCTGGTGCTGCTGGTGGCAGCGGCGGTTATTACGATCTCGGGCTTCAGTTTTGATCCCGCTCTCTACGCCATGGGGCGCCCAAGTGTGCCGCTGCGTGTCAATGCGGTGGTCGTGCTGTGCGTCTATGTGCCGCTACTGGTGCTGCTGACAGAGCGCCTAGGGCCAGTCGGTGCGGGTGTGGCCATGCTGTGCTCGGCGACCCTTATTGTCGGGACCATGGGACTGTGGTGTCGCAAGGAATTGCGTAAGCGGGTTTAGGCGTCGAGTGGATCGCCATCTGGCATAGTGACCACATAGGACTCAGGAATGTCGAGCCAGAGGCGCGCACCTTCCATCTTTGTATAAATCTTCTGCTCTTGCGTCATGCTGCCGACGCTATCGTCGATAGCGCGTATCATCAGATTTACCGATTTTTGAGCAGCAGACGTGTCGGTCACGTAGGCGATTTTCTTGGGCCGCAGCGCCAGAATAAACTCTGGCCCGATGCCGCTTCGGCGCCCCTGCAAAAACAACGCGTCCCAATCGTCTGTGAAATGGGCATCGCGAAAGTCAAAAAGTACGCTTTGCCCTTTCTGAATGGGGTGGCCAATGGCCATCTTTAAAAAGTGGCTATGCCAGGAGGAGCCAGGGACAAGGCCTTGGGCTTGAACGAAAAGGCAGCGCACATCCGGGTCGGCATCGTAGGTGAAACGGTTGTCGATACCCCCCCCCTCAATTTATAGGTAGGTGATTGAAAATAATGGGGGGATACTGACGTAAGGGTTGAGCATGGTCGAAATCAAAACTGGCGGATGCCGCCAATTACGACTTTGCGCTTTTTGTCGACAATCTAAATAAACATGCACCAGGCGATTGTCGTATTGCCCGTCTTAGGACCCTTAGCGGTTCACCTAGGTGTATTATAGATCAATCAGGGCCTCGGCCTTACCAACATGATGGCGACGAGACAGCAGAGTCCGTACTCGATTTTATTTATCGATACCGGGCTGCCTGCGCTGTCATAGACCGTGAACTCGGTCGTGCTGATGGTGCAAACGTGTTGCGCTTGTTCTCCGAGTTGATTATCTGCCGGCAGGAAGGCATTAACCCTGATATTTCAGCCTTGGCTGAACTGACTGGTTTGTCCCGCGACACTATGCGGCAAATTGATTCCCGCTTCCGCGAGCGCTCAGAGCCCTATTCCGACATGGTCATGGATGGCCGCCGCAGGGTCTATGATGAGTCAGAGGCGCTCAGCCCCAACCTGAGCCGCACCCTTGATGAGTTGGTGCGTATTTTCGACGGTCGTTAGACGGCGCGTCGGGCTTAGTTTTGCGTTTCGGCAAACGCCCGTTTGCCCTCTAGCATTATTCCGTAGATCCGCTCAGCGTCACCCCCAATGCTCTCAATCAGTTTGCGTTGTACAGGCGTCGCCACGTCGATCCAGGCGCGTCGTTCCTCTGGTGTGAGTTCGTGCATGGTCACTCCGGCAGCGCGGAGCGCGGCAATGGACTCCTCCGCTTCGGCGCGCACCAGTCGGCGGTTGTCTGCCATCGTGCCCTGGGCTGTGCTTACGGCTGCAAGTACGTCACGCGGGGTTTCGTCAGCCCAGGCTTTATTGGCCAGCAACGCGCCGGGCGCGAAGGCATGACGAGACAGCGTGAAGTGCGGCGCTTCTTCATAGAGGCCTGCGACGCGATACATCACTGATGTCGTGACACCGCCGTCCACCAAGCCTGTATCCAGTGCTGCGACGATGTCGCCAAAATCGAGGACCACGACATCTGCCCCGGCGTCGGCAAGGAAGAGCCGCGTTGCTTCCGTGGCGGATGAGCGCAGGCGATAGTTTGTCAGGTCCGTCGGTAGACGGAGCGGCTTGCGTCCATACATCTGATGCCAGCCACCGTCCTCCCATTTCATCAGGGTTATGCCCCGTGCTGCCAGAAGGTCGGCGTAGGGCTCAAAGAGATAGCGGTCCATGATGAAGTCGGCTTCCGCCTCTGACTCAAACAGAAACGGCGCTACCAGAAGCGACAGCTCGGGCACCAAGGCGGCAAGCGCGCCAATGGAAATAATTCCCATCTGCGCGCGGCCTCGTCTGATGCTCGATAGCATGTTGTCTTCCGTGCCGACTTGGCCGCCGGTCAGCATGTTTAATGCCACTTGGTCGCCGAGCGTTTCCTCCACCCGCTGTTCGAACCGGACCCAGCGTCGTCCATGGGCAGAGTCAGGCGCCGAGAACGAAACGATGGTGAGAGGAATAGGGTCAGCTGCGTGCGCTGATCCGGAGAGTGTGATCACGCTCATTACAAACGCGGCGACAACCCGTCTTATCATTATTCAGTTTCCTCAGTGTTGTTGGGCGTCACTGTAAACGAAGCATCCCCTATAGGTCGAAAAAAGCGGCGAAGGCGTGGGAGCTGTTCTTCTCGGCCGAAGGTCTGAAAACGCACAAAAAAGCGGCGAACTCGTGGGGGGAGTTCGCCGCAGGGAGTGCCGGGGTTCGTGGGGTGGGGAGGGAGGAGAGAGAGCCCCGGCGTCGTCTTGTGACCTTACTGATTGCGGGTATTGATTAACGAAAGCTGAATCGTTTTAGTTGTGTTTCGAATCTTTATGGAGTCCCTCAAAAAGCGAGTAAATACGGGCCTTGAATCTTCACGTGAGTCCCGTGATTCAATCCCAGACTCAACATTTAAGGCGACTCGAGTCCCTCATTCTGGCCGGTTTTGGGCATATTTGACGGCGCTTACCGTGGTTCTCATACTGATCTCTATGACCGAGTCTCAAACGATAAAAAACGCAGCCCCATCCCTAGACGAGTTGCGCAACCGCGCCCGGGATTTAGTGCCAATCCTCAAGGATCGGGCGGTCGAAACGGAAAACTTAAGACGCATTCCAGATGCCAATATGGCTGATCTGAGGGATGCGGGTTTTTGCCGCCTCTACACGCCTAAGATATTCGGTGGATTCGAAATGGATTGGGGTGCCCACTGCGAAATTGCTGAAGAAGTTGCGCGTGGGTGCGGATCGTCGGCCTGGTTGGTTGCAGTTGTGCTGTCACATTCGTGGATGGTCGCGCGATTTGGTGAAGCCGCTCAGCGTGTCGTCCTTGAGGGCGATCCAGACGCTGTGATTGCGTCGGCATTTGCCGGTAAGAGCGAAATGAAAAAAGTCGACGGCGGATATCAGCTGACTGGAACGTGGGCATTTGCCAGCGGTATTCACCACGCGTCGTGGACCATCGTCGGTGCGCCAGTTGTTAATGGTGACGCGCTTCCCCCGGGCGTCAGGCCGCCTTATCGCATGGCGCTCTTGAAAGCCGGCCAGTATGACATCATCGATGATTGGCACGCGGCTGGCCTTAAAGGGACAGGCAGCAATAGTCTCAAAGTTGTCGAACAGTTCGTTCCTGATGACCTGACGGTTCTGAGCGATGATATGACCGGCGCTGCTCCAGCGGGTGCGGCGCTCCATGGTTCCTATATCTACGGTGTAGAGTTCGTACCCTATCTTGAGTCCAGTTTTGTTGGACCTTTGATCGGCGCTGCTAAGGGTGCGGTCGATGATTACCTTTCGATTACCAAGGCGCGCGTTGGCAGAGAGTTCGGCGAAAAGGTTGTCGAGCAGGAGGGCGTCCAGGTTCGGGTCGCTGAGTCTGTCATGGATGTCAAAGTTGCTGATCGTCTCATCAAGCATGTCCTTCAGGGATTGCACGAAGATGGCCTGGAAGGTCGTCCGATCACTGGAGAGCGCTGGGCGATGCAGCGCATGACGTTGACCTATGCGACACGCCTGTGTGTTAACGCTGTAGACCGTCTTGTTTCGATGATGGGCGCAACCGGACAAACCGGACACAACCCGGTGCAACGTCACTACAGAGATATCAAGGCGATTGCCGCCCATACGTCTTTAATTTGGGATCGCGCCGCCATACCGGCAGGCAAATGGATTTTGGGGCTTCCGACCGGCGACCCTTCGATCGATGAATCGAACGACGCCTTTCAGATTTAGCTGTCTGAGTCAGACGATAGTTTCATGAGTTTGCGATCTCGCCATTGTCCGCGCTCGGCCAGTTTATCCAGCGGCACGTCGGCGCGAAGAAACTGATCAACTTGGTCGATCGCATCCGTTGACCACTCTTCTGCGACGCCCAACTCTTTGCCCATGTTGCGGTAGGAATGTCCGAACTTGGTCGCGTATTCTTTGAACCCTGTGGGTGCAGCAAGATCCATCGTTTGAAACGGCCCCATAAATGACCAGCGCAAACCAAGGCCATTTTTCAGAGTTTTTTCAACATCGGCTGGTGATGCTACGCCCTCTCCGACCAGATGCATCGCTTCGTTGACTAAGGCGACTTGAAGCCGGTTGAGCACAAACCCATACATTTCTTTGTGAAGCAAAATAGGAACCAGTTTAACTTCTGTCATGAGGTCCATGCAGTACTGTGTCGTTGCCTCGGCCGTCCAAGGCGCTGGAACAATTTCAACCAAGGGGACCAAATAGGGCGGGTTGCATGGGTGCACGATGATGCAGCGTTCTCTGCCCTCGAGGTCTTGTGTGAATTTTGACGCTGGAATCGTCGATGCGGAACTGCCGAGAATAACGTTACCGCGGACTTTGCTGTCCAGTTCTTGAAAGACGGCTAGTTTTTCTTCCGGTGTTTCCAGAACGTTTTCTTGGACGAACGTCGCGCCGTCTATGGCTGCGTCTAGGGAGTCGACGGGAAGAAGGTGTTTTGCACAGTCCTCTGCAGACTCCAGAAAACCGCATGACTCCAAGTTGGCGAGGGAGGCCTTCGTATCTTCTGCGGCTTGTTCTGCCCGGCCCGGCTTGATGTCATGAAAGGCGACATCCCAGCCCGCGCGCGAAAAAACGACTGCCCAGCCGCACCCAATGAGGCCCGATCCGATAAGCGCGATTCGTTTGGTCATCATTCATTCCCTTATGGCCCCTATGGTCTTGGCCTGCCAGTATAGGTCACAGGGTAGGGGCGTGTGTGCTCAGTCGGCGAACGGGATCAAGAATCGTCATTTTCCCCCATTCGATGTATGTTGATCCCATCATTTTTTAGCCTCGATCAAACAGGGGAGCGCACTATGCCACCGTCAAACACTCGTCCTAAATCTGCCCGTTCAGCAGCACCTAAAGCGCGCGGCGCGCGGGTCAAAGCGAAAACAAAACCAAAGGCCAAGGTCAAATCGAAAGCGGCGCCAAAGGTTGCGAGTAGCGCAACCGCTAAAGACAAAATGTCGGCCGCTGCAGGCAAGGCCCGCAAAGCTGTTGCTCCCGAACTGGAACGTCTAAAGAAGGCGTCAGCGAAAGTTGAAAATCGACTCAAGGCTGTGTCGTCGACTGTGGCGGCAAAACTTGCGGCGTTTGAAGCGATTGCCGAACAACAGCTCACGTCAGAAAAAAACAAGTCGCGGATCACCAAGATTGAGAAAGATGTCGGGCGTTTGATTTCGTCTGCTGATCAGCAATTTGGCAAAGTGCGTGGCGCTTTGGATGAGGAGCTTAAGGATCTTAAGTCCTTGCTCGATAAGTCGGCTGAGAAAGTGATTCCTGCCGCAAAGGAACGCATTCGCGGGCTCATGCCTGATGATTCAGGCAGCGGTGACACCTGGGAGTTTTACACGGATAAGGCCAAGAAGTGGCGTTGGCGTCTCAAGGATTCTGCTGGGAAAGCCGTTGGTGCAAGTAACAAAGCCTTTGCGTCACGTGGAGTTTGCGTTGAGAACGCGCGCCGCCTCGGTTATCGTGGAACATAAAGCTCGGAAATTTTGGCAAAAGAAAACCCGGCGTAAAGCCGGGCTTTCACTGAACTGCGCAGAAGGGCCGTTAAGCGGCCTTCTTGATGCTGAGGGGGAGGGGCATTTGCGCGTTCAATTCTTCTGTCCAAACACGTTGCAAAAGGCGCGTCCGGAGAGCCATTAAATCTTCGGCTTCTTGAGAGAGGTTGCTGGCGATCTGTGGCGCGGCCATGACGGCTCTGGTCGTTAGGTCCTGAGCTGATTCACCCAAAAAACGGATCAAGTCATTTACGTCGCTGTAAGCCATTATCTTGCTCCCTATCCATATTTGATAAGGCTATAATGCTGCGGCGCACCAATCCGCACAAGTATAAATTGTGCATTGCAGCATTGCGTGGCTTGCATAGGCCGAAAAGTAGTGAAATTAGCGATTCAAGCACCGATTCTTGGACCGGTGTGCCAGCCTAGGCCGATCCAGGTCCAGGCGGTGATGTCGTTTTTGCGCACATGCGTATGTTTGGCCGCGCGGGGGCGATTCCAGAGATGCGCCGGTTTCTGCGGTCCTTGAGTCTTCGCCCAATGTGTCAAGTATTTTACACACCATATCTTGTGTTAAATTTACGCTCAACAACCAAAATGTAGTTGACGAAAACCCGCTGCTTGAGCACCATATATCGTGGCGCTTATGTCCTAGATCACTACATCATGGGCATGAGGGGACTGAGGGGGCTGTTTTAGGGACCGAATTGCTGGTTCAAACAGCCAAACACATTGACTAGCAACGTTTGTTGCCGGAGCGGCGCTCCTAATTCCTTGTTTTTCAAGGAGTATGTGGCGACGAGCAGGATTCGAGTCTCTGGGATTTCCCCATCAGCGCCGGTTTGAAATGTACGCGACCGACATATGTCTGGGCGCTTGAACACCGAGGGGAATATATGGCCTACGCGCTGGAAGCTGATAAGAAAACTGTTGCTCGCTCACCCCAACCCGCTGAGCAAAAACCTTCCGAAGACAAGGCGTTTGAGGTTGTTCCGTCAATTAAAGTCGATCGATCCCGTGACGATCTACTGACCGATTTCGGCAAGGCGACGCTGCAAGATAGATATTTGCTGCCCGGGGAATCTTATCAGGACATGTTTGCGCGTGTTTCGTTGGCCTATTCGGATGACCTTGATCATGCCCAACGCATTTACGATTATATGTCCCGCCTCTGGTTCATGCCTGCGACACCAATACTGTCGAATGGTGGCTCTGACCGCGGCCTCCCCATTTCTTGCTTCTTGAATTCCGTTAACGATGACCTCGATGGCATTGTTGATACTTGGATGGAAAACGTGTGGCTCGCCTCCAATGGCGGTGGAATTGGCACCTATTGGGGCAAGGTGAGGTCCATCGGGGAGAAGGTTAAAAACTGCGGACATACGTCGGGCATTATTCCGTTCGTACGCGTCATGGATTCTCTTACTCTGGCGATATCACAGGGGTCTTTGCGCCGTGGTTCGGCGGCGGTCTACCTTGATATCCATCACCCAGAAATCGAAGAGTTTTTGGAAATTCGCAAACCTTCCGGTGACTTCAATAGGAAGAGTTTGAACCTTCATCATGGCCTCAACATCACCGACGCTTTCATGGAAGCCGTGCGTGATGATGCGCCGTTCGATCTATTGAGCCCCAAAGACGATTCTGTTCGTAAAACTGTGAATGCCCGCGAGCTGTGGCAGAAGGTTTTGGAACTGCGCCTGCAAACGGGTGAGCCGTATCTCATCTTCTCCGATACCGTAAATCGCCAGATGCCAAAGCATCAGCGTGACCTGGGCCTTAAAGTTACAACGTCTAACCTGTGCAGTGAGATCATGCTGCACACTGGTCCGGATCATCTCGGTGAAGATCGCACAGCAGTCTGCTGCTTGTCGTCTGTGAACGCAGAGAAGTGGAATGAGTGGTCGAAAGAAGAAGGCTTTATCGAAGATGTGATGCGCTTCCTCGACAATGTTTTGCAGGACTTTATTGATCGCGCGCCTGATAGCATGACGCAGGCCAAATATTCTGCGATGAGAGAGCGTTCCGTTGGCTTGGGCCTTATGGGTTTCCATTCGTTCCTGCAGGAGCGCGGCGTTCCATTTGAAGGCGCGATGGCTAAGTCTTGGAACACGCGCATGTTTAAACACATTCGCCAAGGCGCGGATGCGGCATCTGTTGACGTTGGCGGAAGAGCGTGGGCCCTGCCCTGACGCTGCTGAGGCCGGGCTAATGGCACGTTTCAGTCACAAAATGGCGATCGCGCCGACCGCGTCGATTAGCATTATTTGTGGCGGTGTGAGCCCCTGCATCGAGCCGATTCCGGCGAACATCTACACGCACAAAACGCTGTCGGGCTCCTTCACGGTGAAGAACAAGCACCTGACCGAGGTGCTCGAAAGCAAGGGGCTGAACACACCGGGTACGTGGACATTCGATTCTCGAGCATGAAGGGTCTGTTCAGCACCTGAGCGGCCTCACGGACGATGAGAAAGCCGTCTTCCGCACGGCCTTCGAGATCGACCAGCGCTGGGTCGTTGATATGGCGGCGGATCGCACGCCGTTCGTCTGCCAAGGGTCAGTCTATCAACGTGTTTCATGCCCTCAGATATCGACAAGTGGGACCTCATGATGCTGCATTGGAAAGCATGGGAATCCGGCCTCAAGAGCCTGTACTACTGCCGCTCTAAATCCGTCCAGCGTGCAGGCTTCGCTGGCGGTGTTGAGGCGGACAACACGACGCGCCTGGCCAGAGGCGGAGCTAGCGCTTAATCCGAGCGCACTGACTACGAAGAGTGCCTCGCCTGTCAGTAGACTGACGTTGATTGTTCAATGTTTAATGCATCAGCCATGCGCGCTGAACCGGACGCATACCGATGAACCAGATCACGCCCTCAAGTCCTTCCTGGCCTTCTGACCCCGAGCCACAGCTACAAGCCGTTTCGCTACCCTTGGGCGCATGACTTTCTGGAAGCGGCAGCAGCAAATCCACTGGATGCCGGAAGAGGTGCCCCTTGGGTGAGGACTGCAAGGACTGGGCCAACAACCTTATCGGACTCCGAGCGCAATCTCCTGACCCAGATTTTCCGTTTCTTCACCCAGTCCGACGTCGAAGTGAACGACAACTACATGGAGCGCTATAGCCGCGTCTTTAAGCCGACAGAGATCAAAATGATGCTTGGCGGCGTTCTCCAACATCGAGACCAGTTCACATTGCCGCGTATGCTCTGCTGCTTGGAGACCATCGGCATGCCGGACAGCGAGTTCACCGCCTTCCTTGAGTATGAAGAAATGGCGGCCAAACACGACTACATGCAGCAAGTTTACGGTCGACAACCCGGCCGAGATTGCGCCGTACCGTTGCCATGTTTGGCGGCTTTCACCGAAGGGCTTCAGTTGTTTGCGAGCTTTGCGATGCTGCTCAACTTCCCGCGGCAGAATAAGATGAAGGGTATGGGGCAGATCGTGTCGTGGTCGGTCCGCGACGAGAGCCTTGCACTGCGAAGGCATGATCAAGCTCTTCCATACGTTCTGTGAGGAGACCCAGTGTCTGACGCAGTCTGTCAAAGACGACATCGTCGATTGCGCCAAAACCGTTGTTGAGATGGAAGACAAGTTCATTGATCTGGCGTTTGAAGTGGGCCCGATCAACGGCATGACGCCCAAGGATATTCAGTCCTACATCCGCTACATCGCCGACTGGCGTTTGCGGTCAGCTTGGATCTAGAGCCCCGTCTACGACATTAAGGAGCACCCGATTCCCATGGCTGGAGGAGATCCTCAACGGCGTTGAGCATGCCAACTTCTTTGAAGCCCGCGCGACCGAGTACTCCAAGAACGCGACGACTGGTGAGTGGCACGGTGCCGGCGGTGTCTGGTCGCATTTCGACAAGGACTGTCGCCGTTAAGCCAGAGCCTCTCGTCTCTTAGTTTCCCTAGCCGTTTAGGCTTCCTTGCTCCCTCTTCACACCGTTATGGTGTCTGCAATGAGGGAGAATAGATCATGAGACAATTTGTCCTGTGGCTTGCAATGGCGATGCTCATGGCAAGCTCAACAAGTGATGCGGCGGACTCTCTGCCGTGGCCCTTGATAATTGGTCATCGCGGCGCCAGTGGCCTTCTGCCGGAGCATACGCTTGAGGCATATACGTTGGCGATCGCTCAAGGGGCACACTTTATTGAGCCAGATCTGGTAGGCACGCGCGATGGTGTGTTGATCGCTCGCCATGAGAACGAGTTGTCTGACACGACAGATGTGCAAGAAAAGTTCCCCGGCAGAAAAAGCACACGCATTGTCGACGGTCGCGAAACCGATGGGTGGTTCGCAGAAGATTTCTCGTTGGCAGAGATAAAGAGTCTCCGGGCGCGACAACGTCTGCCATTTCGTGACCAAGCTAAGAACGACAGGTTTCTGATCCCGACATTTGACGAGGTGCTAGCTCTCGTCCAACGCCAAAGCAATATGCGTGGGCGCCCTGTTGGTGTGTACCCAGAAACGAAGCATCCAACATATCATCGTGATATCGGCCTTCCACTCGAAGAAGGGCTAGTAAGGGCTCTCGACGAAGCCGGGCTGAGCAACGAGGACGATTGGGTGTTCGTGCAATCATTCGAAGTGGAAAACTTGAAGAAGTTGAACGGGATGACGGATGTCAGGTTGGTTCAGCTCTTGGGGTTTGGAGTTGAGGCTCCATACGATCAGGTTAAAGCGCAAGCGGGTCTAACCTACGAGGCTATGATCACCGACCGTGGTCTGACAGAGATTGCGACCTATGCTGACGGGATCGGTCCATGGAAGGTTCTCATTGTGCCGCAAGACCGTGATGGCAACCCGTTCCCTGCGACAGACTTGATTGCGCGTGCGCATAGCGCTGGGCTTGTGGTTCATGCGTATACGTTTCGGGACGAGCCTCGGTACCTTATAAAGCCTTACAATGAGAATCCTGCGGAAGAGTACCGCCGGTTTTTTGCCCTCGGCTTGGACGGTGTTTTCTCTGATTTTCCTGCGACAGCTTTAGAGGCCAGGCAGTAGCTCATCGCGCAAGCGAGATTTTGCTTGATTTATGAGTGCGTCTGCGCAGAAATTTGGTCATGTTTGGATGCCAGAGAGGGTAGTTTGTCATGTTCGATATTTCGGTTGAATCTGTGTGTCATATTATAGCTCAGGCTAGGGCCTTAGCTTTAGGCGCTGACCCTGATGGTGAAGCGCACGATCCTGATGCACAGGGCCGTAAAGAGCTTGTTCACGGTGATGTCGATGGTGACGACGAGTTCCTTGAAGATGATGAAGTCGTTGACGACGCTCTTCCCGAACTGACGGACGATCACGACGAACTGCTCGATTTTATTGAGGGTCTCAATGAAGATGAACAGATTGAATTGGTCGTGATTTCATGGATCGGGCGTGGCACGTATACAATTGACGAATGGGAAGATGCTGCGGATACAGCACGCCTGGAACATAGCGCCAATACGGCAGAATACGTTCTAGGTCAGCCAAGAATTGCTGATTACCTGGAGGAGGGGTTGTCCCAGCTGGGGTTTAGTTGTGACGCATAGGCTTGCAAACGATTCAATTGGGCCCGTTTAATATTGTATCCATTGCCTGCTCAGCGATGCTGGAATCTGCATTAATGAACGGGCTCTTTTCGCATGGTTCTTTCATGCACAAAGATTCGTTGATTGAGTCTATCAGCGTCTCGGCACTATCTGCGTAGAGTGCATGGCCGTTTTTGATATAGTTTTCAAATGTGTTTCTCCCGACATCGCTGAAAACGGTTGTCCTTATGCCGAATGCCAACGCTTCAATTGTAACCGATGAAAATGAAGTGACATGATGATGAGCGTGACGAAGAAGCCAAAATAACGGCAAGCTCGTTGTGTCTTCTATCTCGTAATTGACTATACCGTGCTCAGCTAAAAGAGCGCTAAGCTCTGGTATGGTGTGGCGCCTTAAAGGGTGAACTCTAATCCACCATGACCAATTGTCGGGAGCGTCCGCCATTGCATCTAAAACGAATTGAGGCAAAGGCTGAGGAATTGGTTGAAGGCTGACGATTATTTTTTTGTGCTTGGTAGTTCGCGCAATTAAATTTTTTGCATTGGCCTGGTTTGTTAAGTCAGTTGCGCCGTTGCGCCATTGATCAAGCCAGGGGTTGCCCCCAACTAGTCCCGAATGTTTCGAGCACCGTGGATTGAGATCTTTGTCTATATCGTCTTTTGTTTGTTGCCCCCAGCACCAGATTCTATCTGGCACAATATCGTATCCATTCTCGGGAGCTGCAGTAAGTTGCGTGTATAAACCGTGATGCGGCCCCAGCCGCCCGTGCTGTAAATCGACCGTCGGGATTCCTAATCGCCGTGCAGCAAGTACCAAACCCATGCCGAGCGAGTGACAGTATAGTGAAAGGAAAATGGCCTTTGGCATCATGCGGGTTAACGTGACTTCAAATAGCCGACTGAACCGTAAAACCTTTCCCATTTTCGTCGGTGGGCTGCGGAGCAAAACCCACTCGATATAGAAAGTCCCGTTCTAGCGGCGGCAAACCATGAATTTGAAACACTGCCGGTTAATTCAGATGTTTCGATTATCGGTCAAAAATTATCTAAGCGTGTAACTTTTATAGACGGTGGCGGTGAAGATCACACCAAGGGCATCAAGTTCTTACCCCTTGTAGATGACCGCTCAAGGCTTGTGGCGATTGCTCGCCCAGAATCAGGCTCCATCTATATTGAAGGCCGCACCATAAGTGACGAGAGCCCCGCTTTTATCATTGCTGAAATCGGGATCAATCATAACGGTAGCTTGGATAAGGCTAAGGCCCTCATTGATTTAGCGGCTGGTGCAGGTGCAGATAGCGCCAAATTTCAGATGCGCCACATGGACTCGCTCTACCGTAATGCTGGTAACCCCGATGATGCTAGCGCTGATCTTGGGTCTCAATACACTCTAGACATATTGGCGAAATCGTTGCTTAGCGACGAAGATATGATTCGTGCTTTTGATTACTGCAAAGAGCGAGGCTTAACGCCGCTTTGTACTCCGTGGGACTTAGCGAGCGTCGACGTGCTCGAAGACTACGGGATTCTAGCTTACAAAGTTGCATCTGCAGATTTGACAAACCATGAGCTTTTGTCGGCGCTTGCCCAAACGCGCAAGCCTCTATTTGTCTCGACGGGTATGTCGACCGAAGAAGAAATAAGGGAAAGTGTTGGGCTGCTTCAGCGCTACGGAACCAGCTACGTTCTCCTGCATTGCAACTCGACATATCCGGCACCTTTTAAGGACGTCAATCTGAAGTACCTCAATCGGCTTCGTGATATTGGCAACTGTCTAGTTGGTTATTCCGGGCACGAAAGAGGGTATGAAGTTCCCATTGCAGCCGTTGCAATGGGCGCGAAGGTTATTGAAAAACACTTTACCGACGACCGTGAACAAGAGGGCAATGATCATAAAGTAAGTCTTTTGCCACATGAGTTTCGCGCAATGGTGCAATCGGTGCGGCACGTTGAGGAATCTATGGGGTCTGGTGCCTTGAGGCTTGTTACTCAAGGCGAAAGGATGAACCGTGAGAACTTGGCTAAGAGTGTGATCTCGGTTGGTGACATTAAGAAAGGCGCAGAAATCACGCCGGCGTTGCTGCAAGTGCGTAGTCCGGGGAAGGGGCTCCAACCCAATCGTATGCACGAACTGATCGGTAAGCTCGCAAAACGTGATTTTTCTGCTGGCGATTTCTTTTATCCAGCTGACCTGTCAACCGACACTGTTGAGCCACGCCGGTATAAGTTCTCTCGGCCGTATGGCGTCCCAGTCCGCTACCACGACTTTGCCAAGTTATCGTCGCTTGCTCCATTGGATTTTGTTGAGTTTCATCTTTCATACAAAGACATGGAGCTTGATCTTCACCAGTTTTTTGACGGCACCTATGACATGGATGTCGTCGTTCATAGCCCGGACCTATTTCCGGGCGACCACATTATGAATCTAGCGGAGGACGATCCGGTCTATCGCCAAAGGTCGGTGGACGAGCTGCAAAGGGTGACCTGCCCCCTATGAGTGGTCCAGTTGATCTGAGAGAGCCCGGACGTTTTCAAGGTATTGCGGTTTGACGGTTTGAGGCAAGACCGTCTGTGGCGCGGGTGGTCTGTAGCCCAGAGAACTATGCGGTCTGAAGGTGTTGTAGTGGTGCCGCCAACTCTCGATCAGAACCTTGGCTTCCTTCAGAGTGAAGAAGATCTCGCTGTTCAGGCACTCATCCCTGAGCTTGCCGTTGAAGCTCTCGTTGTAGCCATTTTCCCAGGGTGAACCTGGCTCAATGTAGAGGGTCTTTACACCCATACGTTCAAGCCACTCCCTGACAGCAATGGCCGTAAACTCAGAACCGTTGTCAGAGCGGATATGGTCCGGTGGCCCTCTCTCAGCAAACAACTCGGATAGACAATGCAGCACATCATCTGATCTGAGCCGCCGCTCCACCTGGATCGCCAGGCTCTCCCGCGTGTACTCGTCTATGACTGTCAGCATCTTGATTGCTCTCCCATCGTGGGTGCGGTCCTGAACAAAGTCATAGGACCAGACATGGTTCGGCCAACATGCTCTGAGACGGATACACGAACCGTCGTTCAGCCATAGCCGGCCTCTCTTTGGTTGTTTGCTGGGAACTCTCAGCCCCTCACGCCGCCAGATGCGCCACACACGCTTCAGGTTCACATGCCAGCCTTCAGCACGAAGCAATGCGCCGATACGGCGATAGCCATAGCGGCCATACTCAGAGGCCAGGCGGATGATCGCCTGTGTTAGGGCATCTTCGTCATCCAGGACTATGGGCTGACGCCTCTGCGTGGAGCGATGTTGGCCAAGAACCCGGCAGGCACGCCGTTCTGAGACCCCGCAAGCCCCTTGAACATGTTCAACGGCAATACGGCGGCGTGCGGGGCTTAGTAGTTTCCCGAGAGCGCCTCGTTTAGGATCATCTTATCCAGAGTGAGATCAGAGACGGCCTTGCGAAGCCGAGCATTCTCCTTCTCCAGGTCCTTCAGGCGTTTAGCCTGATCAGACTTCAGACCGCCATACTCCTTGCGCCAGCGGTAATAGCTCTGTTCCGATATACCAAGGGACTTGCAGATCAATCCGATCTTCTCGCCCTGGGAAAGCCGCACCTCGGCCTCCCGGACCATACCTAGTATCTGTTCTGCTGTGTAACGTTTCCGGCTCATCGTCGTCCTCCTATCAAGGCTTAGATTAACCGGACTCTCTCAATTTGCATGGATCACTTTTTGGGAGGCAGGCCAATTCTCGATATGATTGCTCAGCTTAGTACCGACGCCAGTGCGGGGTTCTCGTTTGGACTCTTCATGCCGGACGTCAGTGCTCTGCCACCCCTCATGTCCAAAGTTTAAATCAAGGCGCACGTTGGGCTGACGACATGCTACGGACTCTTCGGAACGCTCGGATCGTAGTTAATGTCGATGTGGACGCGTTTGGCAATCAGCCACCTAATATGCGTTTGATAGAAGCGACGGGTGCGGGTGCGTTTCTAATAACGCCATACCATCCAGAGCTCAAAAATTTCTTTGAGCCAGGGGTCGAGGTGGAAACTTTCCGCACTGAAAACGAACTGGTGTCCAAACTTCTATACTATCTTGATAACCCGGATAGATGTTCAGAAATCGCACGTAATGGCCAGGTGCGGTGTCTAAAAGATCATGCTCTAAAAGACCGGGCTCTGTGGTTTAGGGACATCATGAGCGAAGCGCTGGAAGAAAAAATTTCCCGCGCGTAGTTTTATTTGTTGGACCGGCTGTGCCAGCGCCATGCGTCTGAAATTAATGTAGGGAGGGTCTGAGCGTCTGGGCGCCCAGCCTAACAGATCACGGGCATATGCTCCGTTCGCTACTAACGATGGGGGGTCGCCTGGCCATGGCTGGTCCGACCGCAAAGGGAATTTCTTTGCCAGTTACGCGTTCCGCTTCTTTTATAACCTCAAGGACTGAGTAGCCGGTGCCTGTTCCTAAGTTTGCGAACGTTGTTGTTGGTTCATTCTCTAGGAGGCTCAGGGCTAAGACGTGTGCATCGGCAAGGTCAGAGACGTGGATGTAGTCACGAATGCAGGTGCCGTCGGTTGTCTGGTATGTATCACCATAGACTGTAAGGCTTTGCGAGCCCGACGCGGCATTCAAGACGTTGGGGGATTAAGTGAGGTTCTGGGTCGTGGTCTTCGCCAATATCGCCATCTCTATCTGCTCCAGCAGCGTTGAAATACCGCAATGCAACGGAAGATAATCCGTCTGATTCCTTCCGTAATGAAAGCATTTGCTCAACGCGCAGTTTAGATTCGCCATAAGGGCTAATGGGTTTGGCAGTTTCAGATTCAGAGATGGGGACGGTATCCGGAATGCCATAGATTGCGCATGTAGAGGAGAACACGAGCCGACGAATGTTCATTGCCTTCATTTCATCGAGAAGATTCCTCGTGCCCTCTACGTTGTTGAGGATATAGCGCTCAGGGTGACTGACAGACTCTGAAACAATGGCGAGAGCCGCAAAATGCATAACGGCGACGGGATTATGCCGGGCGATGACTTCCGCTAGCCTCTCTTTTTGAAGTAAGTCGCCAACTTCAAGCGGGCCCCACTGGACAGCCTCACGGTGCCCGCGGGAAAGGTTGTCATAGGTTACGGGGGTGTGGCCGGCAGCGGCTAACGCCTTGCACGCATGGCTTCCGACATAACCAGCGCCACCGGTGACAAGGACTACAGCCATTAATTGTTCTCAGCGTTTTGATGCACGAGCGTTCTCGACAACGGAATGGAAGAGTGTCTTGTACGCTAGGCCTTGTGCCGACAGCGAGTATTTATTCTCAATTAAGGATCTACCTCTATCGCCACAGTCCTTTAAGGCATCCAAGTTGCTTAAGGCTTCTGCAATTGTCGTTGCCATTTCCCCGATATTACCAGCGCGAGCCAGAAAGCCGTTTTCCTCGTGACGGATGACATCCGATATTCCACCAACATCAAATCCGACAACCGGTGTTCCGCAGCTCATCGATTCAAGAATAATGTTTGGCAGGTTGTCTTGTTTAGATGGCAGCGCTGTGAGGTCGGCTGCGCTATACATTAGGGCCGTCATATTGTCGTCAGTCAGGAAGTCGATTTGTCCGACTTGGAACGGTGCGTCAATGTCCAGGATGTGACTATCCCCCACGCCTAATAACATTAAGTTCTGGTTGTCTGGAACAAGGGATAGGGCATGAACCAGCTCTCTGAATCCCTTGCGCGCTAAACCGATATGATTTGAAACAAATAAGATGATCTTGACGTCTTGGGGCAAGTTCAGCGTAGTCCGGGCCTTCATTTTATCGATAGGCCTGAAAATATCTGTTTCGACGCTGTTCGGGATTGTCGTCGCATTAAATTTAGAAAGCAGTGTGCTTTTTCTCGCTTCTTCAGCGAGCCCATTTAATTGGCGCGACTATGTGCAGCATCTCGCTTGGCCAAGCGTCAAAAATTCTTTTCTTGGCATCGAATACTTGTCGGGCCAAATCGTGCTCCGCATTTGATCCCAGAAGGGGGCATGCGCCACATGTATCTGTATATTTCCCGCAGCCTTGGTCGTAGTGGCACCCACCTGTAAAGGTATTCATATCGTGTAGTGTCCAGACCACAGGACATTTAGTTCGACTGGCCGTGAAAAACTGATGGTAGCCAACGAATCTCGAGACCCAATGCAAATTTATGATATCCGCACTTGGACGTTGGATGAAGAAGTTCTCATCCCAATCGACCTGTTCCTGACTAAACAGTTCTATGTCAGGACTTCTGGTTTCGGCGTACAAATTGTACGCAGCATCCAGCCGCGCCCTAGCGTTTTGCCTGTGAGATACCTGGTCGGGTGAGGGGTCCTGAACAAACTGTTCTATCGAAGGGTCGTTTATTGTCTTCTCTTTGACGAAATAGGTGCTGTCTTCACCAATTTTCCGCAAACCCTTGTGGAGGCGGTGTGCCGCTCGAGCGGCCCCTCCGTGGTGGTCGTTGGTGTTGATGAGGACGATACGCAAGGATCAATAGTCCTTAATAGGCTGAGAAGAGGCTTTAAACTTAACGGATTGCTGATGTGCTGTCATCGGTGCAGCTTTGTAGTCGAAGGCCATATTTTCCCATACACTGTGATGAAACTAAACATACGGATGGAATTCATGCTTCGCGATGCCTTTGGAGAAATCGTAGCTCAGCTTACTCCTGAGATCGGGCGTTGGCCGCGCCGCGAGCCTGGCGAAATGCTGGTGGCAGGAAAGTTTCTGAAATATGCGGATATGCATAGTTTCTATTACCAAACCAGGCAGATTTTTGGTGATGGTCTATACCGCTTTACGTGCGGTAGCGATTCGCCAGTTATTCTTGATTGTGGCGCGCATATTGGTTTGGCGTCTCTGTTTTTTTAAAGAAAGATTATCCTGACGCGAAAATTCGAGCGTTTGAGGCAGATCCAAATATTGCAGATCTCTGCCGCTCTAATTTAGAAGCTTTTGGTCACGGTGACGTTGCTGTTGACGCTTTGGCTGTATGGACTGGGAATGATGGTGTCGTGTTCACTGACAGCAAAGATGATGCCGGTCACGTTGACGCGGAATCCGAGGCTGGAATAACCGTTTCCAACTATTCGATTAAAAGATGTCATTGAAAGTGAGCGTGTTCACTTGCTCAAACTCGACGTCGAAGGTGCCGAATACAAAATCATTGAAGATTGTGGAGACGCGCTTCTGAATGTTGAGCGCATGGTTATCGAGGTTCATGCATTTCGGTCTGGGGACGGAAGGGTTGGTGCATTGCTCGCGCAGTTAGAGAGCCTGGGCTTTCATTATGTTTTGGATGACCTTCACCAAGCGACATGGATGGAACCGGATGAGCCACCACCGTTTGCGATATGCTCCACAGACAAATATATCGTAACGGTGTTTGCATGGCAGAGCCCAGTCTAGTCTAGCCAGAGTGTCTATTGGGGTAGCGGTCTAAACTCTCGCCTTGTTGAATAAGACGTTTATTGGTGAACGACCTGTGAATATCGTAAACTGATGATGTTTCTCAAAGTGACCCAGGATTTAAAAACATGCGGTTCTTGCCAGCACTAGCCATAGTTACTGTAATCGGCCTCTTGGTGAATCAGGGTGCGAACGCTCAGATACACACACAAGATGAGATCAACAAAGCGCGGAGCGAGATTTGGGCGATCGAGCAATCAATCTATGCAAGCCGTGGCGAGGGTGATTTCGAGCCCTATATCAACGGTGCGTCAGAATATTATATCGCGCCATTTCCGACCGCCGGTTGGGTCCCTGGCAAAGATGGGTTGAGGCGAACCGGCGCGGGCTTAAAAGGTAATAGCCAAGAAAAATTGGCCATGAATTTGAAGGCGTTTACGCTGGATGGTGATACGGCTGTAATTTATTATCTAAACCACCGAACTGTGCGGCCAGCTGGCGAAGTCGTCGATGAATGGTATGAGGTCATGCACGTCTGGCTGCGAGATGGCGACAGTTGGAAAATACTTGCAAGTATGCCGCGCCGAGCCATCAATTATGAGCCGCCGCAAGAATGATCCAGTAAACCGAGCTCAATTTCATGCTCATGAAGCGATTGTTCCACACTGCATTATTTCTATCGCTCCCCTTCTTTCTTGGTGGGGTTGCGCTGGCCTATTTTGATTTCTTTAACTCCATCAGCCGCCTGCCTTGTATGGCTGGCTGGCTTTGTTGGTTTGCTCCTTCTCTTGTATCGCCCAATAAAAGGCCTCGGCGAGGTTGCTAGCTACCTTTCTCAACTTGAGGAGGTGCCGGGCACTCCTCCACCCGAGATCAAGGGTTTGGTCGGAAGCGAAGGTTTACTCTCAGGTGCTAACCGGCATGAGTCGGCTGGTTCAGCGACACTCGGAGACAGGGCAAAGGGCCCAGGCCGAATTAAACATCCTTATCGATAAGCTGCCTATGCCATTGCTTCAGGTCGATACTCATAGACGGGTGATCAGGGCAAAATCGCGCAGCAGCCAAGTTGACAGGCGAGGGGCGCCCTTGGTCGTGACCTTGTGTTTTCGCTGCGTCATCCAGAGCTAATAGCCGCTGTTGACCAAACTATTGCGACGCATGAAAGCGCTCATATAGAGATGACTCTTGGCGCTCCTGTTGAGCAAACGTTTATCGGCCATGTTGTTGCGCCAGACCCTACTGTTGATCAAGACGCTGTGCTTATCGTTTTTGGTGATATTACAGAGGTGGTTCAAGGGGAGCGCATGCGGGTGGATTTTGTGACAAACGCGAGTCACGAAATTCGTTCACCGCTCGCTACCCTGGCAGGATGTATCGAGTCGTTGCAGGGGCCGGCAAAGAACGACCCAGACGGACAGGAAAAGTTTCTTAACCTGGCTAGTATTGAGGCGAAGCGTATGACGACGCTCGTCAGTGACCTTTTATCTCTCTCTCAAATCGAAGTGAGCCAACACATCGCGCCCTCAGACTCCGTGGATATGGCTTCTGTCTTCTAAATTCGGGTCATTGGGGCCATGGCCGCGAGTCCGGACGGGAAGGCAACTGATATTGAGACGAGTAATCCCGAATGACTTACCGAAGGTCATAGGAGAACGATAGTGAAATTCAGCAGGTGTTCCAGAATTTGCTAGCCAATGCTGCGCGGTATGGCGGCGAGCGGGTCAAAGTTTCCGCGGCCGTCGTCGAAAAAAACACCAATGGCAGGCGTGAGCGGTCGCGTGGTCAAAGTTGAAGTCAGGGATTGGGGGCAGGGCATAGATCCGGTCCATATCCCACGGCTAACGGAGCGCTTTTATCGTGTTGATACTGTGAGAAGTAGAGAGCTCGGTGGCACGGGGCTTGGTCTGGCGATCGTGAAGCACGTGGTAAATAGAACATCGTGGAGTCATGGAAATTGAGTCAGTGGTTAACGAAGGGACTGTCTTTTCGATCTATCTCCCGACCGTGACTCAATCTTAATGTCTCGAACTTATACGCGTCTAGGCGCGGTGAGGCACTATGACAATAACCCTGCCGCTCTTACATTTTGCTTGTAGGTTTGCCCGACTGGAACTTTAAGGTCGTTTGGTAGGTGAAGTTCATGCTTCTCCAGAGTCGTCTTTGACCGCGGTCGCTAAAGCGGGGTTGACCCAGTAAGATCTATGGACCTGAATACCATCATGCTCTGATAGTTGAGCGATAGCGTCACTGAACCGATAGTAAATTAGATCGTTGCCTGTTTGGGTGTAGACCCGCACGTAGTGGCCTTCCGCTTTTAGAGCAACGAGTTCTTTGCCAATAGCAGGCGTCACTTTGGACATAAAATGCGGTGCTTGAGGTGTTTTGTTTATCTCATCGGCTTCAGATCCACCGGTTATCGCTTGGTCTAGTGGGCTAAAGTGTGAGGTATCAATGCCGAACGACGGTTTGCCGAAGAAAGAGTAGAAAAACCAAGCCGACGCAGTCCAGCAAAATATCCTGAACCAATAGATTGAGGCGAGTGTTAGAAGGAAGTCGGGTGACAACTCAAAGTAACTCGGTATCGCGTCGAGAATTTGCCGGGATAGCTGCTCTGTGCTGGCAAACCACTCAGCCCGGAGTGCTACGCTAGCCCTGAGTAAAGGGCGGGCAAGAACGAGAATGCCGAGAATGCCCCCTAACAGGAAAACAAGCGCTGGATTAATGGGGTATGCACGCGTAATGCGCGCCACGGTTCGTGTTGCTAGGTAACAGCAGACCCACATGATGAACATGTGCAGGAGCGTAAAGACTTCTGCGAGCGGAAGCGCTTCGTTCGGCGCCATGTTGATGTTGTAGTAGACTGTGGGTAACGCCCAGGCCACTGGCAATGCGATCCAAAACACCAAATGAGCGTTCGAAACGTGGCCGAAAAACTCTATGTTCGCGAAGCGCGAATGAAGGGCCATAGGTGCCTTGTTCACTGCAGACGGTTTATTCACCAGATCAATCCATAGGTTTGGTTAATCAAAGTTACGAGAGAACTCTACTACGTCGTGTCATGGCTTTAGAAGAAAGGAATTCTCACCATGCCGTGACTCGGAGTTAACCCGTCCTATATTGCCACTCGTAGAGGGCACATAGTTGCATAGCGATGCTGGCTGGGGTCCTGAGTTTAAGTGGCGCTGTTTTGCAAGAAGCCCCCCAGTTATTCGGGCTTTTGGCATCCTCAAGTGGAAGCAGGACTATGACGGGGTCGCTGTATTCACTCCTCATTGACGCTGCATGAACTGAATTTAGGAAGAAACCTCCGCCTTTGAGGAAAAATGCGGTGATCCTGATCATCGCGAGGTCACAAATAAACTCCGAGACATACCCTGTAAGTAAGTCGAAACGGCTGACCGGAGGGTTCAATCGGCTGGAGTGGAGGTTTGATGGGTTGTGCTTAGCGACTGACCTGCCCCCTATGAGTGGTCCAGTTGATCTGAGAGAGCCCGGACGTTTTCAAGGTATTGCGGTTTGACGGTTTGAGGCAAGACCGTCTGTGGCGCGGGTGGTCTGTAGCCCAGAGAACTATGCGGTCTGAAGGTGTTGTAGTGGTGCCGCCAACTCTCGATCAGAACCTTGGCTTCCTTCAGAGTGAAGAAGATCTCGCTGTTCAGGCACTCATCCCTGAGCTTGCCGTTGAAGCTCTCGTTGTAGCCATTTTCCCAGGGTGAACCTGGCTCAATGTAGAGGGTCTTTACACCCATACGTTCAAGCCACTCCCTGACAGCAATGGCCGTAAACTCAGAACCGTTGTCAGAGCGGATATGGTCCGGTGGCCCTCTCTCAGCAAACAACTCGGATAGACAATGCAGCACATCATCTGATCTGAGCCGCCGCTCCACCTGGATCGCCAGGCTCTCCCGCGTGTACTCGTCTATGACTGTCAGCATCTTGATTGCTCTCCCATCGTGGGTGCGGTCCTGAACAAAGTCATAGGACCAGACATGGTTCGGCCAACATGCTCTGAGACGGATACACGAACCGTCGTTCAGCCATAGCCGGCCTCTCTTTGGTTGTTTGCTGGGAACTCTCAGCCCCTCACGCCGCCAGATGCGCCACACACGCTTCAGGTTCACATGCCAGCCTTCAGCACGAAGCAATGCGCCGATACGGCGATAGCCATAGCGGCCATACTCAGAGGCCAGGCGGATGATCGCCTGTGTTAGGGCATCTTCGTCATCCAGGACTATGGGCTGACGCCTCTGCGTGGAGCGATGTTGGCCAAGAACCCGGCAGGCACGCCGTTCTGAGACCCCGCAAGCCCCTTGAACATGTTCAACGGCAATACGGCGGCGTGCGGGGCTTAGTAGTTTCCCGAGAGCGCCTCGTTTAGGATCATCTTATCCAGAGTGAGATCAGAGACGGCCTTGCGAAGCCGAGCATTCTCCTTCTCCAGGTCCTTCAGGCGTTTAGCCTGATCAGACTTCAGACCGCCATACTCCTTGCGCCAGCGGTAATAGCTCTGTTCCGATATACCAAGGGACTTGCAGATCAATCCGATCTTCTCGCCCTGGGAAAGCCGCACCTCGGCCTCCCGGACCATACCTAGTATCTGTTCTGCTGTGTAACGTTTCCGGCTCATCGTCGTCCTCCTATCAAGGCTTAGATTAACCGGACTCTCTCAATTTGCATGGATCACTTTTTGGGAGGCAGGCCAATACGGATAAAGGTACAGTGTCTGCCAACGCGTTTACCGGAGAAACTGGGCACTCTTATGAAGACGGTTACTTACTGCAGTGGGAGCGTGCAGGTGACCGCGTGTTTGTTTCTCTCGACGAACGCGTTCGATACCGTAGGCCAAGTGACAATGCGCTTCGGCTCGACAATGCAGTCCTGCGGTATGAATCCAGTTGGGCTGAACTGAACAACCCTGACGTCACTGCCGCGATGACATCTACCAGCTGGCAGACAGCGATCAGCTGGTTTACCTGGCTCGATATGGAGGGCACACCCGGCATGCATATGCAGGGAGGCAATGGTCACAAACTCATGAGCATGGATGAGTTGCCAAGTGATTTTGTGGACTTCGCCGAGGCAAAGTTTCCCTGCGCTGTTACCGATCCGATTACCTGGGACGACTGAGAATTTGGGTAGGAGTAAGCGATGTTAACGCGACGACGTCTTATCGCGACCGCTGCGGCTTCAAGCTATGTCATGGGATCGTCAGTTCAAGCCCAACCGGCGAACTGGCCGTTTGACCTATCCAAACCCGAGGACAACGTAAAGGTGTTCGCCAAGGTCGCCGGCAGTCTCGATGACCGCACCACATACCTACAGTACTATGGCGAAATATTTTCCGCCGTCCCCAACCAAGTTCAGACTCGTATCCTTCGCCTAAAGGGGATCGCCAAAAGCAGATGGCAGAACACAGGTGAAAGCACGTTTTTTCGGAGAAACTATGACTTCGGGTTGTTTTGTGATCCCGAAACAGATGAGATTCTAGAGACCTTTCAAAACCCATTCACCTGCAAATCAAACGTCCCGCTGCATTATAAAAGTGGCCCGTTGGAGTCGACGGTGTCTCCGATCCGCTCGAACGGGCAGCCTTACGTTTTACCTTGGCGTATAACCGGTGATCAGTTGTCGCTCACGGAGACGTCTTATGGCGAACGGGAAAACTATTTGTCTCCTGACACATGGCCAAAAGCGTCAACGGGACCGCGGTTCTACTTTAATACCAGCTCGACTTACATTGCAGACATAGACGATGTTGCAAATCCGGAATTTATGTCTGTTAACGCGGACCATATTTGGACTTTTCTGACGCCGTTTCCGGCTTGGATGCTTCTCGGAGATTTGCCGGGATTTGCGCTATGGCGTTGGGTGGCCCGTAAAATCATCGACTCCACCGAACTCGACCCTGTTATTGTCTCGGGGATAGAGCAGCGCGTCCCTAATTTCTTTGCAGATGAGCGGCCATGGAAAGAGCATTCCAATGGATGGATTCAATACATGAAGGAACGCCGCCCCGTTTCGCAGTAAGCGCTTAATAAAAAGGACTGTCGCATGATATCTTCAAGCAACGACTCAAACAAAAACTCTACGACACGCCGCAAGGCGTTGCTCGCTGGTGCGGGTTTGGCCGCTACTGGTGTTCTGAGTGGGCCTGAAAGTAAGCCAGCAGTGGCGCAGGACCCGGCCCCATTTTACCCGCCGGTAAAGCCGGGGATTGAACCCCAAGGAAAGAAAGTGGAGCCCTATACAGCGGCCTGTGTTCAGTCTGGCGCTGTTCCAACTTTTGATTCTAGTGGAAATGCGCTGCCTGACGCGTTGGCCGCAAACGTGGACCGTTTTAGGTCCTTGATTAAGCGTGGCGCAGATGAGTACGGCGCTCGTTTTATGTCATTCCCTGAATTTGGCCTGCAAATTCCGAGTACCGCGCTTAGTCCAGCGCAGTGGGTCCCTGGCGCGATCATGGCTGATGGCCCTGAGGTCGAGCGCATTGGTAAAGCGGCGCAAGACGCCAATGCTTTCGTTGCTTTTAATGCGATCGAGAAGATTGAAAAATTCCCGGGGCGTTATTTCTTGGCAGGCATGATTGTCGGGCCAAGTGGTGACCTCGTGCTTAATTACAGAAAAATGACCAGCGTGACGAGCAAGAGTCGCCCTGGCGACCTGCTCTCTGCCTGGTTGGACCACTTTGGCGAAGACAGTTTGTTTCCGATTGTCGACACGGAAATTGGCCGGCTGGCCTGTGTTATTGCGGCAGATATGTATGTGCCCGAGGTGATGCGGGGCATGGTTCTGAATGGCGCGGAGGTTATCTCAAACCCCACCGCAGGGGGGATGCTGCCAGACGACAACAATTTTGACATTCCCACCGTTACGACAATGGCGCGACGCGTCCGCGCGTATGAGAACATTGCCTACGTATTGATGTCTAATCTCGGCCCAGTCGGTGCTGACCCGAAGCCGCCCTTTGGTCGTAGGCAACCGTCTCAAATTATCGATTTTAAGGGCAACATGTTGGCGGCGACACAAACCGGCGGTGAAGAGTTCGCAGTGGCGACGGTAGATATTGATGCTCTCCGGCGGGCGCGGACCTCACTGGGCAGTTTGAACACGTTGGCAGCACTCCAGGTACCGCTCTACCGTCGGAACTATGAAGCTGCAAAGTTTGCTCCCGTAGATACACACGTAGATGCGCCACTATCCTCAACCGAAGAGCACAATGACATCATGCGTGAGACCATTAGTGAGTTGGTTGAGCGTGGCATTCTTATCCCGCCGGGTGTTTAACAGGGGCAGAGTCTTTTCAACGAAGAATCTTGCTCCGGTACGATGCGCACTTATGGCGATTGAATTCTGCGTTCTGCTCAGCGCTGGAATGGTCGGTGAAGACATATATTCTTAAATTGCTGAAATTATAAGAAAAATGGTCTGAAGGGGCCGCGTATTTTCCCTATTTAGAGAAAAAGCATCCCTTTTTCTGACCCAAGACAATAGATCACGCATATCGAAATAGAATCGAGTGCGCGCCATGAACGCTATAAATACGCCAAGGTCGGACGTTGTTCCAACGAGCAAGGGTGCCGGCTCAATTGGCGCAGTCTCATTGGTCGGAGCTGGCCCGGGAGCTGCCGACTTGTTGACCATCCGGGCCGCTAAGGCATTGGAAAGCGCTGACGTCGTTTACTACGATAGTCTGGTTGACGCGTCCGTGTTGGCGCATATAAGCCCTAAGGCCCGAAGAATTTTTGTTGGTAAGCGCAAAGGGTTTAGCGCGATGCCTCAACAAGACATTCAAGACAGAATGCGCGATGACGCGCTGGCCGGGCATCAGGTTGTCCGTCTCAAAGGAGGGGATCCCTTCATATTTGGTCGTGGCGGTGAAGAGCTTGCAGATCTGCGCGCCTCTGGCATCTCAGTAAAGGTTGTTCCAGGGGTAACATCGGCGATCGCCGCCGCCGCCGAGACCGGCATTCCGTTAACTCATCGCGATGTTGCTACGTCCGTGACGTTTGTCACCGGGCATACACTGGATGGCTCAATTCCGGAGCTAGATGGGCTTGTATCGTCAAAGCGGACTCTGGTTATTTACATGGGTGTTTCCAACGCTGGAACTATTGTTAAGCAGTTGCTTGGTGCTGGTGTTCCTGACTCGACACCAGTCGCGGTAATTGAGCGGGCGACGTTGCCTGACCAAAGGCTTATTGAGGCTACTCTCAAGACTCTTACCGAAGATTTGGGTATAAACGATGTCGTCACGCCAGCGTTATTGGTCATTGGTGATGTCGCAGCTCTAGGCGTTCTGGGTGCCGAGCCCACCCCTCCTGTTCACACTAACCCTGAACTTAGCGAGCCGTTCGCGTGGGTTCATCACCCAATGGGGTAGGTCATGTCTTTTGTGCTCTCCGCAAACCGTCTCGATGACGGGTCTGTTGTTTACTTCACCGATGACGAGCAATGGTCCAGCCAAGTTGATGACGCCAAAATTGTTTCTGGTGATGAGCTTGATGAAGCCCTTCGTATCAGCCGGCGCGCTGAAGAACGAAACATCGTTGTCGGATGCTATGAGGTCGAAGTTGACTCAACCGAGGGCAAACGGCCGGTCAGGTTGAGAGAGCGCATCCGCAGCTATGGCCCAACGGTCGGTGACCATCAATCACGGCCCGTTGGCGGCCCAGAAGGTTAATTCTACATGTATGTTTATGATACTCTCGATAAGTCACTCCTTAATCAGCGCGTTGCGGAATTCCGTGATCAGGTTCGGCGTAGACTCGCTGGCGAGTTAACGGAAGATCAGTTCAAGCCGTTGCGGCTGATGAACGGTCTGTATCTCCAATTGCATGCATACATGTTGAGGGTGGCTATACCTTACGGCGCCCTGTCATCAGATCAAATGCGCAAGCTTGCGTATATCGCGGAAACATATGATCGCGGGTACGGTCATTTCACCACGCGACAAAATATACAATACAATTGGATCGAGCTGAGTACGGCACCTGATCTTTTGTTCGACTTATCTGAGATTGATCTTCACGCCATTCAAACCAGCGGAAACTGCATCAGGAATGTCACTGCTGACCCTTATGCAGGAGCCGCCGCCGATGAACTTGATGACCCGCGGGTATGGTCAGAGATAATCCGTCAGTGGTCTACGTTTCATCCAGAGTTCTCGTATCTACCGCGTAAGTTTAAGATTGCAGTGACCGGGTCTGATGCGGATAGAGCCGCGATCAAATTTCATGATATTGGCCTTAAGATTATTCGCAGTGATGCTGGAGAGCTTGGCTTCGCAGTTTATGTTGGTGGCGGGCAAGGCCGAACACCGATCGTTGCACCACTCATAAACTCGTTTTTGCCAGCTAAAGATCTGCTGCGTTATCTCGACGCCGTCTTGCGCATCTATAACCTCCATGGGCGCCGGGATAACATCTACAAGGCGCGTATAAAAATATTAGTGAAGAGCTTAGGAGTGGACTCGTTCGCCTCGCAGGTGGACACGGAGTTTGCTCGGCTCGACCCTGCACTTTTTGTGATCGAAGACGGTGAGCTTAGTCGCATTCGCGACATGTTTGCTGTGTCTTACTCGCGAGCCGAGGGTGATGACGAGGCTCGTCTTGAAGAATCCCCCGAGATGCGACGTTGGTCGGACTCTAATACGCATGCCCATAAAACACCTGGGTATGCGATCGCCACGATCTCTCTAAAGCCAATTGGTGGCGTCCCCGGTGATGCGACCGCAGAACAGATGTATGCGATTGCGGATTTGGCCGACCGGTTTAGCTTTGGCGAGGTGCGCGTAACCTATACGCAGAACTTGGTCTTGCCCCATGTGCGTCAAGCCGACCTCTTCGTATTGTGGAGTGAGTTAGAACGTCTGGGTCTTGCTACGCCGAACATTGGCCTGGCCACGGATATCATTGCGTGCCCTGGATTGGACTATTGTTCCCTTGCCAATGCGCGGTCTATTCCCATCTCACAGCGTATCAGTGAGCGTTTTTCTGATCTCGAAAGTCAGCATGATATCGGACCGCTTGATATTCGGATTTCTGGATGTATCAACGCCTGTGGACACCACCATGCCGGTCATATTGGAATTCTCGGTGTAGATAAAAAGGGTGAGGAGCGATACCAGCTGACCCTTGGTGGTCAAGGTAATGGTGAGTCTGCGGTTGGAAAAATCGTCGGGCCCGGCTTTGATGAAGACGGAATCGTTGAC
Source organism: uncultured Rhodospirillaceae bacterium (assembly GCA_943787205.1). GTDB lineage: Bacteria > Pseudomonadota > Alphaproteobacteria > Rhodospirillales > Rhodospirillaceae > WLXB01. The sequence continues at coordinate 169,503 of CALSLN010000013.1, forward strand.
GCGGTTGAGAACGTCATTTCGACGTACTTGAACGTAAGAAGCGCCGGTGAACCGTTTTCTGAGACTCTAGAACGGACGGGGCACGCTCCGTTTAAGGAGCGACTCTATGACCGTAATTAACATCCGAGGCGAGGCCATTGATCAAACTTGGCGTGATGTTGATGGTGCTGGGGAAACGGATTCTCTAGATTCAGCAGTGCTCTCTTTGACCAGTTTGAAAGAGCATATTGAAGCGCTGGATCAGAAGTCTCTGTCTCGTATTGGTGCTCGCCTGACTATTGATGACAATATTAAAGAGGTCGCGGACTCTGCAAAGCATCTCGGCCTGATCGAGCTTGTTTTTTCTCATTTCAAAGATGGCCGGCCTTTTTCCACAGCCGTGATGCTTCGACGCGACTACGGCTTTAAAGGTGAGTTGCGCGCATCTGGTGATATCTTGCCGGACCAAGCATTGTTCCTTATTCGCTGCGGATTTTCAACGATTGCCGTACCGCAACAGTTTTCGGTAGAGCAATTTAGAGCGGCGCTATCTGCTTACTCCGTAGCGTATCAAGCTGGCAGTGATGACCAATTGGAGTTGGTTAGCGATCTACGTCGCTCCGCAGTAGAAGTGGCTGCGGAATGATCGAGATATCTCGGCATAGCGCCCGTTTTCGTCTCGACGGACTGTTAGGCGCGGACATGATTTCTCATGCGCTGGATAGCTATCGCGATCGTTTGGCGCTGGTCTCATCGTTTGGCGCCGAGTCAGCGGTGTTGCTGCATATGGCGGCTCAAGTGAGCAAAGACATCCCGGTGATCTTTCTTGATACGGGCAAGCTTTTTGCTATGACCCATGACTATCAGGCTGATCTTGCGTCTCACCTTGGCCTAAACAACATTCGTACGATTCATCCTGAGACAGAAGACATTAAGGCTGAAGACCGCTCTGGTGCGTTATGGCGCGAAGACCCAGACAGATGCTGCACGATCCGCAAGACTTGGCCATTGAATCGCGCTCTCAAAGGGTTCGATGCATGGATTACCGGGCGTAAGAAATTTCAAAGCACTGATCGAAAACAGGCGTCAGGTGCTCAAATTCAAGATGGCCGTCTTGTTCTTAGCCCGCTGTTGAACTGGCAAAAGTCCGAACTTTCTGCGTACTTCGAGACACATGATTTACCCCCGCACCCTTTGGTAAGGGAGGGTTATCCCTCTATTGGCTGTTTTACGTGCACGATGCCGGTTGAGGCCGGCGAAGACCAACGTGCAGGCCGCTGGCAGGGGAAGGCGAAAACTGAATGTGGTATTCATCGCCCATCTTTGACGTCCGCGGCGTAGAGGTGTCGTGTGACTAGTTCATTTAAATCATCACCGTTGGTGCTTCAGAAGTTTGGCCCCGCCCAATCAAAGGTGAGCTTTAACTATGATGCTGCGTTCGATCAGGAATTAACGGCGCTGAAGGATGCGGGGTTTTACCGTCATTTTGCAAGGCTAGAAGGATTGCCAGGCGCATTCCCAAAGGCCCTCCTTCACGAGCAAAGTCGGGTAAAGGAAGTGACTGTATGGTGTTCCAATGATTACCTGGGAATGGGGCAGCATCCGGTTGTAGAGGCCGCGCTGCATGACGCGGCCACGCGTTTCGGTGCTGGTGCCGGTGGGACACGCAATATCGCCGGCACTCATAACGTTCACGCCCAACTAGAAGAAGAGATCGCGTCACTGCATGGCAAAGAGTCCGCGCTTCTATTCACGTCCGGCTATGTTGCCAATGAAGCGGCGATAAGCACGCTGGCGTCACGGTTGCCGAACGCCGTGCTTTTATCTGACGAAATGAATCACGCATCCATGATCGCCGGAATTCGGCATAGTAAAGCGGAAAAGAAAATCTTCCGTCACAATGATGTGCAGCACCTTGAGCAACTTCTAGCCAGCGTGGACCCTGCGAGACCTAAGATCATTGTTTGTGAGTCTGTGTATTCGATGGACGGCACGGTCGCGCCTCTCGCTGCTATTGCGACATTGGCGAAGCAACACAATGCGCTGACCTATGTCGACGAAGTCCATGCCGTAGGTCTCTATGGAGAAGACGGGGCGGGGGTCGCTGCGGCAACGGGCACAGCAAAGGATATCGACTACATTCAAGGGACGTTGGCTAAGGCATTTGGTGTCATGGGTGGCTATGTTGCTGGTTCTCGTCGGGCGATTGATTATATCCGGAGTTTTGCCTCCGGATTTATATTCACGACGGCTTTGTCTCCTGTTCTCGCTAACGCGGCTTTAGAGTCTATACGGCACGTCCGTCAGTCTGCTGTCCTGCGTGAGCAGCACCAGCGGCAAGTCCTACGTTTGAAAGAGGCCCTACGGTCGCGGTGCATTCCGTTTCGCGATGAACCCTCACATATCGTTCCAACGATAATCGGCGATCCGTTTGTGACCCGGGAGGTGGCGCGGTTACTGCTCGACGAATACCGTATCTATATCCAGCCAATTTTCGCTCCGACCGTTGAGCCGGGAACAGAACGCCTGCGCCTAACACCAACGCCACTTCATACAGATGCCATGATCGATGAGTTAGCCAGTGCTTTGTCAGACGTTCTATCTCGTGCGTGGCGATCAAGGGAGATGTCTTGTGCAGTGGCCTAGATTACGAATTGGAACCAGACCGAGTCGTCTTGCCCGCGTGCAAGTCGAGATGGTGCGCGCGGCTCTATGTCGGCAAGTGCCTGATTTAGAGGGTAACATTGAGACCATCGTTGCCGATACGCCTGGCGATAGGAATCGATCATCCAACCTAGAAGATTTGGGCGGACGCGGTGTATTCACTGATGATCTGGACGCTCTTGTGGCGACTGGGCAGGTTGATTGCGTTGTCCATGCCATGAAAGACATGGCACCGACGATGCAAGGGAGCTTGGTTGTAGGGGCGACCCTTAAGCGGGAAGACCCTCGTGAAGTGCTCGTTGCGCCTGGCCACTTGAATTTTGAGGCTCTGCCGTCTGGGGCTGTATTCGGATCATCCTCAATCCGAAGGCGTGCGCTCTTGCGGCGGCTGCGGCCTGATCTCCAGTTTGCTCTATTGCGGGGCAATGTCGAGGAGAGAATTGCGCACCTAGAGAACGGAAAATTTGACGGGACTATTCTTGCCTATGCCGGCTTAGCCCGCCTTGGCTTATTGGCCCACGCAAAAGAAGTTTTTCCGCTGCATGTTCTGCCGCCTGATCCAGCTCAAGGCGCTATTGGCATCGTTTGTCACTCAGATAATTTTATGGTGCGTAGAGCTCTGCAATTTATTAATCACGCTCCGACTTACCAAGAAGTAAAGGCTGAGCGTGCGCTGTTGAGGTCGTTGCCATGTCCAGATGCTCTGGCCTTAGGGGCGACGGCTCGGGCCAATAAAGGTCAGCTGGAACTGTCGGCCTTGCTCGTATCTGAAGACGGCTCCGAAGAGTGGTCCGGACAGGTGGACGGGCTAGTCGATGATGCGGATGCACTTGGTGTGCGCCTTGGGCGTGAGTTGCGTGGGCCAGCTCAACGACTTTTATCGGCATGATAATTAATACGCGGCCAGTCGAGTATGATTTTGAGATGTTTCGCGCATTCGATCGCAGTGGGCATCAGATGCTCGCATGCCCGGTTCTGACGTCTTGCCCCTTACCGTGGCCTAAAAAGGCGATAGACAATATTGATGCCTTGATCGTAACCAGTCGAATTGCAGTAGACGTTATTGCTCGGAAGCCGGTCTCTCGTGACCTCCCGATATTGGCGGTTGGAACGGCGACAGCGTCTGCCGCCAGGAATGCCAATTTTTCGGATGTCGTCGATGGCGGCGGCACAGCAGAGAAGCTTCTGAAGGTTATCGACGCGACGCCCTTTCGTGCGGGTCTCTATGCATCAGCGCACGACGTTTCACTTGATCTTGCACGTGTACGGCCGAACCGAATTCGCAGGGTTTCCATCTATCAAATGGAAGCCGCAGAATATTTGCCGCAATCAGTGATCGATACTTTTCGTACTGACGAAGAAATCATCGTGCCCTTTTATTCTCCGCGATCCTTTCAAATATTTGAATCGCTTTTGGTGAAACACCATTTAGGTGAGCACCTTGCGCGGGCAATTGCGGTGGGTATTCATGAGCGCGTGCTCAACAAACAAACCCTGCGCTGGGGCCAGACCCGCATCGCAGCGGCACCTGACGGCATAGGCATGGTCGAAGCTATGCGAAAGGCCGCTTGACGTGGTCTTCCCATACACCCGCTTGCGTCGTACCCGCCAGACGTCCTGGGTGCGTAGATTGGTGCAAGAGAATTATCTTCTTCCCTCAGATCTCATCTTACCGCTCTTCGTTATTGATGGAGACAATTGCCGCGAGCCAGTCGAGAGTCTGCCGGGCGTTGACCGTCTGACTATAGATTTGGTCATTGAGACGGGCAGGCGGGCCGCCCAACTTGGTATACCCGCAGTCGCTCTGTTCCCGGCTGTGCACGCATCCTTGAAATCAGATGATGGGGCAGAAGCATGGAATCCGGACTCATTGATTTGTCGCGCTGTTCGGGCACTTAAGGCTGCAGTCCCTGATCTGGGTGTCATCTGCGATGTGGCCTTAGATCCGTATACAACCCATGGGCACGATGGTTTGCTTAAGGACGGTGTAATTCCGAATGATGAGACGGTTGAGGTTCTCGTGCGCCAAGCCCTCACGCTCGCCGAAGCGGGATGCGATGTCATTGCGCCGTCGGATATGATGGATGGCCGTGTCGGTGTAATCCGAGCGGCGCTCGAAGAGCGCAGCTATACGGATACCCTTATTTTGTCATACGCAGCTAAGTATGCGTCCAGCTTCTATGGCCCGTTTCGTGACGCGGTCGGTTCGTCGAGCGCGTTGGGAGCGGCTGATAAGACAACATACCAAATGGATTCGGCTAACTCTGCTGAAGCGCTGCGTGAGGTAGGGTTAGATATTGCTGAGGGTGCCGACATGGTTATGGTCAAGCCTGGTATGCCCTATCTTGATGTTATTCGTGATGTGGCCCAGGGCTTCGATGTTCCTGTCTTCGCTTACCAAGTCAGTGGCGAATACGCGATGCTCAGTCTCGGTGCGGAGAGAGGACTCTTCGATAGGACAAAAGCCTTCCACGAGTCTTTGCTGGCGTTCAAACGGGCTGGAGCGCGCGGAATCTTGACCTATGCCGCCCTTGAGGTGGCCGCCACGTTGCCTGGGGGCCGGTAGTGCTTCCACTGATGCTAAACATTACGACGTTACCCGTTGCTGTTATTGGCAACGGTTTTGCTGCCGCGCAACGGCTAAGTATCCTCAGGACGAGTGGCGCTGGAAACGTGACCACGTTTGCCACAGACCCAGAATCTGATGTGGTGGAGCGTGCTGGAGACGGTTTGCAACGACGTCTGCCACTAGAGATGGACTTTCAAAACACTCGTTATGGTGTGGTCTACGTCTGCGATATCGACGAGAGCGACAGTCTGCTGATTGTAGATTGGGCTCATGCGGTCGGCGCGTTTGTGAACGTGCATGACCGGCAAGACCTTTGCGATTTCCATATGCCTGCAATTTTGAGGCGCGGGAACCTCCAGGTGACGGTCTCAACGGACGGCAAAGTCGCTGGTTTGTCACGAATTTTAAGAGATTTTCTGGGAGAAAAAACCTTAGGTCCAGAATGGGAAGGGCGAGTGAGTGAGCTAGGCGCTCATAGGGCGGCCTGGGTGTCTAAGGGTCTCCCTTTTGATGAACTCCGTAGTCGGGTTAACGATTATGTTTCTATGAAGAAGTGGCTATAGGTTCGTATCTTAAAATACTTGCAATTAGATCAATATGGACGCGATGTCTTCGTGACCGACGTTTTCCATCGCTTCATGCCGTACAAATGAAAACGCCACAAATTCCATATGCCACACCTTATTCTATGATGTAGCTTAGCCTGTGCGGCGCGATGCGGTGCTCTGCCCATTCAAAAATGCCAATTCAGAGAGTAAGCACTAGGTATGGATCCGTTAACTCAAGGGGCGCTTGGCGCAGCGTTAGCTCAGGCGGTGCCAACCAAAACTAAAAACCTTGGGGTCGCCGGAGGCCTTGGTTTTATTGCTGGCATGGCTGCAGACTTAGACGTTCTAATCCGGTCGTCAGCTGATCCACTTTTGTTTTTAGAATATCACCGCCACTTTACACACTCGCTGGCGTTTATTCCCGTGGGTGGGCTGCTTTGCGCGTTGGCCATTCAATATGTTTTGGGAAGACGCTGGCAGTTGACGTTTTTACAAACCTTTGTGTGTTGCACGTTGGGCTACGGGACGCATGCATTGCTCGATGCATCTACATCCTATGGCACAACGCTCTTATGGCCTTTCAGTGAGGATCGACTGTCCTGGAGTATTGTCCCAATCATTGACCTATTGTTCACGGTGCCGCTCGTTACCCTATGTGTGCTCGCCGCATTGCGACAGACGCGAGCATTTGCCTGGGCCGCGATGCTCTGGGTTGGCATCTACTTATCACTGGGTGTCTTGCAACATAACGCAGCTCTATCTATGGCGAAGCAGGTCGCGACATCTCGTGGTCACTCACCGACCCGGTTTGAGGTTAAACCGAGCTTCGCTAATATTTTGCTATGGAAGACAGTTTACGAAACGAGCGGGCACTTTCACGTTGATGCAGTGCGCGTTGGTCTATCTCCAGAATATTTTGACGGCACGGTCATCCCTAAACTCGATGTTACGAGAGACTTGCCGTGGCTTGATGCGAAGTCACAACAAGCGAAGGACATCCAACGTTTCAGTGTGTTCAGTAAGGCCTTCGTCGCTGAAGACCATGAAGTCCCAAATAGAATTTTTGACGTGCGCTATTCCTTTGTGCCCAATGAAATCAGACCCCTTTGGTCGGTGGAAGTGTCGCCTACAGCAGAACTAGACACACATGCCGCATACCGAACTCACCGTGAGAACCCTAGAGAAAGCTTTGGCCGGCTTTGGCAGATGCTTTGCTGCTCTGTAGCCGGCGAATAAGCGCCTTCCGCTGAGAAAAATACTTTTTCTCGTTTTGTCTTCTTAAAGTTGCGGTCCAGCACCTCTTTTTGACATTGGTCAACGAGTCCAGTGGCATCCTCGTCTATCTGTATCCCAGACCCAACTTACGGGAATCTGGAGTGTCCATACATGTCAGAATTAACCGCGCGTATAGATGCGCTTAACAGCAAAGATACTGCGCTCATTTGCGTTCTCATCGCAGCCATTTTCGCCTGCCTTTTCTGGGTTGGAGGAGCTGGTTCAGATCCAGTTGGCATTCATGCATGGGTCTACGCGGCCGCATTCTTTCTTTTTATTTTGGCTCTCGGTAACCGCATTATCGCTCGCGATCGGCCCTCACGCTGGAACGCACCAGACCTAACCGCCTATGGCCTGCCTCCCAAAAAGTGATCCATGCAAATTGAGAGAGTCCGGTTAATCTAAGCCTTGATAGGAGGACGACGATGAGCCGGAAACGTTACACAGCAGAACAGATACTAGGTATGGTCCGGGAGGCCGAGGTGCGGCTTTCCCAGGGCGAGAAGATCGGATTGATCTGCAAGTCCCTTGGTATATCGGAACAGAGCTATTACCGCTGGCGCAAGGAGTATGGCGGTCTGAAGTCTGATCAGGCTAAACGCCTGAAGGACCTGGAGAAGGAGAATGCTCGGCTTCGCAAGGCCGTCTCTGATCTCACTCTGGATAAGATGATCCTAAACGAGGCGCTCTCGGGAAACTACTAAGCCCCGCACGCCGCCGTATTGCCGTTGAACATGTTCAAGGGGCTTGCGGGGTCTCAGAACGGCGTGCCTGCCGGGTTCTTGGCCAACATCGCTCCACGCAGAGGCGTCAGCCCATAGTCCTGGATGACGAAGATGCCCTAACACAGGCGATCATCCGCCTGGCCTCTGAGTATGGCCGCTATGGCTATCGCCGTATCGGCGCATTGCTTCGTGCTGAAGGCTGGCATGTGAACCTGAAGCGTGTGTGGCGCATCTGGCGGCGTGAGGGGCTGAGAGTTCCCAGCAAACAACCAAAGAGAGGCCGGCTATGGCTGAACGACGGTTCGTGTATCCGTCTCAGAGCATGTTGGCCGAACCATGTCTGGTCCTATGACTTTGTTCAGGACCGCACCCACGATGGGAGAGCAATCAAGATGCTGACAGTCATAGACGAGTACACGCGGGAGAGCCTGGCGATCCAGGTGGAGCGGCGGCTCAGATCAGATGATGTGCTGCATTGTCTATCCGAGTTGTTTGCTGAGAGAGGGCCACCGGACCATATCCGCTCTGACAACGGTTCTGAGTTTACGGCCATTGCTGTCAGGGAGTGGCTTGAACGTATGGGTGTAAAGACCCTCTACATTGAGCCAGGTTCACCCTGGGAAAATGGCTACAACGAGAGCTTCAACGGCAAGCTCAGGGATGAGTGCCTGAACAGCGAGATCTTCTTCACTCTGAAGGAAGCCAAGGTTCTGATCGAGAGTTGGCGGCACCACTACAACACCTTCAGACCGCATAGTTCTCTGGGCTACAGACCACCCGCGCCACAGACGGTCTTGCCTCAAACCGTCAAACCGCAATACCTTGAAAACGTCCGGGCTCTCTCAGATCAACTGGACCACTCATAGGGGGCAGGTCAGCAAGATCACAGGAACAGCGGCCCCCAGTATTCCTGCCCATATAGCCTCTTTTAACGCAGCGCTTTATGCATTTACACCCGAGGCGGGCGGCGGCGATATTGTCGTTTCGGAGAGTGTGGGGGGACAGGAAGCGATATTGGTTGCAGATGTAATGGGCCATGGCGTGCAAGCAAAGCTATATGCCCTAACGCTCATTGGCCATTTTCGGACCGCATGTAAATTATATAGTGGTGCCGAGTTGAATGTGGCGCAGGCGCTTATGGGCGAACTATCGCGAAGCTTCTTCTCTGACTCTACCCTGGCAGATACCGTTGCAACCGGCGTTATCGCTGTAGCTGGTGATCAAGGGCGCGTCCAGTTGGCGTCAGCTGGGCACCCAATGCCTGCACTCATTTCGGAAAATCGTAATAAGCTAATAGCCGTCGGCGGGCCGCTTCTTGGTCTTCCAGTAAACGAAGATTATGAGCAGGTTGAGCTCGAATTATCTATTGGAGAAACGCTTCTCCTATATACAGATGGCATATACGAGATCGGACAATCCACTGATCAAAGAAATGATTCAGCGCAATTTATAATTTCCGCTCTCGGCGGGCTTTTCGGTAAGAGTTGCGATTCTGTGAAACGCAAGATATCGGCGGTTCATCGTCAACTTTGCGCGGGCCAAGACCCGGACGACGCAACGTTAGTGGTGTTGCAACTTAAGAATTTATGAATTTGGTTATGTCTGATCGGTGTTAACGGATTCTGACACGCTTTTCTGGGCAGCAGGTTCCAATGTTCTAATGTAAGAGTGTGCGTCTGCGTGGACGCTCATGAAACTATCAACTCGTGTTAGCTTTATAATTTCTAGCGGCTGGCCGGAAAGGCCCCATACGATAAGTTTTTGATTGGGGTCAGTTATCTTCTTTGTTAACGAAACTAAAAAGCCGACACCACTAGAGTCGGCGAATTTTACGTTCGACATATCAATAGCAAGTGCAGAGTCGGAGCCCTCAAGAGCTTCCAGTACATTGGTGCGAAGCTCTGCCACGAGTGCGGCGTCAAAATCTCGATTCAAGATTAGGATATCGACCGGTCCGGCACGCTTTAAGGCATATGACATTTAGGATTCTAACAGTGCTCTATGTCGTGTTGGCTGTGTGCGTAGGCACAATAGAACGTATCTCATACGGTTTCCCTGTTAAACAAAGAATGTACAGCGAGTTTTGCAGCTATTTTTCAGATTTTTGGAAATTACTGACCTGAATCGCGCACAACGCTTGGGTTCCAGGGCTAAATTTCCTAAAAGAAAGAACAGGGAATTTGAATACAAGAGCCGGCGGGTGTTTTGATGGATCAAGGAGGTTTAGCGCGCCTTAAGGAAGAGCAAATATTCGTATGAGGTTTATTGAAGGGACGCAGATATGAGGCCGATTTTTCGGATTTCATGAATACCGCGCGGCAGATTTTACAAGACGTTTTTGGCTACGGTGAATTCCGCCCAGGTCAGGAAGACGTTATTGCGACGCTTGGGGCAGGTCATAGCATGCTCGCCGTCATGCCGACGGGGGCTGGAAAATCCATTTGTTATCAGATACCCGCGGTGATGGCCGACCGTTTGACAATAGTTGTTTCGCCATTGCTTGCGCTTATGGATGACCAGGTTGCTGCTTTGCGTACCAATGGCGTAGATGTTGCCTGTATCCATTCGGGGCATACCCGCGAGGAAAATATCGTCGAATGGCGGAGAGTTAAAGACGGCGCAAAGCTGCTTTACCTTTCTCCTGAACGATTAATGACGGAGCGGATGCTCGCTGCCCTATCAGCAATCCACCCAGCTATGTTCGTGGTTGATGAAGCTCATTGCATCTCAAAATGGGGAGCCAGTTTCAGACCTGATTATGAGCACTTGTCGCGGCTACCTGACTTGTTTCCCGAGTGTGCGGTTGCCGCGTTTACGGCGACCGCAGATAAGGCGACACGAGATGACATTGCTGAGAAATTATTCCGTGGAAATGGACGCGTCGTCGTGCACGGTTTTGACCGCCCTAATTTGCGGTTGACGGTTGCGAACAAAGCCAGCTGGAAATCGCAACTGATGAGATTTCTGGAAGACAAAACCGGCCAGGCCGGCATTGTGTATTGCTTGTCGCGTAAGTTTACCGATGAGGTTGCCGTTTATCTTTGCGAACAAGGGCTCAATGCGATCCCTTACCACGCTGGCCAAACTGCCGAACAGCGCAAGGTCAATCAAGACCGATTCATGAGTGAAGATGCGGTGGTGATGGTCGCGACGATTGCATTCGGGATGGGGATTGATAAACCCGACATTCGCTATGTATGTCACCTCAACTTACCTGGCAGCATGGAGGCTTATTATCAGGAGATTGGGCGCGCTGGTCGCGATGGCGCTCCGGCGGAGACACTACTTTTGCACAGCCTACGGGATATGGGGATGCGCCGTCAGTTCATCGCCAACGAAGGTGACGAAGCTCATCGGCGCCGGGAACATCATCGCCTTGATGCATTGTTAGCTTACTGCGAGGCGTCTGAGTGTCGGCGTATTGCTTTGTTGGCATACTTCGATGAGGAGTCCGGTCCTTGTGGCAACTGCGACAATTGCTTGTCTCCACCGGTAGTTGTTGACGGCACGGAGCGGGCGCAAACGCTTTTAGCCACCATTCGGCAGACCGGCCAGGTCTTCGGTGCAGGCCATGTCATCGATATCGTACGTGGTGTTGAATCGCAAAAAGTCCTTGAGCGTCGACACCAGAATCTAGAGACATTTGCAACGGGCAAACAGTGGCCCAAGGATGAATGGACGGTTTTCGTTCGGCAACTCGTCGCTGCTGGTTTCCTCAGTGTGAATATTCAAAAATACGGCGGCCTCGAACTCAGCGAGCGCGGGTGTGAGCTTCTGCTGGGCGACGAGTCGTTCTCTTACAGAGAGGGGAGTGTAACCCGCTCGGAGCTGAGGCCCGTGAAAAAGAGGGTCGATCAGCCGGTGGGGCCCGGTGATGTCTCTTTGCTCTCAGAGCTAAAAAAACTTCGTCTAGAACTGGCCCGTGCGCGAAATGTTCCGGCCTATGTTGTCTTTTCTGACTCCACGTTAATCGAGATGGTAGGTGCTCGGCCCACCACACTTGATAGCATGTCAGGCATCAATGGAGTTGGGCCTAAAAAGCTCAAGGAATTTGGGCCGAAATTCTTGCGCGCTATTTCTGAAGAGAAGCCGGAGTTCGCCGAATGAGGGGCCTAGAAATGAGACGAGTTATTGAAAGTGCGCCGTTTTTTATCTGACAATGCTAATGCCGCTAGTGAAGCTCGGTAACTATGAGCGCCGGGCCTTACGGGCTGCATACTTCGCGTCACGAGCGGCCTTTTGCTCAGCTTTGAGGGCGGCGGCTTGGATGGCTTCTTGCTTCAATGCCTCTTCCTTTTCAGCCTTTTCCGATTCAATCGCTTGCTGTTTGGCAAGGGCTGCGGCTGCCGCTTCTTCAGCTTTCTGGGCGGCCTTAGCGAGCTTTTTCGCCAGGGCTTCCTCTCTGCGCTTTTCGCGGGCAATGCTAGCCGCCAGCCGCTCAGCCTGACGTTCAGCGTAGTCAGGCGCGTTCATTGGTGCGTTGGCTTTCGCGTTTTTAAGCGTGGTTTGCCGAGCCTTTGCGGCGGCTTGAAGCCGCTCATTAAAATTCACATCGTGCTTAGACATGTATTCTCATACTCCATTCATTTGATATGGGGTTGTATACTACCTTTCCTGGCTTCGCACAGCACATCCAGAGCATTTTTCAGAAGAAGTTTATCTGCCTCGGGCAAGTGGTCAATATTGGGCGAGTTATGCAGCGAGCTGACGCAATTCACGTAGAGTAACTGAATGACCTGCTTTAGAAGCTGCCGGTGTTATTTAGATGTCGCTCTCCTTTGAATCTTTCTGAGATACCTAAAGCTTATGTTTCAATAAGGAGCCGCGATCGGATTGTCTGGGGGTGAAATGCGTATCTGGCGCTCAATTCGTCTTTCCATGTGTCGATATTTTGGACAGGTCACTGGCGGCGAGCTCTGGAATGTGAAGAGGAGCTAGAGAAAGCTATCGTAATTTCTTTGGGCACGTGGCCGCAGTTTCACGTCAGTATACCTATAACCATCCTGTGACGGCTCTGTTGAAAGCCGTTGGATTATTCAAGTTTGCCAGATGAGCGGCGTGCTCAATCGGTTTGAGTTTACTATTTGGTATGGCGTCAGCCATCGCCGCCATAACTTCTGGCGGGGCGGCCATGTCACTGTCTCCGACTACACATAAGGTCGGTGCCTTAATTTCACCAAGCCTCGGTGCGTAATTCAATTGTGTGAGCGCTGCCGCACATCCGCAAAAGCCATCAACACTCGTCGTTAAAATCATGTCTCGTGCTAGATCAACTGTGGTCTTGTTGTTTGGGTCAGCGCGGAAAGCGTCCGTCAACCAACGGTTTAGCGTTCCATCCGCGACGGTGGCTAATCCATCCTTTTGCGCAATAGCGATTCGCTGCGCCCATCCTTCCGCATAAGGCGCTGGAGCATCAGCGCGCGCGTCGCAACAGATCAGGCGGTTCACGCGCTTCGGATGATCAAGCGCGAGGCCAAGGGCGGTCATGCCACCAAGAGATAACCCCATAATGTCGGCGGTTTCGATATCGAGCGTTGCCATCAACTCAACCAAGTCATCGACCAACATGGTTAATGAATATGCACCTTCAGACGCCTGACTCTGTCCGTGCCCGCGTGTGTCATACCTTAAGACGTGGTGAGTTTTGGTTAGCTCATCCATCTGCAGTTCCCACATGCGATGATCTGCCGCCAGGGAGTTCGATAGAACCAGCCAGGGGTTTTGCGGACTGCCGTCTACGCAGTACGCGATGTCTACGCCATTGAGTGAGGTGGTCTGCATCGTGGCGCTCTCTCTATGATTCGCGTGAGCCGGTCGCGGTGTTAAATGCAGGCAGTACTTTTTCAGCCAACAGCACCATGGAGTTGCGGCCTAGATCTACATCGGCCCAATCTTTCCCGGCATATAGAAGGGTGCCAAAGTCACCAGTCGTTTCCCGAAAAGCGAGTAGTTCTTCGGTTACTTTTTCAGGCGTGCCCCATATCACTAGGTCTTCCAGGACACCATCAACGGTCACCGCGTTATCGTCCATTGCTTGATCGGCTTTGAACAAATTGGCACGGCCGCTTTTCTTCATCTTAGTGACGATTTGATTGTAGTAATAACGGTAGGGGCTTTGAGGGCCGAGCGCATACTCTCGGGCAACGTCAAGATCATCTGCAACGAACACGCTCTTGGCCACGCGCCATTGAGCCGGGTTAGCCGGTCTGCCGCCCTGCTCGCAACCCTCCGCATACTTTGGCCAATGACTGGCCACCCATTGGGGCAAGAGAAAATTTGCCGAAATAGGATCCCAGCCGCGCGCCGCAGCGGAGACGATGCCTTTTGAAAAAGGTGCGACCGCCGTCACAATGATCGGCGGGTGTGGTGTCTGCAATGGCTTCGGCAAGATGCCCTGACCGATCTCGGGAATCATCGTCTTTTCGGTCGATACAGTCCAATGCTCACCCTTAAGGTTGTAGGGCGGTTCTGATTTCCAGATATCGAGTACCATGTCGATGGCCTCAACAAACATCGCGGTTCGATCTTTGTCGAGCGTACCGAACGCCTCTGCGTCGGACAGTAATCCACCGGGGCTGATCCCAAAATTAAATCTACCGTCAAGTAGATGATCAAGCATGGCGATCTGAGATGCCACTGCCGCCGGATGTGCGTTGGGCATGTTGACCGTGGCCCGTGCCGAGCCGAATGTTTTTTGTCGCGTCCGCCAGGGTGGCGATGAACAAGGCGCAAGATGTTATGTTTTCTGCTTTATCGGTTGCGTGTTCGCCAACGTACCCTTCTGTAAAACCCAATTCATCGGCAAGAATGAAGGCTTCGCGGTCTTCACGCAGACAGGTCCGCCAATCCTTGCCGAGTGGATGTATTGGCATGGTAAAGAAGCCGAGCTTCATTAATCTCTCCTGCTTTAAACCGTTTAAAATCTCTATGCAGATACAGATAATCACGTTTCACTCGGGGCATCAAAGAGTGATAGGCTTTGGCGGCGGTTATTGGGTTAGGCATCCGCTGCACGCAAGGGGGGAAGTACAATGGCTACAAAACGAGCGGTAAAGAAGCGAACGACAAAGAAAAAGGCAACGACGGGAAAAGCGGCGAAGAAGGCGCCGTTGGCCCGCAAGGGTGTTAAGACCAAGCCAAAAAAGAAGGCTGGTATTGAAGCAATTTGGCCGGGCCTCGCGGCTGGTGTTCCTAAGCCTTTGATGCCTTACAGCCCAGCTATAAGGGCCGGTGATTGGGTCTTCATTGCTGGACAGATCGCCAGTGATTTCCAGACCGGTCTCGCGCCCGAGGTTGTGTCTGCAAATTCCTATGTGGGCAATGAATTGTCGTTGCAGTCTAAGTTCGTGTTGACCAACCTTGCTAACACCATCAAGGCTAGTGGTTGCGATATCAACCAGAACATGGTCCGTATGTGGCAATGGCTGGTTTCTGATGAGCCGTCTGAGGAAGCTTTTGCCTGGGGTGATAACTGGCCGGCCATTAGCCTGAAACCCTACCTGAATGTCCGGGACGAAATTGTTAAGGCGCCTGCGCCGCCGTCTTCATATCTGGGTGTTCGTGAACTTCTATGTTTTGGCACCGCTCTTGAAGTGGACATGATTTGCCTGGTCGATAAAAACAAACCGCAGATTATAAAAGCGCCGAAAGGTGTGGTGACCGCGGCGGGCGGACACGCTGCTGGGCTAAAGCGTGGCGACTGGGTGTTTCTTGAGTCCGTAAACGCCGCCGATCTTAATGACGATGAATTTGGGCCGACTCAATGGCACGATGATCCCGGTTGAACGCCAAACCGAACATATTCTGGATAAACTGGAGGCCATT
Source organism: uncultured Rhodospirillaceae bacterium (assembly GCA_943787205.1). GTDB lineage: Bacteria > Pseudomonadota > Alphaproteobacteria > Rhodospirillales > Rhodospirillaceae > WLXB01. The sequence goes on from CALSLN010000013.1 coordinate 185,087, forward strand.
GCTAAAGCAGCAGGGTCGTCGCTTGGTAAGGCCGTTAAGGCCGACGTCTACATAGGCCATCCGGAAGACTTTGCGGCGATGGACCGAGTCTGGAAACGCCGTTTCCCGAAAAATCCACCGGCGCGTGTTGTCATTCCCTACATGGGTATGGGCGAGCGCGGTAGCCGCGTGGAAGTTGCACTCACGCTACTGACCAACACCGCCAAAGCCAAAGTCAAAACAATTCACACACCGGATGCACCGGCGCCGCTCGGGCATGAACCGCAAGCCGTTAAAGCCGGTGACTTGCTGTTCTTCAGTACGCAGATGGCGTTTGATTCGGACGGTAATCTTCCGAACGGAATGGTGCGTCACCCCTCTTTCCCCTGGTACGGATCGCCGGGGCCAGGCGCAGATGCGCTACATGATGAAGAACATCAAAGCGATCTGTGAAGCGGCAGGTACGTCGGTAGAAAATATTTGCCGCCGAGTGTGTTTCCATGATGACTTCCAATGGTTTGCTGAATCCATCGAAGAATGGGCCAAGTATTTTCCGGAAGATAAACCGGCATCTACTACTATTCGCTTGGGCGGGCCTTTTGTAGTTCCCGGTGCCAACACTTTGCTCGACCTCATAGCCTACGCGCCAGATTAATGGGCGTACTTGCAATTCGAATGCATGCGCCGTGACCGCTGTTGGATTTGTCGGGCTGGGCAAAATGGGGGCGGTTATGGCCCCCCGCTTTCTGGAGGCGGGGCATGCCTTAACAGTTTGGAATCGAACTGCAGCTAAGGCAGAGCCGCTTGTTGCGTGCGGTGCGCGGTGTGCTGAGACGCCCGCCGATGCCGCCGAGAACAGCGATGTCGTGATCTCAATCCTTGGTGATGATGCGTCGGTCCTAGATGTATATCGCGGTGACAATGGCTTACTGAGCGGCAGTGTCGACGGCACGTTGTTTATCGATATGAGTACGGTTCAGCCTCATACCTCTGTAAAGATTGCAGAGGCCGTTAAGGCAAAAGGCGCTGACTTTGTTGAAGCTCCCGTGTCCGGTACGGTTGGCCCAGCGGCTGACGGTAAGCTGTTTGCTTTGATGGCTGGCGACGCTGCGGCAATTGCGCGGGCGCAGCCCTATCTCGACATACTATGCCGCCGTACCATTCATGTTGGGGCCGCGGGCCAGGGTGCGTTGATGAAATTGGTCGTCAATTTGCCACTGGGCGTTTACTGGCAGGCGTTGGCTGAAGCGGTCGCTCTTGGCGAAGCTGGCGGTCTGGAGCGCAAACAAATTCTTGAAACCATCACCGACAGTTCAGCGGCTTTAGCTGTGCTTGGCCTCAAGACTCCGGCGATTCTCGGTGAGGTTGGGGCTGTCGCATTCGATGTAGACAGTATGCAGAAAGATATTTTGGCCATGCTTGAAACCGGTAGTGGACTTGGCGTTCCATTACCTGCGGCCTCTGCCGCACTGATGTCTTACTCAGCCGCGTCTGCGGGCGGAATGGGCCAGGAAGATGCAGTCTCTATCGTGCGGTTCTTGAGCGATAGACTGACCCGACAGAAATCTGAAAATTGAGTGTGTTCTGATGAGCGATTACAAAAGTGAAGTTCGCGATGAAATGAAGGTCGATTGGGATGTGCCCATTACGATGGACGACGGCGTCGTCCTGCGTGCAGATGTTTTTCGTCCCATTCAGGATGGTCAGTACCCCGTTTTGTTGAGTTATGGGCCCTATGCGAAAGGCCTGTCGTTCCAAGAAGGATACCCGAGCGCTTGGGATCGTATGGCGGAGGAGCACCCGGATGTCACGGCGGGCTCGACCAACAAGTATCAGAACTGGGAAGTCGTCGACCCTGAAAAGTGGGTGCCAGAAGGATACGTGTGCGTTCGCGTTGATTCTCGCGGATGTGGTCGCTCTCCAGGATACATACAGCATTTCGCGCCGCGTGAGACTGATGACTTTGTGCAATGCATTGAGTGGGGCGGAACGCAGAATTGGAGCAACGGCAAGGTTGGATTGAGCGGAGTGTCATACTTTGGCATCAACCAATGGCAGGTTGCCTCGCGCCAACCAAAGCACTTGGCCGCCATGTGTATTTGGGAAGGGGCTGCGGACTGGTATCGCGACATGACCCATCATGGCGGTATTCTTTCAACATTCTGGGCCAATTGGTCTGACATGCAGGTCAAAACTGTCCAGTACGGTTTGGGTGAGCGCGGACCCAAGAGCGTAGTCACTGGCGAATTAGTCTGTGGGGATGAAACTCTTTCAGAAAAGGAAATGGCCGGAAACCGCTGTGATTTTGGCGCGGAAATACGGTCCCAACCTTTGGACGACCCTTACTACCGCGAGCGGTCAGCGGACTGGGGCAAGATCACTACACCGTTGCTAACCGCTGCAAATTGGGGCGGGCAAGGTCTACATCTTCGGGGTAATTTTGAGGGTTATGTCCGCGCCGCATCGGAAAATAAGTGGCTGGAAGCCCACGGCCTCGAGCATTGGACGGAATTCTATACGGCCTATGGCGTCGAAGTGCAGAAACGCTTCTTCGGTCATTTTTTGAAAGGCGATGATACGGGCTGGACAGATCAGCCAAAGGTCCAACTTCTCGTGCGTCATCTGGACCGATTTGAAAAACGCTTTGAAGAAGATTGGCCGATCCCTCGCACGCAGTGGACGAAATTTCACATCGATGCTGAGACAATGGGTCTGGTCGATCAAGCCCCTGCCAGCGAACAAACTGTCGCGTTTGACGCGACGGGTGAGGGCGTTACGTTTATGTCTGATTCACTTAAGACAGAAACGGAAATAACCGGGCCCTCCGCCGCAAAGTTGCAGATTTCATCTTCTACGTCTGATGCTGACCTATTCGTCGTGCTGCGCGTGTTCGACCCGGATGGAGAAGAGGTGACGTTTCAAGGCGCGATCGATCCGCATACGCCAATCGGTCAGGGATGGTTGCGTGCATCACACCGTAAACTCGATTCTGAGACCAGTCAGCCCTATCGGCCGTATCATACCCACGATGAGAAATGGCCGCTGGAGCCGGGTAAGCCGGTGGATTTAGACGTGGAGATTTGGCCAACAAGCTTGGTAGTTCCAGCAGGGTACCGCGTCGGCTTAACGGTACGCGGCAAGGATTATGAGCACTCGAATACGACTGGGGAGCGGCTTTCAAACTTTAAGAACGAACTGAAAGGTTGTGGTCCCTTCTTGCACGATGACCCCGTTGACCGTCCGCCGGAGGTTTTTGGTGGAGAGACTACGGTTCATGTCGGTGGTGGTAATGACGCGTTCGTCCTGTTGCCGATCATTCCACCTAAGTCGCCTTGAGTAGGAAGAGGAACGACTACCAATGACTGACGCACCCCGTATCGCGCTGATTCATGCGTTGCGCGATTCCATGGTTCCAATTTGGGAAGCCTTTGCAGGGGGGTGGCCCGAAGCCCAAACGTTTAATTTATTGGATGATTCTCTGTCGACTGACTTGGCGGTAGAAGGTGAATTGACCCCAGCGATAGTGGAGCGTTTCCTGACATTGGGTCGTTATGCTGCGCAGACCGGCATTGGCGACAAAATGACAGACGCGATTCTCTTTACATGCTCTGCATTTGGTCCAGCTATAGAGTCCGTGAAACGGGATCTAAATATTCCTGTTCTTACGCCCAACGAAGCCGCTTTTGACGAAGCCTTGGCCATCGGTCACAGGGTCGGCTTAGTGGTGACATTTCCGCCGTCAGAGCCCGCCTTGGCAGCAGAACTTAAAGTGGCGGCGGACACTAAGGGTGCCTCTTTGGCGCTTACCTCAGTTGTCGCTGATGGTGCATTGGCGGCATTACAGGCAGGCGACGGTGAAACGCACGATGCCGCCGTTGCCGAGGCCGCAGAGACATTGAACGACGTTGATTGCATTGTACTCGGCCAATTCTCGATGGCGCGGGCTGCTGCTATACTATCCAAACGCGTGGCCGTTCCGGTCATCACGACACCTGCCGCAGCTGTCGCGCGGCTGCGAGGGTTGTTAAGGTCCTAGTGGGATGATCGATCTGGAAAATCAATGACAACGCCAATTCAGCCTGTTCAATCCGTTGCCGTGCTTGGGCTCGGCATTATGGGGTCGGCTTTGGCGCGTCATCTGATGGCTGGTGGCTTTGCTGTGCGCGGATTTGATCCTGATCCGCAAGCAGCACAAAGGGCGACGGATAGCGGCGTTGTAATCGCGTCTAGTGCTGATGAGGCTGCGCAAAGTGTTGAGTGCGTGCTTACGAGCCTACCGTCTGAGGTGGCCCTGACCTCGACCGTTGACGCTTTGATCGGTGGGGTTCGTCCAGAAGGCGAAAAGACAGTTCTTATTGAACTGAGCACCCTGTCCATGGATAGCAAAACTATGGCACGTGATCGCCTCTCTAACTACGGTATAGAAATGCTGGATTGCCCGGTCAGCGGCACTGGTGCGCAAGCTCAAACTAAAGATATCGTTCTCTATGCCAGCGGTACTGAGGACGCATACGACTTCTGTCGACCAGTGTTTGATGCGGTCGCCCGGGAAAGTTTTTTTCTTGGCGCCTTTGGGAATGGCACCCGAATGAAGTTCATAGCCAATCATCTGGTTGCCATCCACAATGTCGCGTCGGCGGAGGCTTTGGCTCTGGCGCGTAAATCTGGCCTTGACCCACAGCAAGTCTTTGACGTGATTTCCTCTGGTGCGGGCACGTCGCGCATATTCGAGTTGCGTGGTCCTATGATGGTGGAAGGGATTTACACACCGGCAACCATGAAACTTGATGTGTGGCAAAAAGACATGGCGCTGATACAAGAATTCGCAATGCAGTTGGGTGCGTCCACACCTCTGTTTGAAGTGACACGGCCTCTTTATGAGGCGGCCAATGCCGCTGGACTGGGTGACCAGGATACGGCTGCTGTGCACGAAATTCTCAATCGCTCGTAAGCGAGCAAGGGTCTGATATGGTTCAACCGCAGTCCGTCGACACGTTACTAAAAAATGCCTATGTGGTGACCGTTGATGCAGACCGGCGGGTCTTCACAAATGGCTTTGTGGCTTTTCGCGATGGGCAGGTTGCGGCAGTTGGCCCCATGTCGGACTGCTCTATTGAAGCCAGTGAAGTGCTTGATTGCACGGGTAAAGTCGTTCTCCCTGGATTTACTAACGCACATAATCATCTCATTCAGGTTTTTTTTCGTGGTTATAACGACGACCGCTGGCCCGTTCTCGATTTTCCAGCGGCCATTACGGCTTTGCTTAAGCAACAAGCACTGGTTACGGGTCGCTTAGACGAAGAGCGCAGCTACACCTTAGCGCGCCTCCACGCTTTGGATTTGCTCCACAGTGGATATATCGGCACTCACGATGAACACTTTACAAATGCGGACCCACGGACAGTAGATGGTAGTTGGCGAGCGCTCGAAGAATCTGGAATGCGCGGGTTCCTGGCCCGCTGTATCGTAAATGGTGACAAAGTCCCCGAGGCTGATCGCGAGACTGTCGATGATGGTTTGAAGGAGGTTCAACGACTCAAGGCGAAATTTGATTCTTCGCGGATTGAAGTTGCTGCTGGGATTCTGAACTACCAGTACCTCGCTGACCCTGAAGACATGCGCAGGATCGCTGAAGCCAGTGCTGCGGCGAATATTCGCCTTGATGTCGATATGACTGATAATTCTGGCGGCAAAGCCTTAGAGGCGCGTGGATATAAGGGCGGCCAAGTTGAGTACTACCGGGACTATGGTGTTCTTGAGCGGCCGATGTACGCTGGGAAAGCCGTCAATGTCCGGACTGATGAAATAGATATTCTTGCAGAACATGACGGCCGCGTTGGCTTCGTTCCGATCCTGCGACAGTTTGACGGTGTCGGTTTGCCGGTTCATCACTTTCTCGCGCGGGGTATGATCCCCGGCCTCGGTACCGACGGGCCGATGGTTTCGGACAGTCAGAACGTTTTTGAACTCATGCGGCAAACGATTTTGGCACAAAACCTGGCTGTCTTGCGGGAACAGCGGGACGGCCAACCACTGCCTGACGCGAATCTCTGGGCAACCAGCGAAACCGTGATTGAAATGGCCTCACTTGGCAGCGCACGTACGCTGTTTATGGATGAGGTCACTGGCAGTATCGTAGTGGGCAAAGCGGCAGACTGCGTTATCGCGGACCTCAATCGCGCGACCCTGCGCCCGACCCAACAAGACCGTCGCACACTTGGTGTGCTTGTTTGGGCAGGTGCTGCAGATGCCGTCGACACGATTTTTGTCGAAGGCCGGAAATTGCTTGCCGGCGGGCGGTCGACCCTTTGGGATGAAGACGAAGTGATTCGCGATGCCGAGCGCGTGCTCGCCGAAATCGCAGAAGAGACAGATATTCTCTCTCTGATGTCGAATAGGGGACCAGGCCAACGGCATAGGGGCTGGACGTATATATAAATACTGGACTAACGCTAGTTATGAACGGTTATGCTTGGTCCAATATATTTCTTCCGACAATGCCAACCGGGACGTTCTAAGCGTTATCAGCGAACGGATTCTGAAGGGTAAGTGCGCTAGCTTACTGGCGGCTATGCTTTCTAAGTCCAAGACACCTCTAGTTTGAGGGGGGGGGGTAAAAATTCTTGATAGGGCGTCGTACTATGTTTTTAAGCTATAAAAACCACCGTCATTTTTTAGCGGCAACTTTATTGACGGTGAGTCTGCTATTTGGCCAAAGTCATGCTGAAACCTTGCGGGTTGCAGCTGGAGGTGTCCCGCCTAGTCTCGGGAACCCCTACACAGCGACTGCTCTACCAGCGACGGAATTATGGCTGGCCATATTTGACGGTCTGACGCGCCTCGATTGGCGCGGTGGGCCACGCCCTGGACTCGCGGTTTCGTGGGATAACCCAACCCCACTCACATGGCGATTCACACTTCGCAACGGTATGACGTTTCATAACGGCCGGCCTGTTACGGCTGAGTCTGTTGTGAACGTATTTACCTTTCTGCTGAGTCAGGATGCGGCCTCATTCCTAGTCGCGAGAGAACTGACCAATATTGTCGATGTCGTGGCAGTGGACCCTCTTACTATTCAATTTAATTTGCGCGCCCCTGACGCAATTCTGCCGAAGCGTCTCTCGCTTGTGATGATCGTCGAGCCAGACTCATGGATGGAACGCGGTGTCGATGATTTCACAATCGCGCCCATCGGGACCGGACCATACAAATTAGTTGACTGGGGGCCGGGAAATACAGCACCGCAGCTTACGGCATTTAGCGGTAGTTGGCGCGCTCCCATCGGGTATACGGATCTTGAGTACCGTGTTGTCGGTAATAAGACGTCACGCCTTCAAGCTCTGTATAGCGGCCAAGTGGACGTCGCGACGGGACTCAGTGAAGATGATGTCGGTGACGTAAAAGAAAATGGATACGCACCTTATGTAACAGCCACGACACAAATAAAATCAATTGCGCTACCAAATGTGCACGAAGGTAATCACCCATTGAAAGATCAGCGGGTTCGACAAGCCCTTAATTATGCTGTCGACAAACAAGCGATCGCTGACGTGATCTTGGGGGGTTGGGTTGATGTTGCCAGCCAAGGGGCGGTCTCCGGAATTTCCGGTTACAACCCGAACCTCAAGCCCTATCCTTACGACCCTGAACGGGCGCGAACTTTGATAAAGGATGCCGGGTACGAGAACGGGTTCGACATGGACATTGAGTTTGTCGCAACGTTAACGCCCCTTGATCCCGTGCTATTCCAGAAAATTGCCCAGGACCTGAACAAGGTCGGCGTCCGGACTACCGTGCGTCAAATTCCGTTTTCCGATTACCTGCGAAAGTATGTGCCGAACCAGTGGGGCGACGTGGACGCATTTGGGTTGTTTTGGAATTCAGCAACATTTCAAGATGCCATTCGACCCTATGAGGGCTTTTCTTGCTTCCGTGTTAATCCGTTTTTCTGCGACGAAGACATCACAGCGGATATAAGGGCCGTGCAGGTCATGGCGGACCCGGTCGAGCGCGAAACCCAAATGCAGGCGATCATGGCTAAATTCCATACTCTCGCGCCAGCGATATGGATCACTAATTCGGCTTACGTAAACGCCACACGTCTCGGCATCAGAAATTTCCGCATGATACCTTCCGGAATCGCTTTTGAAGAGCTAACACCGGAGCCCTAATTTTTTGGTTGGAGATGGAATGGGTCGGTAGGAAGGGGTTAGTTGCTCAATAACTACACTTGTGAAAGGTGCGGATACCTTGTCCCCATGTACCTGCATCAGTATTTAGTTAAAGGCACCTAACCTACGGCCGTTTGAACTGCTTAGGGATTGGTTGGCGGTCACCTGCAAACATTTCTCTAGCTGTATATATGGAAAACCCTGGCCTGTAACCTCCTGCCGCCATTGCGGCCTTAGGCCAAATTGCCTAAGAGCCAGAACAAGGAGCTTCTAGTTGATGATAGGGAATGGTTTATGAGGGTCGGGCAGGTTAAGGCGCTTTTTTGGACTCATTGTATGGGTGAAATTTTCGAAAGGCACTGCGAGTCCTATCTTGCGGAGGGCCTCTATCTCTTCGATGGCAATGCCTTCAAGTCGTCCCACCTCAGAACCTCGTTGTATTGCGAACTGAATCTCCCACTGGTCCGAGAAGAGGGCGTCGATTGGGAGAAGGCTGTTCTGCCGAACACAATCATGCGCGGTGTTGTCAAAGATGAGCGGGTTTCCGACCCTCAGCCGCGCTAACTTAAATATTAGAACAACATTATTGCCACAAAAAGGATAGCCCTCACTAGAATAACTATAGTTTATTCGAGAATAGTAGTTAGAAATTCTATTGTATTTGCTTGCTGGTTTCTCCTAGCTTTGCCAGTATAAATTTCTTTAAGTAATTCAGAGTTCTAGCTCACAGCTTTAAATTAGTCGCCTTGGCGCAGGCGAGTATGCTCCGGCAATGCGGCCTTATGTATCTAGAGATCGGATGTACTTACTAATTGCGGTCTTAAGTTTGCGGGCAGCGAGTGTCATTTCTAGATCTTCGGAATAGATGATGTTCACACTGGCGTGAAAGTCAAAGTCAGGATTTTTTACCCGTACTAACTTGTCGCCGAAATATTTATCGACGATCTGCACTGGTAGAACTGTGATTAAGTCACCAGCTTCAATTAGTGACATGATGAAATTGAAGGAATTGACGCGTGCGACGATGTTTGGTCGCTTCAGGCCTGCAGCGTCAAATACTTCCTCAATACCGTCGCCGTGTGTCAGCGTGGATAGTGTCCAGTCGTAATCAACAAGATCTTCCAGGTTAACATGATGCCTATTTGCGAGTGGATGGTTCACGCTAGCGTGTACGCGCGTCTCTAGGGTTAAACAATGCTCGATAGCCATACCGTCTGGTACAATGGGCTTTGCCGTTTTGCCAACAACAACCCCGAAATCCCAACGTCCTGACTCAACCCGTTCGACAGTTGTTTCCCAGTTGGCCTGCCTCCCAAAAAGTGATCCATGCAAATTGAGAGAGTCCGGTTAATCTAAGCCTTGATAGGAGGACGACGATGAGCCGGAAACGTTACACAGCAGAACAGATACTAGGTATGGTCCGGGAGGCCGAGGTGCGGCTTTCCCAGGGCGAGAAGATCGGATTGATCTGCAAGTCCCTTGGTATATCGGAACAGAGCTATTACCGCTGGCGCAAGGAGTATGGCGGTCTGAAGTCTGATCAGGCTAAACGCCTGAAGGACCTGGAGAAGGAGAATGCTCGGCTTCGCAAGGCCGTCTCTGATCTCACTCTGGATAAGATGATCCTAAACGAGGCGCTCTCGGGAAACTACTAAGCCCCGCACGCCGCCGTATTGCCGTTGAACATGTTCAAGGGGCTTGCGGGGTCTCAGAACGGCGTGCCTGCCGGGTTCTTGGCCAACATCGCTCCACGCAGAGGCGTCAGCCCATAGTCCTGGATGACGAAGATGCCCTAACACAGGCGATCATCCGCCTGGCCTCTGAGTATGGCCGCTATGGCTATCGCCGTATCGGCGCATTGCTTCGTGCTGAAGGCTGGCATGTGAACCTGAAGCGTGTGTGGCGCATCTGGCGGCGTGAGGGGCTGAGAGTTCCCAGCAAACAACCAAAGAGAGGCCGGCTATGGCTGAACGACGGTTCGTGTATCCGTCTCAGAGCATGTTGGCCGAACCATGTCTGGTCCTATGACTTTGTTCAGGACCGCACCCACGATGGGAGAGCAATCAAGATGCTGACAGTCATAGACGAGTACACGCGGGAGAGCCTGGCGATCCAGGTGGAGCGGCGGCTCAGATCAGATGATGTGCTGCATTGTCTATCCGAGTTGTTTGCTGAGAGAGGGCCACCGGACCATATCCGCTCTGACAACGGTTCTGAGTTTACGGCCATTGCTGTCAGGGAGTGGCTTGAACGTATGGGTGTAAAGACCCTCTACATTGAGCCAGGTTCACCCTGGGAAAATGGCTACAACGAGAGCTTCAACGGCAAGCTCAGGGATGAGTGCCTGAACAGCGAGATCTTCTTCACTCTGAAGGAAGCCAAGGTTCTGATCGAGAGTTGGCGGCACCACTACAACACCTTCAGACCGCATAGTTCTCTGGGCTACAGACCACCCGCGCCACAGACGGTCTTGCCTCAAACCGTCAAACCGCAATACCTTGAAAACGTCCGGGCTCTCTCAGATCAACTGGACCACTCATAGGGGGCAGGTCAATTTCAAAGCCGCCTTTCTATGCAATACGCATGCAGGGGTATTATTTGTTGAACACTGCGGGCGTCGCCGTTGACAACCAATTACGGATTTTGGGAGAAAACGGCTCACCAATTAAAAATCTTTATGCTGCCGGCGAAATGCTGGGGATGGCAGCGTTTCAAGGAAGTTCCTACTGCGGAGGGATGTCGGTCACGCCAGCGCTGACCTTCGGCCGTATACTCGGTGAAAGACTTCTGTCGCTCACGTAGGCGGTGATATTAGGCTGATTTGGGGCGATGACGAAGCGTGAGCCGTTGATTAATCAGCGGATTAAAAAACCTCATTCAGGGCTGCAACAGCGAATAACGCCTTGGGTCGAATAAAAGAACCGGCTTTACTAAGCCGAGAAGAGCGGCGCGAAAATCGCTCATTTAAACAGCAACGAGCCCACGAGTAGGGACAAAGAATCGATAGTAAGGGACTGAGTCACATGATTTTAGTTACAGGCGCAACGGGAAAAACCGGCGGTCAAGTCGCGAAAGAACTAGCCGCTCACAACATTCCAATACGAGTGTTAGTGCGCAACGTAGACAAGGGCGCAGGCCTCAAAGACCTGGGCGCCGAAATCGCTGTGGGTGATATGGCTGATAAGGCGGCCGTCAGCGAAGCTCTTAAGGGCGCTGACAAAGCTGTTCTCATTATGGCTAACGGTGAAGATCAACTCACCATCGAAAAACAGTTTACGGATTGTGCTGTTGCTGCGGGCGTTAAGCATTTGGTCAAATTATCCTCAATGGAGTCCACAAAAGGGACAGCTAAGCCTATTCCGGCCATGCACGTTGCCTCCGAAGAGCATATCAGAGCGTCGGGCATGAACTGGACGATGATACGGCCGACCTTTTTTACGCAAAATTTTTTGAATGCGGCACGGACAATTAAGGCGAGCGACGAGATCGTTCTAGCGCTTGGCAATGCGGTTGTTGCGCCGACGGATATTCGTGACGTTGCTGAAGTAATACGTCTAGTTTTGACCGATGATGCCCATCTCAATACGAGCTATAATCTCACCGGACCGGAAGCCTTGTCACTGGCACAGGCGGCGGAAAAATTCTCGAGCGTCTTGGGTCGGGAAATTCGTTATGTCGCCCAGCCTGTAGAAGAATTTCGGAAAGTTTTGACCCAAGTCGGTCTGCCTGAGTGGCGGGTTAATGCGGTCTGTGACGAATTTAAACTTCTTGGCGACAAGACGAGCATGCAGACGACCGATACGATTCAACAGGTTTTGGGGCGCTCGCCAACGTCGGTTGAGCAATTCGTCAAAGATCATATCGATATCTATCAGGGGTAGCGGTGTCGCCGTTGGCCTGCCTCCCAAAAAGTGATCCATGCAAATTGAGAGAGTCCGGTTAATCTAAGCCTTGATAGGAGGACGACGATGAGCCGGAAACGTTACACAGCAGAACAGATACTAGGTATGGTCCGGGAGGCCGAGGTGCGGCTTTCCCAGGGCGAGAAGATCGGATTGATCTGCAAGTCCCTTGGTATATCGGAACAGAGCTATTACCGCTGGCGCAAGGAGTATGGCGGTCTGAAGTCTGATCAGGCTAAACGCCTGAAGGACCTGGAGAAGGAGAATGCTCGGCTTCGCAAGGCCGTCTCTGATCTCACTCTGGATAAGATGATCCTAAACGAGGCGCTCTCGGGAAACTACTAAGCCCCGCACGCCGCCGTATTGCCGTTGAACATGTTCAAGGGGCTTGCGGGGTCTCAGAACGGCGTGCCTGCCGGGTTCTTGGCCAACATCGCTCCACGCAGAGGCGTCAGCCCATAGTCCTGGATGACGAAGATGCCCTAACACAGGCGATCATCCGCCTGGCCTCTGAGTATGGCCGCTATGGCTATCGCCGTATCGGCGCATTGCTTCGTGCTGAAGGCTGGCATGTGAACCTGAAGCGTGTGTGGCGCATCTGGCGGCGTGAGGGGCTGAGAGTTCCCAGCAAACAACCAAAGAGAGGCCGGCTATGGCTGAACGACGGTTCGTGTATCCGTCTCAGAGCATGTTGGCCGAACCATGTCTGGTCCTATGACTTTGTTCAGGACCGCACCCACGATGGGAGAGCAATCAAGATGCTGACAGTCATAGACGAGTACACGCGGGAGAGCCTGGCGATCCAGGTGGAGCGGCGGCTCAGATCAGATGATGTGCTGCATTGTCTATCCGAGTTGTTTGCTGAGAGAGGGCCACCGGACCATATCCGCTCTGACAACGGTTCTGAGTTTACGGCCATTGCTGTCAGGGAGTGGCTTGAACGTATGGGTGTAAAGACCCTCTACATTGAGCCAGGTTCACCCTGGGAAAATGGCTACAACGAGAGCTTCAACGGCAAGCTCAGGGATGAGTGCCTGAACAGCGAGATCTTCTTCACTCTGAAGGAAGCCAAGGTTCTGATCGAGAGTTGGCGGCACCACTACAACACCTTCAGACCGCATAGTTCTCTGGGCTACAGACCACCCGCGCCACAGACGGTCTTGCCTCAAACCGTCAAACCGCAATACCTTGAAAACGTCCGGGCTCTCTCAGATCAACTGGACCACTCATAGGGGGCAGGTCATTATGGCGCGCTGTAGCCATTAAGTTTAACTATGAGATCAAAAGTATAGTTGTTCTATCCTTTCACGATGAGTCCGCCGTGTCCCAGGACAGGCATTGGCCGCTCTACGATTCGGTGGTTTAGGCCGTTGGTTTAAACTCATCATTCTCATGAGCGCGATTAAGCATGAGACTGGAGGTAGTCTATAACTAGGGCGCAGGTTTCTTCGGGGTTGGTGATCATGCAGTACGTGCTGCCAGCGCCTTTAACGGCCTGAACCTTTGCGTCCGGCTTGAGGTCTAAGAAGTCTCCGATCAATCGCTCAAAGCTGGCTGATTCCATGGACTCTTCATCATTGAGGGCGCTTTCGTTCCCCATCAACAGCATCACAGGGCATTGAATACGCGGAATGTCACCCGTCAGGTCCGTCGAGGACAGCGTCTCCATCAGCTCCTTCATGGTGGTCATATTGACGTTGGTCTCATAGTGAGGAGCCGCCCATTTCTCATACTTGAAGTGATCGGGGCTATAGAGCGTCTTAGAAGTAAGGACGACGCCCGCGAAGACACGTGATAGTTGGGTGATCCCAAACACGTGGGCGACCCAATAGGCGGCATGGAAGACATCTCTCCAGTAGTCATCAACCTTGTAATACGGGTAGGTGATGAGTGATTTCACCCGCTCCGGATATTTGGCTGCGAAACGCATACCGATAGGTGTGCTTGTTGATGTGCACCAAATGTTTGTTTTCTCAATCCCGGCCGCGTCAAGGACGGCCTTTAAATCTTCAACCCACCCTTCAAGAGTGAACGGCTCTGTCATGGTCCAATCGGATTTCCCGCTACCCCGATAGTTCCAATGAATAGTTTGAATGCCTGCCTTATGAAGAATGGGATCGCAGAACTCGAATTGATTATGGAGTAGCGCAAAGCCGCCAATCAGGACCAGTGGCTCTCCGTTCCCTTGGACGTCATACCAAAGCCGGACACCATTGCGGATTGTCTCTGCCATTATAATTCTCCTTCTTCGGAATCATGTGACTGCACAGCTATTGCGCAATCTCCTCTAGCTCTAGACCTGACCGAACGTTGTCGAGGGATAAAATTGCCAATGCGGCAATTACCATCGGCGGAACTACGGCCAAGGTAAACGCCCACTGCCAGCCAATCGACTCAATTGCCATGGTGACGAGAATCGGAAACGTTGCATGCCCCATATTCATCGCGAAGGAGGCAGCGAAACCTGCCGCTGTCGCTCGCACCCGTGTGGGAAACATCTCAACCATTAACGTGGAGAGCGCTGCAGCGGTGCCATAAAAAAATGCTGCCATGATGCCAAACCAAATCATGTCTTCGAGCTGAGTCTCTGGTAGCCATAGCAAGCCCAGCGTTGCCGCCGAGCCAAGCAGCGCCCAAAGCACGCAGGTGTTGCGACGGGTCAAAACAAATTCGCCCACGAACGCTACGGCAATGTACCCAAGGACACCTACGCCATAAGAAATCCCGACGATGGCCGTAGCTGTCTCTACTGTGTAGCCACGGAATTGATGGAAATAGGCTGGAAAGAAAAATGCAGTACCGGCATATGCTCCACCAAAGAAGAAGAAGGCGATAAAGATCATCACCGTGCGTTTTCGCAGGTCTGGCGCGAACAGTTCCGACAAACGCTGGAAGAAGGGCTCTTTTTAATTGCAGTCGATGCTTCCCTTTTTGCACGCTCCTCGTTGAATCGCTTGCTCTCCGGAAGATACCGAACGAGCAAAAATGCGATTGGAATGACAAGAAGTGCGGGCATAAAGATATACCGCCATCCAAAACTCGCAATCAGCGGCACAACAAACAACGACGCAACGAACCAGCCAATTGGATACCCGCATTGGACAAGGGCAACCATAAGGCCTCGGTAACGCGATGGCGCCGTTTCAGCAACGAACGAGGTGGTAATTGGAGACAAACCGTTGCTGATGCCAAAAGCGAACATGCGGAGAATGGTGAGGCTAACCAATCCAATAACAAAGGCATGCAGACCAACTAACAAGGCCGATGCCGCTAGGCAAAATAGAAACATCGTCCGGCGGCCATACCGATCGCTCAATGTTCCGATGATAGCGGATGCAAAGCCTGCGAAAACAAAAGAGAGCGACAACACCCAACCGACGTCAGTGATGCTGGCGCCAAATTCCGCTTGGATTCCAGGGATTGCGTAGCCAAACAGAGACTGATCCATACTTGTCAGGGTCCAGCCCAACAGGCATGTCAAGAATACGATTAGTGGATACCCCTTAACTTGGGACCAGAACGAACCAGTGGTGGTCATAGGCAGACTCCGAAACAATCGCGTGGTGCGGCGCGTGAATTACTCAACGTCTATCCGATTTGCAACGATAGGGGAAAGGACGCTCTCGACGAAAGCATCACGTGTCGCGAGAATTTCCTTTTCTTCATCCTCAGTGGGTTTGTAGGTCTCGAGGTCGGCACGGGTCACGACACCCTTCTCATCCAGCTTTCGCTCAACGATACCGAGGCGGTCCTTCAGCACGTAGGTTTCTCGCGCTAAGGCAACCACTACCTTCATCACGCGGTCAACGGACGGTTCCTCGTCTAGAAAATAGTTTTTCGCCATGGCGCTGCAGTCTCCCTTATGCGCGGCAGCTTGGCCCCTTGGCCCCCCTAATGTCTTTTACTATGACGCCTTCTGTTCACCTGGACAACACAGCCAAATATGGCATTTGTCAGGTGTTTGCGACAGGAAGGCACTACCGTTAGACTTTGTAACTAGGCAATGCTGAAGACTGAACGAGGTTAGTCATGGACATCCAAGTTACAAGAACTGAACAGGCCAAATACGACTTCGTGTCGGGACTCATGGGATTCAATTCAACTGGAATTGGTCCGGCCATGGTTGATTTCTATGAAGCTAACAAAAACAAGCTCGGCCCCAATCCGAGTTTGGCTGAGACAAAAGCGCTGATGAACCAGTCCACTGCATACAAATTTGGTGCGTTCTTTGAATACAACGATCACGCCATGATGTTTGAGACAGTGCTGGGCATTCTCGAAAAGCAAAAAGATGAAGTCATCGAATGGCTCGACACGCTGCAATGAGCCTGGCGCACTTGGGGCAGCCTCTCTCTCAACGACTGACGTGCAAACCGCCTCGCTACTACAAGAACGTCGAGATTCACACCCAGCCTGGCAACTACCACGGGCAGCCCCCTTTGCGGGCCTCATGTACCACTGGATGATCGGCCCGTTCCTCTGCAACCGCGACAACAATGACGAAATGGGCTGGGACCTTGCCAACGGTATTCCGAAAGGGAGACTACCGAACGATCGTCGACTCTAGGCTGCGGCATCGGCAAAAGCACGATCCCGTACTGTGATCTTTATCCAGACGCTGAGGTCTACGGCGTCGACTACGCCGCACCGATGATTAAGTACGGCCATAAGTTTGCCGAGCAGCGCGGCAAAAAGGTTCACTTCGTGCAGGCCCGCAAGCCGAAGATACGCCCTTTGAGGATAACAGCGTCGATCTGGTGACTGCGATCTGGCTGTACCACGAAGTTAATCGCAAGGGCATGGATGAGATCGCGCAGGAAGCCCTGCGCATCTCTCAAGCCAGGCGGCAAGTTCGCGATCATGGAGTCGCCGCCCTTCAAGGTGCTCACCGAAGCAGTACCACCCCTTGTCGGAGTTTTTGTTGGACTCGACGGGCAGGCGTATGGAGGATCCCTTCATCCCACTCTTTTTTTCGCTGGATCGCAAAGAGATATTCGAAACGGCAGGTTTTTCCAGCGTTCGCGAAGAGGGGCTACCAAACCATCTGACGGGTTGGAGCACAGACGTAAACTACTTTTTTGGGTCTTACCCCTGGTGGATGACCATCGGTGAGAAGGCATAAACAAACACATTAACGGGAGGCGACATGTCAGACGATATTGAAGCACGGTTCCGCGCCATTACGCATAAACTTTGGGGTGATGAGGAAGGCGAAGAGATCTATCAGTGGATAGTGGCAACCCGTCCGCCGGCATTCCACAAGCAGCTGATCCAGGTGATGGTTCCGGTCTGGGAAATGGACAAGGTTGATCTCAAGGTCAAAATCCTATGCGCCATTTCACTTTTCACCGGCTTGCATCGTGACGAAGCTGAGTTTTTTTTCAAGATGGCTGCTCATCACCAAATTCCCCAAGAAGAGGTTGAGGAAATACTGATGCTGACAGGCTTGGAAGCCGGATTCCCAACCGCTGAAAAAGCCATCGTCACGATGAAAACCGTTTACGACGCGCACGCCGCAAAAGTCGCGGGGAAATAACATGCTGCTGAACCGGGAGCGCGCCAATGCCATCATGGATCGCGAGGGGCTTGATGCCATCATCGCGGTTACTCCCAATAATGTCGTCTACTTGAGCGACTATGATACGGACTTCATTTACGACGTTCCCTGGCTGGCCTGCGCCATTTTGCCGCGTTCCTCGGACATCGCCCCGTGCCTCATCACAACAGAGATTGAGGCCGTCGTTTTGCATGAACGTCCGACATGGATGCCTGATCTCCGCCTCTATTACTTCGGGATTTATGGTGGCGTCTTAAAGGTCCATACCTTTGCGGACGACGTCGAATTTACCGAAGAAGAAAAAGCCATGCGCCGGATGGTCGACGAAGTGGAAAAGAATAACTACGTCGGTGTCTTTGAAACGGCGGCCAAAGCGCTGACTGACATGGGTTTAACCGGCGCCAAGCTCGGTTTCGATGATACTCGGTTCGCTGATGCGTTAGGCGACACAGTAAAGAATGCCGATGTAAGAGATGCGACCAACTTGCTGTTTGAGATCAGGATGGTCAAAACACCGGATGAGATTGAGATTCTGCGAACGGCGGCCAAGAAAAACCAAGCCGCCATGGAGAAGGCGTTCGCCGCCATTCGAACTGGCGGGACATGGGGTGACGTTGTTACGGCCTATGAAGTTGGTGTCGCCGAACAAGGGGGGCGCGTCCTCGCCGCTTTTAACGGCGCCGGTCGCAAAAGCGCCGGGGCAGGACGAGGTCTTTAAAGACTACCCGATCTCAGAAGGTGACCAGGTGTGCTTCGACAGCATGATGCGCTGGCGGCGCTACATGGGCGACTGCCAACGCACCGTGGTTCTCGGTGATCCGTCAGAAAAGATGGAACAGTATTGGCGCGGGTATAAGGCGGGTGTGACGGATGTTTATGGCGCAATGAAACCGGGAGTGTCGACCGGTGATCTACGAAATAAAGCCATCGATATCGTTCGAAAAAGTGGCTGCCCCACCTTCGAACTTGCTTTTATCCATGGCATTGGCCTGGACCACATCGAAGTTCCGTTTATTGCCGGTGGCACCTTGGGTGATTTTCAAATCGAAGAAAACATGGTGCTCAACATGGATTTCGAACTGCACGAAGTTGGTTGGGGTGGCATGTTCTTTGAAGAAAGCATGCTTATTACCAAGGATGGCGCTGAGCGGCTTTACACCCTGCCTCGTGATCTAATCAGGATATAGCATCAGACCAAGCGATTTCCTGAACAAATGGCTATGCAGCCCGTTTCACTGACGGACCCATCGGCAAAAGCCACGTTAGCTGATGGCGCCCAGCCGATATAATCATCTTGCTTGAGCCGTAGGTTTTCTTCGTCAAGACGAACCGCAAGATCACCGGTCACGACATAAAGCCATGGGCGTTTTGCTTTGGTGTTGGTGGCGTTGCCGTGATCACGCAAACCATCAGGTGAGCGCCAATCTGACGGAATGAACACCAAGTCTACGGTGTCAGCCCCATATCCAGATTCGGCCAGCGGTTTGATTTTCCAGCCCGGCACGTCTGGATGAGGCTGCCAGTTGATGGTCTCTGTCTGGGTCAAGTTACAGGCAGTAAAGGCATTGATTTCAAGCTTCACATTTTTGTCGAAAGGTACATTGACGGTCTCTTCAGCAAAAGCCTCTTCTTTGATGCTAGCGCCTCGTCCTGTATTCCAATACAGAATGACTGCCCCTGCCTGGGAGCGAGGTTCAGGCCGCAGTCCGTGGAGGCTACCCGGTGGGCGGTCCATGAACAGGCCGCGCTTGAAAATGTAGAGGTCGCCCTCAAAATCTTCGACACTGTTGAATTCCCAGTGAGGGAAGTCGCCGTACAGTTGGAAGCCTCGCTCAACGACTGATTTGTGATAATGGCGATCCGGCTTGCCATCAAATACATCCTCACCCCAATTTGGCGGCACAAACCACAACCGGGTTACAGCGCCGGTTTCGTCATCTCGAGACAGAATTTTTTGTTTAAAGCCGGGGATGTCAGGGTCATCGACCCACTCGATCTCTTCTGTGCGTACATGATGGAATCTAGGGTCAGACATATTTCAGTATCCTAGTAGTTGGGTTCGCGGTCATAGTTCACGCCAGCTTTGACATGAGCCTCATACTCAGGCGGCAGCACTGGGTTGTAATCGGGATACCAGTTCGGTGGGTCACCCTTAACCCACTCGGTCGCAAACGGTCCACCCTTGCAGCGCACCAAGTGAAGTGTGCCGCCCCATGTTGCAAAAGGACCGTGCTGAATACCCGGCGGTCGCCAAAAGTATCCACCATCGCGAAAGACCCCGCCGGGAAAGCACAAATCACCAAGTATCGAAAACTCTTCTTCAACGACAGGGTGAATCTCACATAAATCAGTGTGCCAGTGGGGCGCCATGCCGATCATCCAAGTACGCTCGCCTGTATACGGATCTTGATAGAGCAATTTGTGGAATGTGCCGGTCGGGTCCCAGTCGGGCGTATCGAAGGACTCAGCAACGTCGGTCATAGTTTTGAAGGTCCGAGTTTCAATGTGTTCGACTAGGCGAGTTGCATCAAAACCGTTGCCGGCTGACTCAGACTGAATTACATGAGGCCCTGATGAGAAGAACGAAATCGTAACTGCACCTCTTGCGCACAGTTGATTGGTTCGTAGATAGCCGCTGGGGAGATGAGCGTAGTCGTGTTTCCGATAGAGTTTGCCGTTGATCTCTAAAGACCCTTCGAGCACTAGAAACTCTTCGTCGCAGTCCAAATGCTCAGATTCAGTCCGCGCCCATCCTGCCGGCCAGCGAATCATCGTCGACGCGTCACCGCCCTCGTTATCCATGCTGAGAATTCGCATTTCAACGTCGGGGCGCGAGCCACCATACAAACCTTGGGTAAAGGGTAAGACTTGAGACTGTACAAACTCGACATGTGGGCGTGCCATATCAACACTACTCCCGTATCTATTAGAACAAGGCGCGATCGAGAACCGGTGACGGTGTCGCACTATCCACTTTGGGATCGCCGGTTTTCATACCAAACAACAACTTTCCATTTGGCGTCATCGCGCCATCCCATTGCAAACCGCCATGAGTGGAGATCGTTCGGCAATCTCGGAAATGACGTTGTACAGGGTTGCGTCCCGTCTGGGCTGTGACACCCATCATACCGGATAGGCGAGTTGCGGCCGCTAAGCATTGGCGCGACGCATAAGCGAGGTCGCGCTTGATGGTCAGTAGCGTGGTCCCCGGCAGTTCCCGGCCCGCTAAACCTTCGTCGTGTAGATATTGACTGATGTTGTCGACGATTAAGTTGGCTGCATGAATTTCAGCCGCAGACTCACCGACCCGCACCTGAACCGGGACCTGTTCGATGATGGATTCACCAAACATTTGTCCCGACCGTGTCTTTGTTAACTCACAGTACTCTTCCAGCGCGCCCATCGCAGTACCAAGCATCGGGCCGGCGACTAGAGTAAAAAAGTAGGGTGAAAATTCTACGTTATAAATATAGTTATCATGCAAGACAGCGCCGGGCGGCTTCATCCCGGTCGCTTCCTCCGTCAAGATCGTGCGATGCTCGGGGACGAACTGGTCAACCACTTTGATGTCGTGACTGCCGGTGCCCCGGAGACCCTCAGAGTCCCACGTGTCGATCACTTCATACTCGGACGGTAACAACATTGCCATTCGAAAGACCTGCGTGCGTCCACTGTGGAGGTCGTCTTTCTTCCCGCCCACCTGAGCTGCTACCACAGCGCAATCGGAGTGATTGATCCCGCTAGAAAATTTCCACTGGCCGTTGAGGATGAACCCGCCTTCGGTCTTCTCCATACCGCCGCCGCCAGCAAACGCCGTACCGATAACGGCGTCCGGGTGCTCTGGCCAGAATTCTTCCTGGCATTCTGGAGGGAAGCGCGCCAAAAGCCACGTATGACAAAATACCACGGCGCTTACCCACGACGTTGAACCGCACCCTTTACCAAGTTCTTTAGTCACATCGACATGGACGCCCCAGTCCATTTCATACCCGCCATATCGCCGGGGCGTGAAAAGCTTGTGGATACCAGCGGCCTTGAGGTCCGCGATCGTTTCAGGGAGCAGGTCCCGGTTTTTCTCCGTAGCGAGGGCGCGTTCTCGCAGCACCGGGATTAGGTCACGTGCGGCTTTTGTGATCTCTTCGCGTGTCGGAATATAACTTGGTTTCGAACGATTCACGTGCTTCACACCTCTTACCAGGGAATTGCTTCGCCATTGTAGCGTCTAAACGAGCCAGACGTCGCCATTGTCAAATCAGCAATTTCATTCCGCATTCCATAGACCGCGTCCGTTACTTCAACGGACGCACCCTCAGCCATCATTCCCATATCGGTTTTGGCGTGACCGGGGCATAAACAAATAATGCTGACACCGTCATCGCGCAATTGCTCAGCCATCATGCGCATACCCTTGTTCAACGCCGCTTTGCTCGTTGCGTAAGGGTAAACGGGATATGCGTTCATGTCCGTCAGAGATCCGACAGTACTGGAGACGACAGCTATCTTTTTCTGAGCGCTCGCCTTGACGTTGGGAAGAAACGCCTCTGACACTTTCACCGGGCCGAGCGTATTGGTGCGAAGAATGTTTTCCCAATTCTCGAAATCGAAACTACCGAGCATTTGATGAGCGAAATCGTTGCTCGCGATTCCTGCGTTGTTAACAACGAGATCAATAGATTGGTCGGAAAGCAGCGCCGCGCACGCATCAACCGAGTCGTGGTCACTGACATCCATTTGGACGATGTTAACCTGACTGTTCTCTCCCGCCAGGCGTTTGAGACTTTCGGCTTTCTCTGGTGAGCGGCAGGTGGCAATGACCTGCCAGCCTTCTCCCGCATATTGGGAAACAAACCCTAGTCCTAGCCCGCGGTTGGCGCCTGTGATCAGAACGGTCGGCAAGATACGTCTCCCCCATAGACCCGGGTAGAGTAGAGGCAATATGCTACAGGCACCAACAGCCTATAGGCGTTAGTGCTCATTGCACGACTGCCTCAAAAAGCGCTTTCGCGGGACGCACACATGGACGCAGACAAATCGCCGATTGATTACGACGGCTTCTTTGCCACACTCGCTCAGCACGTTGGGCCGGATAACGTCATAACCGACGAAGCCGCCCTGTCTCCCTACGGTAAAGACATCTACTACGAATGTAGGCCACCGATTGCGGTCGTGCGGCCGGGCACCATTGAAGAGGTGCGCAATACTGTCCAAACCATAACGGTGGCCGGCCTATGCCTATCTGCACGCGGAGGTGGTCTATCCTATTCAGCGGGATACCTGACCGACCGGCAAGACTGCGTAACACTCGATATGCAGCGACTGAATGAGATCACCGAAATCAATCAAGATGACATGTATGTTCGCGTTCAAGCCGGGGTTACCTGGAACCAACTGAATGAAGCACTCGAACCACTTGGCTTAAGAACGCCATTTTGGGGAACCGGATCCGGATTATTTGCGACTGTTGGCGGCGGGGTCTCGCAGAACGCCATCAACTATGGATCCGGTCGATATGGAACAGTGGCTGAAAGCGTCATTGGCTTACGCCTTGTGATGGCAAATGGGGAAGAATTACGAACGGGGTCGTGGGCGGCTGACGTCGAACCAAGTCCGTTCAATCGGTATTATGGGCCGGACTTAACTGGGCTCTTTCTCGGAGATAGTGGCGCCCTCGGCGTAAAGACAGAGATTGCGCTCCAGCTTATCCCGCGCCCAACGGAAGTCCGTTACGCCGCCTTTAGTTTCGCTAATAGAAATGACTTTGCCAAAGCCACCGGCGCCGTCGGTCGGCTCGGTCTTGTTTCAGAGTGCTTTGGGCTTGACCCCTTCTTTCTATCCGAGCGGATTGCATCCACCGGCTTTGCCGATGACGTGGACAAGCTTCTAGGTATTGCTAAAGGGCAAAGCTCGATCCTGCGTGGCATGAAAGAAGCGTTCAAAGTAGCTGCGGCGGGTCGGCGATATCTTAAAGACGTAGGCTATACGCTTCATATGTCCGTCGATGGGCGCGATGACGCCGACGCCGATACGGCGCTGGAAAGCGTTAAAAACGCGTGTAGCTCTCACAACGGACGCGAAATTGAGGCAAGTATCCCTAAAGTCATGCGTGGGACACCGTTTCCTCCACCGATCATGATGCTCGGACCCAATGGAGATCGCTGGGTGCCTATGCACGGGATATTGCCGCATTCTCTTCATGCAACGTTGCTCGATGACATCGATGTTTTCATGGATGCCAATAAAGACGTTATAGAGCGGCATGGCCTGGTCTGGGGACAAGTGAGCAATCTGATTGGACAATCGCGGGTTCTGATCGAGGTCAACTTGTATTGGAAAGACCGTCGCACCGATATGATCGAAAGTTATCTTGATGACGACTTCCTAAAAACGAGGGAGACGTTTGAGCCAGACCCCTTAGCCCATGCTGCTGTAGGAGAACTGCGTAAAGGCTTAGCTAATCTGTTCCGGAGGCGCGGGGGGACTCACATGCAAATCGGTCGTAGCTATCCGTTTCTTGAGTCGCGGATGGATCCCGCGGCAGACCTTTTGAGATCACTCAAAAAGACCGTCGATCCCAACAACTTGATTAACCCCGGCGCACTTTTTCTGTAAGACAAATTTTAATAAGTGATTGAATAGATTTGGCATCCGATCATGCTACGAGGCATACCGGCAGGCTCAAGGTTGTTTCCTCTGGTCGTGCCCCACGGAGTGCTCGAGTGGCGCGGACCTAGTCTGCTAAGTTTTCATTTCCAGGGGTATGTACGGAGATGGTCGAGAATGAGGTCTTCGGCGCGGTCGTCAGTCTGATAGTCGATACCCAAAAGCCCTTCCGTGTGCACCAGACCCACATTGCCGTTCTTGCTTGAGAGTGGTCCGTGGGGAATGCCGGGCGGCCGCGAATAGTAGCCGCCTACGCAGCATGTATATCCAGGCTTGCCGTTAACCGTGGCGATGTTGACGTCACCACTGATGATGATGCTCTCCTCGCGCACCGGGTGAACCTCGATGCCTTCTTGAAACCACCCTGGCATCAGGCCTGCTAAATGGGTGCTGGTCCCGGTTTCAGGATCGGCGCGTAAAATCTTCACGAAGATTCCGGGATGAAACGCGACGCTCGGCTTCGATGCGGCGAGGGGGTCAAACCAATCCATCGTCCAGGTATCGAGTGCTGCCACGGTCTGTTCTGTCTTTGCGTCGGAGACCGAGGTCGTCGCGGCGGTGTATGCGGGCGCTTGATCCAAAATGATAAAAGCCGTGCAATCTTCTTTCGCTGTCCAAGGCGGTTGCGCCACGCCGCGCGGGTAAAAGCTGAAGGTCCCTGATTGGAGCACGTCGTCTCCGGCTTCCAGCGCGCCTTCCATCAGGAACAGATCTTGGCCCGCGTCACAAACAGCAGACTCTGGACGCGCCCACCCTTTGGGAATGTGAATTACGGCTGAGAGCGCCCCGGTGTCTGGGTCTTCATTCAAACGGCGCACCTGCAGGCCATCGGCTAATCCGGGGACGGACCAATTGCTTGGCTCGATATCAAACGCATTAAGGTTTTCTGTTTGCGGGCGTGTCATGAAAGCGCTCCCAATAAAAAGTTAGCTCTATTTGCTACTTAATCTCATTGGCAAACTGAGCGGCGAGGTCGGCCCACTTCTCGGGTTGCGCCATCATTTCAAGCAGATTGCCTTTGGAAAACTCTACGTACTTAAAGTCAGGGCGCATTTTCGACACGCGTACGTCGATGTAATGCACGTCGTCCTCGGTGTCGGTCAAAACCATACCAGGGACGTTGATCGCTTTCAGATCGGGTTCCATGTCGTATTGAAAGGCCGCCCAGTGGCCTATGTCAGGGCCCTGAATAAAAGATGTAATTGCCAACCAAGTTTTCGCATCGAGAATTTTCTGCTCTTGCGAACTCATCGGAAAATTCATCATGCGGGTTAGGTGAGAGCCGTCTAGCACGGGCGTGCGCGGCGTACCCTTACCCATACGAGACTGGTAACTGGCTCTTTCCTGAGCATTGAACAACGCCGCGCCATGCAGGATGACACCGACAACACGGTCTGGGTTATTGGCGGCAAAGGCTGCTGCAATTTGAGCACCAGTGTGATGTCCGGCGATGAGAACCTTTTCGAGGTTCAGGTGCTCCAGGACATAAATTAAATTATTACCAAATTCTTGAATAGTCGGCTGGTGCGGCGGCCTGTCTGAATTGCCGTACCCCGGTGTGTCGATTGTAATTGCACGAACTCCGAGTTCAGCTAGCGAATTTTGTACTTCGGCGAACTGAATCATCGACATCGGTGACTGGTGCAGCAGCATGATAGGGTGTTCGTAATCCCGAGGTCCGATATCGCGGTAATGGACTTGGCCCAAGGGAGACGCAGCGTATCCCTTGCCGCTGCTTAATACGCCCCACCCTTGCCAATCGTCGTTTGATGTACCGCGCATCGCATCACCGGCGCGCAACGGGGCCTCAATCAAAACCGCAACTGTAAACAACGCGGCGAGACCAACAATGAATGTTCGAATAATCATGAGAACAAGCCCCTGTCTAAGGAAGTGGAGACATCCAAAAATGTCATTGTAAACGGATATGCGATCAAAATAAAAACGCTGACGTCTTAGTTGTGTCCGATGCCGTGAATCCAGTTCGAATTCGGTCACCTGGCGGTTCAGTTTTGGCTGTGTAGTGTTGCATAAGGCCTAATTATGGATGTTCCTGTTAGTTCATCTCTCGATGTGCCGATATCACCCTTTCATCAAACGGAATCATCCCGCAATTTTTTCAACTGTTTAGAGACTGCGGATGAGGGGAGAGACCTGTCTCTAACCCAGGGGCTGATTGGTTGTGTGCGCAGTCACCGGCGAACATGTGTCATGTGATTTCCCTGTTAAACAGGGAACTTACGGAGAAAATTTCTATTTTGACCGAGTTTGCCGAAAAGCCCTGTCTGTAGTCCGCACAAAACCGCTCGGGTGAGGTAAAAGAAGGGGCAGGCCTCCAAGTAGGCGTAAAGAAGGTGGGAACCGAATGTACACCGTTACGGTCAGGCGGATGATCTCAGGCGGTGTCCTGAAATATTTAGATGGATTTTTCATCCGAAGGCGCTATGAGATGCCCACGAGTGACCAAAGCCGTTTAGCTCTGACAATGCCATTTACATCACTCACGTTGCCCAAAAAATCAAAGAAGTAGGAGTTTGAAAATAGATGGACGTTGAACTGGAAGGTCTCTCCGAGAATGATGCCTACGCGCTATTTAGCCAGATCATTATTCCTCGTCCCATTGCTTGGGTCTTAAGCGATAACGGAGAAGAGCACGGTGCCGAACGCTGGAACCTGGGGCCCTTTTCTTATTTTAACGGGATTACCAGTGATCCACCGATGGTCATGTTTTCAATTGGTGATGGTATGGCTGGAAAGATCAAAGATACGCATCGTAATTTGAAGAATAATCCTGAGTGTGTCATTAGTTTAGCGTGTGTAGACCAAGCTAAAGACATGCAAAATTCTGCCGAAGACTTGCCAGCGGGTCAGAGTGAAGTCAGTAAATTTAATATCGCTTTGAGCGACTGGAACTGGTCGATCCCGCGCGTGACAGCAGCTCCGGTGTCCATGGGCTGTGTTGCTCGTCAGTTCACACGCGTGGGCAACACAGAACAAATTCTGGTGTTTGCTGAAATCACCCGTCTCTGGGTACGTGATGATGTGGGCGCACTCGACGCGAAGGGTCAGGTGAGGATTGATGTGGAAGCGTTTGATCCGCTAGCACGTGTGGGCAAAGGGGCTTACGCCCGCCTTTCAGAGATTTTTAGGGTCTAAGAGCCCTGCTTAAGGGACTGTATCGGATGCCGGTTGATCGCAGCATCTGGCCCGTAATGCTGTGAACTGTTTAGAGAATGTCGGAGAGGGGAGAGACCTGTCTCTAACCCAGAGACTGGTTGGCTGTGTGTGCAGTCACCAGCGAACACTTCTCATGCGATTTCCCTGTTAAACAGGGAAATTACAGGGAAAATTTTGGTTTTCGAGCCGGTTTGCCGAAATGCGCAGCCCGTACCCTGCACAACGCCTGGGCTCTGGGACAGAATTCCCTAAAAGCAGGAACAGGGAATTTAAATTCAAGAACAGGGAAAGATATGACCAAAACAGGGAAGTAGGCCTGTGTTTTGTTATGCTGATTTATTGCGGATGAGTTTTCGAAAGGCACACGGTGTGCACCACGAATACCGGCGGATGAGGTAAAAAGAAGGGACACCTAGACCTGTTTGTTAAGAATTCTATCTGCCGTTGTCAGTGTGGTGGATAGTCAATAGTCGCCAGAGACGGCATGGATCTCTTTTCTAAAGCAGCTAACGAACAATTTACTGAAGTTTATCCCTTAAAGCGAACG
The DNA here is from genome assembly GCA_943787205.1 of uncultured Rhodospirillaceae bacterium. Lineage (GTDB taxonomy): Bacteria > Pseudomonadota > Alphaproteobacteria > Rhodospirillales > Rhodospirillaceae > WLXB01. The sequence continues at coordinate 213,080 of CALSLN010000013.1, forward strand.
TCCTAACTAGCCGCAACTGGCTCTACTCGGGTCGTTCTTCTCCATGGACACAGAGCATAGAAATTCTAGATAATCTCTAACGCTTTCTTTCGGATTCTCATACGTTACGTTGTGCCCAACACCGTCGTAAGTCTTTGTGCTGATCGGTGCGTTTACCAAGCGTTTCTTGAATTCATCAACTTGGCTTAACGGCAAATTGCTGTTGGCTTCACCCCACATCAGCAGTGTCGGGGCTGTGATCACATTAAGTTCTTCAGTCGTGCGGCCAACCGTGAATTGTCGGTTGCGTTCGATCTCCGCCTCCCTTTGTCCGTCACGCATGTTGAATCGGTACCACTGGTCCACCACGTCATCCGAGATGTTTTGAGGGTCGCCGGCAACCCCACGCAGAATATTCGCCACTATCGATTTCGGCGTGTAGTACGCAAGGCCGTCAAACCACCAGGCCATTTGGTAGCGGTCATCGGGGCCTCTGGCCGGGTTCTTGAGCCCGCCAGAATTGATCAGGGCCAGACTCAAAACACGTTCGGGGTTTGCTGCCGCGTACTTGTAGGCGACCATTCCGCCGATTGATGTCCCCGCCAGGTGAAACGTCTCTAGCTCTAGCCGGTCGGCAAGTCGTTCAAGTAACGATACCGCGCGTTCATTTGTGTAATTCCCTGATGGATCTACGCCCGTTAAGCCGTGGCTCGTGAGATCGAATCGTATCACGCGATGGGTCTGCAGAAGCGTTGGCATCCAAGAGTCCCATTGAAACAAACTGCCCCAATGTCCGTGAACAAGAATGATTGGGGTTCCTTCGCCTTCGTCGCGGAAATGGACCCGAACGCCGTCGATAACTACGAATTGAGAGGGTGGGTTACCGTTCTCCTGCCTCGAAAACCTCAGCAGAAATATCGCGGTATATCCAAAGGGTAAAAAGAAAGCCGCCAACACATAATGCAGCAGTTATTGCCAATAGAAGTTGGCCGATCTTAAGCAGAATATTGAACGTCATATCCCTGCGTTTTCCTAATTGCACGGTTGGCCAGAAAGCGCATCTTCACATAACCAATTGAATAACAAAATTAGAATGGAATCGAAGTGGGCTCTCAATTGGCAATCCCAATGTGGCACGTAATACGTGCGATTTCCGTATTAAGCCTGGAGCTTTCGCAAGGTCTGACGATAGATGAAGAGTGCGCTGAACTTAACCCGTGCCCCTAGAAAACAGATTGATATGTCGAATGCATCGAAAACCGAAACTCCATTGAACACCGCTGACTCACTTCGGTTGGCAATGCGTGGTCTTGCGAAATCCGTCACCCTTATTTCCACGACAGGCGAATCAGGGCAAAGGCATGTTATGGCAGCTTCGGCGGTGACACCTGTCAGTATGGAACCGCCATCCGTGCTCTTTTGCGTTAATCGCAATGCTTCCTCTTACCCAGCACTTTTCGCGGGCGCAGACTTTTGCGTCAATGTCTTGGCACAATGCCACTTAGATTTGGCCCATTATTGTAGCGTGGGCGCAAAAGGAGAATCTCGTTTTGACCAGGGTACCTGGCTTAAGGATGAGTCTGGACTTCCATATCTAGCCGATGCACAGGCGGCAATCATTTGCACGCAAGATTATCGCTTACCTTACGGGTCTCATGACGTCTTCTTTGGCCTGGTGAGCACAGTACATTTTGGCTGCGAGATTGATCCGTTAGTCTATGCCGACGGTGCCTACATAGGTCTTGCTGACCAGGCTCTCATTCCGTAATTGATGCGGTTAGCTGAGTGTTCATACCCGGCACCGAATTCAAGTGTATGAATTATTCACGACTGAAAACCATATCCTCAAAAGCGAGTCCGGCCGGCCCCATTTTTA
>CALSLN010000014.1 GCA_943787205.1 uncultured Rhodospirillaceae bacterium
GAACAGGGAAGACAAATAAGCCGGATGAGGTTTTCGAGAAGGGGCAACTGTATTTGCCAAGTGTTTCCTTTGGCGCTGAAGCTCGTATACTTTATGGATGCAAGCGAACGTTAGATCGTGATCTGGAGAAGTTTGTGCCCATCAAATTCAATGCCATTGGTTCGTTTCTTTTCGCGACTCTATTTGTTGGATCTGTGTTAGCGCAAGACCAGCGAGATATCCCTTTCATCGCTGAAGATATCCATTTGGGCGTCGCTTCCTGTGCTGGGTCGAGTTGTCATGGAGCATTGGAACCCTGGACCAATTCGGACAGTCCTGCAGAATGAATACATCATATGGGAAGAAGAAGACCCCCATTCCGGCGCATACAAAACGCTGCTTACGAATGAGTCACAGCGCATTGCTAAGAACCCTCGGTTTGGATCGAGCAGAGGATGAGGATCTTTGTCTAGATTGTCATGCAGACAACGTGCCAGTGGAGCGCCGGGCGAAAGGGTTTCAGATCTCGGATGGAGTTGGCTGTGAAGCCTGTCACGGTGGTGCGGTAAACTGGCTTGGGCGACACATTTCCGGTGAAGCGGACCACGCGGCCAACCTCGCTAGTGGCCTTGTACCCAAGTGAGGATCCCGTCGCCCGTGCAGAGCTATGCCTATCTTGCCATTTCGGTACCAAGGATCGCTTCGTTACACATCGAATTATGGGCGCTGGTCACCCGCGGCTGGCCTTCGAGTTGGATACCTACACCTGGACACAGCCGGGGTCATGTTGCGGTCGACGCTGATTATAAATCCCGGAAAGGAAATATATCGAGTGTTCAGGTCTGGGGCGGTCGGCCAGGCGGTTGCTGTCGACTCCCTTCTAGAAGCTATGCTCGACCCCAATCGCAACAGGGATGGCATTTTTCCGGAGCTTGTGTTTTTCGATTGTCATGCGTGTCACCATCCTATGTCCAATGTCAGATGGGCGCCTCGAGATAGTCACGAAATCGGTCCCAGGCATTCCTCGTATATACGACGCCAACCCTCATAATGATGCAAATACTGTTGCAGCGTATTGACCCGAATATGGCCGATGGTGTGTCGCGGTAAAATCGAAGGCCCTCCATCAAGCCTCTCTCCAGGGCTATGACGCGGTTATCAACGCTGCACGCGCCTCTAAAAAGACGCAACAGAAGGCGTAATTGATCAACTAGCGTCGTACGATTTTACGGCTGCCGACACAAAAGCGTTGATGGCTGGTTTACTGAAAGAAGGTTTGTCAGGCGAGTACGTTGACTATGCTGCCGCTGAACAGGCCACCATGGCAGCGTCGGCGATGCTGCAAACGATGGTCGATGACGGCATGATTTCTCGCGAACAGTACGTGGAGCTTTTCGGGCTGTTTCTCAATGATTGTTATTCAGCCATCGAGAAAGATGAGGAGTATAACCCCGCGCCAATTCCTAGCGGCTCTGCAGAAACTCCAAAGCGCTGTCCCGTCCCCTCTAGTTCTCGCGAAGAAGATGTCTTTGTAGAGCGTTAAAGGTCCCGGTTAGGGAGCTTGCTCCTGGGGCAGTGGTGGCAAACCGAGGTCTGCTACTGCTTCCACAAAAGCGTCTAGGGTCGATCTCGTCAGTGACAAACCAAGGGCTTGCCGCTTTCATTCAGGTAGAGCTTTTGCTGTTCATCCTGCGTGAATGGCCTTGACCCGAGCCGGCCGAACACGGCGATCTGATTTCCTGACTCGTCAACCGCTCTATCACGGTCGAGACCTTTGGAGAGTGCTGTGGCGGGGTTCGTAGTCGGATACCATGCAATCAACTCCGGCTTAGGGTCAGGGCTAAAAACCGTAGAAACCTGGTTGGCTTTCGGGGGATGTTAGCTGCACGACCTTAAGGCCGTCTTTGCCATCCGCGATATACGCAAACAAAGAAGCATTGGTGGAGCCAACTACCACGTCACGCGCGTCAGTGATCCTACCGTCAGCGGTGAAAGACTCGTATATCTCTGGTGATTCTGGGTTCTCGACGTTGACTAGGATTAAGCCCTCACGTCCAGCCGCTACGTAGGCGAAGGTTCTTGCGACATAGATACGATGAGCTTCGGGCCATTGGAATTGACGCGCTTTCTATAATGCGCGGTGTGGTCGGGTCGGTAACGTCAACGACATGAAAACCGGCCCGATCAGTGACGTAAAGGTAGCGGAATTGCAATGCTGTGGAGCGCGCTCCGTCGAAAGGAATCACGGTAATAAGTTTTGGTTCCAGGGGGGTATCAAGATTTACTATCGCAACGCCAAAATCCCCGCTGATGTAGGCGATCGCACCAGCCAGCGTGATGTGCTTGGCGCCGGCAAGGACGCCTCCTGGATTCCATGTTAGTGCACGGTCGAGATGATTGGTTGCGCGGTTCGCCGTCTGCAAGGGTGTCGACATTAACCACGATTAAGCCTTCTGCGAAATCTGTGACAAAGGCGTAGGAATAGAGCGGATGAATAGGTTGCTCCTGATTAACTTCTATCATGAGCTCGCGTTTGGCGGGGGTCCGCCATTCATGCGCGTCGGCGCGATGGGTTGGTTGGTCGGCAAAGCAACACAGGTTGCGCTCTTGCTGGCGACGTTCGTATCTTGCCCCAATGGGCTAAAGGGAGAAGAGATTATGCGCTGTGACACGCCTTTGTTGGCAATCGACGCGACGTCGAAGGCTTGAAAACCGCTAGAGCCTCCTGCCGTAAAGAGATACTCACCACGCAATTGAAGGCACCCGATTTCACCTCCGGTGTGGGTGTAGCTTTCGTAAAGTTTGCGGTCGCGATTTTGGTGCTCCTGATACCAATCAGGATAGGGCGTAGCGATGCAAATAACTACCGATGACGGCTTGGGGCTCATCCCATTCAGTGACGCGCACGGCTTCTATGCCGCCGTCGCCACCAACCCCAGGCATTGTATCCAACGAAGTTGACGAAGTTGGTTCCTTGCAGAAGTAATTGAGCCATGATCGCGTTGTTATCGTTGTCTTCAGATAAATGGCAATCGGAGCATGTTTTGGTTTCGGTTTTGCGGACTGTGTGCGGAAAAGTGCGGGGCAAAGGGCCTGGCTTGAGTACCCGGCAGCAGAGATGGGTGGCTGTTGGATGTATATGCGTTCCCGGTTGATGTTGGTCGACGATAAGATGAGGGCGGATGTCGAGCGGATTGGGGCGATTGTGTTGCCCTTGGTTGTTTGATGTATGCCCAACTGGAACATTTGGTCGCGAACAAACCTGCGGGGTTATATGTTGCGAAATTGCGGGTTTCACCACCTTCGTAATGATGACGTTCAGTCTTCCAGTTCGCTTGGATTGGTAGATGACAACCGGCACAGGACGTCGTCCATGACAGGTGGGCAAGTATAACACTCCATTTCATCGGTATCGTGCGCGCGGTTTTCTTGAGAAACGCCTAAGCCCCCAGGCCATTGCTGCAGTATCATCGCTGACCAGTTTAGCGCGTGCTGCCTTCGGGTTGTAAGTGTCGTGATCAGGGTTAACCGAGTCTTTGACAAGGCTGAGGTTCCATTCCAGGTCCGGATCTAAAGAGGACCGTTTGGATGAGGTTTGCAGTCTCGAGCTTTTGTTTCAGGCAGGTCACATTCGGTTCCGCTCCACTCAAATCGTTTTTTTCCGTCCATGACGCGCATCAAACCCAGGTCAGATCCACCAGGACGCGCTGCGGGTCCTGATGTTTTGCAGCGTCGGATATGCGTCTGCGTCTCCGTGGCAATCAACACATCGAATCTCGATAGCGTTTGCGACTTCGCCATGGATGAAACCGTTGCCATGTGCGTCCTGGGAAAAATGACAATCGACACAATGCATGCCCAGTTCAATATGGATGGATTTCATATGGACGGCTTTGGCCCACTTCTCAGGGTCGTCATGTGAAATCTGATCACCGACGTCGTCTAGAAGGTTGCCTTTGCGGTCTTTCTTGAATACGGCGCGGAAGTTCCAACCGTGGCCATGGTAATCGGCGAATTGCGTATTGTTGAGTTTTGGGTTTCGGTCCCCACACCGTCCGAAGGAAATCGACGTCACCCCATTTACCGCGTATCGCTGCCTCTTCAGGGTTGCGCGCCAGTATTTCAAGCATCTCAGCGCTATCGGGATATTGCTGTTCCTCCGGCCACATGGCTGGCGCATCCGCTTCGTAATCCCACATGGTGTAACCGAGCATGGAATTCACAAAAACGTTGGGCTGGTGCATGTGGCAAACCATGCATTGACTGGTTGGAATGGCCCGGGTGAATGCATGCTGAATCGGATGGGCCGGGTTCGTCTTTTCGGTATGGTTGGATCAAGGCTTGCACTCTTGCCCATATGGCCGAACTTAGCGTAAGGGCCTGAATGGTCGGGTTCACGGTCATTGGCATAAACAACATGACAGGATGCGCACCCTGACGATCGAAAGTCTCCCGGCTGATCATTGGTGCCTAGAAACCAGGTGAATGGGTCGTTGAGTCTGGTCTTATGAATATTGATGACTGGGCACTGCGATGCGGAGCCCCGTGCCCGGGCCACGGTTGGATTGGCGAATGTCCGGTCTGCCCCGGCTCTTCCAACCTCTGTAAGCTGCCTACAAGTGTGCCGACGTTTGGCAAACCAATTTCAGGGAACTGATTTAAGATGTTGCGGCCACCGCGTTCGAATACCCTAAAGATGTCTCCGGGCGGGATGACTTCCCAAGCCGGTAGTGGGTAGAGTTGAGGCAACACACCACGTTCCTCAGTCATCCAGGGTTCGATCTCGCCGGGGCTCTTGATGGTCGCCGGGTCTCCGTCCTGCGTATACGCAGCGCCAAGGATATAATTTTTTGTACGGGAGAATACCGTTGTTGTAAGCGGCCCCACCCCACAGCATTGCCCCTGTCGCCATTAAGCTGCGTTCTGCGGCCTGGATGATGGGTAGATGACAAGAGCCGCAAGCTGTTCGTGCCACCCTATAGTCGGACGGGTTTACGAAGCGGACGTATTCTGGGCTCTCTTTGTTTAGCAGAGTGTAGGAGCGTTCTGGATTGGCGCTGTGCGGGTAGTGCCAGCTTTCTGGATACAGCGGTTGGACGTGCGCCTTGTCCTGTGCGGCGCGATAGGCGGGTACGCCTGTCATAGCGTTGGCCGGAGCGCGGACGCTTGGGTCGCCGCCATGACAATCGGCGCAGCCGAGTACGACGGACTCACTAATATGCATGGTTTTTTGATCAGAGTCCGTGTGACAGGTCACGCACCCGTTGCTCATTGTATCGGCTTGACCCCATGTCTGGAATTGTGGTGCAGGCGGATAGTATGGGTAGGTTACTGCTCGTGGCACTTCCCCATCGCCCGCAGCATAGGCAAATCCGGCCACAAAAATGAGAATTGCTGTAAGCAAAAACCGCATATCCGTCCTCAGTAAGTCAGTATTAGGTTGAACAGAACGGAATAGAACTTGTCGCCGCTACGATCTGTTGCAAATAGTTCTTTAAAAGCGCCGCCACCGGACAACATGGCGCCCGATGCGCGCAGTACGATGTTTTTGCGTGAAATTGGGGTCGGTATAGCAGAGATATCGATGTGTCCCAGCCAATGGACTTAGAGGTCAGGGGTTGATTGCGTGCGACTTCTAGGACCGGTTTTTTGCGCAAAGCTGACATGATTGATGTTTGCGAACACACGCAATTCCGGCAAGACGTCGAAATCCGCACCGACACCGTACAATACAGTTCCTGGATTGAGAAAATTAGACTGCCCTTGTTCCTTTGACGATCGCAGAGAGTTGAGCAATCCGTTCCGTCCTGACAGGGACAACGCCGCCGCCGCCGATTAAAGGTACGGGTTGGCGGATCCAGTAGCTGGTATCGGCTCCTGCGAATTGAGGGTTCTCAAATATGGCGTCGAAGCCTTGAGCTTTGTCGTCGAACGGGTCTTTGTCACCAGAGGCGTAAAGGCCCTGAGCCCTGAGGCGAATCCAGTCAAAATCGATGGATGGTTCGACCGCAACAAACCAGGCTCTAACATTCGCTTCTTCTTCTTCAAAGAAAGAGGTGAAGGGGTTAGCAGAAATACGGCCCGTCGCAAGATAGGCTGCATGTGTAAGATTGAATCGGCCAAAGTGGCCATCACCGTTGAAGCCGAGGTAGGTGACGTCGTAATCGAAGCCGCGCTCTGTCCCCAAGGATGCAGGACGTTCTAGGAAGCCGTTCTTGTTAAAGAATAAATCGTCATCACCTTCCCGGTTACGGTTGTGGGCGACGATGCCTTGAATCGTGTAGCCGACAACTGGCCAATCTTGACGATACAAATTTGCAAAGAAGACATCGTCGTCGCGGATACGTTTCCCGATGTCATTAAGGCCAGAATTGGTGTCTTTTTCGAGGCGCCTAAACCAACCGGCGTTGTACTGCCACAGGTTATTGTTACGCGTGCCAAAAAAGCGAATACCCAACTGCTGGTCCTGGAATAGAAAACCGCGAAAATCGAGCGTCACGGGTTGAATGCCGACGCGGATGGAATCAAAATCAAACCGGTCAGAAACATTGCGGATGTGATAATCGACGAAGGCTTCCTGTAACGCGACGTGACCATCCTTGCGGGTGTCGCCTTGCGCTGGATCGATCAGCAGTGCCCGGTTTTCATTAGCCCAAACGGAATTATAGTTGAAGACTGGGGTAACGCGAATTTCCCAGTCGGGCGGTTTGAATGCGGTGTCGCCTTTGATAAAGGAAACAGACGTAATCAGGTTCTGATTGAAGATCGTTTGATTAACTTGGCCAAACAAATCTATTGACCCGGGGCGGGCACCGCCCTGTGGCCCAACGGGCGTTGGAATGCCTCTCGGTTCGAATACAGTGTCAGAGATTACGGCAAGATTGACGAACCAATCATCGAATAGAGGCCGGTCGGCTTTCAGGGTGTTTTGATTGTACGGGTCCCACCAGCGTTCATTGACACCGATTGCTTCGACCAATCGCCAGCGATCTGGGATGGGCAAGATCTCGCGCGGTAAGCTACGTGCTGGTGGAGCAAACCGCATTTGGATCAATGTCTGGGAGTGGCCTTTTCTTCTCTTGGCCCGGACGCCGCCGGTCTTGGGCCAGTTCTTCATTTTTCTCGTCCGTAGGTATTGCTACTTCCGGACTCACCGCTACCGTTTGGGCCTCTACGACGCTTCCGCCTAGGAAAAGCCAAAAGACCAAAAATACTTGTGTATGGCGTTAGGTTCATTTGCCAGAGCATACGGCCTGCTCTCTTGAATCGAGGAAAGGCGAGTACGGGCAATTAACGAAGCGTAGGTTTCACGCCGCCCGCGACCAATGTATCCGCACGTAGTTCTATCGGCGCGTTGCCGATACCGTTTCCAATCACCTCTCCAGCATTGTGCAAGCCTAGGAAGGAAATCATATCATCCTGATCAACACCGTCGCCGGACACGCCAATACCGCCGACTAGAGTGTCTCCGCGATAAATCGGCACGCTGCCGGGAAAAATCTGTAGGCCGTTGGCTAAAACGCGTCGGCATTGGGCCTGGAGCAGAGGTGGACTGTGGTAGCGCCGTGCACCCTTGCGGTGGCGGTGGGCTGCCGTCAAACCGGGCAACGATATCTGGGAGTACCAAGTCAAGTTGTAGGCCGGTATTAAACGGACTCCATATGTCAAAGGGTACGGAGAACGGTCCGTTAGGATTGCCGTTGATCCCATCGGGGTAGAATGGACGGGACAAGTTGCCGCCGGAGCGATCAGCAAAACGCGGTGCCATCGGCAAGGGCGGTGGGCCCCACAAAAGACTGCACTGCTTCGACATACGTGCTGAGCGGAGGGATTGTCAGGATTCCAGGCAGCAGATCTACAGAGGCCACTTGAGAAAGCTCGGCAGCAGTTGTCGGTCGTGACGCAAAGGTCGCAGTCCGAGCTTTTTGTAAGGATACATCGGTACCAAAGATCGGCGCGTCGGGCGTGCGGGCAATAGCCAGAATATTCGCTTCCGTATCGACAATAGATACCGATACCTGAGCATGACTTCCAAACGGCCGACGAATTTGAGCTCTGGCGCGAAAGGCGATGGTGAGCGCTTGGGTCAAGATCGTACGGACTTCCTCGGCAGTCATGCCTCCTGATGAAGGTGATGGTGCAAGACTGCTTCGCGGAGCGTATCGATTATTTCCAGCCCCATCGCTAAGGACAAAAACGCCATCGGTCCCAGAAACATCGATATCGTCACTTAACGTGATCCCTGATGCCGCAGAGCCATATGCTAGCCCCGCTCTTCGCCCCGCCGGCGCGTAACCAGGTACTGGAATATAGTTGGCGTTATCTAGGGTTGCACTAGCGCCCCTGGCTCTGAGGAATCGCTCATTAACGTCGGCGTAGCGGAGTAATTTTCCTTCAACGGCAATGCGATGGCTCTTGATGTTTTCCGGCGGTTCGAAGTCTTGTTGTGCCGCCACGGCAATCATTTCGTCAAGGTCGCGGTCAAAATCTGCGACCGACAAATCCAGACCGTAAACGCCGTCGGCCAGCACGCCAACACCGCCTACAACCTGTCCATTTTTGTAAAGAGGAAGGCCGCCTGGATCGGCCGATATACCGAGCGGTGAGCGTCGTGGTCCGACCCCAAGCTCTTCACCAAACCGCATCATGTCGGAGCAAGGCAATTGGCTGAACTGAACACCAAACAATGGTCCCCCAGGTTGACCATGTTCGCCTGGATTGAAGTTCTCTTGGACGATCTGACTAGCTGTCCGGGACGTGAAGGCATTGCCGGAAGACGACAAATAGGCACCAGTGATCGCTTTGGAAATCGTCGCAAGCGACGTGATCGGTAATGTTAAGCCTTCAAGCCCATTGCCCGTGGGGATGCCGCGACCTGAGGAGATTGTAACGTCGGGTAAGGCGCTAGGGTTCATCGCATAAACGCCAAGCACGTTGCCCATTCTATCAACCACTGCAATAACAGCGTCATCGGCAACATGAGCCGTCGCCTCTGCGACCGCTTGCGATACGATCTGGTCAACGTCAGCTAAGGTCAAGGACTCGCTGTAAGCAAGATTTGACCACATCAGGCTGGCAACAGAGCTCACTTTAATGAATTGGCGGATCATTGGTCGATCACCAAATAGCCAGACTTAAGGCTTCCGTCCTCTATTGAGTAAGCCACTGTGAATATGACCGGCAAATAATCCAAAGATACGATTTCGTCGAGAATTTCAAAGGTCAGCGTCCCGTCAAGATTGGGCGCAAATTCTGTATCGACTAGGTCGGTTTCTTTTTCACTCCAGCTCTCCCAGTCCCCGTTAGGTATAAGGCTGTATGGCGTGTTGTTTTGAAATCGCGCCATGACGTAGGTGGCGACAGGATCGTCTCCCGCAAGGTCTACCGTGATGTGAACCGGTGAGTTGATATCAGATGTGTTTAGGCGGCCCAGAAATGTGCCAGCATTCGACAGAATTAGCATGTCCGCACAGGCGGCTTGAGGTCCACATCAGAGAACCCAAGGTAAATATGAATAGGCGGCCGATCATGGAGCTAATTTCGCGATATGGCTAAATGCATCGGGGACTAATCACAGAAAAACCTCTTTTGGACTCTAAGGCCGTACTTTCCGTGGGCCGCAGGGGACTCATTCCATGGGTGTGAAAGTCGTGGCACGTGACGCAAGTCGATGGAACGCGGTTGGAGACCGTTTCACCGCCATGGCAACTCTGACATGTATCAATAGCAGGCATCAGAACTTCAGAGGAGTCCGCAGACGTTTCAGCGCTATGACAGGTTCTGCAACTCACACCGCCATGACTGCCATGGTCGAAATGCGCCTTCGGGAACCACTTGTTCTGTAATGTAAACGGGCTTAACAGCCCATATTCCAGTGGTTGGATTGTCAACGATATCGTGGCATTCGTTGCACTGACCTTTGCCGAAACCGACCGTTGAGGATGTTTTCTGACTTTTCGTCGGCCCAGTTCCGCGCTGCGGCTCGGTCAGCCTCTTTTATTGGAGTGCCGGGCCGACGCCTAATGACTTCGGGTGCGTTTGGCTCTTCATATCCACCACGGAGCGCCGCAGCGTTGTAGATATCTGATATCTGCATGAACAGCTGTTTAGGCTCACCATGAATCATTTCCCTACCGGGCAACTGCACGTCAAAGTTCAACGTGTGACATTGGTGGCAGTGACGTTCAAAGGTGACAGGCAACATCGCAATGTTTCCTTCGTCGGGCACATGCGCAGGACCGGCAGCCAAGCTCGATGATGCCTTGTGTTGGATGCTGTACGCCCGACTTCCTGAGGTGGTCCGAATGCGGAAACGTTAAGCCCGAATTCTCTTTTGGTGGAATCGGATCGCTGATTGTTTTTTCGCGCGACATGGTGTGAAGCGACGCATCCGTGATGATGGTGGGGATGAATTCTGGATGCTCGGTGCCAAAATCCCGCACGCTTCTTAAGGTGGTAGCCGGTTCGTGGTCTATTAGATTTGCATGGCAGTCTGTGCAGAATTCCTGGTCGTTACGGGCAACCGTCCGGTCGCCTTGATGCTCTTTGTGGCAGCTCTGACATTTCTGGTCGCCGAACGACGCCGAGGGAAAGCGAATCGAATCTGTGTGGTTTTCGATGGCCTGGTGGCAGGCAACACAAGCGTTGTCTTGAACAGGAACAAAAGGTCGTTCGTGACAGACTTCGCAGCCCTCACCAAAAAACTTGTGGGGCTGCTGATATTCCGCCACTCGTCCAGACTGCAGTTGGTGTCATAGGGGCTTCGAACGTTTCTGCGTTCTGAACATCAACAATAGAATCAGGTATGATCCAAGACACAACCATGGGCCAAATCAGCACCGTGGTTAGGACAGTTGCAAATGCAATCCAGGACCACTTCCTTTTGGAAAGTCCGACAGACGTCACGTTGATCTTTGCTCTATTCTTGAGGTTTTCCAGCTCGTCCCCTAAAGGGCTTATGAGCTCAATCGATACCGTTATGTCGCTGTCGTCTTTGTTTGGCTCGATAATGACTTGAAACGGACCAATATGGAGGACGTCGAGTTCTGATACTTTAGCTGTATCGGCTAAGTTGCCGTTGACCGACATAGAGCCGCCATTTAGTGCTTCGACATAAGCTTCGCCTGATCTGACTGTTACGCGCGCATGTTCTAGTAGAACGCGCGGATCCATCAGTTGGATTTCACTCGCCGTGCTGCGGCCTATGAGAAGAGAGTCACACTCGAGCCATTCATCGCGAACGGCTACGTCTCCGCGGCTCTTTCTCGTGCCATATCTGATTAGTACCTTCATCGACTGTCACCAATAATAGAAGACAACGACAACATGCGCGATCAAAGCTGCCAAGGTTGCAAACGTAAATGGGACGTGACCATAGAGCCACAATTGCATAAGGCAGCGGAGACGGATGTCTTTGCGAATACGACGCAAAAGCCCTTCCTTTTTAGTCAGCCGGGTTAGGAGTTTACGCCGCATTGCTTCGTCTCGAGACCCATCAAATTGCTCGATGATTTTTCGCGCAGATCGCGTTGGGCAATTAGCATGCTCCGTAGACAACTGCTGGAGCAGGTGCCCTCCAATAACCGTATTCTGCACGGAGTCTATTACTGTTTTTGCCGTTTCATCGTCGAGCGTAAGCGCATCGTCGCTTAACTCCCGATCTAGTTCAGCAATTTGGCCGAGTATCATGTCTGTTGTCATGCCGCGCCGGTTTTCGGCTAACAATCTCGGGAAGCGCATATAGAAATACAACCCGACGATCCCGCTCAGCACCACCACGACCATTAATAAATACAGCAGCGTGTGGATGTTGCCCCCGAACTGGAAGCCGCTATGAAATGTCGACACAACAACCAGGGCGAGGCCGAAATAGACATGGGCCGACGCCCAATCTTCCATCCGGACGACTGATTTTCCATATGCCCGTCTGCGAACGCCATACCACGCCAGCCATAACATAATACCAGCAGCGGTAACCCCAAGCGTGTATCCGAGCCAAGTTCCCCCGTTCGGTTCTTCAACGGGTGAGTGAAATATGTATGCGCAGCCAGTGACGCACACCAGCAGGAGGGACAACTTCAGATATCTCAAGTTTCGATAGACGAGGAGTGATTCATGCATTGTTCAGTTGCCTAGCGATTCAATGTGGCTAGGGTCATGAATTCTTCAGGGCTGACTCGCGCTGCAGCGCCTGTCGGGCATGCATTGACGCATGCTGCTCCACCAGCCAAGTCTTTGCACATGTCGCACTTAACGGCCTTTTTGGAAACGCCAGCGGTTGCTTGGCCTGAACCGTTCCCGTTGTTCGCCGTTCGCATACCTGACTCATAAGATACTGCGTCACCGGGGGCAGGACCGCGGCCAAAAAGCAACCATGAGAAAAGACTCGGTTTTTCTTCCGGTGGGGCGGCCAATTGAATTACGCCATAGGGACAATTGCTCTCACAGTTGCCACACCCAATGCAGCTATCATCGATAAAGACCTCGCCATCCGGCGCGCGATGTATCGCGTCTGGTGGGCAGTCTGCCATACAGTGGGGGTGTTGGCAGTGGCGGCAGGACGTTGGAACATGAATGGCGGCGAATGAGGGGCCGGCCTCACGATCTAGCCGTGACAGGCCGCCGTGGGTTTCGGCGCACGCCTTTTCACAATTATCGCAATGTACACATAACGTTTCGTCGATGAGCAACACGTCCGTCGCTTCGCCAACACCCTGATCAATTAGAAACTGTATAATGTTGCCTGCTTCGGGCCGGGATTCCATTTGTTCGTTTTGGCGAAGGCGTGACCGAAACTTTGCCTCAATACTATTCCGGATCGCCACATTTTCAGTCATGACGGTGTTAAAGGCCTCGCCAGATAAGCAGATGGTCTCCGTATTGTTGGCTGCGCGGACTGTTGCCGATCTCGGCATGTCGGAAAGCAATGCCATCTCTCCAATATAATTGCCCGCTGGCACGTAGCTCAGTACGACATCCCTCCCGCCAACGCGTGTCGATACCGTACAAGAGCCAGACCGGATCAAATGCATATGGTTCCCGGCCTCGCCTTGCGCGAAGATTGTTTCGCCTGTCTTGAAATTTTGAATCTCGGCTGTTTCCACCATTTCTTCTAAATCTTTGGCGGGAACGCCTGGCGTTAAGTGGGTCTGAATTTGTCTCAGAATTGAGGTCTTGTCTAACGTCCGTTTAACGCTTTCGACTGATTGGATGAGCTTGAGCATCGTCCGCCGTGGTGTTTCGAAAACCACACAATCCGTCACCGCGACGACTGTTGCCGAACGCCGTCGTCCGGAGATAAGTCCCATCTCGCCAAAGAATTCGCCTTCTCTCAATTTCACGACCTGACTAGAGTCATTTTCATTGATTTGAATACCGACTTGGCCGACAAAGATTGTAAAAAAAGTGCTTGAGTAATCATTGCGTTTGAATATGAAGTCACCCTGTTTAAGGGCGTGGACCTCTGATTCTAGCATCGTCTCACGAAGTTGTAGCGGGTTTAGAGAAGCGAACACGGGAACCGTTTGGCGAATAGCAGAGAGAACGGCATCAACCTCGACATCACCCATCGCTGCAAATTTTTCTACAAGAAGGGGTTCGTCAGCTGGGGCTATGTCGTCGCCATTAATGTAGGCGACTACTTCATAGCCCTGGTTCATCGCCTGCTTAATAAGCGGATAACCAGCCAAGGCCCCAACAATGTATAAGCTCGGGACGTTTGATTCATAGGTAGGGCTGACCTCAGGCAGTGAAGCAGGGTCATCACTGGGAAATTGGACGCCACAAGATTCGACAAACCGGCGTGGTGGAGAAGCGCCTAACCGCGCAATAATACGATCACACTTAACTACTACTTCTCCATCAGGTGTATCTAAAACGATGCCGTTAGGCTCAACCCTAACCGGGTTTGATTCGTAATATGGCTGAATATCCTCTTTATCGATGGCGTTAAGAATGAGGGATAGATTGCCTTGCTTGGCTCGCGCAAACTCCGCACGGCGATTGATGATCACAACTGAATTCTGTTTTGCCAACGCGACAGCATTTTCAATTGCTGCGTCACCAGCGCCGATAATAACCACAGTTTCGTTTTCGTATTCTTCTGGGTCATCTAATTGGTATTGGACAAGGGGTAAGTCTCCACCCTCGCATCTCAACTTGTTGATGTTGCCTTGCAGTCCGATCGATAGAATGACGTTTTCAGCTTCAATCCTGTCGCCGTCGGCCATGCTCAAATGGAACACGTCATCCGTTTTCTCAATCTTTACGACGTCTGCGTTGTAACGAATTCTAGCGCCGTAAAAGTCGAGGCCTTCATCCCACGCAGCTAGAATGTCTTCGCGCGGACCGGCTCGAAAGGACAAATCAGACCTCAGAGGCAAAATGTCTGGCGTTGCCATGACAAATTTGCCCTTTTGGTACTTGTATATGGTGTCGCTGGAATGATCTGCACGCTCTAGCAGAGTATGGCTCATGCCTAGCTTTGCGGCATGAGCCGCAGCGCTCAATCCAGCCGGGCCAGACCCTACGATCGCAACCTTAAGGCGTTCCGCCAAAGGAAATTACCCCCAAATCGTGTTTTGTCCCCAGCCCAAGGTATGCTGGAGCCGCCCTTAAGGCCAGTGAAATCAATGGCAATGTCTTAGCTTGATTTTGCCGATCAAGTGCTCACGCTAGCCTTTTCCGCTTCGTTTGTCTGCGTGCATTCGATCTGGCATTGTCAGAGGAAGTTCGCGTGCTCAAACGTAGGTACAGGTTTTGTATGAACTAGACAGCTAGCTGACGCCATTCAACCAATGCTGCTGCACGATCCGCCTTGAAGGTATTGGCGTTATTGAGATGTCTTTCTTTGTTAAAGTGGTTGTGAACTGAGGCGTGGATGGAAACAAATTTCTGAAGCGATTTCGTGCTCCTGAATTTCCCCATCCCTCGCTCTCGTCGCCTAAATGGCTGATGTGAGTTTTCTGCTCTGTTATTGAGCCAACGGCCAGTTTCCTGGCGATCTTCAATTCCAATTTTCTTCATCGCCGCGCGATAGGAACGAAGTTTGTCCGTCACGATGACCTTGGGACGGCCATACCGTTTCATAACCTTGCGCAGAAACGTCAAAGCAGCCTTGCGATCCCGTGTCTTTGTAACGAAGGATTCAAGCACTTCGCCTTCATGGTCGACTGCGCGCCATAGATAATGGTTATCACCACCAATTTTCACGAACACCTCGTCAAAATGCCAACGCCATTGTGTATGAGATGCTCTCGGTAATGAACGCTTCTTCTTAATTTCGGCAGCAAAGAGTGGGCCAAACCGGTTCCACCAGAAACGGACTGTCTCGTAGCTTACGTCTATCCCTCGCTCATGAAGCAGGTCTTCGACTTGCCTCAGCGAAAGCGGAAACCGGGCATACATCATCACGGCCAGGCGGATGATCTCTTGAGAAGTCTTGAAGTATTTAAATGGATTTTTCATCCGAGGACGCTATGAGACACTAACCGGCAACTCAAGCCGTTTTCCTCTGACAATGCCTTCCCTACCAATAAGGGGACGCGAACAGAATGTCTGGGAGAGAAAGCAGGTATATGGGCCAGTATCCGCCTCTCCATGTGCCGATATAAAGCGTCGATCGCAGGCGAGTGGCCCGCAACCGTTTGAACTGTTTAGAGAATGTTGGAGAGGGGAGAGACCTGCCTCTAACCCAGAGACTGGTTGGCTGTGTACGCAGTCACGGTCGAACAATTCTCATGTAATTTCCCTGTTAAACAGGGAAATTACAGGGAAAATTTCCGAATTCGAGCAGTTTTACCGCAAAGCAACATCGTGATGCCTACGGCTGGCAAGGGTTTCTGGGCTATTTCCCTACTCAGAAGAGCAGGGAAATTTCTTTATTTATCAGGGAGCGCTTTTTGTAGAACAGGGAAGACAAATAAGCCGGATGAGGTTTTCGAGAAGGGCAACTGTATTTGCCAAGTGTTTCTTTGGCGCTGAAGCTCGTATACTTTATGGATGCAAGCGAACGTTAGATCGTGATCTGGAGAAGTTTGTGCCCATCAAATTCAATGCCATTGGTTCGTTTCTTTTCGCGACTCTATTTGTTGGATCTGTGTTAGCGCAAGACCAGCGAGATATCCCTTTCATCGCTGAAGATATCCATTTGGGCGTCGCTTCCTGTGCTGGGTCGAGTTGTCATGGAGCATTGGAACCCTGGACCAATTCGACAGTCCTGCAGAATGAATACATCATATGGGAAGAAGAAGACCCCCATTCCGGCGCATACAAAACGCTGCTTACGAATGAGTCACAGCGCATTGCTAAGAACCTCGGTTTGGATCGAGCAGAGGATGAGGATCTTTGTCTAGATTGTCATGCAGACAACGTGCCAGTGGAGCGCCGGGCGAAAGGGTTTCAGATCTCGGATGGAGTTGGCTGTGAAGCCTGTCACGGTGGTGCGGTAAACTGGCTTGGGCGACACATTTCCGGTGAAGCGGACCACGCGGCCAACCTCGCTAGTGGCTTGTACCCAAGTGAGGATCCCGTCGCCCGTGCAGAGCTATGCCTATCTTGCCATTTCGGTACCAAGGATCGCTTCGTTACACATCGAATTATGGGCGCTGGTCACCCGCGGCTGGCCTTCGAGTTGGATACCTACACCTGGACACAGCCGGGTCATGTTGCGGTCGACGCTGATTATAAATCCCGGAAAGGAAATATATCGAGTGTTCAGGTCTGGGCGGTCGGCCAGGCGGTTGCTGTCGACTCCCTTCTAGAAGCTATGCTCGACCCCAATCGCAACAGGGATGGCATTTTTCCGGAGCTTGTGTTTTTCGATTGTCATGCGTGTCACCATCCTATGTCCAATGTCAGATGGGCGCCTCGAGATAGTCACGAAATCGGTCCAGGCATTCCTCGTATATACGACGCCAACCTCATAATGATGCAAATACTGTTGCAGCGTATTGACCCGAATATGGCCGATGGTGTCGCGGTAAAATCGAAGGCCCTCCATCAAGCCTCTCTCCAGGGCTATGACGCGGTTATCAACGCTGCACGCGCTCTAAAAGACGCAACAGAAGGCGTAATTGATCAACTAGCGTCGTACGATTTTACGGCTGCCGACACAAAAGCATTGATGGCTGGTTTACTGAAAGAAGGTTTGTCAGGCGAGTACGTTGACTATGCTGCCGCTGAACAGGCCACCATGGCAGCGTCGGCGATGCTGCAAACGATGGTCGATGACGGCATGATTTCTCGCGAACAGTACGTGGAGCTTTCGGCTGTTCTCAATGATTGTTATTCAGCCATCGAGAAAGATGAGGAATATAACCCGCGCCAATTCCTAGCGGCTCTGCAGAAACTCCAAAGCGCTGTCCCGTCCCTCTAGTTCTCGCGAAGAAGATGTCTTTGTAGAGCGTTAAAGGTCCCGGTTAGGGAGCTTGCTCCTGGGGCAGTGGTGGCAAACCGAGGTCTGCTACTGCTTCCACAAAAGCGTCTAGGTCGATCTCGTCAGTGACAAACCAAGGCTTGCCGCTTTCATTCAGGTAGAGCTTTTGCTGTTCATCCTGCGTGAATGGCCTTGACCCGAGCCGGCCGAACACGGCGATCGGCATTGTCAGACTAACTTAGGTGGCTCAATAAGATGCGGCACCCTAGTTGTTCAGGCAGCTAACTCACGCCATTCACGTAGAGCAGCTGCACGACCTGCCTTGAAGTTCCCAGCGTTAGTTAGGTGTCGTTCTTTGTTGAAGTGGTTGTGAATTGAAGCGTGAATAGAGACAAATTTCTGGAGCGATTTGGTGCTCCTGAATTTTGCCATCCCTCGCTCTCGTCGCCGAAACGGCTGATGTGAGTTTTCCGCACGGTTGTTGAGCCATTGACCGGTTAGTTGGCGATGATCAATACCTAACTCCTTCATTGCAGCGTGATATGAGCGTAGTTTGTCAGTGACTATAACTTTCGGACTTCCGTAATGTTTGATGACTTTGCGCAAGAAAGTCAGCGCGGCTTTGCGATCTCGCTTCTTGGTAACGAAGGACTCTAACACCTCGCCTTCGTGATCTACTGCGCGCCAAAGATAATAGGCGTTGCCACTGATCTTCACGAAAACCTCGTCTAGGTGCCAGCGCCATTGAGTGCTGGCTTGTCTGTCTATAGCTCGCTTTTTCTTGATTTCGGCTGCAAATAGAGGTCCGAACCGGTTCCACCAGAATCGAACTGTCTCGTAACTCACGTCAATCCCTCGCTCATGAAGGAGGTCTTCGACTTGCCTAAGCGAGAGGGGAAACCGGATATACATCATCACAGCTAAGCGAATGATCTCTGGCGATGTTTTGAAGTATTTGAACGGATTTTTCATCCGAGGACGCTATGAGACAGACCCGGCAGATTCAAGGCAGTTTCCTCTGACAATGCCCCCAGAAGCACGCCTCTCTCATAATAAAATCGGAACATTACCCAATTATCGGTGAGAATCTTCTCGCGTCGATCCGGGAGGTTCTGGGCGAAGCAGCCACGGACGACATCGTTAATGCTTGGGCAGAGGCCTATGGATTTCTGGCTAATATCCTAATTAGTCGCGAGGCTGAAATATATGCCGAGAACGCTAACAAACCAGGTGGCTGGGAAGGCTTCAAACCTTTCCGTATCATTCGCAAGGAAAAAGAAAGTGCCAACATCACTTCGTTCTACCTTGCGCCCGCCGATGGAACGCCTCTCCCGCCCTTTAAGCCGGGGCAATACGTTACCGTGCGCCTGCCGCTCTCCAATGGCCAAACCACCATGCGTAATTACAGCTTATCCGATGCACCAGGACAAGAGTGGTACCGTATCAGTGTAAAACGCGAAGAAGGCATATCTGCGGAAACACCAAAGGGATACGTTTCCAATCTGCTGCATAACTCCATTGAGGTAGGCGCAGAAATTGATATCGCGCCACCGTGCGGGGAATTTTTCTTTGACTCAATTGAGCATGACAGTTCTAAGCCTCTTGTCTTGCTCGCAGGAGGAGTCGGGATTACGCCAATCATGAGCATCCTCAAATGCGCTCTTGATAAGCAGCCTGAACGACGAATTGTATTTGTTCATGCCTGTTTAAACGAAGACGTTCAACCATTCCGATCCACTCTTGATGCATTAGCGGAAACTCATCAGAACCTTACGGTGCTCTATCGCTATAGTGAATCTGAAGCTGGAACACAGCGCACTGGAAATGCCAGTTCGGGCTTTGTCGATGCTGCGTTTCTTGACACGCACCTACCTGATCAAGAGGCCCGTTCCTACTTCTGCGGCCCTCAGCCTTTTATGGTTAACATCTACAGCCTTCTAAAAAAGCGCGGGATACCTGAAGAACATTTGAAGTTCGAGTTCTTTGGTCCCCGCGAGGCATTGGAAACGGCCTGAAGCTAATCATTGTGTGCACCGGGGGGGGCTGTCGGTGCGCACAACCCTTCCTCATAAGTATTTCTCAAAATACGCGTTGAACAACCGATGACCTGATCAGAAACCCGCCAAAAGATTATATTTTTCGGCGACCCAAGGGGGGGGGGGGGGAACCATGGAAACCTACAAAACGACCTTCACGATTAAACGGCTATGGATTCTTTTGGCCGTCAGCATGCTCGTTATGTTTTCAACCCTGTTATTATTCGGTCGCGAAATTTATCAACAAGCACCGCCCATACCTGAGAGTTACTAGACAAATTCAGGAGACGTTGTTTATACGCGGACGCACATTCAGCGCGGCCAAAATGTTTGGCAATCAATCGGAGGCATGTAGCAAGGATCGGTTTGGGGGCATGGAAGTTACCTTGCACCAGATTGGACCGCTGATTGGTTACATCGTGAAGCAGAAGCGTTGCTCGAGATCATGGTCGATGGTGCTAGCACACTTACGCAACTTCCTAACACACCAATAGAAAAAGTTTACGCAACCTCCTTACGCTCCGAAATGCGTGAAAATACCTATGACTCCGGAAGTGGCATAGTAACAATCAGCGAGAAACGAGCCCAAGCGATTCAGGAGGTAGCACACCACTATCAACTACAGGGTGGGACAAAAAATCCTTAATTTTCCGTGATTTCGTATCCATTGGTATGTCGGTGTTCATCAGCATGTCTTTTTCTCCCGTCCTAATTCCTGACCACCTACGATCTCAAAAATTGAAGGCTATCGCGTACTTTCTTGAGGAGCCTGAAGGGCCTCAATGTCAGCGAAGTTCATTGGTGGTGCCATCCACAACGGTGCTTTGTCGCTTACGTAGGATTTGATGCTTTGTGGTAGGTCATCAAAAGAGTCTGTGCGCCAACCCACCATGTGCTTAATGGTTGGCTTTCCTTCGTTAAATGGCGGTGCTGCACTGTATCCGACCCACGACAACTGAAAACGTGTCGCTCGATCTATGCTGTCTGGTTGAATAAAGAAATCGTAGTTCTCAAAGCTCTGAACCCTGCCTCTTCCCGGAAGGGTATAGTTGAGAAACACCGGAGACGAGTATTGGGCTACGCCATCCCCAAGCCACCGCGCACTTATGTCGGTAACTGGTCCAATGCTCTGTAAGTTGGGTTCCCGTCCTTGCTCTACCATGGCGACCAATCTGTCGCCCTCAAGCTTGTAGCTCATAAGTTGATACGGATATTGCACCGCTGAAACGGGCTTACCGTCGATCTCCTCAATAACTTCGTTTGTCACCGGATCGCGATAAATATAAATCTTCCGGGACAGCTGGTAGGCTAAATCCGGCTCACTCGGCTTGCGAGCCAATACGCCAAGATCAACACCCTCCATAATAGCCAACAGGTCGCCGGAGGGATAACCCTTCACCGTTCCAGTGAAATACCAAAAGACTGGTTCGCCATCGCCCGTTCGCATGGATACAAAGCGGTCGAATAATTCGCGATCAAACCCACCCTGTCTTACCTGAGCAAACCGTTGCGCCATAGCTCATGGCCACCACAATCAACGACAAAATTATCAATCCAAAATAAGATCTCATTCGTTGTTTCTTCCTCATAGAGAGCGGCGACGTAAAGACCATTTGCTTCACTCGTCTTTTGCGAAAATTTCTTCGCCTTTGGCTGCGTAGAAATTACCTAGCTCAGTCAGCGCGCCACGCGGGGCTTCAATCCATTGAATAAATCGCCAGTCTCCGTCTATTTTGCGGAGCAGAACCGTGATGAACAGTTCGCCACCCATCGTGCTTACCGAGCCATTCTGACCAGGGAATTTGGCTGCCCAGGTCAATTTGACCAGTGCGGAAGTCACATCGCCTGAGATTTGGGTTTGGGAGAAGGTTTCAAACGCGGTCTTGTATTCCACGGAGCCGAGCAGGCTAAACGCATCGTAATAAGCTTCAATATCCGACCACGACGTCAAAGGACTGTCCGATTCCGCCGGCAAGAGCAGTGGCGCGTTCCATGAGTGGTCCCAGGCCTGCGGTAAAGCATCAAAATTACCGGACATAAAGGCTGCCGCAAAATCCTGGAAACTCTGGTCTACAGTGCTACTGGCCTGCGCCGCTGATGAGGTAACAGTCACATTGGATAAACCAAGAACAATTAGAACCAGCAATGTTTTTAGGCCGGAGAAAAAGTTCGTTAGAGACATAATTCGTTCCTTTTAAGCAGACAGGGTTAAGTGCGGCCCGCGTTATAGACGCTCCATAATCTCAAAAGCCGCGCGCTCGCCACTTTCCAGAGCGCCTTCCATACCGCGATCAAGACGCGCCGTATGCTCACCACTAAAGTGAATACGTCCCGCTGGTTTCGCCATAACGTTGGCGAAGTTACTGATCTGTCCAGGCTTCCAAGAGCACCAGGTGCCGCCGGCGAACTGGTCTTTTTGCCACGACCAAGTGCGGATAGGCTTCAGCGCACCCTTTGTAGACGGTCGAATTGCGGCCAACGAAGCCAACACTTCATGGGGGAGGGACGTCGTCTGGAAGCCGGTCCGCCCGCAACGCGTTTTTACCGCTTAGCCAAACACAGGCGCTTGTAATTTCGCCGTTGTCACCATGGGCATAGGCGAGGAGTTGTCCGCAGAATTGATCGGTCCACATGTTCGGCGGCAAGCCGTCATCCTCCCAATAAGGGCGCTCAATGGAAAAGTGCAATTGTGTTGTGGTGCTGTATCCGAGCGTGGCCACTGCTGCGCCTTGCTGCCCCGCCAGGGGGTGGGTCAACCTTCAACAGCCGGAGGGCACTGAAAGGCAATGAGACAAGAACAAAACGGGCCTTATGGATCGTCCCGTCATCGGTGGCCACAGTTACGCCGCCGCTATCGTGCGTGATCGAATGCGCCCGTGTGTTCATATGAATGTCACCGCGGACTGTTTTGGCCATGGCTTTGGGTAAACTCTGATTGCCCCCCTTTATGTGAAACACCCCGCTGCCCTGGCTTTGGTGTTGACCCCAGGTTTGGTTTTGCAGCAAATGCAGCGCCGACACATCATGAGAACTGTTGCCATAGGACTGATTGATATCGATACCCATGTTGATGGCATTCGTCGCGTAACCGTTGCGGTTTAACAATTCATAGAGGGATATATCTAGACTCGCCGCTTCAGGTTCGAGCCAACTTTCTATGTCCTTCAAGGTATTGAGAGGTGCGATGGCCGGGTTGCGAAAGAAGAAGGGCAATACCGACTTCAAGTGATCGGGAAACGGGTTTGCTTTTCGAGTGTTCCCATTCCGGTGTTTTGATCGCCTGACCGCCAAGATGAAGCAGCGTCTTCTCTGCCTGTTGATCAAGCGAAATCTCTACCGGTTCGCGCGCGCGCATCGGCTCCAACGTCAATCCGAGACGGTCGGCGTAGTCGAGAACACGAGCGTACAGAGGCCCAATGACGCTGCCACCGGCTTCAGGAGATCCAGGAACATCTGTTAGAGTGTAAAGGCGACCACCGATTCGGTTTCGGCCCTCGAGAACGGTGACGTTGGCACCAGCCTCCTCCAGCAACAAAGCAGCGTTGAGTCCGGATAGTCCGGCGCCAATGATCAGGACATCACTTTCTGTCTCTGAGGCATGGGCACTGCGGATGGGCATCGCTGTGGCTGCAACGCTACCGGCGGCAAGCGCCAGAGTGGATCGACGCGACGTGCCATTTTTTTTGCTGAGATAATTTCATTTTTATCACCCTGAAAACTGAGCAAGTTCGTACGTAGTTGCCATGTAACCGCCCACGCGAATCTTAACCATCATGAAATCCTCGGGCGTTACCCATAGCTCCTCGGTTGGATGTTCTTTGGGTAAGCTGCCCTCGACCAAGAAGCGATAATGGTGTGTGTCGAATGTTCCCGCGCCAACGGTGATGCGTTCCGGCCCTACAAACTCGATACGAAAATCGATGGGACACAACATTGGCCCCGAACAGCCGTCATGTTCTAGGGAGTTCAGCATGGAACCTTTTGTCGGTTGCGGATTGACCCCAGAACTATGGTCAAATGTTGCCAGGTGCAAAGCATCGCCCGATAAGGGGTGAGGGCCGAAGGACTGCGGCCTGGTCGGCAAGTCCATATGCTGACTTATGCGCCCGGTACCGATGTTGTAGCCCTCAAACGAGGCAAAATTATCACCGAAGCGAAACCATCCATCTCCTAAATAGGCCACCGTTCTTTTGCAAGCGCGTATAGCAGTCAACTGGACGCCACTGGTCGTCGACAGTGTAAACAATATCTTTTGATACTTCTTGATCATAGATTTCGCACGTCGCTTGCAAAGTACGGTGGCCGTTGGGCGCGACAGATACTGAAAAATATTCGATCCCACGTTCACCCTTGGTATCATGTCTTGAAACAATGGTTCCGCTGTATCGTCGACGCATAGCTTTCATTGCTACTTTTCCTTATTCTAAATTGTTTACGAGGACTCACCGAAATGCGGTGTGTTTGGGTCAACGTCTTCTGACTCTTGATCCATATCCATGAATATTCTCCACTTGCCGTCCTCGCAAAGGCGAAGCAGAAGTGTGAAGCGACCGAATATGTAAGTGGGCTCCGCACCATCCCTCGGCGCTAATGTGAACCACGAGCGCCCATAGACGTAGGCCCACGTCCCGTTGATTTCTGCGCTGTCATACTTGACGGTAACTTTGCGGTCTAAACGCGCAAAGGACCGCCTGATCAAGTTACCTACAGCGTCTTTGCCATTTACGGTGGCTCGCCCTTGGACTGCGACGGTAGCGTCAGCGGTATAGAGATCAATGACCTTCTCAGGGTCGTCGCCTTGATAAGCGGTGATCCAGTCATCGATAACCGCGATGATTGTTGGGTCAAGATTTGGCATAAGGCGCAGACTCTATTTCCATTCACCGGGCAGGCATGAGTTCCAGTCCATCCGGACTAGGTGTGTCGATGTCTCTAAAAATGCGCCACGCGCCGTCATCCTTGCGCAACACAATGAGATAATTGCCTGGGTCTTCGATTCCTTTGGCTTCATCAACAACAAGAAAGCGCCCAATCATTGTGGCCATGCCCCCAGACACGCGTAGTTCAGTCAGCGAGCCATACTGTTCCCGGCTTGACCCAGCATCATAATTTTCCAAGTAAAAGGCGCGCGCACCGTCGTGCCCTTTAATGATGGCCCGGTCCCTGGTCATGATCCAAACGTCGGGGTGATGAAGCTCAATAACGCCATCAATGTCTGCCGCTTCGCGGCGTTCGCCCCATTGGGTGAGCAGGGTCAGTATCGCGTCGATTTCAGCTTGAGGGCCCTCGAACACAGGCGCGTCTTGTGCCGAGACAACCCCACCCGGTGTGCAAGACATGCACAATCCTATGAGTAGAACTTGTAGTTTTGATTTCATTGAGCGTTCCTGTTGGTAGGCATGGCCCTTACCAGGGCTTCATCACTGATAAAATTACTATCCCTGCAATGAACACCCAAAGCAGAATGAGAATTCCGGTGCCCCAGGTATAGATCCACCAAATCTCTTTTTCTTTCTCAGGCGTCGAGCCATTGCTGTCGATGTCACGCCACACACGGAAGAACTCGATGATGGATAGTCGAATGCCGACGCCACTTGCCATTACACAGCCAAATAAAAACAGCTTCCCAGCGAGCCACCCTTGTAAGCTTATTGCCCCAAGCGCGGTGGCAACACCTATGCCTATGAGGACCGTGAGCAAGATGTAGCGAATAGACCGGTCTATCAGAGCTAATGTCTGTCCCCCGGCACCATGTCGGACGCGGTGTATGATTTCAACGAATGCGAGCCATGCAACACCGACGGTGCCCGCAACCCAAGCCAGTGTTGTGCCCCCTGGAATATATCCCAGCAAGGCGGCGAGCACGGTACCGAGCCCAGCCTGAAGTACGAGGGGCGTAGCGAACATGCTGATCGACATCCATGACATGCTCCATCAGCTTTTTCCGCTCTGGAAACGGCATGGATGATGCCCGGCAGACATAACGGTATTCGCTGTTGATGACGAACTCAGACCCGAGCCAATACCCCAGCACAGCGATATGAAATACGAGGAGAACTTCAATTAACATACTAACTCCTTAAGAATCGGCTCGTTTGAATAGGGATGCCAAACACACCTTGATAATGCCGGGCTTAAGAAAGAGCCTAGCCATGAGAAATACCTCGCGTGGCTTCAGCGTGACATCACATTGAAGCGTTGAAGCCATACCCGTCAGTTTGATTTTGCCGTCTTCGACACACGATGACTCTATATCGACAGCAAGGGTGATGGCTGGGGTGGATACACGCATGGTTAATCCGCCCACGCGGAAAGACCAACGGCGTTTCGCCCGGCTGCCCGCCCAGAAATCATCGCTTCGGTAAGATAGCTGCCATTCTGATAGAGGTCAGAAATCATTGATCCAAGTTCACCCGCTTCGTAGAGGCGAGGAATACACTTGCCGTCATGCCCAAGCACTTCAGATTCAATTGTTCGCTTGGCGCCACCGCTTGTGCAAACGATGGTTGGCACCACTTCAATGGCATAAAACGGCCCTTGGGAGATGGCCGATAAGGTTGCTGGCGTACGCCCAAATTGCTCGTCTATCCCTGCCGTTGAAGCGCTATTGAATTGATTAACGGTCTCAAGAACCGAAGCAGGCTTCCGGTCAATTTTCTCTGCTAGTTCTTCAATGGTCTCTGCTGAAGAAATCCATCCCTTGTCAACTTCCGGTTGGTTGTCGTCAGCCCATCGGTAGCGGTTTACCACTGTGTTCCAACTCATGAATTTTGTCACAAGGCACATATTTTGACGCGTCACGTCATCAAATATCATGTGGACAGGCTGCGCTAAATGAAGCGGCACATCTGCCCACGTACCGTGATGTCTGAACTTGTAATGGGTTTGGTGAAGATGCTCTGTCTCGTTATAAAACCGCTGATCGTCAGCAGCGATGTCTATCCAACTAAATGCGGTGAAGAGCGTGTTTCTTAGAAAACCGCCCTCAAAATCCGGAACCTTGAAACCGGGCCAAATCCCTCCACTCTGCCCCCGATTACGCATGTGCCACATATCCGCACCCGCTTTTTGCAGAACCTTAATACCGTCACCGGTATTGCCGGGCGTCCCTAACGGATATGCATTCGTAAAGCCGTAATAGTTGCGCTGCATATCGAGGTTGTTCTCATATCCACCACACGCGAGAATGACTCCACGCCGTGCTTTAATGGCTTGCCGAGCCCCTTCAGGTCCGCACACCACGCCCAACACCTCTAAAGTGTCTGGGTCTTGAACTAGATCTACGAGTGGCATTTCGAACTTGAACCTTGGTTTGCGGTTCTCTGCGCACCCTTTCATGGTCAACCAAACCCCGCTTGGGGTTGGCAGGATAGTTGATTGGTGCGTTACCGCTTCGCTTGCCCCAAACTCTGGAAACTCAAGAACGGCATCGCCATCGCTCCAACCACTTCCGACTGAATACTTCAGGCCCGCTTCATCAGCCCGCTCCATGATCCACGGCTCAAGATCAGCCATGCGCTCAGCCCACCCTTGAAGCATGTCTTCGGGAACAGGGTTGGCAGCACTCATGGCGCGTTGATAGGCAGCGAGGGCTTCAGGATTTTTACCGACGAGGAGAGACTGACCGGACACGCGCGCGTTGCCGCCCGCCATATCTTCAGACATTTTTTCAATCACCAGAACGTCGGCGTTAGGATCAGCCTCACGGGCCTCGATGGCCGCGCAAGCCCCGGCCATTCCATATCCGACAATGATCACATCTGCTTCATCGTCCCAATTTGAGATGCTGCTCGGGCTAGCCACTATCTATTCCTCACTGACAGGTGTCTCGACAGAAAATAAGTCCGCCAGGGCCTATCGTTGGCCCTGGCGGTTGTCTGCGACAAGTTCCAAGTTTTTTGTATTATGCGCGCAGGACGGCGTTGCGGCCCGCCGTACGGCCCGTGATCATGGCTTCCGTTAAGGTAAGCCCCGTTCTGATAGAGATGCGAAATGAACGACCCCAAGTTGCCAGCCTCATAAAGGCCCGGGATCGGCATTGCCAGCGTAATCCAGCACTTCAGAGTCTTTGTTCCGCTTCGCGCCCCCCGACGTGCAAAACGACACCACCGACTATTTTCACGGCGTAAAATGGTCCGTTCTCGATTGGGCTCAGGGTTGTCAGGATGGCGACCGTATGCCTCATCCTTACCGGCTCGACACGCTGCGTTGTACTCATCGACCGTGCGGATGATCTGATCTGCGTTGCGGCCCATTTTGAAAGCCAAGCCTGCCAAAGTGTCTGCTTTAAGGACCCAACCCTTTTCCACTTCAGCACTGTTGTCTTCGCTCCAATCGTACCGGTGAACAGCGGCGTTCCAGGTCATCCACTTCATCATTAGACAAAAGTTCTTACAAACGGTTTCATCAAAAATCATGTGGACCGGCTGGACTTGAAAAAACTCCGTGTCGAAATAGTGACCGTGTCTCTTTTCCTTGTGGTGCGTCGCAGAATAGCGTTCTGTCTCGTCGTAGAACCGGCGGTCGTCCGCAGCTACATCGATCCAGCTGTGATAGTCCGTCTGCTCCCGGCTCTGAAAGTCTCGCATGAACACGGTGTCGAACTCCGGCACCTGGATTGCGGGCCAAATGCCGCCACTCTGAACCCGTGCCCGCATGTGCCAGAGGTCGGCCCCTGCTTTTTGCACCATGCGAATACCGTCGCCGGTATTGTACGGTGTCCCGAATGGGTACACGTCGTGGCCAAAGTAGTTGCGCTGCATGTCCATATTATTTTCAAATCCGCCAACGGCCATGACGACGCCTCCACGGGCCCGCACCGCAATGCGTTTACCAGCCTGCTTAACGATCAAGCCAAAAACTTCACCCGATTCACTATCTTGCACCAATTCGACTGCTGGGCTTTCGTACCAAACAGTTACCGGACGTTTATCGATGTTCTTTTTGAACGCCTCCCAAAGACCACCAGCGCGAGGCAAAATCGTAGCGCTAAGGACTGCCTCTTCCGCACCGTACTCGGGCATCTCCCTAGTCCCAGCACTGGTGACATATTCCTGACGTGCTTCTTTCGCTCTGTCTTTGATCCAGGGTTCAAGTTCCAAAAGCTGGTCTGCCCAGAACTCCAGTAGGTCTTCCGGAATAGGATTAGGCTCACCCATTTTGCGCTGATAGTGCATCAGAGCCTGTTTATCTGGCTTGGGTCTCCACAGCGATTGTCCGGATGCACGAGAGTTGCCACCGGCGTGCTCT
The DNA here is from genome assembly GCA_943787205.1 of uncultured Rhodospirillaceae bacterium. Lineage (GTDB taxonomy): Bacteria > Pseudomonadota > Alphaproteobacteria > Rhodospirillales > Rhodospirillaceae > WLXB01. The sequence continues at coordinate 28,639 of CALSLN010000014.1, forward strand.
TCAGGTGCCTTTTCGAGAATTAGAATTTTTGCATCCGGCTTAGCGTCAAGCGCTTCGATGGCAGCAGAGCAGCCCGCAAGACCAAAGCCGGCAATGACAACGTCGAATTCTGTGTCCCAGGTCACAGACCCAGGAGTCGCCGCCTCGGCGATTCCGACAGCGGATCCAGCGGCAGCTGCCGCGGCCGTTCCGACAAGCAATGACCGGCGATTAACGTTAGAATTCTTAGTATCTGTGGCGTCCATAGTTTTATCTCCCAGCACAATAATCCCTGCAGTAGCGCTAGAATTGCCTAATGCAACCCCGAACTCGAACAAATAACTCTATTAATTCACTAAAATAAGTTGTGAAATAAGATATGGAATTTCGTCAGGTTCGCCACTTTCTGGGGGTCGTCGATAAGGGGAGCTTTTCCGGGGCCGCCACTGCCCTGGGGCTTACTCAACAGACGCTAAGCAAAAGCATTGCTAATCTTGAGGATCAATTGGGTGTCCGGCTGTTTGACCGAGACACGCGAAACTGTGACCTCACGAGCCATGGGGAACTGTTGCTACAGTACGCCAAGAACATTGATGCTGAGGAGAGACAATTCCAGCGTCACCTAGATGACGTTATCGGAGTTCGATCCGGCCATTTGAGAATTGGCGCTGGCCCAACTCCAGGGGTGCATATCATCCCAGAAGCTGTGACTCGTTTGAAAGAAAAACGTAAGAATTTGAGAGTCACTGTGATTGAGGGGATGGCAGTAAACCTTTTACCCAGGCTACTAAGGGGAGAACTCGACATCGTTGTTGGCGTCATCCCAAACCCAATCGAAGACACATTGGTTCACACAGAATTCCTATATGATGAGAACTTATGTTTGCTTGCGTCTGCGCAACATCCATTGGGGTCTAAGAAAAAAGTAACTCTAAAAGAGACCCTAGACTTTCCCTGGCTCGTGGGCTGGACGGCAGGTGGAATTGATCAGGCGGTTAGTGACTCGTTTGAAGAGTATGGGCTGTCACCACCATTGCCAAAAATCGAAACTGATTCATTCACCTGCGTGCGCTCTATGTTGAAGACAACAAACTATCTAGCGATTCTTCCGGAGCGACTCTTTGAGATGGAGGTTCAGTCAGGGGTGTTAAAAGCGCTCCCTCTCAAAGCCAAGCTACAACGCTGGAAGCGACCGATGGCGATCTGTTACCGGCGCAACAGCACAAGATCACCAGCAGCTATGGCCTGTATTGAGGAAATTGAGCGCGTGACAAAAGACCTAGTTTCCGACGACGAATAACCTTTAGGCTAGAGTCGAACTTTTGCAAGACTGAGGCCGAGTGGGGATGTCACGTGGGGTTTTGCTGTGTTCCATAAGCGCGTGACAGTTGGGCAAGCGCTGGGCGAGTAGCGAAACTTATGAAGCCATCAATATTAGACCGAGTTTCGAATAAAAATATTGCAGGAGATAACCTAAGAAAACGCGCTTTTTCTTAGGTTATCGCTAAGAGCCGCAGTAACACTGCGCTTTTTGACTAGCGTGTAAATCGCGGTTTCTAGAAACCTAACAAAATGTTTGAAATCAATTGATCAAGTTAGGTTTTGAAGACGTTTTGGCTGCAACATACGGTCTGAACTAACAGCTTACTCGCATTCGAATTTCGTCCCCACTTCCCCGTCATCAAGATTCTCAAATGATGCCTTTACAGTGACACTTCCACTGGTGCTATCGCTGTACAGTCGCGACAGAGCAGCCGCAGCCATTTCATTCTCTGTTTGTTTAAACGCCTGCTCAGCACTCACAGCAGATATGTCTAATTCTGCCTTATACTGGTACGTGAAGCTCATTAGCTCTTCATTTGCGTTCGCAGCTCCATCCTCATTCAAAATATCAAAGTCATCTACGCTTACTGAAACGTTGCGTGCTACTCTATTAGCGTTGTTGCCAATTTCGCGCGCTCTAGAAGTAACATGCTTAGCAACGCATTTGGGTGCAGCCTTATCTAGTTCACTTGCCACCCAGGCAAAGTACGCCGCCTCATCCGTCTCCCTCAAAGCAGTATTAGAAATATTTTCCGATTCTTCCATGTAGTCGGTGATCCAAAAGAAGCCGCCGATAGCTGCCGCAGCAACGATCCAGGTCTTTAAACTACTGCTCTTTTGCTCGTCATCTTCCATAATACCCCTTCCTAATTTGCGTCTGCAATTTCGTTTTGTTCAGCTTCAAAATTATTGATCACCAAAAGTCCAAGCCCCGAGGCAAACCTATTGAGCAGCCGTATTCGAGCCGGTGGAACAACTCAGAGCCATCTAGCAATGCGGCTATCGGACTTGAGGTGTACGAGCACTGTTTGTTGACGCAGTTGGGTCGCGCTTGCCACTCACAACCAAAGTCGCCACAAAAATCAGCGAAGATTCTTTCGACCTGATCAATGCGCTGCTTGCCAAGCTTCAGCCGCATCAAGCACTGGCTTTTCGTTTGCTCAAAGCCTTGCGATTGCGTTTTCTTTAAAGTCCACTCGATGTCTTTTTTCGTCCAGCACGCCGCTTGTTTTATGTGTCGGTGAAAGAGCTCTTTATCGAGGGAACTCATACGACGCTTAACCCAGTGGTCTGCAATGGGGCTAAATGTTTGAGAGCCATATATGTCTATGTCGTTCCAGGCATCGACACAGATAGAACGTGTCTTTGCTAGTGCATCAGCGCCCGTTGCACCTTTTCTGGGTATACGTGGTAAATTTTGGAGAATTGTATCTAGTTCAGCCTGTTGTCGCCGAACTGGTTGAGAAGCGCGCTCAATGGCATTGGCATCCCGCGCTTCAATAGCGCTCCTAAGACGCGCCATCGATTCCAAAAGACGGTTCACTTTGTCATGCGTAGGTGCCCTTAAATATTTGGTCGTGAGAATAGTATTGTAAGAAGAGTTGTAGAGCTGGATTGCTGCGGAGTCAGCGAACGCAGGTCTTTGCTGACGCTGCTCATTTGGCTGCTCTAGAAAACCACCGAGTAAGCCAAGCCCTTCCAGTAGGAGAAGTCGATCCGTGTTTTGGGCACGGACACCTGTTGTAGAAACGACAGACAGAAAGCATACAGATACAAACAGGGCAGCCTTGCCACCTGATCGCCGCCACTGAGACAATAGTCTCGTTGGGTTTTCACCAGTCATGAGACCCACGCTATAGTCACATGTGGACGACATGTACCGATGCGGACACTTAGATAACTACTTATGACGTACGCTTTTTGCGTAGCGTATTACCTCCTAAATAGAAGTATGAGTTCAGCCACACTCGACACCTCTAGCTTCTTAAAGATATGCCGCCTGTGAACTTCAACAGTCCGGTGACTAATCTTGAGAGTTCGCGCCACTTGTTTACTCGTCGCGCCGCGTAGCAGCTCATTAAGAACGCCTTTCTCCCGATTGGTTAGCAGCTTGGTGAGGTCGGCCTTAAGAATGTTGGCAAACGAGGCATCCCGAGCCTTCGGCTGAATGGCAGACAGCACCGGTTCAATTGAGAAGGGTTTTTCCAAAAAGTCAGCCGCCCCAGCTTTTATGGATTTTACTGCTAGTGAGATCGTGGGATTGAGTGCCATAGCAAATACGGCGACTGCCGATGACTTTTCTATAGTGAGCCGGATGACATCAAGCCCGCTTATGCCGGACAAAGAGAGATCGATAAGGGCGACGTGGCGGGCTTTGAAGAGGTCGCTCTCAATGTATTGCTTACCATCAGAAAAGTGCTGGGCGTGAATGGAGAATGAGAAGAGAAGGTCGTGGAGAAGATTCGCTAGGTCTTTATCCTCATCAACGATGGCAACCCATTCCGTCAAAAGTTCGTTCTCTCCCATAGTCCAAACGCTAACGGCCTAATGGGGCACGACATATAAGGCTTTCTACTTAAGTCGTTACTTATGAAAACACCCTCCAGCCTAAGTCTTTTTACTTATTAAGTTTCAATGTCTGTTCGTTGAACTCTGCTAATCGCATAGCGCCGTTTGATTCAGCCGTCTACCAAAGACCGCAACGAGGCACCAAAAAGATTTGAAGAGAACTCTAGTCTTTGGTCGCTCTTTGAGTCAGACGGCAACACAATCGAAATGTAAGAAAAACTAGACATTGTGAGGTTCTCGATGAAGCAAGCGAAGGTGTTATCCAAAGAAGAGTTAAAAAGAGTGCTAGCGGTCATTGCACATGGACGACATGCAGCAAGAAACCGCATGGCGCTTATGCTGAGCTATTATGCGGGACTTAGGGTTGGGGAAATCGCCAGCCTAACGTGGTCCCAGGTTGTCGATGAAGCCGGAAGGGTAAAAGAGGAAATTCGGCTCGATAAAACCCAGACCAAGGGCGGTCAGTTTAGGACCATTTTTATCAACGCCAAGCTCAAGAGAGAGATACGAGAGTTTCAATCCACTTTTGAAGCAACACCTATGTTGGATGGCCCACTTATAAAAACGCAGAAGAGATCATTCTTTAGCGCAAATACACTTTGTCAGATGTTCGGGGAATTGTATGCATTGGCGGGTATAGACGGAGCCACATCGCATAGTGGGCGACGCTGGTTCATTACTAAGCTTGCTCACGCTGGTGTTTCAGCGAAGGTGATCATGACGCTCGTTGGCCATAAACACCTAAGCACCACGCAACGATACATCGACGTCAACGATGAGATGATGCGAACGGCTGTGGAAGTGCTGTAACCGTTAACATGCTTTGGCATTCACAATAGGCATCTGCAAGTTCGAGTTCTACCGGCGCAAGCTGGATCAAGCCGGTGCAGTCATCGCCTCCACTACGCAAGAGATACCGCAACAGCAGGCCATTTAGTACAAGTATAGTTCACACCATGTTGACCCGTACGACCTACATGGAATTCTATCACTTCAACAAAAAGAACAGGTGTACGAGAAAGCAAAAAGACAAGCCCGAGTCGATTGCCTTTGAGTCCCCGGTGATCAATGCACCGGAGAACTTCAAAAGCAAACAAGCCCATCTCAAGGCCCGGCGCCCATCGTCCAAGCCGTCGCGACAAATTATTCGCGAACGACTGACACACGCTTCCACACCACATAAACTGCGGGAATAACGATCAGGGTAAGCACCAGAGCGCTGGTCATACCACCGACCATGGGAGCAGCGATTCGGCGCATGACTTCTGAACCCGTGCCTTCGCCCATCATGACGGTGATGAGGCCTACAATGATGGTGGCCACGGTCATCATGATGGGGCGCACACGGAGCAATGCCCCATTTGTCACCGCATCATCTAAATCTTCGAGGGTCAGCACTCTGTTTTCAGCGGCAACTTTTTCCTGCTGCGTTTGAAGGGCACGGTCCAGATAGGTCAGCATGAGAACGCCGGTTTCAACTGCGACACCGGCAAGTGCAATAAACCCTACACCGACGGCGACGGACAAGTTGTAGTCCAGGACATGTAACAGCCATACACCACCGACAAGAGCCAGGGGAACGGTGCCGACGATGATGGCCACCTCAGCCGTGCTTCGGAAGTTCAGATAGAGCAAAACCAGAATGACGATGAGGACGACGGGAATGACGACCATGAGCCGTGCTTTCGCCCGCTCTATGTATTCGTATTGTCCAGACCACGTCAGAGCATAGCGAGGCGGCAAATCAATCTGTCTGGATACTGCCTGTTGGGCGTCATTCACAACAGAGACGACATCGCGGTCCGCCACATCGATATAGACCCAGCCGTTTGGGCGGGCGTTTTCAGAGCGGATTAGACCAGGGCCATCGTTGATGCTGATGGATGCCACCTGCCCCAAAGGAACTTGCGCGCCTGTAGGTGAAATCAATGGAAGCTGACGCAAATCCTCCAGAGAGTCGCGCAGCTCACGGGGATATCGTAAGTTGATGGGGTACCGTTCAAGCCCTTCAACGCTGTCCGCTATGTTCACGCCGCCGACAGCCGCAGCGATCATGAGCTGTACATCGGCGATGTTGAGACCAAACCGTGCTGCGGCCCGGCGGTCGATATCCACGTCGATGAATCGTCCAGCCGTTGGACGCTCGGCAAATACTGAGGATACGCCGGGAACGGACGCCAGCGCCCGCTCGATTTGCCCACCGATGTTGTTTATGACATTTAGGTCCGGTCCGGAAATTTTGATGCCGACCGGGGTTTTAATGCCAGTGGCCAACATATCCGTTCGATTCTTAATTGGCATGGTCCAAACGTTAGTCAGGCCGGGTACTTGAACAATGGTATCCAATTCATCCCGGAGACGTTGCATGGTCATGCCAGGTCGCCATTGGTCTCTGGGTTTTAAGCGAATGACCGTTTCGATCATGGTCAAGGGAGCCGGGTCTGTCGCCGTATCGGCCCGCCCGGCCTTGCCGTGAACAGAAGCCACTTCGGGTACGATTTTAATCAGCCTGTCGGTCTGCTGTAAAACCTCGGTAATTTTGCCAATAGACACGCCGGGGAAGGCGCTAGGCATGTACAGCAGGTCGCCTTCGTCCAACTCCGGCATAAATTCGCCGCCAAGTTTGGACAGCGGATAAATCGTACTCAGCGTAACCAAAACAGCAAGGACAATCACGACCAACGGTGCTTTTACCACCGCTTTAATAAACGGACGATACATCCAAATCAGCAGCCGGTTGAGCGGATTGCGTTGTTCTTTGACGATGCGGCCCCGGATAAAATATCCCATGAGGACAGGCACCAGCGTCACCGCAAGAATAGCGGATGCGGCCATGGCATACGTTTTCGTGAAGGCCAATGGTTTGAACAAACGGCCTTCTTGCGCCTGCAAAGCAAATACCGGAATGAAACTTAAGGTAATGATGAGGATGGAGAAAAATAGCGCGGGACCAACTTCCTGCGCGGCATCCACGACTATCTCCCAACGGTCCCGTTCCTTGTTGGAGTCCTTCTCTAAATGCTTGTGGACATTCTCAACCATTACAACTGCTCCATCGACCATGGCGCCGACGGCAATGGCGATACCGCCGAGAGACATGACGTTGGCATTAATGCCCTGAGTTTGCATGACGGCGAAGGCCATCAACACTCCTATTGGCAGCGACACTATGATCACGAGAGACGACCTGAGGTGAAATAAAAATGCAGCGCAAATGAGCGCTACGACAATCATCTCCTCGGTGAGCTTGCGCGTCAGGTTGTCGGCTGCCGCCTGAATCAGGGTTGAGCGGTCGTAGGTTTCGACAATCTCCACGCCTGGAGGCAATCCGGCACGCAGCTCGTTCAGCTTGACTTTGACTCGCTCGATGGTGGCCAGGGCGTTTTCACCCCAGCGCATCACAATCACACCTCCTGCGACTTCACCTTCGCCGTTGAGGTCGCTGACACCACGGCGCATTTGTGGGCCGAATTGAATGTCAGCAATTTCGTCCAGTGTTATCGGCGTACCGTTTGGACCAACACCGACCGGAACATCGCGCAAGGATTCAAGAGTGCTGACGTAACCGGAAGACCGAACCATGTACTCAGCCTCGGCCATTTCGATGACGGACCCGCCCACTTCCTGGTTGCCACGCACAATGGCGGCTTTGATCCCGGCCAGATGCAAGCCAAACGCTCGTAGCCGATTAGGATCAACAACCACCTGATATTGGCGGACCATGCCGCCAATGGTGGCAACCTCCGACACACCAGGAACGGTCTGAAGTTCAAATTTCAAAAACCAATCCTGGATAGACCGGAGCTGCGCCAAGTCGTGTTGCCCCGAGCGATCCACCAAGGCGTATTGATAAACCCAGCCAACACCCGTCGCATCAGGGCCGAGGGCAGGTTTCGCGCTGGCGGGCAAGCGGGAAGCGGCCTGGCTGAGGTATTCCAACACCCGCGCCCGCGCCCAATACAGATCAGTCCCGTCTTCAAAAATCACGTAGACGTAGGAATCACCAAAAAAGGAATAGCCCCGTACGGCAACGGCTTTCGGCACTGCCAGCATGGCCGTCGTCAAGGGATAGGTAACCTGATCTTCCACAACCTGTGGGGCCTGACCGGCATATCCAGTTTTGATAATGACCTGCACATCAGACAGGTCGGGAATAGCATCAATCGGAATTCGTTGGACGGCATACACTCCCCAGCCGGTCATCACGGCCGCCAAAAGAATAACGACAAAGCGATTCTCAACCGACCACCTAATAAGCCTCTTAATCATGGCAACGCCCCCATGCTTGAGGAGCCCATGTCTGAGGAGCCCATGCCGTTGTCTTCTAATCGTTCAACTGACGCAGAAAAGTTGCTTTCAGAATCGATAAGAAATTGGCCGGACACGACCACCTGATCGGACAAGGCTAACCCTTGGCGAATTTCCACATAGCCATCATTTTCAAGGCCTGAGCGAACCTCAACCGACTTGAATCGGCCATCGCCCAGGGCAACTACCACCCGCTCGGACACACCCGTTCGGATGAGGGCTTCCACGGGAACCACCAGCGTGTCCGGGACGGCGTCCGTATGGATTTGCACATTGGCAAACATGTTGGGCTTCAGGACCCCGTCCGGATTGTCAAACTTGAGACGCGCTGTAAGAGTGCGGGTCATAGAGTCCACAGTCGGGTAGATGTAATCGACCACACCGGTGCGCGTGAAATCAGGCAGGTAGGTCATGTTGAGTGTGACGTCCTGCCCTGGCTTGACCCAAGAAGCCTGATCTTCAAACACGTCTGCCAGCACCCAGATGGATGACAAATCCGCGATGACCATGGTTGTCATGGCAGGTTTGACGAACATCCCTTCGCCGACATTCTGTGACAGCACGACACCGCTGATGGGCGAGAGAACGGCAGTCCGGCGCTGCACGGGAGCGCCATTGCGCAAGGCTTCGATCTCGCGATTCGGCACGTCGAGCAATGCGAGGCGGCCCAATGTGATGTCCAGCATATCTTGCTCACCGCGTTGCAAGAATTGGGTAAATTCACCTTGTGCCACGTGGATATCAGGCGCGTACATTTCAAACAGCGTCTGGCCTTTGGTGACAGATTCGCCAACAGCTTTGACCGGCAACCGTTCAATCCAGCCTTCCGCCCGCACGTGCACATGGCTGATCAAGTCGTCATCGGCGGCGACATAGCCCACCGTTCTGATTGAACGTTCCAGATCGCGCAGTTCTACTAAGGCGGTGCGAATGCCGAGGCTTTGCGTCATTGCCGGTGAGACGGTGACGGTGTTAGCGCTATCACCTCCCATGGCGGTCTCGCTGTCTTCATAAACTGGAACAAGGTCCATCCCCATGGGTGACTTTCCAGGACTAGGCCGCCTGAAATTGGGGTCCATGGGCGCGACCCAGTATAAAATGCGCGGCTCTTCGGTCGCTGCAATGTCAGGGGCTGATGTGTGGCTGCCGAATATAAGGAAGACAGCAGCCGAAAGGCCGATTCCAATAGCAAATGCCGCGAAGGCGTAAGTCAGTGTTTTGGTCGTCATATCCGCATCCTTATCGAGTGCAAACCCGAGTCACTATCCGGTGCAGGTCCATCATTTGTGGATGGGCGCACCAATATTGGAGATGGAAGCAACAAACCTCGGTAAGCGAGGCATAATTGTCTCCAAGACTTGTAGTGCGGATTTAGACTTTAGGAGGATGCCCGGGGGGCGTCAGGGTGCGACCGGTCAGGACTGTTTCCGACGCCATCACCTGGGAAATAAATCTGAATGCGTTGGTATCATTCAGTGCCGATGCATTGAGTTGCGCAGAGCTTGCAGACGAAAAACAGAACGCCACTGGACATTCGTGACACTCATTGGAACTGTCATCGGCAGCGGTGGCACTCCCCGACTCGTCCATGGCACAGTCACCGGCTGCCATCATGTCCATGGCCACTGGTTCAGGAATCATGCTGCATTGAGGCACAATGGGTTGGAATACGACGCAAAATGCCGCCACCATCACAAGTGTCGTGATAAAGCGTTTTCTGTGTATTCGTTTCACTGTCTCAGCCAAAACGCGCATTTGCCGTACCTTCCACGAACAACCCTAGCCTGCGTGCAGGCGCCAGACCAGTCATGTATGCGTGAACCCTTATATCAAAAGCGCTTTCCGCCGTATTTGTGATTCATCAAGGAAGAAAAGGAGGTATCGGTTTGTAGCCAATTGAATCGAACTACATGAAAACCTAGTGTCTGCGCAAGTTTGACTGTTGCCAATGCCCTGAAACTAACATTCTGGCTCCCCATGTAGGCTCCCCTTTTCACCAAACCACGGGCGCAACAATGGCCCAAATTAAGGTAAATAGGGGTTGCGACCCTCACCCTGTAAAGGTCGGACTCTGGATCAATGTCTTTTTGTTTCTTTTAGGCGACTTCGTGTGTGGTGCATGCTGAACAGCGATTTGTATTTGATTAAATCTTAGAAGAAGCACGTTTTCTTAGGTTATATGAATCTCGGTCCAGCGAATTAGACTTATCGATCATTGTCTGTCCCAGGTCTTAATCTCTCGCTTATTACCGCTCTAGTGCCTATCAGTGAGACATTTCTCATGTGATGCATCTGCAAGTATCCCAATAATTTTGCAGTCGCCAACTTGGCCGCCAGCGCAGCCCTCAATCATACGGGATAACTCACGCTTTAAGGCGTTGAGCCGCCGGATACGATGTTTCACCTCATCTAAGTTTCGCCGGGCTATGGTATCTACAGTCTTACAAGATTGATCCGGGTGATCAGACATTTCGAGGAGTTCGCGTATTGAGTCCAGCGGAAACCCGAGCTCTCTGCTGTGCCGAATGAAGGCGAGACGCTGCCGGTGTTGTTCTGTGTAGCGCCGTTGATTGCTGTGTGTACGCGGTGGTTCAGGCAGTAATCCGATTTGCTCATAGTACCGGATCGTCGGCACTTTGACGTTGCAGTTGGCGGAAAGCTGGCCGATTGAAAGCTCTGTCATGTGCTAATTCTTTCTTCTTGAACCTCTAGTTACTAGAGAGATTATAGTTGTCACATAAGATGAACAATCACGCTGTTCAACGGCTAATTTAGGACTGAAAGAGAAATAAACATGAACGGCTGCGGCTGTGGCGATGACATTAAGTTCGAGGGCCTTTCGGATGGTTACCGCAAGGCTTTATGGGCTGTCATTGCCATTAACGGCACCATGTTCTGCGTTGAGATGGTGGCGGGCTTCGGTGCGTCCTCGCAGGCTCTTAAAGCAGATGCCCTGGACTTCTTGGGCGACACAGCAACTTACGCCTTAAGCCTCTTTGTCATTGGCCAGCCCTTGATCTGGCGGGCTCGGGCAGCGTTGTTCAAAGGCTTAAGCCTTGGAGCTATGGGTCTTTGGGTAATTGGCTCTACGGTTTATAGCGTGTTTGTATTGAAGACACCGACCGCAGAAGTGATGGGCATTGTTGGTGTGCTCGCATTAACTGCGAATCTTATCAGCGTTGGGCTTCTCCTTAAGTATAGAGATGGGGATGCCAATGTACGGTCTGTCTGGCTTTGCAGCCGCAATGACGCCATCGGCAATGTCGCCGTCATCGTTGCGGCTGGGGGCGTTTTTGCGAGCGGCACTGCTTGGCCCGACCTGCTGGTTGCCGGCGTCATGGCCAGTCTGTTTCTCAACTCGTCGGTTCAGATAATCCGCCAAGCGCGATTGGAACTTCAGGGCATTCGATCATGAAAAGGCAAAGGTCAAAATCTAAGGTAAACTGGGCCTCAGATGCCCCTAGAGAAGAAAATCTGGACAAACTGGCTGTATTCCACTTAGTTTCTAATCCTTATCAAACAGAGGTTTGAGCAGTGTTTGCATCTTTGCGCAGGTATAGATTTAGGAAAGCGACCGTTGTCTCAACGGCCGCTATCTATGCTTTGCTGGCTTCTTTTGCCATGGATGTATACGTCCTTTGCGTTCACCAGGACGGCCATTCGCATATCGAACTCAGTCATGACATCACTGATCTGATGTCAGATTCGGACACCAAAGCAGTGCTAAGCTGTTTGGTTGACGACTGTTCTGACAGTGTGATTGAAGACAACAGCACCGTTGCAGCTGCTAAGGTCCTGAATGACAAACGCCCGGACGCCCCGGTCATAGCAGTAATTTGGGAGTCGAGACCCACATCTGAAGTTTCCTTTGAAGCCTTTCAGGTTCAATCGAATTTTCACAATGAGTCCGACTACACGACTCAGATTAAACCCACCACCGTCCTACTAACCTAAGACATCTCAGCAGATTTGACCGTGGACGCAATAGCGCGTCCTCGTATCGCGTCCTGTTTGGGTTTGTAACTTAGTTTAGTGGTCGGTTTTTATGCATCTTTCATTCGTTGTTGCGTTCGCATCTTCACTGCTGTTTGCTTTACCAGCAGTGGCGGATGGTCAGCGCCAATCTCATGCTAATTGGCCAATTTCACCTCAGCTGGCCCAAGCGGACACCGCGCAAAGCCCGACAGCTGAGGCACTAACCTTAAGCCAAGCGGTTAGCTATGCTTTGGAGTCCAATCCCGGTCTCAACAGTGCGCAAAGAACCGTTGATGTACAGGAGGGCGAACTCATTCAGGCTGGGCTTTTGCCCAACCCGGAACTGTCTTCAGAAGTCGAGGAATTCGGCGGCACTGGGGCCCGGCGGGGTTTCCGTGAAGCTCAAATCAACGTCGAGTTTAGTCAACTTTTTGAGTTGGGGGGCAAGCGCAGCAAACGGGTTCGCGTTGCGTCATACGGTAAAGACATAGCTGAGTTGGATTATCAGCGATCACGGCTGGACGTCATCCTGATTACGACGCAGACCTTCATCAATGTCGTCGCAGCGCAAGAGCGTCTTGAAGTTGCAAGAGACACACTCGAACTCGCCCGTGAGCTAGCAACTTCAGTTGAAAATCGCATCAATGCGGGGCAGGTCTCACCGACAGAACAAACCAGAGCGAATCTAGAGCTCTCAAGCGCAGAGATCGGGTTTTCTGCAGCCGAACGGGAATTAAGCGTGGCCCGGCAAAACTTAGCGGCAACCTGGGGGTCAAGCGCCCCGCTAAGACAAGCCGCTGTTTTTAACATGGACCAGTTCGCAGCGCCCGAACCTTTTGCCTTGTATGCGGACCGGCTCGCTGAAAGCCCTGATCTCGTGCGGTGGGATAAAGAGGTCAGTCGTAGTGACGCCACCATTGCACTTGAGAAATCCCAACGTATTCCTGATGTGACAGTTTCCTTGGGGGGCTCTCGGTTCGAGGTCGATGACGGAAAAGCCGTGCGATTTGGCGTCTCAGTTCCTCTACCCCTGTTCGATAGAAATCAAGGCAACGTAATAGCATCGCAAGCCAGGCGTCAGCTAACCGCCAATCAACGTCAGCAAGCTTTGTTGAGTTTGCAGGTAAAGCTCAACGAGAGTTATACCCGCATGGCATCAGCCTTTCAGAATGCTCAGACTTTGCGGGACGGAATTTTGCCCGCCGCTGCTGAAGCGTATGAAACGATTCTGACTAGCTATCAAGCTGGACGCCTCAGCTTTCTTGATTTGGTCCAGGCCCAGCGGACCTTGCTCGACGTCCGCGAGCAATATCTAGACACCCTTGAATCCTATCACCTTAACCGTGCTGAACTTGAGCGTTTCGTTGCCCGGCAGGGGGAATAAGACATGTCCTACAGAAAGGAAAAAGCAATGCGTATCAAGAGCAAGGCCGTGCTTCTCGCGACAGCTTCATTGATTGCGTTTTCGTCCATGGTAATTGCAGCTGGAGACCCCGAGACTAAGGCGCCCTCAACTCAGTATGAACCACAATTGAGTAGGGACGAGTTTGTGTTCGCTATGTTGCAGGAACCTGATCACGACGATCACGACGATCACGACGATCACGACGATCACGACGATCATGACGATCACGACGATCACGACGATCATGACGATCATGATGATCATGATGATCATGCGGAAGATGACCATGATGAACACGCGGAAGACGATCACGATGATCACGATGATCATGAAGAAGAAGGCGCACTTCGGGTGTCACCTGCTGATATGAAAGAATTCGGTATCGGAACCGGCACTGCAAATGGTGACGTGCTCCGGGCGACCGTTCGCCTGAGTGGCGAGGTCGTTCTGAATGACAATCTGGCGGCCCATATCGTTCCGAAAGTAAGCGGCAATGTTCAGAAGGTGGCTGGTCAACCTTGGTGATCGAGTTCAGGAGGGACAGGCATTAGCCGAACTTGAGAGCCGTGAGCTCGCTGATGCCAAGGCCGATTATGTTGCAGCTAAGGAGCGCGCCCGCTTTGGCCAACACGAATTTTGAACGTTTTTCAAAGTCTCTGGGATCAAAAGATTACCTCTGAGCAGGAATACCTTGAGGTGCGAAATGTATTTCGTGAATCTGAAATTGTGCTGAAAGCGTCCGAACAAAAGCTTTTTGCACTCGATGTTTCACCTAATGACCTGTCGAACATATCCAGCGGAAATGGACATCAACTGACACATTTTGAGCTCAAGGCCCCACTCGACGGAGAAGTTATAGAGCGGAACATAGCACGAGGCGAGTTCATAGATCCTGACTCGCGGGCATTTATCGTTGCCGATCTCAAGCACTGTATGGGTTGACCTAACTGTGTATGAAGCCCAGCTGTCACTCGTTCGTAGGGGTCAGAATGTGACCGTGACAAGCCGGTACGGGAATGCGCAGACAGAAGGGATTATTGAATACGTGAGTCCCGTGGTTGATCCGTCTACTCGGACGGCGACCGCTCGGGTCGTGCTCGACAATACCGATGGTCAATGGCCACCTGGAACGTTTGTAGATGCCGTTATCGCGGTTAACAGCATCAGGGCTGGCGTCGTCATACCGCGTGATGCCGTACAAACGATAGACAATGAAACAATAGTCTTTGTGCAAGACGGTGATGTTTTTGGAGACTGTCGTAGTGCAACTCGGACGACAGGATGACAGACACGTTGAAATCGTTTCAGGCTTGGAGGCTGGCCAAACTTATGTTGCGCAGAATGCCTTCGCTCTCAAAGCTGAATTGGGCCGCTCTGGGCTCGAACATGCTGGCCACGCCCACTAGTAGGTAGACATTCATTATGATCGAAAATCTTGTATCGAGATCGATTCACAATCCACTCCTCGTTGGTGTGCTTGCAGTAGCTGTGTTTCTTGGTGGCATATGGTCATATGGCCAACTGCCGGTGGACGCATTTCCTGACGTATCTCCAAACCTGGTTCAAGTCTTTACAGAGACAGATGGCTTGGCCCCTGAAGAGATCGAAAAATATGTAACCTATCCGGTTGAAGCCGCTATGACGGGTTTGCCAGGCGTGGAGCAGATACGAAGCGTCTCTAATTTCGGGCTTTCCGTTGTCAATATTTACTTCGACGACGGGACCGACATTTACTTCAACCGCCAACTTGTCAACGAGCGGCTACAAGAAGCCCGTGAGCAGATTCCGGATGGTTTTGGAACGCCGGGTATGGGGCCAATTTCAACCGGCATGGGCCTAATACTTTTCTACTACCTCAATGACACAACCGGCACGTATTCGCTTGAAGAGCTACGCACGATTCACGATTGGATCGTGAAATTCAATTTACAAACCGTGCCCGGTGTAACTGAAGTTCTGGGAATTGGAGGATTTGAAAAACAGTTTCACGTTGTCGTACGTCCTGACGCTTTGCTTCGCTACGATGTTACTCTGGACGAGATCATCGAGCGCATCGAAGCGAACAATCGCAATGTCGGTGCCCAGTTTTTGGAGAAAGGAAGCGAGGAGTTAGTGGTCCGCTCAGTTGGCTTAGCGACCAATATCGAGGACCTAGGACGCATCGTTGTGAAGTCAGAAGAAGGGCGTCCGGTGTATCTAGATCAAGTCGCGGATGTGCTGATTGGCGGTGCGATTAGACGGGGACTACAGACTCGCAACGGTGAAGGGGAAGTCATCGCCGGAATGGTCGTCAAGCTTTACGGCACTAACGCCTCTTCGGTGATTGAACGCGTTGAGGCTAAGATTGAGGAAATCAATGAAATTATCCCCGATGGTCTAGAGCTCGTTCCCTATTACCAGCAGAAAGACATCGTAGACTCAGCAGTCACCACGGTAACAAATGCGCTGCTTCAAGGCATCGCACTCGTGGCCATCGTTCTCTTCGCCTTCATGGGTGGAGCCAGGCCAAGCGCCGTGGTTGCACTCGCAATACCGTTCTCAATTCTATTTGCAATCATTGCCATGGGCTACTTCGGCCTTTCGGCAAACCTGATGTCGTTTGGGGGGGCTGGCAATTGCCATTGGTATTCTGGTTGATGGCACAATTGTCATGGTCGAGAACGCCGACCGTCTGTTGCGCGAACCTCATCCCGGTATGACTAAGCGCCAAATTATTGAAAAAGCCTGCCGCGAAGTTGCAAGGCCAATTCTATTTGCCCATAGCGATCATCATTATTGTGTTTCTCCCGTTGTTTGCGTTGGAAGGCGTTGAAGGTAAAACGTTTGGTCCTTTGGCCTATTCCATCACCCTGGCTCTCACGGGGTCACTGATATTCTCACTGTTTCTTGCACCCGTTTTCAGCGACCTGCTCTTGAAACAAAAGGTACCGTCGGCGGGTGAAGAAGATGAAACAAGTGAGCCTTTCATCATCCGTAAGATTCTCCCCCGGTACTCAATCCTGCTCGAGTATTTTGTATCCAATCGCAAAGTATCCGTGTGGCTTGCTGGTGGTTTAGTGGCGTTGGGCTTGGTCATTTTTCCCTTTCTCGGTTCGGAATTCACGCCTGAACTCAAAGAGGGAACGATTGTTGTGCGCCTTACAATGGCGCCATCCATCTCTCTTAACGAAAGTAAGCGAACGACCATGATTGTCGAACGGCGGATTCTGGCCATTCCCGAGTCAAAGAGGTTGTTACGCGTATCGGCCGGGGTGAGGTTGGGGCCCATGCAGACCCGATAAACCGCTGCCGAAATTTATGTAATTCTAAAGCCCGAAGACGAATGGCGTGAGTCGGGTGACCAGGAGTTTATCGAGGACATTATCCGAGATGAACTCGGCGTCATGCCAGGCATAGTTGCCAATCTGACACAACCCGTAGAGATGACCGTCGATGAGCTTCTGGAAGGTGTGCGAGCCGAGTTGGCCGTCAAACTCTTTGGGGGACGACCTGATCTCCTGGAAGAAAAGGCGAACGAAATAGCAGGAGTGCTGCGGCAGGTTGAAGGAGCGGCAGATGTCCAAGTAGACCAAGTCAGTGGAACGCCTCAGTTACTGATTCGCCCAGACCGGGAGGCTGTAGCCCGGTATGGTGTTGAATATTGAAGATGTTCAGAATGTCGTCAGTGCTGCTGTGGGTGGAGCTGAGGCGGGACAAGTGTTCGAAGGGAATTCGAAGATTCGGAATTCTCGTCCGCTTTTCTGAAGAGTTTAGAGATTCCCCAGAAAAAATTGGTCAAATCCTAGTAAAACCCCAACTGGTGCACGCGTGCCACTTTCACAGCTTGCGGACATTAGAGAGATTGTGGGGCCACGCCAGATTACAAGAGAGAACACGCAGCGCTTTGTGACCGTACAAGCGAATGTCGTCGGATTGGACATTGGTACTTTGTTGAATTGGGCCAGGCCGCCATCGGACACAAATGTTGAGTGCCGCCCGGCTATCTCACGTCGTGGGGGTGGGCAGTTCAGGCTGCAACAAGAGGCTAATGCCCGGTTTGCCGTTGTCATTCCGATTACGCTGGCAGCAATCGCTTTCGTTCTCTTCATTAACTTTGGTTCATTAGGCAATTCAATTCTTATCCTCCTCAATATCCCGCTTGCACTGGTCGGTGGCATATTTGCGCTATGGATTTCTGGACAGAATCTATCGGTGCCGTCATCGGTAGGTTTTATCGCGCTCTTTGGTATCGCCTTAGAAACGCGATGGTTCTTATTACCTACATTAATGAACTTGTTAGAGAGGGACACCCGGTCAGGGATGCCTGCTTAATGGGTGCACGCTTGCGCCTACGTCCAGTTCTGATGACGGCAGTAACAACCGCCCTTGGTCTGTTGCCCTTGCTCATTGCAAGTGGAACAGGGAGTGAAGTCCAAAGACCGTTAGCCACAGTCGTCATGGGAGGGTTGTTTACTTCAACCGCGCTGACATTGCTTGTTATACCGTCATTGTATCCGTGGTTTATGCCGCGCAAAGAAGAAATTGAAACTGAGCTGACAGGGACAGAAAGCCCTTGTTAGCGGAGTAAAAAGAGTATGGTACTAAGGCACGAGCATTCCGCAACAGGGGAGACCATTGTGTTTTCCTCTTTTGCGATTCCCTTCCCGCTGCCTTGGTAGGAAAGGACCATCCCAGCCTTTCTCTCACGACTACTCAACCCCCTTGCGTGGCCGTGAGCCCAACCCCAACGATGAGCCCCCAGAGTCATAAATGAGAAGGAGATTTAACCCCTTCGCTTAGAAGTCTTGATGCTTCCAAGCCCCGTTTAATAAGGGAAGCCGATACCAAGTGTTGGGATTAGAAAACACTATGCTCGCAAAACCGCATGCATGGTCAAATCTATTCGGCCCTGGTCAATTCATTGGGGTTGGCCTTCCGTTTTTGTTGATCATGGCCGCAGGTATGAGTTCCTTTATCGCTTCCATAACATCGGCGTCATTAATGCTTATTGCACTCGCGATGGCGCTGGCAACTGAACTCTACTTTATTTTTGTTTGGGTTTTTGCCAGAGGTGTGCGCTCTCAAGGCCGGTTTAGTCCAACGCATGTCTTAAACTACGTTCATGCCTCCTCACCGCTTCTCTTAGTTGCTTCGATAATTTTTCCAATCTGGATTTTAGGACTTCTTTTCATACGGCTATTTCGGCCAGCACATGTAGAAACCAATCTGATTATTATCGTCGCCGGATCAACATTCTTGGTAAATGGTATTGCCGCCATCTTGATGGAGAAAACTATTTGCCGGAGTAGGCATTTCAGATCTCGTTCTGGGCTCTTAAAGAGACTCCTAACCCCGTCAGTTATTGCACTTGGGGGCGGGATATTCGCCATTTTTACGGATATAGAATTGATCATCGACGACATTGGAGCACTGATGATTATGGTTTGGTTCATGTCGTCATGCGGCCAGAGGATCTTGGAGTGTAGTCTCATGAAGAAACTGAATTCACGCTTTTCTATATCGGCTCTAAGAAATGCGCGAGCAACCGCGGCGACGCTGTTGTCGGCTGTCTGGTTAAGTGGGTGCGCAAAATACTCAGGCAGATGAAGTACAGACAATCCGGCGCTTATGTGGAATGAACGAAAGATGTTAGATTCCTAATGGCGTATCAAACGAGACTCCAGAGTTTCATATATTGAATGGCATGGTTAGAGACTCACGAGGGCGGCGTCACCAGCTCTTTGGTAGTCATATTGACGTACAGCTTATAGCGCTGATGGTTCAGTTATGGGAGAAACGTGCGCAAAGCTTAGGCCTCGTCCACGACCGCGAGTGATATACAGAGTGGCTCGGTTTTCTGCTTCAGTTCAGAAACCAAAGGAGCCAGTAGATGAATTTAGATTGTACTTTCACGAGGCTGAACCTCACTGTTGATTAGAAAATTGCCTGAGCAAGTTGCAGTCGCATTCACCTATTTGGCAGCTTTGGCTCATCTTTCACGAGTGATTTGATAACATCTAAGCGGCGCTGCAAACCTACAGCATCTTGTTGTGCAATCTTGTTCGATTTCTCTAGTTTTTTTAGCTGCTTAGTCACCTCGTTAACTTCAGCAATCAGTTTATTCCTTATTCTTGGTCAATTGCATCTCCAGAGAAAACATCATTAAATCTCGTCCAAATTGCGATAGATTCTTCTCTAGTTCTTGCATGTAACTTTTTCCTAATTTTGGACGCGTGTGTGTCAACGGTTGCAAGACTTATGTCTAAGTTTCTAGCGATGTCGTGACGCCTGCACCCATTCACCATCTCTTGCATTATGTGTTGTTCCCGGGGTGATAGAATTTTCTACGCTCGGAAGATCACGTTTTTCCATAGGACCCCTTGTTGATGGAAAGCGGTAAGTTGATTTTGAACAAAACCATTGATCTAAGACCAGTATGGCTACTAGTTCATATGCTTTACGTAGATTTCTTCAATATCGGTATGACTTACGGCTGAAGGATCTATTTCTTCTAGAATACGGCCATCACGCATAATGCCAATTCTTGTGCCGACTTCCTTGGCACGGAATATATCGTGAGTTGCCATAATAATGGCCGTTCCGTTTGACTTCATTGTCTGGAGAATGTTCGCAAACTCGTTGCTTGCTTTTGGATCCAAGCCAGAAAATGGCTCGTCTAACAAAAGGGCTTTGGCCTGCTTGGCAATGGCAATAGCGATTCCGGTCTTCTGACGCATCCCTTTTGAATACATTGAAATTTTCCGGTCAGCCGCTTCTGATTGCAGGTCTGCTGATGCGAGAATGTCTCTGAGTTCATTTTCGGTATAGCTATGTCCCCCCAGCTTTGAGAAGTATTTGAGATTCTCAAGACCCGTGAGCTCTGGGTAAAGCATGACGAGTTCGGGAATGTAACCAAGATACTGTTTGGTTTCGTGTGGATGATCTGCCACGTCTAGACCATTTACCAATGCCTCTCCTTCTGTTGGATCGAGGAAACCTAGAAACAGCCGTATTGTCGTTGACTTGCCTGCCCCATTGGCACCCAACAAAATATAGAGTTCGCCCGGTTCAACCGAGATGTTGAGTTGAGTCAAAGCGGCTAAGTCGCCGAATGACTTAGACAAATTACGAGCTTGAAGCATAGGTAACGTCCTTTTTGAGGATAGAAGATAAACGGGGGCGGTCACTGGACCGCCCCGTTTGCGACAATAAGCAGCTATTTGGGAGTTATTCTTTTGCCATCGCTTCTTGTTGCATGGTGTTGCCGCGTGCTTGTTCCGTTGTCCATTCCCACGGGTACTGATTCTTTTCTGGTGCGCGGATCACCAGAAATGGGGCCGGTGTCGGTGTGGCCGTCATAAATGCCCAGGTCTTCTTCGCGAATTCTGGGTCATTGATATCAGAGCCACCTCGGGCAGGTCCACATAGGGGTCCGTGCCTTCTTCGCACACCGTGATATTTTGTACGTGGAACACTTTGCCAGGCTCATCGGGCAAGGTCATGCGGAACTTAAACGGATACCATCCGTTGGCGGGGACGGTTTTTACAGGGTTTTTCCACACGATCTCGCCTACGACTTCATTGACTTCACGGCCATGGGCCATGATCGGTGTTTCCAAAGTGCGCATTTTGTATTCGATGCCCAGGCCCGGATCGAATGCTGCTTTGGCGTCGGTAACGCCGTCGGGACCTTGATCCGCAGTCCGACAACCGGGCTGTTTTTGCAACCGTGGTTGACGCTGAGAACCATAGGCGTGGAATACCCGGCATAACCTTCCTTGAGGTCTAGCCCCGTTGTGGGCGTTGGCTGGTGCGGTGCCGATGCTCAAACTCAAGACAGCTGCGGTAGTAAAAAGTACCTTCTTAAACAATGTCATACTCCCCCTATTTTTATACTTGAGACCGATGTTTGCGGTCAGTTCCGTCGATCAGAATCAGAAGCGATTTTCAAGCGTCATAGTACCCGTTTTGAGGCTTTTTTGCTAGGATATTGGGGTCTTTTTCGCGTGTTTGGGACGTTGATCTAAGCGTGAAAACGTCAAGTTGTCTGGGCGAATCACCGGCCATCTATATGTAGTGCTCTGCTTCTACAATTTTCGGAGTTTCTTCAAGATGTCGTACCGAATTTCCCCCAGGAGCTAAAATATTCAATTGAAATAATCGTGTAACATTGAAAGGTAATGCACCTCATGGTGAGGGCTAGTCATCGAGGCTATTTAGAATGGAGGTGTGTATGTCTGTCGTAAACGCGCTGAATCGCCGTGCTGCAATTGGGACCTTAGCCGTTTCGGGCAGTTAGCTCCTTGGCGTCAACGAAATCAAATGCCAAATCGCTTGAGAAAATTGATTATACCAACCCAGACCAAGGGCATCGCGCGAACGTCAAGTTAAAGGGTTCGTTAGGTAATGAATGGGTGTGGCGTCACTATTGGGGGGGATGTCCTTGCAGTTCTTCCCGAAGGCGCTCCGATTCCCATGTTCAAATTCATGGGCCTCATCAAAGCGAAATGGACGGACAATGAAGACGGCACTCACACTGAGCTTTTGTACGATACGTCTTCCTTTCTGCACAGAGACACCGAAGAAATACTCGACGTCTTTGCGAACCCAATAACTGAAAAAAAGAACGACGTGATTCACGTGTGGGATGGTCCAACAACTCGACGCTCACTCGAAACGGACCCGTTTATCCCTGGACGCCCACGCCTCCAGCAGACCCAGTTATTCTTCCATGGCAGGTGGTAGATGGTCATGCGTGGTTGACTGAGCAAGCCGTGTTTGAACGTACCCATCCGCTAAAGCCGGAAGAGTGGCCACTTGCATCTTCCGGAGAAAACACAGTGTCCAGTATCAATCTCACGCTTTCGGGACGAGTAGAGGATATAGAAAACCCTGACATTTTGTCTGCACCACACGATATGAACTGGGTGTCGATGCGATCTTGGTTGCCTTGGCTTTTGATGGGGGAAACGTCCTGGATTATTAATGACGCGTGGCATCGGACGTAAAATTTCGGGACCTGAGGCCTTGCCAGCTAAGATCTTGGAAATTATTGAACGGCAACAACCTAACTACCTGACAAGCGAGGCACCTTGGGATAAGCCGATGAACAGTTGGCAGCGATACGCTGAGACGCGTCAGCCAATTAAGTAGCTAATAGCTCCACTCGTGAACCGGGTAGCTGGTGTCGTTTGAAAGAAAGAGCTGAGGTCTGAACGATGAGTCTATTTATTGTACAGAGAACGTTCTTGCCGCGATGCAAGGGACGATTTCCTAATTTGTGTACTTGCCTTAATTGGTTTGTCTGCACCAGCTACTACGGCTGAAGTTGAATGGCGCCTCGCCCACTATCTTCAAGAGGAACACTTCTTTGCTGCGGGTTGGTTGTCCGATTGGGTGGAGGAACTGGAGCGTCGATCTGATGGGCGTATCAATATTGAGGTGCATCCCAATAACTCGTTACTGAGACTTGCAGCTATTGCGCCAGGGGAGTGCGTGACGGCGTTGCCGAGATCGGTTTTGGACCCGCACCAGTCAGCCCTGTTTTAGACCTTGTCGAGCTGCCATTCGTGGCCGACTCAGCGGTTCATGGCACTCGCATCGTAAATTCCCTCCTTGAAGATCAAAGTCTGTTGAACAACGACTTGTCTGGGCTGCATGTGGCAGTGTTGCAAACCAATGCACCGTCATTGATTCATACGAAAGATAAGCCCGGTTCGGATACCGGCTGATCTAAGTGGGCTCAAAATGCGCGGCGCAACGGACTACATTCGCGACATCTTGAGTGTCCTTGGATCAGAGCCAATTGCAGGCTATCTCGCACCACAAGTTTATGGATTGCTGGAGGCAGGCACGGTCGATGGAACGATCTGGCCCTATGAAGCCATGCGTATTTTTAACCTGGGCGAACAAGCCAACTATCACACGGAAATGTATTTCTTCGTTTCCGTTCTCGGGCTTTTCATAAACGCTGAAGCACTCAATTCTTTGCCAGAAGACCTTCGAGCACTGGTTAATGACATGTCTGGTCCGGGCGTCGCACTCAGCGCGGCCACGGAGTGGGATAAAGAAGAGCAGCGAGGGCGAGGCAATGTCATTGAACTAGGCAATACAATTATCATGCCGACGCCAGAAGAACGGTCCACTTGGCGTGAGGTGGCTAAGTCCTTGATCGACGAGCGACTCAACGAACTTAGTCAATCCGGGATGAACGCCGAACAGCAATATCGAGAGTTGCTGCAAACGGCTACGTCCTTGGCCACAGAGTGAGTTAAGCAACTCACTGGTATCGCCGAGTTCTCAATCCCTTTGTAAAACCTGACTGATCTCAACAACGTATCCGTCTGGGTCTTCCACCAGCATGTCGAGGCCACGCTTGCTCCCGGCTGGTCCATCAGATGTGTAGCCTTTGGGGGCACGAAGAATAGGGGTTCCCAAAGCTTCAAGGTCGAGCTTTACGGCCTCCAGATTGTCCGTCTCGATTACGAGCACAATATCCATCAACCCGAGGCCCGCGTCTTTCGGCCTGCTCGGTTTGAGCGGTGGGCTGCTGTATTCCAAGAGGCCGATCATCCCGATGTAAGGATCCTCGCCAGCCATGATGATCACGCGGGCATGGCTCGGGTTGGAATTGAGCGGCAAACCAGTCAAAGCCTCGGGGTCTTGGTCTTCAGACCAATCTAGCCATTCCCTAAAGCCGAGTGCTTGATAAAAGGCTTTAGACTGTTCAACGTCTTGAACGAGTAACGTTGTTCGTCGAAGCATTGCTTCTGCGCCAACGATGTCAGAGATAGTGCAAAGCAATAGTAAAGTAATTGCTCCAATGCTTCTGATCATCGACGCCATTGCCGCTCTTACCCTTTCAACGGGTTACGTTCGTGCTTGAGGTGTTCCCACGCATTTACATTTTCAGCCCATTGATTTTTTTCCATTTAGGCCCCTTTATTGAGAGAGTTATTCGAGGAAGATTTTTTATTTCTCTGAATACCACAATCTCAATGTCGTGTGGTCAGCCATGCAGTTGTCAAGCCAGCGGTTGCCAGCATACATAGTACCTAATTGAGTTTAGAACTCTTTAAACAGTTAATTTCGTTGCCTGCGTAGTGCACCGATATTTGCGATGGTGCGCCTTGCGCGCGGGCAAAAGCTAGAATGTGAGGCGACTCTTCATCAAAGGGATCCTGATCGAGTAGGGTTAGCTTTGTGGTTTCCATAATTCTACCGTCTTCAACGACAGTCGGTCCGCGTATTAATTGAAGGAATAGAGGCGGGGTTCCATCTTGCTGTTCTATAATCTGAGCTATGCTACCGCGGTCATGCACCTCCTTGACAGTTTTAGTCGCAGCCCCATTCTCTTGAATTGTCACCATGCAAGAAAAAGTATTCTCTTTGTATAGCCTGAGGTGAGACTTGTCATATCTTCCGGTGACTAGGCTTCCATCATCGTAATAGCCGTTGTCGTATACCCACAACTCTGTCGGAGAGAGAACCCACTCGGTATGCCATGTCATTTGCTGATTGTCGCGAGACATCATTGTGCACGTGCCGTCGTTCATTGTTCCCTTAAGCAGCGTGCCGTGACGACGCCAGTAAAAATTACAGTTGCCGCCAAACCGTGGGTCAGGTCCTATTGCTGCCCACATATCGGGGTGCAAGTGGGCGTCAACGTAGTCATCGGGGTCCTTTATGCGGCGACCATTAAAAGTGACGCCATTATTCTCCTCATCTAGTTCAGTCAGAAAGAGGACCTGTTGGATGATCGGCCCATCGGAACCGCCAGCCCGTATTTGAGAATAGAAAACGTGCTCACCCAAGTGCGGTGCATCGATACGGGCAAAGACACGATATTGATGGCTGTGTTCTCCATCCGGCGGTGCACCGTTCGCTCGCTCATATGCGATTTGGGGCATTGAGTCATAGTTGCCAGGTATCCAGGCCGAGACATCACGCAAGACTTGCAGTAGTTCCGGTGAAGGGGCCGCTTCTGCTGACAAGGATTGTAGTATGATCGCTGTTATGCCTAAGCAGCCTAGTAACCTGATTCGAATCATAGTGCTTTGGTTTCGTTATGCTGTTTTCACATTTGGTACGCTTGGTGTTCACAACGCGTTAGTGTGCAATTGATATTGGTCTTTGTGAAGGGTAGCTCAGTCCAGGCAGCCCATAGTAGTGGCAGGGAAAGAATTAGCGCTTATAACGGTCGCATAAGATGTGAATATGAGGACTTAGAGCTGTATATACTCATAGCCACACCTCATCCAGGTGTAGACAACGCTGGTAGCGGGTCCCCGATTTGAACCTCAGATAAGCAGTCGCATGAGAGGTGATAATGGACGACGTGCCGTGGAAGATTCAGACTTCAAGAATGAAACTTAGCGTATTTTTGAGTTTTAGATTCTTATTAAATTTTTCGACTAAAAAGTTTTTACTCGCCGTGCATCGTCGAAAAAAGTGAACGAGAAGAGTTTGTAACTTTTGAGATTCCAGAAGTTACAAACGTTTGTAACTTTAACGGAACATCCGTTTTGTTATGTGTTTGAGAACACAGAATAAAAAAACGCGTTTTTTGCTATGTTTTTGAGTTTGTTGATTTCTTGGTAGGGGGCTATCTTGGGTTTGTAACTTAAAACCTAGGAAAACTGCCAAAAAATAGTTGGCTGGGGCGGCAGGGATCGAACCTGCGAATACCGCTACCAAAAAGCGGTGCCTTACCACTTGGCCACGCCCCACCAAGGAATGGCGGGACCATAAGGGAAAGTTTGCGCCGCCGCAACGCCTTGCTGACAGCTATTTTGCACCGAGCATTTGGCCTAAAAAGAGGCCCTCTAAAGGTTTTCTAAGGCCTCCAGAAATGCCCCTGGCGTGAGGATTTGCGGCTGCACCGTGGGTTGCCCGGAGGCGTCGTAAAGCACGTAGAGCGGCACTCCAGAGCGACCAAAGGATTCTAAGGCCGCAGTAATAGACGGGTCTCTATTGGTCCAGTCTGCCTTGAGATAGGCCACACCTTTACTCTCTAGGGCGGCCTTTACGTCTGCGGTAGAGAGGGCTGTCTTTTCATTGACCAGGCAGGTGATGCACCAGGCGGCGGTAAAGTTGATGAAAACGGGCGTGCCGCTTGCGCGCAAGTCTTCCAGCCGAGCCGGCGAGTAGGATTCCCAATTCGCAGAGCTACTTTTTTCTTGCGCCGATTCAAATGTCGGAGGCTGCGGCACACTGGCAAGGAAAAAGGCCCCAATGGCGGCTGCCGTGGCAAAGCCAGTCCCAATGAGGCGACCTTTCCCTTCGCTCGGTGCATGGCCAAGCACCCAAGCCGTGAAGGCAATGAGGATGAGGCCAGCCAGAGTCGCTGCAAACCCCATTGCGTCAGCTTGCTGTGCGACGACCCAAACCAACCACGCTGCGGCTGCATACATGGGGAACGCCAACACTTGTTTGAACGTCTCCATCCACGCGCCCGGTTTCGGTAGGGCACGGGCAAAGGCGGGGACAAATCCTATCAAGAGGAACGGTGCGGCTAACCCTAGGGCAAGTCCTTCGAAGACAGCGATAACCACTAGCGGCGGCTGGGTTAATGCATACCCAATCGCGGGGGCCATGAGCGGGGCTGTGCACGGTGTTGCAACAACGGCGGCCAGGACACCTGTAAGGAAAGAGCCCACTGGTCCATCGCTTTTGATCCAGTTCGACCCTACACCCATCAAGCCGTTTCCAATATTGAACACGCCGGAAAGGCTAAGGCCGACAGCCAGCATGATGTATGCCAGAACGGTCACGAAGCCCGGAGATTGGAGCTGGAATCCCCATCCGATACGGTCCCCCCCGGCTTTTAGAGCAAGCAATACGGCTACGAGAACGCCAAACGAAACCATCACTCCCGCTGTATAGGCGAGCGTGTCTCGGCGTGCGCTTCCGTCATTGCCATGCTTCACAATCGCAAGGGCTTTAATGGAAAGCACCGGAAGCACACACGGCATTAGGTTCAGCAGAATTCCGCCTAAGAACGCGAACAGGAGGGCAGCGATCAGGCTCATGTCAGACGTTGTTGCAGGTATGTTGGCCGGTGACGCTGCGCCCAGAGTCATGGGGGCGTTTTCAAAGGCGAAGGCGCGTTGCGTATCGCCGTCACCAATGGTGATTAATCCGCCTAGTGTTTCAAGCTGGTCTGGGTCCGGCACCGTAGCGACGGTGAGGCGAAAACCGTCTGCGGTCGGGGCTATAGATTGTGGCGCCGTGTTATCCATCAGGTATGTGGCGTAGGGATAAAACCTAATCTCACCGGTCGGTATGTCCGCCCACTCCGCACCGAGTGACAGCATATCCTGTGTCATGGATGCGCTGACCAAACCGGGCAGGGCTTCCGGCAGGGCCGAAGCCGTCGTCATAAGATGGGAGCCATCTAATGTAGAGGCGCGCGGGGCCAGAGGGTCAACGGTGATCGGAATCGAAAATGATCCGTCTTCCGGAATGCAAATATCGGCGCAGACGAGCCATGTCACGCGCGCTGAAAGCGTTTGCGTTGCCGGTTGGTGAGTCATCAGCAATGGATAGGCGAGCGAGCAGTGTTACTTCATCGCTGTACCCGAAGTTCATCAGGGTGCCATAGGGTTGGCGTTCTGGTGTTGGCCACTGGATCGGCCCGACCGCCATGCCTGGAACGAGGCTCCAATCGATCATTGTGGCGAGGCCAGAGTCGCCGGGGTTGCGCCAATAGGTGTGCCACCCTTCGGCCATTTCGAGCTTGAGCCCGACCCAGATGGTCTCACCGGGAGCGACACTTGGCCGTTACAGTTAGGAGCGTTGCAGTGACACGCTCTGTGGTGACAACGGATTGGGCGGAAACCGCCGTCGGCTGGGAAAGCACGATCGCGCTCAGCAGCACCATATAAGAGATAAAGTTTTTCATGATGCTGACTCTAGTGTTCCAACTCCAGGATTCAAGTCACGAGCGCGGGAGCGGAAGGCGATTAACACAACTATTGCTGGGTTATGCCTAGCCGGGGCTTTTGATCTGTAAAGCGCTTGGCTTGACCCACCACTCTGGCCGGGCTGAGGCCAGGGCCTGGCTGGCGGCCACGGCCGCTTCTAAGGAGGTCAAAGAGACCGAAACAGGTCGGCCCAGACCCGCTCATGCGCGCGAGAGCACATTTTGGAAGCGCCGCGATTTCCGTCAGAACATCGCGAATGATGGGGGCGAGGTCTGTGGCGGGGGCGGTTAGGCTGTTCTCCAGGCCAGAAAGGAATGTGATGAATGCAGCATAGTCACGGCCCTTAAAGTTTTGGGGACCGGCAGAGCCCATTGGTCCGTTCAAAGTGGTTTGAAGACGGATTGCGGTCGACAACGGCACTCTAGGATTAACAAGCACTAACCAGGCCGAAGGCCAATGAAGGGCTGGGGTGACGGTCTCCCCCGATCCCAGAGATCTGAGCGGCACGACCATAGCGGCAAATTGGCACATCGGCGCCGAGTTCAGACGCTAGGATGTCATCACTGAGTGTGTCGCTATCTGAGGTGCCCCAGAGTGCCAAGCATCCTGACACGGCGGCTGCGGCGTCTGCCGAGCCACCTCCCAATCCAGCGGCAACGGGGATGTTTTTTTCGAGGACCATATCGACGCCGGTCGATACACCTAAGTGTGCTTGGACCAATCGCGCGGCTTGAACGACAAGATTGCGATCATCGCATTCGATTGTTTCGGATTCAGGGCCTGAGATGGTCAGTTGAATTTCTGCAGCGTCACGAAGAGTCAAAACGTCGGTCACGTCGGTGAACCCGATGAGTGAGTCTAGTTCGTGATACCCGTCGGTACGTCGTCCGACGACATGCAAGCTGAGATTTACTTTGGCCGCCGCGGCCAGCGTCAAGGGCCGCAGGCATTGTCAGGGCCCTAGTTGCTAGCCAAGCCGCGCTGCAGCTTGGTGCGCAGCAAGACTTCTTGTTCGGCGTCGGGTTCTAGGGACAACGCTCTACGCCATTGGAACCGTGCTTCAGTTTCTCGACCTACTTTCCAATAGGCGTCGCCCAAGTGCTCGTTGATAGTCGGGTCGGCTGTATTGAGAGTCACGGCACGCTCTAGCTGTATGACGGCGTCTTCATATTCCCCCATGAGGAACATCGCCCAACCGAGGCTATCGACAATAAATCCGTCTTCCGGGCGCATGCTGACGGCCATTTCAATCATGCGACGGGCTTCGGTTACATTCCTCGCCTCGATCAAGCCAAGAATAACCAAGGTAATTTAAGACCTGTGCTTGTTCCGGATTAAGCTGCAACGCTTTCTTGAAATCGTCTTCAGCACGACCCCAATCTTGGGCGCGCTCTAAAGCCATGCCGCGCGTATAGTACAAAGCCCACCCATCCGGCTCGCCATTTGGATAGCGATTAAAGGCGCGGTCATAGACGTCGACTGCTTCTTCAAAGCGTTCGCGGTTGCGCAGAATATCTCCAACCGTGATTAAGGGCTCAGGTAAATTTGGCCGACGGCGTGGCGAGATCTTCTAGCAAGTCGATGGCCTCATCCGTGCGATCTTCCCGTTCAAGGTTTTCGGCTAAGCGCAGTTGGGCAATGAGGTAGCCTGGGTTGTCCGGCCCGATCGCGCCAAGCATTTCGTTGGCAGGTTTGAATTGTTTGCGCGCAGACATGACGTCCGCAATGTCTCGCCGTAATACGTCCAGCTCTGGGTTCAGGTGGAGGGCTAAATTGGCATATACCAATGCAAGCTGGATTCCTGCAGACCGACGGGCGCTCGACATGCGAATTCGCGTAATCGCATAGAGCGCTTCTGCCATACCCATTTGAGCGGTGACGGCTGGGGGCGCTTGGTCGGGATCTTCGAATTTCTTGAAGTACCCTTGCCACAAGGGAGAGTTGCCGCGTTTCTCTCTAAATTTAGCAACGGCGGCAACGGCTTCTTCACTCTCCCCAAGTCGATGCAGCCCGTTGGTTGTAAGTCTGAGGATCGCAATAGGGTGAGAGTCGATCGTGCTGGCCAGCGCGCGGTAATAAACCAAAGCAGCGTCATCACGCCCGTAGAATTCATTGAGCATCGCCGACATTGCCGCGGATAGAACGCGCCATTCCTGACGGCCTTCATAGGGCTCTAACGAGGATAATGATTGTGTATGAGTGAGAAGTGGTGCTCGGGCCCATGCTTTAAGCAAGGGAAGAGAAAGGCCTATTGTGCTTCGCCGGGAGATTTTTTCTATAAGGTCTTGTGCCTGCTGAAAACGCCCTTTGCTGTAGTGATCAACTGCAATGAGAAGAGGGGCGATTGATAAGCTGGGTCGGTCTTCGTAGGCAGACTTCGCGTAGGGTAATGCGCTGTCGATATCGCCAGCTTGCGCTTTCAAGAAGAACGCTCGGAACATGATGCCCCGGTTTTCAGGATCAAGAGCCAATGCTTGATCTAAAAAATCCGCCGCCGCTGCAGGATCTGCGGTCGATTGGGCATGCAGTGCAGAGAGGTATGAGCCCGCCAGTCCTGTTGTTTCGTCCGCTACAGCAGGTGTGGTCGCTGATATGCTTAAAATACCAGCTATGAACGCTGCACCCAGGGTTTGAGTCCGTTTAGGTTTTGGCTGGCAGTGGGGGCGTTTCACTGAATAGGTAAGTGTTTTCATAGACCCATACTAGCGGGCCTTTGACCCGTATAAAAACCCGTAATCGTGTGGTGTTTCTTCACCATTGCGTCACTGCGGCTATGTTTTAGGTCACATATTTGGATAATTTGGTCCACCGCCGCCCTGTGGCACTGTCCAATTGATATTGTGGCTTGGGTCCTTGATGTCGCAGGTCTTACAGTGGACGCAGTTTTGCGCGTTGATTTGAAAGCGTTTTCCGCCCCCTTGATCCGCCTCAACAACTTCGTAGACCCCTGCTGGGCAGTAGCGCTGGGCGGGTTCGTCCCAAGTCGGAAGGTTCTGATCTATGGGCAGTGACGGATCACTCAGATGAAGATGAATGGGCTGATTTTCTTCATGGTTTGTGTTCGATATGAAAACTGAACTCAATTTATCGAATGAAATCTTACCGTCGGGCTTGGGGTAGTTGATCGGCTTCGCTTGTGCGGCAGGAATAAGAGTGTCCGAATCGCGTTTGCCGTGCTTTAGCGTGAACGGCAGGCCGATACCCAAATTATTCATCCACATATCAAGACCACCTAGCATGAGGCCCGCGAACATGCCGAATTTACTCCACATCGGCTTGACGTTTCGCACGCGTTTCAAGTCTTTATGAATCCAAGACGCCGCATAGGCCTCGCTGTAGGAGGTGAGTTCGTCGCCGCTGCGTCCGTTGGTAACCGCATCAAACGCGGCCTCGGCTGCAAGCATGCCCGATTTCATGGCGTTATGACTGCCTTTGATGCGGGGCAAATTAACGAAGCCCGCAGAGCACCCGATGAGTGCGCCACCCGCGAATGTTAATTTTGGAACGGACTGAAATCCACCTTCCGTAATCGCACGGGCTCCGTATGAGATACGCCGTCCTCCGTCCAGGACGGGCTGAATTTTCGGATGGTGCTTGAAGCGCTGGAATTCATCGAACGGAGATAGGTGTGGGTTTTTGTAATTGAGGTGCACGACAAAGCCGATGGCAACTTGATTGTCTTCCAAATGGTACATGAACGAGCCGCCGCCAGTGTCGCTTGAAAGTGGCCAGCCCATCGTATGGGTAACTTGGCCTGCAACATGGCTCTCTGGTTTAACTTCCCACAATTCTTTCAGTCCGATACCGAATTTGGGTACGTCAGAGTCAGCATCGAGATTAAATTTGGCAATGAGTTCTTTGGCCAGTGACCCCCGGACGCCTTCGGCGATGAAGGTGTATTTCCCGAGTAATTCAATGCCGGGCTCGTAGCTGCTGGTTTTTTCACCGTCTCGACCGATTCCCATGTCGCCTGTTGCGACACCCCGGACTGAACCGTCTTCTGCATACAGGACTTCTGATCCTGCGAAACCTGGGTAGATTTCCACTTCCATGGCTTCTGCTTGCTCGGCTAGCCAGCGGCAAACATTCCCTAAGCTCACAATGTAATTGCCGTGGTTATTCATTAGGGGTGGCATGAGGAAGTTAGGGACGCTGAAGCCACTGGACTCGGTCAGGAATAAGAACCGGTCTTGTTTCACTTCCGTTTGAAGTGGGGCGCCTTTCTCTTTCCAGTCGGGGATGAGCTCGTTGAGCGCGATGGGGTCGATCACCGCGCCGGATAGGATGTGACCGCCGACCTCAGAGCCTTTTTCGAGAACGCAAACCGATACGTCTTGCTCTTTTTCTGCGGCCAATTGTTTGAGCCGGATAGCGGCCGATAAGCCTGCCGGGCCACCACCAACGATGACCACGTCAAACTCCATCGCTTCCCGTTCTGTTGCCGCACCGTTCATCACGTCTTCCTTTTGCGCTGTATCGTCTTGATTTGGCCAGAACATAGCCGTTTGGACCGCGTCCGGTCCATGGTAAGCCTAGGTTTATGAGTGAGAATCATCCAATAAATGACCTTTCTCCAGGGCAGGTCTTGCGCTTCTATCTGGATGCGGGTGTCGACGAGACGACCGGCAGCCATCCTTTGGACCGCTATGCCTTGTCTGAAGCCTCTGCCAAGGCCCCGAAACCGACGCGCCCAGCCGTTGCCGTGTCTCCGCCGAAAGCGAGCGCAGGGGCGCAAAGACCTGGAGCCGCTGCATCTGCGGCTTCTAAAGGGGTGCCTTCGTCCGTTGCAGGCCAATCAGCAGCGATTGCCGCAGCGGCCGCAAAATCTCTTGAAGAGCTGAAAGCCGCTGTCGAGGCCTTTGACGGATGTGCGCTCAAATCGACGGCGAAGTCGACGGTGTTTGCCGATGGCAATCCAGCTGGTCGGCTTATGGTGCTCGGTGAGGCCCCGGGTAGTGACGAAG
The DNA here is from genome assembly GCA_943787205.1 of uncultured Rhodospirillaceae bacterium. Lineage (GTDB taxonomy): Bacteria > Pseudomonadota > Alphaproteobacteria > Rhodospirillales > Rhodospirillaceae > WLXB01. Next base: position 62,064 of record CALSLN010000014.1, read on the forward strand.
ATCGCCAGGGACTTCCGTTTATGGGTGTGTCCGGAAAGCTACTAGATCTGATGCTGGACTCCATCGGGTACTCGCGAGAAACAGCCTATCTTACCAATGTCATTCCATGGCGCCCGCCCGGTAATCGCAACCCGACACCAGAGGAGGTGGCGCTCTGCGTCCCTTTTCTTGAACGCCACGTTGCGTTGGTGAAGCCAGAGGTCATTCTCATGGTTGGCGGCTTGTCAGCTAAGACTCTTCTCAATCGTCCCGAGGGCATTACGCGTCTCCGTGGACGATGGGAGTCCGTCAATACGGCAGGTCTGGGGCAACCGATCCCGGGGGTTGCGACATTCCACCCCACCTATCTCCTTCGGTCTCCTCAACAAAAGCGTTTGGCTTGGCGTGATCTACTCGCGGTGAAAGAGAAACTAGACTCTTTGGCGAGCGCATGATTTTGTCCGCCATTATCTCTGCAACATTAAAATAGAATCATGGCCGGAATTAACGAAAACAAACAGTTCGTGCCTATCAATATAGGCGTGTTGACGATCACAGATAGCCGCACGATGGAAACCGATACGTCGGGTAAGGTCCTGGCTGACCGGCTTGAGGCCGCTGGTCACGCGTTGGCAGAACGTAAAATCGTTAAAGACGAAGTTCCTGACATTGTCGCTCAGCTCAACGCATGGGTCGACGACCCTAACGTTGATGTCGTGATTACCAATGGCGGAACTGGCCTAACCGGACGCGACGTAACGCCGGAAGCTTTCGCGCAGGTTTGCGAAAAAGATATTCCTGGCTTTGGCGAGTTGTTTCGTTGGGTCAGTTTAAAATCCATCGGGACGTCAACTGTTCAGTCGCGCGCGACGGCAGGCGTCGCCCGTGGCACTTACCTGTTCGCGTTGCCCGGCTCAAATGGTGCCGTCAAAGACGGTTGGGATGAGATCTTAAAATATCAGCTCGATATTCGACATCAGCCCTGTAACTTCGTGGAACTCATCCCACGGCTGCGCGAGAAATAGTCGGCCTTTAATTTATGGCTATGGCGGATTGTGTTTTGAACGCTTCGTAGCTTTGACCATCATCTACGTCGCTCATCGTGCGCACGAGCGCAATGCGCCTGGTTCCCATGTTGGCCCGCGTGTCAGCCAACGCATGAGCTGTAGACCATCGCACATTATCAAAGGCCCGTTTTATCGGTCTGCGGTTGGCGTAACCCACGAGCCAGAAGCCGCCGTCGGTTGCTGGACCGAATACTGCATCGGCGCGGCCCAAGGCTTTAAAGGCATCGCGAATATGATTAGGTGTAACGCCAGGGATATCGCTCCCGATTAAAACAATGGGAACGCCCCGTGGAAAGCTGGTTAGACCACGCTCCATCCGGGTGCCCAAACCGCCACGACCCTGTTCCAGAAGTCTCGCTTGATCTGGCCATTGTCTTTGGGACCGAACCTCACGATCTGGAGTTACTTGTAAAACGGTAGACCAGATTGACCGCCGGCCTAATCGATTGACGGTGCTTGCAAGGGTTTCGCGATAAAACCGCCAGGCGTTGAGAACGCCAATGTCCCGGCCAAGTCTTGTCTTTACGGCACCAAGGCGCGGCGCGCGGGCCATAACAATGAGAACACCACGTTTCATGCGTACAGTTTCGCAATCCAGCGCGGTGGAAGTCCACACGCATACAGAAAAAGACAAAAGAGATTGCGCGATGGTCGTGCCCACCAGCCGTCGCGTTTAAAACGGTCCGCAGAGGTCACGGCTGCCGTGTTGAACATATGAACACGGCCTTTACCTATGCGTCGGATCAAATCCACATCTTCCATAAGGGGCAGTGATTTGAACCCCGATAGGTGATCGTAAAAATCACGATGGATCAGAAGTCCCTGGTCACCATAGGGGAGCCCAAGAACGCGACACCGCCACGCAACCATCTTTTCCAAACGGCGCGCTTGTGGTGAGTCGTCGTTCAATGAAAACCGAAAGGCTGCTGCGCGGTGATGGTTGGTCTCATTTTTCGTGTAGAGACCCACCTCGTCGACCCACTCGGGGCCAAGCACCGTGTCGGCGTGGAGAAACAGCAGCCATGGACCCCGCGCAAAGGACCCCCCTCGCGCCAATTGCTGCCCTCGGCCACGATCTGTCGGTAAGACGACGGCATTCGCATCCGTTGCGACTTGAAGGGTCTCATCGGTAGAGCCTCCATCAACGATAATGATCTGCACGAGTCCAGGCCACGCTTCCAAAGCCGTTAAGCAAGACGGCAAATTTTCGGCAGCGTTGAGCGTTGGAATGACGATCGATAGGTCTGTGGCGTCGTAGCTATTCATCTCTTGCTGTTCATAGCATCAGAACTCAGTTGGCGGCATACTGCGTCAAGTTACTGCCGGGAGCCACCCGGGCATCTCAATTCTATAGCGACGACAAAAGGGTTTCATGCACATCGACTCCGGAATTCTCGGCGTAACGACGGTGATCCTGGCGGCCCTCCTTCTTGGTATGGCAATGCTCCGCCTGCGTCAGCCCCCCGTGCTGGGTTATATTTTGGCCGGTGTTGTGCTCGGTCCATCCGGCCTTGGATTGGTAGAAGATCGCGAAGGCGTTGCCCTGCTCGCTGAGCTTGGCGTGCTCATGTTGCTGTTTATTGTTGGTGCTGAGCTAGATCTGCGACGATTCCTTGTTTCATGGAAAGTCGCATTGGGCACATTGGCCGTTCAAGTTGGTGTTGGCTTGATGATGGGGTTCGGCTTGATGGCCTTGCTCGGCTGGAGTGTAGCCTTGGCCGTTCTGGCTGGATTTGCTTTCGCCTTATCCTCGACTGCCGTTGTTATCAAAATGCTCGAGCAGGCGGATGACCTGCGTACACCGACTGGCCGTATTGCAGTGGGCGTGCTGATCGCCCAAGACATTGCGGTGGTTCCGATGATGCTAATCCTCGCCGTGATTTCGGATGGGGTTATGAGCGTATCAGGTGCGGTCACGGTTCTCGGCTCCATAGGGTTTATGGCGGGACTGTTTTGGCTGCTGACTCATAGACGCATTCATATTCCGATCCCCGAACGCTTCACCGCACACACGGACCTAGGCCCCTTGATTGGATTAGCTGCGTGTTTTGGCGCGGCGACACTCAGCGGTGTTATCGGATTGTCGCCTGCGTATGGGGCTTTCTTGGCGGGGGTTGTGATCGGATCATCGACCTTGCGTCGTGGTGTGATTCACAGGGCCCAGCCTGTGCAGGCCGTCCTACTCATGGTGTTTTTTCTATCTATAGGCCTGTTGGTTGATCTGGTTTTCCTCTGGGACAATCTGTTGCTTGTTCTAACCTTGCTACTCTTAGTCACGGTGATCAAAGCTGTGGTGAACATCGGGGCTTTGCGCCTTATGGGGCAACCTTGGCCACAAGCCGTTCAGGTCGGCGTCGTGCTTGCGCAAATTGGAGAGTTTTCGTTCCTGCTTGCGACCTTAAGCGCGGAGCGCGGTATTCTCGACGAATCCGGTGCGCGCATGATGGTTGCGGTAACTGTACTCAGTCTCGCCTTCAGTCCGTTATGGCTTCTCGTCGCCACCCGTATTGACGCCGCCCGTAAACAAATACCAACGCTACATGAAACATTAGATGTAGCCTTTGGTCCTGAGATTGCGGCAACAGTTCGGCTTAAGATTCGCGGTGTAAAACGATGGCGCGTTTGGAATTGGAGACGAAAGAAAAAAAAGCGCCCAAGCTGCAGACACATCACATAATTCGTCTGAGCCCGATGCCTGATTTCTCACTTGAGCAAAGGGTTATGGGTACTGTTGCTGGCATTGATGAAGCGGGCAGGGGCCCCTGGGCTGGGCCGGTCGTCGCAGGCGCTGCCGTGCTTGACCGTGATAGGCTTGAGGAAGGCTTGATCAAAGGTCTTGATGATTCCAAGAAAACTAACCTCGGCGCGACGAGACACACTACTTGAACTCCTTACTGCGAGTCCCGCGGCGACCATAAGTGTCGGTGTCGCTTCAGTCCGAAGAAATCGACACACTTAATATTCTGCAAGCGACATTCCTGGCCATGTCCCGTGCCTTAGAGAATTTGTGCCTGTCCGTTGACATTGCCCTCGTCGATGGCAACCGTGCGCCCCGCTTTGAATTGCCCGGTGAAGACCGTGATTAAGGGTGATAGCCGTAGTTTGTCGATCGCGGCTGGATCGATCATGGCGAAGGTCACGCGCGACCGGATGATGGCGACATTGGCGGCCGAGTTTCCGGGTTATGGCTGGGAAACCAATCAGGGCTACGGCACTGCCGCCCACAGAGAGGGGGCTCAATGCGGTTTGGGCGTCACGCCTCACCATCGCCGATCCTATGCCCCCCATCCGGGGCGATTCTTGAGAAAATTTAAAATCTTTTATTTTCCTAAATGCCAACATGTAGCGTCTTGAGAATCGGTGACTCCCACATGTGGGTAACTGGGCGTTGAGGCTGTGCTGCCTGTGGGCAACCTGTTAATCATTCTCTAACCACTTGATTCCATTATCAGACTCATAAACAGGCAGCTCGACAAAGAGGCTGTCATTCGTGGGGAAAATCGCTTGGGCACGCCCAGAATAGGGTGCACCGCTCCAAGTTTCGGGGATGCATGTTTCATGGCGAAAGCTAAGACAAGCAGCAAATCTAAGGCTGCCGATACACCGACTCTTAAAACCAACGTCATCTATGGTGGCGATTGCATTGAAGTGATGAACAGCCTTCCAGAAGGCTCCGTTGATCTCGTTTTTGCAGATCCGCCGTATAATCTTCAGTTGGGTGGAGATCTGGCGCGGCCTGACAATAGTAAAGTCGATGGCGTTGATGATGCCTGGGATCGGTTCGATGATTTCGCGGCCTATGACAAGTTTAGTAAGGCTTGGCTGACGGCGGCGCGCCGTGTTCTTAAAGACAGCGGCTCGCTTTGGGTTATCGGCAGTTACCACAATATTTTCCGTGTTGGTGCAACACTTCAGGACATTGGGTACTGGATGTTGAATGACGTCATTTGGCGTAAGACCAATCCAATGCCTAACTTCCGCGGCACACGCTTTACCAACGCTCATGAAACGTTGATCTGGTGCGCGAAGTCTAAGGAGTCGCGCTACACGTTCAATTACGACGCAATGAAGAACCTGAATGAAGGTCTGCAGATGCGTTCGGATTGGTCCTTGCCGCTTTGCACGGGTGCGGAACGCCTTAAGGGTGACGAGGGGACCAAGCTCCATCCCACGCAAAAGCCAGAAAGTTTGCTTTACCGAATCATTCTTGCCGCGACAAAGCAGGGTGATGTTGTGCTCGATCCTTTCTTCGGTACCGGCACTACAGGTGCTGTCGCAAAGCAAATGGGACGGACTTACATAGGGATCGAACGCGATGAAACTTATATCAAGGGCGCGCGCAAGCGTCTTAAAGGTCTCAAAGAAATCGAAGACAAAGCCCTTCTCGATACGCCGTCCAAGCGCTCTCAGCCGCGCATACCGTTCGGGTCGGTTGTGGAACGCGGTCTCTTGCGGCCCGGCACAGTTCTTACAGACGTCTCGGGACGATACCCAGCGCGGGTAAAAGCGGATGGCACTTTGATTTCAGACGAACACAAAGGGTCAATTCACCAGGTCGGCGCTGCCGTTCAAGGTGCGCCTGCCTGCAACGGTTGGACCTTCTGGCATATCGACATGAAGGGCTCTCGTGTTGCCATTGATGTGCTGCGCCAAAAGGTGCGCGCCGAATTGGGCGAGGCTCTTCAATAAAGTTACTAATTCAGATAACCGATAAAACTAAGAAAATAAAAAACCTGCTCGTCCCGAGAAATCGGGGCGGGCTTTTTCTTATCCGAATTTTCTACCAGGAAATATCTTCGCCGTTGTAGCGCTTGAATTGTCCGGTGTTGTCCAGGTTTAGCGCGGCTATCAGCGTACGCATGCCGCTGATACTGGTTTCTGGCGTCAGCGGGGCGGCGTCTGTTCCCATGCGTGTCTTGACCCAACCCGGGCAGAACATGGCAACTGAAATCTCTCGGGGCTTAAGGTCGTGCGCAAGTGTTGCCATGGCCATGTTGAGGCCAGCCTTCGTGGTGCGATACGCGTTCAGGCCTGGGCCTGTTTCAGTGATCGACCCCGGTGTGGCTGAGAGCGCAATAATCTTTTTCTCTTTGCTGACCGCGATATTTTCGATGAATGCTTCGATCAGCTTGAATGGGGCCATCATATTTACACGTAGCAGGTCGGTCCAAAGACCGTAGTCCATTGTTCCAAAGCTCTGCCGTAGGTCACCGTCGGCTTTGGCACGCGGACCAAAGACTGCGGCGTTGTTGATCAGGACATCGATGGGCTGATCCATCCATTTGGAGGCAAGGTGATCAATGGCCTCAAAGTCACTTAAGTCACAAATCTCGATGGTCACGTCATGCTGACCGGCCAATGATTTGAGGTCGCGATTATCTTCGTTTGTTCGACACACGGCGATGACGGACCAGCCGTCTTCCGCATACTGTCGCGCAAATTCTAGGCCTAGGCCGCGATTGGCGCCCGTTACGAGAATGCGTGGCATCTGTATATTTCCAATCGTAATTTGGACGTCTAATTCTGTTGGTTATCTATATTCTTGGCTGAGATAAGAAACTGTCATGCCCTGTGTTTGTACCGTACTCTTATGCCAATTCAATGTGTCGGTTGTCTGTCTGTAGACGTCGGGACTGGTTTGCTTAGGATAAAACTGTGGATGATATAGGGACTAGAGTTCAGCAAGCGTTGGATATTCTTGTAACATGGGTCACTAGCGTAGCGTTTTATGCTCAGGCAAGTTTTGCCATCGCTGCAATTGCCCTTGCCTATATTATATCAACTGGCCTGACGGCGCGGATTAAGATTTTCCGGGAAAAGCCTGAAACCGGTTCGTATCTCGAATTGCGCCAAACACTCTATAGTTTGCGGGACCTCATTTTCCCGATTCTAAACATCGTTCTTCTGGGTGTTGCAATTCAGGTGAGTAACGATGTTGTCAGCCAGGGGTGGTTGCCGCGCGCAGTCCAGGGTTGGGCCGTCATCTATTTGTTGTATCAGTTCATTTCACTTTACGTGACAAACACAGTGATAAAAATGCTGGTCACTTGGGTCGGTGTTCCTGTTGCTATTCTCTACGTCGTTGGGTGGCTTGACGATGTCACTCTGTATTTGGATGGCGTCGCATTGGTTGTTGGTGACGTTCGCGTATCCGCTTTGGCTTTAAGTCGAACACTTTTGTTCGGATTTATCCTGTTCTGGCTTGGTCGCGTATCTAACCAGACTGGTAAACGGATTATTCGCAATAACCCGCGGCTGGACATTGGCACGCGTGAGGTCCTGGCCAAGCTTTTTGAGATCGGGCTGTTCACGATTATTTTCCTACTGCTTCTTCAAGTTGTGGGGATCAATCTCACGGCGCTTGCTGTGTTTGGCGGTGCGCTCGGTGTTGGTCTGGGTTTTGGTTTGCAGCAAATTGCGGCCAATTTTGTTTCGGGCATTATTATTCTCCTTGATCGCTCAATCACAATTGGAGATTTCATTCAGCTTGAGGACGGCCGGTCCGGTACTATCCGTGAATTGAGTATGCGGTCCGCAATCTTGGAAACCTATGATGGCAAAGACATCATGGTTCCCAATGAGTCCTTCATTACAACGTCTTTCACGAACTGGACTCACCACAACCAGAAGCAACGCTATCCCATCACGTTTCAGGTTTCTTACGAAACAGACTTACCCAAGATGTTCGATATCTTACGCGATGTCGTTGCGAGTCATCCCCGCGTTTTAAGCGGGGAGAGTGTCCCGTATGAAGAACGACCCGACGCTGAAATCGCTAGCTTTGGAGAGAACGGAATTAACATTCTCATCGAGTTCTGGATGGAGGGCGTTGATGATGGAAAAAACAGAGTTGGCGGTGACCTTTTGTTGATGATTTGGACGGCGCTCAAAGAGAACGGGATCGAAATTCCGTTCCCACAACGCGAAGTTAAAGTGCTGGATACTCGGCACTCCGGACCGCGCATCTAATTGGGCGGCACTCTCTAAGCGTTACTTGGTTCGCTGTGCGGCGTGTCTGCTGTCTGGTCGGCCAAACCAAATGCAGCCAGTTCTCGATTATACAAGCGTCGAATGGTGGGCATCAGCAAGATGACGGGAATGCCAAAGATCAAGGGTGGCAAGGCAAGCGCATATCTCAGTTGGTCAGCGCCAAATACGTAATCGGATAGTAGGCCGACGGATGTTGGGCCAAGCATCAGACCAGCGATGCTCATGCACATGTAATATAGGGCGACGATTTGGCCACGCATCGTGCTCGGCGTGATGTTGAGCAATGCCGTGACGCCAACGGCTGAGATCATCGCGATCCCTACAGTATTAATGGCGCTCATCACGAATGCGATTTCACCGGACGGCATAAGCGATATGGCGACGCCTGATGGCACCATGATCAAGACACCGATCATCGCTAACACGAGAGGCGTATCCATCTTGCCTTTGGCTGTTTGCTTGTCTGATATCCAGCCCGCGATATTGATCGTAATCGGGGCGACGCCAATCAGTATGAAGGCATTTACGAGCGCATAGTCCTCGGGTGCCCAGCCCCACGTGCGAGAGAATGTGGCGGCCATCCAGCCTTGGCTATAGGCAACGATGGTCATCAGACTAAAGATAGAGAAGAAGCCTAAAAAGGTCGCCCAGCGTTGGCCAACGTAACGCACTGTTTCGATGAACGTGCCTGACTGATCGGAGATCTCCCCTGAGATGGGAATGACCTGTCGCCGGGGAGGTTCGCGCATTACAAAAAATATTGCGGACAACAGAACGCCAGGCAGTCCAACAACAAGGAAGGCAAATTGCCAGGGTGCGACAATTCCCAAAACCGGCAGTTCGATCTGTTCGCCGCTTTTTGCCCAGGTCAGAATCGCTGCTCCTACGAAAGACGCGGTCGCTGCGCCAAGCGACATGGCTGTGGAGTACACAGCGATAGGTTTGCCACGGCTATCGGGTGGAAATGAGTCCGCTATCATGGACATAGCGCAGGGGCTCAAAGTGGCCTCGCCAACACCAACGCTCATGCGCGCTGTAAACATTTGCCAGAAATTCTTCGCAAGGCCTGAGAATGCAGTGGCCAAAGACCATAGTGCGATTCCAAATGCCACAATCCACGTCCGTCGTTTTTTGTCTGCCAGCCAACCAAAGGGCAGGCCCATAGTGGCGTAAAACAGGGCGAAGGCGGGGCCTAGCAACAGGCCAATTTGTGTGTCGGTGAGGTCCAGATCCGCTTTAATCGGTTCGACCAGCAGGCTCAGAATGAACCGATCTACAAACGAGAGGATGTAAGCAAGCGTCAGGAGTATGACCATCGACCACGCAACAATGGGTGCAGGGTAGGCCTTCGCGGCCCGTTGAGTCGTGGCTGTATCTGTCATATTTCCCCCTCTGCGCCCATCCAATGGTCGCTTTAAAGTGACGATACACAGTGGCGATAGGCCCCGATAGGTATGTGGGTAAATTACTCATATGCGTGGGTAAAAAACCCACTAATTTCTTGCAACGGTGTGCTATTAACTTTCGTTAGATAAGCGACATTTGGTTATTTGATCATTATTTCTCGCGCCGAGATGGACGGTTTCGGCATCAATGATTTGGTAAGAGATGTCGTAACGATGAACATATTAGGTCGCTGTGACTGCTCAGGGATGAGACGAACAGTCAGGGACCAGCGCCTCCGGGACTATAGGAAGGGAGGTATAGGAGCTATGTATGCCTTCCCTCAATTTGCCAACCACGGCGCGTGTCGTGGCGTTTTGTTCGATAGCGGCTTTAGGATTATTTAGCCGAGACGTATTAGCCCAGACAGCAACGTCCGCGTTTCTGTCGCCGGTTTACCCATCATCGACTGTAATGTCGGTGGCGTCTTATGTGCGTGTCACCAATACATCAACGTCCGACGGACAAGTTGAGGTCGTATTTCGCACGGGTGGTAGCAGCCAAATCCTCGGGACTTGGATTGGCGAAGTTCCAGCGGGCGCATCTATACAATTCAATGTCGACGATATGGAAAGTGAGGCGGGCATTATTGCTGTTTCATCATCCGCGTCTTACAGCCTCGCCGTATCCGCAACCTTCTCAGGTTTTGTGCAACACGCGTTGTGGAATGCCGTCGGTGGGTCTCTGACCAACCTATCCAGCTGTAGCAGCGATATCTCTGCGACGGGTCAACACTTGGGCAATGTTCACACGAGCCAGGTCAATGGTTATCCCAGTACGATTATTGTTCAAAACACGTCTGATGTTGCAGACACAGCGAGCTTTGATGTTTTCGACTCAGCAACAGGAGTGTTGATCGCCGAGAATTACAGTCAATCCGTACCGGCAAACAGCACGTGGACTTTTACAGTTGATGAGTTCGCTGGTGACTTTAATTTCGCACCGACAAACGGCCAGTTCCACGTAGATTTCGTGCTGGACTCCGGTTTCACTGGCTTTGCACAACACCTTGTTGTCAATGAGAATGCCGGTGTCCTAACGGATATGACGGCGAAGTGTACGTTGCCAATCTCGTAAACCATCAGTGCTGATACATTGGGCGTTCCGTCTCTTCCACAGACGTCCTTTAACTACGCCAACATCAACTTACCGGCGCATTTCACCATCAATAATCCAGATTTCGGGAATATTTCTAGATTAGACAATACGCCGAACAACAACCAAATCAGTGATGCCGGTGCCACTCTTGGTCGGGTGCTGTTCTACGACAAACGTTTGTCAGCGAACGACACGACGGCCTGCGCTTCGTGCCACCTGCAAGAGAACGGATTCTCCGACCCTCGCCAGCTTAGCGTCGGTTTTGATGGTGGTTTAACGGGCCGCCACTCAATGAGCCTCGCCAACGCCGCCTATTACGAGAACGGGCGATTCTTCTGGGATGAACGGGCCGATACCTTAGAAGATCAAGTGTTACTGCCGATCCAAGACTCCGTTGAAATGGGCATGGACTTAGATGATCTCGAGGTCAAACTTACGGCCACGTCATTTTACGGAGAGTTGTTTGACGATGCGTTCGGGTCGACTGACGTGACCAGTGAAAGAATTTCTCTCGCCTTGGCGCAGTTCGTACGCTCAATGGTGTCCTTCGAATCTAAGTTCGATGAAGGCTTCGACAACGGTGGGGATTTCAACCCCAACGGGGTGTTCACAGCGGAAGAAGAGCTGGGTCGCCAATTGTTCTTTAGCAACAACAATGGCCCTAACTGTGACGCCTGCCATGAGACGGCTGCAATGATTTTGGATCAACCGCGCAACAACGGCTTGGACGCGAATACGAACGCGGATCAAGGCACGGGCGGCGGCCGGTTCAAATCACCATCACTGCGCAACATAGCGGTAACGGCGCCGTACATGCACGATGGCCGGTTCGGTACGCTGGAAGAAGTCGTTGAGCATTACAACTCGGGCATTCAAGATCATCCGCAACTGGCCAACCAACTTCAACAAAACGGCCAGCCTGAGCAGCTAAATCTGTCGCAAGCTGAGATGAATGCGCTGGTCGCTTTCATGGAAACGCTGACAGATGAGTCCTTCCTGACCGACCCCAAGTTCTCGGATCCGTTTGAAGACTAACGTCAGGCTGAATTCATCGCGTATGTGGGGCTGGGAGCATTATCTCTCAGCCCCACTGTGCGTTGCGGGTCAGAAAACGTTTCGTCTCAATAGCCATCCGAGTTCAGATATGGTGAACTACGCGCCAGATCGGTGAGGGGGAGGCATCATGAAAAAAGTAGCGACGGCGAGTTTTATTGGTACGGCTTTAGAGGGCTATGACTTCCTCTTGTATGCCAGCGCCGCGGCCTTGGTGTTTGGCCAGCTCTTCTTTCCTGTGGCTGATGACCCAATCATCCAAACGCTTCTGGCCTATTCGACCTTTGCCGTTGGCTTTATTGCGCGGCCGATCGGCGGAATTATCGCCGGGCACTACGGCGATAGGATAGGCCGCAAGCCAATGCTGGTGTTGACCCTCACGGTCATGGGCATCACCACAATGTTAATCGGGTTTCTCCCAACCTATGCCCAGATAGGTGTGGCAGCGCCTATATTGTTGACGCTTTTGCGCTTCGTTCAAGGGCTCGCCTACGGCGGGGAATGGGGCGGTGCGGTCCTCATGGTTATCGAGTACGCACCAGAAGACCGTCGCGGATTTTGGGGCAGCATCCCTCAGGCTGCCGTTCCTTTTGGCTTCCTTCTCGCGACGGCTGTTTTGAGCCTGTCGATTTCGATCAGTGGCGATCAGTTCCTCGTCTGGGGATGGCGTATCCCGTTCATTTTGAGCATCTTGCCGGTGCTGGTTGGTCTCTATATCCGAATGAAGATTGATGAGACGCCAGAGTTCCAGAAAATCCGCGAGCAGAGTGCCTCCGCCAAGGCGCCTTTGGTGGAAGCCCTGAGCAAGTATTGGAAGCAAATCATTCTGGCGACGGGTGTCTTTGTCCTCGTCAGTGGACCGTATTACATCATCATCTCGTTCATGCTGTCCTATGCGACAGGCACGCTAGGCATTGATCGAGACGTCATGCTCACCAGCGTCCTTATCGCATCCGCCGTTCAAATTTTCTCCTGCGTCGGTTTCGCTATTTTATCCGATAAAGTTGGACGTCGCCCCGTCTTGTTTGGTGGCGGCATATTCATGTTCATCTACGCGTTCCCACTGTTTTGGCTGGTCAATACGGGTGACCCGCTGACCATTGGTGTGGCGATGAGCTTGGGCTTGTTTGGACTTGGTGCGTTATACGGACCAATCGCGGCATACTTCGCGGAGTTGTTTGCCTCCAACGTGCGGTACACGGCAGCGTCGCTTGGTTATCAAGTGGGGCAAATTTTCGGCGGCGGGATTGCGCCCTTCGTCTCGACGGGATTGTTAGCGATGACGGGCGGAGCGTACTGGCCCGTGCCGGTCTACATGATGGTTCTGACCGCGATCGGCTTAGGGAGCATTTGGGGATTGGCCGAAACCAATCGACCGAAGGCTAAGTAGCGGCGGTATCGACGCTATACGCGGCTTTAGTCTGTAAGGCCGGCAGTTACATGGTCGAACGTTGTTCCTAGGGAGCGGCCGATGCTGAAGAGACGATCGACCGTCAATCCAGCGCCACTGTGTTCAGCATTGGCATACTGACGGACAGCCATATTGCAGGCTTTGGCCATATCTGCCTGACTCATACCGTTGGCGGTGCGGAGAGTCTTGATGCGCGTGCCGAGCAGCGCATAGAAGTTTTTATCCGAAAAATGCATATTCACCCTCATATTCGGTCTCGTCTTTGCGCGAGTCCCGATCCCCCGAGTATCGTTGAACGATTATCCACGGAGTATTTTAACTTTAGGTGAATAGTCTGAATCCTTCTGTGTGACTTTTGTAAAGTTTTGTAAGCCGCTTGGGCCGCTGTCATACTCTTGGCTCGGCCTCATGATCTAAATTGGAGCGCATCAGAATGTCAAAAAAATGTCTAATTCCCTTGGTTTTCCTATCGGTTTCGCCAGGGTTCGCCGGTGTTTCGGCCTCGGCAGGCTCCAGCGATGCAACAACAGTCGCCCTTCAGGCGGTTATTGCTGGCGATCATCGGTCTGAGGCCAATGCGGCGCGCGACAATTGGCGTCACCCACAGGAGGTGCTGACCTTCTTCGGTCTCGAAACGGATATGACCGTGGTGGAGATGTGGCCGGGCTCTGGCCGATATTATACCGAGATCATCGCGCCCCTCGTCCGTGATCAGGGCGCCTACTACGCCGCCAACTTTGACATCAACGAAAAGTCATTCGAAGCCGCTGGGTCCATCGAACACTTCGCCAAGAAAAACGCCGAGCGGGCTGACCTATACGGAAACATAATCGTCACAGCTTTTTCAGACACCGTTCAAACCATCGCGCCGCCGGGCAGCGCCGACATGGTCGTCACCTTCCGCAACATTCATAACTTTACGATCAACGGTTATGTGGAAGACTTCTTTGCCGCCATGTACACGGCACTGAAACCGGGTGGTGTGCTGGGTGTGGTCGAGCATAGGGGTGACCCTGAGGTCCCGCAGGACCCTCGTGGTATGAACGGCTACATCAACCAAGATTACGCCATTCAATTAGCCGAGGCCGCAGGCTTCGTGTTTGAAGCATCAAGCGAAGTGAACGCGAATCCGAAAGATATCAAAGACTATCCAGAAGGCGTTTGGACTTTGCCGCCAACCTCGCGTCTTAAAGACACACCGGAAAATGCCACCTATCTCGCTATTGGCGAGACCGACCGCATGACACTCAGGTTCCGCAAGCCAGCTGAATGATCCCGACCGGTTGATGCCGAGACCGGTCCGGCAACAAAATCCATATGTGCAAATCCTTATAGGTTGTCGCGACTCACGACCGTAAATTCTAAAGATCATATCCCTTTGCTCACGGAGTCTTGTCAGCGCCGCCCGGTATTATTGTGATCACGATTGGGGCTACGGGTCCTGATCTAAAGCGCAGTCACAGTGCAACCGGATTGGCGGACCAAGACCATGAGTGATACCGAAACCGAGCCCGACGTAGAAGAAGACGCTCCGAGCCGATTCTCAGCTCAAGATATTATCGATATGGGAAAAGAAGACCCTGAGCCAAAGAGCAAAGCCCGCTTATTCATACTCGGGGGGCTGGTCTTGATTGTTGGCCTCATTGGTGGCGCCTATGTTCTTGGTTTTATGGATTCAGCCTTGGCTCTGTTGTCAGACGACCAAGCTGTCGCCGAAGGGTCGGCGGCTGAAAGCTCGTCTGAGGTTGAGGTCGCAAAAGGCCCAGCCATCTATTTCGAGTTGCCTGACTTCTTGGTGAATATGAGCAAGCAAGGCCGGGGGCGTAGCTTCCTGAAAGTGAAACTTAGTCTGGAGTTGGCCGACTCCAGCAGCATCGCCAGAGTCGAAATGATGATGCCGCGAATCCAAGATAAGGTTCAGTTGTACTTGCGTGACATGCGCATGGAAGACCTCCAAGGCACTGCCGCCATTCATAGGCTTCGTTTGGGTTTACTGGATCGCGTTAAAAACTCTGTCGAACCCACCCCGGTCCGTGATGTACTCTTCAGGGAATTGATCATTCAATAAATTTCGGAAGTACGCCGGTTGCGCAAATCTCTGATCTATAAATTTTTATTTGGGGTTGCTGCGCCGTTCATCGGCTTTTTTGCGGGCCTACAAATCTCGCCATGGCTCGGAAACATTTTAATGTTTCCTTTCGTCGCCGTCAGCGCGCTCACCGGCATCCCTCTTGGAGAGATGCCGGGGCTCTTGTTTGCTGTCTTGGTCTTAGTGTCAGGTGTGGTCTGGGCAGCGTTGTTGTCCGTGCCGGGGTTTATCCGGGCACTGTGGGTCAACCGACCACCGAAAGCGTGAAGCCGCTTATTTGCCCTTCTTGGGCGTCGAAGAGTAGTCCTTCTTCGGCACAAAAGACGATGTGGTTTCTGTCGCCTTAGGCTTTTCCTTCTTAGGCTTCTTCTTTTCTTTGTTGCTGCGTTGGTTGTCGCCTTTGCCCATTTTGGGTGTCCTTCAAATGTGCATCCGGGCGAGAGCAAAAGTCTGGCTCTTGTGTGATGCGGGAGTCCCGTCACGTTGTGTCGTTTGTATCGTTTATTTCTTACCTTAAGAAATACCCGCCAACGCGGCTTTATACAAGGATGCGCGCTTAATGTTTCAACGCGCCGCTCTCTGCCGCACCCTCCGGCGCAACAAAATCTGGCGGCGCGACCGGGTTTCCAGTCTCACGCCCTTGCGCGCGTAACACCTCGGCCACTTTGGCTTGGCAAAGGTCCGGGCTGTCATCACCAGTGAAGGGTTTATTGAAATGGTTGGCCACCGACGGCCGCTGAATTGCTAATTCAAACCATAGGGCCAGGGCAGGGCGCCCCTCGCGCCAATCGAATGTTTCCGGCGCAGGGGGCGGCAGGGTCAACGTCACTTGGCGTTCAAAGAAAGTTAGCGCCTGCAACGTAGCAATCTGTCCAATATCAAAACCCTCAAGCCGTGCGGCATCCTGTTCCATGCGGTCGAGGGTGCGAATGATCTTTGGCCAGTGCCATTCCACAATGTGTTCGCCAGGCTTGGCCAACAGGCGTTCATGAATAATCCGCGTCACGATATCAAAAAACGTATCCGCCAAACCCAGCCGAGTCAGTGCGTCCCAGCGCGCCTGGCCGGGCGCGGGATACACCCGTACGCCATTGGTGCTTATGGAGTCCAAATACTCCACGACCGTCTGGCTGCAAAACAGTACCGTGCCATCCATAAGCGCCAGGGTTGGCACTTTGGCCAGCGGGTTCAGCGCCGCAATCGAGTACCCCTCTTTGCGCGGGTATACCGGCACCTCTTCGATCTGCTCCCACACCCCAACCTCTTCCGCCACCACGATGGTTTTATGAATGAAGTCCTGGAACGGCGAGTAGAACAGTTTCATGGATGTCATGCGCAAAGCACCTGTCGGGCCATATGTTTCGTTTTCTCAATGTACTGTTTTTGCGACCAGCCACAGTCGCCAGTCAGGTGTTCCCAAGTGCGCACGGAAAGTATCGTCCACAAAATATCTGTTGCTTGTTTCTGGCTGTAGTCCGTTGAAAGCGCCTTATCCGCTTTCAGGGCTTTAATCGCGGCCTCGCAGCCATGCCGTATGGCGTTCAAGCGGTCAGTCCACGCTGCATCAGCTTCGTCATCCGTGTCTCTCATGGCCATCAACGCTTTCGCCACGCCGTATATGGCGGGGATGTGATTGCCCCAGGCGTCGATAAAGCTGTCCAGGCGCTCCAGGCCAGATGCCGCCGTACGGCTTGGCGCTAACTTGGACTCAATGTCGTAGACCTCATCCAAATAGCGGGTGGTGGCAATCAGCAGATCCGCCCGCGCCGGAAAGTGCAGGTAAAGCGCCTGACGGCTGATGCCCGCCGCCTTGGCAATATCGCCCATACGCACAGCGTTAGCGCCCTCGGCCTCTAGGAGTTTCCAGGCGGATTTCAGAATGCGGGTCCGGGTATCCATAAATTTTCTCGTTCTTGATAATCGATCGTGCTTGACGCGGTGTAAAGTAGTGGCTATCTCTCGCCCCGTCAAATTGACACTGTGTCAATCACACTAGAAATTCAGGAGCTGATCATGCCAAAGAAAATCTTTATCTGGGTTGCCCATCCAAAAGCCGCATCCTTATGTGAAGGCATCGCCGACGCCTATCAAACCGGGGCCGAGGCAGCGGGCTCTGAGGTCCGCCGTATGGATCTCAGCGCCATGACCTTTGATCCAACCTTTGATGGCTACAAAGGCATGCTACCGCTGGAGCCTGATCTCCAAGCCTGGCAAGACGCCGTCTCCTGGGCTGATCACGTGTTGTTTGTGCACCCGTACTGGTGGGGCGCAATGCCAACCAAGGCCAAGGCCGTGCTCGACCGCGCGTTGCTGCCCGGTTTTGCCTACAAGTATCATCGCAAAGGCGTAAAATGGGACAAACTGCTCAGCGGCAAAACGGCCGATGCCATCATCACGGCGGATACGCCAACCTTCATTGATACGCTGCTCTACAACAAACCGGCCCGCCGCGTGATCAAAAACCAGGTTTTTGGCTTTTGCGGACTCAAAGCCAAAAACGTCCTGCAGTTTGGCTCCGTCAAATTGGCCAGCGATAAGAAGATCAACGGCTGGATCACCCGCGCCGGAAAACTGGGCGCTCAAGCCGCAGCTTGAGCCCGCCTGCCGTCCGGCTTTATCCCCCTTACTTGGAGACTCACCATGACACCCCTTTGGTTTATCACTCTTTGTGGCGCAGCCGTCATCGCAACCGGACTGGTCGCCGGCGTGTTCTTAGCCTTCTCAGATTTCGTGATGAAGGCCCTGCGCGCCACCAGCACGGCACCGGCCATCGAGGCCATGCAGGTTATTAACCGCAAGGTCTATGGCTCGGCCTTCCTGGTTTTTCTCCTCGGGCTCGCGCCTGTCACCTTGTTTATAGCGATGTACGCCTTCGCAACCCTGTCCGGCCCAGCCGCCATATGGGTCATCTCTGGCGGGCTGCTTTATGTCGTCGGCGTTATCGCCGTCACGATGGTTTGCAATGTGCCCATGAACAAACGGCTCGATGCCCTGGACCACAGCAGCGACGAAGCCGCGGCCTATTGGCAGATCTATCTTTCACAGTGGACTGCTTGGAACCACGTACGGACCGTTGCATCAGCGGCGTCGGCCGTGTGTTTGTTTGTTGGGGTGATGACGGTTTAGTTACCGCGCCGCACCAAACAACCACCAGCGTTCAATTTTGTAGCCGCCTAATGCACTGAGCTTGCAGCCCGTCTTACACAAACCCTAACCCTGTTCGACCGAATATTGACTGTTGAAACCAGGGAATATTATCAAGCGCTTCAGTCATTGCATTGTCTTCGCTATCGAATACGCGCACATCGTAATCGCCAACGCATTTCCAATCTTCTTTAATACTGCTTTTTTCTTTGCTGACTCTTTCGTACTCCTCAAAGCCAAACGTACCATCTGGGCGTTGAAAAAATTCAATACAACGCTCACCAGCCGAGTCCGCAATAACGCGGACTGTCTTGGTCTGTTTCGTCCAAGGCATTCTACTTCCTCCCTCCAAATAGCCACCAACGTTCACCTTTATACCCGCCCAGCGCGCTCAGCTTGCGGCCTGTATCGCCCAGGTCCTTCGTCTCATGGCGGTGGCGGGTGACGATGGTCGACCAAGGCTGAAACCGGCCTGGCTCAATGTCGGCCTCTGTGCCGGCGTCGAAGAGTTTGTCCTTGTCGAACCCGGCATCTTCCATCGCTTGAAACATATCCAGGGTGTGTAGCTTGGGCCAAAAGGGTTCGTTGTTGTAGTAGGCATCCCAGTCGCGCATGAAGCGCTCGAACACCGGCGTGTCGTCATCAAAATTCGGCTGTTCCAAATGCAGCATCACGCCACCGGGGGCGAGCAGGCTATGCATATGGGCGAGGGCGTCGCGCACGGTTTTGGTTGAGGTCTCATGCCAAAACATCACTGAGACAATCAGGTCAACGCTGCCCGGTTCAATATCAACCGTTTCGGCCAAGCCTTGCATGAAGCTGACGTTGGAGTGCCCCATAGACTGCGCGCGCGCATGACCGTAGCGCAGCATGGGTGCGGCGGTGTCGATCACAGTCACGTCGGCATCGGGATACGCGGCGGCGAGGGGCAGAGTGTTGCCGCCGATGCCACCGCCGATATCCAAAATGCGTTTGGGTTTTAGGTCTGGGAAGCGGTCTCGCACAAAGTTGGCCATGGCCCGGCCGCCGCCATCGCCTTTGGCACCGAAGCTGGCGCCGCCGATGGGGAACAAGCTGATCTCGTATGTGGCCGCAGCAGTCACATCGCCGGGGACGGCCTCGGTGTAATAGCTACCGGGCATGAGATGGTTATCAACCGCCGCTTGGTAGGCCGGGATGGTCAGGCTGTCGTCCAGCGACAAGGTGTTGCGGCCTTCGTTTAGATTAGCGGCCTTCGCGGACAAGGCATCAACTTGGCGCAGCGCGATCTCGCGGCTGGCCTGTTGGCTGGCTTCTTGAGTGTTGCGGCGTAACGCGCCCCACTGTTGGTAGTAGGTGTCGTGCAGCATGGCTTTGCGAATGTCGGTGGCTGACGTCGTTGGTCCGCCGTTGGCTTTTTCCCTCATGGCTTTTTCAAGTTTCGGTTTGACCCGGTTTTCATATGTGATGCGGACCCCAGGTGACAGGGTGCGGCCAATGTGGACATTCAACCCGGTGAGGAAATTCATCCGCGCGGTTTCGTCGTGGTCCGTTTGTGGAAACACGGCATGGCCGTCGGCCCGGTCGAAGGTTGGGGGCAGGACGCCGGTGGTTTGGGGCATAGAACAAGATCCGCTTGGCTGATTGCTATGTGTCCATATTTGTACCACATCGCGCGCCAGACTGGCGAACGACACCAGCCAGCGGCCAACCTAGAAACGCCCATGGACAATGCGACCAGGCAACGGCGTATGCTCGGTCAACTTAAGGCACTCAAAGGAGACGGACCCCATGCTTTTTACATCTCTGACGGAACACCTGACCGGTCGGCGCCAATTTTTAAAGTCTGCCGCCGGAGTCGGGGCTGTTGGTTTGGGGGCTATGGCGATGTCCGGCTGCTCCGATAGCGAGGCTGGTGGCGATACCGCTTCAGGCGGCGGGCCTAATGCCGTTGATTTTGAAGACCCCTCTGAGAACCTCAGGGCGTACATGAAGCTGACCGGAAATCTGGACCCCTCCGTCGAGACCTGCGGCTGGTTCGGCGGTACGCTTTACGCCAACATTGGTGTCGAGAAGATGGTGCCGCTCGTGGGTGTCGAGGGCCTGGGCGTCAACCGTGTCGAGCCCCAGGGCAACAATGTCTATCGTGTTTTTAATCGCGAGTTTGCCGTCTACAAAGATTTGAAGACGGGTGAGTATTTAGACGACTGGGTTAATCCCTACACGGACGAACGGGTCAAAGTTTGGCCGATTCAAAACCTTAAGGTGATGGGCGAAGTGGCGCCGATCCGCAAACAGGATTTCGACGGCACCATTGTTGAGTTCCCGTTTAAACCGCCCTGGACCATTCAAGGCGATAAAGCATTCAGCCTGCTCGAACTCCACGCCGCGTTCCCTAATCCCATGACACCGGAAGAGTGGCCGCGGGAAAGTGCCGGCGCCACGAACAAGACATCCGAAATGTTTAGCCGTATGACGACCCTGTCAGAGCTGGCCGACCCGGACAGCATGAGTGCAGATTATGTCGGCACCTGGGTGCGGATCGGGCCGTGGTTACCGTGGATGCTTATGGGGCAGCGGGAAGGGCACATCGTGTACCGCTCGTTCATGAACAAGACAGGGCCGGTCGAAAACCTTCCGGCACAACTGCGGGCCTACATCGAAAAGAATTACCCCGAGTTTCTTGAAGCCCCGGCTGCCAGCGAATGGGGCAAGCCCAATGACTCAAGCTTCTCGGTCTACATGGAAAACAACACCCCACAGCCGCCGACCAGTTGAGGTGACGCGGCTGATCGCTGCGGATGACCCCGCAGCGGCAGAGCGAGAAAACTAAAGCGCTCGAATTCCAGGTTGCCTAGGGGGCTGCCGCAGTGTGCGGTTGCCTGCGAAATGTTGTTACGCGCCAAAATTTTTGGTGCATGGGCTCGTTTGTATTTCGCCGGTGCATGGGCTCGTTCCACCGATCATACGTGCATGGGGTCGACCCTTCGAACCAACGGTGCATGGGCTCGATA
Source organism: uncultured Rhodospirillaceae bacterium (assembly GCA_943787205.1). GTDB lineage: Bacteria > Pseudomonadota > Alphaproteobacteria > Rhodospirillales > Rhodospirillaceae > WLXB01. The sequence goes on from CALSLN010000014.1 coordinate 83,331, forward strand.
CCCGCATTTTCATCTTTTAAGTCTCTAGCTATGCCGCAGACGTATAGGCGCTATGCACAGAGCCCCATTGTCAGATTTGGGGCGAATTTGCCATAACCCTGCCGCAATTAGGGCTTTCTCTGCGGCCTCTGCTTTTCAACTGTGAATACAAAACAGACTTAAGGACGAACATATGTTTTTCTTCTCCAAACCAGCCTCCCTCGTCACCCTGGCTGGCGCAGCCTTTGCCTTTCTTTTGACCATGACCTCTCTAGTGGCGGCGCAAGAGCCGGGCGCCTACGGACGCCTTTACGGCGGCCTGTCATCCGTCGAAGGCATGACCTTCAACGATGCAACCTCAGCCGACCTGGACCTCGACGGCGGCAGCGGTTTCACCTTTGGCGGTTCCCTCGGTTATGCCTTTGGCAACGGCTTTCGCACAGAGCTTGATGTCGCCCGCAGTGAGGCCGATCTAGACGGCATTTTTACTGAGAACGTGCAGACCTTTGTGCCCTGCGGTGAGATTTCCAACAGCCCTTGCCTCAATGGCACCGTCGACGCGGAATACGAAGGCCTCACGGCTTTCGCCATGGCATTCTATGACTTTACGTCTGGCTCTTCGTTGACACCGTATCTCGGTTTTGGGATCGGACTTCTTGATGCGGATCTAGAAGCGACTACACCTGGGGCCCTGAACGATGCCGCGACGGTCGACTTTGCGCTTCTGGATGGCTCCGATACCGAGCTGGCCTATCGCATTGCGGCTGGTGTCGGCTATGATGCGGGTGCCTTTGACATTCTGCTCGACTACAGCTGGACCCGCTCGGGCAAGCTCGCGCTCGACGGTCAGGGCGCCTTCACGACCTTCGGGTTTAACAAGCGTGTTAACGCTCACAGCTTTACCCTCGGCGTCCGCTACGCGTTCTAGCCCACCTTCTGGCGTGCGTTTATCTTCCGCCTCGCTGCTGGTCGCGTTACGCTAGGGCCAGCATTAGAGGAGGACGTCATGGCGGAAGCGGCATACCAACCATCTGGCACAGTGCGGGATCAGGTCTCTGAAGAGGAGTGGGCCCTGCGTGTCGATCTCGCAGCCTGTTATCGGCTTTGTGCGCTGTTCGGCTGGAATGATTACATCTTCACCCACATCTCTGTGCGGCTGCCGGGCAATGACCGCCATTATCTGATCAATCCATTCGGTTTGTTCTTTGACGAAATTACGGCCTCAAGCTTGGTTAAGATCGACAGTGACGGCGAGATCCTGCTGGACGAAACAGGCCTCGGCTACAACATCGGCGGCTACGTGATTCACGGCGCTGTGCATTCGGCACGCGACGATGCTCACTGCGTCATTCACCTTCACACCAACGAAGGTGTTGCGGTCTCTGGCCAGAAAGACGGCCTGCTGCCGCTCAACCAGGATTCCATGAGTATCCTGCCTGACCTTGCCTACCATGACTTTGAAGGCATCGCGCTGGACACGGACGAACGAGATCGTCTTGTCGACCATATAGGCGACAAGAACGCGGTGATTCTGCGCAACCATGGTCTTCTAACCATGGGGGAGACGGTCGCAGCCGCGTTCTCGAAGATGTACTCGCTGCAAAAGTCCTGCACGATGCAAGTCATGACGTTGGCTGGTGGCGTTGAAATTGGCTATCCATCACAGGATGCTCAAGACAAAATCCGCGAACAGGTTGCTGGGCGTCGTCGGCCCAAGACGACCGCAGGCGGTGCGACCAACAACATTTCAGTGCCTCAGCTTGCGTGGAACGGGTTCCTCCGCAAACTCGACAAGCTTGATCAGGGCTACAAAGACTGAGTTGGCTAGGCCGCTTTAAGAAATTCAGCCCGGTTGCGACCGTTGTCTTTTGCTACATAGAGCATGTCATCTGCCGCTTTCAGCATGTCGTCTAAGCTCTCTCCTGCGATCTGGGATACGCCAAAGCTTGCTGTGACCGGGATGTGAAACTCGTTATGCACGATGTGCAAATTCTCAATCGCCGCACGTAGCTTTTCAATGAAGGCAGGCACATTCTCTTTGCCGAGATTGACCGCTAAGACAGCGAATTCTTCACCCCCGAGCCGAGCGACGATGTCGGTTCCTCTACATTCTTCCTTTAGCGCAGCTGCAACTTTCTTGAGCACGGCATCGCCAGCATCATGTCCGTAGGTGTCGTTGACCTTCTTAAAGAAGTCGATGTCCATCATTGCCAGAGTGAGGTCAACCTGACCCCGTTTGGCGCTGGCAAACATGGTTGCACCCGATTCAAAAAAGAAGCGTCTGTTATGCATCCCTGTGAGAGCGTCTGTTGTTGCGACGTCTTTTAAGTGTTGCATCATCTCGAGCGATTGAATGTTCTGAGTCACACGCCACAAAAATTCTTCGCGTAGAAATGGCTTTATGACGTAATCGTTTGCGCCGTTCTTCAGAAACTGTGCCGACAGGGCATTCCCGCCACCGGCGGAAAACCCGATGATTGCGATGTCATCACGAGGCCGCAAAGCACGAATTTTGCGCGTCAGAGTAACCCCGTCCATGTCAGGCATATGATAGTCAGTAATAACCATACGAACGTCTGGGTCTGTGGTGGCTGCTGCAAGTGCATCCACCCCGCCGCCGGCTTCTATGACTTCAAATCTGTAGAGTTCGAGAAGCTCTCTGACGTACCTCCTCGATACACGAGAGTCGTCGGCGACCAAGACTTTAACTCTACTATTGAGTTGCAGGCGCTCGACCAAATTCAGGAGGTAATCGAGGCTCGCTGGCGTGTCTTTGATAACGTAATCGATGATATTTTTTGAGAACAGGTGCTCGCGAAGATCTTCGGAAAATAAGCTGGTGAAGACGATGCAGGGAATTTCTTTGTCGCAGATGTACTCTACGGATTCGCCATCCTGGGAATCGGGCAGAACGATGTCACAGAGCGCTAAATCGAACTTTTTGTCACCTGCTTCCACGGCAGCACGCGCTTCTTCGAACGTCGCGGCTGCGACGACGTTTAGGCCCGTGCGTTCCGCAACAGATTTGCAGACCAGCTGGCTGAAAAATTTGGAGTCTTCAATAACCAACACATTGCCGTTTGACAGCATCACAACACCCTTCCCCATTATCGCGCGTTACCGATGCGCTTATGGCAACCGGATTGACGCGAAGGTCAGACTTTAGGTGCACTGCATAACGCAGCGCAAAGGGGCATGCGTATAGACCTAATGGTAGTAGGTATAAGAGGGTGAGGTTTGCCTATCCGCGCCGCACTTAGGGTTGTGGCCGTCCTTGCTGTCCCGGTGGGCCTGCGCCTGGGGCTGGAGGGCCCCCGATGAACGAGGCTGGATCAGCATCGGCGGGAGCCAAGCCTTGAACCGCGAGATAGAGCTTATCCTCTAGGGCAAGACTTTCGGGCGTAACACCTGCGACTTGGTCCCAAATTCCTTCATCGAAGACTTCTTCCTGCAGAGTCAGTGTCGAGTGCTGACCGCCCAAAAGAATCTTGAAGTAGACCTCCATGAAGCCCTCGACGGCTGCCTTGAATGCAGTCCAGCCGGGTTCACCTTCTGTTGCGTACGTTGTGCTCGCCGATACAAGAGCGTCAAGTGCCCCTCTGCTTTTTGCGAGGCGCATATCTAAGTTCTCGAGCGTTGCGTCTTGGTCATCGCCTGTCGTGACGTGCGGTTTCAAGAAATCGTGTATCCGCTGGTCCTGGTCGTGAAGCCGGTCCATCGAGGCTTTGATGTAGGTGACACAGGCGGAAAAAAACTCAAGCGGGATGTCGGCGCCCGAGTCTTTTTGTTTGAGTCCGGCATCAAATGATTTTCGCACCTGAGAGAGGCGACGCCGTTCTCGTGAGGTTTGAACCCGAGCTTCGTAGCTTTCTGAAACGTGGACTATAACAGTGCCGTCCTTCGTGTCGTTAGGGGCTTCTCCGGAGAACGTTTAGCTGCATTTGGAGAAGCCGCAGCTTGTGCAAGAATCGCACCCTTCTTGCCTTAGTAAAGCATAAGTGCCGCACTTAGGGCAGGCCCGAAAACGCTTGTCTCTGGGCGGCGTTTCAAGACGCACAACATTTGCAGTTTTTTCTTCATCGTCAGTTATCTGAGGGTCTTCTTGGGACTCTGTTTCCAAGAATCCGATTGAAATCATGTGTTCTTCGATGACACCGCCAATTGCGGCCAACAGGCTCGGCACATAGCGGCCGTTCATCCACTGCCCACCGCGAGGGTCGAACACTGCTTTTAGCTCTTCAACAATGAAGCTGACGTCGCCGCCGCGCCTGAACACAGCAGAAATCATGCGTGTTAAGGCAACGGTCCAGGCGTAGTGTTCCATGTTCTTCGAGTTTATGAAGACTTCGAAAGGTCGGCGTTGGTTCGTGCCATTGGCCATTTCCAGCTCAATGTCGTTGATCGTGATGTAAATGGCGTGGTCGCTCTCTGGCCAGCGAAGTTTGTATGTGTGGCCGGGAATAGCTTCTGGCCGATCGAGGGGCTGTGTTGTGTCGTGTTCCGTTGGTGCCTCTGACTGAATTGGTGCGTCTGATTTCACTTCTAGGACGGCGCCCCTCACAGATGATGGTCTGTAGGTTGTGCATCCTTTGCAACCACTTTCATAGGCCGAAATGTAGACGTCCTTGAATTGCTCAAACGGAAAGTCTGCAGGGACGTTAATTGTTTTAGAAATAGCGCTATCGACATGCTTTTGCACGGCCGCTTGCATCACCAGGTGAGCTTTCGGCTCCAACGTTTGTGCATCGACAAAGTAGTCCGGTAATTCTGTATCGCCATGTAATTCTTGGAACAGTCTGTAGGCGTAATCGCTAACCTCTTGGCTCTTACGACTGCCATCTGGCTGGACCACGTGCCGTGTGTAGGTGAAGCTGAATACCGGCTCTATCCCGGATGAGACGTTGTCCGCGTACAGCGAAATTGTTCCGGTCGGTGCGATTGAGGTTAGCAATGCGTTACGGATGCCGTGTTCGTAGATGCCTTCCCGGATATCTGCCGGTAAATCTTGTATTGTTGGACTGGCCAAATAGGCATCGCGTTCGAACAAAGGAAAGGCGCCCTTTTCTTTTGCGAGCTCAATGGAGGCCCGATAGGCGCCGTGAGAAATGGTCGCGGCCCAGCGTTCAGCGGCGATCACTGCGTCCGGGCTTCCATAGGTGAGGCCACACAGAATGAGGGCGTCTGCTAGTCCCGTAATGCCGAGACCGATGCGTCTTTTATTGATGGCTTCGTTTCTTTGCTCCGCAATTGGGTAACGAGATGCTTCGACGACGTTGTCGAGCATACGTGTTGCAGTCTTAGCCAACTCAGCTAGTTCGTCCTCGTCGATGGACGCGCTATCGGTGAATGGATTCTTGACCAGTCGTGCAAGGTTGATCGAACCGAGTAAGCATGTGCCGTATGGCGGTAGTGGTTGTTCCCCACATGGGTTTGTTGCCGCAATTGTTTCGCAGTACGCCAAATTGTTGCGGGCATTGATGCGGTCAATAAATATGACCCCAGGCTCGGCGTAGTCATACGTCGCCTTCATCATGGAATCCCAAAGCTCACGGGCGCTTACGGTTCGGTATACGGTGTCTCCGAATTTTAGGTCCCATGTGCCGTCGTCTTTGACTGCGGTCATGAACGGATCGGTTGCAAGGACGGATAGATTGAAGTTGGTCAACCGGCCTTGTGTTTGTTTGGCGGCAATGAAGTCTTCGATATCAGGGTGGTCACAGCGCATTGTTGCCATCATGGCGCCACGGCGCGAGCCTGCACTCATGATCGTGCGGCACATCGCATCCCATACTTCCATGAAGGAGAGCGGGCCCGATGCATCTGCGCCGACTCCTTTAACCGGGGCTCCTTTAGGCCGCAATGTCGAGAAATCGTAGCCGATGCCACCGCCCTGCTGCATCGTTAACGCGGCTTCTTTGAGATTCTCAAAGATTTCAGCCATGTCGTCGCCGATTGTGCCCATGACGAAGCAATTGTGGAGGGTCACCGTACGGCCAGTGCCGGCTCCGGCCAGTATGCGGCCGCCAGGCAGGAGCTTGTAGTCAGCAAGTGCTTGATAAAACACAGGTTCCCAGGTGCTCGACTCGCCTTCTACGCCCGCCAGAGCTCCAGCCACGCGACTCCAGGTGTCTTCGACGGTTTTGTCCACAAGCTGGCCGTCCGCAGACTTAAAACGGTACTTCATGTCCCAGATTTCGTTGGCTATGGCGGAAATAGAGGCCAATGCTTGTGCTCCTAGAGTTGCTCTGTCGAATCGAAGGGCGGGCACCATAATCTTGAATCGCCTTAGAGTCCCGCAAAAGTGGGCCGTACACGTTGGCCCGTGAAGCAGGCTTACGTAGCGCCGAATGTTCAGCGATATGATGACTCGAAACAGGCTGCTGCGACGCGCGTGTTACATAACTGACTGATAATGCTTCGGATTTGTGCTTTTGGGCGTTCGGTTCGCCAAGCAGGCTCTATCTACCCACAGACTTATCCACAATTAGGTCATGAAGCTATCGCGAATCAGGAGGTTGGCTTTGATTTGGAAGAGACGTCGCCGTCTGGTTTCGGAAGCGCGTGGCTCGCCACTTCAATAGCCGAACGGAGTTCGGTCAAAAACGCATCTCGTTTTAGTCCGGCAGGAATTGGTGGAAGGAATTCAAATACGATTGAGCCGGGTAGTTTTGCGACCCGTGTTTTCCCCCAAATCAATCCTGTATTCAAAGCCATGGGTATAAGCGGCGCGTCGCAGTGATTATACAGTGCAACAATTCCTGGCTTGTAGTCTTCATGCTGCCCCAACGCTGTGCGGGTCCCCTCTGGAAAAATAAGTACAGTCTCACCATTCGCGATTGCGGTATCGGCTCCTCGTAAAATCCGACGCATAGCACTCGCTCCTGCGCCGCGATTAATTGGGATTAATCCACCTCTCTTGATGTACCAGCCGACCAATGGAATCCATTGCAACGAGTCCTTTAGGATAAAAACGGGATAGTCGAACAGCAGAAACAGCATGTATGTCTCGAATGCAGATTGATGCTGTGCCGCAATGATGCAGGGGCCCTCGGGCAGATTTTCGCGGCCACGAATTTCGAACCGAATGTTAAGGAGCGCGCGTGCTAGCCAAGCAACGCCCTGTGCCCAAAATCGTGTGACGGCTAAGGCGCTGCGCCTTGTAATGAGCCCCGGCAAACCGAGTATTGCGATGCCTAGCGTCCATATCAGGAACACGAGAAGGTAAAGTGCAGATCGTAAGAACGTCACAAAGCATAGTCCTATTTTGGATTTTTTTGCGGCCCTGGCGACCACGGTTTTGCGATTGAATACAAGTGTTTGGAATATTCGCGTGCAAGAAGGCTTGCTGTGCCCGGGTATCGCCACCAATCAGCTTTTACCTGTTCGGGAAATACCGGGTGAGGGATTATTTTAGCGGCTGGCATGGTGCGTTCTAACTCAAGCAAAGCGCGTGGCATGTGATAGGCGGCAGTCACTAAGCGAATTGATTGCACAGAATTTTCTTGGGCCCATATCGCTGTTTCTATGGCGTTGCCTGGTGTGTCCTCGGCTTCCGACCCAATGGTAATTTTCCCGCTCAGTTTATCTTGGCCTCGTGGGTCAATAGAGACCAGGTCGGCAACGGTCACTGAGGGTGCAACACCTGAAATAAAAAGTTGTGACGCTAATCCACGTTCCAGCAATTCGACTCCCGTCGTAATGCGTTCGCTACCACCTGTGAGAACTACAATCGCATCGGTAGGTTCCGCAACATTCAGAACTGATTCGGGAACCTTCTGGGCATAGGAAATGAGTCCGGCCACCCAAGCCAACACCATCAAGCTGACCCCGAGAATGACCAGGCGTAGTTTTCTTGGCATATGTGGAGTCATGATCAGACCATAGACCTGAGCGTGCTGAGTACGGTGATGTAAGCGGTAATCATTGCTAGCACGGCGGCAGCCAGAGACACTAATGGCAATGAAATCCAAAATCCAAAACCCAAGTCTATGTCGGGGAGGAAGCCGCTTTCTACATTGCTGGCTAACAGGCCGATTGCGATTTGAGTAAAGACACCTGCCAGGAGTCCGCCAGCTGAGCCTTTTAAGGCAGCGGAAAGAGTTCTTTTCGCAAACTGCGTTGCTACGTAAATATCACGGGCACCGATTAGGTGCAGGACAGAGATCACCTCTCTAAATTCAGCCATGCTAGCGCGGGTCGCGTATACGACTGTGAGAGCGAGTGCCGTCGTTACGATGAGCGCTATCCCGATGGTTAATAGTCTAAAGCCTTCTGTTAGATCTATGAGGTGCTCGAACCATCGGCGGTGATCATCAATAATTGCGTCTGGCACTACCGTTGTTACTGCAGTTCGTAGTCCCTCAATGATGGCGGTCGATTCATCCGAAAGCGAAACATCAATGAGGACGGGGATGGGCAAATCCCCAATCGCGGCGGCGTCGCCTAGCCATGGGGCTAGCAGGGCTTCTATTTCAGTATTTTTAAGAACTTTTACAGACCGTACACTTGGCAGTGACTCCAATGCAGCAACGGCTCTATCTGTTCGCGCTTGGTTTGCTGAATCTTCATTGATTGCCGAAAGCGCTGGGATCTGCACGGTCAGTGTTCCGGTTACGGCCCGAGACCACCCGGATAAGATGGTATCGAAAACGGCCACGCCGCTTACGGAGAGAATGCCAAGGAAAACCATGATTGCCATAAGCCATGGGATGAAGCGAGAGGCGCTATCCCCACCCAGTGGCAAATCAGTGCGCAAGGAAATCATGCTTGTGCCCCGTTAGCAGCAAGCGGCGGCAATTCCGATAGGCGGTGGTTCTCTAAGGCCAGCCGATTGAATCCGAACTTGGCAACCAAGTGCTCGTTATGCGTGGCAATGATGACATTCGAACCCAGCTTATTCATTTCCATAAACAGCTGCATGAGACGCATAGCTATTGTGTCATCAACGTTGCCTGTCGGTTCGTCGGCGAGTATCAAGCGGGGCCGGTTGACGACAGCCCGGGCTATAGCCACGCGTTGCTTCTGCCCGCCGGACAGTGTCTCTGGTTTGGCATCCATGTATTCGTCTAGCCCAACCCAAGAGAGCAACTCTGAGACGTTACTTTTGATTTCGGGCTCTGGAGCATTTGCGACCCGCAGTGGCAGCGCGACATTGTCGAACGCTGAGAGATGGTCAAGCAGCCTAAAGTCTTGAAACACGACGCCAACCTTGCGGCGAATTGCCGGTAGTGCGCTACGTGCAGCGGCGGTGACATTCGTGCCAAAGAGTCGAACGCTACCTTGCGTCGGACGTTGAGCAAGATAGAGCAGCTTGAGAAGCGACGTCTTCCCTGCACCTGAGGCTCCTGTTAGAAAATGGAAACTTCCGGAGGGGAGGGAAAGGTTCAGATTTGTGAGCACATTTGGCCCACCGTCATAGCTCAAACTCACGTTATCGAGCTCTAAAGCAGATGTCTGATCGGTGCTTTCTGATGATTTGCTAATTTGCACTGGTAAGGCCTGCTTGTATGGTCCTGATATATTAACTCAAAAAGAACGTCTTGCCTGTAGTATCAGACGCGGTTATCCCAGTTTCTACGCCAAGGTATACCAGGGTAAATACCTTATATGGTATACTTAAACGGCATCCAACACAGGACCTTGCATGCGTATCACGTGCCCGAATTGTACCGCAGGTTTTGAAATACCAACGGAGCTGCTTGGCCGTAAGGGCCGAAGCCTTAAATGTGCGACTTGTGGTCACTCATGGTTTCAGGCCGCGGTCATCGATGAAATCGATTTAGCTGACGTCTTAGCGTAGACAAAAGCCAAAGAAACGGCCAGCGAGATGGGTGGCGCTGCTGCAAAGCCTGCAGCTGCAGAGCCTATGGGCGGTAGTCGAGTTCCAGATACAGCTGCAATAGCCGCGATCGCTAATCAGGCGTTGGGTACTACTGGTGGCCCGGTTGAAAAACGGCCCAGTGATATTCCAGAAGGCGCGAAGTCATTGCTTGGCGACCGAAATAAGCCGCAGCCTGCCCCTGCTGCTGGAAAGTCTATTATAGACTCTGAGGGCGCGTCCGGTGGTCCTCAGGCAGCAAGTCTGGCGGGAGATTCTCTTCTGGGTGAAGGCCTTGAAGATATTGGCGATGACGCTGTGTCTTGGATGGACAAAGAGAATTCTGAACAGCCCAACACCCAGCAGGGTATTCCTGAACAAGGTGCGACCGGCGGACCTGGCGCGGCTCCAGCTCAAGGGCAAAACGCGGGGCCTGGCCAACAGGCTGCACAAGCGGGCCAAAGCATGATGGACGCAGACGGAGGTGCTCAGGGTGGCCCTGGTGCAGCGCCGCAAGCCGCTGGAACGCAAGCTGGTCAGCCAAGCAATATGATGGATCAAGGGGCTGCAGGTGGTCCCGGTGCGGCCGGAGGCCCGAGTGCAGCACCCGAGCCAGCGATAAAAGATGCCCCTGCAGAAGAACCGGTGTCCTGGATGGACCGACAAGCTGGAGCTGATGGCATGCCGGGTATGCCCGGGATGCCTGGAATGCCTGCAGCAATGCCTGGCGCCCCGGGTGCGATGGGTGGCCCTGGTGCTCAAGGCGGCCCAGGTGCTCCGGCCGCAGCTCCAATGTCGGGGCAAAGCATGATGGGGCAACAAGGGGCCAACGCAGGTCCTGGTGCTCCAGCAATGTCGCAAATGTCTGGCGATCATATTGCTGCGCCAGGCTTGGGTGCTCAGTCCCTGATGTCTGGGGAACAGGTTGTTCCTCGTGCTGATGCAGATTCGATGATGGGCGGTGCGCAAGGTGGGCCAGGTAGTCCTGGTGCATCTCAGATGGGTGGAGATATTGACGCGCCAGGACTGGGTGCTCAATCGATGATCGATGGGTCCGAGCAAGGTGGTGGTGGCGCGCAAGGTGGCGCTCCGGACGGTGGAGCGAGTGGCGGTCCAGGCCAATCTATGCTTGAGAATGAAGACGGTAGTGGTGGTGGCGCGCAGGGTGGTGTCTCAGAAGAGGGTGCGAGTGGCGGTCCTGGTCAATCCATGCTTGAGGATGAAGACGGCGGCGGTGGTGCTTAGGGGGGGCCTGAGTCCGGTGGAGCCAGTGGAGGCCCCGGAGCAGGTGGCAGCGATGATGATCTAGACGGCGATCCCCTATCAGGAGAGAACGCTGAAGATGATGACGCGTTTCACCAGGCTGATCGAAAGCCTGGAGAAGATGCCGATGATGAAGGCGAAGAGGGGGCCGGCGCAGAAGACGACGATGCCTTCTTCCAGTCAAAAAAATCTAAATCCGGTGAAGATGGCGACGATGAAGACTTGGTCGACCCCGACGAAGACCGCCCCGACTTTGGTGGTACGGGTAAGAAGTCTGATGGTGATGATGATCTAGATGACGACCCTCTTGCAGGCGATGAAGCAAAATCAGCTGGAAAAGCTGATAAGAAGAAGCCCAAAAAGAAAAGTAAGCCAATAGACCCTGCCTACATTACCGCAGGCGTTCTAACTGTTATCGCTATTTTAATAGGCAGTATGCTTTTCCTCGCGCGCGATCAACTTGCTGAGCTCTGGCCGGGTATTGAAGGTGTCTACGAGGCATTGAATTTGGACGATGAAGACGCTCAAGGCCTGCGCCTGTCTGCGCCGCAACCGGTGCGAATTATGAAGGCTGGGGTTCAGACTTTGGTGGTGTCTGGGTTCATTACGAACCTAACGCCCGAAGTTCAGACAGTACCAAATATCAAATTGATGCTGGTCAACAAGGACAACGAAGTGGTCCAGGAAACGTCTCAGGCGCCAGCGTCTCCAGTGATAGACCCTAATTCCACGATGCCATATAGAATCGAGTTGCAGCTTCCTGTGGAAACGGCTCAGAGTCTGCGCGTGGATTGGGATTAAAACTGCTCGAGTAGACGTCTAAGGTATTGTCGTTCTTCTAGAGATCTGACGCGCTGGCCGGCGCGCTTGCGTATTTCTTCAAGAATATCTCTAGACCGTTGCGACAATCCTCGTGTGTCCGGATCGGTTGGAAGCTCTGTTTCGTCGCTATCGTCTGGACCAAGGTTGGGGCCCATGGCGCCGAGCGGCTGACCCGCCTGGCCTGGCATGGGAATAAGACCGGCTAGCCCCTGTTCCGCTAACGCTTGCATAATTTGTTGGGCCGCGCCTTGCATGCCGCTCTGCAACCCAGAAAGGGCTTCTGCCTGGGCATCTGAGGCGGCGCGCCACGATTGTTGGCGCAACGCACCTTCTGCATCCTGCATGGCCTGGTCAGCGTCGCCAAGTTCGCTGGGAAGCTGGCCAGTCATTTCAGCCATGCGGCTCATTAAATCTCCCAGCCGTTCTCGCAATTGATCCTGTTCCTGTGCAGCTTTCTCACCTTGTCCTTGCGAGTTTTCTTTTGGCTGGCTTGCATCGGCGGCCTCTGTTGAGCCCTCGTTTTTCTCAAAACTATTGTTGTCGCGTTGTCCGGATTGGTTTTGCTCAAGGGCGCGCTGGCGTGCCTGTTCAAAAGACTCGTTGAGCATGTCCGATTGCTCTTGCGTAATATCCTTGAGGTCTTCCATCATTTGACGGGCGGCCTCCACGTTGGGGTTGTCCATGGGGCTCATTGCCGTGTTGCGTAATTTCTCGAGCATGTTCTTAAGCTCGGACAACATCGTCTTTGCTGCATCTTCCGCACCCATTTCGGTGAGTTGACGCAGTTGTTCTATCATTTGCGCAAGGTCTTCAGACCCCATCGTTTGCATTTCACCGGTTTGGCTATTCAGTGGAAAACTTCCCTCCGGCATGTTTTCTGCCATCGCCTGGTAGTAGTCCACCAGGGCCCGCTGAAGGCGCTCAATTAATCGACTGATCTCTTCTGGTGTCGCACCATTTTCTATGGCGTCACTGAGCGCTTGTTCGGCATCGTTTAGGGCCTGCTCCGCGACTGCCATGGAGCCGTCTTCCATCCGCAACGCTGCTTTCCACATTAAGTCGATAACACTGTCTAAAACGTCTGTTGCATCTTGAAGGTCTAGTCTGCTGCGTGCGCTGGCCATTGCGAGGTGGGCAATGACATCACCGCCGTACCCTTCTGGTACTTCCATGAGCCGGGTTAAAGCCCGCGCTGCCATGGGGGCTGTCGAAGGGTCCTCAATCAAATCTTTTCGATATTGGATTATGGTCGCGGCGACCAAGTGGGAGAAGGTTCTTTCCGGAAGACGGAACCCTAATGGTCCAGTTGGTGTGGTCTGCCCGGCCGCGTCCTTGGCTGTCAGAATCAATGTTACGTCTTTGCCTGCCCATGGGTGTGCAGTTAAGTCATGGAAACTTTGGTGTTCGAAATCCAGGTTGCGTGAGGGGGTGGGACAGAAACGGAAAAAGCGGTGGCCCAATTCCGTGCATAAGGTCTTGTCTCTCCAGGTCTATCGATCTGGCCTGAAACCGAAGTAACGCCATAGTCGTCTGCAGCTTTGTATTTTAACCCGAGGCGGGTGTCGCCCTGTCTCGCCTGGCGGGTCACTCATTTCAATACTTGGGGGGCGGTCCGCTAATGGGTTCAGGTTCCAAGCGGCTAAGATCTTACTCGTCTGCCTGAGTTCTAATTTTTGCCCTGTTGGAAGTGGTCCCTCGTAACGCTGACTTTCGTCGTCTGTGCTTGTTAGTTCAATTTCTGAGTCATCTACAATTAATCGGGTTTGTCTTCTTGTTCCTGTCACGACGGCAAGAATCTGTGTTCCATCCGGGACGACGACCGGATCCTTAGAAACGAGTTCGACCAATGGATCGAGGAGTACGGGCGGCTGGTTTGTGTAAGCAGGTGGCGTCAACCATACTTTCACATCTATTGGGCCCGTCTCTTTAATAAGCGCTGGATTTAGGGGCGCGCACAAAGCGGGGGCCAACGTCGCCCTTCGCACCAAAAACTCCAAAAACGCACAACAAGATAACCAAGCCACGAATAGCGAAAGTATCCCGTGCCGCGACTATGCCTGCTGGCTTAGGGATGCGAAGCCGTTCGATGGCGTCCTTCATGCGAAGCCTGTGCGCTAGCCAGAGTGTGTTCTGTCCTGGTCCAGCTTTGTAACCAAGATTGTCCTCCCATGCCGTTAGAGGCCGGTGGCCAATTCCTGGCGTTGTTTCCAGTCGGCGCCGTGCCTGCAATAGGGATGGCCAAGAAAACGATGTAAATCCACTGCGTAATAACCACACGAAGCTTAGGGCAAAGAGGAGCAAGATGATCCCGTGAATGAGCGCCGGGAACGAGGGAAGGACGTCGAAGAGTGCGATCGCCCGCAAAACTGCCTAGGAGGATGATAGGAGCCCATAGCGCAGCAGTTAACCGTTCTAAGCCTAGGCTAAGGCGAGAAAACAGCAGCCGACGAGTAATAAGGCGGCGGAGCCGCAGGAGTTCGCGCCAATCTCTAGACATTCGCGAGTGTAGTCTGGACGAAGGGTAAGGTTCAATTCCCGAACTGGCTAAGCCTATGCTTGGTCATTCATCCAGTCGGGTAGGCTTTCAAGTGCCCATAGGTCTTCGACTTTGGGCCTTTTCCGTATCACAGCGAAAGACTCACCATGGACCATCACCTCAGGTATGAGCGGTCTGGCATTATATGTGGAGGACATAACAGCGCCGTAGGCCCCTGCCGTCATGAAGGCGATAAGGTCTTCCTCGCCCAGCGCAGCCAGTGACGCATCGCGGACAAATCTATCCCCGGTCTCGCAGACGGGGCCAACGATATCCATTTTGGTTTTAGGAGAGCCAGCATCTTCTTCGGTGACCGGTAAAACGTCGTGGTGGGGCGTCATACATGGCTGGTCGAATGAGGTCGTTCATTGCCGCGTCCACGATGACAAACTCTTTCGTTTCGCCAGGCTTCACGTAAATAACTTTGGTTACAAGTATGCCGGCATTTGCAGCAATAACTCGACCTGGCTCAAACATCACCTTGCAGCCGAGGTCGCCGACGGTGCGTTTGACCACTTCCCCATATTCGGCAGGGCTGGGTGGGGTCGCGTTATCACGTTTGTAGGAGACGCCAAGGCCACCGCCAAGATCGACGGTGCGGATATCGATGCCCGTGTCCCGTATCTCGTTGACGAGTCCGGCGACTTTGGAGAAGGCGGCCTCGAAAGGTGCCAGATCAGTAATCTGTGAGCCGATGTGAACAGCAACACCGCGAACGTCTATACCGGTCATGTCGTGCGCAGCTTTGTAAAGGCGCGGCGCGTCTTCCCATGCGACACCAAACTTGTCTTCTTTGCGGCCGGTGGCGATTTTATCATGCGTGGCAGCATGAATGTCGGGATTTACGCGCAACGCAACAGGGGCTGGTTTGCCGAGCTTGGTCGCTATTCCGTTCAGACGGTTTAGCTCAGGTTCAGACTCAACGTTGATCTGACCAACTCCGTTTTCCAGGGCCAGCGTCAATTCTTCGGCCGTCTTTCCGACCCCTGAAAACACGATTTTCTCGCCTGGAATACCAGCCGCTAGCGCCCGCTTAAGCTCACCGCCAGAAACAACGTCACATCCGCGCCAAGATCACCAAGTAGGCGTAGAACTGCCATATTGCCATTCGCTTTTGCCGAAAAGCAGACAAGTGAGTCCAGCCCGGCCAATGCGTCGGTGAAGACTTTGTAATGGCGAGTTAGCGTGGCAGAGGAGTAGCAATAAAAAGGCGTGCCAACGGCTGCTGCAATGTCAGGTAGCGGTACGTCTTCAGCGTGAAGAATGCCGCCATGATATTGGAAATGATGCATCGATCGATGTCCGTAACTTTATCGCCGTGGGTATTGTTTCGGATACTCAGACTCCGCGGGCGGCGTCAGAGCGCTCTTTTTACCGCATGCAGATAACGTGCCTAAGCAAAGAATGATTGCGATAAACGAAACAGTGAATCGTACCGTTCGCATCACGCACCACCTTTGGTTAAGAAGCGCGCCCGTGCAGCTGTAACTTGTGAGCGCACATTATCTGGGGCTGTCCCGCCGTAACTGGTGCGACTATTTACCGATGCATCGACCGTCACGACGCCTAACGCGTCTGCAGTCAATCGCTCATCGATTTTACTCAGTTCTTCCGGGGACAACTCTTCTAGTTCGCAGCCTTTGTCCTCTGCCAATTTAACCACCTGTCCGGCGATGTGATGGGAGTCCCTAAAGGCAACGTTCTGTTCTCGTACCAGCCAGTCCGCGAGATCCGTCGCCGTCGTGTACCCAGCTCCTGCAGCGCGCCGCATCCGATCTTTGTTGATGCTAATATCAGCAATCATTCCCGTAGCAGCGGCAAGACAAAGCTCTAGTGTATCGAAGGTGTCGAACACGGGCTCTTTGTCTTCCTGCATATCCTTCGAATAAGTGAGCGGCAGACCTTTCACGACAATCAAAAGACCGTTCATTGCCCCGATAACGCGCCCAACTTTACCCCGCAAAAGCTCAGCGCGTCTGGGTTCCGCTTTTGAGGCATCATTGAGCTGCCCGTTGAAAAGGCATCCGTAAAGGATACAAATCCGAATTGTGCGCTTGCCCAAATCACAAGCTCCTCTGCCAACCGAGAAAGGTGGACAGACAATATTGAAGCGCAGGACAGAAACTCTAAGGCAAAGTCGCGATCAGAAACCGCGTCTAGTGAGTTGGCCATTGGCCTATCGAAGTCCAAATCTTTTGCCGTCCGGTCCCGATCAAGAGGGAACGACGTACCAGCAAGCGCGCCCGCGCCTAACGGGCTTTCGTTGAGGCGTGTGCGAGCGTCGTTAAACCTGCCACGGTCTCTGCCGATCATTTCAACATAAGCCAGCATATGGTGCCCGAACGTTACCGGTTGGGCTGCCTGCAAGTGTGTGAAGCCAGGCATAATTGTATCCGCATGCGCCTCAGCCTTATCTATGAGGGCTGATTGTAACCCCTGCAGCTGCTCATCCAGCGCCTCTATTGCGGCCCGCACCCAGAGTCTAAAGTCTGTGGCAACCTGATCGTTCCGAGACCGAGCGGTATGTAGACGCCCAGCGGGTTCTCCGATGAGGTCGCTCAATCGGCCTTCGATGTTCATATGGATGTCTTCAAGGGACCGCTTGAATGAGAAGTTGCCGTCGCTTATGTCTTTCTCAATCCTGAGCAGTCCATTCATAATGGCTTCGCCATCGTCTTTCGATAGAATGCCCTGGGCAACCAGCATTGAGCAGTGAGCCCTGGAGCCCCTGATATCCTGTTTGGCGAGGCGCTTATCGAAGTCGATAGACGCGTTTATAGCTTCCATTACGTCTGATGGACCGCCGGAAAACCGACCGCCCCAAATTTGGCTGGTCATGAGTAACCTCCTGCCTTCAGGGCAGTATACAAGGACTAAACGATGTCGAAGGTCTTAAATTATGCGATGCAGTCTTTAACGGCTTTTACGTGCGTCGCGGTGCTTACCATCGTGTCGGCGCCTGTGTCCAGCGCAGCAGACTCGGGGATCGAAAAGCTCAAATGGCATGACGAGCCGCGAATAGTCCCAGATACGCCATTTCAGGACGGTGAAGGCGATACCATTGCTCTCTCCGACTTTTCGGGAAAGGTCTTGGTCGTCAATCTATGGGCGACGTGGTGCGCCCCCTGTATTCGTGAAATGCCAACACTTGATTCACTTCAAGCTGACCTCGGTGGCGATGCTTTTCACGTCATCGCTTTGTCTCAGGATCGAGAGGGCGCGCGTGTCGCGAAACCTTTCATGGTCAAGAACGGATGGGAAAACCTTGGGCTGTATGTTTCTGACGGAACAACGTTTGCCCGAGCGGCCAAGATCCGTGGGTTGCCAACGACCCTAATCATCGGGGCTGATGGCCGAGAGGTTGCTCGGCTAGAGGGGACGGCTGAGTGGAATGATCCGGACATTAAAGACGCGCTGTCTGCGCTAATCGCCAAGGCCGACTAAACTTTCCTCAAGCGCAGGCTCTGCCCGTTCCGCTCGAACCACCGCCGTATCAAAATCGCAATTGCGATACTTAAAAACTCCAGAGAAAATTACGTCACTGACAAAATGAACGGCCGTGACGAACCGACTCATGCTTACGGTTACTGCCACAACTAAATAGATTGGCGTAAACCGTGGTGTTAAAAAAGACAGGGCAATCATCGCCGACCAAATAGATTGTGCGTGTCCCGACGGAAAGCTTGCCATCTTGAGAGCAACACCAAAGGGCTCAAAGCCGACCAGCCCATCATTAAACAAGTAACGTGGCCGGTATCGGCCGATGACGAGTTTAAGAATATTCAGTAGTGCGGCGGCCGTAATCATGGACACAATCATGAACGTCCAGGCTCTGACATGGTTGTTTAATATTGCACCACGATCTGTGTGGCCCGCACGTCGCGCCAGAATCAGGCTTGCCACGAGACCAAACACAGCAAGTCCAAACCAGATGGCGCTATTTGCAGCCTCTGTAACGGTTCCCATCATCCTGTGAATAGTTGGGTCCAGTTCGGTTTCAAAATACCAAGCGAGGGGTTGGTCCCAAAACAATATGAATGGTGTCACCAAAGCGATCACGGCCATGAGCCATAAGAATAGGCGCTTAAGATCATCAGAAACAACGGCGAAGAAAGAGTTCATTTTGCTTGGTTTCTTGGCTCGCTGCGGATGAGGGACAGTGATTCTCTACGCCCTTTTGAATAGTTGTAGCCGTCGATTTTGTCGATAACGATCATCGTGGCTTGGGTCGACGCTAATAGTTCATCGATGGATTCCAGTTGATCGGCTGCAACGACGGCTAACGCTAATGGGTCCGCCGAGATATGTGCAGCAGCATTGCGTCCATCGGTTAACCAGGTCTCTTTACCAAGCATAAAGACGGCGGACGGCTCGTGGTAACGGGTGAGTGCGACGGCTGGGCTTTCAACACTAGTATGCTGATCAACCAAACGGGCAATGCGAGAGGAAAGGGCCAAACCGTTTAGGCCCGGCAGGATTATGCCAACGATCAACCCGAAGCTAACCACAGCCGTTAGGGGAAGGGCGAGTAGCGTGCGGCTTGGTCTCATCCATATGAATATGGTGCTGATGACAAGCGCCATACTCAAAGCGATAGCGGGGAGTGTGCTGCCGTCGAATATATGCGTTGCCCAAAGAATTCCACCTCCTAAGACAGCTGCAACGAGGCTCCAGATGGCCACGCTCCATCTCGGAATCTCAAAGTTTGCCCTGGACAAGGCTTCCGCCGCTGCCAGAGTTAGGGCTGGCACAGCGGGTAGCACGTAGTGTGGTAGTTTCGTCGGTATTACTTCGAACAATGCCCAGGTTGATAACCCCCAAGCGAGGCAGTAGCGCACGTTCGTTTCGTGTCTGTGCTTCCAGGCAAGAAGGAGGCCGGGGATGAGTAAGAGTGACGCTGGCCATAATGTCGCGGGGGAGAGTAATGAGTGTGTTCCTGGAAGTGCCCCGTGTCCTTCAGTTCCGGTAAAAAGCTTGGGCAGAAAATCTTCTGCCAGAGATGTCGTGATAACACCGCCTTGTCCGTTCGCTATTGATGCAAGCATCCATGGCAAAATAAATGCGATAGCCAATGGAATACCGATCTCGGGTTGCAAGCCACGTAGCCATGTTATCTTTTTGTCTGCGACCGACAGTGAGAATGCTGTGGCTACGAGGATCGCTAGTGTGATTGGGCCTTTGATGAGGAGACCGACTCCGATCGCACACCAGAAAAGCAGCGCAACCTTCATAGGTGGCATTATGCCTGGCTTCGCACGATAAAATTCAAATAGAGCCATGTGTGCCGTTATGACGGTTAGCAGTAGCATGGCATCGGTTTTCGCCAAGTGAGCTTCAGTCGTCATGAGGAAGGTGCACGCCGTTAGTCCCGCCGCGATTAATCCGGTATGAGCACTAAAGAGTGCGCGCCCAAAAACGAAAACGCACAGCACCGAAAGCCACGCGGCAAGTGTAGACGGAAGACGATAGGCCCAAACCGCAGCTAGGTCGCCTTGTGCCACGTATTTTACGGACAAGTACTGTAGCCAGTGAATGCCAACCGGCTTCTTTGTCCTGGGCTCTGCCTGAAAGCGAATATTGACCACGTCGCCCGTTTCAAGCATTTGCTTCGTGGCTTGCATGAACCGGGCCTCGTCGCGATCAGTCGGTGGGACCGAGCTTAGACCAGGGAGGAATAAAGCCGCACAGAGCGCTGTTAGGACCAGAAATGGCCGAATGCCTGATGTCAGGGTGTTCACAACGTGTGTGGTTCCTAGGTCCAAATGCAAGAACGGCCTCCATTGCATCGGAGGCCGCCCTATAAACGCAAGAGAAATCCTTACGCAAACCAAATTTGGTTAGCGTGTTGGGACGGGTTGATCACCTGAGTAATCGTAAAAACCCTTGCCGGCTTTGCGCCCAAGCCATCCAGCTTCAACGTATTTAACCAGAAGTGGGCAAGGTCGGTATTTTGAGTCTGCCAGGCCTTCGTAAAGGACGGTCATGATCGATAGGCATGTATCTAGGCCAATGAAATCGGCGAGTTCGAGCGGACCCATCGGATGATTTGCACCCAGCTTCATAGCCGCGTCGATGGCTGAGACGGAACCAACGCCTTCGTAGAGCGTGTAAATGCCTTCGTTGATCATTGGGATGAGAATGCGGTTTACGATGAATGCTGGAAAATCTTCCGAGGATACCGTCTGTTTGCCAAGCTTTACCGCGACTTCGCGAACAGCGGCAAACGTGTCTTCGCCTGTTGCAATCCCGCGGATGAGTTCTACGAGCTTCATCACCGGTACTGGGTTCATGAAGTGCAGACCCATGAATCGCTCAGGACGATCCGTGCCGGCGCCAAGGCGAGTAATTGAGATTGAAGATGTGTTTGAGCAAAGAATTGCGTCTTCTCTGAGGATCGGACAAACGTCATTGAAAATTTGACGTTTGACCTCTTCTTTTTCAGTCGCTGCTTCGATCACGAGGTCAACATCAGCCATAATGTCGAGTGCGGTTGATGTCTCGATTTTGGCGATTGCAGCATTTTTGGCTTCAGCTGTAATGCGTTCTTTGCTGACCTGACGCGCCATGTTTTTCTCAATACCGGCAACCGCGTTCTTGAGTTGGTCTTCGCTAATATCGAAGACCTTAACGTCATAGCCTGCCAAAGACGCAACGTGAGCAATTCCGCTGCCCATTTGCCCAGCGCCAATTACGCCAATTGTTTTGATTTCGTAATCTGATTTAGACACTCGACTCTCGTCCTTTCTGGCCTGCATAGCGCGGCCGCCATCGTCATTCATTTAACAATCCTTGTGAGTCGACGCGACTTAAAGCGCGTCTGATAGTTGTGGAACCACGTCAAAGAGGTCACCGACAAGGCCGTAGTCTGCGATTTGGAAAATCGGAGCTTCTTCGTCCTTATTAATCGCGACAATCACTTTGCTGTCTTTCATGCCCGCGAGATGCTGGATCGCGCCTGAAATGCCGATAGCGACATAAAGGTCTGGGGCGACAATCTTGCCAGTTTGGCCAACTTGGTAGTCGTTTGGCACATAGCCTGCATCAACAGCTGCACGAGACGCGCCGACTGCTGCGCCTAATTTGTCCGCAAGGGCTTCAATGATTGCAAAGTTTTCTGAGCTTCCGACGCCACGTCCACCAGAGATCACGATGCTCGCAGATGTTAGTTCTGGGCGTTCTGATTTAGATAGTTCCTGGCTAATGAATGTTGAAACGCCAGGGTTTTCAGAGGCGGAGACGCTATCAACAGATGCTGAGCCACCATCGTAAGCCGCCTTATCAAACGTGGAGCCACGAACGGTGATCAGCTTAATTGCATCATTGCTTTGCACTGTAGCGAGCGCGTTGCCGGCATAGATTGGCCGAACAAAGGTGTCAGCAGAAACGACCGCGGAGATATCGGAGATCTGAGCCATGTCCAGAAGCGCTGATACACGCGGCATAAAATTCTTACCGAACGTTGTCGCTGACGCCAGAATGTGTGTGTAATCACCCGAAAGGCTTATCACTAAAGCTGCTACGGGTTCTGCCAGTTGATGCTCATACTGTGCATCGTCAGCTACTTTGATAGACGTGACGCCAGCAACCTTGGCTGCTTGATCTGCAACAGCTGCGCATCCTGAACCGGCGACAAGAATGTGAATATCGCCACCGATTTCTGCGGCGGCTTGCACGGTGCTTAGCGTTGACGGCTTAAGCTCTGCATTATCATGTTCAGCAATAACCAGGCAGGTCATGAGATCACCTTGGCTTCATTACGGAGTTTATCGACAAGTTCAGCGACGTCGGCGACTTTGACGCCACCTTCACGCTTCGGCGGCTCTGCGACCTTAAGCGTTGCAATGCGAGGGGCCGGGTCGACACCTAAGTCTGCTGGCGTGACTGTGTCGATCGGTTTCTTCTTCGCCTTCATAATATTGGGCAAAGACGCGTAGCGTGGCTCATTAAGTCGAAGGTCTGTTGTCACGACACAAGGCATTGAAAGGGCTATCGTTTCGAGCCCGCCATCAACTTCACGCGTCACAGTCGCTTTGCCGTCGGATAATTCGACTTTCGAAGCAAATGTGCCTTGAGGCCAACCCATCAGGGCAGCGAGCATCTGCCCCGTTTGGTTTGCGTCGTCATCAATGGCTTGCTTGCCGACAATAACCATGTCGGGGCTCTCTTTATCAACGAGGGCCTTTAGCATTTTGGCAACTGCGAGAGGCTGAAGCTCATCGTCTGTTTGCACCAAAATGCCTCGATCGGCGCCCATTGCTAGGGCCGTACGAATAGTTTCTTGGCACTGTTGAACGCCCATACTGACAGCGACGATTTCTTCAATCGTGCCGGCCTCTTTGAGGCGAACCGCTTCTTCGACTGCAATTTCGTCGAATGGGTTCATGGACATTTTGACATTTGCGAGCTCAACGCCGGAGTTATCCGCTTTGACGCGAACTTTGACGTTGTAGTCGACCACACGTTTAACGGCGACCAGGACCTTCATGGTGAGGGTTCCGTATACATTTGCAAAAAAAACCGGGTGCTTAAGCACTGCTGCTACGCAAAAAAACCTTATGCACAGCCCGATACAGCGTACAGACCTAATCCTTTGGTCCGGGTGAGTCAACGCTCAATATGCTGCGATGCAGCATGGTGTTCACCCTGTAAAATGTTGCCTTTGGAGGGTGTTGTTTCCGGTAACGTGAGTTGCTCTGGAGTCGTTCAACTGGGTGTTTAGCGTTCGCCGCCAGGTTTCCAGAGTACATCTCCGACGCTTGCTGTATTTGCAACTCTCGCCATGACGAAGAGGAGGTCTGAAAGACGGTTTATGTATGTCAGGGCATGCTCATTAATTGCTGTTTGAGTGGCGAGTTCCGTTATCGTTCGCTCAGCTCGACGGGCGACGGTTCTGCAGTGGTGCAGGTGCGCCGCGGCAGCAGTGCCGCCTGGCAGAACGAAAGACGTCAGAGGCTCTAGCCCTGCATTGAGCGTATCAATGTCGTGTTCCAGATTCTCTACTTGAGAGGCGGTCATCCTCAGGCTTGACCCTGGTTCTTCGACATCTTGCTCGGGCACACAAAGGTCAGCCCCCAGATCAAACAAATCATTCTGTATACGAGCAAGAATTGAAATTAGGTCTGAATGGCCGTCAGAACTGGCTTGGAGCGCGATGACCGCCAAGCCAAGTATTGAGTTGGTTTCATCGATATCGCCATAGGCAGCCACTCTAGGGGCGTGTTTTGGGAGTCTGCTACCATCGCCAAGCCCTGTTTCCCCCTTATCGCCCGTGCGCGTATAGATCTTGTTGAGTTTTACCATCTGTCCAGTCCATCGGTTTGCATCACGGTGTAGAATAGTTCCCGCTGGCGTTCACCGTTCGTATCTTTTCCAGTATGTTACCACTCTGACGTTCATGACATAGGCATTCTTCACTTGAATAGGCTCGCACCAACCCTGTCTCTGTACATTGGCTGGCAATTTATTGTCGCCTTTGTCAGCGTGTTACTCGTGGTTATGGGGCTGATCATGTTGTTTGACCTCATCGAACTGGTGCGTCGTTCGGTGACGGCTGGCGATTTAGGGATAGGCACATTGTTCGGTCTGGCTGCTTTAAAGCTGCCGCACACTCTGCAAGACGTCCTCCCGTTCGCTGTCATGATTGGCATGATGTTCGCGCTATTTCGCCTAGCGAGAAACTCGGAGCTTGTCGTAATGAGATCTGCCGGTGTGTCGGTTTGGCAGTTTCTGGCACCGACCCTTCTGCTCGTCGCAGGCCTCGGTGTTTTCAACCTGATGGTCGTCAATCCATTCTCCGCGAGTTTATACCAGACGTATGAACGGTTAAAAGATGAGTTGCTTCTTAAGCGAGCAAACACGTTGAATATTGGCGTTGGTGGCCTGTGGTTGCGAGAGACATCTGAAGACAGACAAATTGTTGTGCACTCTCGCGTCGTTCGCCAAGACGGCAGCATTCTCCATGTCACCGGCGTGAGCTTATTCGAAATGGATAAGGCAGATCGATTTGTCAGGCGGTTTGAAGCCGAGACGGGACAATTGCTGGACGGGTTCCTAAAGCTTGATCGTGTGTGGGAAAGTGCACCGGAAGTGAAGCCCACCTTCCACGATGAGCTGTTCTTGCCGACAGAAATATCCATCAATCAAGTTCAAGAAAGTTTTGCTGCCCCTGAGACAATGTCGTTCTGGGAGTTGCCCAAATTCATACGGTTCTCGGAGGAGTCAGGGTTTTCGACACGGCCTCATCGTCTGTATTGGCATTCTTTGTTGGCTTCGCCGTTTCTATTTTGCGCAATGGTGCTCGTTGCTTCGGCGTTTTACCTGACCACCAATAATCGCTTGGGTGGCTGGACGAAGCGGGGGTTGGCCGGCCTGGGTGCAGGTTTTATGCTTTACTTCTTTTCGCGCCTTACATACGCGCTGGGGCTGTCTGCTATTTTGCCCCTTCCCCTGGCGGCATGGGCGCCAACGACTGTTGCCGCTCTTTTAGGCCTAACGTATTTGTTTCATCGAGAAGACGGCTAGTCAGGGCATGACGACGGATATTTTGACCGACGAGAATAATCCGGTTTGGTTTTCTATGGCGTTGGCCGTTGTGCTTACGGTCACGATGTTCCGCATTCTCGTTGTGGTGTCGTCTCCGCTCCCGCTGTTCTTTGACGAGGCACAGTATTGGACCTGGGCGCAGGATTTGGCGTTCGGGTACTACTCAAAGCCACCCGTTGTTGCGTGGGCAATTGCTGGAACAACAGCGCTATGTGGTGATGGTGAGGGCTGTGTGCGGGGTAGCGCCCCGTTCTTTCATGGCGGAACATCGATGCTCGTGTTTTTCCTGGGGCGTGCCCTTTATAACGGGCGCACTGGCTTCTGGGCTGCAGGGTCATTTGCGCTGCTGCCTGGTGTCAGTCTGTCCTCGGTCATCGTCTCAACAGATGTCTATTTGTTATTCTTCTGGGCCCTCGCACTGCTAGCGTTGCTCCGGGCTGAGGCAACAGATCGATGGGAGTGGTGGCTTCTATTTGGCACAGCGTTGGGTTTTGGGTTTCTGAGCAAGTACGCGATGGTGTTCTTCTTGCTTGGTATTGTCGTGGATGCCGTTTGGCGCAATCCAGTTGGTCCAGTCTGGAGGCGCGCAAAATTCTGGTGGGCGACAGTCCTTGCTCTGATTTTGTATGTCCCGAACCTTATGTGGAATTGGGCAAACGGTTTTTCTAGTTACATCCATATTGGCGAAAACATCAACATAGGGGGCGACCTTCTCAACCCCTTAAAGGCGCTGGAGTTTTTTGGCAGCCAATTCGCGGTGTTCGGTCCAGTGTTGTTCGTGATGTACCTCGTGCTTGTGTTTCGCCGTTTAGTCCAGGGGCAAGGTCGATCGTTGTTAGATGGCACACAACGGAGATTGTTCGCGTACTCTTTGCCGATTGTCGTGTTGATCACGATTGAAGCCTTTTTGACGCGCGCCCACGCTAATTGGGCCGCGACCCGCCTATGTTGCGGCTACGGTTTTGATTGCCGGTGAGGTCCTGAAGCAGAATCGTGTTGGCTGGCTTAAAGTGTCGCTCGCGGTTCATGTCTTCGCAGCTATCTTCCTTTATAATTTTGACCTGATTGCACGGACGTTGAATCTTCCGATTACGCCTGGATTAGATCCTGCCCGCAGGATGCGCGGATGGGATCATGCAGGTGATTTGGGCGACGGAGTTGCAAAGTGATTTTCCAGGGGTAAGGCTGCTTTTGATGATCGCAAAGTGATGTCAGCGCTGATTTACTATGCGCGACCAAACCCCTTTGATGCAGTGATGTGGAAATCCAACAGGAAAACGTAACAATCACTATGAGATTACGGCAGATCTGAGCACAGCTGCTGGAGAAGACTTTCTCTATGTGGTGCGACATGATTCTCCAGAGAGAGCGAGCGTGTCTTTTGTTGACTCCCGATTGATTGCTACGTTTCGCTCTCGCTCATACTCTGGCGATGCGCTTGAGCTCAGCGCGTATCTACTCAGCGATTTTCGAGGCTACAACTAATGTTGAGTAACGCTTTGGCCAAGGTGATTGAGCGGCCATGGTGGGGCGCGATCTTTGGCGCAGTCTTGGTGAGTGCCTTTCCACAGCTGGACCTGTGGGCGAGTGGCTTGTTTTTCGACGATGACAGCGCGACCTGGACTCCACGTTCGAACTTAATGCAGTTCGCTAGAAGTGGTGTGCCCCCTATTATTATCGGCATGCTTCTTTTTGTTCTCGTTTTGTGGATTGCGGGGCGTGTTCTCGGTCAGTCTTTTTGGAGCGTAACCGGGCGCAAAGCCGTTTATCTCGTGACTACGCTACTGATTGGGCCTGGCTTGATCGTGGAGAGTTTTCTTAAAGTGTTTCATGGTCGAGCAAGGCCGCGAGATGTCATGCCATTCGGCGGCGATGACCCCTTTACGCCTGCTCTTTGGCTTTCGGATGCGTGTGTGCGCAATTGCTCATTCGTTTCTGGGCATGCAGGCGTTGGCATTTTGGGTCACAGCATTTGCTTTTCTTCTTCCCGTTGGCCATCGGTCACCGCTGGTTGCCGCTGGTGTGGGGATTGGCCTGCTCATGGGAGTCGCGCGCATGGCGGAGGGGGCTCATTTTCTTAGCGATATCATTTTTGCCGGCATCATTGTTGTTGCCGTCAACGTTGCAATGGCGCGCGCCATACTAGACTCCCCTGCGAATATGGAGGTTCGCGATGGCGCTTAAGGGACTCGTCGGTAAATTGTCTGAGAAGATTGCCGGGTCGCTTGCGGGCAAGCCGGGTCGGGGGCCTTGGCAGCCAGCGCAAGGGGGGTATCCACGACTCATGTTGATGGATGCTGACGTGCTTAAGGATTTGCAAGAAACGGGCGGCGTTTTTGCGCTATGGCACAATGGTGTACGCCACAATGGATTGGTGTCGCAGGCGCGGATAGTTTGGGTCAGGCGTTTGAGGTGCTCCAAGCAGATTCTGATATTGTTCTGTACGACCGCAATGATGGTGTTTTTGTCGCCTGGGCGGAGTGCGGCACTGAGAACAGATCGAGAGTGGTCGCTTATTTGAGGGCGGTTCTGGAGCCTGCAATCGAGCAGATTCCTGGCGATCAAGCCTTACCCCAAACGCCGGACGAAGAGCCATTAGAGTTTCCGGTTCCGGCTGATTAGCGTCTTTCTTGCTTGGTCTCGTGACACAAGCCGCTATGCTCTGAGTTATGAAAAACACATATATCGATGGCCCCATGGGCCAGGTTCATTTGCGCGAATTGGGCGATGGTCCAGCGCTTGTCCTTTTGCACCAAACAGCTTGGTCTTCGCTCCAGTTCAAACACGCGATGCCTTTTTTGGCTAAACGCGGTATCCGCTGCATTGCGGTTGATACCCCAGGCTTTGGGTTATCTGATGGTCCTGATGACCCGCCGTCGATTGAGGACTACGCCGAGTCTCTTGCGGCAACACTTAAGCAAATTGGGCTGCCAAAAGCTGCGGTTCTTGGGCATCATACGGGCGCATCTATTGCAGCGGCTTTTGCAGCCTCTCACCCTGAGATGGTGAGCCAGCTGTTGCTTCACGGTGTGCCAATTTACACGTCAGAGAAGCGTGCAGAACGTCTTGCCAAACCGCATTTTGATCAAACACCCAGAGAAGACGGGTCTCATTTTACAGATCGATGGGTTCTAGGTGACACTGTATCCGGTGGTTCCGCGACTCCTGAAGCGCTTCATTGGTCACTTGTTCACTTCTTTTGGGCTGGACCCAACGAGTGGTACGGCCATCACGCGGCGTTCAAGTACGACATGGAAGCAGATTTTAAAGCGCTTGCCGTACCAACAGTCGTGCTTTCCAACACCGGTGACGTCTTGCACGAACGGATGCCATACCTTCGCGAAATTCGGCCAGACATCACCTATGCAGAGTTGGATGGTGGAACATTCCACATCATTTTTGAAGAAGCGGAGCGCTGGGCCTCACTTGTGGCTGACCAAGTCTTGGAGGCTCACTCATGACGATCACGCGTGGTTACGCTGGTGGTCCGTTTGGCCAGTTACATTATGAAACGGCCGGTGAAGGCATGCCGCTCATCTTGCTTCATCAAATGGTTCAGTCATCTGTCCAGTTTCGGCCAGCTTTGCCAATATTAGCCACTAAGGGTGTCCAGGCTATCGCGGTCGATCTTCCGGGCTATGGCATGTCTACTGTTCCCGGCCATGCACCAACAATGGATGAATATGCGTCGATTGTGCCGGCTGTGCTCGATCACTTTGGCTGGAACGAGGCTGCTATTGGTGGTCATCATACCGGGGCCTCAGCAGCTGGTGCGGCGGCGCAAGGCTATCCTGATGCTGTTTCTAAATTAGTGGTTCACGGTGTTCCATATTTCACCCCAGAAGAAATGAAGGCTCATGCCGCGGGCTCTCATGGTGCAAAGCCCATTGCAGAGGATGGTAGTCATTTCAAAGACATTTGGAATCTCTTCCATGACCTTGGAAAAGGGAACGTGAGTTTAGATGTGAGCCACCAGTCCGTTCTGACTTACTTTCTGGCCGGTGAAACCGAATGGCACGGGCATAATGCGGTTTTTAGTCATGATATCTGGGCAGCTTTCGACGCCGTGACGGCGCCAACGCTTTTGATCACGAACACAGGGGACATGCTCAATCCGCAGGACCGAGCCTTATCTGAGGCGCGACCTGATTTTGAATTCAAAGAGATTGAGGGTGGAACGTTTCAGTATGTCTACGATGATGCAGAACCGTGGGCGAATATTGTCGCTGAATTTGTGACAAGGGAGTCTTAGGCTAATGAAGCCGCGCCGCGCATATGTCGATGGCCCAACAGGGCAGATTTCATTTCCAGGTTCTGGGTGAGGGAATACCCTTAATTCTCTCTCATCAGTCACCGAGCTCATCCAATATGTTTCGTGAGGCTTATCCGTTGCTCGCGGCGGCAGGCATTAAGGCTATTGGCGTTGATACACCTGGTTTCGGGAGTTCAGCAGTGCCCGAGCCTCGCCCCTCGGTTCGTGATTACGCTAGCGCATTTGGACCCGTCCTTGATCACCTTGGTCTGGAGAAGGCTCATTTTTTAGGGCATCACACGGGCGCCGCGAATGTTACTGAATTTGCTCACCTTCACCCCAATCGCGTGTCGTCTCTAATATTGAATGGTCCCCCCGTGTTTTCGGCAGAAGAACGCGATGGTCGCGTTGGTGCACCGGGACCTATGAAAATTCAGCCGGACGGCAGTCATTTTAAAACGCGTTGGAATGCCCGCGTGGCTGCGACTGTCGGATGGACCGATATCGATGCGATGCATCACAACGTTATGCAGACGTTGTGGTCAGGCGAGACATTTTGGTACGGCCATAAGGCGGCGTTCGAGTACGACATAACGGATGCCTTTATGGGCCTTAAGATGCCCACACTAATTCTCACGAATACCGGTGATGATATTTATCATCTGAGTTGCCGGGCGCGGGATATGCGACCTGACATGGCATTCACCGAATTGGTGGGTGGTACTCACGATATTGTGGATGAACAGCCTGAAGCATGGGTGGAAGCCGTTGTTGCATTCATCAAAGGCGCGTGAGGTTGCCCAATAACGCCGCCTTTTGGCCTTAATTAGGCGCGCTAATCAGCTGGTCTCTGATAGCGTGAGCTTATGACTGTCCAACCCCTTCAAAGCGTTGCGAATATTTATGCCGTTGCGACGGCGTATCCTAAGTATGTGATGCGCCAAGCTGATGTGGCGGCAAAGGCTGCCCATATTTTCGGACATAAGCCGGATTATTTCCGGCGTATGGAGAAAGCCTATGGAAATGCGGGTGTTGAGACGCGGCACTCTTGTGTTCCGCTAGATTGGTATCTTGCTCCGCATGGCTGGCCTGAGCGGACAGCATTATATGAAGAGCATTCCATAGCTTTGCTCCAAGAGGCGGCTGCAGCGTGTATGGATTCTGTAAACGTGAGCGCCGAAGAGATTGGCGCGACGGTCGTGGTTTCTAGCACGGGTATTGCCACACCGAGTTTAGACTCTCTTATTCAAGGGCCTCTTGGTCTGAAGCCAACCGTGCAGCGTTTACCGATTTTCGGTTTGGGTTGTGCCGGTGGTGTTATTGGCTTGTCCCGAGCCGCAGCTTTAGCGAACTCGATGCGAGATCAATGGGTTCTATTCTTGTGCGTCGAGTTGTGCGGTCTAACATTTCGTGCGTCAGACGACAGCAAGGCGAATTTGATAGGCACGGCAATTTTTGGCGATGGCGCGGCTGCGATCTTGGTGAAGACCGATGGAGAGGGCGGTGTGGATGAATACGTGCCCGTCGCTACAATCGATGCTTGGGGTGAGCATACTTGGCCAAACTCTCGCGCCATGATGGGATGGCGAGTCGAGGAAGACGGACTTGGGGTTGTCTTCTCACATGATATTCCAAATGCTGTTCGTAAAGAACTCAGGCCCGTGACGGACGCGTTTCTCGCGCGATATGGTTTGGACTTGGGAAACCTTGATGGCGTGCTTTGCCACCCTGGAGGAGAGAAGGTGCTAGCAGCATTGGAGGGCGCCCTCGACCTTGGCGATGATGCTTTGGTCCATGCACGGACTGTCTTGCGTGACCGTGGCAATATGTCGGCAGTCACAGTTCTCGCAGTCTTGGAACAAGCCATTCAATCGCGCGAAAAAGGACGGCACCTCATGACAGCACTCGGCCCTGGGTTCACGGCTGGCATGACCTTGTTGAATTTATTGTGACGGGCGTGTCGCAAGAGATGCCTTGGCCAGTTTTAGTTTTACTAGTTTGTGTGACCGTCCAAAGGCTCGGTGAGCTTGTTCTAGACCGTATAAATACCCGCGCGCTGTTGGCGCAGGGCGCGGTAGAGCACGGTCCTCGGCACTATCCCTTATTCATCCTGCTTCATAGTTCTTGGTTAGTGAGTTTGTTTGTCTGGACCCTGGCGGTAGAGCCTTCCCTGAATTGGCTGCTATGTGGATTATATGTCGTGTTGCAAGGCGGCCGGGTGTGGGTGCTGCTCACCTTGGGTCGATTCTGGACGACGCGAGTGATCTCACTTCCAGATGCACCACTCATTAATTTAGGGCCTTACAAATACGTGCGGCACCCAAATTATTGGATCGTTGTCTGCGAGGTTGCTCTATTGCCTAGTGTTATCGGTGCCTGGGAGATTGCAGTCGTTTACTCGATTTTGAACGCGGCATTGCTTGCGCATAGGATCAAAATTGAAAACGCGGCTTTGTTGCCGCGTCGATAGGAGCGGTTGGCCGTTTGTTTCTTGAGCTAAAAAAGGTCGTCTTCTGTTTCGGCATCAATGATTTTTCGAGCCGTCTCATATCGGAATCCAGCACGCCCTAAAATGGCGAGTTCTTTCTGTTTTTTCTCTTGGGTGGCATCTTCAATGCGGAACGGGCCTAGTCGCCGTCTCATCGCGTATGCTGCTGCGGCTTTAAGGTCTACATCCCCGATCTCTTCTCCCGCGGCGGATAACGCGGCGCTAATTGAATCCTGGTTGATTCCTTTGGACGCCAGATAGGCGCGGACCTTTCGCGGTGATTGGCCACGACGAAGCATTGTGAGTGTCTTCCCGTCCGCATAGCGGG
Organism: uncultured Rhodospirillaceae bacterium; assembly: GCA_943787205.1. Taxonomy (GTDB): domain Bacteria; phylum Pseudomonadota; class Alphaproteobacteria; order Rhodospirillales; family Rhodospirillaceae; genus WLXB01. The sequence continues at coordinate 115,358 of CALSLN010000014.1, forward strand.
TGTCGTCGATGGCGCTGGATCGCACCAGGCCATCGATAACGTCAGTTATCCAGCCTTTGGCTTCGTCCATGTCGGTTTCATGGTGTTTCGCGGCTTTGAGAACTCTGCGATAGAGGACGTTGTTGAGGTTGGCCGCGCTGGTGGCATAGCGTTGGAGGTGATAGAGCGCGATATTGCGCAGCCGGTCTTTGGTGATGCGACGGGGTATCTTCTGACGCTTTTTTGCGGCGTGGGCAGGTGGCTTAGGCGTCTCTTTTGCCGAGTCAGTCATGGTTCTGCCTCTTGATCTCCGGTGCAACGCAGCCTAAACCAAAGTCACTCTAGAGGCACGAGGTGACAGTTGACTAATACGGCACAAGATCGCGAATTTTCTATTCCTCTTCCACGAGATGTGGGCGCTGTGAATTGGCGGGGGATGTGGGAGTTATATATGAAGGAGGTGCGCCGCTTCAGTAAAGTGGCGACGCAGACCGTTGGCGCTCCAATGGTCACCACAGTGCTCTTTTTGATTATATTCACATTTGCATTTGACCGCCCGCCTGTGGCTGGTGTGCCATTTAACGATTTTCTTGTGCCTGGGCTGATTATGATGTCGATCGTCCAAAACGCATTTGCGAATACGTCATCTTCAATTCTCGTTGCAAAAGTGCAGGGCAATATTGTCGATGTCTTGATGCCGCCTCTCAGTGCGGTTGAATTGACGGTCGCTTGGACCGGTGGAGCCGTAACGCGCGGGTTGGTCGTTGGTATATCGGCAGCGGTCGCGATGTCATTTTTCGCAGAGATACATATCCACAACCCATTGCTCATCGTCTATCACGCGTTAATGGGTGCCATCTTTATGGCCTGTGGTGGAATTATTGGCGCGATCTGGGCAGATAAGTTTGATCACATGGCTGCTGTTACGAATTTCGTGATCACGCCGCTGACATTTTTGTCTGGGACGTTCTACACAATCGACCGTTTGCCAGAGGGCTTACGGTTTATTTGTCATTACAACCCGTTCTTCTATGCCATTGATGGGTTCCGCCATGGGTTTTTGGGGCATGAGTCCACCCAGGTTGGGTTGGGTATTGCTGTGACTGGATTAACGGCCCTGGCAGCCCTAACAACAACGTATTTGATGCTAAAGAGTGGCTACAAACTAAAAGCGTAGGGTGGCTGTGAGTTTGCCGAGCGGGCCCCGCAATCATTGACAATACGGTCCATAGAGCGATAAAACGGCAGAACTCGGGCGGTCTTTTGGCCGCCCTTCTATTTTTCACAGTCCTTGATTATGAAAAATGGGCATGTGATCAATGTTTTATACCCCGCGGACCAGACAGTGCGCGGGGTCTTGTGTTTCAACGGTGAGGGTGAGGCCATGTCGACACAGGCTGTCATGTCCACTTATGCGAGAACGGATATCGTATTCGAGCGAGGCGAAGGGTCGTGGCTAATAGCCTCTGACGGCCAACGTTTTCTCGATTTCAATAGCGGTATCGCGGTGAATGCCCTTGGGCATGCGCATCCGCACCTCGTCAAAGCTTTGCAAGACCAGGCGGGTAAGTTTTGGCATTGCTCAAACCTGTACCGAATAGACGGCCAAGAAAAACTGGCCGACCGTCTGATAAGTGCTTCGTTCGCTGACACCGCATTCTTTTGCAACTCCGGTGCGGAAGCGCTGGAGTGTGCGATTAAAATTGCACGGCGCTATCACCAAGCAGGTGGGCGTCCCGAGAAGTACCGCATCATCACAGCCGATAACGCCTTTCATGGGCGAACCTTGGCGACGATTGCGGCTGGAGGGCAAGCCAAACACCTTGACGGTTTCGCCCCGGTCGTAGACGCGTTTGATCATATACCGTTCGGTAATCTGAACGAGGCGCGCGCTGCAATCACGGCGGAGACGGCAGCTGTTCTTGTGGAGCCTGTTCAAGGTGAGGGCGGACTTACGGTCGCATCGGACGATTATCTTAGAGGCTTGCGCGCCATGGCAGACGAGTTCGGGCTGCTACTTATCTATGATGAGGTGCAATGTGGCATGGGCCGTACGGGCGACCTTTTCGCTTATGAAAAATCGGGTGTTGCGCCAGATATAATGTCATTGGCTAAAGCTCTGGGAGGCGGGTTTCCTGTTGGGGCATGCCTGGCGACATCTGCTGCGGCAGAACACATGGTTCCTGGTACGCATGGATCAACGTTCGGCGGTAACCCTTTGGCCATGGCTGCAGCGAACGCTGTTCTTGATGTCATGACCGATGAAGGGTTCATGGCGAGGGTGCGGCAAGCGGCATCTCGACTATCAGACGGGCTGGAATCTCTCGTTGCGACTTACACGAGTGTCTTTGAAGGTGTCAGAGGTAGAGGGCTTATGCTCGGACTTAAGTGCGCGGTTCCGAATGGAGACGTAGTAGACCTGTTGATCAACGACAATATGTTAACAGTCGTAGCCGGGGACAATGTGCTTCGACTTCTTCCGCCGTTGACGGTTTCCGACGACGAAATAGATCTCGCGTTGGCTAAGCTTGAGTCGGCCGCGAAAGCGTTGGCAGGCTAAGATGACCGAATCGATCAAGCATTTTTTGGATTTAGACAAACTCGATAAATCAACGTTGAGGGAAATCCTCGATCTGGGCGTAGCAATCAAGAGTGACCTTTTGTCATATGCTCAGTCACGGCCACTCGCTGGTAAAACGTTGGCCATGATTTTTGAGAAACCGTCGACGCGCACGCGAGTTTCGTTTGAGGTTGGAATGAGGCAGTTAGGCGGCGAAGTTGTCGTGTTGTCCCAAAGTGATTCTCAGTTGGGTCAAGGTGAAACAATCGCAGATACGGCACGTGTTTTGTCTCGGTTTGTGGATGCCATCATGCTTCGTACTGACGACCCAAGTAAGCTAGATGAACTCGCCGAATATGCGACGGTTCCCGTTATTAACGGGCTAACTGACCTAACTCATCCGTGCCAACTTATGGCTGATGTGATGACCTTTGAGCAGCACCGTGGGCCCGTTGCCGGCCGCACCTTCGCGTGGATGGGTGATGGCAACAATGTTTCCAACAGTTTCATCCAGGCCGCGACGCAGTTTGATTTCTCTCTCCGTTTGGCTTGTCCAGATTCACTGCGCCCTGATAGTAATATTTTGAAATGGGCAGTGGAGTCTGGCGCGGATATAACCGTGACGGACGACCCTACAGAGGCAGTGGATCAGGCGGATTGTGTGGTCGCAGATACTTGGGTCTCGATGCATGACAAGGAGGAAGGGCGTGTTGAGCTCCTGACTCCCTATCGTGTTACTGAAGATTTGATGGCACATGCCAAAGATGATGCGCTGTTTATGCATTGCTTGCCGGCTCATAGAGGCGAAGAAGTCGTGAATGAAGTTATAGATGGGCGTTGGTCTGTCGTTTGGGATGAGGCGGAAAATCGGATGCACGCACAAAAGGCTATTCTTCAGTGGTCCCTCGGCTAACGCTTGTTTCATGAGTGATAATAAAACTTCTGACGTCCCTGGTATTAGCCAGCCTTTCTTGCTTTACGATGGCGCGGTACGCGGCCGGCTGGTTCGTCTCAATGGTGTGGCGAGTACGGTGCTTGGCATTCACCATGAGTACCCAGAGCAGGTCACGCGAACTCTAGGTGAGTCGATGGCTGCTGCCGCGGCTCTTGCCGACGGGCTGAAATTTGATGGGTCATTCACATTGCAAATTCAGGGCAATGGACCGCTTCATACTCTCGTGACTGATATCACTAGTGACCGGGTCATGCGCGGGTGTGCTAGTTTCCGGGCAGAAGAGCTACCGAACACCGAAGGTGCAGACGACAACACGCTGCAGCGTTTAATGGGGTCTGGGCATATTGCCTTCACGGTAGATCAAGGCCCAGATATGGAGCGATATCAGGGTATTATTGAGCTCTTAGGAACATCGATCAGCGATTGTGTTCATCAATATTTTCAGCAATCCGAACAGCTAGAGACAGCGATTAAGATCGTCGCGGGCAGAGCGGATGCGAGTGATCCAAATTCTTCCTGGCAGGCTTCAGCACTCCTTATTCAAAGAATGCCAAGTGAAGGTGGTCGACCTCCAACGGACGCCGATGAAGACGCATGGCGTACGGCCGTTATTCTTCTGAGTAGTATTTCCGATGAAGAGTTGTTGAGCTCCGAACTGACTGAAAAGGACGTGCTAGCGCGCCTCTTTGGAACGATTGGCGGCAGAGTCCTAGACTCACGTAGTCTGTCTACCGGTTGTCGTTGTTCTAGAGAAAGGTCTGCCAAGATTTTGGCATCGTTTCCAATGGATGAAATCGTTTCGATGGCGGACGATGGGGTCATTTCTATGACCTGTGAATTTTGTGAGTCAGCGTACCGATTTACAGAATCAGAGCTGCAAGGCGTAGCCGATAAAGCGACTCAAGAATTTAGCGCTCCCGCTGCGCATTAAACGGTATTGCCTAGCCACGCCAGAACCGCGGAAGTACGAGTACCAATACGGTATAGAGTTCAAGCCTGCCTAGTAGCATTCCTAACGCTAGTAGCCATTTCGCGGCGTCTGGTAAGCTGCTGTAAGTCCCTGCTGGGCCAATAGTAGAGCCGAGGCCGGGGCCAACATTAGAGACAGCGCTTGCGGCGCCCGATAGAGCGGTCATGAAGTCGAGCCCTAAAGCGGCAAGGGCAACAGCCAGTAAGCAGACGGTTAGGGCGTATAGATAGAAGAAACCCATAACCGAAGTAGCAACAGAGTCATCAATGGGCCGTTTGTTGAAATAGGGAATAAAGACGCCATTTGGCTGCAAAAGCTGCCGTAGTTGAACCCGCGCGACTTCGAAGAGGACCTGAAAGCGAAATATTTTAATGCCGCAGGTGGTGGATCCCGCACATCCGCCAACGAACATGAGCATGAAGAGAACGACAACAACAAACCCGCCCCATTGCCCAAAGTCAGCGGTCGCGTATCCAGTGCCTGTGATGACTGAAACTGTATTGAACGATGCAAAGCGCAGCGCCGTAAGGGGACTGTAAGTTCCCGTGTAGCTCAGGTAGGCCGCAATTAGTGCCACGAATACAATAACTGTGCCGACAAACCACTGTACTTGGCTGTCTTTCCATAAGGCGTCGGCTCGGCCCCGGATAACTTGGACATATAGCAGGAATGGAATGCCGCCGACGATCATGCCGACAGTGGCTATAGAATCTATGATCCCACTGTTGAAATACCCCATGGACGTGTCGTGGGTAGAGTAACCGCCAGTCGCGATCGTCGTCATTGCGTGTGATACGGCATCTAGGCCGTTCATACCGGCGATCCAGTATAGTAACGCCCATAGCGCTGTAAGGCCGATGAAGACCATGACAAGTGCTGCGGCGACTTGGGTTGCCCGGGGGAGAACTTTTTCTTGAGCTTCGAAGCCTTCGACTTTGAACATTTGCATGCCACCGACCTTAAGCATCGGCAAGATCGTTAAGGCCATGATGATGATGCCGAGCCCGCCGAGCCATTGCAGAATGCTGCGCCACAGTAACAATCCAGGTGGTGCGGAGTCCAAACCCGTGATCACCGTAGCGCCGGTTGTCGTTATCCCCGACATTGCTTCGAAGAAAGCGTCAGTAAACGATAACCGGAAATCGGAAATCATAAACGGTAGGCAGGCGAATGCCGGAAGTACGATCCAAGACAAGGTGGTGAGCAAGAAAGCTTGGCGAAGAGTTAAGGTGACTTCCCCCGTGCGCGTTGTCATGACTGTTGCGGCGCCAACAAATAGTGTGAAGGCTGCAGATACGGCGAAGGCTGCCCAGTCGGGGTTACCAATATAAAGGTCGACGACAGCGGGTATCCCCATACCTGCTGCAAGAATAATGAGCAGGAGTCCTAGGACAAGAAATACTGGCCTAAAGTCGATTATAATAATCGTCATGGCGTTAGGGCCTGCTTACATGTTTTTTTAATGCGCCCAGGTAAACATATGGCTAGGGCGCAAGCGATGGCCGTAGCATAAACCAGTCTCGTAACACCCAAAAGCGCTACGATTAGTATTTGGTGGTGAGCTCGAGAGGGTTACGACTTGCCGATAAAGGCAAGGAACTCCTTGCGAGTTGAGGGATCTTCGCGAAAAGCTCCCAGCATGGTGCTCGTTATCATCGTAACGTTCGGCTTATGTACGCCACGGGTACTCATGCATTCATGACTTCCCTCAATCACGACGGCAACACCCTTCGGGGCAAGGACGTCGTTGATGGTGTTTGCAATTTGGGCCGTCATTTTTTCTTGGATCTGAAGGCGTTTTGCATAGGCTTCAACAACGCGTGCCAACTTAGAAATCCCGACCACACGACTGTCTGGCAAATAAGCCACATGTGCGCGTCCGATAATAGGAACCATATGATGCTCGCAATGAGACTCATAATCTATGTCCCGGAGGACGACCATTTCATCGTACCCTTCTGTTTCTTCAAAAGTCGTACGCAGTATGGATTCTGGATCCTGCAAGTAGCCCGCAAAGAATTCTCCATAGGATCTGGCTACGCGATCAGGTGTACCTAGTAACCCTTCACGATTAGGGTCGTCTCCAGCCCACCGAATAAGCGTCCGGACAGCCTCTTCTGCTTCGCTTCGGCTTGGCCGGTCAGTCGTTGACTTGCTCTCGCCGTGGTCTCTGGCAATCCTCTCTGAGGAGCCTGGCTGAATTTGGGTCATGATGCGTCCCTTTAGCACTGCGCATAGGTTTACGCGCTCTCAGCTTCTGAATAATTCTACGCTCTTGTTACGAAACGGTTAGCCTAACGGATCAATTAATCGGCGCGGAATCATATGGACTGTCTAGAGAAAACGCCGGTATTTCAACGTCAAACCGCTCGCCTTCGGCACTTTCCATCTCGTAGGTGCCTACCATAATGCCCGATGGTGTCTGAAGCGGCGTGCCACTCGTGTACTCAAAAGAATCTCCCGGATTGAGTACAGGTTGCTCGCCAACAACACCTGAGCCTTTTACTTCCTGCAATCGACCGAGCTTGTCGGTTATTCTCCAGTGTCGGTTAAGAAGCTGAACAGTTTCTTCGCCCGAATTCTCGATTGATACTCTGTATGCCCAAACATAGTGCTCTTCGTCTGGCTCAGATTGTTTATCCAGATAAAATGGACGAACCGATATCGTGATGGCGCGTGTGGTCTTTTCGTACATTATATTTTTGGCCGTACCCGCTCTTATGGTGACTGACTAGATATACCCTCATATTGCCTTACCAAGGTAGTGCCGTTGGCCAATTTCTCAACCCTTTCTCAAGTGGATAGAGCGGTATCCAAGTCTTTGATCAAATCATCCACAGATTCAAGGCCAACGGATAAGCGAATAAAACCTGGGGTTATGCCGACTTTCGCTTTGTCCTCATCGGACAAACGCTGATGCGTTGTTGTGGCAGGGTGGCAAATCAAACTCTTTGCATCCCCCAGGTTATTGGAAATATCAATGATGTTGAGGTTGTTTAAGAATCTGAAAGTTCGCTCTTTTCCACCATCTAGTTCGAAGGCGATGACCGTACCGCCACGCTTCATTTGTTGCATTGCTAACTCGTGTTGAGGGTGTGAGATCAGCTCTGGGTAAAGAAGTTTGTTTATGTCGGAATGGGTAGATAGATGGGACGCAATTTTTGCGGCTGAATCGCAGTGTCTGTCAATTCGTAGTGACAAGGTCTCTAAACCTTTGAGAAGGACCCAGGCATTAAACGGGCTCAATGCAGGTCCGGTATGCCGAATAAAAGGGGTTACTGTGTCTTCAATGAAAGATTTAGTCCCCAGCACCGCGCCACCGAGGCATCGGCCTTGGCCGTCAATATGCTTGGTGGCTGAATAGATAATAACGTCCGCGCCTAGCTCCAGGGGTTTCTGAAGTTCAGGTGTCGCAAAAACGTTATCAACGAACACTGTTGCGCCGGCATCATGGGCAAGGTCGCATACGGCGGCTATGTCGATTATTTCAAGACCTGGGTTGGATGGTGATTCCAGAAACACGGCGTTTGCTGGCTTTGACAGCGCTGTTTTCCAGTCGTCGAGGTTGGTGCCGTCAACGATTTCCGTAACAATACCGTAGCGCGGAAGCAATTCCTCACAAATATATTGGCACGAGCCAAACAGTGCACGTGATGCGACGAGCCTATCACCTGTGCTCAGGTGACTCGCGAGTGCAGCGAAAACGGCGGCCATACCACTGCCCATGGCGCGGCACTCTTCAGCGCCTTCAAGAAGAGCCAGTCTGTTTTCGAACATAGCAACCGTTGGGTTGCCGAAGCGCGAGTATACGAAACGTTCAATCTCATGGTTGAAGGCGGCCTCAGCTTCCTCAGCATTTTTGTAGACGTATCCAGAATTGAGGAATATTGCCTCGCTGGTTTCGTCAAATTGGCTGCGCGTTGTGCCACCCCGAACGGCTTGAGTTTCGGTATTCCAATGGCGTTGGCTCTCGTAATCGATGGTCATTGCGCGTCCTTTCCGGCAATAAAAAACCCCCGACCGGTGAGGCGGGGGCAGAGCCCTCGACCTTTTAGCGTTTGTTTAACGTGGCCGCAATCCGGTCTTCAAATCACCACGGTATTTGTTTTGTTAAACCGATTCATGGGTATGGTCAAGTCCGGCTGGACGACCGAGATCAACTGCGAAGCCGCCGTTTTCCGGGATTTCTATGGTTTTATAGGGCTCTGATGTGGCTTCTCTGGCAGTCGGATAATGTTTTCTGTTTGAACTATGATTATCTGTTAGCTAGAACTCACCCATCAATCGGATGCCATCTGTACATTTTCCGTGCAGAGGGAACTTTTAGGTAGAGTATTAGAATGACCGAAACAGTCCTAGAGCAGGCCCTAAATCTTCATCAGTCAGGACAGCTAGAAGAAGCTGAACAGGCTTATCTCGACATTTTAGTAGATGACTCAGGGAATGCTGAAACGCTTAAACTGTTGGGAGTTCTTTCCTGCCAATTGGGCAAGTTTGATGATGGAATTAACTACATCGAAGCCGCCATCGAAGTCGATGATACTGTCGCTGAGTACCATTATGCATTGGGTCGTAGTTATCTTGCCTCTGGTCGTGTTGACGATGGAATCAAAGCTCTCGTGAAAGCGGGTGAGGTGGACCCTAGTCGGGCGGATGTATACGGCGTCATCGGTGATACATTCCAAAATGTTCAAAATTTCTCAGAGGCACTCAACGCCTATGAACGCGCTGTGGCGTTGGATGCATTCAATGTGAATTACCAGGTTGGTGCAGGTTTGAGCGCCGTGTTTTCAGGAAATACCGATAAAGCCACCCATTACCTTGAGAAGGCTGCGTCCGTGAACGATACGATCCCGCAGATTTTTTACGGCCTATCTCTTGTGAGTAGTGCTTCAGGTGACACTACAGGTGCCCTAGATATGATATCAAAGGCCGTCAAGCTGGACCCTGATAACCCAGAGTACCGCCGGCTATCTGACGAGTACGCGTCCGCATAGTTCATGCTGCTAATGTGCTGTGCCTTTGGAATAGGTTTTGATTTGCCCTGACACCGGTCAAGATGAATACTTATATCAAGACGTGATCACAATTTTCTCAAACCCCTACATGCCACGTTTTCTTCGTGCTTTGACCTGCGTCCCAGTGACTAAGCTAACAATATGCGCAAGTGTAGCCAAAATTAGCAAACTCATCATCACCATAATCAGACCATAGTTCAGAATTCTCGGCTTGAGTGGATCAGGCGGTTGTTTTGACCGGTAATAGCAGAGCGCGAATAATCCGCATTCTGCTAAGAGGATAACTATGGTTATGATAAGTTCTGCTTGATTGGTCATGATGAATTATCTATCTGGCTTCTAATAGGTTCAATTCTATATAATTTCGTCACCTTGCGGCTACTCTAGAAGAGGGTCCTTAGCGCCAGGTGCACACGCCGTAAAAGATGCGTCATCCATACCGACCAATGCCACTGGTGCTTCACCGGGATCACCAGGCTGCCATTCTACGAGACCGAGATCTATCAACCGGCGCATATTAAACCGTGCTGCCATGTTGTCTTGTGGGCCGTCTGCTCTGCGGTACCAGCTTGCGGCTTGCTCAAAGTCTCGATCTACGCCAGCCCGGCATGATTCATAAATCTCGCCCATGGAGAAGAGCGCATTTGGATGTCCTTGCTTGGCAGCTTTACGGAACCATTTTATTGCGGTTTTCCAATCTTCCCCATCAACGCCACGACCTCTCGAAAGCATAAAACCGTACCAGTATTGACCCATATCGTAACCGCCTTCCGCCGATTTTTTAAACCAATCGGTAGCAATCGCTTCGTCGGCCTCTACGCCGGCACCTTGAACATACGCTGTGCCCAAGAAGAACTGAGCTCTGTGATCACCGGCTTCTGCAAGAGACTTGAATATTTTATAGCCGCGATCTAAATCACGTTCGGTGCGGTCACCATTCATCAGCCTGATGCCCAGCTGTAGTGTCGCTTCGTCAGATGATTGAGCTGCGTCTCCAAGCTCACTAGTTGTCATGGCTTGATGAAGACCTTGGTTGGGGAACCAAAGCTGCAATGTTTCCTGCTCCGTCCTGTCAGTCGAACAGGCGCTCATTGTCAGGCCAAGCAAGATTGTTGCTAGTGCGGAGAGTGTTCGTGAAATATTGATTTTTCCAAGCATGTCTAATCCGGTTTATATTCATTTAAGCTATGTGTTCATTCGATATCGTCAAAAGATGTGGAGAGTCCTGTTAATTGAGACCTAAAGGCATCTCTTACAGATCTCGACGTATCTCTACTGTCGATGATGTACGGTGTTAAAAGCACAATGAGTTCAGTTTTCTGAACGGATTGAGAGCTATTCTTGAATAGGTTTCCGAGTAGGGGGATATCCTTTAGGTAAGGAATTCCGTTCTCTCCATTACTGAAATTCTCAGAAATCAAACCGGCGATGAGTACAGTTTCGCCGTCGTCGATAGATAAAGTCGTCTGGAAACTACGCGTCAGAATAAGGGGGCTCTGAATGTCTGAAGTGTCATTTCCCTGCGCTTCACTCACCTCTTGGCTGACCGTCAGTTCCACGCGTTTGCTAGAATTTACTATTGGAGCAATTGATAAAACGACGCCGGTGTCTCTGTATTGGACTTGTTGAAGTATGTTGCTTGTGCCGCCTGTCGTTCCGTCGGGTGCTGTTTGCTGGGTTGTGATGATTGGCACTTTGGTGCCGACTTGCATGGTTGCAGTTTTGCCGCTTGCCGCAATTAGTCTCGGACTAGAGAGAATTGAAACGCGGCTATCATCTGCCGCTGCATTTAAGGCAGCCGTGAAACTCCCAGTGTCTCGTATTAGGTTCATTTGCAGGCCAGAACTAGATTCAATGACGGTGCTATTCGCGGCTGCTGCGGCGCCATTATCATAGGTGAGGACCATGCCCAGAGATTCGCCCTGATCTAGCGTAACTTCTGCAACTGTGGCTTCTATTAAGACCTCGAACGGAGCACGATCCATTTGCTCAACCAAAGACCTGAATTGCGCATACTCCTCAGCAGAGCCTTGAAAAATAATAGCGTTCCTTGCTTTGTCTACTATTACTGATCTTTTTGTGGTCACCTCTACTTGTTCGTTATTAGAATCCAAGCCGGTACTGCTAGAGTCTAGTAGTTCGCTAATCAGGCTAGAAAGCTCTTCTGCATTCGTGTTCTTGACCTGATGGTAGTATACGCCCGAGGTGTTGATCGTCTGACCGGGTTGATCGAGCTCTGATGCCCAAGCAAGTACGTGCTGTAGGTTTTGCTCAGTCGAAGCAAAGACAATAATCGTATTGAGGGCCTGTACAGGGATGAACTTTATGGGGGCATCTGACAAGGGGCCTTGTTCGACCGAATACCCTTCCGCGCGTAAGACCTGAATAAGCTGCGTCGTGAGTTTATCTGCGCTCCAGAAAGCGGGAGAAATTCTTAGGCTCCGACTTCCCGCTAGATTGGGCTGATCAAGAATTTCGATCACTTCGACGGCCGCTGATATGTCTTCGGCATTCCCAAGCAACAGGATGGAGCTTGAATAAGGTACTGTCACAACTTGAACCCTGTTGCGCAGTGTTAGTTCAAGCCATACCGTCATGGTTTTAACGCGAATGTTGTCAATCGTCGCATAATAGAAGATTGGTCTCATGTCGCCCGGTACATTACTGAAGGCCCGGGACCGAATGATTCTGGGCACCTCTTGTTGAGCCTGTGAATTCTCTACAATGCGGTAAACGTTATTCTGATATGCGACGCTAATCCCGTAGTTCGCAAGAACCTGCGTAATAAGTTGATAAAACCCATCTGGATCAGTGGGTTCGGCGGTCCGTAGAGTTACAAGTTGTTGCCGGTCCAGGACTGCGCTATCAATTTCAAAGGTGACATTCAACAATTCGCCAAAAACAGTATTGACGAAAGCGGGAAGTAAGACGCCCTCAAAATTTATGCTTATATCTTGGCCGGTTAGTGGCGGTGGCTGAGTGCTTGTTACGGGAGCCGCCGAGTCTCTGCCGCTTGGGGTGCGTAACCCAGGTTTAGCCAAAATAGAATCACGACCTGTCGCCGCGCCAGACAGCGCTTCGGGTTCGTCAGAGTTATCACTTTTACTGATTTGCATCGGCGTCGTTATTGGGGTGCGAGGCAGCGTGGTGCAGCTAGCCAGGATCAAGCATAATCCGACCGTGATGTATGAACGCGCGACCGAGGCCGGGCATCTTATGCTGTTAATGAGACTCATCACATGGTCCTCTATCTTTCAATATCTCTGAACAAAGCAATACTGCTAAGGGCGTCACCCGTTTTAAATTCTATAGCGTTCTCTGCTATGCTGACCAAAATTTCACCGCCTGGCAAAGTATCACCCACTTGAGCGTTCTGAAGTTTGCCAACGGTATCGTTCATTATAACTATTTGTTTTTGACCACCTTCGGCAATGATCCCGATTAATCGCCAGTCCTCTATAACTGGCGCGTCTGGATCCACAGCCACTGTTGGAGCCGCGGCAAGAACTGGTTCACCACCGAAAAGTGGTTTGGCAAGAATTGTGCCCACGTCCGATGTTAGTGACAGCACACCGTCAGCTGGTAGTGCCCAGCTATTTTCTGAATCTGTTTCGTTCTGTTTTTGGCTAGCGCTCAACAGGGCAACGGCGATACCGAGTATGCCACACGCTGCGATGCCGATTAGATGACGATTATACCGGCTCAATAGCCCACGTAAATTTGGCATGGCTGTGGCTAAAACGTAGCTCACTGGTTTTGCTCTGGAGTCTTGAATAGGGTAGCTAGATCCATTTCTAAGCGTGCATTACGGCCTGGTCGAACTATGAGTTGCTCTACAACAACCCAGGCTTGATGATTAGCGCTGTCGTTGAGGAAGTTTACTAGAGCAGGTTCGTTCAAAGGGCTGATAATTTTTGCCCGAATTCTCTGGATAGACGGAAGGTTTGTCGTTGTGAAGTCCCCTCTGTCCTCTAATGCGGGGCCGCGCGTTAGCTGAACCTGCCTAACCTGCACGCCATATTCCTCGAAGGTACGCCTAATCCACCTTTCAAAACCAGCCTCCGCTAGTCCGGGGGTTTCGCCAGGCCACAGTCGTTTTTCCAAATCCGCTACGAGTTGCTCTGCTTCAGCGGCTCTTTCAGGCCACTGAGTATCTTCCGTTTGCACTTTGATTCTGGCGAATTGTGACTGAGACAGTTCTAAGCTTCTTTGAGCATCGTCAGATAGTCCGGATGCGTACAGTAAGAGAGCGAGGTAGAGGACTAAGCCACTTAGGCAGAGTAACCAACGAAGGCGTTCGTTCCCAGCGATCTCTTGGCTGACCTTGTCGATTGATCGCGAGACAAGATTCTTGATGGGTTCCGGAATGGGAATGCGGGTGATCATTGCTTGGCTTCCAGCGTATCGAGAACACTCATTCTTAAGGTTAGGCGTTCGCCTCGGGTACCAGAGCTGACCGATGTAAAGAGTGGATCCCTCTCGAAATCAGAAATGAATACACGCGCGTCCATGTCTTGCTTGGATTCTAATCCAAATTCCAATGATCCATCATCATAATCCCAATTTGATAACGTTACTGCGTGTCCTTGAAGTAAGCTATGGGCGCGTGAGAAGATCTCTAGCTGCTGTGGGTATCGATTTAGCGCAATGAGGTCTTCTGCTCTTTCTAGGCTGGATAAGGCTCTGGATCTGTCAGCCCGTACGGTGCGGCTGTTGGCCTCAAAGATTGCAATCTCGCGTTTTATCCGGATATCGAGTGCGGCATATGTGAGCCACTGAGTCGTATAGTAGATGCAGGGCGCCAGCAGTAGTGCTGCAACGCCAACAAGAATGCGTTCGCTCTTGAGCGCTCGACTAACCATCGAAGCGCCTGCTTCCTGAACATGCCAGGGTGACTCAAGCCAATCTGGTTCTGACAGATTAGGAACGATGGTGTTTACGGTGCTGCCAGTCGTCCGAGCGAACAACGCCCATTCTTGGGCTTTTGGAACGGTCGACCACCACCGGCAAGTGCGCAAGAAACCATCTTCCCATACCTGAGCTTCTACTCCGCCATCGCACGCAACAAGTCTGACGGAATTCTGCTCTGGCGCTCGTATGAATGCTTCAGGAACGATTTCGCATTCAGATGAAATATAGCCGTGTTCGCTAATGCGTTCGCTTAGTGCGTCATGGTCCCATGCGAAGACGCTTGCAACGTTGCCAGACCAGATTGCGGAAAAGCGAGTATTATGGAACGGCGACCACGCACTTATTTTGAGGTTAAGGGCCGAGGTTCTTTTGCGGCTGCTAAGCTGTTCTGGAACAGTGAAGAGCGCATGTTTAAGGGTTCGACGTGCTGGTACCCAGATTAAGCGTCTGTCAGAGCCCTGTAAAAACTGCAGCTTTTCCTGTTGCTCCAACAATCTCTTCGGGACTGGGGAAAGTGACCTCTGGATCAATTTGATCCAATGATCCCGTGTATGCTTTAGGAATGTTAAGGACATAGTCTATTTGCCAAGGTTGTTCACGTTGTCTAGGAAGTAGTGTTAGCGAAAATCGTATACGTTCGTTTGTTTCTCGATCAATCAGGTCCACGACGATGCAGCGACCCGGTATGAAGCTAAAGAAAAAGGGCTGGTTTACAAGGATTAGACCGGCAGCGTCGCCAACGTTCCTCGCGTTTCTGAACGGCATAGTCTTGCGTTGTTCGACGAGTCTGTCGGCACCGCTTATCGATAATCCGTCAATAAGGGTTGCTAGGATTTCCGGTGGTGCAGTGTTTGGATTGAATCCTGATGAACCGCAAGTTGTCATTACTGGCCGTTCAAACTGCATGTTCCAAATCTCAGGTGATGTTGTCCACCCGATAATACGTTGCGCTTCCCATGGAGACATGAGTCGCCCATTTGCCGGCGGATACAGGTTTCGACGAACGTAATCTGCTTCCTCGGCGCCTGAGAGGCGTGTCAGATCGTCCTCGTCCCGGTAGTCCATTAAAGTATCAGTCAGAAGAGAGTGATTCTCTCCTTCTGGTTGGATAGTTTCAAAAAAACGTCCCAGGTGTTCTGCTGTTGCGATGTTGATATTGAGCAGTCCCTTGCCATCTTGAAGTCTAACGGCATATCGTTGATTGCTAGCCATCACGTGCGGTCGGCCGTCAAGTGTAACAAGTCTATCAGACGTGTAGTCGGCATTCATGACGTCTTGGAATGATGTCCCCGTAGGTTCGGAAACAAACTCTCCAACCTCTAGGCCGCGGTTTGTCTTGGGGCGGCGCGCCAAAATAAAAATTAACTCGTTGCGGATGTTCGCGAAGGACAGTTCAGCTTGAGTTTTGTCCTGAATAGCGATTGCATTTAGTACAGCTTCAGACACCCATTCGGACAGTACTGCAGCGGCAAATCCCATCGCTGCGATTATCCAAAGGGTGAGCGGGAGTATAAAACCCTGCGTATGCTTGCTCTTGCGCGTCATGGATTAGGTTTCATCGTTTTGCGCTATTCCAACTGTCTCTGGATCTAGTTGGAATCCCCTTCAAAATTCAAGCCGCTCTACGTCCGAATTGCTCAGTTTCGAGTCTTCTCGTGAAGCTAGAATCTGACCCATGAATGCACACTATGGCCGTCATGCTGTGCCTCCCAGTTAATTACCTGTAAGGCTACTGATAAGTACATGCAAAACCTATGAGTCTTTGGGTGATATCCGATATTGGGGCCTGCCAACTTCCGTTGTTTTGTTGCCGGAACAAGCTCATTTTTGGGTACCAGGGGGACTGTTCTGTCTGGTCAAACCAATACCAAAGCCATCCGGGACCAAGCCGAGGAACAAGTGTCCATGTCGGGCGGCCAAGCGCGCCCGCCATATGTGCGGTTGTGTTGCTTGTTGTAACAATCAGATCTAATGCGCGAACCTGATCCGCGAACATGGTCATATTTTGTAGTGAATTTACATTTAAATCTCGGATGACCCTGTCTTGAATACCAGAGGGCAGGTTACTTCTTTCGATATCGGTTTCACCGTACTGAAGATCGACGAACGTGCACCCTGGAACGCGGAGTATTGGGGTTAAGTCGGTGATCGGGATCGATTTCTCATTGCCGAAAGTCTGATTCGCACTGCGCCACGAAATACCGACTAACAGTTCGTCTGTGCGTCCGCGGAGATAATCGTTTCTTATGGCTTTTGAGTTTTCCTCATTGGCTGTCAGATATGATTCTCTCTTTGGAAAGCTCTCTAATGACTTTCTATAAACTGGCGCTATCAGCATCGCAGGGCACTGTGTTATCGGCTGGTTAGCAAAAGTTGCACCGCCGGAAATAGCGTCCTTGCTAACACAGTCGGCCCTTGGAAAAGTCCGGCGAGTAATTTCAACCAGTCTCTCGCTTGTCGCGATCACGAGTGGGCGACCTGTTTTGTATAAATCCGTCACTAACCCTAGTTGTAGAATCTCGTCCCCAAGGCCTTGCTCCGTCCATACTAAGACGGGGTCAGCTGTTTTTTCATCAGCATTCCAGAGTGGTAGAGAATTCCCTATTGGGCTAACGGCTATGCCGTTTGCTCCATAGCGACAACGATTGTATTCAAGCCACGCTGCCGGGAAATCACCCTTTAAAAATAGGGCGCCAGCTTTGTGTGATATCGCTCGCGCATACTGGGGGTCTATATCAATTGCGCGGTCAAACTCTTCCACTGCGGCGTCAAATTCTCTTTCCATGAACCATGTAAACCCAAGCATGTCGTGGGCAGACTTGTCGTCGGGTGTTCGTTTCAAAACTTCTGTAAGGTGAATTCTGGCTTGGCCTGGATCCACATACTTGAGCAAATCAGCTAAATTTAGATGTGCTTCAGCAGTCGTGGGGTCTAACTTCAAGGCACTTTCGTAAGCTGCCCGCGCCTCTGTTACCTTTTTCTGACTTGCTAGAGAAAGGCCCAAATTGACTAAGAGTTCCGTCGAAAATGGCTGCTTCTCTAGGGCCTTTCTGAAAAGTAACTCAGCGTCCTCTGGCGCGTTCTGATCAAGCGCTATGAGTCCATAGACCATAGCTAGGCCTGGATTTTCAGGAACACGTCCGGTTTCAAGCTGAGGAAGAAAGTCTATCTCTGCTAGTCGATGATTGGCCCGGAGTAAGAGCGCTAGATGAATAAGGGCGTCATCGTGCGTAGGGTTGATACGTAGAGTATTTCTATAACTGGCTTCAGCTTCTGCTGGTAAGTCGAGCATTCGGTGTGCATGGCCGAGATTAGCATGTGCTGCAACCATGGAGCTATTTATGGCTAGGGCTTTTCGCAAAACCTTAACCGCTTTTTTTGCGCGGTTTTGATCGAGAAGTATCAAAGCATAGCTGTTCAGAATCGAGGTGTTGTCTTTGGATTGTGACACAGCTCTTCGGATCGATCGTTCCGCATCGGACAGTTTTCCTTGCGCCCGATATGCAAGGGCTAGGATGTGCTGAACGTCAGTTAGTTTCGAGGTCCCGCGTAATAGCTCTAGGCAAAGTTTCTCACTTTCTTGAGGTTGGCCAGAGCGTAGAAACTGAACCGCCTGGTCGAACTTGGCCTTATTTGAGCTTAGCATCAGTTTTGCTCTGTGGTGCTAAACGGCGTGTCTTGAAGACGCAGCGGGCGATTATGGGGCCCCATTATTCTAACGACATGAACTGGCCGGGTTTCTAAACCGGTGTCTAGGCGTATTGTCCGTGGCACTTGGAGCATTTTTTCGGCTGCCGATGGCAAAAACCGCTGGCCATCTATTCTGCCAGACACCCTTGCGACCAACATAGGAAAATGCCCCCAACGTTTCCGGGCCATCGTGCTAGCTCGACGGGCTCGTATCCGGTTTCGTAATAATTAAGTGTAGTTTCATCTCCGCTCTTGTATTCAAGTATCATGGCAAATGGCGTCGGTGCACCGGTTGTGCCATTCAATGGACTTAGGGTTAGTCCTTTTAGTTGCTTTGAATTCCCCGCGAAGGACGCCAGGCTCGTCTTTGTGATCAGGCAGCAGTCCTCTTAAGGGCGTAACGATCACGCTAGTTTGAAGACCCTCAGTCTCGATCCGTGTAAGAGCATTCATTACGCGAAACCTCGTATTCAGCACGAGTGATAAGCCTTGCACAAGAATAGTAGCGATTAAACTTGAGATCATGAGAACAACGATGACCTCTAACAACGTGAACCCTCGTTGCTGATGGCGGTTAACTCGTATCATTGTCCGGAGAGCCCAAAAGGGCTACCAGACTGGATTTTTTTGTAGCCCACTTTGCGCATGTCAAAGCTGAACCAGGGGCTCTCCATCTTGACCATATCAATTTTTACGGTATAAAAACCAACGATGTAACCGGCCAGTCCGGCGCCAATCTGAACCCCGTCATTCGGTGCAACAAGAGTTTCTGCGGTCCAAGTAAATGAAATTGTACCCATAGAGATTTCACCAGACGGCGTATTCATAGGGTTGATAGGGTCAATGATTGCGATGGCCGACTGCATCGCTGACGCGCGTTCATTGGCGTCTGCAGCTCTTGTAAGTTGGTCAAGTGATTGACTAATGAGCAACAGAATTGGCAGCGCAGCCATGCCTACGATTGCCATAGCGACAATCGCTTCAATAAAGGTGAAGCCCTGGCTTCCTTTTCTGGCTCTGGGTGGACTTATGCTGCTCATCTTGAGTTAAGGGTTAACCTGGCAATAGGGCGGGGCAAGGTCGTATTCGTAACTTAGTGCTCCCGCGAAAATTTCGACCGTGCCACCCGTACAGAAACCAGATGCCCGGTAGATGATGGGCTGTGACACCCGCATGGTCCATCCTTTCGGTATATCGAGTTTCACTGGCCTTATATTTGAGGCTCTGTAGGACCCGCCCAAATCTAGATCGTCGACGTTTATCGCAATACTGGCATCGCTTTGCTTATCCACTGCCTGGCCGACACTAGATTCTAGAGTGCCGGCGACTAGGGCTAAGTCCTGATTGGATGAGAACGCCGAGTATGGAAGCGTATTGATCTCGCGAAGCAAAGTATCCCGCTGGTTAGCGTAGACCAACCTATCAAAAAGCAACGGGAAATTAGGCATTACAAGTGAAGCTGCGAGGCCGATAATAAAGACGACCACCAGGACTTCTAACAGCGAGAAACCATTAGAAACTGTATTCGTTTTATTTGGCTTCAGAATCCAGGAACCCGACATCTGCATCAATCCCTTCTCCGTCAGCCTTGCTGTCCGCGCCAAAGCTAAAAAGTATTACGTTCGTAGAGTTTTTTCGGTTTGTATTGGTAGGGATTGCCCCAGGGGTCCAGTGGAACTGATTCTGCCAGGTAGGGGCCCCTGCCATTTCCGACGTGTTCGCTCGTCCGATGGCTCATTCATCAGTAAGTCCAAGCCTTCTTCCGCGGTTGGGAATCGACCAACGTCAAGACGAAGAGTGTCCAGAGCTCCCTTGAGCATGCGAATTTGTGTGTCCGCTGCTGTGACGCGTGAACTATCTACGCGTCCGAGTAACTGGGGGCCCACCAAACTAGCAACAAGACCAATGATGACAAGCACCACAAGCATTCCAACAAAGTGAATCCACTTTGCTTTATGAATCTTTTAGGGGTGTTTCGCTGAATGATAGCTCTGCTGCATAATGTCGTGATCCTACAATGAGACCTGATTGATGCTCGTGATTGCTAGCATAATGGCTGTTACGATTCCACCGATCACGATGCCAATAAGAATGATCGCTGCGGGCTCGAGGATTAGAAGAAAGCGCTTCATTCTTTGCCGGCCAGATTCTTCGTATAAGTTTGCAAGTGAACCGAGCATGCTAGCAAGTTCACCTGATTCCTCGCCAACCTGCACGAGACTCAAGGCCGTATCAGAAAAGGTTTCTTGTTCGCGCATCGCGATCGAAAGAGATTTCCCGGCTCGCACAAGTTTGCTGACTTGTTCCATGCGTGTGCGAATGGACTTAATCGTGATCGTGCCACGCGCAAACTCCAAGGCTTTAATAAGATCCACCCCATGTTTGAGCATCGTGCTTAACATGGATGACCACCTGGCTAGTTCAGACTCTTTTAACCACGACCCTAATATTGGCACAGACGTCATGTATTGATGCAGTACATCACGAACCGTAGTTTGTTTGAGTAGCCATATGGACCCCGCGATGAGTACTGCGAGGATAAGAAAAACCAGTGGGCGGTTCTGACTTAGGGCCATTCCTGTTGATAGAACAAGCTCGGAGAGAAAGGGCAGAGGCTCTTTAGAGCTTGCGAGCATCGCTGAAAACCTTGGAACAACGACTAAAAAAATGAAGAGTACGGCTGCCATTCCGGCTGAAACTAGAATTGCTGGATATGTCAGTGCGTTTCGAATGTCCTGCTTTACTCTGTACTCATATTCCATCTGAGCGGCTGTATCGGCAAGTGCCGGACCCAACTCACCAATAGACTCTCCGGCTGCACAGAGTTGGGATGCATAAGAGGGGAGTTCGGGGAGTGTTTTACTAAATGCACTCGAGAAGGATGCGCCGGACCGAAGAGATTTTGACATGGCATCAAATGCAGCCATGAGGTCCGGGTGGAGACCTTGGGATTTGAGGGTGTCGACCGCCGCGATGAGTGGAACACCTGAGTTCAGCAAAAGGGCTAACTGTTTGACTGTTAGAATATAATCTTGTGTTTTCGGCGCGCGTTTAAACGTGAGTTGGCTGGACACCTGGCGTGGTGGCTTTGACGTCGTAATTGATACGGGGGTCAAGCCTCTTGCAGATAGAAGCCTTAATGCGTCGCGTTGGGTATCAGCGGACACCTGGCCAACCAGTGGCTTTCCTGCGTGGTCTACCGCCTCATAATCAAAACCTGACACGCGTGTCGCCTCCCTTTCAGGCTTAAGACTAACTTGTAACCTCTTGATGGCTACAAAGGGAAGTTAATCGAATGTCATGAAATGATTCTAAGGCGATTGTGGTCGCTGATATGGCACGGAAACTGGGTTTTCAGAGAGTAGATAAAAAAAGGGGAGAGCAAAGCTCTCCCCTTTAGTCCAGCTTTCGAAAAAGCTGATGTTTTTAGAAGCCTTACGGTGTGTTTGCACCTGTTCCGATACGGAAACCGGACAGATCAACAAACAGGCTATCAACCGAGTTGAACATGACGTGCTGTGCGTAACCAGTAAATGCACCGCTGACTGTAAGGCCGTATTGACCAGCTGGTGTAATACCAGTTGCGCCTTCAATCGTAGGCATATCCACTTGGAGTGTTGCACCGGCAGCAATGTCACCAGTTGTGAAGGTACCGAGAGTGGTACCATCGGCGTCATTGACAACCGTGATGGTTGCGGCTCCAGCCACTGTTCCGTTGTTAACGATACGGACCAAGGATTGGAACTGAGTTCCACCAGCAACAGACGAGTTGGCAGTGTTAATCTGCACTGACATCCCGCCACGTGTAAGGGCCGCAAGAGACCCAGTTGCACTGTTAGGTGCAGTTGCAACTGCCGTGCCGGCTGTAAACACCACATCAACGGTGCCTGCAGACCAGTTTTGGATCGCCGTAGATCCGTCAAACACAACGCTGATATCATAAGAATCAAGGATATCTGTGGCCGCTGAGAACGTGAACGAAGCAACATTGCTGTTGAAGTTCGACGCTCTAACCGTTGCGGAGTTACCACCGCCGCCTGGTGTTGCATTGATTTCAGTCGTTGCTGCATCTGTCAGAACACCATGGGTGACTGTTAGTTCAACAAACGATGAAAGGTTCGTGCCAACTGCAATGCTGGTGCTTAAGTCTGTGCCCACAGTAGTAGGGGCACTATTTCTCACGCTGCCGAGTGACAAGCGTGTTGTTCCACCAGTTAGTGTCGCAAACGCTGGCGTTGCTGTATTAAGCAGTGTGCCAGTTGTACCCGCCGTTACCGTAGTCGCGATTGAGTCTGTACCAGTGATAATGGCTGTGCTCGCAATGGTTTCGAACGTTGCGCCACCATTTGCACCTTGAACTACAGCACTCAAAGAAATGCTTGATCCAGCGGTTGCTAGCCCATTCGCTTCATTGAACTGAAGGCCAGAAACGGTCAGTACGTCGATTTTGGCGTATTCACTACCCGTTAGGCAGTCTTCGATCAAAATACGATCTGTCAAAACCTGAACGGTACAGCCGCTCAAAGTTTGGTCGAGACGCACCGTGGAAGAAGCTGACTCAGCGTACGCAAGAACACTGACTGTTGGTGAGCCAACGAAATCCCCGCCAGTCGGTGACAATGTGACGTCAAAAGTTGTCGTCAATGAGTTGGTGAAATCTAAGTTAACTTCACCACCTGAAGCAGCACCACCAATTGTTAGTGCCTCAGGAGTAGTTCCACCGAAGACCTGACTAGACAGAGCAATCGGAGTTAGTGTCGTGACCTGAACAGCACCGTTAGCGACTTTGTTAACGATTGTTCCTGCCATAGCGGCAGATGATAGGGCGGTTGTTGCCAACAGCGCGCTACCGATTAGAAGAGTTTGTCGTTTCATAACTAAAGGATCCCCTTAAGTTTCCAGATATCTGATTTAAAACAAGTTTACGCGCATGCATACGCGTGGTGCGCCCGTCAGCGCAGATGCATATCACCGTTTCGCGGGGTCAAAGTCAAGTGGTAAGGTTGAGGGGTGTTGCAAAAAAGCAACAATTGTTTATGGCTCGTATGAGCTTCGCTTCCGAGTGTACTAAAATCGCAGAAGTGAGTCCTGAGCTAAAGTTAACGGAAGGTATTTTTTTGGCTAACCAAGCTAAGGTGCGCTAAACGAACATTATTGGAGGTCGTCCCTTATGCTGTGCATAGCGCTCTCAAATGTGTTGGCTTTGTTGGGGCGATGCAAATGGACCCTCGCATACCAAGGGCTGCTTGAGCCTTTAAGAAACCAGTACCAAATGCGCGCGCGCGCGCGCGGCACCATAACGTGGGTGTTAACGCCTGTAGCTCCAGCTAGGTGCGCTGTCGTGTTACTCGTAGTTACAAATCCATCAAGCGCACCGAGTAACGCCAAAGTATCTTCAAGGTCGCCATCAAGGTCCACTGTATCCACAGTCACAATATTCCGGTTTAGCTCGGGCGGTAGCGCTGCGATATCCTTTGCCGCACTGCCGTATTGTAAGTTAATAAAAGTCACGCCAGGGCTAGTAAGCAATGTAAGCCACTGGCCTAGAGGCACGGTTTTCTCCTTACCAATAATCGGATTACTGCTGCTCCAGGATATCCCAACGAATTTTCGGTTTTTACCAAACTGTTCTTCTAAGCTATCCCTTAACGAGATTTTGCGTGCTTCATCCCACGTTAGGTATGGTTTTGGCTTTGGAAACGTAGATAGAGAGGGTCTAAAAAATCGCCCTAAATCGGCTAAGGACGTCTGAACGTCGAAATCTGCATCATTAAATTGCGTGTACTCGCCGCTCGCAATTTTCAGGTTCGGGATGTGAGAAAAGGACCTTTTGAAAATTAGACTGAGTTTAGGTGAGCATAACAAGGTGCAGCTGCTGGCAATTTTCGCCAAATCAGCAAGCAGACCAGAGAAGAGAATTTCTTCTCCTAAGCCTTGCTCATTCCACACCAGAATAGATTTGTCTCTGGGGTCAGAGCCATCCCAACGCGGGAGTTCGCTTACAACGGTACGGTAATAAGGCGCGTCAGATTCAGCGCGATACTGATAGTCTCGCCAGCCAGCGTCTAGTTTCCCGAGTGTAAGCAATGACAAGCTTCGGTTAACGCGAGCATTGATGTTGCTCGGTTCGCAGATGATCGCTTGATCATAAACGGAGACTGCGTCCTCGTGCTTGTCCTGGCCCGCTAAGTAATTTCCCCAATTGTTATAAGCTTGCGCCCAATCAGGTTTGATTTTGATAGCGATTTTGATGTGCTTGATGGCGTCATCATGATTTTTGATGTCGTTGAACGTATTGGCGATCGCGAAATGAGCGTCATGGTCGTTAGGATTAAGGTCTAGCGCTTTTTTGAAAGTGCTGAGGGCCTCATCGAAGCGACCTTGTGTGTGATAGCACTTGCCAATGTTGTAATGCGCTTTTTGATGGTCTGGGACGAGTTTGATCAGGGTATTGAAACGCTGCAACGCGGGCTTAGTTTGATTTGTCTCTTGTAATAGAACGCCAAGATTAAGGATGGCGTCCAGAAACTGTGGGTCGCAAGACAGTGCCGTTTCGTAGGCTGTTTTAGCGTCTTCGATGCGCCCCTCATCGTGTAGCGTTTTGCCCTTGTTGAAGTGAACGCTTGCAAGGTGCGGTGCCGCTGCAATGGCTTGCTCGAACAGGCCCAGGGCCTTTGCGGTGTCGCCGCGGTGGTGAGCAAGAACGCCAAGTAAATTGAGCGCGTCTGGCTGTTTAGGGTCGCGCTCAAGAGCTTTGAGATAAAGGTGTTCCGCGTCCTTCAGGTTTCCTGCCTTATGATGGCTGACGGCTGCTTCGAGAAGCTGTGTGAGAGTTTGTTGTGGCATCGCAGTTATGGCCTCGGTGCTAACGGTGCAGCCAGCCATTGAGGGAGGGCTGCCGCAACGTCATCAATGACCTCTGGCCACCAGGAATGATCTTGTGATGGTGCAGATTGCTGACGGAATAACCGAACCGATGGATACCAAGGGCTGTCACTCCGATCCATAAACCAAAACCATAGCGGGGCCATGCCCTGCTTAGGCAGCATGACCCATGTTGGAACGCCGAGAGATCCGGCGACGTGGGCCGTCGTGTTTGAAATGGTGATGACAAGGTCCGTTGCCGCAACTTGAGCGAAGAAAGGCTCCAGTTCTTTGAATTGGTCGACTGTCGGATCGGTATAAATTTGGATCCCTGTGTTTTTGGAGAACTCCTCTATGGCCTCAGATACGGGCCCATATTGCAAATTCACCAAGAACATTTCTTCTGGATTAAGAATTGGCTCTAAAGCCTCCAACCCAAGGGTTTTGTACTTACCGATTTTCAAGTTACCGCTGATCCAGGACACCCCGACAATTTTTCGGCCGTTTGCAAGCTTTGCATATTTACTACGGTACATTGTTTCCAGGTCAGCATCCGCAGTAAGAAGGTTCTGTGACACCTTAGGGAAATGTCCGAGGGCTTTGTGAAAGTGTAGGCCGATATTCAACGCGGGTATTTGAAAATCTGAACGCTCTAACGCAGAGGTTACGAGTGCTTGGTCGTAACCCGAAACAAATTCAATGTTTGGGTAAGCGCGCTTCAAAATGGGGGCGAGCCGTTTTGAGCATTCTACAATGCAATTTTGAGTATGCTTCGCGATTTCACTTATGAATGCTGACTGTATTATATGCTCGCCTAAGCCATCTGTAAAAAACACGAGTATCGTTTTTGAGTCGAGTGCTTCCCCGTGCCAAAAATTTGTTTTTTCACTGCGAGTTGAAGTGAATTTTTTGTCAGTTAAACGAGCGCTGAGGTGATGAGATGCTTTTTCAATGTCACCGATTGTAAGCATCAAACAGCCTAGCCGTGTTGATGCTTCCGTATAACCAGGGTCGAGTTTCAGCGCGGCCTCAAAGTATGGCGTGGCGAGGCTATGGCAGCCCATATCTTGCAGCATGGCGCTTATGTTGTTTAACGCCATTGGTGTTTGTTCCAGAGCTAGAGAGTGCTCTAGTATTTGAAGTGTCTTTTGGGGCCCCAATGCATCATGGGCAATTTCAGTAAATGCGGTGAAATCATCTGCTGTGATGTCATTGTTGAGCTTCGCTTGAGAGAAGGTAACGCCCGCTTCTTGTTCTTGCCCGGCTGCTAAATAGGCAATACCTAGCGCAATTTGGTGCACGCTCTTTGGATCTATCTCAGCCGCTTTTTTGCAGGCGGTAACGGCGTCTTCGAAAGCATTAGCGCTTAGCAAAGTAAGGCCGAGGGCGTTATAAGCTTGCGCCCACTCAGGTTTGATGGTCGTGGCTATTTTGATGTGCTTGATGGCGTCATCATAATGTTTGATGTCGTTGAACGTATTGGCGATCGCGAAATGAGCGACATGGTCATTAGGGTTAAGGTCTAGCGCTTTGTTGAATGCGCTGAGGGCTTCATCGAAGCGGCCTTGAGCGTGATAGCATTTACCGATGTTGTAGTGCGCTTTTTGGTGATCTGGGACGAGTTTGATCAGGGTGTTGAAACGCTGTAAAGCGGCCTCAGTCTGATCTGTCTCTTGTAGTAGAACGCCAAGGTTAAGGATTGCGTCCAGAAACCGTGGGTCGCAAGACAGTGCCGTTTCGTAGGCTGCTTGAGCGTCTTCCTTGCGCCCCTCATCGTGTAGCGCTTTGCCCTTGTTGAAGTGAAGGCTTGCAAGGTGTGGTGCAACTGCGATGGCTTTCTCGAAGAGGCCGAGGGCTTTTGTGATCTCACCATGGTGCTGAGCCAGAACGCCGAGTAAATTCAGTGCGTCGGGTTGCTTGGGGTCGCGCTCAAGAGCTTTGAGATAAAGGTGTTCCGCGTCCTTTAGGTTTCCTGCCTGATGATGGCTGACGGCTGCTTCGAGAAGTTGTGCGAGAGTTTGCTTTGACATCGTAGTTACGGCCGCGGTGCTAGCGGTGCTGCCAGCCATTGCGTGAGGGCTGCCGCAACGTCGTCAACAACCTCTGGCCACCAGGATTGGTCCTGAGATGGCGCAGATTGCTGACGAAACAATCGTACCGATGGATACCAAGGGCTGTCACTCCGATCCATAAACCAAAACCATACTAAACCTCGCGATATAGGGAGCATCGACCAAGCAGGTGTTCCCATTGCGCCTGCGAAGTGAACGTTTGAGTTCGAAGCAGATATGACCAAATCTGTTGCAGCAATTTGTGCGATCACAGGATCCAAGTCTCCCAATGCTTCCACATCAGGGTCGACGAATATGTCCACGCCAAGTTTGCTTTTTACCGCCTCAATTTCTTTGGTGCATTCGCCATATTGCACATTCACAAAGAAAACATCGTCTGCACTTAGAATTGGCTGCCAATCCAGAATTGGAACGGTTTTGTCTTTGCCAAATTCTGTATTCTGACTACGCCATGAAATGCCAATGATACGCTTGCCCTGTGCACGTGCTTCATACTTTGCGCGTAAATTTGCAACGAGCTTTGGGTCTGCTTGTATGTATGGAACATGATTCGTGATGCTGTCTATCGTCGGACGGAAAGTTCTAACCATGCTTAATGCTGGATACTGGAATTCAAACGGTGGTGAAGTGTTGTTCACTGTCGCTTGATTATCCGTCCAGCGCGTCACTTCGATAGACGGAAAACTTCTTTGGAGTATTGGCTGCATACGTGTGGAGCATTCGACGACGCAATGTGCCCCAGTTTCGAGCACGTCATGAAATATGCCGGCGCTAAAAATTTCCTCTCCGAGGCCTTGCTCGGTCCATAATAGTATCTTTTTATTCTTTAGGTCCTCATCGTTCCAATAAGGTGGTGGCTCTGGTCGCCGTGCGGCCTTTGCCTTTTCGTTTGCTAAAAAGCGAACGTCAAAATCTACCCAGCCCCGTTCCAAATTGCCGAACGAACGGAGAAAGTATCCAAGTTTTTCTCTATACTTGTAGTTTTCTGGATCAAGCTCAATTGCCTTATCCATCAGAACCATTGATGTCTCGAACAATGCGCGATCAAAAAATATCGCGGCTGTATTGCTGTAGGCTGCTGCCATCGTAGGGTCTAGCCGCATTGCAGCTTCGCACGAGTATAGCGCTTCGTTCAATTCGCCTAATTCACGCTGGACCGTGCCCAGGTTTACCCAAGTGTCTGCTTCTTTGTCGTTTATGGACAACGCTAGTTTGTAATTGTCCTGAGCCTCTTCGAACTTGTCTAGAGATTGAAGGGCACGGCCTTTATTGTAGTAGGCATCAGCGAGCTGCACTTTGTGCTTGATGGCGCGATCATATGTCTTGATCGCAGATTCGTTTTCTCCGAGTCCCCGAAGCGCGGCGCCTAGATTGATTAACATCGCGCCAGTGACCGGACCGATTTTGATAGCTTTTCGTATAAAATCAGCGGCCTTATCGTGTTGGCTAACCTGCAATGCGATGGTGCCCAATCGAAATATTGCTTCAGCATGCTTGGGGTTTTGGGTCAGGATTGCCCGATACAAATCCCTAGCCCCTGCAAGGTCACCGGCTTGATGGCGTTTGACTGCTTCTACTAAGAAATTTTTTTCATCGATACGGGGAAGGGAGCGCTTCATCTTGATCGAACCCGCAGCGTCTGAATTGTAGTATTGGGCAAAAGAAAATCCATAACCCTCAAAGGTGTCCTAACCGTCGTGCCCTGCGTAACTCATGGCTTCGCGTTCGACGAACCATAAATCTGAGTAACTACAATTTTTGTAGTCTTCAAAATACGGTCCGCCCTCAGTGTAATGAAGGAGGGAAACGTCTTCCGATGGCAGTGTGGGGTCGTAATCTACAAGATGGTTCCAGCGCGCTGGTAATTCTCCAATCAGGGAATCATCATTTAGCCATTTAAACTGATGGAGCTCTAAACCGGATGCGGTGTTAACGTATTCAGGTGTAAGCGCTTTGCAGCGTGCGTTGTTAAACAGGATGACGCTCGACCAGTTCTTTTTCTCGTATTTGCTTTGGGGCTGATCCAGGAATTTTTTGTCTTCCTTTGGTTCGTGCTGATGTTTGACAACTTGGATGGCATATTGGTCATCCCTGATCGACCAAAGTGTGGATATGTCGTCTAGCATGAGCATGTCGCAGTCGCAAAATAATGACCAACCTTGATAGTTAGAAAGGTGTGGAACTAGAAAGCGCGAAAACGAAAACTCTGTGGACTGCAGTGGGTGATTCTCGCGGTGAAATACGCCTTCTAATTGCGATAGCAATAGCGGAGAAATTTCAACGGGCTGAGAGGCGCGCGCGTGAATGCTGTGCGACAAAACATGAAAGGCGACAGCCTCTCGGCTATCATATCCGATGAAAACGCGGATCATAGTCTCGTTCCTGTATCCTGGTTGGGTGCATGGCTGTTTTAGACCCTATGCTCACACTCAAAACAAGTGTCGGCTATTTCAGTTTAGCGGCTCAAGCCAATCTATGGCCTCTTGAATGGCGTGAGTCCAATCCCCAGGCGTGTTTTGGCGACAAATTCGCATGGACGGGTACCAAGGGCTATCCCTGCGCTCTCTGAGCCAGTACCAAAAGCCGCCATAACCGCTTGGCACTATGGTGGCGACTGGCACCCCAAGGGCTCCAGCCATGTGGGCTGTAGAATTGCTGATCGATATTGTTGCGTCCATGGCAGCGACCTGCGCGGCGCTTTGGTCCAAGTCATTGGTTGTATCGATCAGCTCATCAAAAACAAATCGACCTTCCGAGAAATTGGATAAGGTTGATGTCTCTTCTCCGGATGCCGAGTATTGGAGGCTGACAAATAGATAACGATCATCGCCAAGGAGTCGCGCCCAGCTCTCAAGGGGGGGAGTCTTTAAGCTCCCCGCGCGCGCGCTGCTGGTCCAGGATAAACCGATAATTTTGCGTCCGTCTGCTTGCCGCTCATATCGGGATCTCAGCGATGATGTTGTCGCTGGATCTGCTTGGAGGTAGCCGTTGGGTTCGGTCGATATACTCGTATCTGTTTGAAGATGCCTGACAGCTGTCCATGCTGGGCAGCTAATGTCCGCAAGTTTGGTTTCCTCAGAGGGTGGGTTTTGTCGAGATATTACCCTTATTGACGGAAACGAGCGGCGCACCAAGCCACAAATTCGTGAGTCACACTCTATCATGATCTCATGACTACGAGGTGCAGTTAGGTGATCGCGCAAAGCGCTTAGCGATAGCAGTTCGTCACCAATCCCTTGCTCTGTCCAGATCAGTACAGTTCTGTCGTTTATGTCATCGCCATTCCATCTTGGGGCTGTGAACGGTCGGTTTGATACGCCAAGCCTTGTCGGGTAGTGCCGCCACTCGTATTCGCGTAGCCCATCGTCGAGTCTGCCGGCCCGAAGCAAAACAAGCGCTTTGACCTGGTGGCACTCAGCGTCCTGTGGGTGTTTCTCGATGTACGCGTTCAAGACCTCTAGAGCTGCGTCAGTTTTGTTGAGATCGGATAGGGTGGACCCAAGGCGCGTTGCCGCGTCTAATGAATCGGGGGCGATTGAAAGGGCATTTTCGAAGATATGGACTGCGAGCTCAGGCTTTTCATTTTCCCGCATGCATGTGCCCAGGTTTAAGATCGCCGGTATCGACTTTGGGTTATGCGCTAAGGCGCGGTGTAAGTTTATAGCAGCGTCAGAAAAGCGTCGTAGGTTCATGTAGGCTGTGGCTAAGTTGCTGAGTGCTTGTGCTGAACTCGGATTCAGGTCTGCTGCCTTCGATAATATGGTAATAGCCTTCTCGTTCTCGTTCAGTTCTATCAGGAGGTTCCCTAGGCGAAGGGTTGCCCTGAAATTCTTAGGGTCAAGAAAGATGGATCGTGCATATGCATCAACCGCTTCAGTTGGTTTGCTCAGTTTTTCCAGGCTCTGGCCCAATCCTTCCCACGCGTGCGGCTCATCTGGGCTGATGTGTATCACGCTTTTGAAGCCGTGATACGCGTCAACGAAGCCCCCACCCTCTAGTTTCTGGCGTGCATTCAGGAGTTGTTGATCTATACCCGCTGCCGCGTGACCTGAGGCGTCGTCGTTCATTGTACTTCGCTCAGGTGTCTGATTTTTTTCGCAATTTGCGTCAATGCATGAGTCCAAATCAAAGGCATCATCAGATTCGTATATTTGCACTGATGGGTACCACAAACTCGTAGGCTGACCCTTGAACCAATACCAAAAACGACCTGTATGCTTAGGGACGAGCAGGGCTGTGGGGATGCCCAGTCCGCCAGCTATATGCGCTGTGGTGTTACTAATCGTTACAACAAAATCCATAGCTGCGACTTGAGCAGTTGCTAGCTCCATATCCACGAGTGGATCTACCGAGGTGTCGCTGATCCATCGATCGGCACCCGCTTCTGAAAGCGTCGCCAAGTCTTCAGCTGATGGGCTGTATTGAAGGGAAATATATTGGGCTTCGGTGTCTTTGATTAAGGATGCAGTGAGGTCGGGGGAAAGACTCTTTAATCGCCCCACTTCCGGAGCACCGCTGTACCATGATATAACCCAACCAGCGGTTTTTCCTGACGCTTGCTCTTCGTAATTTCGGCGCAGCTTTTTCCGTTTTTGAGAATTCGGTTGTAGGGTCGGAGAGCCAGAATTTGATCCAAAAGACTGAACCGCTGGGCGCAATAGTTGGCCAAGGTCGCCGAGAGACATTTGTATGTCGATGCCCCTGTCTAACGCTTCCGCTGGCAGGGGTTGTTTGCGTTCGACAACGCGCACACCTTTTAGGCTTCTTTTTAGGACTGGCACCATTCGCTTAGAACACAACAGAGTTATGGCTTTGGCGGTCTTTGCTAAATCTCGCAGCAAAGTAGCGGTGAGTATCTCTTCTCCTATTCCTTGTTCAGTCCACACAAGAACATGTTTTCCATTCAAGCTTTCGCCATTCCATACAGGAAAGGGGAAGTGGGCATAAACTATATTCGCCCCAGCTCTGCCAAAGCGATGACGCAGTAATGGCCAGCCTTCGTTGAATTGTTTGTCGATCAACAAAGCCATAGAAAGAGAAGATGCGGCATCCGCAACACTCTTTTGCTCTTTTATAAGTTCGCTAAACACCTGTCGACTTTCGTCGAGTTTGCCAATCTCAGACAGGAACGTGCCCAGCGACATTCTAATGCCAACCATGTCTGGTTTTAACGCATGCGCTTTCAGCAATGCGTCCAGACCCAACTGCAACTGTCCGTTTTCCCGTCTTGCTTTCGCCAGGGCATCTAAGGCTGCTATTTGATCTGGGTTAATTGTCAGCGCTCGCTCGAGATCTTCTATCGCTTCGTCTAGCTGGCCTGTAGACTTTAATACATTAGCGCGATCTATCAGGAAGTCGACGGATTCCAAACCTTTATGTGTTGCGGCGTTTAGCGTCTCCAGTGCGTCTTCTGGCCGGCCCATCTCACAGTAATATTTTGCTACCAGTCGGTTGAGGGTCACGTCTTTTTGGCCTGCCTCCAATGCGGCTTTAGCGGCTAGGCCGGCCTGAGGCACTTGTTTCGATCTGAAGTACGCGAACGCCAGAGCTGTAAGGTGGTCCGCTAAAGCAAAGCCAGGGGTTCTTTGAGCTTTAAAATGTGCGAGATCGATGGCTACTTTGGCTATCGGTGTCGCCCAGTCACCCCTAGTTGGTTGTCTGTATAGTGTTGCCGATCTATGCCAGGGGCTGTCCGTTCTGTCTGTAAACCAAGGCCAATAGAGGCCCTCGCCAATGGTGTGGTCTAAGAGGACCCAGGTCGGAATGCCGAGTGCCCCAGCTGCATGTGCAGCAGTATTTGATGTAGAGATTACTAAGTCTAGGCTGGCGATTTGCGCTAGGTGCCCATCAATATCTGCAATGGGGTCGGCCGAAGATTCATAGTCGACGGACAGCCCTGTCGCAGCCCTAAATGTTTCGATCTCTTTTTCTACGGATCCGTACTGAAGGCTAACAAATTTGATTCCTGGAACGGTGAGGATGGCGCGCATGGAATCGAGAGCTAATGATTTCTCTGATCCTGTAAGAACATTTAGGCTGCGCCATGCAATTCCTACCTTTAAGAAATCTTCGCTCTCTAGAAAATTATTCTCAGCCCGTTTTTGCAGGCGGGTGTGGTCGGCTTTGATACGTGGCGGGCACGCTTTGAAGTCATCTAATGACCGCCGTATCCACCTGCCAAGGTCTGCCAACGAACATTGAAAATCGGCGGTTTCTGGTGTGACGTGATACGTTTCGCCATCAACAACTGTGACGCTCGGGAATGATCGCGCGAGAATTGGCTTTAGGCGCCCCGTGGTCGCGATCACGCAAGACGCCGCTGTTTCTGTGACTTCATCGATCAGCTGGAAAACAGGAATGTTTCTCCAGGACCTTGCTCCGTCCAGATTAGAATTGATTTGTTGGTCAGGTCTTCTCCCTGCCAGATGGGCAGCGGATAGTTGGGATCTTTGTTTGGGTTTTCCGTGGCTTTTTTCCGCCACGAATATGCATCCCATGCTTCCCCAAGTCGTCCCAGCGCGAAGCATGCGTCGGCTCTGTGAATCCATAACCGACTTGATTCGGGGAGGTGTCGAACGCCTCGATCAACTAAATCAATGCAGGCTAAAAATTCGTTTTGCCGTTTGTAAAACCTGCACCCGTTATCATAGAGGCTTTCGCTAGTTGGGTTTTGTGCGGCGCCTTCTTCTATCGTCGATAAGGCGTCATCAATTTGGCCAAGATCACTAAAGCATATTGCTAAATTGTTCCATGCTTGTGCTCTCTTTGGATCAAGTCGTATGACGCGCGTGTACGACAGGGCTGCTTCGTAAATTAGACCGTTGCTCTGAAGAATTAGGCCCAGATTGAAAAGAGCTTCTGGGAATCTGGGCTGCAGCTGAACTGCTTTGTTTATTAAATTAATACCAGTCTGAACGTCGTTCGATTGTCCGATAAGAACGCCCAGCAGGTGAAGGGCATCAGGATGTTCAGGATTGCTTTGTAGGACCTGTCTATACCCTTGCTCGGCCTCGGCGAGTCGACCCGCAGCATGACACTGCGACGCGTGTGCCAAGATAGGCGCTACATTTACTTGGGGCCGGGCCAATTTAGTATCCAGTCCTCTAGATCTTTGCGAACGACGGACAGTGGGGTTGCCCAATTGCCGGCATTCGGTTGCCGAAAGAGTTTCATCGACGGGTACCATAAGCAATCGGCCCGGTCGAGAAACCAATACCACGGCTGGCCGGTACCGTCAGGAACTAGCGTCAATACATCAATGCCTATTGCACCAGCAACATGAACCGTCGTGTTGCTTGTTGAAATCACCAGGTCCGTGGCCGCGACTTGGCTAGCAAACGCGTCCATATCTGAGAGTGGATCAATATCGTGATCTTTAAAAATTTCGATGCCCATCTGATCTTTGAACACTGATAATTCCTCATCCGTGTCGCCGTACTGTAAGCATACAAAATGTGCGTCAATGGACTTTAGGGTGTCGCCCCAATCTAATAACTTTGTACTCTTCTGGTGACCGGCGGCGTCATTGTTAGACCGCCATGATATTCCGATAGTAGGTCGGGTTCCTTGGCCCTCTGTATAATTTGAACGCAGGCCTTGCGTTCGTTTAGCGTCGGTTACCAGGTAAGGGGACGATGCGCCGAAGCTATCGAGGTTTTGGCGCGTGTTGAGGCCAACTTCCGTCAGTGAAGCTTGGAGTTCAAACCCTCTCGTCGCTTGCTCGGGTAGCTGGGTATCCCCGCGAACAATTACCTGGCATGACGGAAAAGATCTCATGAATAATGGCGCTACTCTGGCTGAGCATGCCAGCGTGATATGAGCGCCACTGTGGAGTAAATCTCCGAACATTGTGCCCATCAATATTTCATCGCCTGGGCCCTGTTCTGTCCATATAAGCAAAGATTTTCCGGTTAGGTCTTCTCCGCTCCAAAACGGCGCGTCTGAGGAGCCATGGCTCGTCTTGGTTTGGGGCCATGGACCTCTCGACGCATAGGCCTTCCACCCTGCTTCGAGATTACCAGTTGTAAGCAAGCCAAGGGCATGCCGGTAGGCTGCCTCGTGATATTGAGGCTCTCTATTTAGGAGAGCTGCATAAATTTCTATGCTTGATGCCAGTTCTTTTCGGTTCTCTCTGGTCACGGCCAGGTTGATCCAAGCGGGTGCATAAATTGGATCTAAGACGAGGGACTGATTAAAGGCATGGTCAGCTTTCTCGAATGAGTTGTTTGCCATGCAGCAGCATCCTAGCTGGTACCAAACCTTGGAGTTGGGGGCTCCAGTCTCGACTGTTCGCTCATACGCGGCGATGGCCTCGCTTAGTCGTCCAGTTCGCTCTAATGCTATCGCGAGTTCCAGCCATACATCACTTCTGGCAGGC
Source organism: uncultured Rhodospirillaceae bacterium (assembly GCA_943787205.1). GTDB lineage: Bacteria > Pseudomonadota > Alphaproteobacteria > Rhodospirillales > Rhodospirillaceae > WLXB01. The sequence goes on from CALSLN010000014.1 coordinate 150,754, forward strand.
CATTCATTCGACACAGATATAAAAGTGAGAGATGCGTCATCATGGCGTCCCAGGTCACGATAAGTCTTGCCGAGATTGAACCGTGCCTCTGTCATCGACGGCGCTAAGTCGAGGGCTTTTTCAAAGTGTTCTAACGCTGAATCTGGGCGTTGTTCAGCGGATAGAATCGCTCCCATTAGGTGGTGCGCATTTGCGTTGTCAGGCTCAGCTTCAAGTGCAGAGGAACATTGCTGCTCTGCGTCAGCAAATCGTCGGTTTTGAAAATTCAACAGAGCGTTTTCGAAACTAGAGTTCATAGTCGCTTAGCATGCCGTGGTACGGGGACGAATGGATATGATGCTCAATCATTTAGGGGCGTGTCGAGGGCGTGATTAGTGCCGTTTCTTTTTGGTGTAATCGATCCGCAACTTCCTTCAAGACGCTGCCCCAGCCTTCGTTATATCCATGACGGAATAGTGTCATTGATTCATACCACGGGCTGGTCTGACCTTCCATGAACCAGTACCAAACCCGACCAGGTCCAGTAGGCGTTAGTGTCCATGTCGGAACACCCAGCGCGCCAGCCAAGTGGGCGGTTGTATTCGAAATAGTTATAACCAGGTCCATCGCGGCGATCTGAGCGGCAAACACATCGAGGTCGCCCATTGGGTCAATGTCACGGTCATCAACGAGATCTATTCCGGGTATGTTGTTTACCGATTCGATCTCATTTCGCCCCTCGCCGTATTGCAAGCTGACGAATGTTGCCGGGGTGTCGGATAAAATAGGCTGCCATTGCGTCAATGGAGTCGACTTGAAGTGTGCCTGGCTAGTGAGCCCACTCCACCATGAAATGCCTATTAGGGGTGTGTTGTCAGCGGAAGCCCGGTACTTCTCACGAATCGATCTGGTTAATTCAGGGTCCGCTTTGAGGTAAGGCTTTGACGAAATGTCACTCGGCTTATCGTAAAGAGAGCAGTTCATGTCCAGGGTTGAGCAATGAAAATCAAAGGATTTGTTTGTTAGTTCAGCAATTGGAGGATCGGAAGCCGGGTAGATATCTACGTCTGGAAAGGAGCGTTGAAAAAGTGTGGTAAGTCTTGGTGAGCATTCTAAGGCGCAGTAATTTGCCTTAGAGGCAATGACCGAAGCGCACCGCGCAAAAATAACTTGGTCCCCCATGCCTTGCTCACCCCAGAGTAGAATGTTTTTTCCATCAATGGTCTCGTTTGCCCATGATGGCCATTCCCATTCGCGGCCGATGGAGGGATTCTCTTTGTCAAACCGATGCTTGTGTTCGGACACGCTAGAGCTAATTTGGCCTGCGGTCATTTTTGCTAAGCTTCGGTTGTAACGTATGCCCTTCGAATCTGGCTTTAACTCAATGGCGCGATCAAAGTGTGTCAACGCTTGGTCAGCGGCGTCCATATGCAAAAGTAAATTGCCTAGATTGTTGTGGGCGTCTGCATAGTTTGGGTCTAGCGACAACGCTTTTTCATAGTAGAGTTTCGCACCCTCAAGGTCGCCCATCTGTTGTCGAATGCGTCCCATGTTGGTTAAAGCGCTGTGTGAATCTGGTTTAATATTTAGAGAGCGAACGACAAACGATTCGGCGTCTTTCCATTTGCCTGTGTCGTATAGATAGCCACCGAAGCTATTCAGATAATTCTCATTGTTTGGTGCCCGCTCAACCAGCAATTTAAACGCAGTCAGGGCGTCCTCATGCCGGTTCAACAAGCGAAAGGTAGTTGCTTGTGCGAGCAACATGGTGTCGTTAGACGGCCAGCTTTTCCGGGCGGTGTTCACGTGCTTTAGCGCGTCATTGAATCGCTCGGCTTTCAGTAACTGCTGAACATAAATCTCTATCAAGTCTGTATTTTCGGGATGGATATCTAAGGCGTCTTCAAGGACAGAAATTGCTTGGTCGACACGGCCTAGCCCTACAAGGCAGGTTGCATACCCCAGCGTCGCTGCTGCGTGACTTGGCGTTAATTCTAGAAATTTTTCAAGTGTTTCCGCGCCCATTTCGAAACGCTCAGAATCAAGGCAAGCTTTCGCTAAATTGAAAAAGGCTTTTGGGTCTTGAGGTGATAGTTCAGCGACGCGGCCGAGTTCTTCTATGGCCTGGTCTGACAGCCCAAGGGCTGCGAATGCCGCGCCAAGGGTGCTGCGGGCAGCAATGTGATTTGGCTGATTCTCTAGGCATGTCTGTAACAAAGGAACCGCGTTTTCCGCATCTCCGCGCTGCCAGAGCACAGTCCCTAGCAAATACTGAGTCTCGGCTTCAGACGGTTTTGCGGACAGTACGGTTCGATATCCGCGTTCTGCAGCATCAAGATCACCTCGTTGATGCGCAGATACGGCATCGGAATAAACTTTTGAAGTATCGTCGGGCACGTCAGACTGGCACTGCACAAAGGTAGTTGGGTGTTATTCGGCTTATGGTTTGGGGATTATTCGTCATCCATGCCGACCTGACCAGCGACTCTTATGACCTCCTCAACGGAGGTTAAGCCCATGGCAGCTTTAATAAGGCCATCTTCTAAAAGAGTACGGAAGTCGCCTTGCTCAGCGGATTTGTGCAGCTCGTGTACGGGCCTGTTTTGCATCACCAAATCAGCGATACCATCAGTGACCGCGGCCATTTCATACAGGCCCATCCGCCCTCGATAGCCTGTGTGCTGGCAAGCGTCACAACCCGCAGACGCAACCCAATCCGGAGATGCCGTCACGAAATTAGAGAATCGGTTTTGAATTGATTCGTACTTTGCAACAATCGGTTTGGGCGGTGTAGCTGAAGTCTTGCATTCTATGCAAACTCGTCTGGCGAGCCGCTGAGCCATAACCGCTCGCACCGACGACGCGACCAAGAATGGCTCCACGCCCATGTCGATTAACCTGGTAAATGCACTTAGAGAATCATTGGTGTGCAAGGTCGAGAACACCATGTGGCCGGTCAATGATGCTTGGACTGCAATTTCTGCAGTTTCCAGATCACGTATTTCGCCAATCATGATTGTGTCAGGGTCTTGCCGGAGAATGGACCTGAGTGCGCGTGCAAACGTGTACCCAATTTCAGATTTGGTTTGGACTTGCGTGACGCCGTGAACGTTATACTCAACTGGATCCTCGACGGTGATAATTTTTTTCTTGCCGTCGATGATGTGTTCGAGCGTTGCTTTTAGCGTTGTGGATTTTCCCGAGCCTGTCGGACCAGTAACCAGAATAATTCCGTATGGCTCTTTGACGAGAGTGGAGAAAACTTCGAAATGGTCTTGAGCCATTCCTATACGATCAAGGGAAAAATCCTTCTGTTCTTTCAGCAACAGCCTCATGACGATGGACTCGCCCCAAACACCGGGCAGAGATGAAACACGAACATCAAGGTCTTTGCCACTAATTCGCATTCCAATGCGGCCGTCTTGTGGGAGGCGACGTTCGGCAATATCAATTCCTGATATCAACTTGATGCGAGAGGCAACGGCGTCAAACCTATTGCGTGGCAGCGTCAGGCGAGTTTGCAAAACACCGTCAACGCGATATCTGATATCGAAATCTTGTTCGCGAGGCTCCACATGAATATCAGAGGCGCCTTCGTTAACAGCTTGCGCCAGAGTGTTAGAAACAAGCTCCACAACGGGCGCCTCTTCGGCTAGCTCCCTCAGAAGCGCGACGTCGTCTCCGACATCAATCGTGTCGCCAATGATGTGCTGCTTAACAAGATCAAGCATGAAGTCTAGGTCGCGGCTAGATGTTAGCCACCATGTCACTGATTCGCTTCTAAAAGCGCCACTCACCGTTTCTTGTAGGCTAGAGTCTAGGGGGGTCGCGACTGATGCAATTGGGTGTGCCGTCGTCTTCATTTCGCCAAAGAAGGGCACCTGCATCCACCCACCACATGGGAGTGATGGACGTGCCGCTTAAACAATCTGCGTAAACCGCAGGGTCTTTAGGAAGCTCCGTCCGGTCGATTATGACGAACCCAAGCTGCTCCGATAATGCGATAAGAACATCCTGCTCGGCGACGGCGCCAATTCTAATCAGGATAGCGCCGAGGCGCCCGCCGAATTGCTCTTGAAAGGACAATGCCTTGGTTAAGTCAGCTGACGAGATGTGGCCCGCTGATTCCAGCATTTCACCTATCGGTGGTGCGGGGGCTAAGAAATCGTGTGCAGGGTCACTCATAGTACTAGCCACCACTACTTTTCTGAAAACACGACGTCATTTGTCCAACTGTAACCCAACATGTGCCCTTGTCGAACGACGCCCATCTCTAACCCGCCTGTATCGCTAGATTGATTGTCATAAACGATGACCGGCCTGTCATCCGCATTTGATGGTATCGGTAACCGTCCATTCTTATCCAAAACGGCTAGGTCTGCGATCGCCCGTGCCTTTAAATCATTAAGGGCGGCGTACGGATCTACGCCTTTGCCATGTGGTCCGTCAGTCCTATCAACTAACCGGGCGATGTACTCACCGCTTTCTGATTTGGTCACATTTACGGGAAACTCGAGCATGGCTTTTATCTTGTTCTGTAAATAGTAGGGCGGACTCTATCGCCACGTTCACTAACCTATTATAGGGCTCCAATCTACGTGGAACAAAAGATTGTGCCAATCCCACAACCTGGCGCAATTCTGACAATGACAAATAAGTAAGACCCTGGAAGTACGTCGTTTTTGACCGCACCCTATCGATTAGGTCATAACTGTGCGGTGTTTTTCCCGTACCTTGTAAAGTGCTGCGGGTGATGAGTTGTTTGGGGTTTTTCTTGAGAAATATAGCACTCCTTTTTCTGTCGCTGGCGGTTTCTGCTTTCGTTATCGAGCTTGCCCTGCGCTTTTCGGGGTTTGAGCCACGTGTTTTGGAAGCAAACCGCTTTTTTGCCGAGGATGATGGCACGACTTGGTCAGAGCCCGATGGAGAACTTGGGTGGGTCAACAAGCCTGGTGTGGCGATATCTATAGAACACGGTAACGCCCCCATGACGTTCTGGGATCATGGTCGCCGTGCTACGAGACCAGACAGTGATGCTGAAAGCAAGAAACGCCCGATTATGATTGTTGGGGGAAGCAATGCGCAATCCTATGGTGTCGTTGATCGTGAGTCTTTTCCGTTCCTCCTCGCTCAAAGATTTCCTGAATTGTGGATAGAGAATTTCGGCAATGGTGGTTACAGCACAGCGCAGGCATTGCTCATGGCAGAGCGTGCTGTTCCAAATTTTTATAGGAATGCCCGGCCAGAATTAATCATTCTGACATTTGCAGATTCCCACGTTGCCAGAAACGTATCAGATCAATCCTGGGTCTATAGCATATCTGATTCTGAGGGTCGTTTTGTCTCGCCACCGCACTATAGGCTTAAGAACGGTGAGTTGGTGTTCCGTCCATTCCGGACGATAGAGCCATGGGTTTTTGAAACGTCGTCTGCCATGGTTACTTTAATTCATCATATTTGGATGCAGAGTATTCAATTTAATTCCGGTGGTGACGGGGTTGCTGTAACCCAAAGAATTTTGTCTCGGTTCGCTACGTTTGCAGACCAAGTCGGTGCAAATTTTCTTGTCGTTATTCTGGAAGACCGTAGTCAGGTTTCAGCAGAGGTGTTTGACGATGCCGAGTTTCCAGTCTTGGATTGCTCTGGGTTTGCAAGAGAAGCGCCGGCTGACTACTTGCTAGGCGGCACTGGCCACCCTAATGCTAGGCTTCATTCGCATTTTTCAATGTGTGTAGCGAGCTGGATGGCGAGCAACATTGATGTGCAAGAGAATTCGGAGAATCCATAAGGCCCATGCGTTCGATTTTGTCTTCTACAGTTTTAACAGTCGCGTCGTTTGCCATTGCTGTTGGCTTGTTTGAGTTTGCGTGCCGGACGATTGTTGATACCGGCATGCACTACCACCTTGAGATGTGGAAATACGCTGTATCCATAAAAGAAGTGGCCGATGACCCAGCGATAGGGCACCGTCACAAGCCTTCGAGCACCGCAAGACTTATGGGTGTTGACGTTAGTATCAACGCTGACGGTCTTCGCGATGACAATCGGGATGGAGACAATTCAAGCCCCCATAAGATTCTCATGCTTGGGGATTCCATCACCTTTGGATGGGGGGTGCCGCAAAATGAAACTGTATCCCAACGCTTGGAATCGTTGTTACCTGAAAGCATGGGCCAAGCCGTTTCAGTTATTAATGGCGGGGTAGGTAACTATAATACCGCGATGGAAGTCGCGTGGTTTGAGCAGTATGGCCTAGCGATGAACCCGGATCTCGTCATGCTCAACGTGTTTATCAATGATGCAGAGGACACCCCCATCCCAGCAGTTGTCCATTGGTGGGACACGCTTTTATATAGTCGTGTCATCCTATTTGGAGCTTTTGACACTGTTCGGCGCCTTGTCTTTGGTGGCCCTGATTGGAAAGATTACTACGCTGATCTCTATCTGCCAGATGCGGTGGGATGGCAAGCCATGCAATCGTCTATCGCCAATTTAGCTGAAATCTGCAGAGCCAATAACATTCCGCTAATTGTTGTAGATTACCCCGAGCTACGGGAGTTGGAACCGTATCCCTTTGACAAGGTGTCGGAGAAAATATCAGCGTTGGCAGCGGACCTTAACGTTGAGTATGTCTCGCTTCTGCCCGCAGTGCAGGGGCAAAGGCCAAGCGAGCTTTGGGTGACGGTTCCTGACCCCCACCCTAATTCCTATGCAAACAAGTTATTCGCAGATTTTCTTGTGCCAATCTTAGGCATTACAGAGAACCCAGCCAACTAATCGCTCGCTGAAACATCAACCATGCGGTGACCCGTCGTGTTTGTGCCGTGGGTTGCTAGGTCGTCTCGCATCATCGTGAATGCACGCTCCAGCGTGCGCGTGAACTCAATGTGGTTGCATATCGGCGATGAAAGAAGCTTATTTCGCAGCGAGGCTCGTAGACTTTTTAGCGCGTCCCGGTCACAAGCCATATCAGTTGCAATCTTGATATACGTTTCTTCGTCGTCTGCGATCCAATCAGTGAGTCCGACTGCGCTAAGATGAGACGTGCTATGTCGCCCTGCGAAAGTTCCACCTGTTTTCGTTATCACGGGCACGCCCATCCATAGTGCTTCCAATGTCGTCAGGCCACCTGAATAGGGAAAGGTATCGAGGGCAATATCGACTTCGTTGTATGTCTCCAGCAACTCTCCCGGAGGGGAGGATGACCTTAGATCAAGTTGATCTTCCATGATGCCGAAACGCGACATGGTTCTTGCAACTTGTTCTCGCAATCCGGTTTGGCTCATGTCTGCGCATTTGAGAATCAGTTTACTGTTCGGGACGGCAGTCAAAATGCCGGCCCATACGGATAGGACTTCATCGTTGATTTTGACGTGATTGTTGAAGCATCCAAACGTTACGTGTGATGCGGTGTCATAGGGTAGAGGGCCGACTACCGGAGAATTCTGAGGAGGGGCGTAGCAAACGATGTGGGGTGAGGCTGAACTCATTGTCGGTCTATAACGGCGCCGGACCAACGATGCCCGTGATGCCGGCAAGCGCGGCTAAATAGGCGGCAAGAATACCAACAGCAATTCCTGGCCCCAATGGAATTTCGCCCTGCCATGTTGGCTTGCGTAAAATTAGGGCGGCGAGTCCGACGGCTATGAGGGTAAGAAGGCCTGATAGGGCCATGATGTAGGGGAGGGCCCATGGACCTAACCACAGCCCTCCGACCGCGACGAGTTTAACGTCGCCGAATCCCATGGCTTCGCGGCCCTTAATGCGCGTCATAATCCATCGCAGGCTCCAGAACGCACCACCATTGATAATCGCGCCAAGTGCTGCACCCATCCACGTTATCCCGATTGGAGACCCGAGTGCGAGAACCGCGATTGCTGCGACTGTTAATGCAACCTGAAGGCTATCAGGCAGGTAGCCAGTCTTGAAATCTATCCAAGCCAGGGTGCCGAGGCCAACGGATAGCATCGCGATACTGGAATACAAAATAAGAGTTTCAACCATGGCGACACTTTCGGCGAAAAGGCAAAGCCATGCAACGGTCGCATTGCAAGGTTTATTACTATCGCGTCTGGTCAGGCCTACAGTATTTGCTACAATTGTTGGGTCGAATCGTTGTTATTTTGCCAAGAAATTTTAGGGGAACCTCGGTGGATATCATTCGTCTTATTTTTGCAATTATTCTACCGCCTGTTGGCGTCTTTCTGCAGGTCGGGATTGGTGGCCAGTTCTGGATCAATATTATTCTTACTCTGTTGGGCTATATTCCTGGCATCGTTCACGCGGTTTGGATTATTGCGAAGCGCTAATTGCGCCTTTTTACCCGAAAATAGGAAACGCATATGACCTCGGTTCTTAAGTGCGCCCTTCGTCAATATATGGCCGTAATGACCGGCGTTGTGGTCCTTGCGGTACCGGCATGGGTTGAGGCGGGAACCGTGCTTGTGACGGGCGCGAACCGAGGGATCGGGCTGGAGTTTGTCCGTCACTATGCTGATGCCGGGCATGCCGTGATTGCGACGGCTCGAAATCCAGCGTCTGCAGATGATCTGCAAGCGCTGGCAGCCGCGAATTCAAAGATTACAGTTGAAGAACTCGATGTGAACGATTTCGCAGAAATCGATGCTCTTGCTCTCAAGTATGGGGGCACAGCAATTGATGTCCTCATCAACAATGCAGGCATCACTGGTCGGCCTGAACGACAGCGGTTTGGCAGCATCGATTATTCGACCTTTGCGGCGGTTATGGCCACCAACGTGCAAGGGCCGCTTAAGATGACGGAATCCTTCACGTCTCACGTTGCTGCAAGTGATGAGAAAAAGGTCGCTGTTATTAGCTCTAGCGAAGGCTCTATCGGTAGCGTGCGGAGCAATAGGCAACCCTTCTATCGCGCGAGTAAAGCGGCAGTGAATATGGTGATGAAGAACATCGCTTATACATTGCAGGAGCAAGGTATTGCGGTGGTATTGGTTAATCCGGGGCCAGTAGATACGGATATGATGGCCGCAGCTCGGGGTCGTATGCCACTCAGAACGACCACCTTGGCGGTCGATGAGATGGCCGCTGTCATTGAGGGCGCCACGCTTGCGGATACGGCCACGTTCTTCAATTTCGATGGCACGGTTTTACCCTGGTAAGTCGATTTTTCTCATCTAGAGGCGTTTGCGCCTGATCAATGCAACGTTGCCTAACGTCGCGCATGGTATGCGCAGAACGAAGGGAGTGAGATTGCTATGGTCAGTCGCCCAACATTTTCAAACGGCTTGGTCTTCAGTGCGCTAGGGGCGTTGTTTACTGCGGTCGCGGTCGTGGCAATCGCCGCGCCGCCGCCGAATTATGCAATTCGCCTCACGGCTGATTTTCATCTCCAGCTCGAAATTTCTGACGCCATCTTGCCGGATGATTTCCCTGGCCAGTGTAGAGTTTCCGGGACCGTGGTTCGTCTATTTCGAGACCGGACAGATACACTGTCTGAAGGGCAAGCCATTCAGTTCGAAACCCCTTGCGCGATAACCACGCCCGAATCTGGCTCGTCTGGTTTGTCAGACGCGGATGAATTCGCCACCGCTGAATATCTTGAAGTTTTTCTGAATCCTGGATTAGGCGAGGCCTACGCACTGGCGTCTCACCAATACATGGTGATTAAGAACGCCACAGAAGACCCTCTCTGCGAAACGGATAAAGCGGGTGTTAAATGTTGAGGTCTGTTCACCTCTAGTCAAAAAGGAATGTGTTGCTATGACGCCATCAGATGAGTCGCCACGTACAAAGCCCGATCGCTCAACGCCTCAGCAGGATCATACCCTGGATCCAGCGAGCCCCAAGGTGCACCCCGATGCACGGGCTGACGGCGTCGGTGCGTCTGGCACAGTGAAACGAGCTCTTCCGGACAAACCATCTCAGCCAGAGCACGTCGATCATGGTATCGATCAAGTTATGACAGAGCCACACCGGTTAAATAAAGATCGCCGTGGGGAAGAGGCGGACTCCGAGGCACACAAAGATGATGGTGTCGTAGATACCGGGGCTTCTGGCGCGGTGCACCGTTAGTGCTTGCGGCGCCTATAAATAGGGGGGTGACAGAAACAATACGAAAAGTGCGCTGCACCTCATCGTGCTCCGTGACGGACAGGTATTCGTTTGGCTGGATAACATGACCACCAAATTTGAACAGCGGTTCGTCATCTTCGTCTTGATCGGGCACATAAGAAAACGACCACCCATGGCTGCCTGAGTGAATTAAAACACCGTGCTCGTCTTCTAAATCATCTTCGAATTTTCGAACCGTACAGAGATCATTTTTGTCGCGCCAAGCAGCGTCATCCAAATGAAAGTCATCCGTAAGCGGCGCATGAAATTCATACCCATGGTTCGCATTGCCGTCTGGATGGCCCGGTGTGCGTGCGAGTTCAAGTCGAATGGTCATGAGCGGCATGGCGAATGTCCCTGTTTGTGAAGTGTTGCACAGAGACTACTTTGGCCAACGCAATGGGACCTTGATATGGGTCAAGAGATTGGCGGAGACGAACCTAATCGCAAAAACACACTGCTCTATTAAATGAAGCGCCGGATTCTCTAATCTTGAATACGCGGAATTATTGAATCCTCACTACGGTCACCCAGTCACCTTCACCTTCAATGGCCATCGTGAAATTGATGCCGCTGTCGTATATAACGACATTCGGGCTCAATAAGATCGACAAAGAGGTGTCAAAACTCGTTTGCTCCCAGACTTGACCATTAGTTAGGTTAATGGTCCTCCCATTACTCCATCCGTTGAAGGTGCCGCTCACTTGGTCAACAGCATAGTCGGGAGCAATTGAACCATTGCCTCCAGCACAATTGCTTGGTGAACTATTGGCACAGACTAATCTGCGAACTTCAACCCAGTCATCGACGCCATCAACAGCCATCTTATAAGACAATCCGTCCAAAAAGATTATGGCATCAGGACTAAAGGCAAACGCTGACTCGAAAGAAAATTCTGCTTGCTGCCAAACTTGATCATTTTGTAATTCGAAAATCGTGTCACCACTCCAACCATCAAAGTCACTTGTGATGTCGGACTCGATAAAGTCAGGCGTTGTGTAAGATGAGCCTCCCCCAGCGACAACGTTAGTGCCAAAATTTATCGCACATACCTGGGTCAAGTTCAGAGCAGCGTTGAACTCTTGATTTTGAACTGTATGACCAGCAGTAATCGGAGGGTCCGTATCGTCTTGCATAGTAAAGACAAGATTACCGTGAAACTCTGAGCCAGAAGGTTCCCACGAGACCTCGTCTTGGAACCAAGAAAACGGCAACACGTAAGATGCGTTTGCATCTGCCGTGAAAAGGACCGAGCCTTTTAAAGCTCCCTCCGCGCCTTCATAAACGTCTACTTGAGCTGTGGTTTGAGCATTAGAATAGTTATGGATTGAAACTGTACTTGGGAATGAAGCTAGTGTTGTCGTGTGAATATTTACGAGGACTTGATCCAGTGCAGAGTAGTTAGTTGTTCCGTCAAATCGACAAACACTCATGTTCTCAAAGAACTGATTATCGCCATTGAAGATAACATGTTGAAAACCGCTCAGTATGTTCGAACTGCTTAAGTAAAAAGACAGCCCAGTGTCATCTCCGGTAACTCCTGAAACTCCTACTTCACCTAGCAGGTCTGAGTAACTGTATTGAGGCGAGGCTCTGCCCGGTACAGATATGTCTGCCGTTCCATACAGATCACCTGATGGCGACCCGATCACTCTTACAGTGGTGGTCTGGGCAGTTGAGGCAATGTTGACCAATCTAATGAAAGAAGTGTTCCCGTCACCGCCATCAAAAGTGGGGGCGATTACCATGTCGCCAGTGCCATCTACAACCTGGGGGCCCTCAAAGACAGATTGGCCTTCCAGTGACAGACCAACAGAGTCTGAGTTTTGCTCTTGTGTGGCCACCTTGTAAATTTCAGGAAGAAAGGGCGCGCTACCTTCTTCAGCAAGCGCCGACTGTATGAAGGCAACATTAAATAGGCCTAGAAAGGCAAACGTTAAGCGATCCATTAGTGTCCCCAACCATATTTTGTATTAAGTTAGTTTCTCTATGATTAAGGGTATACGAAAATAAGCCACTTTCAACCTGGGATTGACTATCGTTTTGGGCTTTGCGACGTCACGCAGATTAACCAGGTGATAGAGTGCATTCTGGGCAGACAGAGCCGTAAACTCTATCGGTATGAGGTCCTCTTGCGTTGGCTTAGGTCAAAGATGTGTGCGGGTTCTATCATCTGCGTTTCGCCATTTAGAAGCTTTGACACGACGTCACCGGCTAGTCTGAAACAGAGGACTTGCTAGTAAGGTAACTCAGACTAATGGTCTTGACCTTGCCATCGTATTTGGCGCGGCGGGTAGAATGTCCTGGTCCAGTTTTATGCGAACCAACGTATGTAGGTGGTGCCTTTCGCAATGACAAAATTCCGACGCCCCATGAGACTGGTGATCGTCGGGTACATGGATGTGATACCCGATTTCAACTCAACCGACTAATAAATCGAAGTCTGCGTTTTATCTTGAGAGTTTGTCGCATATATTGCCTCCCATGACAGATATTGTAGTAGCCGCTTTTTATCATTTCACCCCTTTCGAAGACACGGCAGGATTGCGCGAGACGTTGCTGGCGCAGCTCTCAGCGCATGATCTGAAGGGAACGGTCTTGTTGGCACCTGAGGGCGTCAATGGAACGCTCGCCGGTTCGCGAGCGGGAATCGACGCTGCGTTAGTGGCTTTGCGTGCGTTACCAAATTCTATGGATTTGGAGCACAAGGAATCTCACGCCGAGACCATGCCGTTTACGCGCCTGAAGGTCCGCCTGAAGAAAGAGATCGTTACCATGAAGGTGCCCGGTGTTGATCCGGCGGCAACCGTCGGCACGTATGTTGCGCCCAAAGACTGGAATGACCTGATTGCCGACCCGGACACAATTGTCATCGATACGCGCAACGATTTTGAAGTGAAGATGGGTTCTTTTGAGGGCGCGATTAATCCAGAAACGACAAGTTTCAGTGATCTCCCGAAATGGCTCGAGGACCATCGTGCTGAATGGGACGGTAAAAAGGTTGCGATGTTCTGCACCGGCGGTATCCGCTGCGAGAAGGCTACGTCATTCTTAAAAGAGCGGGGCATCGATGATGTTTTCCACCTGAAAGGTGGCATCCTGAAGTATCTGGAAAATATCCCGGAGGCAGAAAGCAGTTGGAGCGGCGAGTGTTTCGTCTTCGATTACCGAGTGTCGGTGAAACATGGCCTAGAAGTTGGTGACTATGACGTGTGCCATGCATGCCGATCGCCCCTTAACGCCGCTGAGCGCGAGTCCTCGAATTATGTAGCCGGCATTTCCTGTGACTATTGCATTGATCAGCGCACCGACAAGCAGCGCGAAGGCTACGCCGCCAGGGTTGCTCAGATCGAGCGGGCGAAGGAAAAAGGCGAGCTGCACCTTGGCACGCCTCATGAGGCCGTGAAAAAATCAACCGCCCTTGATGGGTGAGGGCGCGCATGTCAGGTGAAGTGCCCATTCTGTATTCCTTTCGGCGGTGCCCCTATGCAATGCGGGCGCGCATGGCGATTGCTGCGAGTGGCCAGACATGTGCATTGCGCGAGGTTGTCTTACGCAACAAGCCGCCTGAGATGATCGCGGTTTCGCCGAAGGGGACTGTGCCTGTGCTGGTGTTGCCGGACGAACGGGTCATCGAGGAAAGCCTGGAGATCATGCATTGGGCCCTCGGCCGTAACGATCCGCAAGGCTGGCTGGCGCCACTGAATGACGACCGCGATGCCCTTGATGCGATGATTGCCGAAAACGACGGACCGTTTAAGGACGCTCTGGATCGCTATAAATATCCGACGCGTTACGAACATTTCAGACCCGCTCCATAATCGGACCCGGGGTTTAGAATTTCTGAAGAAACTGAACGCACGATTAGTGAAAACCGCTTACCTGTGCAGCGATGATTTTACATTGGCCGATGCGGCAATCGCGCCGTTCATTCGGCAGTTTGCCAATAATGATAGAGAATGGTTCGACGCGCTCTATCTGTCAGGCGTGCAAAAATGGTTGCAAGGTATTCTTGAGTCGGATCGCTTCTTAAGCGTGATGGAAAAACACCCCGCCTGGGAAAGCGGCATGGACGAACCCGCATTTCCCTCCACCTGAATGAGCACCCCAAACCTACTTTACTTTGGCAAAGCCTGATTCCCAGTTTCCTGGCATTTCTTGCTAAGTACTGTTATCAAAATAGCTCGACAGGCGTCTGCAAAACCGATTTACACCGGCCCAGGCTCCGAGACCACTTCACCACTATGCCATTACTGTGGCGAAGCGTGGTTCCTTGATTTTGAACCAAGAGAGAGCTTGCTAGTTTCCAGAAGATATGCGATAGGGCTGACTGTCCCTTTGAGGTGAAGGTTCTTTAACATTGTAGGAGCGATTTATTTTTACTAATAGGCAATTCATTGTACCAATAGTTTCATGCCTGCTGCTTGGCGTAGGTAACGCGAATGCAGCTAGCGATACAGTTGGACTTAATAATAAATATTCATACGAAGTATTAGACCATGCTGAGAATGTAACCGTTAAGCAAAAGCTAATATTAGATTATATTAATTCAGACCAACTAAAGAGTGGGATCACTTTAGGAGGTCAAGTTACCGGGCTGCTAAACCTTCAAAGCTCTAATCGTGATAGTAAATTCGGCTGGCTAATGCGTCACCCAACGTCTGCTAATCAAGTTGGTGAGTCTGTATCTGAAGCAGTCGTCCATTCAGCTAATATCAACCTTACAGCTCAGCTTGGAGACAAGTGGGTGGGCTATGTGGAAACTTTCTATAATCCAGAACAAAACTTCGCAGCGGCTTCATCTATTACCGGACTCCCGCGAAACAATATAAATATGCGACGAGCATACGTGATGTATAATGGACTTAAAGAGGGTAATTTTTATGCCTCTTTAGGAAAAATGGACATTCCTTTTGGCCTTAACGACACAGTTAGCCCATTCACTAATTCAACGAATTGGCATTCATTCGCGGGTCTTGCGTATGGTGCAACTGCAGGGTTCGTTGATAATGGCTTGCATGTTCGGGTTATGGCCGTTCAGGGTGGCGCGCAATTTAGAGATGCTAATACACCGGTAAAGGGTTCAAACGTTCCATCTCGCCTTAATAACTTTGCCGTCGACATTAATTATACAGCGGACCTTAAGAACCAAGGTTCCTTTCTATCCGGCATTAGCTACCAGCATGGTACAAGCTATTGCCAGGCCTACCCAATCAAACATTTTGAGGCCTGTGAGGATAATAATCCTGGTATAGCTGTTTATGCAAAGTATGTAGATGACCGTACCGTCGTCCTAGCCGAATACGCTCAAACACTCAATGAATGGCCAGGTACATTTAATCCATCATTACCTCAATTTGAGGCAGAACAGAATACAACTTTCACTCTTGGTTTCCGCCGGTTAGTAGACCTTGGTGAGAAAGATATCTGGTTGTCCGCTGAATTTAGTCGTTTTAAAGCCGGCGATGATGGGGCTCCATGGGAGAAGTCAGACCAATTTGTGCTGGGCGCCTCTCATTTTGTTGGTGATAGTGTCAATCTATTTGGTGAATATGTTCACGTAGATGGATGGGCGCCACTTAACTTCTTAAGTGGTGGCAACTGTGCTGGAGGTCGTAATCCTCTCTGTGTTAATGGTGCCTGGTCTGAACAAGGAGCCCGCACCGATGTGTTCTTAATTGGTGTTCAGGCAGCATTTTAGAATAAACACGATGTGACTATTCATTTTGAAGGGTGGGGTATGAACTTCTCCACCCTTCAGAATATAGCTGGTTCATTTAGCGCGGATTCAAATTCCGGTATGAACGATCGCTGTATTCTTTTCTGGGATAATTATCCGCTCGAGCGAATGTCCGGCTAGAGATTAGAGTTCGTTTCCCTTTAGCCGCCTCACTCTTGAAGAGACCACAGATCAAGAGCGGCCCGTGTTATGGCCCGTAAATCGCGATACAGATCACCACAAAAATAATGGCGACCATAACCCACAAGGCGATTGGGTCGTGTTTTCTTTTGTTTTTCTCGGGTCTCGTCATGTTGGCCTTCCTTCAGAAAATGATAGCGGTTGGATTGGCGGCATTGTAACGGGAAGCAGCTTTTCTATCGCCGATGCCAGGCCGAGCAGTGCTTTATCAGCTTTGATCGCACCGTTCAGTTCGACGCCCATCGGTAAACCACTGGCCGATAGTCCGGCGGGCAGTGAAATGCCGGGTCCGCCCCATAATGTTGAGGGCCCTGTGTTCTGGATGTTGAGCCAAATGCCACCAGGTATGCGCACACCATCTAAGATAAGGTCTTCCGTGCCCGGGACTTCAATTCCAGCTGGTGTGGGGGTGGTCGGAAATAAAATTGCATCGAGTACATTGTCTTTTAGGAATGAGGTGTAGGTGTTTCTCAATGCTGGAATAACGTCACGTGCGACCCTGGATTCTTCGTTTAAAATCTCGGAAGTTGGATTAAGGAACGGGGTCATCCAGAGCTTCACAAACGGATCGGCAATCTGTTCAGCAAGTTCGTCGAAGGTCACTGGTGAGCCGCCAGCTGTAAGGTAGGCCGTTAGGTCTTTCCGGATGCGTCCGCCGAGCGTGATCAAGCTTGTCTCGTTTACAAAATCGACGAGGTTGGGGATTTCGGCGTCAACCAACGTTGCACCAGCCTCACGCAATAGGCTCTCAACGTCCGCCATCATGCTTTGAATATCAGGCGTGGTGTTATCTAGAAACGGAATTTTAGGGATGCCAATACGCACCCCCTTTAAATTGGTGGCTTGAACGGGTGCCCCGTCCGCGGCCAACACCGCATCCAGTGTAATAATATCCTCTACGGTGTGGGCCAGTGGCCCAGCGGTATCCCGCGTTAGGGACAACGGTACAATTCCGGCGCTAGGGTAGCGGTCTAGCGTGGGTCTAAACCCCGTAACGCCACAGTATGCGGCCGGATTGCACACCGACCCTGCTGTGTCTGTTCCAAGAGCGGCGGGAACAATCCGAGCCGATACAGCAACAGCTGACCCGCCACTCGAACCACCGGGACTATGGTCCGGTGCATAGGGATTCCGCGTTCTCAGATACGACGGATTATTGGTTGTGCCACCACCTGCAAGCTCGTGCATGTTCACTTTTCCGGCAATGATAGCGCCAGCATTAAGTAAACGCTGTGTCACGGGCGCGTTGGTTTTTGGAAAATTGTTCCGAAGAGCAGGTGTGCCGCCCGTCGTGGCATGCCCAGTGGCGTCTATGTTGTCTTTCAAGGCGACCGGAATACCATGTAAGGGCCCGAGGTCTTGTCCTTGCCTAAGAAGCACATCCGCTTGCTGTGCATCTGAGATTAATTGTTCTGCGTTTAGACTGGTGAATGTGCCTAGGCTTGCCAGAACCTCCGATCGGAAAATTATGGCTTCCGCGATTGATTCGGAAGTGAGGTCTTTCTTCCTTAAGGCTCTTCCAAGGGCGGCAACTGTAAACGAAGTTCCGTTAATATCGTTTGATGCTATAGCCTTGGTGTCTCGCATACTTATTGCTGTAGCGGCTACGCTGGATAAGATAGCTGTTCGGCGAGAGAGTTTTGGGCTTGTATATTAAGTCATTAATTTGCCTCCCGAATGGTGCGCCATACGTGCTCAGATGTGAGCGGCATGTCTATATCTTTAACGCCGAGTGGCCGCAGAGCATTGAGCGCGGCGATGATAACCGCTGGTAATGCTCCAACAGTACCAGCTTCACCGGCCCCTTTAACACCCAATGGGTTGAGCGCTGTAGGGATCGGATAGGTCTCAATGTCAAAGTTTGGCATGTCGTCGGCCCTAGGCAAGCAGTAATCTAGCAAGCTACCGGTGATGAGCTGACCATCAGAATCAAAGACGATTTGTTCCATTAATGCTTGGCCGGCACCTTGGGCGATGCCGCCGTGGAGTTGCCCTTTCACAATCATGGGATTGATGACTGTACCGACATCGTCAACCACAACATAGCGGGCGAGTGTCGTCACACCTGTCTCTGGATCAATTTCCACTTCACAGACATGGCACCCGTTTGGATACGTCGGTCCTTCTGCTTTTTCAGACACCCTAGTGTTTAATTTATCGCCAGCGGCTCCGGCCAGGTCATGCAAGGTAATTTGCCGGTCCGTTCCCACGACCCTAAAGGCCCCGCGAGAAAATTCGATATCAATCTCGGCGGCTTCTAAGGCATCAGCTGCAATCGGCTTGCCTACCTTGATGATAACCTCACCAGCACGTGTTACCGCAGTGCCAGCCGCAATCATGGTGCGAGACCCGAAAGATCCTGTTCCTTGCGTAATGATATCAGTATCCCCATCGAGAACTTGAACTCGTTCTGGGTCTAAACCAAGTTGATCGCCGAGGATTTGGCGGTATGCCGTGCCGTGCCCGGTGCCCATTTCCTTAGACCCTATGCGGACCGTGACAGCGCCATCAGTGTCGAATCTTATGTCGGCCACCTCAGGGCTGTGATTGCCTTGCGGGCCTCCTGCAATCTCGATGGAATAGGCGAGGCCTCGGCCACGGAGTAGTCCTCGTGCTTCGCTTCCCTCACGCCGTATCGCAAAGCCATCCCAGTCTGCTGATTGAATAGTTTTGGCGAGCAGCGCTGGAAAGTCACCACAGTCATATACCATGCCAAGCGGCGTGGTGTGGGGGAGCTGTTCCGGGGTGAGCATATTGCGTCGTCTGAGGTCGACGGGGTCTATGCCTAGCTGTACGGCTGCTGCGTCAACTAAGCGTTCAATAACGTAGGTAGCTTCTGGCCGGCCGGCCCCCCGATAGGGCGCTGTCGGTGGCGTGTGGGTATGCACGCCCGTGATTTCTACGTGTGCTGCCTGAATGGCGTAGGGCCCAATCATGCCGCCCACATTTGCGGTAGGCGGGTGTGGGGTCAGGGGGCCGAGGTAAGCGCCAAGATTGCCGATGGTCCGAGCACGAAGGGCGATAAAGATGCCCTTCGCATCCATTGCCAATTCGGCGTGAACATGGTTGTCGCGACCTTGGAAGTCTGACTGCATGCTTTCAATACGACTGGCGCGCCATGAAACCTGGCACCCAAGTTTTTTGGCAGCCCACAACACCAGCCCATATTCTGGGAACGGATTATTTTTCATGCCAAATGCTCCACCAATATCTGGCGATACGACATGAACCAGATTTGAAGGAACATTCAGAATGTCCTTGGCGAGTGTATCGCGCATGCGATGCGGCGTTTGTGTGCCTGTTCTGAGTGAGTAACGACCGCTTTCTTGAGCAAAGCTTCCGATAGCAGCCCTTGGCTCAATTGCATTTGCAGTGACGCGGCTGATCCGCAGTTCCAAGGTCGTAATATGAGCAGCTGTTGAGAACGCGCTGTCTGTCTCTGTTTTATCACCCCGCTCAACAACGAAGGCGATATTGCCCGGGACTTCGGGCCAGACCTGTGGTGCTTGATCGGTAAGGGCGGTCTTGCCATTCGTAACGGCATCTTCGTCGTCGTAATTAATGATAACCAACTCTGCCGCATCTTCTGCCTGAGACCTGGTTTTGGCTACAACGGCTACAACTGGATCACCGACGTAGCGCACCACTTCCTTAGCTAATAACCCAAAAGAGGGGCGGTGCATGTCTTGGCCGTCAGGACGCTTGAACGGAAACGCCGTGGTGAAGGTGCCAATGCCATCGGCATCTAAGTCTTTTCGCGTAAATACACCTAAAACGCCAGGTGCGTTCTTCGCCTCGTCAACATCTATGGAGGTTAAATTGGCCGCGGCAACTGGAGAGCGGACGACGATCAAACAGGCATCTAATGCGTCAGTTTTGTCGTCAGTGTAAGACCCTTGGCCGGTGAGGAGGCGCGCGTCTTCGTAGCGCGGAACAGCATCACCGATTTTTGTCACTGAACCCTCAATAATACGTTGTTAGGCGAAGACACAATTTTATCCTGTTCGGCCACGGTAGTCATCAGCGGTGTCCGGCCCACCAGCCCAGAGAACTGGGTTGATGTTACATCACGTCGGAGGTGCGGCTCTTGGTTTCTGTACTCAGCTGAGACGTAGGCGGCGTGTATATGCCTTGCTCTACGTAACTCTCGATGCGGTCGATCATGGCCTGGGCTCCGATGTAAGGGTTGTCGTAAGGGTCACCCGCCCACATGTTGCTGGGGAAGCCCATATCCGCTGAGTAATGGTCGGCGTAGACCGATGGATCATTCCAGAGTTGGAAGTTGGTTCTGGGATTCGCGCGGGAGCGGCGCAAGGCGCCGAGGTCGATGTGAGCCCGCAGAAGAACTGGCCCTGGTCCGTCAACTGTACCTTGAAGGCTGCCGTCAAAATTAACCAGGCGCGTGTGTCCGCGACGGAAGAAGGTCATGTGTTCAGAGTCATACGATTTGTATTCGCCGCCATCCATGGCCGATAGCATGTATGCGCAGTTTTCCATGGCGCGGGTGCGACGTGCGTTATCCCATGCGCGACGACCTTCGCCACCATGGGGCTCTGATGTTGAGTGCAGGATCACTTCCGCCCCTTGGCGTCTCAGTCCACCAGCCACTTCGGGGCTCATGTTGTCGAAACAGACCATATTCGCAAGCTTGCCAATGGGGGTGTCGGCCACGGGGAACAAGGCGTCGTATCCGAACAAATCAAGATATTCATCTAAGATAGAACCGGGTGTCGTATCGGGCAGGAGTCCCCATACATCCGCACATTGGTTTTTGCGATAGGTGTGGACGTGGTTGCCCTGGTCATCGATTAGAAAGGCGGAGTTGAAAACGCGGCCTGGCAATTTCGGATGCACCTCAAAGTTCCTTGATTGTGAACCAAGGGAAAACTAGCTAGTTTCGAACAGATATGCGGGTGTGGTTCAATGGTAGAACGCGAGCTTCCCAAGCTTGAGACGAGGGTTCGATTCCCTTCACCCGCTCCACTTCGCGCTGTAATGTAAGGCAAAGAGCAGTCTGCGTTACGGTCCGTAAATTACGATACCAATCACGACTAATACGATGACGCCCATAACGCATAGGGCGACGGGGTCATGTTTTCTTTTGTTGTCGTTGTTTTCGGGCGTCGTCATGTCAGTGTCCCTTTGGCGAAAGATAGCAGGTCGGTTGTTCTGTAATCTTCCCACTTCGCAGCAATGGTTTCAAAGGCTTTTAACCGGACCTGGTCCGGTCTGGCGGCTGCGGCCGTTCTTCCATAATGCGGTAGAAGTCGGTCAAGGTTTTGCCGCGCTCTACCTTGAATTGCTCTCCAGCGGGCTTGTTTTCATCAATACGGTCAAGGCGGAACATCCTAAAATCGTCCCTCAACTCGCACCAAGCCACCAGTGTCCATACCTTGCCCCAGAACCATAAGCCAAGGGGGCGGATAACCCTATCCGTGGTTTGGTTTTCAACATCTCTATAGATCAAGGACAAGCGCTGGCGTTTCTCGATGGCCTTCTCAACGGTGTCGATTGTTGCGCGAACATCATCCGTCATTCCGGTCGCCATGGCATGGATTTGCACTTCCGATGCACGTTGCCGCTCTTGATCCGGTAGGACCGTTTCAATTTTGACCAAGGCTTCTTCTGCAGCTCGGGCCATAGAAGCGCCACCCCAGGCACGGATCAACCTGGCGCCTGCCACAAGGGCTACGATTTCGTCTCGGGTAAACATAAGAGGGGGAAGGTCGTAGCCATCGCGCATCAAATAACCGACGCCGGCTTCGCCTTCGATCGGCACGCCCGATGATTGGAGGTCTGTGATGTCGCGATAGATTGTACGTTCAGAGACCTCCAACCACTCGGCAAGGTTAGCCGCTGTGACGAGACGTCCGCCCCGTAGGTATTGTACGATTTGAAAAAGGCGGTCAGCGCGTCGCATGGCATCCGTATTTTATCTTAGTATGAGAACAGGCTGACGGAATTTCCGTCCGGGTCAAGGCAATAGGCGAACCGTCCGGCCGGGATTGAAATCACTTCGGAGACAACCTTGCCTCCAGCGTCTTTGACCCGGCTAAGGGCATCTTCAAGTTTATCAGGGCAGGCCAAGTAAAACTGTCGGGCCGTTGCCTTCTGTGCCTGGCTTGCCCTCATAAAGATGCCCACCCGCGCCGGACGGGTTAGCAGTCGGAAAAATCGCCATGGGGTTAGGGCCGGTCTCGTCCTTCTGAAGGTCAATGTCGAACACCCTGTTGTAGTAGGTGATGGCGCGGTCGATGTCGGTAACCGGGATTTCGACCCAGACGGTGAAGTTCTCAGGGGTAAAGCTCATGCGTGCAGACTCCTTAGGGGTTTTGAACACGCATAAGGTTGCATAGGCCTACTGACAGCATTGTGTCGGGAGAGGTGTTTTAGGGGCTCAATTTCTTGCGCAACTAAAACCGTTGGTTTGAGTCCCTAAATCGATGGAACAGGATACAAACATTTCATTGCAATGAATTAATGGGGTCTTTGCCAAATATAGCTAGGCCACTGTTAGTCAAATTGAGTAGATTGGCCACACCGCAACTATGAAAGGCTGAGACATGCTTTCGAGGACAATTGTACACACATCAGTCCACCTAAAACTTGTAAAAGTTCTTTTCATTCCGCTTGTTTTATTTTTCGTCTGGTCCCAGGCTTCTGCTGCTGCGCCCTCAATCAATGAGGCGGCTAAATCTGGTGATGTTGGCGCGATAATACAGGCGTTGGAAAATGGGCGTGTCGGTTGAAGAACGAGATGAAAGAGGGGGCCACGCCCCTCATCAACGCCTCGTCTTATGGTATGGGAAATGTCGTCAAGCTTCTGCTTAGTAAAGGGGCTGAAGTGAACGCGATTAACCGCGGTGGTTTCACACCGTTAATCGCGGTCTCTGCTCTTGGGGATGTGAATATTGTTAAGACCCTTCTAGCAAACGGCGCAGATGTGAATGTACAATCCAGCGGAGGCGATGTGGCAGCCCTGTGGGCGGCGCTGAATGGCCACGCTGACGTTGTCGAGGTTCTCATTGAAAAGGGAGCCAAGCTCCAACGTGGCGAACGTAAATCAGATGACTCCCCTTCATTTGGCATCAGCCAACGGGCATGTGCTGGTGGTTGAGCTTCTATTGGCCAACGGTGCTGACTCGACCATGGAGGACAAAGATGGACAGACGCCGTTCCAACGGGCCCTTAGTGAGAATAGGCAGGCCGTTATGGAGCTTTTGTCGTCTCAATGATGTGAATGCGGGGTGTGTCAGCCGCTATTAAGCGGGCGGCGGGGTATCCGGCAGTAATTTTTCCACCGCCAAGGCCACACCAAGCAGTGCTTTATCGGCTTTGATTGCACCGTTCAATTCAATGCCGATCGGCAGGCCACCGCCAGATAGCCCGGCTGGTAAGGAAATGCCTGGGCCGCCCCATAACGTCGCCGGCCCGGTGTTTTGTATGTTGAGCCAAATGCCCCCGGGTATGCGCTCACCATCCACGATAATGTCTTCCGTGCCTGGCACTTCGATGCCGGCTGGTGTGGGGGTGGTCGGAAATACAATAGCGTCGAGCGCATTGCCTTTTAGGAATGTGGTGTATGTGCGACGTAATACCGGAATAACATCGCGCGCAACTCTGTCTTCCTCATTTAAAATGTCAGCAGATGGGTTGAGAAAGGGTGTCATCCAGCCTTTTACAAATGGATCTGCGATCTGCTCTGCAAGTACGTTGAAGGATACAGGTGAGCCGCCGGCTGAAAGGTAGGCCGTTAGGTCTTGCCTGATGCGTCCGCCGAGCGTGATAAGGCTCGTCTCATTCACAAAATCGACGAGGTTAGGGATTTCGGCGTCAACCAAGGTGGCGCCGGCTTCGCGCAATATCCGCTCAACATCAGCCATCATGTTTTGAATGTCAGGTGTGGTGTTGTCTCGGAATGGAATTTTGGGGATGCCAATACGCATACCGGCTAGGTTTGCTGCTTGAACGGGTGTGCTGTCTGCCGCCAATGCTGCATCCAGTGTCACGATATCTTCGACTGCATGGGCAAGTGGTCCTGCCGTGTCTCGTGTCAAAGATAAAGGTACGATTCCAGCGCTGGGGTAGCGGTCTAACGTCGGCCGGAAACCGGAAACTCCGCAGTAGGCAGCCGGATTACACACCGACCCCGCAGTGTCTGTTCCAAGGGCAGCGGGAACAATGCGAGCCGAGACGGCAACGGCTGACCCACCACTCGAACCGCCCGGGCTATGGTCCGGGGCGTAGGGGTTCCGCGTTCGTAGATACGATGGATTGTTGGTTGTGCCGCCACCGGCAAGCTCGTGCATGTTCACTTTACCAGCAACGATAGCGCCAGCATCAAGTAAGCGCTGTGTCACGGGCGCGTTGGTTTTTGGAAAATTGTTGCGAAGAGCAGGAGTTCCGCCCGTTGTGGCATGACCAACCGCGTCTATGTTGTCTTTCAACGCAACCGGAATGCCCTGCAGCGGGCCGAGGTTTTGTCCTTGTTCAAACAGCGCGTCGGCGTGCCGTGCATCTGCGATCAATTGATCAGGGTTTATGCTTGTGAATGTTCCGAGCGTCGCCAACGTCTCAGACCGAAGAACAACGGCCTCTGCGATTGATACGGCTGTGAGGTCTCTCTTCCTCAAGGCTCGTCCAAGAGCCGCGACTGTAAACGGAATGCCGTTGATATCAGTTGTCGCCATAGTCTTGGTGACTCGCGTGCTCATTGCCGTGGCGGCGACGCCGGATAAGACAGCGCTTCGACGCGAAAGTTTTGGGCTTGTATATGTCGTCATTGATTTGTCTCCCGAATGGCACGCCACATGCGCTCAGACGTGAGCGGCATCTCGATATTTTTGACTCCCAGCGGACGCAGAGCATTGAGCGCCGCAATGATAACCGCCGGCAATGCGCCAACCGTACCAGCTTCACCGGCGCCTTTAACACCCAGCGGATTGAGTGCCGTGGGAATCGGATAGGTTTCAATGTCAAACATTGGCATGTCGTCGGCTCGGGGCATGCAGTAATCGAGCAAGCTTCCAGTGATGAGCTGACCATCGGCATCAAAGACGATCTGTTCCATCAATGCCTGGCCGGCCCCTTGGGCGATGCCGCCGTGGAGTTGCCCTTTCACAATCATCGGGTTGATGACAGTGCCGACATCATCAACTACGACATAGCGGGCGAGGGTTGTTACACCCGTCTCCGGATCAATTTCCACTTCACAGATATGACACCCGTTTGGATAAGTCGGTCCATCCGCTTTTTCAGAAACTCTGGTGTTCAATTTATCGCCAGCGGTTCTGGCAAGCGCATGCAAGGTGATTGCTCGGTCGGTTCCCACCACCCGAAAGGCACCGTGAGAAAATTCGATATCAATCTCGGCTGCTTCTAAGGCGTCCGCTGCAATTGATTTGCCCGTCTCAATGATGTGCTCACCAGCCCGGGTGACCGCTGTGCCAGCCGCAATCATGGTGCGCGAGCCGAACGATCCCGTGCCTTCGGCGATGATATCAGTGTCCCCATCAAGAACTCGTATTCGGTCTGCATCTAAGCCAAGCTGATCACCCAGGATTTGACGATAGGCCGTGCCGTGTCCTGTGCCCATTTCCTTAGAGCCTATGCGGACTATGACGGCGCCATCAGCGTCGAACCGTATGTCAGCCATCTCAGGCATGTGATTGCCTTGTGGACCACCCGCGATCTCAATTGAATAGGCGAGTCCCAGGCCCCGGAGTAGGCCGATCGCCTCACTTTTCTTGCGCCGGTGCTCGAAGCCATCCCAGTCTGCAGATTGGATCGTTTTGTTAAGCAGCGCGGGAAAGTCACCGCAGTCGTAAACCATGCCAAGGGGCGTTTTGTGAGGGAGCTGTTCCGGCGTCAGCATATTGCGCCGTCTTAGCTCAACAGGGTCGATGCCAAGTTGAACGGATGCCGCGTCAACTAACCGTTCAATAACGTATGTCGCTTCTGGCCGGCCTGCACCACGATAGGGTGCTGTCGGTGGCGTATGAGTGTGGACACCCGTGATTTCTATGTGGGCGGCTTGTATGGCGTAAGGCCCAATCATGCCGCCCACATTTGCGGTAGGCGGATGTGGGGTCAGTGGGCCGAGGTAAGCGCCGAGATTGCCGATAGTGCGAGCACGAAGGGCGACAAAGATGCCATTCGCATCGATTGCCAGTTCAGCGTGAACATGATTGTCGCGACCTTGAAAGTCCGACTGCATGCTTTCGATGCGACTGGCGCGCCATGACACTTGGCACCCAAGTTTTTTGGCGGCCCACAAAACCAGCCCGTATTCTGGGAACGGATTATTTTTCATGCCAAACGCACCGCCGATATCCGGCGATACAAGATGAACTTGATCCGATGGAACATTCAAAATGTCGTTGGCAAACGTATCGCGCATGCGATGCGGCGTTTGCGTGCCAGTCCTGAGCGAATACCGACCACTTTTCTGATTATAACTACCAACGGCTGCGCGCGGCTCAATGGCATTTGCGGTAACGCGGCTGATTTGTAGGTCCAGGGCCGTGACATGAGACGCCGTCGAGAACGCGGCGTCTGTCGCTGTTTTGTCGCCACGTTCAACAACGAAGGCGAGGTTCCCTGGAACTTCCGGCCAAACCTGTGGTGCTTGTTCTGTGAGGGCTACTTTGCCATCCGTGACGGCGTCTTCGTCGTCGTAATTGATGACAACTAACTCTGCCGCGTCTTCCGCCTGAGATCGGGTTTTCGCTATAACTGCAACAACGGGATCACCGACGTAGCGCACGACGGTCTTGGCCAATAACCCAAAAGAAGGGCGGTGCATGTCTTGACCATCTGGACGCTTGAACGGAAACGCAGTGGTGAAGGTGCCTATGCCATCAGCATCTAAGTCTTCCCGTGTGAATACGCCCAACACACCAGGGGCCGCCTTTGCCTCTTCAGTATCGATTGAGGTCAGCGTTGCAGCGGCGACGGGAGATCGCACAACGATCAGGCAGGCATCTGATGCGTCAGTTTCATCGTCCGTGTAAGACCCCTGGCCGGTGAGGAGGCGCTCGTCTTCATAGCGTGGGACAGCATCACCAATTTTTATCACCGAACCCTCATAATACGTTGCTAGGCGTAGGTATGGGTTTATCCCGTTTGGCGCTGGTCGTCATTAGTGATGTCCGCCCCACCCGCCCAGCGAACTGGGGGCTACATTACGTCAGACGTGCGGCTCTTCGTTTCTGTGCTCAACTGAGACGCAGGTGGCGTGTAAATGCCTTGGTCTACGTAACTCTCGATGCGGTCGATCATGGCTTGGGCGCCAATGTAAGGATTGTCGTATGGGTCGCCCGCCCACATGTTGCTGGGGAAGCCCATATCCGGCGAGTACTGGTCTGCGTAGACGGAAGGATCATTCCAGAGTTGGAAATTGGTGCGTGGATTCGCACGGGCGCGGCGTAATGCACCGAGGTCGATGTGAGCTCTCAGAAGAACTGGTCCTGGTCCGTCCACCGTGCCTTGGAGGCTACCGTCAAAATTGACCAAGCGCGTATGTCCGCGCCGGAAGAATGTCATGTGTTCAGAGTCATGGGATTTGTATTCACCGCCATCCATGGCCGATAGCATGTAGGCACAATTTTCCATGGCCCGGGTTCGACGTGCATTATCCCACGCGCGACGGCCTTCGCCACCATGGGGTTCGGACGTCGAGTGCAGGATCACTTCGGCGCCTTGACGCCGAAGTCCCCCAGCCACCTCTGGGCTCATGTTGTCGAAGCAGACCATGTTCGCAAGTTTGCCAATGGGTGTGTCGGCCACGGGGAACAGGGCGTCGTATCCGAACATATCAAGATACTCGTCTAAGATGGAGCCCGGTGTTGTGTCGGGCAGGAGCCCCCACACGTCTGCGCATTGGTTCTTGCGGTAGGTGTGAACGTGATTGCCTTGGTCATCGATCAGAAAGGCGGAGTTGAAAACGCGTCCCGGTAATTTTGGGTGTACTTCGAAATTTTGGAACGCGACGTAGACGTTATAGTCCTGCGCGAACTTGCCGATGGTATCGAAGACTTCGTCGCCTTCACTGATCGCCATGCGTTCCAGGTTTTGTACCGTTCGCTGTACCCCGCCAATCCCCCCGGGCCCGGTGAGCCAAAATTCAGGAAAGACGCAGAGACGCATAGTTGGCACTGATAGTCGACTGCCTGCGCTGGAGAGATGCTCGTCTAGGTTTTTACGAATAATTTCACGCGGGTCGGCATTGCCGCCAATCGGAATTAATCGGGCGACGGTTTGGACCAACATGCAATCATATTGATGCTCGGGGTTGGCGTGCTTTGGGCCCCGGATCTCAGCTTCAGAGGCCAGTCGACGTTCGGCTTCTTTGAGCCAGCCATCGCGGGTCGTCGGAGCAGCGGGCACTGTTCCTTCAGCCTTGGCCTTGGCGTAGCCACGTCCATAGACGTCGGCGCGCACAATGGCTGGGAAGCTGCCTTGAGGAGTGACCCGGCGGCGGCGCAGCAATTGCATATCGATATCTGGGATCACGAAGGTTTCATCGCCGCGCACTGCGGTCGCTTCTCGTTCCCAGGGATAGAGTGCCGTCGCAGACGGTAACTTTACGGTCACGCCGCCATCGTCCATTGCGGCCGGGCTTGCGACGGCGACGTAGGCAACGTTTTCACTGGCCCGTCCGAAGCGCGACATAACGCGGTGATCAAATTGTTGATCCGATCGTTCGACGCAAGGGTTAAGGATAATTTCTGCGCCATGGAAGGCGAGGGCACGTCCGTATTGTGGGATGTGAATGTCTTCTCCGCACAGCATGCCAACTTTCGCAAAGGGTAGAGTGGCGACTGGGAAATCTGATGGTAGCCCCATGGCGGATGTAGTGTCTGTGAATCCCTCAATCAGGTCAGGGGATACCTTCAGCGTGCGGAGCAAAATGTCGCCACTGGGTGCGACCACAAAGCCGATGGTTTGTGGTGCCGCTGCTCCATCTGCTTGCATTACAGCAGATCCAGCGAGATGAAGGCCGCTCGAGGACGCCGCTGATATCACGATGTCCATGGTTTCTGATTCAGAGAGAACATCTGACGTACCCATAGGGGCATGAGGCAAAAGCAAAAGCGCATCCACCTGAGAACTATTGGATTGCCGAACAGCCTCTCGTGATCCTGCGGCGGCGAGCGCCTGGAGGGCTGTTGCATCGTTTGGGGACCAAGCGGCTTGGGTCAACATGAGCATGAGCTGGGCGTCCTTGCGGTCTGACTTTTGGTTGGCGTGATGGTTCTGTTGTAGAGCGCGACATCACCCGTCCTGATTAGGACTTAATCACATGCTCGGCCAGTGGGCGACTCAGGGTGCTGGCGGTGGTTTGTGGGCAATCTTCACGCGGGCGGCAATTACCATGGCGATAAGGATGTAGCCTAGGCTGACTGCGGCAATCAGGCGCATCGTCCAACCGGAATCGAGGAGCCAGCCCATAACCGCTGGTGCGAGAGCCGCGGCGAAGATCGTGGTTGATGTGATGAGGGAGCGAATCGCACCTAGGTTCTGAGTTCCATATAGTTCGGCCCAAAGCACGTTGCTGACAACACCGAACATGCCGCCATTCAGGCCATTGGTGATCATGTAAATCCAGATAATAACCGGCGTATCAAAGCTAATCAGCAGCACCATGGAGACGCACAGTGGTGCCATGAACCAGGGCACAAGGCGGTTGATGCCACCCAGCCGAGTGACCAGGCTACCAACACTCAGGCCGCCGACAACGTTAAAACATGCTGCGACGAAATACCCCGACGCGAAGGTTGCCAGTACCCAACCTTTTTCCTCAACCAGCAGGATTTGATGAAACTGAATCCCGGTCGCGACGAAGGGCAGCGACATCATGATCGGCAGCAAAAGATAAAAGCGCTTGTCGCGCAGAACTTGCGATCTCGTCCAACCGATGCGGCGGGGCGGGCTGTCAGCATCTAAAGGTGTGTTCTGGCGTTCGACGTACTTTGCGTGGCGGGTGATGTGCCCCCGCAACAGAAATAGAGCCCATGGCAATAGCACGAACAGGATAAGGACAGCGCTGCCCGTCCAAATTCCGCGCCAGCCATAGCTCGCGATGACCAGCGCGCCGATGACTGGGAATACGGCAACGCCTGCCGCGAAGCCCATGTTGGAAATGCTGACGGCCAAGCCGCGTTCGCTCTCGAAGTATCGAGACATACTGGTGAGGGCGGTATGGGACATCAGTCCTTGGCCACCGAGCCTTAACCCTAACATTGCCAGCATAAGCGTGAGAGGGCCGGTCGCATTGGCGAACATCAAACAGGCGGCCGCAAGAATGACGAATGTAAATATGGTGAAGGTGCGGAGGTCCCACGCATCGATCAGTTTGCCGATCCACATAAGCAAGAGCGCACTGCCAAATGTGGCTCCGCCGTACAGGGTGCCCAACTCGCTGCTGGATAGGCCTAATTCATCATTCAGCACGCCATTGAATAAGGCGACGTAAAAGGTTTGGCCGAAGCTAGAAAACAGAGCCAGGCAAAACCCAAAACCCACGAATCGCGCATTTCGAGTGAAAAAGAGAATGAGAGGAAATTGCTGTAACACGGCACCACACAATCAGAGTTGAATGAGCGGTAGCACACGCGTCGGACCAAGCGCCACCAGATCGTGGCGCGAGTCTAAATATGAGGGGCTATTTTGAGGCTGGACTACAACGCAAAATTCATCGCACCATGCGGGATAGGTGGTTTCAATTGGAGTTTGGCGTTGCGTTGACGTAAGGCGATGTCATTGGGGGTTGGTTATGAAGTTTTTTGTTTTGGCGATCAGTGTGTTGCTTGGTGCAACATCAGCGGCGCAGGCTCAGTCTGGAAATGATTGGCCCGCGTTCGGGAATGACTCTGGTGGCAGCCAGTACTCACCCCTAAGCCAGATTACAAAGGACAATGTTACTGATCTGGAAGTGGCCTGGATTCACCGGTCTGGAGACTTCAAAAAGAATCCTAGTGGTACGTCTCTGCAGGCCGTCCCTATTCAAGCCAATGACCTCCTGTATTACTGCACGCCTTTTAACCGTGTTTTTGCTCTCGACCCAGCGACGGGAGAGGAGGTTTGGGTGTTTGACCCGTATGCACCGGATGCAGATACGGGTGAACCACTTTTAGAAGGCAAAGTTTTTCCATCGACTTGTCGCGGTGTTGCTTATTGGGCAGCCGCTGAGCCGGAAGAGGGCGCTGTCTGCCAGAAGCGTATTTTTAAAGGTGACTTCCAAGGCAACCTTTGGGCCATTGATGCAGATACCGGAATTGCCTGTAAGGATTTCGGCGCGGACGCTGGTCATCCAGGTCGTGTCAGCAACGCTGATTACGAAATGCACGGTGAGGGTTTTGTCGCGATGCCATCCCCTGGCGCGATCGTTGGTGATGTCGTCGTAGGCGCGACAGCGTCAAACGACGGCGTTCAAAATGCCAACGATGGTTTTGTTCGTGGCTGGGATGTACGCACCGGCGAATTGAAATGGGAATTTAATCCCATTCCCCAAGACCGTCGCGACCAATCAGGAGCTGCAAACGTTTGGTCGACCATGAGTGCGGACCAAGAACGCAACCTTGTGTTCCTCCCCACAACCAGTCCGTCTACGGATTACTATGGCGGTGGGCGTCGGTTCCCCATTCCGTATTCAGATGCGATCGTTGCGGTGGAGGCAGAAACCGGCGGTGTTGCTTGGCATTTCCAGACCGTTCGGCATGACCTGTTTGACTACGACCTGGTTGGGCACCCTTTGCTGGTGACAATTGAAAAAGATGGCGAGCCCCGCGAGGTCGCTGTTCTGCAAACCAAGATGGGGTGGCTGTTTGTATTCGATCGGGATACCGGCGAGCCAATTTGGCCCATTGAAGAAATGCCGGCTCATGAAACTAACATTCCAGAGGACGAAGCCTCTCCAACCCAACCCGTGCCAACGTTACCCGTGGCTTTCGCGAGCCAGAGCATCGATCGTGATAATCTCTTTGGTATAACGCCGTTCGACAAGGCTTGGTGTCAGGCTGAGTTCGATAAAATGCGGTACGAGGGTTTGTATACGCCGCCTGATTTCCGCGAAGCGTTGTTGTTTCCATCTGCGCTTGGCGGCGGTAACTGGGGTGGCGCCGCCTTCGACCCAGACTCCAATACGCTGATTATTAAGGCTGAGAACTTGGCCTCGCGACTGCGCTTTGAAGCGAAGGGCGACATGGCTGATGAAGATGTTGCGCGCGTTGATTACTTAACGCGACCTTTGAAAGACACACCTTACGCTGTGATCGGTGAGATTTTCATGTCTCCACTTGGTATTCCCTGTACGCCGACGCCATGGGGTACGTTGGCAGCCATCGATATGAGCTCGGGGCAAATGAAGTGGCAGATTCCGCTTGGGCAGGTGAAACGCTTCGGCATTACGGTACCAGCGGCCTTTGGATGGGGCTCACCGAATATTGGTGGTCCAATCATCACGGGGAGTGGGCTGATTTTTATTGCCGCGACCATGGACGACAAAATCCGGGCCATCGATATCGAAAGTGGGGATGAACTCTGGCAGGCGGGCTTGCCACACCAGGGGTCTGCAATTCCGGTCACTTACATGGCGAACGGTCGTCAGTATGTCGTGATCGCGGCTGGCGGGACGTCGCGGGTAACCGATAATCTCGGTGATGCAATTGTGGCTTTCGCGCTACCTGATGATTAATCCTGAAGGAACTCTTTGAACTCGGTTGCGGCAGACTGTTTATAATTCTGCCCAACCGGGGATTCGCTTCCCGCCCTTTAAGATAATGTCGTAAGATCGGCCGCGTTTTACCATCGACTCTATGGATGTCTTGTTCACCCAGAATGAGCGGTGGACCTGAAGGCCGGATTGGCCGCGCAGCTCGTGTACGGCATCTGCAAATCGATAGTGAACAAGTTCAGATCCGATTTCTGAATGGACCCGAACGTAGTGGTCTTCGGCTTCCAGCGCCGTGACATCTTCTCGAGTAATCTCTTCTAGGCGTTTAACGAACTCCGGATCGGGAACACTATCTGAACTGTTTGTATTGTCATCCGGCAAATAGCGCTGAGCAGGTGGCAGTGGTGCATAGCCAAATCGCGGAAGGTGGAGCGGGCCGCGCATCATTAAGTTTGTACCGATCCACAACAAGAGGATCACCGCCGCTTCCTGAATAAATCCAGTTAACCATTCGACAGACCAAATAAACTGCGGCGCAGCAACAGGCGGCGCATCTGCACCTTGAGCGGCGCCGAGGAATGTTCCGATGATGTAAACAACGAACGGGCGCGCGGTCAAGCCGCCAACAACGCAGCCAATAATAACCACGGCGATAAAGCGTGGGTTCAGAGGCCTCAAAATATAGGCGGCAGCCCACCCGCCAATTTCAAAGGCGAGCCAGGTGGTCATGAGAATTGCCAACCAGTATCCAATCGCCGCAGAAGACCCAATGCCAGCCACGGGAAGACCAGCGCCATACCAACCAAGTAAGAGGGCAGCGAATAGGGGCACGGCAAAACTCACCGCCGTGGATGCGACGGTGGCTTTATTGAACAATTGGGGCTGGGTATCGCTGGTCACCCGGCGGAATCCTCTTTTAGATAATCTTCCGATGAGAGCCTGCGCTTGCCCCTTGGGTGCCTTAGGCCATTGGAAATAAGAGATAACTCTAACCCGGCAAGCTGATTTCGTGAACCTGCTTTGCGGATTCGTGGTTAAACGTCGACCATCTTTGCGAAAATATGGCCTCTAGAGCGGTAAGTCCCTTTAGTCGAGGCCGGTCATAGGCTTAGGATAAGCGCCATATTTAGGATTTGCCTCAAGATCGGGCGATTCTGAATAGCCACATCAAACCTGGGGAGGAGCCACCGTCATGGCCACAAGTAAACTCAAAACAGATCGTCCCACCTACGCGTCGGATTTTATAGCATCGGATGTTGAGCGTGCCGTATTTCTCGGAAACCCAGTTCTCGACAACATGATGACAAGCTTGATCGCGCTCGGCGCAGAAGTTTGGTCTAACCGTCGTCGTATGAAGGTCGTTGAAGCCCTGTTGGCCGAAAAAGGTGTGACGGCTGAGATGGTCGAAACTTATATGCCGACCGCTGAACAAGATGCGGAATGGCAGAAGGACCGAGATCGCTTTATCGATTTAACCTACTCGCCGTTATTGCGCGAAGGGGACCTTCCTGTTTCTGCCGCGTTCACACGCGAAAAAAAGTAATCCGAATTTCAGAATGTAAGGAGGTCTTCTTATGATTGACCGTAGAACACTCTTTGGAGCAACTGCCGCTGTCGTTTCTTTTGTTGGCGCGTTGTTTGGATCAAAGTCTGCCTCTGCAGCGTCTGCACCCATGAAAATGTTCAAAGGTGACGTTGAGCCGCGTGGCACTGATCAAAGATTAGAACGTTTGCCCAAGCTCGATCTCGAGAGTTATGACAACTTCCTGACTGGCTTACGGATATGGTCTGGTAGTGCGTCAAGCAAGACGGCTCGTCGTCGGTTTAATGATGCGATAGAAGCTGGTGGGCTCGACCCCCGCGAGGATTTGCCTTTGGAAAAGATTTTCCCATTGGTGGAGAACGATACTTATATCGGCACGACAGCGCGGTTGCGCACCAGTGGCCAGCAATTAATGTGGTCGGCGCTGCAGAAGCATTTTCACGAAAACGCTGATGCCTATCTTGATGAGATGGAAGCCACCGACAACATCGGTCCTGGTAAGCTGGAATTAAGCCCAGACATGGAAATTCCTGACTATACGAAGCATGAAATTCATATTCAGCCCGGTGGCTATGTTGGCGATGCCTTTGCGGGGCATAGCTATCACTACGGTACAAACAACTTTTATCGTGCGGAGAACTATCAAGACGAGATTCATCGCAACTTAGCCTCTCAAATGCCAACACCAAAAGATGGCAAGGTTTTACGTATCCTCGATATGGGATGTGGGTCTGGTCAGCTTCCGGCCGCGCTTAAAGAGCGTTTCCCAGATGCTGAAGTATGGGGCGTTGACGTTGGTGGCCCTATGGTCCGGTATGCGCATATGCGCTGTGTCGATTTGGGAATCGGTGCCAACTTCCGCCAAGCCCTGGCTGAAGACACTAAGTTCGATGACGGGTATTTCGATATCGTGACGTCTTACATAATGCACCACGAAGTCCCGGCGCAGAAATCCAAGGAAATCATCGACGAAGCGTTCCGTGTTCTGCGTCCAGGCGGCGTGTATTTCCCGCTCGACTTTGAAACCGGTGCGGGCCGCGGTCGTGGCAAGAACGCCTACAGCCGCTTTAGTTCTTGGCGGGACCACCGTTGGAATGAAGAAGTATGGCGGCCTGAGTATTCGTCCGTCGATTTTAATGGCGAAATGCGCAAAACAGGCTTCGATGTTGTCGATGAAGGTCCACCAGGATGGCGCAGCCGCTACAACGTGCTTGGCACTAAGCCCGCTTAGCATTCTCGTCAGACATAAAACGCGCAACGGCGCGGACTGGTTTTCCGGTCCGCGCCGTTTGTTTTCATATGTAAGCGTTAAACATCTTCTGCGAGAAGCTCGTCCATTAGCTTGTAGAAATCGCTCTTGAATTCTTCATGGTGTTCTCCGGTTGCTGGGCCAGGGAATCCAGTATGAATCCACCGAACGGATCCCGTTTTATCGAGCACGATCATCGTTGGATAAACCAGAACCGCATTGATCATGGGTAGGGTTTTTGCGGCGGCCTCTTTGTCCATCTGGCCAGCAATGAGCATGGGGTATTGGACATCGTATCGCCGCTCATACCGCTTGCAGGCCGTTGCCGCTTTGTCGAAGTCCGATGAGTATTCATACATCAGACCGATGGCTTCCAGGCCACGGTGTTTGTTTTCATTGAAGTAGGGTGAGAAGAACGCCGTTTCGTCATGGCATGTAGGGCACCAGCTGCCGCCGATGGTGATCACCACCACCTTGTTGTCAAACTGCGCGTCCGACATGGACACCATTTTGCCGTTGAGATCAGGGAACGAAAACTCGACCCCGTCATAGCCATCTTTGATGTAGGTCAGTTTGGTTGCGTCATCCAGGGCTGCGGTCGCGTTCCTTTCGGCAGACCAGTCTGCCGTGAAGCCGCCCGTGATGGAGTAATTTTGGCCAGATAACGTGCCATCTTCGTTGAGTGTGCCGCGCCATATCGCGCCGGCCCCGCCATAAAAGGTCGAGAGGTAAAGATCATTGCCGCGTAAGACACCGGTGAGAAAGCGCGAGTCTCCGGTTGTCACGATAGATGCGCCAACAACAACGGACCCTTCATCGTTTAACTCGAGTAATCCAAAGCTAGGCTCGGGCGAATAGTTCTTATTCATTCGGGTGAGGGACCAGCGGCCATCTAAATTCTCTGCTGGAGCGACCGTATCTGCAAAGAAGCGATGGCTTTGACCATGTTGAGCGGTAAAGGGCTCAACCGATGTACCGTCCCGTTTATTGAATTGCATAACGCCTTGCATGCTGCCGTCTTCAACAATGGCCGCTGCAATGCGATGGCCATAGGATGGAAACTCAATAATCAGCGAGGTACCAAGCACCTCGGTTGTTTCGGCGTCCATGCGTTCCGGACCGTTGATGAAGGTCGCGGTCCACGCATCATTGTCGTGAGTTAGTTCCATGTTGATTGGCATTTCGCCAAGTGGGGTGTCGATAACAATGCGCCAATCGCCTGTCGGGATGGTGGTCGTTGTTGCGCCGTCTTCTTCGGCCCAGGCACCATATGCACTGAGTGTTATCACTGCTGAAAGAAGGGTAGCTATCAGTCGCATGGTCGCTCTCCTGGTCGACGCCCCAAAACGTAAGGGAAGTCTAAACCCAGAGTGGACTTAGCGCGCCAGCTTTTCTATGAGGTCGCCCATGAAGCGGGTACCGAGCTCAACCTGCTCTAAGGTTATGAATTCATTGGGTTGATGAGCCTGAGCAATGGATCCAGGCCCACAAATCACGGTTGAGAGGCCCGCTTCTTGGAACTGCCCAGCTTCTGCCGCATAGCTAGCGGCACGAACGGCATTGTCGCCGGTGAGCTGTCGGCACAGGCGTTCCGCTTCCGAGTCGGTCTCAAACTGAAGGGCTGGCGTGCCCGCGCGAACGTTAATAGTGATGTCGCTATTCGGTGCGGTCTTGCGCATTTCAGGCAAAACTGTGTCGTTACAAAATGCGGTGAAGCGATCAATGTAGTGCTGCGCATCGTCACCGGGCAAAGATCGAATATCCCAGGTCATGTCGCAATGCCCGGCCAAAATGTTCAATGCGGTTCCGCCACGAATCACGTTCACTGTCATCGTCGTGTGATCTGGTTCGAAGTTCGAGTCTTTGTTTGATCCAAGTGCATTCTCTGCCGTCATGCTGCCAACAAACTGTATCAGGTGCCCGGCGGCCATGATGGCGCTGTACCCCAGTTGAGTTTGAGATGAATGCGCTTCTTTCCCCGTAATAACTGCGTTAACGGCGGTCACCCCTTTGTGGGCGGTCACCACTTTCATGTCTGTCGGTTCGCCGACAATCACGGCTTTCGGCAGTGGGAGTTCTTCGCGGATCAATTTAATGAGTGACGGTACGCCAGCGCAGCCAACTTCTTCGTCATAGGAAAACGCAAAGTGAATCGGGACAGGTAAATCAGCGGCAATCATATCTGGCAATGCAGCTAGGCTTGTCGCGATGAAGCACTTCATGTCGCAGGTGCCACGGCCAAACAACTTGCCGTCTTTTTCACTGAGCGAGAACGGATCTGTATGCCAGTCTTGGTCGTCGATGGGCACAACGTCTGTGTGACCGGATAAAACTACGCCGCCTTCGACCATAGGCCCGATGGTTGCGAGCAAGTTGGCTTTCGTGCCCTCCTCGTTGTGAACGAGGCGAGACTCGATGCCGTATTCATTGAGGCGTTCTTGAATATAGGCGATGAGCTTGAGGTTCGAATCACGGGAAACCGTTGGGAAGGCAATCAGTCGGGCGAGTTCGGCCCGGGTTTCTGCGACGGTGACCATCTCTAACAGCCTCGCCGCCACTTTGTGCCGCCCGCGCCATCTTCCAATGTGATCCCTCGCGCCGAGAGTTCATCCCGAATGCGGTC
The DNA here is from genome assembly GCA_943787205.1 of uncultured Rhodospirillaceae bacterium. Classification (GTDB taxonomy): domain Bacteria; phylum Pseudomonadota; class Alphaproteobacteria; order Rhodospirillales; family Rhodospirillaceae; genus WLXB01. The sequence continues at coordinate 188,832 of CALSLN010000014.1, forward strand.
TGATTCCGCAAAGTCTTTGCTGCCTCGCGCGGCGACGCGGGCTGCGACCAGAGCGTCTATCTCTGCGTCGTCATCGCCGCCGCTCTTTAACCAGGACTGTGGGTCGTCTTGTAGCAAGCCAAGCACAGCACCAGACGTTGTTAATTGACCTTTTAGATGAGCACGTTCGTCGTCAGATGTTGCCGTATTAGCCGCTTTGCAGAGCGCCGACATCTCTGCCATGGCTTTCGGCGTGTTTACGTCATCCGACAGAGCGGCAATGAACGCGTCCGACGGTTTTGCATCCGCTGGGATGTCCACGTCTGAAAGATTGTCCAGCGTGCGATACAAGCGATCCAGCGTGTTTTTCGCTTGCGCCAGAAGGTCGTCGGACCAATCAAGCGGCTGACGGTAATGAGCAGACAGCATCGCAAATCGGATCGTTTCACCAGCGTGCTCTTGGGACAGTTCATGCACCGTCACAATGTTGCCGATGGACTTGGACATCTTGTCTTTGTCCATCGTCAGGAAGCCATTGTGCATCCATACGCGAGCCAAGTCCGCACCGTCATGGCTGCAGCGGCTTTGTGCGAGTTCGTTTTCATGATGCGGGAAGATCAAATCATGCCCACCGCCATGGATGTCGATGGTTTGCCCGAGGTGCTTTTCGATCATCGCCGAGCATTCAATATGCCAGCCTGGGCGGCCACGACCCCAGGGACTATCCCAACCAGGGAGGTCGTCGCTTGATGGCTTCCACAACACGAAATCGGCGGGGTCTTTTTTGTAGGGGGCAACATCAACGCGTGCGCCGGCGATCATGTCGTCGCGGTTCCGGTTTGAGAGCTGTCCGTACTCGTCAAATACAGGCACGTTAAAGAGGACATGCCCTTCAGCCTCGTAGGCGTTGCCGCCGCTGATCAGTGTTTCGATCATCGTGATAATTTCTAAAATATGCGCCGTCGCGTGTGGCTCGTGGGTCGGTGGCAAAACACCCAAGGCCGCCATATCACCCCGGTAGATGTCGGCCATCTCTTTCGTGATGTCGCTAATCGGCCGACCGCTCTCTTGCGAGGCTGCATTTATCTTATCGTCGATGTCTGTGATGTTGCGCGCGTAGACCACGTGCTCTTCGCCGAAGAGGTGTCGCAACAGGCGGAATACAACGTCAAAGACCAGGGCCGGGCGTGCGTTACCAATATGTGGTCGGCTGTAGACCGTGGGGCCGCAGACATACATCGTCACCCGCTTCGGGTCGGCAGGTTCGAAAGGCACCTTGGCCTTCGTCATGGTGTTGTGCAGTTTTAGGGTCATCATGCCCGGGGTTTAGCCGAATTCTGTCTCAGGCTCCAGTCCTCGCTCACGCTGATATTCCAATCCACCCCTTGAGAATCAGCTCATATCAGCCTAAATGAACGCCAGACAGACACGGAGACGGTCGCATGACCCAGGATACATCGCCCTTTGCCACCCGCCAGACCATCGAACAGGTCGAAGAAGGCGCCGAATTGGCACCAAAATTTGATGCCAACGGCCTTATTGCCGTCGTCACGACAGATGCCGAATCGGGCGAACTGTTGATGCATGGCTATATGAATGAAGATGCCCTGACCAAGACCATCGAAAGCGGCGAGGCCCATTATTGGAGCCGCAGCCGTCAGGCCCTTTGGCACAAAGGCGCCACGTCTGGTCTGACTCAAGAAATCGTCGAGATGCGCATTGATGATGATCAGGACGCCGTTTGGCTCCGGGTCAGCGTTGCTGGCTCTGGCGCCAGCTGTCACGTGGGCTACCGTTCGTGCTTTTATCGCGCGATCCCGACTGGAATTCCGGTTGCCGATGCGTCAAAGCTGCTTGAGTTCAAAGAGGAAGATAAAACCTTCGATCCGAAGGATGTCTACGGTGACGCGCCTAACCCGACGAAGTTGTAGGGCTAAGCGGCGCTACCAGCCGATTCCATAGAACGCCAGCATTCGCCGCGCATTATCCTCGATGCGGGATTCGTATCCGCGTAAGTGTGCGAATTCGGACACGCGGATTTCTTTATGCAACTCAAATGGATTTCCCCCCGATGCCATGGCCTGCTGTGTTGCAGCCATTAACGCCTCCAAGTATTGGCGTCGTTCAGTGACCGCTGATGGATGCGATAGCATTGCGCCGTGGCCACCGATGATGGCTTTGTAATCCAGCGCCTCAATTTCTTTCAGGGTGCGCAGATAGTGATGGGGGGCATAGTCCGGCATAAAACCGAGAGGTGCGCCGCCGGGCGTGACTAAGTCTACAACAAATAGAAAATCACCCGGGTCGGGACGCATCACAACCATGCAGTCGCCGTGGTTGGGGCCGAAGTAAAGCAGATCGAGGGTCCGGCCCCCCAGTTCCAGAGTGTAGTCGTCGGAAAATGTGATGTCCGGCATCACAATGTTTGGATTGGGCAAATCATAGAAATGCGCAACGCAGTTTTCATGGGCGATAAACTGCGCCCCTTCATCTTTGAAGATCTGTCCGCCTTGCACATGATCCCAATGCTCATGGCTATAGACAACGTATTTGACTGGTTGATCGGTTACCTTCGCGATTTCCGCGCGGAAGATTTTTGCAGTCTCGGCATTAATGGGGTCGGTGGCGATCACGCCGTCATCTGTCACCATAAAGATGCTGCGCGTGCCGGTATTGCGAAACGCATAGAGGCCGTCTGCTAATTTCGTTGTGCTATGACCGGCCAACGCGAACCCATTCCATGCCGGGTTGGGTGCAGGTTTCATGAGCTCTTCAATGCTCGGCCCTTTTTCCGCCGCAAGACTCGATGCAGCGAAGAAAACAAAAGTCATTCCGACAATGATTGATTTGATAGTCATGATCATCAGCCCGCCATGTGAAACCTGTTACCAACCCATCGTATAGAAGTGATAAATGCGTTCGGCACCCCGTCGAATATGGGTGTCGTAACCGCGCATTTCTTGAAACTCGTCTGCTAGCTCAATGGTGTCGTAGAGCTCTTCAAGGCGTTTTCCGTTCTCTATGCCGTTCAGCACTGCAGCCATTAGAGCTTCCATGTAACGCCGTCGTTGCACCATCGCATCCTTGGGAGCGACGGGAATACCATGGCCACCGATGAATTGTGTCCAATCGTTCCTAGCTTCTAACTCGTGCAGGGTGCGAACCCATTCGCCCGGGTCGTAATCAGGCATAAACCCGAGGCCGACAGAATAGGGCGTGACCAAGTCGTTGATGTAGAGAACATCAGTACCCTCTACTTGCATGACCAACATGCAATCGCCGTGGTTATGGCCGAAGTACATGAGCTTGAGGGTCTTGTCGCCAAGCGTGAGGGCGTGGTCACCGGTAACCGTTCTGTCAGGCATGACCAGTTCATCGTTCGGGTGGCGTGTGAAGTGCGGGATGCATTTGTCATGGCTGATGAATGTCGCACCCTCATCTTTGAAGATTTGACCGCCGAGCACGTGATCCCAGTGCTGATGACTGTAGATGACATACTTCACTGGTAAATCAGTAACCTCTGCGATGGCGGCCCGCATGTCCGCCGCATTTTTGGCGCTGACGGGGTCGGTTGTGATCACACCATCGTTGGTCAATACAAATAGGCTGCGCGCGGAGAACGCGCCGTAGGAGTACACGCCAGGTGCAACTTCGGTTGTCGTCTTCTTAAAGATGTCGAGTGACTGAGCGCTGGCTGGAGCGATCGTGGCCAAGCAAACGGCAGCAGCAATGAGAAAGAGGCGCATGAGGGTTACTCCATCTTACGGCGAAATGGTCGCCATCCGTTGTTGGCGAATACAAGGAAAGGCGGGCATCTGTAGCCAGGTGAGGCTATCGTCCGATTGAAGGCGGCGGGCGTAGCACGTCCATGTTCCCGATTGATCGATGATCAATTCGTAATCCACCCAAGTTTCTAAGACGTCGCAGGCACGTGACTCCATCCGCGCGACAAGAGTGTCGTCGTGGCGGGTGATGTCGAGCATGCAGCCATCACGATCCAACTGAATGTCTTCCGGTGTTAGCTGTTCAGCCCGTGATAAATCGGCGTGGGCGCCATGAAGGGCTTCCACATCCGTGGGGTTGAGTAAGCGCAGCCTCACGCCAGACTCTTCAGTCATAAACGAATAAATACGAATTCGAGTGACGGCCGATGGATCGTCGTCTTTGTATTCTTCCAAATAATACAGCGTTTCGCCAAGGGCCGCGTTCGACATTGGCTTGATGATTGTGGTGAGCGCGAAGGCTTCCGCTCTGCCATCGGCAGATGCCAGTTGTACATCGTTGGTGTACGTCCCGGGTAACAGCCGGTCGATATCCGCGAGAATGGTGTCCGGGGACTCTGCCGCTGCACTGTTACCAAAAGCGATGAGAGTCGAAAAAACCGCCGCAAGGCGCAAGGTGTTAAACATAGTTACCAACCAATCCTATAATAAATGTGGGCGCGCTGTGCGTTCGCCTTCGCTCTAAGGTCTTTCATTCGCGCCTCCGTGTCACATGTTTATGTGCGCGTCGGACACCAGTTGAGTCTGGCGTCAGGGTCATCATAATGGCCATCATTATAATCTCCATAATACGCTCACTCAGAGCACGGCCACAAAGGGAACGCATCAATGGCGAAAAGCGGTTACGCAGGGGCAATGCGTATGGCGACGGTTGGGGTTACGGACCTGGATCGGGCATTAACTCTCTTTCGCAACATTATGGAGCTCAAGGTTGAACGCGAGGGCCATTTGTCGGGCTCATTGCTGGCCGCTTGGGGCTTGCCCGCAGGGATATCGGGTCGTTTTATCGAACTCTCATGTAAAGGCTATCCCCTCGGCTGGTTGCGATTGGTCCAATATCAACCCCATGCCTCGGAAAAGGTCCGACTCGACTTCGGCGAGGAAAATGCCGACTCCGGAACCGACGTCGGCCCAAAGGCAATAGATTTTTATGTTGCAGACCCGATCGCACCGTACGTAGAGCAGATCGAACATGCCGGTTACAAGTTCAGGTCTCCACCGGTCAAACATCAAATCGGCAATACGGTCAGTGAAGAGTGTTTGTTCTCTGGCCCCGATGGTGTGCCCGTTCTCATCATGGTTGGCCATGTCCATGCCGAAACATCCATGCGCCCAGGTTCGCCGGACGGACCGTTCTCAGAAATTCCAACCATCTCTGTCGTGGCGGGTGACTTAGAGGGGACCCGCAGGTTCTATAAAGACGGCCTCGGTTTGGTCGCAGTCGCCGATGATGAGACCGGTGATGAGTACCGCGATAAGGTGGATGACCTCACTGGCGTGCCCCATGGTACGCGCGTTCACTTCTTGCTATGGGCAGACGAAGGAGAGGCCAGCGGAAAAATCCTCTGCGTCCATTTCTTTGATCAGACCGGCAAGCGTCTGGTTGATCGCATGAAGCCCGGTAAGCTTGGGTTCTCGTTGCTGACTCACGATACCGATGACCTCGAGGCTCTGCATGAACGCCTTTCCGGCATGGGCTACGACATTGTTCAACCGCCAGTCGATATCAAGGGTGACGGCGACCCGTATCGCATGATGATGGTTCGGGGTCCGAACGAAGAAATGTTTGAATTTACTCAGCGGTGATGAGACTCTACGTGTATGGAAATTAGGCACGCAGAAGAAACCGACATGGTCGCTCTCGTCGACCTGTTTCAAACGTCCATTGAAACGCAAGCGGACGAGCACTACTCGGAAGAGCAGGTTCATGCGTGGGCGAGTAGGGCAACGGAAGCCAGTTTCCAAGATTTCATTCTCGGCCCGACGACCTTTGTCGCTGTTGATGACTCTGGTCCGCTCGGGTTTTGCGGTTATGCGTCCGATGGTCACATCACGTCGCTTTACATCCGACCTGATTTTGTCGGTAAAGGCATAGGTCGGGCGATGTTAATCCATGTTCTGGAGGATGCGCGGGCGCAGGGTATTGAATCCTTTCATGTGGAAGCCAGTGACATGGCCATTCCTCTGTTTGAAAAGTTTGGGTTTGAGAAAACGGGCTTTGATGATGTGACCCGTAGCGGGATTCATTTTAAGCGCCAACTGATGGCGTTAAAATAAAAGCGCGTCCACTCCGGCAATTACGACTGCGTATCGCGCGCCTTTGCCGAAGCCAACTAAAATCACAAAAACATCAAGTCGCACACGTAACAGACCAGCGATAACGGTCAGGGCATCACCACCGATTGGTAGCCACGCCATCAGTAGTGACCAAACGCCGTAGCGATTAAACCAGGTTTCTGCTTTGTCCATTTGCGGCTGAGATGCCGGGAACCATGATCTGCCGCGATAGTGATTTGTGCCGCGGCCAAGCCAGTAGTTGACGATGGCACCGAGCGTATTCCCTGCGGTCGCGGCGGTCCAAAGGGCGATCAAATTGATGAGCTCGTCGGCCATGGCTGCCGCAACCACGACCTCTGAAGAGAATGGGAGAATGGTCGCAGCAAGAAAAGCCGTGCCGAATACGGATGCGAGAACTACAGACATACTGCGGGCTATCAGGCCCGTTGGTTTAGATCAAGGGTAATGACGTGTGCTGTCCCGTTCTGGGGTTAGTGCGATGGAAAGAACGGGTTTAGCGGCGAGGGGCCGCTGAAATCGACGGAAGGGCCGACGGTGTACAACGCGATGACGGCGCCTAAGACCAGCACAAGCGTCACCAAAAGTGCGGTGAATCTTTGTGTCATATAATAATAACGTTTGAGTCACCGAATGGTTGCCCCCGATCTTCATGGCGCGTTGAATTCACGATTTGCCACGCGCCATCGGGTTGGCGACATGCTGTACCATAGTCGGTCTCGCTTTGCCCACCGATAGTGACGGCTTGGCAGAATTCTCTGCAGGGTTGGCCATTGGAAGCCGTGCCCGTGCGTAGAACCGTCACGCTGCCCAACGCGGCGCGCAACAGCCGCGTGCCGGATGTCCGCCAGGTCCTCCGTGGTGAAGGACAACGCCAGGGTTATGCGTGTTCATGCCTTTAGCGGGATGCATCAAGATGGCGGGGATTTGGGCCCCGTCATCCGTGAGCAAGGTAATGACGTTCTGTGTGATGCCCTGGCCCGCAGCGGGTAAAGCTAACAATAGGGCCGGTGCGGCCACAAACAGAGCCAGTGCAGTTAAAGTACGGCTGATCAATTTCATCACGGCGTCCCCTTTAAATGTATTGTTAGTCTACGCCTGTGGTGGACAGAGTCACGAAAACCGCGCTTTTTGTTTGGGTCTCTGGCGAGGCAAGAGGTTCACGTACTTGACCGTCTGGTCTGAGCCCCTTAAGCACGGATAACAGCTCAATACCTAGGGATTTCACCATGTCAGACTGTATCGGCGCGATTGATATCGTCGTTAATATTCGCACGCCGCGAGAATTCGAAGAGGGCCGTATTTCATCGGATTCTTCATTCCAAGAGAAAGTGCGTCAGGACGGCTCTATCCGTCAGGGCGTCGAGATCGAGGATTACATCAAACTCATGGATGAGGCTGGGATCGACCGGTCGTTTCTCATCGCCGTCCGTTGCGGTGATCTCAACGTTAAGGGATCAACGGAAATCACCTACGAGCGTGTGGCCGAAGTTGTGCAGAAGTACCCGGATCGGTTCTCTGGTCTCGCTGGCATCGATCCAACCAAAGGCATGACTCAGCTGAGCGAACTTGAAACGGCTGTGAACGATTATGGATTTGTTGGTGCGCACTGGTACCCCCATTGGTTTGCGATGGCGCCAGATGCTGCTCAGATTTACCCGACCTATGCCAAATGTTGTGAGCTGAATATTCCAATCATGTTGCAGGTTGGCCAAAATCTCATTTACTCAAAAGACCGGCGCCTTCCATCGGTCGGACGTCCTATTACCCTTGATCAGGTCGCGATTGATTTTCCCGAGTTGAAGATCATCGGGATTCATATGGGTACGCCGTGGGCGGAAGAAATGATTGCCATGTGTTGGAAACATGAAAACGTCTACATGGCTGGTGACGCCTACGCGCCTAAGTATTGGCCGCAGTCAGTTGTCCATTACGCCAATACCTATGGCCAAGATAAATTCTTGTTCGGGACTGATTTTCCGGTGGTTGACCCGCGGCGCGCTATCCAAGAAGTAGATGGTCACGAATTCCGAGATATTCCCAAGAAGAAAATTCTCCGCGATAATGCAATTCGGTTGTTTAATCTTCCAGACAAGCCCGCGGTGGCAGATTAGACTCGACGTCTGGTCGTTGTCCGCTGGCGCGCACTGCGTTATTGGTCGTAGCGAAAACATTCTGGGTCGGAGTCTGCACCCGGAGCACCGGCGTGGTGAGATGAAAAACCCTGTGTAAAAGCCGGTCTGTAAAGATCAGTATTTCACACGATTATGAGAGGTTCTTCTTCTGAATTCATGGCTTCGTAGCCATCCTCAGTGATGAGGACCAGGTCTTCATTGTGTCCTGCGCCAAAGCCGATTTCGATATAGGGCAAGTCGACCGTAATCACCATGCCTGCTTTCAACACGATGTCCTCGCCGCCACGCCAAGGGTTAGAGTCGTCGTAGGGTTGGTCCGTGTGCTGTAGACCCAGCGAGTGCGGATTGACGATCAGTGTATCGGGATTGCCACCGGCTTTTTTGAAGGCGTCATACCCCGCGGCATGAATGTCTGAATACTTTGTGCCGGGTTTCAGAATGCTGAACGTCGCTTCTCGAGCGGCTTGTTGCTCGTTTGCTCGTTTCACGACTTCTTTGCTGGGTTCGCCAAGCACAATCGAGCGAGCAAAATCGCCGTGGTACTGATGAAAATTCGAAACAGCATCAATCAAGAATGGTTTGCCCGGAACCACTTCTGCATCCGGCAAGAAGCCGAGTGTGACACCGGCAATAATGAACGACATGGCATTGCCACGGAGGGCGCATTCGGTCAGGAAGCGCCGTTCAATATCGTGAAAGCTCATGCCTTTCTCGATGGAACGGGCTGTGGCCAAAGCCGCCTCTGCATTCTTAGCGCCTGCGAGACGCATTAGGGCAATTTCCGGCTCCGACTTGATGTAGCGAATGCGCCGGAACAGATTGTCGCCATCGACGAATTCAATGTTATCCGCAACGCCGATCCGTTGCAGCAGATGGGCGATGCGCATGTCGTCCACGGCCACTCGCCCTTTGACAATCCCAGACTCTTTCATAGCGCGCGCCAGCGCCCATTCTGGTGTTGCCGATGGCTGCACGTTTTGACTATCTGCCCAGCCTTGTTCGCGTGCATTGAGAGTAACGCCGTCACGGACTGCAAGTCCGCGTGTGGCTGCCGTCGGTTCTTCTGTCAGCGGCTTGCCGTTCATCCCAATGTAATCAGGCGTGTTGAGCGGGCCAGAGTAAGGGATGACGTCGGGGCTGTAGCGATCTCCGTTGGCGATGTCCCAAAGTTCCAGCGCATTTGTGATGAGGAACGTTGGCTGATCCAGGTCCCGCGGAAGCGTCGCGAAAGCGGGGTACTCCCAGCGCATCTTTGTGCCGATGGGGGTGGTGTTGGTGAGGTAGTAGATGTTGACTGGATTGAGAGCCAGCATGCCGGCCAGGTCATGCTCTTCCATAACCGCTTGGGCTTGGGCTTTGTTGAGCAGGGGCTGCCGTAGAGCGTCCAGTTCGTTGCCCACAGGGACGACATCTATCTTGTCCAGAGCGTGAGCGGGGTTTGTCATTGCTCCAGCCGCAGCCGCTGCAGCGGTCGCTCCCATGCCCTTAAGCGCCATTCTGCGTTCCATGCGTTCTTTGTCCCTATTGTGATGCTCTATCCTCAGTCCAATCCCTTGGCTGTGCAAGGCTATAGGGCCGTGTTCGCACGATTTCCCAAAGAATGCCCTGATCTATAAGATCGCCTTATAACAATCATTGAATGAGAGTCGTTTATGTCATCGTTTGCCGCCCATAATATTCGCTTTGCCGACGGCTCTCTGAGTATCCCCGAGCATCCGTTTCTCTTGGCTGACGTCCCGCATTGCGAAGGGGCAAAACGGGTCCTCAGCATGCTCTACGGCGGGAACCATGAGGGTAAACGTATTGTTGATCTGGGCTGCCTTGAAGGCGGTTATGCGCTTGAGTTTGCCAGGATGGGGTTGGACTCATTTGGTATAGAAGTCCGCACGTCGAGTTACGAGAACTGCCTTGAGGTTAAGCGCCGAGCTGAAATTTCCAATCTCAACTTCGCCCAAGATGATGTTTGGAATCTTGCCAAGTACGGTCCCTATGATGTGATGTTCTGCTGTGGGCTGCTCTATGATCTAGACCGCCCCTTGGGGTTTATTCGTCTCATGGGTGAGCAGGCCCGTGATGCCGTGATTATCAACACACATTATGCGCCAGAGGGCTGGCGTCCGAAATCGGTCTTTAAGCTGTCTAAGATGACTGACACGAGGGTCTGCCAGGCCGCTGGTATGACGAGCCTAGGGTCCGTGACATCGAAGAACGGGAGAAGCACAAATGGGCGTCCTGGGGTAACCAGCGCAGTTTCTGGCTAACCAAAGAAGGCAATCTTCACGCCATTAATGTTGCGGGGTTTGACCTAGCTTTCGAGCAGTACGATACCTTTGGAAATATTTTGGGCAACGGTACGAGCAAGGAGACCAGGATGAACCACCGTGGTGTTTTTGTTGGTATTCGTTCTGGGTCTACTCCTGCCACGTAACAGCATCAATCATAAGAGGTACGCCATGACGAGTTCGCGAATCAACAGACGCACGGCCCTTGGCAGTTTTGCTGCCGCCGCAACGGCGACGACCGTGTCGGCTCAAGCGCGTGCTGAGACTGCACCTACCGGGCATCTCGCTCCTAAACCAAAGGTGGATGGCGAGCTTTTGGTTAACCGCCCTCGGGCAACAGAAGTGCTCGAGCGGTTTGGCCTGGCTGGCATGATCGCCCTTAACCCGATCAACGTGTACTACCTCACGAACATCACCACCATTGGCGTCAAATTTCGCTCCCAGTATCCGGGCTTCGCAACGTATGCCGCAGATCCACAGGCGCCGATTTACCTTGTTGCCGGTTCATCTGTGGCGTGGGACATCGCTAATGGGGATCGGGAGACAGCTGAACTTATGCCCTATGGTTTTGGCGGTGGCGGAGACGTTCAGCGCGATTCAAGTGGTGTGCCAATAGATCCAGGGCCGGGCAGAACGCGGAAATACAATGTCCGTGATGATGTTGAGCTTACAGCGCGTGAAAAGCGCTGGGCTGCTGCACAGGATAAAGTTGGGCGTGAACTAGCCTCGAGTTCGGCTTGGGCCTTGGCGCGGGCCTTGAAGGCGCAGGGGATCACCAAGGGTAAAGTCGCCGTCGATGATATGCGCATTGCGGAGTTTCTGTCGCAGACGGATCTGGTCGATGTCGAATGTGTTCCTGGCTATGGCATCTTTCAACTCATCCGCATGGTCAAGACGGAACAAGAGCTGGCCTATCAGCGCGTCGGTAGCGGTAACAACGGTGACGCTTGTTTGGCGACAATCCGGGCGATCCAAGCAGGTATGACTCATGACGATATCTCTCAAATTTTTCGTAACGAATGCGCGAAGCGCGGCAATGATGTGGATAGTTTTATCGCAGGCTTTCCGGGTGGAGGGTTTCCCGACGGCGTGATGGTTCCGGGTAAGCCGTTTCTTGTCGATGCCGTGAGTAATTATCGCGGCTACATGGGTGACATTGCACGCACCTTTATTCTCGGAGACCCCTCGAAAGAGGTTGAGACCCGGCGCCGTGCGAATCAATTGGCCCGTGAAGCTGTGTTTGATGCGATAAAGCCTGGTGTGACCTATTCCAGGCTCCGCAAGATCGGTTTCGACACCATGGTTAAGAACGGCATGCCGGATTATGCCGTGTTCGTCACGCCGCATTCCGTAGGCTTGCAACACGATGACAATCCATTCCGATTGTCAGAGTTTGGGGTCGACTCTTTCGACCATGTTCTGGAAGAAAACATGGTTCTAACCGTTGATCTACCGTACCTGGAAGTGGGCTATGGCTGCGGCCACAATGAAGACCTCTTCCGCGTCACGAAGACAGGGTATGAGCCTATGAACACAGAAGAAGATCCGTTCATCATATTGTAGAGTAAAGGAGTCCCGCCATGATGAATCGCCGCACTGTTCTCGGAACACTTGCTGCCGGAGGGGCAGGGGCTCTCCTGACACCATCCGTTAGTCTCGCCGCGCCTACAATGACGGTCACTCCCAGCGTGCCGCCGCCTGTGCTTGGACCACGCATGAATTTCGCGCAGGCGGACAAGATCATGTCTAAGTTGGGGCTTGATGCTATTGTTGTTGGCGCAGGAACGAACCTGTATCACGCGACTGGGCTGGATCTCACAGCGACCAAAATGGGCCACACCCCCGGGGTGTATGCCGTCATCACCCGCCGTGAAGATCAGCGCCTGTGCTTGGTCGCGCCTGCCTTTCTCTACTACTACACCATCGCCATGGATCATCGACATCTCGACTATCCAGCCTACCTCTATCGTGGGCCGGCACAAATGGTCGATGATTCCGAACTCGGTATGGATGATCTCCCGCTCTATCCAGACTTGGATCAGGCGCCACTCGATTTCATCGAGACCACGCGCCTCGGCATTATAGAGCGAGCGGTTAGGGCGGAGGCCGCGAGACCGAATTTGAAATTTGCTCTTCAAAATGCGCTTAAGGATGCGGGCGTTTTGAAAGGTCGCATTGCGGCAGATGTTGAACCAGTTATGCGCTCTGTATTGGATGCGACAGAAGAGGCGACAGTTGTATCGGCCGACGATGCGTTGCGGCGTATTCGGCCGGTTAAGTCAGAGTCTGAAATACAGTTGATGAGATATGCCGCGCAGGCGAATGCTGATGGCGCGCTAGAGGCTGCTCGTGCCGTGAGGGCGGGTGCAGATGTTCGTGAACTACGAGCGGCCTATTTCACGGCCGTGGCTTCGCGCGGTATGCGGGGCGTATTCATGGTCATCGACCGGGTCAGTTCGCCGACCTATGAGGCGCAATTGCAGGACGGGCAGTGTTTCTCTATCGACTGTGTCAGTGAATACATGGGCTATCACGGCGATTTTGCCAGGGCTGTACATATTGGCGAAACGTCTAAAGGCATGCAGCGTGTTTCAGAATTGACTGCAAAGTCTTGGGATCATATTCGCGAACGGATTAAACCGGGGCTCAAGTTTTCAGAAGTGAAACGGATGGGCCAAGACGCATTGCGGAAAATGGGTGCTGACTTCTCCATTTCCTTCACACCGCATAGTGTCGGCCTCTACCACGCCGATCATGTTGGCAGTGCAGGGTCGCTACCACGAGAAGACATCGTACTTGAGAAAAATATGGTCTTGAGTGTGGATTGTCCCATGGGGGCAACAGGCATGGGGGGGTCGTCGCATCTTGAAGACCTGATGTTGATCACCGAAGACGGTGCGGATCCGATCAACGATACTGGCAATCAAACCGTGATGGTCTAGGACGGGCTTTTTATCGTCCAGCAGCAGTCCCGTAGTTGAGATTCAAGTAATCAATAATCAGGCGTCTTTCGTCTGACTCAAGCTCGGCCATACCGAAGTCTTCTGTCATGCGTTTAATGGCGTCCTGCCATCCGCGACGGCTATAGCGTTTTTGAAGAACATGCTGCATGGCATGGCAGTCGGAGCAGACCAGGAAGGTAAAGTCCTTGCCGTCTCCTTCGATCATAGCAGCATAATCTGGGTCATCGTCCGCATATGCTGATTTTGCAACTAAGCCGCAAAAAAGGGTTGCGGCTGTTACGACTACAATTTTGATAGCGGAAGGGCGCATAGGTGCGTTCTCACTCTACGTGTCGAATTTTCGGCAGGATACAGCGGTATCTCGGCTTCAGCCAGAGCCCATGTGGCGTCGATAAAAAACCCCAAATCGAGCATGAGTTGCAGCGCTCTTCCGGCAGTGCCAAAATGGTATTTAGGCGAATATTGTTAAAACCAAGAGGGTATTACTTTTAGGGATGAACCGGTTACTGCGCGCATACGTTCTGGTTTTTGGGCTCGCTGGATTTTCCGGCGGGGTGTAGGATGCCATTGCGCAACAGGCAGGAAGCGCCCCTCCTGAGAGCGGTATTGTTGCTGCGCCTGATGACGGGCGCCGTCTTGGCAATGTCGTCAATGATCAGATGTGTCAGTTCAAAATGCGCCGCGATTGCGAAATGGATTTGCCTGAATGCTTGCCGGCGATCCGCGAGATTATCGACACGGAAAAGCGCAATCGCATGTGGATGGGTCTGGGGATTTTAGGAATCCTGACCTTGCTCGTTCTTGTGGCCATGCGCGAAGCTGAGAAAAAGAAGCAGCGGGATCAGAAAGAATGGGCACACCATAACCAGCTTGGTGAGCGTATTAAGCATAAGTGGCGTAGCGAAGTTACTGACCCCTATAAGGATAAAGATCCGCTTGGTGACGAGTAGGGGGGCTAGGATACCGCCCATCCCATCAAGGCGATGCCAATCGCACCGCGTAAGATTGGCCCAACGATACTTCCACCTTTGAGACCCTTAATCGCTGACAGCAACAAGGCGATACATATGATCAAAGCTGTCCAGTCCAGAAAACCATGGACGCCTTCGCCTTCGCCAACCCCGGTAAAGAAGTTGCCAATCGCTGGTGGAATACCGGCGAGAAAACCGCCAACAACTTCTCCAAGCCATTGAAGAATGCCACCGGAGTCTGCTGTCTCGTCCATCAGAATACCTCGCGCTGCCGCTACATCAGGCCCATGGCTTTGGGCAGCCACAGGGTCAGAACTGGGAATAGAGTTAGGATCAAGAGCCGGACAAGATCAGATAATAAGAAGGGCCATATTCCGCCATAGATCGTGCTGAGCGGAATGTCTTTCTTCATGCCATGCATAACGAAGACGTTGAGGCCGATAGGTGGCGTGATCATGCCCATTTCCATGACCACGACGTTGATCACGCCCCACCAGATTGGGTCGTAGCCCATGCCTGTGATGAGTGGGAAAACGAACGGCAGAGTGATCACCATGGCGGCGACGGTGTCAAAGATCGATCCCAGAACAATATACATCGCTTCCAGAAGAAGGATGACCATTAAGGGTTCAAGGCCTAAGTCTTCGATCGATCCGACAATGATATCTGGCAGATGCGAGAGCGTGATCGCATACGAGAAAATTGAGGCGCCGATTATGATAAGATAAATCAGCGCCGTGCTCGCAGCCGTTTCCTTCAGGTTGCTGAAGAAAATGCTGCGGCTCAGTCTTCCGCGCAGGGCGGTGAAGGCTATGGCGACAGCGGCGCCGACGGCGGCTGCTTCGTTAACGGTAAAGATGCCAGAATAGATGCCGCCAGATACGATGATGGCGAGGAGAACGACGCCCCAACTCTTTTTCAGCACCTTGCGTTGTTCTGTCCAAGGCACGCGCTCTGCGGCCGGGCCGGCATTTGGCGCAACGGTGACATAGGCGAAGACCGAGAGCATGTAGAAGAACACTGCGATCAAGGCTGGCCCTAAGGCAGCTACAAACAGGGCCGTTACGAACTGTTCGGTGAGGATGGCGTAGAGCACAAGCAATACTGAGGGCGGTACAATGACGCCTAAAGTTGACCCTGCGGCGATAGATCCCGTCGAGAGTTGCCGGGAATAGCCGCGCTTTTCCATTTCTGGCAATGCGATCCGAGTCATTGTTGCGGTCGTTGCCAAAGAGGAGCCACAGACCGCGCCAAACCCGGCGCAGGTGGCGACAGTCGCCATGGCCAGGCCGCCTTTACGATGCCCCAAGAACGCTTGAGCCAGGCGATACAAGTCGCCGGACAGGCCAGCCGCTGCGGCGAAATTACCCATCAATAGGAAGAGTGCAATGATTGCCAGTTCCTGACTGGCGATGGCCGAGGAAGGCTCAATACCAAACAGAGCAATTGCCGGCTCGAAGCCGATGATGATGCCAGTTCCGATGAACCCGGCGATCGCCATGGCCACACCGATCGGCACGTGTAGGGCAATCATGACGAACATACCGGCGACAACGAGTCCGCCTATGACGGGTGGTTCCATTGTTACTTTATATCCTAAAGGGACTCAGCTTCATGCTCGAGGGGCGTTCCGGAGGCGGCAGCTTTCACTGTTTGGCCCAGAACCCACGTTTGAACACAGACACAAGCAATCATAATCAAGCTTACAATTGTCCAGACTGGAGCAATCGGCCACTCCAGGGTGGACGTCGTGCGGCTGTCCGCTGTGTAGCTGATTGTGAAAGACACGAATTCAAAGGCGACCAAGCAAAAGAAGGACAACATGAAGAGTGCACCGATGACATCGAGATAGCTGTGGGTCCTCGGCCCAAGAATTTTACCAAGTACACGCACGGTGACGGCATTGCCCTTTTTAAGCCCGGCCGGGAAGCAACTTGCGATGACGATCGCGAAGGCGACTTCCTCAACGTCATTTAGCCCTGGAATTCTAGGTATCCCAAGATACCGTAGGCACACATCAACCACGGTCAAAAACGCGATGATCACAAGGCCGCTAAAGCCAATAATCGCCATTGTGTCAACGGCACGATCTAGAACATTTGTGTTTGCTTGGGGGGCTTGCTGGCTCATTTTTATGACTGCCGTTCGCGACGTCGGAGGTCAGCCAGAATTTCTTGTATAGCGCGATAGGTCTCCGCACCGCGTGGCGTGCGCTCTGCCCAAGTGTCCACGATAGGTTTGACGTAGCTCTGCATTTCTTTTAGCTCGGCAGGGTCCGCATCCACAAAAATCAGATGCCTCTCGTCCCGCAATCGCTTGGATATTTCGGCCTGACGTTTGTCGTACGACTGGCCGCCCAGCATTGCGATGATAGCGCCGCTGTGCTCATTGATGATGGCCTGGAGATCTGCCGGAATGCTTTCCCATTTTTCTTTGTTCATCATAATGCCAAAGGACACGGTGCCAAGAGGCGCTGTAATGACGTGGCTGGTCTCGCGAAAGGTCTGGAACGTATTGATTGCGATCCACCCTTGGATAGCACCATCGATCGTGCCGCGTCTGAGCGCCTCAACAGCGTCTGCTGGATGGAGTGCTTCAGGTACGGCGTCTAACCGGTTAAGGAAATCACCTTCTAATCGTCCGACTGAGCGAATTTTAAGAGTCGCAATGTCCGCGTATTTCTCGATAGGTTCCCGGGTGTACAAATTACTCGGTTCCGCCGTCCATAATCCCAGCAAGTGCACATCATCAAAGCCGGAGATCAGGTTTCGCTCGTAAAGACGCCATGCCACCAGGCTTGCTTCCGTGGAGGACCGCATAAGAAAGGGCAGCTCAAACGCCTGGAGTTGAGGGAATTGGCCGGGTGTGTAGCTGGGTTGAACCAATCCGACGTCCGTGATTCCTGCTTTTACGAGGTCGAATTGTTTGTATGGGTTGCGACCGAGGCCACCGCCCCAATAGGTCTCGAATTTAATGCGACCATCGGATGCCTTGGATATCCGTTCCATCCACGGCGCATAAATATTCTGAACACTGTGACTGAGCGGTGACAGGTAAGCCGAAACGCGCAGTGTCACTGTTTCTTGTGACTGAGCGCTGCTAGCCAGACTGCTCAATGAGAACACGGCGACTAAGACTGCTAAGAAAAATACACGCACCAAAAAGTTCCACCTATAGGTTGACAGAGTTACCCGCGACACGTCCTTCATATTTGGCTGCGAGTTCATCTTCCTCATTTTGCTTGCGTTGGGACGCAGAGTCGATGGCCATACGGAAGGCTTGGGATAATTTATCGATGAGGTCTACTCCCCCGTCATCCAGGTTTTCATAATTGGCCTCCATCGAGGAGACGTTGTCCGCTAAGGATAGGCAAAGGCTTTCGATGGATTGATCATGAAGCTGATCACGATAAATGGGTTCCGGCCAATCCTGTGGTGCCGGATGTCTTTAACGATCTGAAAGATGTTGGGGTCGATATCGTCGGTCACGACGAGAAGATCTGGCGACCGCTCTTTCATCGCATTCAACAGATCTTCCATACGTGTAAACGTACGTGTTCTGCGGAGGCCCTCTGAGCGCAACATGGCCCTCATGCCTTCCCGGACTTGCTCGTTTGGCTCGCCAAGATAAATGTCGAGTTCCGCGAGTTTGTCTTTATCGAACTTTTTCATACACCGCTTTCGCAAGGGCCTTTTGAGCCCAGAATTCCTAGTTTGTGCCTGTGATCTTCTCGGCACGAGGGCAGCGTAATCATCCTGTTACAAACATAACAGATGCCAATTGCCTTTTATTCTTCAATATCTCTGATTAAGGTGATTTCGGATCAAAATCAACTCATGGTCGTGTGTGGTCTTCTAATACCTACGCACTATTTGATAAAAGCTTTCTTAATCAGACGACTAGCTCTTTTGGCCGATCTGTTAGCGCGCAGCGTCACCAGGTGCGAGATCGTAATAGTTCACTATGAGGTTAACCGGCGCATAGCCCTGAATGCGGCTGCTGACACCATCGAACATGACGGTGTCGTGCATATAAAGCATGGGTGGGTCGTCGTGGTAGGCCTTGAGCAATTCTCGCACGAGGCTGAGTCGTTTATCGGGATCCCAGGTCGCCTGCGCCTCACGTGTCTTATCGGCGAGACTGTCACGGCAGTGCCATAGCTTGCGGGTGAGGCAACTTAGGAAGGGCCTTAAGGCGTCTAGGCTTGGCTTCACATTGAAATCCATATTAAAGCCGTCGCCTTCCCAGCCCCCAAAATTAAACTTGGTGATCATTTCAGGAATCGTCATGGACCGAACTTCAAAGCCGACGCCAATTTTCGCCAAATCCTGGCCCATGATTTGATAAATGGCGGCGTCGGCTGCAGCACCGCCAGCGGCCAACTCGATAACAAGATCAAAGCCGTCGCCGTATCCAGCTTCAGTTAAGAGGGCTTTCGCCTTTTCCGGGTCATAGGGCCAACCAGGCAAATCAGGGTCCCATCCAATCGCTTGTGAGGGCGTGGCCTGCGTCGCTGCGGTGGTGCCGCTATTGAGTAAAGCCGTGATGTAGGCCTCACGATTGATCGCGTAATTCA
Source organism: uncultured Rhodospirillaceae bacterium (assembly GCA_943787205.1). GTDB lineage: Bacteria > Pseudomonadota > Alphaproteobacteria > Rhodospirillales > Rhodospirillaceae > WLXB01. Next base: position 207,815 of record CALSLN010000014.1, read on the forward strand.
GGGCGCGCCGCACGCGCGGGTCTGCGATTGGACCTGTATCCGTTTGAATCCAGGCGACACCCATGGCGCCAACACCACGGCTCACATGATGCTTGTGGCCGGCAGACTCTAACGTTTGAACGTCGTCGGGCCCAACAACAAAGGCTAGGTCCACTGCACCGGCCAGAATGCCTTGGGTTCTTGCGGTCGAGCCGCCCAATTGAATGATTTCCATGCGATCAAACCCGGGCTTGGTCCAGCCGTCTTCGAAGGCGGTGAGCTCAATCTTCGCCGGGCCCCATCGTTCGACTTTATAAGACGCAGTTCCAATTGGATTGAGGGCGAAGGCCTCTGCGCCAGCCTCCTGCCAATACTTCGGCGCGACAATGCGAATAATTCCCAATTCTGCCGGTAACATGAGATTTGGATAGTGCGTTGTGATTTCTAGTGTGAACGGGTCGAGCGCGCGGACTCCAGACACTGAATTGACCACACGCGACAACGCTTCGCGTTTTCCTGCTTCTGAGGTGAGATAGGTCAGTGAGTTGATGACTGCATCGGCGTTGAACGGCTCGCCGTTATGGAACATCACATCTTGTCGCAGCTTAAAATGCCACGTCGTCGGATTGATTGCTTCCCAACTTTCCATCAGCCAAGGCTGCACCGTGCCATCAGCTCCAACCAAAGTGAGGGGGTCAAACATGGCCGCCCAGGTGTAAAGCTCTGAAGAACTTGTGGACCGGTGAACGTTACCAAGGGCAGCAGGCAATGTTTGTATTGCGACCCGCATCGTTGTTTCTGCCGTCGTAGACGTTGGTGCACCTGCGAGCAAAAGGGTGATAGCAGCAACCCGGATCACGGCGTTGCGTATTGGGGCGGTGAGAGTACGATTGATCATAGAAACTACACTAGCGAAGGGGCGGGCATCATGCACGAAATCATCACCGACTTTAGCCGGCCCGATCGGGCGCTCATCGACAAAGTTGCGAAGCAGCATGTCGGAGTTGCTGGATTCGAGGCCGGGCCCAGACAAGTCATGCACCCGGATATCAAACCACTCGATCCAGAGTGGCGGCTTTGTGGCCCTGCATTTACAGTCCGCCCAGAATATTGGGATGACCGCCTTATGGGAGAATTAGCGCCCAAGTACGCAAAACCCGGTGACGTTCTCGTTGTTGATGCGGGCGGGCATACGGAAATAGCGGCTTGGGGTATGTCTATGACTGTTGCCGCAGCGCAAGCAGGGGTGGCCGGTATCGTGATTGATGGCAGTTGCATGAATTCTGCGCTACTGGCGCGCGAGCGACCTCAAGTCCCTTTGTTCGTACGCGGCGTTTCTGCGACAGCGAAAGGGTCAGAACAGCCCGGATCCTTGAACGTTCCAGTCATCTGTGGCGGCGTCATTGTGAACCCGGGTGACATCATATTGGCGGACTCAGACGGCGTGGTCGTTCTTAAGCCCGAGAAAGCGGCGCAAATCATTGCTGCCGCAGAAGCGCATGACCAGCAGAGCCGCAGTGATAAAGATCAGGGCATTCCTTACTACGAACGCAAGAAGAGTGAAGAGAAGGTGCGTGAATTTCCCGACGTAACCTGGAAGTAAACGGATCTCAATTGACTAACGTCTCTTGCGAAAATTCGCCTAAGACGATAGACGCAGCGCCATGGCTGCACCTCCTCTTCTTACACTGCAAGATATTCATCTGACATTTGGCGGCGCCCCTGTCCTACAGGGCGCTGATCTTATGGTGATGCCTGGAGAAACCGTCTGTCTGGTTGGCCGGAACGGCTCTGGCAAGTCGACACTCCTGAAGATTGCGGCCGGGCTCATTGAGCATGAAGACGGAGAGCGGTTTGTTCAGCCCGGATCGACAGTTCGGTACTTGGCCCAAGAACCCGATCTCACAGGATATGCTGACACCCTCTCTTATGTAGAAGAGGGTCTTGAGGATGGGGACGACCCCTATCGCGCGACCTACCTTCTTGAGCAGCTTGGTCTAACCGGCTCAGAAGACCCGGCGCATTTGTCTGGTGGAGAAAAACGGCGGGCAGCGCTAGCGCGTATTATCGCGCCTAAACCAGATGTCCTGTTGCTCGACGAACCGACCAACCACCTTGATTTGCCAACCATCGAATGGCTTGAGCGCGAGTTGAAAAGCCTCCGCCGGGCTCTGGTGATCATCAGTCACGATCGGCGCTTCCTGGAGAAGCTGTCGCGGGCGACGGTGTGGCTAGATCGCGGTGAAACCCGACGGCTTGGAAAGGGCTTCTCACATTTTGAAGAATGGCGAGACAACATCATTGATCAAGAAGACCGAACGCAGCAAAAATTGGATCGCAAGATTGTCAGAGAAGAGCACTGGCTGCGGTATGGCGTGAGTGGTCGCCGTAAACGCAATGTGCGCCGCCTAGGTGCGCTACAAACTCTCCGTCAAGACAAGCGCGACCATCGTCAGAGGACAGGCAACGTCAAGCTGGATGCTGGAGAAGGCAAGGTTTCCAGCAAGCTGGTGATCGAAGCCAAAGAAATTTCGAAGTCGTTTGAAGACTTTACGGTTGTTGATAATTTCTCGGTCCGAATTCAACGGGGGGATAGACTCGGAATCGTCGGTCCTAATGGCGCCGGCAAGACAACCCTTCTTAATATGCTCACCGGCGGACTCAAGCCCGATATAGGCCGGGTGCGTATGGGGACCTTTCTTGAGATTGCGACGATGGATCAGAATCGCGAAACACTCGATCCCAGTTGGACGGTGGGGCAGGCGCTTACGGGGAACTCTGGCGATCACGTTGATGTCCAAGGCGAGCCTCGTCACGTGATTGGCTATATGAAGGACTTTTTGTTCACGCCAGATATGGTGAAAACGCCGATCACGGTCCTGTCTGGTGGTGAGCGTGGTCGTCTTATGCTAGCGCGCGCCCTTGCGAAAAAATCAAACATGCTGGTGCTCGATGAGCCAACGAACGACCTTGATCTCGAAACGCTTGATCTGTTGCAAGAGATGCTGAGCGACTATGCCGGGACTGTACTTCTGGTGAGTCACGATCGTGATTTTCTGGATCGCGTCGTGACGTCCGTCATTGCGTCAGATGAACCCGGGCATTGGCTCGACTACGCCGGCGGGTATTCCGATATGATCGCGCAACGCGGGTCTGGTGTTGAAGATATGGATAGCGCGCGCGGCAAATCTGTTGAGCAAAAATTAAAGAAAAAGAAGCCTAAGTTTAAAGGGGGCGCGGGTAGCGCTGGCCAACGCAAGTTGTCGTTTAAGGACAAATTTGCGCTTGAGAGTTTGCCAAAAGAAATGGACTCGCTTGCTACGCAGATTGCCACTCTTAAAGCCACGCTCGCTGATTCAAGTTTTTATGCGCGTGATCCCGAAGGATTCACAAAAGCAACGGCCGACCTTGAAGCGGCTGAGGCTCGTGTGGTTCAAGCAGAGGAAGAATGGCTCGCCCTTGAAGTGCTGCGGGAAGAAATCGAATGCTCATAAAGAAGCCCCGCACACAGAACGAACTGTGGGCGGAGCCAAGGTTTTGGGGAGGGGATTATTGCTTTTTCTTGAGGGAGCTCTATCTCCGACCGAGTTCCTGGTCCATTTGGAACGCTTTGGACGTAACCACGCTTTCTAGAGCCCGCAATCGGTCTTCGAGGTTTTCGTAGCGGTCTTTAGCAGCAGCGAACTTGCGTCTCGCGGAACCAGGGCGTGCGGGCTTCGCTGCTTCTTCCATCGGCCTCAGGTCTATGTCCAAATCTTCCTTTGGAAGAGGGTCTTGGAAAAAAGCCATTGCGACGTAGGTTGGGACGAAACCGCGAGCCTTTAACACCTCGATGTAGCGCTGACTCACAGGGATCTTAATGGTCTCATTGAGTGTCAGTGTGGACCCGCGTCCTGACTCTTCAAAACTTGAAATGGCAGATAAATTGAACTAATGGGATCGATGGACCTGCAAGCCAGCGTTGTCTGGCATTTCTCTCATAGCGTCGCTAAAGCGATAGAGAATGAGATCGTCCCCCTCAGGGGTTTAGACGCGGACGTAGTGATCCTCTGCCGATAGCGCAATGACCGTCTTGCCTAATTCATTCGGTAACCTCAGCAGGAGGCCGGTGTTTGAAAATTGCGCGGTGCTATCAGATTGGGTGCTCTCGTCGGCATCTAAGAGATTGACCTTATATCCGGTCTCAGTCCTGAATCTGGGAACGCCGAGGATGCGATCAAACAGGATGTTGAAGGCAATCCAAACGGAACCGATAAAGGTGTTTGCAAGCAGGATGCGACCATATTCACTCAATGAACTGAAGACATATGCAAGATTGGGACGCGCTGCCTCTGGCGGGAGAAGGCCAACATAAAGGAGCTGCCAGAAACTCAGTGAGGGCCGACCCAATAGAGTATGGATGCTGGCTTAGAAAAATGTGTGGCCATCATGCCAGCGCCTTGCCAGCCGAGGGAAAGTCAAAAAACCGTCGGGACGCCCACATAGAAAATGAGCGCCATATCCCGGCGGGACATAACGGCTCTAAATGAATTTGTTGGCGCGGTGTCGTTTAAATTTTCATTTCCACAGGCGGTCAATGAAGTGTTCTGGCTTTCGCGTATTTCCTATCGTTTTTCGCGAAGTCTATTTGCGAAGCGCGAAAGTCTAGTGCGAATGTCAGTTCGTTCTCTTTAAACCAAATCAGAAAAACTGAACAAAATAAAGAGAATGTGCTGGCGTGACTTCGTGGAGTGGCGCAATTTCTTCGTTAAGGCCAAGCCCAGCGTGACATTTCTTTTTAACGGTAGGCCAGCGTTTCAACGATAAGGATCTAAGCCATGTCACCTAAAGGTCACAGTTTCCCCTTCATCATCTTTGCCGTCTTTTTTTCCACCAGCATGTTTGCCCGCGCAGAAAACATTGATCTATCGGACCGCCGCGGCATCCAAGAAATGGTTGTTAGCGTTAAGTTCCTCGACCGTGTTGTCGAGATGTACAAAGAGATTGGCGGTTGGGAAGTGGCTTACCGCGGGTCGGCTCCAGCCGCGCAGGCGGTCCAGTGGGGGCTTCCCGAAGACACCATGATTGAGCAAGCTGTCTTGCGTGTGCCGGGCTTGGAAAAAGGCTATCTGCGACTGGTCAAATTCGTTGATGTGGAGCAGGTCCGCATTCGCTCAAGCGCGCGCCCGTTTGATACCGGCGCGATTTTCAATTTCAACACCTTGGTAAAAGACCTTGAAGGTGTGTTTGAAGAGATGCGCGACCATGGCTTTGTCGGCTTCGCTGATCCCACCTACTACACCATTTTCGGTAAGGAATATGGCGGCGCCATGCTGCGGGGGCACGATGGGGTGGTCATCAACCTTTTGTATCGCGTTGACGACCCTTATGCCGACGTGCCTCCATTTACAAAAATGAGTCACGTGGTCAATGCGACACAGATGGTCGCCGACTACGATGAAAACCTAGATTTCTTTCAAAATAAATTGGGCTGGCACATGCGTTGGAAGGCGGCCCCAGAGTGGCCCGAAGACGGGTCCAACAACATGAGCATTCCCAACAACTTACTGTTGGATGGCACGGTCACCGAAATGGCGGCCAGCTTCATATTTGAGCCTGATGCGGACGGCGGCAGCATTGAGATTTTTAAATTCACGGGTGCGTCTGGAGCGGATTTCTCCGGCCGGGCTCACCCGCCCAATCTTGGCGTGTTGATGTATCGTGTTCATGTGTCTGACCTAGAGGCGTATGCCGCAAAGATCATTTGCAATGGTGTTGAGGTCGTCCGGCCGATGGCGATAGTCCCGATTGCACTCTATGGCTCGGTGGCGTCGATGATCATCAAGGCACCAAGTGGTGTTTGGATTGAATTATTTGAGCAGCAATCGATCGACTAACAGGAGTTGAGTTACCGCAGCTTTCACCCATCCTTGAACCTGGCTGACCTGCGCGTAGGGGCGCGTACCCACATAAACGCATATTGGCGGAAAGCCTCAGGTTTATTGCGGTGTTCGCTACACTGCGCGAAATAGATTCGCGAAGCGCGAATATGAGAGCGCGAAGATTCATTGGCCTGACCTAATAGAGTCCCAAAAACTCCATGAAAGAGAGCGCACTCGGTGGTGTGAACCGTCGTGAGGTGCTTTTGCTATTTTTCAAGCGGGGCCATGGATGGACAGACAGGGCAGTCGGCGCACATTTTTGCAAAGCGGTGCTACGGCATTTGCCGCGGGGTTTGGGTTTTCATCTCTCATTGGTGGCGGCTCGGTGGTTTCGTCAGTCCAAGCCTCGTCATCAGACTCCTTTGATCCGAATAGTCCCGAAGATAATTTGCGTGGTTTCGTGAAAACCATGGGGTCGTTAGACGGCAGTCCTCAATGGATGATCGGCGAGGGACGCATTTATGCCCTGGTGGAAAACGAAATGCCCGTACCGCTCGTTGCCGTTAAAGGTATGCGGTACATCAAGTTTACACCGGCCGGCGACAGTTTCAACATGTCATGGCGGGATTGGGCTTTCTACGCCGATTACGAAACAGGTAAGGTTCTAGAGACCTTCGAAAATCCGTATACCGGCGCTCGGGTCAATGCGTCTCCACTTCTCACGAATTATTTTTCATGGCGTATGGGGCCTGATGGCCAAGAGCTACCGGGCTATGCGGGAGAGGCTTGGTTGATCGACCGCCCGCTTCGGATGCCATGGGTGCTCCAGGGCGGTATGGCAGCGGTCACGCTGGAGCTTTTGGTTAAGTACGGCCATGGCGGATCTGGCACCGAATGGGTCAATCTTCACACCAATACCAAAGACTTCCTCGACCCTGACGTCGCATCGGCACCCATGCGTTATAGCTGGCAAGGCTATTCGCCATGGATGCGCTGGCTTGAAATGGGCGACCGGCCCGGCCGAACCCTTCGGAACTCCAACGGCATCAAAACCACAGACATCGCAGACCTAAGACCAGAGGTGCGCGCCGTTTACGACGCTCACTTCCCAGGCTCGATAGACAATCCGGAGACCTACGAAAAGACCGGTGGAACGACGAGCACCGCGTAAGGCATCAATTTCTTCCGCTACGTAAATCAGGCCAGGATCTTCAGTATCCCAAAAGGGAACCATGCCATCGGCGTCGTAGTCGTTCCAACGCGCTACGTAGTCCGTCAGGATTGCCTAGAAAGCTGCTGTCATATCAGTCATGGTTACTGGTCCCGTGTTGTGTTGCGTCTCTTGTGCAAAGGTTGATTGCGATGTTGTGAGGACGGTGGCTGCGGTCGCACCAACCATGTTCCGGCGTGTGAGTTTGGGCACTAGGGCTTCCATACACTGAGCACGATGATTCCGGCGATGAAGACCCAAAGTCCAATAAGAATGGCGGTGCCGTACTTATAGATGTGCCAGATGCTTTGCTCGTGTTCTGGCGTCGAGCCGGTCTCTCTGATTTTCGTCCAGGTGCGGTAGAAGTCGATAATGGAAATGCGAATGCCGACGCCGCTGGCCATAACACAGGCAAATAGAATCAATTTCCAGGCTAACCAGTTGGGCATGTCGCTGTCAGCCATGAGAGCGGTGACGCCAGCGATCACCAGACCAGCCATCAACACATAGCGGATGCTGCGGTCAATTAAGCCAAAGGTCGCGCCTGATGGGCTTTGCCGATTGTGATGAATGAATTCTACAAAGCCCAACCAAAACACGGTGACGATGCCAGCGATGATGGCCGTCTTGCTGCCACCAGGAATGTAGCCGTATAGCGCGGCTAAGGATGAGCCCAGTCCGACCTGCAGGATCAGGGCGTAACGCACGTGCTGATCCACATTGAGCACATGGTCCATCAACTTATTGCGTTCTTCAAAGGGCAGAGAAGCTGTGCGGCAGACATAGCGATAGCCGCTGTTTATGACGAACTCTGATCCGAGCCAATAGCCCAGCACTGTGATGTGGGCGACGAGTAAGACGGTTTCGAGCATTGCTTTAGTCCTTCACGTCCATCTCATGAAAATTGATAAAGGCATGGCGGGGTTGGTAGTTAATTACCCGGCTTGCGACGCCATCAACGCCTGGCATTTCCCAGAGGTACAAGCTTGTTGGCTCATCGCGATAGAGTTGCACCAAGGCTTGCGTTTTGCGACGCCGTTCTTCCAGGTCAAACTCTTGCTCGGCATCTTCGATCAGCGGCACCCATTCTGGGCGGCAATGCCATGGCGCTTTCCACAGGCAGGAGTGAATGCGGAGCGGCCACAACACATCGAGGGACGGCAAGTTGTTGAAATCCATGCCAAAGGCCGAGCCATTCCAACCGCCTTGGCGAATCTTCTGGATATGAACGGCGAAGGGTGAGGCTTGGTAGGTCACCTTGACGCCGACGTCCGCGAGGTTGTTGGCAATTTGTAAATACCAAGCGCCATCCCCCGCCATCGCTCCGGGAGTCATATCCGCCGCCATGTCGAACCCGTCCGGGTAGCCTGCTTCAGCCAAGAGGGCGCGCGCCTTGTCGGGGTCGTAAGGGTACGCCTCGACATCTGGATTGTATCCGAAGGAGGCTTTTACTGCGGCCTGCCCAGAAGGTTCCGTCGCCCCGGCCAAAAGAATGTCGATGATTTGCTGTTTGTTGACCGCGTAGTTCAAGGCTTGGCGTACTCGTACATCGGCAACGGGTGATTCTCCGACGGACATGAAGGTCAGAAGTTGGACGCGGCCGGTGGGCCGAATGTTCAATTGCCCGCCTGCGGATTCAACAATGGCTCCGTCGTCCGGCCCAATATCGAGTGCAATATCGAGCGCACCTGTAATGAGCCCTTGTAAGCGCGTGGTAATTTCGGGCACGGCTTTTATTTCTATGCGGTCGACCATGGGCGGACGCCACGACTTGGGGTTGGCAACGAGATTAACCTGTGTGGTATCCCAGCGCGTCGCGATGAAAGGGCCAGATCCAACGGGGGCTTGCGCAAACCCGCGTCGACCGAGTTCGGCCCAAGGGCCAGGTGCGGGAATTCGAATTCCCGACAACCGCCGTGGCAAAAGAATATTCGGCGCTTTTGTCTTAACCTCTAAGAGCAGCGGCTCAAGTGCACGAGCGCTTTCAACATCAATCACGGACTGGGCGACAACCTCAATCAGTCCATCGCCACTCGCGAAATAGTTGAGAGCGGCTGCAGCGGCGGCGGCATCAAAGGGCTCGCCGTTAGAGAAGGTCACATTAGGTTTGAGCGTAAAATGCCACGTCTGCGGATCAACTGCTTCCCAGTGTTCGGCTATCCAGGGTTGGAGCACGCCGTCGATATCGACCATTGTGAGAGGGTCAAAGACGGCGAGTCCCGGCACCACTGTGGGGATTGTGTAGGAGCCAAACGGATTTCCAAGGTCTCCGGGCAAGCTCACCAAGCCGATGCGTAGCATCTTCTCTGCAGATGCAGCATTGGAGGAAGCCAACGTGAGAGCCAATAGGGCGATCCGGATAACAATCTTCATGAGCAAATCAATCCCAGAACTACGGTTATATGGGAATGATTTTGCGGGGTTCCCGCGAACAACGCAATCGCGCTTGTTATGCCCCCCTGGTTATGGGCTAACCTGACGCCAGACCACTCATAAGACATTGACACGCAAGAGGAGGGGCGCATGCGCCGAGTACTATTAGCGGCAACCGCGATGGTCGCGGTCTGGAGTTTGACGGCAGACCATTCCGCATCGGCGCAGACAGAAATGTCAGCCGCTGGACAACTCTTAGCGTCTGTCAATCGCGACCCCTATCCCAGTACCTATGCGCCACGCTCAGCGCCTGTAACCGCGTTGGTTGGAGCAACCATCCTAGACGGTGCTGGCGGCCTCGTAGAAAACGGGACCGTGATTATGGCCGATAACAAGGTCATGGCCGTTGGCGTGAATCTCTCTATTCCGGACGGCGCTGCGGTTGTTGATGCCGCTGGAAAGTGGGTCACATCGGGTATCATCGATATTCACTCGCACATTGGCATCGGTCCTGTTCCCAATACGGGAGCGTCAGGTGATGTTAATGAAGCCACCGCGCCCAATACGGCGCAGGTGTGGACCGAACATGCGGTGTGGCCACAAGACCCAGCATTTGGACGGGCTATCGCTGGCGGTATTACGACGCAGCATATCTCCGTTGGTTCTGCCAATTTGTTTGGCGGCCGTACTGTTGTTGTGAAGAACGTTCCGGCGCGCACAACCCAGGGCATGAAATTCCCCGGTGCGAAACAAGGCTTGAAAATGGCGTGTGGGGAAAACCCCAAGCGGGTGTATGGCAGCAAAGGTGGGCCGAGCACACGCATGGCCAACTTCGCTGGCTATCGCGCGGGTTGGTATGATGCCCTTCAGTATCAATACGATTGGGATCTGTACGACGCTAAAGTTCAAAAAGGCGATCCCGCGGCTAAGCCACCGAAGCGTGATCTCAAGAAAGAGACACTTGCCCTGGCTCTGTCCGGCGAAATTCTTGTGCAGATGCATTGCTATCGCGGCGATGAAATGGCGCTCGTGCTCGATATGGCCAAAGAGTTTGGCTATCACGTCTCTACCTTTCACCATGCGGTTGAAGGCTACAAAGTGGCTGACCTTCTGGCGGAAGCCGGAACCTGTGGCGCCATGTGGGCTGACTGGTGGGGTTTTAAGCTGGAAAGCTTTGACGGTATTCGCGAAAACATTGCGTTGGTCGATGCGGCAGAGAACGGCTGCGCGATCGTGCACTCTGATTCCAATGTCGGCATTCAGCGGTTGAATCAAGAGGCCGCCAAAGCCATGGCTGCCGGCAACCGTATCGGCCTGAATATTTCTAAAGCCCATGCCTGGACGTGGTTGTCGCTGAACCCAGCCAAGGCGCTTCAGCTCGATGACAAAACCGGATCATTGGAGCCGGGCAAGATGGCCGATGTTGTGATGTGGGATGGTGATCCGTTCTCAGTCTACACCAAGGCAGAGCGTGTCTATATCGACGGCGTGCTGACCTACGATCGCGATGATCCAGAGAAACAGTTTCTCTCAGACTTTGAAGTTGGCTACGCCAAACAGGGAGATCTGAAATGAGAGTATTCCTCCTCGCGTCTGCGATTTTTACGTGGTCAGTTTCAGCTCATGCTGAGACCAAGGCGATCATCAACGGAACTGTCCACACCGTTACGGAGAGCGGAGTCCTCACCAATGCAACAGTCCTCATTGAAGACGATATGATCGTTGCAGTCGGCAATGACGTTGATGTTCCTGATGATGCGACGGTGATTGATGCGGGCGGGCGCCCAGTCACACCTGGCCTGATAAATGTGTTTTCTAAAATTGGTCTACTAGAGGTCGGCCAGGTGAATGCCGCAGATGACTACAGTTTCTCTGGTGCGCCATTCTCTGCGGCCTTCGATGTCACGCCAGGTCTTAATCCGGAGTCGGTCTTGATTCCCATCACCCGTGTTGACGGTGTCACCCGCGCTGTGACTATTCCGTCGGGGCGTGGTGCTGTCTTCGCCGGTCTCGGCGCCGTTGTGCACTTAGGCGTCACGGATGACATGGTCGTGAAGGACAAGGCGGCCCAATACAGTGCCTTTGGTGGTCGCGCGGCGGATGCCATGGGCGGTGCGCGCGGTGGCTTGGCTGTGTTTATGCGCCAAGCTTTCGAAGATGCGCTTCACTTCGATAAAAACCGTCGCAACTTTGATCAGAACCGCACACGCGACTATGTGCTCCACCATCTCGACTTGGAGGCTTTGTTGCCGGTTCTGTATGGCGAAATTTCATTGGTGGTCGACGTCAATCGTGCTTCAGATATGCGCGTCCTAATCGCTATGGCAGATGATTACAATATCCGCATGGTCTTCAACAGCGCCCGCGAGGCCTGGAAGGTGGCGACTGATTTGGCAGAGGCGAACATCGCGGTGATTATCGATCCGTCTAATAATCTGCCAACCAACTTTGACAACATTTACGCCACTCAAGACAACGCGCGTTTGTTGTATGAGGCGGGGGTGAAGACCATCGTCGCGACAACGTCGTTCAATGACCTCAACAACCCGCGCAATGTCACGCAGCTTGCGGGCATTGCTGTAGCCAATGGCCTGCCGTTTGATGCGGCGTTGGCGGCGATCACCCGAAACCCGGCAGAGGTGTTCGGCATTGGTGATGACTTCGGTACGCTCGAAGTTGGCAAAGAGGCTGATGTCGTGGTGTGGGAAGGCGACCCGCTTGAGTTGGTCACCCTCCCGACACATGTATTTATCAAAGGCGAACTGATGCCCATGGATAATCGTCAGCTTCGCCTACGAGATCGCTACAAAGACCTCAACAATGAAACACCGATGCAGTATCGCTAAGGCGATGCGGAGGGTTCTAGCAGCTTGGCATAAAGACGGCTGCGGGCGGCTTGACCGCCCGTGGCCAACCAGTCGCGTTTAAGTGGCGCCCAATCTGCATCGTCCAGGTCTAAACCTAGTGTACGGATGTAATGGTCCTCGACGACGATGAACTGGTTGCGGTAGGGCAACAGGTAGCCATCTGTCTCGTCTCGCAATGTTCGTGCTTCGTCGTAACTCGCAGACCAGATATTGGTATGGGCCGTGCCACCGCGTGGATACAGCATAGTGCCGTAATCTTCAGCCTCCCGTCCGCATAGAACCTTGGTGGCATGGGGCCAGTCGGTGAAGCCTAACTCCTTGGCGACGACAAAGAGCGCATGTCGCCGCTTGACCTGAGACACAATCGTAGCGTCGTCATCCGCCTTAAAGTCTGGGTGTGTTCGCAGGCGGGCAATGGCATTTGCCACAGCCTCTTGAGCCTGCCGTTGCAATTGGCGGGCACGGTGTTTGAGGGTTTCGATAGCAGGGTAATCCGTTTCATCGGACATGACTCGTCTCCTTTATCTGGATCGGCCACGCTCCGTATGATCCAGGAGAGTTATCGCGATGAAGATGCGTCCCTCTTGCATGTCAGGGTGGGTCGTCTTTCGGCGGGCGTGGCACCCCTGAGCACCAGTCACAGATATAAAGGGAGAGAATGCCAAGGCGGCAAGACTTCGCATTGCGATTCTCATCAGGGGTCTTATTCTAAAATAACCCTCATCTCTCAGACGCGGTGCCTTCTTATGCCTGTAGCAACCTCTCTCACCGGACAAACATCTGTGGTTATCGGCGGGTCCAGCGGTATCGGTTTGGCCTCTGCTCGTGCGCTCGTGGATCGTGGTGCAATGGTCACCCTTGTCGGGCGAACTGAAGACCGTTTGGCAAAAGCGAAAGACGCACTTGGCGGTGCAGTTTCGACGGCCGTCATGGATTGCGCCGATGAAGCCGCTGCGGCGGCGTTCTTTGAAGGTCTTCCTGTGCTCGACCATCTGGTTGTATCGCTGGCGGGTGGCGCGTCGCTTGGCCCGTTTACCGAGGTGCCGGTGCAGGGCGTACGCGACACCTTTGATGGCAAATTCTGGCCTTATCTTATCGCCATGCACCATGGTGCCATGGTGCTCTCAGAGCAGGGGACCATGACCATCGTGACGGGTGCGTCTGCTATTGCTGCTGTCCCGCAGGCCTCGTGTCTGGGTGCCGTTAATGGCGCCCTTGAAGGCATGATCAAAACCCTGTCCGTGGAGTTGGCACCCCGTCGCGTGAATGCGGTGTCGCCGGGCCTTACGGATACGGAAGCGTGGAGTCGTATTCCTGATGAGATTCGTGAGGCCATGTACGCTCAGTCTGCCGCTAGTACGCCGGTCGGTCGGATTGGTCAGCCTGAAGATGTGGCCGAGGCTGTTCTGGCTTGCATCCAGAACGGATTTTTAACCGGCCTCGTGTTGCCGTGTGATGGCGGCAAGCGGCTCGTGTGATCGTCGTCTGCGAAATAATCTTACCGGTTAAAAAATTTGGTGCATGGGGTCGTTTGTATTTCGTTGGTGCATGGGCTTGTTCCACCGATCATACGTGCATGGGCTCGATCCTGTGAACCAACGGTGCATGGGCTCGAACCGAGCAAAATCGCATTATATTTTGTTGTCCTGTTCGGATTTGGCAAACACTATGATGAACCCTGCATCGCGTGGAGAGAGTTGTGAGCGCTGAATCCGACATCACATTGCCCGAGAACACCGCTGATCTTCACCAGCTGTATGTGAACGATGGCGTTGTCCCAGTCCCAGGGTTGCTAAGGGGCCAACTGCTGAGAGATCTTGTTGAGGCGGTTGAGACCGTCCGGCAAACAGCGGACTCCGAAGAGGCTTCCGATCCACGAACAAGTGTGAAGCACCTCCCAGGTCGCAGCATTGTACGCGGCCTAGCCCACACCGAGGGGAGTGTTCGGACGCTGGTAAAGAATCCTTCGGTTGCAGACTTTCTGGCCCAGGTGGCAGGCGCCAACGCTGTCAGATACTGGAATGACCTCACGCTCGCCTATGCGCCGGCGGCACCGGCTGGAGAGTCGGCCTGGCACCATGATTTGCCCGCGTTCCCATTGCGCGCAACAGAGATGCCAACACTGTGGATTGCTCTATCTGACGTGGATTGGGATTCAAGCCCGCTCGTCTACGCGCGGGGGAGTCATGTTTCAGGTTATCTCTATCCGCCCACTACGGCATCGGATGCCGAGCTGCCCGACGGGTATGCAGCCATGCCAGATTGGGATGCGCGCGTTGAGGCGGGGTCAGTCGAGAAGGTGTGGTGGCCTATGAAACCTGGTGATGCCTTGGTCATGCATTCCAAGGTGGTCCATTGCACGCCCGCCAACCGAAACGAAAAAGATGAGCGGGTTAGCATCATCACACGCTGGGTTGGAGATGATGCGGTGTGGCACCGCGATGCATTTAGTACGCCGATTCCAGGATTGCCCGAGCAAGATTGGCGACCAGGCGAGTCCGTCACTCAAGCTTTTGTGTAACGCGTCATGACGAACCGAACCTCCATATCCCGTCGTCAGGCGACTTTGTCCCTGGCTGCTGCGTCTATAGCATCGCTAACCTCGCGGTCGCCTCAGGCGCGCGGGGGGTCTGTGAAGATTGGGATTTCGGCTTTACCGCCAGGCCTTGGCAATCCTCTCAGCTCTCTTGGCTTTCCTGCTCTGTCTGTTTGGCCAGCGGTTTTTGATACTCTGATTCAAGTTAATGCCAGTGGTGATCTCGTGCCATCCCTGGCGCTATCATGGGAGCCAGAAGGCGAGCAAAGTTGGTTGATCCGTCTTCGTCCCGGTGTTCAGTTTTCCAACGGTGAACATTGTGATGCACAGGCGGTTGCCGCCACGTTTGATGTGTTGAATTCCCCCGAGGGGCGTACGCAAGCCGTCTATCGTGATGCCAAGACCGTGGCACGCGCTGACGTGATTGACCCACTGACCGTGCGATTGCATACGGCTACGCCGGATGCTGCATTGCCCGGCAAGCTTACGGGTATTCGTATCCTGCCACCCGTCTATTTCGCTGAAACAGGCTTTTCAGATTTCGCGCGTGCACCGATCGGAACAGGACCGTTTATGGCCGAGCGTTGGGATCAACGCAGTGTCGAATTGGTACCAAACCCGCTGGCCTGGCGTCCCCCAGCTCTCGACCGCCTTAGTATTGTGCCCGTACCCGGTGCGGTGGGTCGGTTGCAGGCTCTGTTGTCTGGTGGCGTTGATATCGCGATGAACATCAATCCGGAAGACGGCGCGGTGGTCGAAGCCGCTGGCGGTCGCACAAAAACAACAGCGCGGGCTGCAGTTTTGGCGCTGCAATTTATTTTGGAAAAAGAGTCTCCGCTGACGGATGCGCGGGTGAGGCGGGCTTTGAATTTGGCCGTTAATCGACGCCAAATCACGGAGTACATTCTAGCTGGTGCAACTGAGCCCGCGACACAGCTCGCTGTGCCTGAAGCATTCGGGTATGCCCCAGGTTTGCCGATCATGGAGCACGATCTCGAGCAGGCTCAGTCGTTGATGGCTGAGGCAGGCTATGAGAATGGGTTTCGTTTACCCATGACAATGACTCTGGGCTCTAGCCCAAATGACACCGCAGTGTTTCAACAGGTCGCTGCAGATTTGGCCCGCATTGGTGTTGAGCTCGTCATTAAGACGATCCCCTTGGCCCAGTTCAGTCGTTTCCTCTATGACGGCGATTGGGGCGATGCGCTTGCCTTCGCATTTCACTACGGCAGCATGCCATCACTGGATTCAACAATAGGCTTGAGGTTCAACTCGTGTTTGTGGCCTGTGCCGTGGGTCTGCGATCCGACGATATCTGACCTGGTCTTGGCGTCAGACCAAACGTTTGATCAAGCGAAGCGGGAACAGCTCCTGCAAGATATACAGCGCCGCCTGATGACGGATTTGCCATGCCTTATTTTGCATGAAACCCGTTTCCAAAATGGTTTATCGGGAAAAATTGCCCAGTTCGATGCGCCCTTCGGGCTGATCGATTACGCCACGCTCAGCGTCAAAGGGTAGAGTCGGTTCTATTTGAGCTAGTGTTCCTTCTTTGCGCGTCTGAGAGCGTGGGCAAAAAACTCATATAATTAGCCATAAATTCGCCATCCTTATTGGCGTTCATGCGTTAGGGTATTATTCGCGTAGGCTTACAACCCACGTGTGTGAACGATTTGTGCGCTGCATGGAGGCCTTTGTGTCGACACCAATCCCATATCAAATTCAGCCGGATCAAGGTCCGATCGCTGTTCCTAGCCCGTTAGATGAGACGGTAGGCGGCGGCGGCCCTCAGTTTGAAGGACCGTCTTTCGAGTTGCTGAATATCAAATGGGGAAACCCTTCGTTTGGCACGCCAAGCGGTGTTGTTACGTGGAGTTTTGCGACCTTTAACAGTAGCGTGCAACCCGAAGACGTGACCTACAACCCGCCGATGCCAACGTTTTTCCAGGATGAGGTGCGGGCTGCTTTTGATGCTTGGGAAGCAGTCGCGGATATAGATTTCGTTGAGGTCTCTGACAGTTCCAATGTTGATATTCGAGTGGGTGTCGGATCGGTTGATGGTGCAGGGTCGACGTTAGGCGTCGCCTACTATTCCTTTTCAGGTATCACGTTTAATCAGGTTCATATCATTATGGACTCTGTCGACTTCAGCAGCACTAGTGATTCTGGCGTGTTCTACCTGACCATGCTTCACGAGATCGGCCACGCGATTGGCCTGGATCACGAGAATGGCATTTCGTCGATCATGTCGTCTTTCATCAACACATCGCTTACCGGTTTGACGGGTGATGACCTGGCCGCAGTTCAACTGCTCTATGGCGGCGGAGAAGGGTTTGTTCTTGATGACCACCCGGTCGGTGGGTTTGGTACGGATGCTTCTATCGTTGTTGGCGGATCGGTGGCCGGCAATATTGAGTCGAGCTATGACAAAGACTGGTTTTCAGTCGATGTGATCGCCGGCCGTATTTATCAGTTTGATTTAAGCGGCGACACATTGGTCGACGCGTATTTGAGCCTTAGGGCTGCGGATAACTCACTATACCTATTCAATGATGACGGCGGCCCCGGTTATGATTCTCGGATTACGTTTACGGCAACCGAAACGTGCACGTTGTACCTCGTTGCCGAGGCCTACAGCAGTGGTGCGGGTACGTACACCTTAACGGCGCTGGATATTTCACCGCCGCCTATTCCAGGCATTACCCTAACCGAAGGCCTATCAGACAGCCCTGGCTCAATTGGGACGTCAGACGTTGTGATTTCCGGCGATACATTTGAAGGCCGGCTCGCGAACGGGACTGACCACGACTTCGTACGCATAGAACTGCAGGCGGGCGTATCTTACACGTTTGAACTTAACGGAGCCGATACCGAGGGCGGCACCTTGGTTGACCCAGTCCTTTCTTTGCGGAACGCGAACGGTGGCCTGATTGTCAGCAATGACGACGGTGGAACAGTTTTTGATCCGAGTATTACCTACACACCGACAGTGAGCGGTTCCTATTACCTAGAGGCCAGCACAGACCAAACCTCAGGCGGTACGTATTCTCTGGTGACGAGTCCCGATCAACGCACTGTGCTTGATAGTGTCGACAACCCGGGAATGACTGTGTCGGAGGGTGGGAATGATGTCCCCGGGAGCAACGTGAGTGACAGGGGGATTGACCCTGGCGATAGTTTTGTTGGGACACTCAGTTCATCTCAAGATACCGACTATATAAGAATAAATATGGTCGACAGATTTGAGTATACGTTCGAAGCGCAGGGCGCAGATTCTGATGGCGGTACCTTGCCCAATCCGTTTCTTGAGCTGCGCGATAAGTTCGGCAATCTCATCACTTCTAATAATAACAGTGGTCCTGGTCTGGATGCGTTGCTTACTTATACGGCAACCAAATCTGACTACTATTTCTTGGTCGTAAGAACAACGGGCTCCGAAGGTGGATCGTATACGCTGACGGCGGCGGAGTCAGATGACCCGATCCCGGTGGTTGTGCAGGAAGGGACGGCGGATGCACCGGCCTCCATTTCAACCAGTATCGACCTCACAATCGGTGACACCTTTGAGGGTGAAATTAGCGCGCTTAGCGATATCGACTACGTTCGTGTCGAGCTCACAGGCGGCGCGCGTTATGTTTTTGATATGATCGGCAAGGACTCGGGTGAGGGGACTCTTGAAGATCCGTTTTTGGTTCTACGTAATTCAGAAGGCTCGGTTCTTCGTCAGAACGAAGACGGAGGGATTCTCTCAGCGTCTCGCATTGTTTTCGTGCCTGAAGACTCTGGAACTTACTATCTCTCAGCACATACACCCGCCGTTGGCGGCGGTTTGGGGACATATACTCTGTTCACGGAACAGACGGTTACGCCCTACCCAGGTATTGTGGTTAGAGAAGGGGAAGACGACGCGCCGAACTTTCTGGCAGAAACAGAAATGTTCGTCGGTGGTAGTTTTACCGGCACCATAGATCCCGATGACGATAATGGGGATGCGGTAACTGTCGAGCTGGTTGCTGGAATCCAATATACGATTGATTTGAAAGGGTCTGATTCCGGTAGTGGAACACTGGGTGATCCGTATCTTAAAATCTATGGGTCGGATTTGGAGTCGAAGCGGCAGAACGACAATGGCGGCGAAGGGCGTGATTCTCAGATTGTTTATACGCCTTCAGTATCGGGCACCTACATTCTGGCCATAGATGGTGCCACTGGCATACTTCCCTCAACGGGTACTTACGAACTGTCAGTGACAGAAACCAGTTTAACCCAGTCTGCTGAGGTGGTTGCACCGTTAGATGACGGATACACCGTATCCAGCACCGACCCGTTGGATGTTCTCGCAAACCTCGTCGATACGGGTCAGTTCAGCAGTTAGGCGTTAAATCGTTCCACCACCGTCAACGCGAAGCTGTGCTCCGGTCATAAATTTACTCTCGTCGGAGGAGAGGAAAAGCACAGCGCTGGCAATTTCATCGGCTGTCCCCATGCGTCCTAAGGGATAACGCGCATTGACTGCGGCGACGAAGTCTTCATCGGATTCGCCTTGGCTTTGGTTCTTGTAGATCATCTGTGTGTCGATCGCACCGGGTAGCACCACGTTGCAGCGAATATTGTAGGTGTTGTCAGCACAATGGGTGGCGACTGTCTTGGTCAAGTTGATGACGGCCGCTTTCGATGCTGCGTAGGCCAAGGTTGAGGGGCGGGGCCTGACGGCCGCTTGTGATGCCATGTTTACGATCACACCGCCGCCGGTCTTTTTCATAGTGCGAATGGCTGCTTGGCACCCAAGAAATGTACTTGTTGCATTGGTGCTCTGGATGCTTTCCCACGTTGCCAAATCGGTGTCTTCAATGGTTCCTGTTTCCAGTGTTCCCGCATTATTGACGAGGATATCTAGGCGACCGTGGCGACTCTGTATTGTTTCTAAAACAATTCTCCAGTCCTCTTCTGCGGTGACGTCGAGGTGGTCATAAAATGATGCCTCTCCTAGGTCATCCGCTAAGGCGCGTCCCTTGTCATCATCGATGTCGGCGAGGCATACCGTTGCGCCTTCGGCTATAAACCGCCGTGCGATTGCCGCACCAATGTCTCCTGCAGCGCCCGTAACGAGCGCGGTTTTACCGTTGAGTGCAGTCATGAGCTTAAAGTCCCGGTCCACCTGCGAAGGCTTCAACCTTCTCGAATGCTTTATCGTTTACGACAAGATATGCGTAGTCGATGTTTGGAAACTCTGTGGCAGCGTCGATGAATAGGCGCGACCACCAGTCAGATGATTCCAGCGTGCAATGTGCATTTTCGCCGTTTGGGAGGTGCTTAACGGCCGGATAAGTTGCGATTGTTGCGAACACGGCCTTGTTGGCAAGGGCGAATAGTTCTCGAATAATCCAGGGAAGGTCTTGCGCATCGCAGTGCTCTAGAACGTCGGTGCAAATTACCGCATTGTAAGATCCACTAACGCTTATTTCGGTCCCTGGTCTTCCGGCATCGTAGACCTCTGCCGACTGAACGCCCAAAAACGCGGCCATATCAGGGAAGGTCTCACCTTTACGATTCTGTAGTTCAGTCAGGGCGTATTGCTTGCCTTGTCCACCACCATAATCCAGAAGCGTGTTCATGCCTTTGTGATGGAATCTCTCACGGATGAACGGCGCAACACGGAGAAACGTTGTAAGGCCTGCAAAGGTTGTATCGCCTTGGCCAGCACTTTCCGAATGCATAATCTCGTACTGTTTCGTGAGCTCGGTGTATCGAGGGCTTGGTGCGTCTCTTGAGAAACCAGTGACAGGGTCAAAACCGGCCCTCGGATTGGGTGCGGTGTAGGTTAGAGGTTTGACAGCGGACAATTGGTCGTAGGCCGATAGCCCACGTCTATAATCGCCCAGCGCCATGGCAGACTGTGAGGCCAGTTGAAGCATGATTTTTGAGGTCGGGTCTGCAGCTAAAACAATTTCGGCTTCTGCTTTTGCTTTGGGCACGTTGCCAACACCCGCGTAGGCTATGGCCAAATTCTGGTGCGCACCAACAGAATCAGGCGCTAACCCTACCGCTTTCTCGAGAGCCGGAACCGCTGACTTAGAGTCGCCCGTGCGAATGAGCGCACCACCTAAACTGATCAAGATAGCCAGCGATTCAGGATGCTTCTGTAACCCAGCAGAGAGTGTTTTGCATGCAGCCTCGGTCCGCCCCTGGGCTTCTTGTGCCTTTGATAAACCAATGTATGTGTTTTTGTTGTCGAGTCCGTTGACTATGGCATCGGACAGTAACTTTTCAGCGCCCGAAAAATTGCCTGAATCCAGCAAGGGTATCGCTTGACCAAGAATGTCGTGTGCAGTGGTCACAACAATGTCTCTCTCATGACTATTGGTTAGAGTTGGGTATCCGTAAGTTTGCCTAACGCGGCATCCCAGGCTTCGACGTCGTCCATCGTAAATGGACCGACCGATGACTTGTGAGTGATCATACCGTCAATGTTAATGGCGTAAAGCCGCTCCGGAGAGCCGGCATATAAAGCCAGGAGCTCGTTCTCCATGGTGTCGAGGGCCATAGGAACGGTGAAGCCTTCTTTGCTGCGGCATAGGTGGGCGATTTTGGCGCGTTCGTCCAGTGTCTGCGGTGTTGGAAGGCAAATGTCTTTATTCCAGTTGTGGGGAACTCGCCAGCCATCTTCTGGGTGGGCTTCCAGAATGTAGATACATAAGAAGTTTATGTTTGCGCGTCGCGCTTGATAAATTTCTTCATATCGGCGCAATTGATCGCGAAAAATGGGGCAGGTGTAGCTGCCGAACAGCAGGCCAACAGGTGTGTTTAGAAGGTCCGATAAGCTGATTTTTTCTCCGCTACGGGACCCATCACTTGATAGTTGCTCTGCCGTGAAATTTGGAGCTTGGTCGCTAATCTTGGGGGCGATGGCATCCATTTTGTCTTTTTCGACAGTGCGATTGTCTAAGAACTCACGAGTGACATTCATGGCGTCGACCATTTCGTCGCTGACTGAGTCCATGCTGCCGCGCATCGTTGCCATGAGGTCCTCGCCTGGGCTGCGTGTTCGCTTCCTTACCCTAGCATAAACACGTGGTCATTTCGTCGTCTGCGTTAGGCCTCTTCTGCGATCATCCATATGGCAAACCCAGCCGCGATCAAGCCGGATACGGCGAAGGAGGCGCGCGTGTTTGCCAACCATTCCGGGGCCTGGAAAAGTGAGAGATGTAGACTGGGGAGAGGTGCGATAAGCCCTGAAATCTGCCACACAGTTATGGCGCCGCCGAACAGGATTGTGCCGAAGATGACGGCCATTCTGATGCGTTCTACTCGGCGGAGGCGCGCTAAAATACGGTCCGCGAATGCGCTATCAACAAACGGCCCAACCGCTGCTGCAAAGACCGACGTCAGCCAGCTGTCGATTTCATAGGTATCCTCGATGTCACTGTCTTGGCTTGTCATAGCGTTATCCTATCCGTCGCCTAGTATTCGTCTTAGTTTTTCTCTGCCGCGATTGGCATGTGATTTCACGGTTCCAAGGGGGAGGCCAGTTGCTTCCATGGCTTCCCGGTGGCTCATACCCTCTCCAAAACACAACACCACAACGCTTCGTTCATCTGCGCTCAGTGTTGCGAGTGCCTCATCTAAGTCCAAGGTCTCTGCCATTGGTTGCCGCGTTGTCTGAATGTCGTCTGAACCCAGTTCCGCCAATGCCGTCCGCGCCATCCCCTCCCGCCGCTTCGCCTGAAGGAAAAGGGTTGTCGCGATTCGAGAGAGCCAGGGACCAAAGGAGCCGGGACCTCGATAACTTGCGAGCTTGTTGTAGGCATGAATGAACGTGTCTTGAGCTAAGTCGTCTGCTTCCGCTCTGTTGCCGGCAGTCAGACGTAATAAAGTACGGCGCACGCGGTCCTGATGGCGCTCGACCAGATCGCCAAACGTTTCCATGTCGCCGATGGCGAGAACGTGGACGATCAGTTCTTCGTCTGACTGCGGCATAAGCCGTTATGTGTCCGGAGCGGGCTCTATTCATCCTGACTCGTTCGAGTGAATTTCCAAAGAAGCAGGTAAGCCGTGCCGACCAAGAGCGGGAATGTTGAAATCACCATGAAGAACGCAGTTCCGCCCTCATCATTTCCGAACAACCCAGCAATGACTCCGCAGAGAAAAAGAGCGAGACCAATAAACAGCAGAATAATTCCGCGCCTGAGATCTGAGTTTTTCGGAGTGGCAGGCTCACCTAATACTTGCACGAGTTCCGGCGTGAGTTGGGCTCCTTGGCTTAGCGCGCTGCGGATTGTTTCTTGTACCTGTGCCCGGGTGCGATGCCGGTAGTGCAGGAAAAAGACGCCGATGACGGCAATTGCCAGCAAAAGAATGATGGGTACGATCTGTTCGATTTGTTCCGGGCTCATGGGCTTATCCTCAGTCTAATGGCCGCGTCTCAAGGACGAGTGGCTTAATTATAGACGAGATGCGTTAAGAGGCCCGTTTGGATGCAGGGAAATCGAAAAAAGTCAGCTTGCGCCTGCGCCACCGTCGACATTGAACTCTGCACCGGTGATGTATTTGCCTGCATCGGAACAGAGAAATGCGACCGAATCCCCCACATGGTGCGATTCACCTGTCTCGCCCCACGGGATGCGAGCAGCAAGCGTTGGCCTCATTTTCTCTGCGTTCGGACCGAGTACGTCGGGGACTCCGGCAGTCCAAATCATGCCCGGGTGGACCGAATTGACACGGATGTTTACGGCAGCGCCTTCCAGGGCCCCCGTTCGCGTTAGTCCTAGCTGTGCTCCCTTGATTGCACCATAAGCGGTGCCTTTGGGGCTGCCCTTTTGGCCAACAATGGAACTCATGTTGAGAATGACGCCGCCGCCTGCCGCCACCATATGCGGCCAAGCGTGTTTCATCCCCAAGAATGGTCCATCGAGATCAACCAGTCGCAAAAAAATGAGATCGTCACGGGTCAATTCTTCAATCGGTTTCACAACTGCTTCACCGGCATTGTTCACCAGAAAATCTAGGCGGCCGTAGGTATCGATTGTTGTTTTTACGACGTTTGCCCAGTCTTCTTCGACTGTCACGTCATGGCGCACGAATAAGGCGTCGCCTCCGGCATCACGGATCAACTGTTCCGTTTCTTTGCCTCCGGCTACGGTTCGGCCCGTTACGACGATTTTGGCACCTGCCATCGCCATCGCCATTGCGCAGGCACGGCCAATACTGGCGGCTGTAGTTCCAGTGACGATCGCAACTTTGCCCTCAAGTGCACCCATGGCCTAAATCTCTCCAATATCCGTCTAAACTATAACTCTACCATGACACCTAGGATTCTAAGCCCAAGTCGGACGTGTGCGTTTGGTCACTGGTCGGCCAAGGTTGCTTGAAGCGACCGGTTCAGGCCCTATCGCAGATAGAACAGATAGAACTGGAAAAAGGGGAAAGACCATGGTGACGCGACGAAACGTCCTCTCGGCTGCCGCAGGTGCAACGGGTGCGCTTGTAGGGGGCAAAGCAACCCTTGCAGGTGCGGCCGAGCAAATTGCGCAAGGCAGTGGTGAGATGTACCGCGTTTATGAAATCGGGGAGCAAAAAGGTCCTGAGACCCTACGCATGGTTGAGCGCCCAGTTCCGACTCCTGGTCCGGGGCAAGCACTTATTAAAGTCGTCGCAACATCGATCAACGCACGCGACCATGGCCTCATTTCAAACCGCTTTCCGATCCCACGGGGGCGACGTCCAGACACACGCATACCCATCAGCGAAGGAGCTGGTGTGGTTGCCGCCATAGGTGAGGGCGTGACACAGGTCCAGGTTGGTGACCGTGTGACCGCCACTCACTTTTCATCTTGGGTCAAAGGCCCTTGGGATCCAGACCAGTCCTATATTGGCGACATCGGGAATAATATTGACGGCTGGCTGGCTGAAATGGCTCTGTTGCCGGCTCACGCGTTGGTCAAGCTTCCAGAAGGTGTTTCTGAAGAGACGGCAGCGACATTTGTGTCATCGGGTGTTACGGCTTGGCACGCACTGTATGAAGTCGCGCGTGTGAAACCGGGTGATATCGTTTTGTCACTTGGGACAGGCGGGGTGTCTTCGTTCGGCGTTCAGCTCGCAAAAATGAGCGGTGCAAAGGTTGTTGTGACATCATCGAGTGATGCGAAACTCGAAGCCATGAAAAAACACGGCGCCGACATTGGTATCAACTACCGCACGACGCCCGACTGGGGTCAGGCGGTCATTGATGCGACGGATGGTCATGGTGCCGATATCGTCTTGGAAAATGTCGGGCGGCGGACTCTTGATCAGTCCTTAACGGGGGCGGCGGTCAATGCCTACGTGGTGATGATTGGTACCGACCGGTTACCCGAGCAGCTTCCGAAGATGCCGGGCTTTTACATGAAAAACATCACGATGAAAGCAATCAGCAACGCCAGCGTTGAGATGCTCAATGATATGGTTCAGGCTTACGGCGTGAACGGGCTCACACCACCAATCGCTAAGCGGTTTCGTTTTGAAGATGCTGCTAAGGCGTTCGAATATCAAAGAGAACACGACGATATCGGTAAGGTCGTCATCCAACATAATTAATAATAAGAACGGGGAGAGATAAAGATGCTCGATATCATGAAACGTGCGTTTTCGAATGGCACCGAGTCTGGTGTGTCGCGACGGTCCGCCATATCGCTTCCGGCCATGGGGGCTGCCGCAGCGACTGTAGGCGCAACGTCCGCGCAGGCGGCGGGCCATGTCGCCGCAACGTACATGCCGCCCGCCGAAGGTCGAGTGATCTCAGAGCCATTCTCGTTCAACGATCCACTCGAAAAAATGAAAGCTGAATTCCGCCTGGGCCGTGCCTGGGAAGACGAAGCCGATGTGTTGCTCTGGTACTTCTTCACCATGTTCATCGTGGCAGAAGGCAAAACGGTTGCGCCAGTCGTTCGCTATGAAGGTATTGAGTTTTCGCACCATCGCAAAATTGGTGAAAACTTGTTTGAAGTGCATGGGCACAACACGTCCTATCCGCGGGATGTCGATACGGGTGAATTTATTGAAGAGCTCGTTAACCCTGTCACGGGTAAGGCCCATGGTGTGACACCGACGATCCTGACTGAAGACCCGGGCATGATTTACGGACCAGGCGGCAAACGTCCGCTGGACAGAGAAGGGGCTGAGTTTACGGAAACCTATTCCCTGTTCCGCATTGAAGACGAGATGATCAAGCAGGAAGAAATACGAGTACCGCCCGACAACTGGTTCACGCCGTTTATTGAGACGTCACATAATTGGACGCCGCGCGCGATGTTTGAAGATGAGTCCATCACGCGTTTGCCTATGGGCACCAGCGGTGGTTATGTCTTCCCGTATCCAGGTTGGATCGAGATGGACGATAATCCAGGCCATATGTTCGCGACGTGGAGCGGTAAGAAACTGGACGGCGTTCATCAGCTACCGGCCAGCTATTTCGAAAAGATCGAGAAAGACAATCCAGAACTACTTGTTGTCGATAAGAGCAAGTTCAAGGGGTAATCGGTATGTTGCGCAGCTTCGCTTATGGCATTGGTGGACTGGCGGTGTGTTTCGTCATTGCGGCTGGATTAGAATATTCGTCAGACCCTATATTCTGGCAGCGCTACCTCAATCCGCCTGCGAACCCAATGGAACCAGGGCCGGATTTCTATCAGCCGGCGTTCACACTTGACTCGCCACCGACACCGTTTTTTCCAGCTGCAAAACCAAGCGAGCAGACGATAGACCCTGTGGTTCTTGAGTCTGCAGCGCAATGGACGGAGCAGACTGGCGGTACGGCCTTTATCGTTATCCATAAAGGCAAGGTGCAGATCGAACGCTATTGGGACGTTGGCGGTGCCGATGAATTGATGACCGGCCGTGCCATGACCAAGACCTTCAACGCTCTTCTTGCAGGACTCGCTATTGGGGACGGTGTGATCGCCCTCGACGATCGCATTGGCGATTATCTCGGCGAATGGAATGAAGAACCGCAGGGCGATATCACGCTGCGCGACCTTTTGTATCAGGCGAGTGGCTTGGAGAATCCTCCTCTTGGTCCTGGCGCTTGGAATAGGTTCACACGCTCAGCCTATACCGGCGATGCGGTCATGGTTGCCCTTGAGCATGAAATGGCCCATGAGCCAGGAAGCGTATTCGACATAGGCAACGTCACGTCTCAGCTCATTGCTATCGTCGTGCAGCGCGCTGTCGGTAAGCCGGTGCAGGAGTATTTCTTAGAGAGACTATGGCAGCCGATTGGTGCGGATCGTGGCAGTTTTTTCATGGATCGAGCAGACGGCATGATCCACATAGACTGTTGTTTCAGAACCACACCGCGCAACTGGATGCGCGTGGGGGATTTGTTGCTGAATGATGGCGTGTCGAATGGTGAACGTGTCTTGCCTGAAGGCTGGGTCGAGACGATGACCACATCCTCGCCGCGCAATCCAAATTACGGCATGCACATCTGGCTCGGCCGTGAGTACGTTCCGGTTAGACCGTATTCAGAGATTCACCCGGTCGGCGTGCCGCATGCTGAACCGTTTCTCAGCGACGATCTCTTTTTCATCGAAGGGGGCGGGTACCGCACACTTTATGTGGTTCCATCTGAGGACCTATTGATCCTGCGTCTCGGCAAGAGCAACCCGGATTGGGACTCGTCTTATCTGCCTAACCGATTGGTCGAAGGGCTTCGTGAGGAAAGCGAAGCGCCTTAGGCGGCCAGTAGTCCGCCATCGATGGGTAGAATGTATCCGGTGATATAATAGGCTTCTTCTGAGGCGAGGAAGCCAACAGCCTCAGCAATGTCTTCGACTGTGCCAGCCCGGCCAAGGGGTACGTGCGCATTGGCCATAACATCGCCAGCCGGCGTGCCTTCGATGCGGCCAGCTTGTACGCAATTCACGCGGATACGGTCTTTGGCGTCGCAGCAGGAGAGAGCTGCACCACGGGTCATCATGCGGATACCATTGGCGGAGGCGCAGTAGGCTGCTTGTCCAGAAACGCCGATGGTGGCTGTTGCAGGCGCAACGTTGACGATGGACCCACCATTGCCAAACTCACGCATCTTTACCACGCCATACCGGTTGGCCAGAAACGCGGCTTCGACGTTATCGCGATTAACGGCACGAAATTCCTCTAGTGATGTTTCCGCAATAGGCGTCGGTGTGTCGTATTTGGCTTCTGAAATCGTAACCAAAATATCCAAACGGCCATGCCCATCACCAAGGGCAGCAAGGCCTTGTTCCCAGCCTTCCACAGACGTGACATCAAAGTCAGCGGCAACGACGGTCGCGCCACCTTGTTCTAGTTGTGCGCAAATGCCTTTACCGGTTGCGCCATGGGCGTTGGTGACCAACGCTACTTTGCCGTCAAATTTACTCATAGGTCGTCGTTCCTGGGCGTTTGTATTTGATGAGTGGATTACAGAGTAAAGCGACGGTGAGGCCTAGTCTGCGATCCTAGGGCTGTTCGCTAAACGGATGCCCATGGGAGGTTAACCCCGGCCTCGGTATCCAGGCACACCTTGGTCTGGAAGCCACACTCCTTTGGGCGGTTCGCCAGTCTGCCAGAAGACATCAATGGGAATACCGCCGCGCGGATACCAATATCCGCCGATTCGGAGCCATTTCGCGCTGGTTGCGGCCACGATGCGCTTGCCGATGGCGATCGTGCAATCTTCATGAAATGCCCCATGATTGCGAAAAGATCCCAAGAACAGCTTGAGAGACTTGGATTCGACGATTTTGTCTGTGGGAACGTAATCGATGACCAGATGGGCAAAGTCCGGTTGTCCTGTGACCGGGCAAATACTGGTGAATTCGGGACAGGCGAAACGGATGAGGTAGCCGGTATCCTTATGGGGATTGGGCACTGTTTCTAATGTGGCATCGTCCGGTGAGGCTGGCACATCGGCCATACCGCCGAGTTGGGATAGCGTTTCTGAATACTCTGTCACCGTGTGCTCCTGATATGTCTTACTCTACTCTAACGCGCCAGAGCTCTTGCCAGAAGAGGAGATGCGCGATAGGTGATCGGTCATGATCGATACACCAAATACACCGTCAAATGCCAATCCTGATGACCTCCCAGCTTCGCCGTGCGTTGGCGTGTGCACGGTCGATAAGGAAACTAAGATGTGTATTGGGTGTTTGCGGACTCTTAAAGAAATCGGCGGGTGGCGTACGATGAGTCTGGATCAAAAGCGCGACGTTATTGCCGTCTGCAAGGTGCGTGCTGAAGATGCACAAACCTCACCTGATTCTGCCTCACTCTAAGCCAACTCTGGCCACAGTCCTCAACCATTGTTCAAAACTCACGGCTAAGTCTTCGATTCGGCTAATCGAGCAGGATTCTTGGCTTGAGTGACTTTTGCGACTCGCCGGAAAGGTTAACAAACCGCCCGACATGTTGTGTCCCCATGTGGAACACATACAATACGTAGAGGTTTTAAGGGAAAGACGGTTATGGATCAGGTTAGAGTTATACCAGCAAATGAAGATGGGCTTTCGTCCGAATCTGGCATTCCTGCTGTGCCCGTAACCCTTGCGTTAGACGATGTTCAGGGCATCATTATCCGGGCTATTTCTGTTGCCCGCGATGCTGGCCGTGACTACGTGGCGCAATGTCGTTCCGCTGCAGAAGCCATTGTCGCAGTGCGTCACGATGTCTCCTTCACCGAAGCATTGAACGCGGTTTACCGCGTTCGTGAACGGGATGCGGCCTAACAGGTTTTAATCTCAGCGCTTTTGCGCGAGTACAAATATCCGCTTCATCAAGAATAGAGTTTTGCCGTCCGCTTGCTTCGGGTAAGCGGAAGAAACGCGTGCGCTGTAATCCGCTAAGAACTCTTCTTTGTCTGATTCACTGAGGACCGAGAGATAGGGTGTTAGACCGGTTCCAATAATCCAATCGAATACCGGGTTATCGCCTTCCAAGACGTGGTGGTATTCCGTGACCCAGATATCGACCGACTGACTGTGTGGTGACAGAAGGTCGTAGAAAGCGTCTGGGCCCATCGGATCCTTATACATCCAGACATGCGCCAATTGGTCAGCCCAGCGGTCGGATTGCACGGTTTCACGAATACAGACCTGATAGGCGGACTGCTCTGTGACGGGGATTTGGAACGCGAGCCAGCCATTCGGCACGATCATCTCAGCAAGGCGCGGTACCACCTCCGTGTGGTTCGTGACCCAGTGGAGGGCCGCATTAGAGAATACCAGCGCTTGTTGCTCATCGGGCTGCCAGTTCCCGATGTCT
This sequence comes from uncultured Rhodospirillaceae bacterium, assembly GCA_943787205.1. Classification (GTDB taxonomy): domain Bacteria; phylum Pseudomonadota; class Alphaproteobacteria; order Rhodospirillales; family Rhodospirillaceae; genus WLXB01. Next base: position 237,896 of record CALSLN010000014.1, read on the forward strand.
CCTTGCTGCCACTGTATGTCGGTGTCGCCATATTCATCACGGGCTTTAGCTAACATGTCGGGAGACAAATCAACGCCCATGACAGGGCGATCAGGCCAGTGATCTTTCAAGCTGCGGGTGACATTGCCTGGACCGCATCCCAAATCAACAATGGGGCCGGCGACGTCTAATGGAATTTGCGCCATGAGGTCGAGAGCCGGGCGCGCCCGATAGCCTTCATAACGGAGATAAACGTCAGGATTCCAGGTTTGGCTCATAGTCGTCTCGTTATGATGATCGTGTTCGTCTTGATACCACCATCAAGCTAATGAGCAAGAGCAGAGAGAGACCACCGACGGTCCATGATCCATGCGGCCATAGGAGAGCGAGAGCCAATGCCGCAACCACGCCACGGATGGCTGGGCTGATCGGGCCTTCTAAGTATCCTTTGAGAGTTGCAGTAAATGCGTAGAGCCCACCGATGGTAAACAGCGTGATCTGAACGAGAGAGAGGCCCGTGCCACCAATCATTGGCGAATACGCCATTACGAGAGGAATAATGTAGAGCCCCTTAGCGTGGGCCCAGGCGGTGAATCCGGTTTCAAGCGGTTTCGTGCCTGCTATCCCTGCCGCTGCGTAGGCTGTGAGACAGACGGGGGGGGTGATGTTGGAATCTTGTGAGAGCCAAAACACGATCATATGTGCCGAGAGTAATGTGGTGGCGATCATACTGGCAGGTAAGCCTTGCTCAGATATGGTGCTCATCAGTTCCGGTGGAACGGCATCGAGAAAAGCGACGGCGGCGCTTTGGGTCATGGGTGAACTAAGCACGGCAGCTTGTTCAGGCATCAGGACCTGAAGAACGGTCTTTGCGCCGTCGTTCAGTGTTCCCATAACAAGGGCATCAATCAGCTTTGCATCGAGCATAAGGTCAGTCAGTGCGGGCGCGGCCAAGGGTGCTAGGACGACGTAAGCTGCCGTAACGGGAAGGCCCAGGCCAAGCACGAGAGACGCTAAAGCCACAAAAGTGAGAGTTAGGAACAGGCTTCCGCTCGACCAAGACACAATCATTTGTGAAATAGTCGGGCCGAGCCCCGTTGTCGTGACGGCCATGACTACCAAGCCAACCGCAACGAGTAAGACTGAGATGGAAGCGGCGGTGAAGCTGCCTCGTGCCAGTGTGTCGATAACGTCACGAAGGCCCATGGGCCGAGGCCCAAAGCGGGCACAGAGAATTGTCGCCAGAGACGCTGCTGCCGCTGACCACGTTGGTGTGAAGCCTGCAATTAGTAGCGCTACCAACAATACAATGGGAAGCAGTACGGGCCAGCCTTTTGCGAGGCCGAGATCATTTAGCGACGCGTTGGATGTGTCGGGTTTGAGACCCAGTTGTAGAGCTGCAATGCGAACATGGAATGCGACGGACAAGAAATAGAGAAGAGCCGGCAGTGTGGCGATGGATATAATCGTCAAATAACTTTCGCCTGTGTACGTCGCCATCAAGAAGGCGCCAGCACCCATGACCGGCGGCATTAACTGGCCGCCTGTCGATGCGGCAGCTTCAATTCCGGCTGCGGTTTTAGCCGGGAAACCGGCGCGTTTCATGAGAGGGATTGTAACCACGCCAGTTGAGACCGTATTGCCGATGGCCGACCCGGAGATAGACCCCATCAAACCTGAACCGAAGACGGCAACAAACCCGGGGCCACCTGCGAAGCGTCCTGCTGCCGCTCGTGCCAATGCCAAGATCACGTCAGAAGCGCCGCTTCTCAGCAGGAACGTTCCGAACAAGATGAACATGAAGACATAGCTCCATGATATGCGTGCAATCGTGCCAAACATGCCGTCGCCACCGTATGTTGCGCGGTAGAGTACGGTTTCCCAGGTCAGCCCGGGGAAATGGAAAACGCCTGGGATGTAGCGACCCCACCACGCTGTATAGGTGATTGCGATGATGGCTAAGAGGGGGGTGACCCAACCGGTTGCCCGTCGCGTTAGTTCCAGAGCACACACGACAGCGGCAATGGCGCATAGCCAATCGAACACCGTGAACGTTTGCCCGCGCTCATAGAACGCGTTTTCTCCTGCAATGAGGTATAGGCAGGAGCAAAGCGTAACGAGCCCAAGCACTATATCGATTACGCGAAAATTCGATCCTGTCGCCCCCTTAAACATGGGAAAAGTGAGCGCAACGAGGAATCCGAGAGTGCCGAAATGGAGGAGCGACATCCAAAGTTCAGAAAGTGGCGAGATCGAATTGAAATAGAGGTGAAGGACTGCCGTCCCCGCGGCGAGAAACGTTATCCAGCGGGGGTGCGTGAACTCACTGCTGGGTGGCGCCGCCGCGTCACTCACGCTTATGGTGCCTTGGGCGGTCGCAGAGAGTCAGAAATTTCCAGTCCTGACTCTCGATAGAAACTGGCTGCGCCCGGATGCAGAGGAAGAGGTAGGCCCGGCATCGCATTCTCCACGCTCATGTCTGATGTTGCCTTGTGAATGGCTTTGAGGAACGCCAAATTCTCATAAATGGTGGACACGATTTGGTATACGTCTTCGTCAGACACGTCTTCATGCACGGCTAAGAAATTGGGTTGTGCCAATGTTTGGACGTCATTGTCCTGCCCAGGATATGTCCCAGCAGAGATTGTATAGGGCGTCCATAAAGCGCGTGGTGTATTCGCTTGAATCATTTGTGCGTCAGTGAAAGAAAGTAAACTGAGTTTATCCCTTGATGCAGCAAAGGCGCGAGTCACGGCCCCCACGGGCGGTCCGGCCGGGAGATTCGCAGCCGCGATGGTGTTGTTTTGAAGTCCATCGGCGCTTGGTCCATAGCCTTGAAAGACAAGATCAAAGTCTGTGTCGGGGGCGTAGCCGAGTTGTGTCAAAAGCGCTCGGCCGGACCCTTCCGTTCCAGAGTTTCGAGCACCGATAGAGAGGCGTTCACCTTTTAGCGTGTCGAAATCTGCAACTGTGCCTGTAGGAGCAAATTTTTTGCGGACGAGCCAGTGCTCAACATTAGGCCACAACGTCGTAATAGAACGAAGGTGGCCCTGTGGGCCTTCGGTCTGCAACGCCCCGCTGCCGTCTTTAGCCCAAGCTCCATAGATTCCTTGCAGAATCGCAAAACGAACTTGCTTCTCACGGAGTAACTTAATGTTCTCTGCGGAACCCGCGGATGAGATGGCTGAAAGCGAAGGTCCGCCGTTTGGCTCTAGTTTCACTTTCGTTAACGTAGCGAGTGCAACACCGACAGGGTAATAGGTGCCCCCCGTTGTTGCGGTGGCCAATAGGTATGATTCGGCCTGAACGGAACTCGTGAATAGGGTGAGCGTTAGAGCAACCCGAGAAAGTACTGATTTGTGATTCATCGGCTGAGTTTAGGGGAGGGAACTGGTTAATCAAAGAGCCGATGCGGCCTGATCCCTACCAAGGAAGAGTCGTGCCATCCCATTTGTGAAACGTATTGATGTCATCAAGCGTTAGGCTATCAATGAGGTCGATCATTTTGCCAATGGCCTCGCGCGGCGCATATGCATTTGCGGCAACCATGCGCCGATCTCGTTCAGGTAAGGTCGATGGATCTTCAACCTGCATATAGTTCTCGGTGTCTATCGACCCCGGTGCGATAACGGCAACAATGACACCACGGTCTTTGACCGCTTCCCCCATAGGTCCGCATCATCATATTGAGTCCAGCCTTACTGGCTCGGTAAGACGGTGCTGCCGCGCTTCGAACATTCGTTATTGAGCCCGCCAACAGCGCTCATGACGGCGATGGTTTTCTGATCACTTGCGGCGATGTGCTCTAGAAAGGCCTCTGAAACATATAGTTGTCCGACGATATTCGTCTTCAACACTTGCTCAAGCCATGGATAGTCAGTTTCACCATGCGTGTTGCGGCCCACACGAAATGTGTTGATGGCACCGTTGAGGTTAAGGACATCGATGGGCGTGTCCTTATACTTGTCTGCAAGGGCATCAACTTCGGCAAAATCCGTTACGTCTAACTCCTCAACGGTGACGTTAGGGAAATTTGCAGCAAGGGTTTGCAAACGCGTTGCTGTGCTGGGCGTGCGGGTGGTCGCAATAACGGTCCAGCCGCGTTCTGCGTAGTCATTAATAAAAGCGAGCCCGTGGCCTTGCGAAGAGCCGGTAACCAGAACGGTTTTTGCGCTTGCGGGAACGCCATTCCCGATGCCGAGTATGAGCAAAGCTGCGGCTACTAGCGCGGTGCGTGATTGTGACATTTTATTTCCCTTCGAATTTCTGCGGTTCCATACGAAAACGGGGCGGGACCTTGCGGTCGCCGCCCCGAGGGATGGTGTTGTGCGTAAACTTAGTATTGGAACTTGAGCTCCAAACCCCAGCGTCGGCCTTCCTGCAAGGTCGACAACCGAGGGGCGCCAAACGCACCAAACGGCAATGTTGTGTTCTGCTGAACGATGGCTTCGTCCGACAGGTTCTTGCCGTAGAAGGTCAAGGCCCACTGCTCATCCATGCTGATCAAGCTGATGGAGGCATTGAAGACATCGTATTCCGGCAGGGTGCCAATGTTGTTGTCGGTAAAGAACGTGCTGCCGCGATGGCTGTACTCACCCCGCAGGCTGAGGACTGCAAAGTCACCGAGTTCCTGATCAAAGGTGGTACCGACGGTGTAGGTCCATGTTGGCAAGCGCGGTATGGAGAGGGCTAGATCAGCATCGTTAATGATGCCATCACTGCTGAGATCAAATCGGACCTCGTCATAATCACCGTCCAAATATCCTACAGAGGCATTGAATGCCCATTGAGAAATAGGCAGAGCTATCATGTCCAGTTCGAAGCCCTTGATTGTCGCGTCGGCGGTGTTTCTTAAGCCTTGGACAACTCCGACAATAGGATTGGCGACATTGAGTTCGCGTTGCAGATCACTCAAGTCGTTGTAGAACGCTGCGCCATTGAGAACGAATTGGCGATCCATCCAGCTTGATTTGAAGCCAACCTCGAAGGAGCTCTGTTTTTCTTCGTCCGTTGGGCCGGCATCAAAGATGGCGGGCACTGTGGTGCGGAAGTTGTAGCCGCCAGAGCGGAAGCCTTTCGTCCAATGGGCGTAGACCATCGCGGTTTCCGATGCATCCCAGCGCACACCAATCTTTGGTGTCACGTTGGTCCATTTTTCTGAGTCGGAGAAATCAGGTGCGCAGACTAATGTTGTCACATCACAAAGTCCGAACCGCGATACATTGGCTGACTTCTTTTCTTCCGTGTAGCGTGCCCCGGCCGTAACTGTGAACGCGTCGGTAACGCGGTAGTCTGCGCTCAGGAATGCACCATAGTTCTTGTGCGCTTGATCGCCGCCAAGACCGGCAACAATCGTATTGAAAGCGAGGTAGCGGTTTTCCCCGATAGTAGATGTCTTGGTCAAAGTAATAGAGACCTGCGGTGACATCTAACTGGTCGGTCAGTTCACCAAAATAACGAAGTTCGTTACTGATCTGATCTTGTTCGATGATGATGTCGCCGTGGAAGAGCAATAAAGGGCTCGCGTCGACGTCAGATAACGCGTTCTGATCGACTTTGCGATAACCAAAGATGTTGGTCAGCGTGCCCGGGCCAATATCCCAGTTCGCTTCAAAGGTTACTTGATCCCAATTGATGTCGACGAACCCTGGCTCGTCGATTTCGGCAAAGATATTGTCCGACACCTCGGACGGGTTTGCGGATAGGGCCCGTTGCCCAACAGCGCCGTCGCCTTCCATGTCGCCGTGTTCATAGATCAGCGTTAGATCAAGATTATCGCTCGGATTAAAGACGAACGAAGGGCGGAACATGATTGTTTCTTGTGCGCCTACGTCACGCGTTGGGTCAGCGATGTTGTCGAAGTAGCCGTCGTCGTCCTTGTAGTACATGCTCAACTTACCGGCCAATTTGTCCCCTGCGATAGGGCCTTCGACTGACGCTGAGGCGGTGTATTGCGGTCCAGTCTCGTAGCTGATTTTGGCCTTCGCACCGAATTCACCCGTTGGGCGTTTTGACCGGAGCAATACCGCACCGCCGGTGACGTTACGGCCGAACAGAAGGCCTTGGGGTCCACGTAAGATTTCAATGCTCTCTAGATCGAAGGTGTCGACGACGACTCCTGCGGTTATACCGAGATAAACGCCATCCATAAACAGGCCGACGGTTGGGTCGACTGAAGGAATAGAACTGTTAATGCCAAGGCCACGGATCGAGAAGTTCTGCACACCTGGTGTCGTCCCCACTTGATCCAAGGATACGTTAGGGCTGGCGAAGGATAGGTCTTCGATGGTGATCAGTTGTCGCGCATCAAGCGCGCTTTCGTTAAAGGCAGAAATTGCGACAGGAACGTCCTGGAGCTGCTGGGCTCGGTTTTTCTTACTGCCGTAGACCTGTATTTCTTCGATCAAAACTGATGCGCGTCCAGCCTGCGCAACTTCTGAGTCCTGAGCGGCAACGCTGCCAGCCGAGAAGCAAAGTGCCGCAACGGAGGTTGCAAGTGTGGCTTTGAAGGTTCTGGTCATGAGGGGCCCCGCTCATTTGTGCCGTGTCGTGCCATCGGTGGATGGCCGCTATGCATAACTGTATGGGTTAAAAGGTAATAGAAAACCAACCCGTAGCGCTAGTTGTTTGCCACTACAGGTTTAATAGGTGGTCAGGCGTTGCTCCAGAGCCACACTCATGAAGCCAAGCGTAAAGCCTAGGTTTCTGGGCTATAAGCCACTTTAGGGCACGTGTCGGGCTGCCGGTTCACCCCAGAGCCTGTCGAAGTCGCCCTGGGGTGAACCTGCTTTTACGCCCTAAAACGGTTTCACTTTTCCCAAAAAGGCAATGACGGCTACGATCGTCCAAAGCATTAAAGCCGCGACCTTGGAACGCTTCGAAGCGGCCTCGATAATATCATTGCCCTTGGTCGCTTCGTCTCCTCCGGCCCTAACCATGCCGAAGCCAATGACCCAGTGCTTGATGACACCTCTGAGATAGACACCAAAAACAACGGCGCATCCGAAGAGGAAAATTTTGGTCGCGAGCCATTTGTCTTCGATAGGCGCTTCGGTGATGAGGGGACATAAGGCCAAGGCCACCCATACCTACAATCACGGCATAACGAATATACATATCAATGCCCTTCAGTTTTGGGGTTATGGGGTGTCGCTCGTTAAAGAACATCCACCAATTTGCGGCGAGCCAGATAAGGGCGAAAACCCAAATGGCAATAAGAGGCGTTCCGCCAATGGGTGACAGGCCTTGCATCCACGCCATTTGAAACCCAAGGGGAATGAAGCTGATCAAGGCC